>NZ_WUAF01000059.1 GCF_009800965.1 Cognatazoarcus halotolerans | reverse complement strand
CTGAGCCCGAGACACTGGAGAGAACCATGAGCAAACAGATTCAGGACGCCTACATCGTCGCCGCCACGCGCACCCCGGTGGCCAAGCGCAACGGCATGTTCCGCAACGTACGCCCCGACGACATGCTGGCGCATGTGCTGCGGGCAGTGGTCGACAAGGTGCCGGGCCTCGAGGCAGGCGAGATCGGCGACGTGATCGTCGGCTGCGCCATGCCGGAGGCCGAGCAGGGCATGAACGTGGCGCGCATTGGCCTGCTGCTGGCGGGCCTGCCCGACACGGTGCCGGGCATCACCATCAACCGCTTCTGCTCGTCGGGCGTGCAGGCGGTCGCCGATGCGGCCAACCAGATCCGCCTCGGCCAAGCCGAGGTGATGATCGCCGCCGGTACCGAGTCGATGAGCGTGATGCCGCAGATCATGGGCAACAAGGTGAGCCTCAACCCGGCCGTCTTCGCGAAGCAGGAGAACCTCGGCATCGCCTACGGCATGG
>NZ_WUAF01000058.1 GCF_009800965.1 Cognatazoarcus halotolerans | reverse complement strand
AGCCAGTCGTTCAGTTCGGCGAAGCTGCCGAACCTCAGCTTGCCGGCATCCAGCCAGATCCGCCGCCGACTGTCCTGGACGTTCTTCTCCACGACGCCCTTCTCCCAGCCCGAAGCGACATTGCAGAATTCCGGCTCGAACAGGTAGTGGGCGCACAGCGCCGAGAAGCGCGCATTGACGACGCGGCCCTTGCCCTTCCTGACCTTGTCGACCGCGGTCTTCATGTTGTCATAGATGCCGCGCCGGGGGATGCCGCCCAGCGCCGCAAAGCTGCGGGTATGGGCGTCGAACAGCATCTCGTGCTCCTGGCTCGGATAGGCGACCAGCACGAAAGCGCGGCTTGCGCACAGCTTCAAGTGCGCGACCATCAGCCGGCGCCACACGCCGCCGATCACCAGCCGCTCCTCGCTCCAGTCGAACTGGAAGGCTTCGCCCAGTTCGAACTTCAGCGGCACGAAGGCGCGTGTCGGCGCGTTCGCCGACTTCTGATCGCGCCAACCGCGGATGAAGTCG
>NZ_WUAF01000057.1 GCF_009800965.1 Cognatazoarcus halotolerans | reverse complement strand
CTGGCGGCGAAGGAAGGGGCGGCCAATGGCATCGTCGACAAGGCGCTGGCGGGCCTGCGCAAGCTCGACCCGGCGCCGCTGGCGAGCCGCGACCGGGTGCGCTTCATCGAGGCGGCCAACTACGGCTCGGATCTCGAGAAGCTGCGCGAGTGCGACCTGGTGATCGAAGCCATCGCCGAGAAGATGGAATGGAAACGTGATCTGTACGCCAAGGTCGCGCCCTTCATCCGCGCCGATGCGATCTTCGCCTCCAACACCTCGGGGCTGTCGATCAACACGCTCTCGGAAGGCATGCCTGAAGCGCTGCGGCCGCGCTTTTGCGGTATCCACTTCTTCAACCCGCCGCGCTACATGGCGCTGGTCGAGCTGATTGCCACCGCCAGCACCGACGCCGCGATGCTCGACGATCTCGAAGCCTGGCTCACCACCCGGCTCGGCAAGAGCATCGTGCGCGCCCACGATACCCCCAACTTCGTCGCCAACCGCGTCGGCGTGTTCTCGATCCTCGCGGTGATGCACCA
>NZ_WUAF01000056.1 GCF_009800965.1 Cognatazoarcus halotolerans | reverse complement strand
AGTAATGGAACATCGAGGACAGGGGATCAAGTTGGCCACGCATCGCTGTCAGGACAAGGGTTCGGAAGACCAGGCTATGACATTTGCCAGGGCCGTTCGTTCACTGGGTTTTGCATCAACCTGCTAACCCTGGTAGAGATTGCTCATAGTTTCCGCACGCTTTCAATAGCCGAGGATCACCATCCGGATCACCGTATCGTCTATTTCGCTTGTCGTACGATAAAACGTAATGTCTGATAAAAGTCGAGTTCTTTTCTATTGAAAAGCAACGCCTAGTAACGATCATCCCTAAAAATCCAGACCCATCCGAATGCTTTTGTGGCGCCACATCAGAAAATACACCTCCCAACACACCAATATATGATCCATCCTTGCAGGATATATATCCTGAGAAAACATTGACATCATTCAAGCTGCCATACATACCTAGCAGGGTGATGCAAAAGCGCCAGACTCCTCACCAGCAAAGGGCCCCAGCGTAATTTTCATGGCGACTTCACGGCGAGATTTGATTTTTCAATTCGATTCGAGGTGCCGAATCGCGCATCGGAGGA
>NZ_WUAF01000055.1 GCF_009800965.1 Cognatazoarcus halotolerans | reverse complement strand
CCAGGAGAGCTTCCAGACCATCGCCATGGCCAAGGTCGCCAAGAGCGCGCTCGAGGCGGTGCAGATGGGCTTCGGCAAGGCCTCCGACGACATCCTCTTCAACGCCCACGAGCTGCTCTACGCGGCGATCCGCCGGGCCCGCGCCATGGCCGAGGCCGGCTGGCGGGCGCCGCTGGTCGACAACGCGGTCAAGGTGGCCGGCCGAAACGGCATCGCCACCTGCGAGATGATGCTGGTGAACATGGCCGAGGGCGGCTTCATCTCGGCGCACGACTACAAGGTGGCGCGCGCCGCGGCCACGGCGCTGTGCGGTGGCGAGGTGGACACCAACGCCGAAGTCTCCGAGCAGTGGATCCTCGATGTCGAGCGCGCGCTCTTCGTCGAGCTGCTGCAGACCGAACAGACCCAGCAGCGCATCGCGCACATGCTCGAAACCGGCAAGCCGCTGCGCAACTGAGCCCGAGACACTGGAGAGAACCATGAGCAAACAGATTCAGGACGCCTACATCGTCGCCGCCACGCGCACCCCGGTGGCCAAGCGCAACGGCATGTTCCGCAACGTACGCCCCGACGACATGCT
>NZ_WUAF01000054.1 GCF_009800965.1 Cognatazoarcus halotolerans | reverse complement strand
TCGGGCTCATCTGCCCAAGGAACAGCTTGCCGCTGGCCGAGCAGTGCGCCGGCACCCGCGAGCCCGGGTGCAGGTAAAAGCGCAGCGGCGCCGGCGTCTCCACCCGGTCCAGGTACAGCACCTCGCTACCCGAGAGCGCCGTGATGTTGCAGCTCTCCCCCACTTCCTCGACCAGCTGACGCAGCACCGCGTGGCGCGCGCCATGCACCGTGTTGTTCAGCAGCAGGTTCTCCGCCATGCGCCGCAGCCGCACACCGGTGCTGTAGTGGCGGCCGTCCGCGTCCCGCTGCAGCATCCCCGCGCTCTCGAGCTGCTGCAGCATCCGGTGCAGCGTCGGCTTGGGCAGCCCCGTCTCTTCCACAAGGCTCTGCAGCGAGAACAGCTGGTCCTTGCAGGCAATCACTTCGAGCAGCGCAAACAGGCGCAGCGTCGGTGTGTCCCCGTCAATGCGGGCCGCTTCTCGGCTCAGATGTATCGCTTCGTTCATGGTGACTCCATCTTAGTGCAATTTCTGTTTTCGGTACAAGTCGTATCGTTTTTTGTATTTTCCCGTTGACTCTCGTTCATTCTCCCCCTACAGTTGCCTCCAATCTCACTTGCCGGAACATTCCGTACCGGTTTATGAGAAACAACCCTTACAGGAGACACACGCCATGAGCGAGCAAGCCAACCGTTCCGTGCCCGTCGGGC
>NZ_WUAF01000053.1 GCF_009800965.1 Cognatazoarcus halotolerans | reverse complement strand
TCATTCTCCCCCTACAGTTGCCTCCAATCTCACTTGCCGGAACATTCCGTACCGGTTTATGAGAAACAACCCTTACAGGAGACACACGCCATGAGCGAGCAAGCCAACCGTTCCGTGCCCGTCGGGCCGACCCGCATGACCCCTTCCGAGGCCTTCGTCGAGACGCTGGTCGCCAATGGCGTGACCGACATGTTCGGCATCATGGGCTCGGCCTTCATGGATGCGATGGACATTTTCGCACCGGCAGGCATCCGTCTGATCCCGGTTGTACATGAACAGGGCGCCGGCCACATGGCCGATGGCTTCTCGCGCGTGTCGGGCCGCCATGGGGTGGTGATCGGCCAGAACGGGCCGGGCATCTCGAACTGCGTGACGGCCATCGGGGCCGCTTACTGGGCGCACAGCCCGGTGGTGATCGTGACGCCGGAGACCGGCACCATGGGGATCGGCCTGGGCGGCTTCCAGGAGTGCAACCAGTTGCCGATGTTCCAGGAGTTCACCAAGTACCAGGGGCATGTGACCCATCCGGCGCGCATGGCGGAGTACACCGGGCGTTGTTTCGATCGGGCGATGAGCGAGATGGGGCCGACCCAGCTGAACATTCCGCGCGATTATTTCTACGGTGACATCACCTGCGAGATTCCGAAGCCGGCGCGGCTCGATCGCGGTGCGGGCGGTGAGCAGAGCCTCCAGGCGGCGGCCGAGCTGCTGGC
>NZ_WUAF01000052.1 GCF_009800965.1 Cognatazoarcus halotolerans | reverse complement strand
ACGGCGAAGTTCCCGGTGATCATCTCGGGCGGCGGGGTGGTGATGGCCGATGCGGTCGAGCAGTGCAAGGCGCTGGCCGAGCGCCTGGGTGCGCCGGTGGTGAACAGTTATCTGCACAATGATTCGTTCCCGGCGAGCCATCCGCTGTGGTGCGGCCCGCTGGGTTACCAGGGTTCGAAGGCGGCGATGAAGCTGATTTCGCAGGCCGATGTGGTGGTGGCGCTCGGTTCGCGCCTGGGTCCCTTCGGGACGCTGCCCCAGCATGGCATGGATTACTGGCCGAAGCAGGCGAAGATCATTCAGATCGATGCGGACAACAAGATGCTCGGCCTGGTGAAGAAGATTTCGGTGGGTATCTGCGGCGATGCGAAGGCTTCCGCGGTGGCGCTGACCCGGTTGCTCGAGGGCCGCACGCTGGCCTGCGATGCGACCAAGGCCGAGCGCGCGGGCAGGATCGCCGAGGAGAAGGCGGCCTGGGAGAAGGAGCTCGATGACTGGACCCACGAGAAGGATGCCTTCAGCCTCGACATGATCGAGGAGAACGCGAAGGAGAAGACCTTCCAGGGGGGTAACTACCTGCATCCGCGCCAGGTGCTGCGCGAGCTGGAGAAGGCGATGCCGGAGGATGTGATGGTGTCGACCGATATCGGCAACATCAATTCGGTGGCCAACAGTTATCTGCGTTTCGAGAAGCCGCGTTCGTTCTTTGCGGCGATGAGCTTCGGTAACTGCGGTTATGCCTTCCCGACGATCATCGGGGCGAAGGTGGC
>NZ_WUAF01000051.1 GCF_009800965.1 Cognatazoarcus halotolerans | reverse complement strand
GTGGATTACAACGTGAAGGTCCGTGTGAAGGCGGACCAGTCGGGTGTAGAGCTTGCGAACGTGAAGATGTCGATCAACCCGTTCGACGAGATTGCGATCGAAGAGGCGGTGCGGCTCAAGGAAGCGGGCACGGCCACGGAGGTGGTGGCGGTGTCGTGCGGGGTAGCGCAGTGTCAGGAGACGCTGCGCACGGCGATGGCGATCGGTGCGGACCGCGGGATTCTGGTGCAGTCGGATGCCGAGTTGCAGCCGCTGGCGGTGGCCAAGCTGCTCAAGGCGCTGGTCGAGAAGGAAGCGCCGCAGCTGGTGATCCTCGGCAAGCAGGCGATCGACGACGATTCGAACCAGACCGGCCAGATGCTGGCCGCACTGCTGGGCTGGCCGCAGGCCACCTTTGCCTCGAAGGTCGAGGTGGGTGCGGGCTCGGTGAAGGTGACGCGCGAGATCGACGGCGGGCTCGAGACGCTCGAGCTGCCGCTGCCGGCGGTGGTCACTACCGATCTGCGGCTCAACGAGCCGCGTTACGCGACCCTGCCGAACATCATGAAGGCCAAGAAGAAGCCGCTCGAGACGGTCGAGCCGGGCGGGCTGGGGGTGGACGTGAGTCCGCGCCTGACCACGCTCAAGGTGGTCGAACCGGCCGGGCGCAGTGCCGGGGTGCTGGTGGCCGACGTGGCCCAGTTGGTCGACAAGCTCAAGAACGAAGCGAAGGTGATCTGACATGGCCATTCTCGTTATCGCGGAACACGACAACGCCGGCCTCAAGGCCGCCACCCTCAACAC
>NZ_WUAF01000050.1 GCF_009800965.1 Cognatazoarcus halotolerans | reverse complement strand
CCGAGCATTGCGCTCACGGGCAGTGGCTCGGTGACGCTGGGGGCGAGCTACATCCTGAACCTCGGCAGCATTACCGACCCGGGCACCGATACGGTCACGAGCTACGTCATCGACTGGGGCGACGGCAGCACGGACACCGTGGCGAGTGCCGGTGACGTGAGCCACGACTACGCCGCAGCCGGTGACTACACGGTCAGTGTCAGCCTGATCGACGAGGACGGCACGCACGCCGATGCGGGTGCCGTCTCGCTGAGCGTGTTGCCGCCGACCGACACCGTCTCCTTCGAGGCCGGCCCGGATGTCAGCCTCGACGAAGGCGCCACCTTCAGCCGTGTCATCGCTTTTGCCGACGGCGCCGACAATGGCGCAGCCGGCTGGAGCTACACGGTCGACTATGGGGATGGCACGACCGAGAGCGGCACACTCGGCAGTACCTCCTTGCCGCTCAATCACACCTACGAGGATGGCAGCGCCACCTACACGGTCAGCGTCACCATTACCGACGTTGCCGGAGAAACGGCAAGCGACAGCTTCAGCGTCACGGTTGCTAACGTCGCCCCCTCCATCGAGCTCAGCGGAGCCGACAGCGTCGATGAAGCCAGCAGCTACACCCTGAGCCTGGGCAGTCTGATCGATCCGGGTGCCGACACCGCCACCGACTACAGCCTCGACTGGGGTGATGGCAACGTGCAGAGCTTCAGCGCAGCCGAGTTCGCCGCGCTTGGAGGCAGCATCGAGCATGTCTATGCCGACGGTGACGCCAGCGCCACGATTACGCTGACGGTCACCGACGAGGACGGCAGCTTTGTCGCCGGCACCAAGACCATCACGGTGAACAATGTCGCGCCGAGCCTGAACATCGGTGGAGCGGGCAGCATCGACGAAGGCGACACCTTCGCGCTGGCCAT
>NZ_WUAF01000004.1 GCF_009800965.1 Cognatazoarcus halotolerans | reverse complement strand
CGCGGACCGAAGGCTATCGAATCAGCCAGCGAAAACGAAAGCGGGTCGAAGAGATATTTGGCTGGCTTAAGACGGTGGGCGGAATGAGAAAGAGCCGATTCATTGGTCAGGCGAAAACCCAGATGGCGGCCTTCATATCCGGCGCGGCCTACAACCTTCTCAGAATTGCGAAATTGAGCAATTCGAGGGCGGAAGCATGAAGTGGTATCCGAAACTGCCCGTCGGAGCGTCCTCCGATGCGCGATTCGGCACCTCGAATCGAATTGAAAAATCAAATCTCGCCGTGAAGTCGCCATGAAAATTACGCTGGGGCCCTTTGCTGGTGAGGAGTCTGGCGCTTTTGCATCACCCTGTTAGCTTTCCGAGCCTCTTCGCTTCTGCCTTTTCCTTTGCCGAATAGGTCCCTTCCTTACCATAGCCGTCAGACTCTACGCCCCAGACGCTTTCCGAGCCCCCGATTGAGTCCATAATGTGTTTGTCTAGGGAATTATTACTCAGAAACTCTCGCCTTTCCGCCAATCGCCTGGGTAGTGACCATCGATCCCACCAAACGCATTTCCCCGAACCGACCAATGCGCAGACCTGGAGAAACGCATACTGTGTGCCATCCAGTATTCGATAACTAACGAAATCGTAGGGCAAGCCATCGCATTCTTTCTCAAATCGAAGCAACGGTTCGTCAGACTTTAGCTCTCGCATATTCTGAAGTGCCCTACCAATATGCTGGGATGGACCCTTAAGCAAGGGCGAATTGTTGCGCCTAAAATCAATGGTGTTTAGTTCGAGCAAGGTTGTTGAAACATCTCTCAGCGGAAACCAGCGAGACAACTCTGGATGAGCCTCATACCGAAAGCCGCCATTGCCAGCAACGGCACGCTTAGCGATGGAGGAAACAACTATTTTCGCATCCAACGCTGGAGGTAGGGTACCGAATGGAGACTTCAACTGCGAAAAGAGCCAAATCGTATCTTTGGGGGCTACGCGTGCAGCCGGACCGGTTTTGGAACGCGTAACGTGATAGGTCGGTCTTGTGAACCCTTGGTCGTCCGGTTGGTTCTCTGCGAACCAGGGGTCATCTTCATCAATGAAGTTAACCATTTCGACCGAACGAGTTGTGTAGTGCGCGAAACTGGCCATCGGTAGTGCTCCATGAACCGATTGCGAATAACGAATAGGTCTTGTCCCTCGCACGACGGACGCCGTTTGGGAGTGCTGCAGGGCCAGCCCACGGATAACCGACGTCATTTTGCGCGACGAGAAGGCTGTTTTTTTGAATCAACGGGATGGAGGCGCCCCTCCCATCGATTCACAGGCCAGGGTCGGCTTGCTCCCCCTGAATCGGATCTACGAGGTGATCTAACGGAAACGCCGATCGAGTGTCCCTCGTCCACCATTCTCGCCTTCAAGCCCCCCGGTCCGGATCAAGCCTTCTTAATTCCTTCGATGAGCCGTCGCAATGCGTCCTTTACCTTGTTGGACTTGTCGTCCGACGGCAGCATGTCGATCAGGAAGGAGAGTTGATTGGTGGCCGAATCCTGCTCGCAGGCGCTGCCCAGCCGTCTCAGAATGTCGCGTGTTTGGGCGACCAGGGTGTCGAAGACTTCCGGATTGCAGATGCAGGCGTCAGCTCGGCCGTCGTAGCAGGCCCACAGGGCATCAATCCGATTCGCCGCGACGTCAGTGAGTGCGTGGAAGAATTCCCGGCTCTCCGCGAAGCGGCGCCTGCCGTTTTCAGCCCCAGCCTGCAGCAGGCCGGCGAGCTCCCCGGCGCGCGCGTCGAACCCGGTGCGCTCGCCCCTGGCGGCGATCAGGAAATCGCCCTCCAAGGCATTGAACAAGGGGTAGTAATCCCATTGGCCGTCGCGCTGATGCGAGTGATCTGCGGCTCGCCAGTAGGCCGCTTGCATCTCGAGCAGGCATGGCTTGATGTCCTTGTAGTTTCTGCGCGCGTGGTGGGCCTGGGCTGCGCGTTTCCAATACGATCCGACGAGCGATAGCCGCTCGACGCTCTCTCCTATTTCGTTCAACTGCTTCAGCCGATTGTGACCTCGCTCCATCAACTCGGCACCCGCCTCATGCTTGTCGTCCTCGCGGGACCGGAGCAGCTTGGCGCCGTGCCGGATTTCCAGGTTGGCAAGCTGCTCCAGCGCCTTCAGGCTCGAACAGCCATCTTCCATGGTCAAGGCGCCCCGGTAGTGGGCGATGGCGCGGTCGAGCTCACCGAGCTCGGCCCAGGCGCTGCCGAGTTTTTCGCGAACCGAGGTCTTTTGGAAATCTGGGCCGTGTGCGGCTTTGTCGATGCCCTCGATCCACGAACGGTAGTAGTTCTTCTTGTCGTCATCGGTGGCCCCTTGAAGACGCGCGCAGACCATGTCGAGGTCGGCTACGAGTTCGCTCGCGTGGGTGTAGTCGGCGCTCTCGATCGCACGGGCCCGGGTCTCCGGAAACTTGAAGCGCTCGTCTCCGTAAGCCTGGAAGGCGCCCCAGGTGTTGCTTAGCGGGTGTTGACGGTAAGTGGCTTTACGCGCCTCGAGCACCGCCTGACCGAAACGCTTGCCGGCGAACATCTCCTCGTAAAAGGTCTGCGCAAAAGTGTTCGCGGCGCTGTCATCCACCGCCCACCCGGCCGCGATGACGGCCTTGCATCCCATCTCGATGAACTGCGTGGCCAGGTTGGCAGCCAGTTCGCCCCACCGCGGCTTAGCGTCCTCCGTCATGCTGCCGAGGTGGCAACAATTGATGAAGACAAATTCGGGAACATGGCGGAGTTTGTTGACCTGCGCGGCGGTGAGGTAGGTCCTGGGCCCGAGGACCATGCCCGTAAGCTTAGTTTCCTTGTCCTTCACGACGCCGTGACCGGCCAGGTGCATGAAGCGGTAGCGCCCATAGAACAGGGCCTCGAAGACCTGCTGGGCGCTTGCGCGGTTGAGCGCGGCGACCTCGTAGCCCTCGCTGGAGAACGCCTTGGCAACCCCTCTTGCCTCGGCTTGCGCGCCGGGAAGTTCGACCATGCCCGATTGCGTATCTCCGACGATGAAGGCTCGCCCTTCGGTCACCGTCGGAACCTTGCCGCGGCCGTGGGCCGATGCAAGCTGCCGGACCACCTCGACGCGCGCGGCAAGCGGTGCAACTTCGGGCTGATCGCTGTCGCGCATGAGCTCCCAGGGATAAGTGGCGGCCGCGGGATCGACCGACATCATCAAGGTGCGCACTTCGGCCACGGCCTGCTTCATTCCGTTGGGCACCATGAGCTCGAACAGGGCACGTGACAAGCCTGGCTGGTCCAGGGTGGCGCGGGTGATCGAGTCGATCAGCCCGTCAACAGCCTGGCGCTGGTCGGCCTCGACGATGACCTCGTTACGCGCCCGATCGGTGATAACCGTAAAGTGCAGGCCGCCCCCTAAGTCGGCCACAATGTGCACCCGGTATGCCCCCGGCTCGCCGCCGCTTGCGCTGCAACGACCGCGATAGCCTCCCGCGCCGGGGCGCAGGCGCCCGTCGAAGCGCACGGCCTCGCCGACGCGCGCCTCTCCGACCATCTCACGCAGCGCCTGCACTGCAGCAATGGCGCGCTCCTCGGCCTCTTCGTAGAGGGTCAGACGAGCGATTCGGGTCGCTGTCCTGATCCGCCCCAGCGCATCGTTGGCATGGCGCAGAGCATCGACAAGGCAGCGCGCGCCGACCTCGATCGTGAGGCCGGTGAATCCGGTACCGACCAGCAGCGCCGAGACCGAGAGCCGCTCGGTATCAGCCGCGTCGGCACGGTGGCACTGCTCGTGGCTACGCGCGTATTCCAGCAGGCCGTTGGTGAGCGCCTGGGTGAGTTTGCCCGGCAACAGCTCACCGACCGGCCCGAGGCCGACAACGATGGCGCCACCGGGCTTACCCCCCTGCTCGGGATGCAGGAAGGCCATGGCGTCGTCAGGCTGGCTGGGGTAGCGGCCCAGGCCATAGGTGCGCGCCAATTGGCCGCCGAGATGGCCATCGAGGAACCTGGCGCTGCCGCGCAGGCTGTCGTTCGCGTAGGCGCCGATGAGGACGGGCGATTCGGCGCAGGCCAGACTACCGTGGATGACTTCGATCTCGGCGGGCGCTTCCTTCCTGGCCGCTGGGCGCTTCGTCGGGCGGGCACCGCCCGCGGCCGCCGCGAGGACTTCGTCGATGCTCGGATACAGCGCATGGCTTTCCAGGCCGCGCGGGCGGAAGACCGGTGCGCTCTCGCCACGCCCGGCGGGCGGAATGCGCGTCAGCGCGTAGTGCCGGGTATCGCCGGTCTCGATCAGCTCCCGATAGGCCTCGAAGGCCTTTTCGTGATTGGCCAAGTCACCATGCGCGGCCTCGGTGTACCAGACTCGAACACCGGCCGGGATACCGGTCTTCCAGGGCACACGTCCGTCGCCCTCATCGATGACGCCGATCTCGACCTTGCCCCCGACGATACGAACCGCGCTTGGCGTCGGCGCGCGGCCCGCGACATAGAGGGTGCACTCCGGGTCGAGTGGCGCGTCGCGCAGCGCGGCGATGGCCTCTCGCGCCTTGTCCAGTGGATCCTTCTGAGGCGGCATCCAGGAGCTGCCCTTTTTCGGATCCTGGTCCTGGTCGTACCAGCTCTGCCAGAGGCCAACGTCGAAGTAGTCCACGCCGTCGACGGCCCGGCCGCTCTCGCCGGGCCAAGGCAGAAGTTCGAGCACCCCCGGGAAATCCCGCACGATCTCCAGGAATTCGCGCATGTCATGGCGCCAATCGAACCAGCGCTCGATTGTTTGAATGAAGTCGTCTCGTGCCATGAGCACCGCTGCGATGGAATGCGAGCCCTTGTTGGGCGTACCCAGTTGCAGCAGTCGGCTGCCGGGGATGCTCTTGAAATCCTCCCAGCGATCCTTCATCGCCAGCCGCGCAACCAGGCCACCCATGGAGTGAGCCACGATGCGCAGCGCTTGGCCTCGCCCTTTGGCGTCACTAATGGCCTCATCGAGCTTTGCTCCGAAGAGCTCGGCCGCGTTGGTGATCGACAGACGCCAGTCGTAGGCGAAAGGCCGAACCTCGTGGCTGTCGGCCAGGTGGCGCGCCAGCTTCTCGTAGTTGCGGTCCATCCAGCCGTCCGGCGTGACCCGACGGGCATCCACCTTCAGTTTGGCCATCTCGCCCGACCACATGCTAAATGGCTCGAACCAGATGCGGTTGCTGCCCTGCTGGATGTGACTGCCCATGATGCCGGGCAACAGGAAGACGATCGGTGCATCATCCTTGCGTTTGGTCCTTCTGCCACCGCGGCTGATCTCGGCCTGGGACGGACCCTGCAGCAATTCGAACGCGCTGTCGTCGCCCTTGAGCGCGGCGAGCAGCGCCAGGGCACTTTCGTCGCGCTCGAAATAGCTGAAGTGGGTAACCTCCGGGCCGGATACCGGCTTTTGCCGAACGCCCTCCAGCCGCGCCGCCCCGCCGCTCATGGATGGCGTGTTCACGACCAGGTCGGTTTCGCCATCATAGAACACCTCGGACAGACAATCGCCCAGCCACGGCAGCAAGCCGTCGCCCCGAAAGTCGCCGGCGAGCACGTGCACAGGATGCTGGATCTTCACGTCCGGTGCGTTGAGCAGGCTCACCAGCGGCGAGTCGGGCATCATCGCCTCGACGCCCGGGAGGATTCGCGCGTCGGCGCGTTGCTTGACCACGGCGAGCAGGAACTGCTTCAGCAGGCCGTAACCCTTGGCGACCGGCATCACGCCGGGGATCGCCTTGCCCGCCGCGTCGAAGCCCTTGCCCAGGAGGTTCAACATCACGCTGGCCCAGCGGTCCAGCCGCCCCGAGGCAAGTGTCGTTCCGCGCGCCGGGCAGGCGACCCGCACGAATCGCTCGACCCGAATCTGGCGCTTGCGCAGCTCCCGGTTGAGGTCTCCAAGGCGCTTCGCGTCGGCCTCGAAGCCCTTGCGCCCGAGCCGTCCGGCGTGAGCCAAGAAGCGCTCGATCTCGGTGTCGGTGAAAGGCTCCAGGTCAACGCGATTGGCGCGCGCCAGCAGCTCGCCAACCATTCCGCCACGCGAATGGCTCACCAGATGCAGACGCGCGCCCTTGGGCAAGGTCTTGACCAGATCAAGGGCGTTGGTGATGGGGCTTTCGGTCAGGCTGCGGTGCTCAAAAGCGTAGATGCGCGGGCCGTAGGTCGCGACCAATTGCTCGCGGTATTTACGGTTGCTCCACAGATCCTTGAAGCTTCCTTCTGTCGAGGACGCGGTACCGTGAATGAAGATCAGGGTCGGCTCGGCGGACTCGGGCAGCGAACCGACCTTGCTCAGCCCGAAGGCATCTGTCGCGCAGCGATACAGGCCATCGTGGTCGTCCAGCTGCGCGTCCTGGAAGGTGCCGGCCGCGATCAATGCGGTCATGCCGGCTGGTCCCTGCCGGTAAATACGCAGCCCCTTGAGGATCCAGCTGCCCAACCCGTCCCGCGTGGCACCGCCAGGCAAGCGCAGTCCGGAAAGGCGCAACGCCTGGCCAACCTCGAACCGACCGGCCTCGCCGGCGCCGCGTTCCGCGGCCTCACCGAGATAGCGCCCGGCGTCCTCGGCGGCCACCAGAATGCGGGTGCCGTTGGCCAGCTCCAGTTCGATTACTGCATCTAGCGCAAGGGCGTCGGGTGCAACCTGCTGCTTCTCGCCTCGAGACAAGCCATCGAGCTCATAAGCCTCGACTTCCCACCCGGTAAGCGCGGAGTCATCCTTCTTGCGCGTGCCGTCGATACGCAACGCGACTTGGTGCTGGTCCTCGCTCATCTCGCCCCCTGATCTGTTCTTATTCCGCGCGTGCATTTCTCATGCTCAGCGAGTCGGACTGCATAATTCTTGGCGCATTTCTGAAGCCCCTGAAAGTAACTGTAGATGCATTTCCCGAGGCTTACCAATGATGCATAGCGTAGGCGATTGTGCAACGAGGAATGATCGGTGATGGGTAGCCGCGGAGATCCCGCGAATGACCGCCAGCATTCCTGGACGATCATGCTCTCGAGAGAGATGGCACGGCAAATTCGGCACGGTCGCTAAGTGCGCGCTCCGCTCGGATAGCCGACGGAATTAGCGAAAAGATAGTCCGCGAAGTGGCCCTGTTCAGATCACCGCAGCGCAGGCGTGAAAGCGAGCGAGCGCAACGCCCAGGCCTATGGCACTTACCCATATGTCGCTCATCCGCTAAAGATGTCGCGGCTGGCTATTAGGCGGGACGGGGAATCTGGCGGATGGGCAAGGAAAACAGCTCGGCGATGGCATGAGCCGACCCTCAGGTTGGGCATGACCTGGCGAAGAACACTCGCGCATCACGCCTCTGCTCTGCGTAACTGAAGATCGAGAATAGTCGAATGTCAAGCCGCTGTGGCGCGCCAGGCAACCTCAACGAACGGGCCGAGTCAGCAGCATTCGACGACGGAAAAATGCCATATCCGGGACTAGAGATTTGTACTATACATTCTCGTAGAACATCGCGAATGGCATACGCAATAGCGTCGATCCGTCAGCTAACGGGGAGCCCAGATGTGAGAGGGAGAAGATGATGTCAGCTTCTAAGAAGTCCACCGCACACGATTCAGCGTTGCGTTACTGTGCCCAGCCGCCACGTGCACCGCGAGCCTTTGACGCCACGGTGCACCCTCAACGGGTACGCGCGATAACCAATTCGGACAAGAAATGGGTAAATGGAACGCAATTGACGTATCACATGTTTTCTTCTACATCGACTCAAGTTCCACGTAGCTGGCGGGGCATTGATGCCGATCTCGTTGCCGTGCGAAAGGCATTCGATACGTGGGCCAAGATTGGCTTGGGAATTACCTTCCGAGAGGTCCATCGGCCGGAAGACGCGATGATTCGCATCGGTTTTGATTCGAGTGATGGATCGTGGTCCTTCGTCGGCCGAGACGTGCTTACTGAACGCAATCCGCTGTCGAGAACGATGAACTTCGGGTGGCCGCTTACTACGGCGTACGGTGCCGATACGGCGCTGCACGAGATTGGTCATACTCTGGGCTTGGAACATGAGCATCAAAACCCTTTCGCGGGTATTACCTGGAACGAAGCGGCAGTTCGCGCGTACTTTAGAAACCCGCCTAACAGTTGGGATGACCGAACCATCGATTGGAATATTCTCCGTAAGATTAGCAGCGCTGAGGTCAAGGGGACTACTTGGGATCCGGACTCAGTTATGGAATATCAATTCGATGCTGGGCTGATACTTGCGCCTGCCAATTACAGCAATGGGTTGAAACCTAAGGGAGGGCTGTCGAAGCCCGACAAAATCTGGGTGGCTTCGTCTTATCCTGGCACGAAGCCGAGTGAGGCATTGACAGCTCTAGTCCCCGCGAAATCCGTGTTGCTGGCGATTGCGGCGGGCGAGACGCGCACCTTCTCGTTCAAGCCTCCCCGCACTCGTACATACCGGATCGGCTCCTTTGGCACGGCAGACACCTTGCTTGTGCTTTTCGAGGCTGCACCCACCGGAAATGTGCAGATAGCGGGCGACGATGATAGCGGCGCGGACCGCAACGCTTTGATCACGATGCGCTTAGTAGCGGGCCGCGAGTACGTCGTGGGAATTCGACTCTACTACGCGGAATCGGCAGCCGAGACCTCGCTAATGGTCTGGTAGATCCGTCCGGGCAGGCGGCAGGCCGCCGAATATCACGAAGTTTGGGGGTAACAGATGGATTCGCGCATTGTAAGGGTGCTTGCCTTGCCCCTCCTGTTGTGTGCAATCGGCCCACCGCAAGCAGCAGCTTTCGACGCGAACGCAGTGCTGGAAGATATTAGTGCGGCGCGAAATAAGCCAGCATCAAGAGCGCCGCGCGGCACCGCTGCAGCACCTGCGGTCGTCAGTACTAGCGAGCAGACCACCCGCGCGGCGAAGGAAGAGGAAGCTGCATTCCGGCTTCTCTCGACCTGCGAGGGGCGCTTCGGCTCGCTTCAGCGGACGCTAGAGCGCCAAGTCAGCCGAGCCGAAACAATTTCGCTCTTCGGCGGGGTCATTGGAGTACTTGGCGCCGTGGCGACCTGCCCGCATTGTGCCGCGTTCGCGGCCGGCCTTGCCGGCCTCGCCAATCCATTGCAGCAGACTTTTCGTGCTAACGCTGACACACCGCAGGACACCAAGAACCAACTCGACAAGCTTTCGGAAAAAATTGAGATCGAGCTTGATGCGTATCGCAAACTGCCTCCCGCCGTGCCCGGCGACGAGTTTTTCGAGCCCAATCTTCGCGCACGGTTGGACGCGCTATTTACGCTCACGGCTTCATGCCAATTCTACTCAACCAGCGCCGCGATAGCCAAGGCAACCCCCTGACCAGGACAATATTGAGGAGCTTATATAGTCAGCCCTGTGAAACCGCAAAACATCATACAGACCAAGTTCCACAAGAAGTACCAGTGATGGAAATGGCAATCCGAAGCCCAGATGGATGCCTTATAAAGCGCCCATAATCTGCTAGCTGAGGCCATACAAGCGCAATGGCCGTTCCGGCCGAGGACGGGTCGTCGGCCTTATGTAGAGCTCCACATAAGGCCGAGGAGTTCGCATCGGCTATCCGGCAGGTTTCAGAGTGGAGCCGTCGCTTGAACGGAGCCTATGCCGGATGGGCGACCGGCAGCAGTTGGCCGGTATCTGCAGTTCGGGTGCAAGCGGTCAAACAACGATTCAGACGAAGGCACTGCCGGTTGCTGTGATATAGCGGAGCTGATGGCCCGCGGCCCGAAATCGTTGGAGCGCTGAACATGACACGTCGGCCGATTTCACCGAATTTGCGAGCACCATTTCGCGTCTTTCAGACCTTGCTGCCGATATCGGCTAACCGCGCCTCCCGCGCGTGTCTACAGTGCATCGTGGAGTGCGCCGCGAGGAAGGGCGCGAAAGTCATGGCGGGAGGTGAATGCGATGGCCGGGAAGGATGCCGGGTCCCCCGGGCGCCGGCGCTTTATCGAACGATGCGTCGCGCTGGCCGGAAGTTCGGGTGTGGTGGGCTTGTTGCTCGCTGCGCACGGCAGACAGGCCGCGGCGCTGCCGGCATGGGCGATCCGTCCTCCCGGTGCGCTGGCCGAGGAGGATTTCGCGGCGGCATGCGTGCGCTGCGGCCTGTGCGTGCAGGCCTGTCCGTTCGATATCCTGGAGCTTGCTCCGCTTGGCCGCGCGGTGCCGCTCGGAACGCCCTATTTCGTTGCCCGGCAAGCGCCCTGCGAGATGTGTGCCGACATTCCCTGCGTTGCGGCCTGTCCGACCGAGGCGCTGTCTAAGGCGCTCGATCACATCGAGGATGCGCGGATGGGCATCGCCGTGTTCACGGGTGCGGACACCTGCTATGCGGTAACCGGCTTCGCGGAGTGCCGCGCCTGCTTCATGGCCTGTCCGCTGCGCGGCCGCGCGATCACCATGGAGCGGCGCCACAGCGAATCGCGCGGCTATTTCCAGCCGACTGTACATCCCGATGCCTGCACCGGCTGCGGTAAATGCGAACACGCCTGCGCCACCGTGGAAGCATCGATCAAGGTCTTGCCGGTCGCGCTGGCGCGGCACGACCCGCGTGCCCCATGAGGCGGCGCGGCGTGTTGGCGCGCCATCGCTGGCTGATCATGCGGCGACTGGTGCAGTGCGGATTGCTGGCGCTCTTCATGGCCGGCCCCTGGCTGGGGATCTGGTGGTTGAAGGGCAATCTTGCTTCGAGCGTGATCCTCGATACCGTCGCGCTTTCCGATCCGCTGATCGTGCTGCAGTCGCTGGCCGCGGGGCAGGGGCGGGGCCTCGCCGCGATTGGTGGCGCGCTGACGGTGCTGGCGATCTACCTGGTGATCGGCGGGCGCAGCTATTGCGCGTGGGTGTGTCCGATAAATCCGCTCACCGATGTCGCGGCGGGGCTGCGCAGTCGCCTTGGTCTGGGGCCCGGGTGGCAGCCGTCGCGCCGGATGCGGCTATGGATCCTCGCGGCCCTGTTGCCGTTTTCGGCTGTGACCGGCTTGATCGTCTGGGAGCTCGTCAATCCGATCACCATCCTGCAGCGCGGACTGGTGTTCGGTATGGGCCTCGGCTGGACGGTCGTGCTGGCGGTATTCCTGTTCGACCTGCTGGTCAGCCGGCGGGGCTGGTGCAGTCACCTGTGCCCGGTAGGCGCCTTTTACGGTCTTGTCGGCAAGGCCGCGGTACTGCGCGTGAATGCCGCGGGCCGGGCTGCCTGCACTGATTGCGGTGCGTGCTTCCGGGTATGCCCCGAGCCTCAGGTGATCGCGCCGGCGCTCAAGCCCGCGGATGCGGCAGCGACCCCGGTGATCCTGAGTGGCGACTGCATCAACTGCGGGCGCTGCATCGATGTCTGCGACGACAAGGTGTTCGAATTCGGGCTGCGTCGGGTGACGCAGCGCAAGCCGGCGGGTGAAATCGTCGGCGGATCGCCGAAAGGTTCAGCGCGCTGAACCCGCTGAATGGGCCGGGTGGCGCAGGGTTTCGGAGGGAAGTTCGCCGAACATCGTCTTGTAGTCCGCGGCGAAATGCGAAAGATGCCAGAAGCCCCAGCGCGCGGCGATATCGGCGATCGTATCGGTTTCCGGATTGGCCCGACGAAGACTTCTGCGCACACCATTGAGGCGCATCGCGCGCAGGAAACTCACCGGGTTGAGCTCCAGCACGTCCTGGAAGCTGTATTGCAGGGTGCGGCGTGACACGCCCAGGGTCTGGCACAGGTCGGCGACGGTGATCGGTTCGTCGATGTGTTCGTGCATGTAATCGCGGGCCGCCGAAACGATGCTGCGGCGGGCATTGCTGGTGGGCGTGGGGAGCGGCACCTCGGTTTCGTTGCCGATCGATGCGACGAGGCTCGCGCATACCCCTTGTTCGAGCGCCTTGCGCATCTGCGGATGGCTCAGCATGCCCGGTGTGGATTGGATGCTGGCGAGCACGGTGAGCAGGAAAGCCCGCAATTCCGCGGCCTGGGTCGCGGTGGCGGGCACCACGCGCTGGCCGGCGAGTTCGGCCTCGAGGTCGCGTTGCTCGACCTGCATCGCATATTCGTTGAGGGTGAGCGTATCGACCGTGACCGCCACCACGTCGAGGCTCCGCGGGGTGCGAAAGTCGAGCACGTCGCCACCGCGCAGGGTGATGATCGAGTCGCGATGGAATACCTCGCCGCAGTACCAGCCTTCGCCATCGATCGCCACCGGCACGCCAAAGGTGCGCGAGCCTTCCCAGGCGAGGCCGCCTTCATGCACCGTCTGGTTCGTGCGTTCGCGAAATACCTGCAGGTTGCCGAACCAGGCTTCTTCCAGGTGGCCTTCGAAGCGGCCCGGTGAAAGCTGCTCGTAGCGTTGCTTCCAGTGCTGCAGACCCTCGGCGTGCTCGTCCGCATCGGAACTGAGCACCTGGTTGAGGCTGTACGCGCCGGGTTCTCGGTGAAGTGCCTGCAGGGCTTCTGCAGCAGTGGTCATCAGGTCTCTCCTTGGGGCGGTCTCGCGTCTTTGGCGAGACGTCTCGCAACCCCGTTTTTTACTTTAGACATAAAGCGGATCCGTTTGCAAGCGTTTCCTCCGCATGCTGCAGCTGCGCACGGAAATGGTGCGTCGCACACAAAAATCCCCAATTTGGACAATGACTTGCACCAAATCGGGGTTGCCGATTTGGGATACCGCCCGGCACGCGTCGTGGGTCAGCATGGATTCCGGCAGCTGGCTCGCAGGCAATACAAGGAGCCCGCCAAGGCATCGCGGGGACACCGCGGTGAATGACTCAGAGGCGCCAGGCGAGGCTCGCATTCCTGCCTGGCGCCGCGAACACAAAGGAGGTTCACGTGCTTCGAAAAACCCTGGCGGGAATCTCGGTCGCAGGCCTGCTCGCGCTCACCGGCAGCCTTGCGCATGCCGAGTTCACGCCCGAGATCGTGTCGGTCGGCAAGCTTGCGCCGGCAGATCCGTACCGCATCTACCTGTCGGACGTGGCGATCAACCACATCGTCGACGGCAAGCTGCATGTGATCGATGGCAAGAACATGCATTACCTCGGCATGGTCGCCACCGGCTATGCGGGCCAGTCGACGCTCTCGCCCGATCGCAAGACCATCTACGTCGCCACCACCTACTACTCGCGCTTGAATCACGGCGAGCGCACCGACGTGGTGGACATCCATGATGCTTTGACGCTGGCGCACACCGGCGAGATCGTCATTCCGCCGCGCCACGCCCAGTCGCTGAACTACAAGGGCACCATCCGCACCTCGTCCGACGGACGCTGGCTGTTCGTGCAGAACGCGACACCGGCCACCTCGGTGACGGTGGTCGATCTTGCGGCGGGGAAGGTGGCGTCGGAAGTGCAGACACCGGGCTGCTGGATCGTGCTGCCGGCCGCGGGCACGCCGGGCCGCTTCTCGACGGTATGCGGTGACGGCACGATGCTCACCGTCACGCTCGATGCGGACGGCAAGCCGGCGACGCAGAAGCGCAGCGCGAAGTTCTTCGACGCCGACAAGGATCCGATCTTCATCCATGGCGAGCAGGACGGCGACGTGTATCGCTTCGTCTCCTACGGCGGCGATCTCTACACCGCAAACGTCGGTGGCGAGACGGCCAGCTTCGAAGCGCCGTGGTCGCTGCTTTCGGCAGGCGAGCGCAAGGCCGGTTGGCGCCCCGGCGGTTACCAGGTGCTCGCCGAGCACAAGGCCAGCGGCCGTCTCTACGTGGCGATGCACGACAAGTCCTACGAGGGCAGCCACAAGAATCCGGCCAAGGAGATCTGGGCCTTTGACCGTGCCAGCCACAAGCGCCTCGGTCGTGTCCCCGGCAGCAACGCGATCGCGGTCGCGGTCAGCCAGGGGGAGGCAGCGCGGCTGTTCGCCTTCGACGCGGTCAAGGGTGGCATTGCCTCGTACGACGCCAGTGGCCTCAAGCCGCTGGGCCGCATCGAGGGCGTTGGCGACACCCCCAACCTGATGGAGATGCAGTGATGGATGCCTTCATGACCGACCCGGTCCTGGCGCGCAGCTGCGGTGCCCTGCTGGCGGTGGTGCTGCTCACCGGTGCCTGGCAGAAGCTGCGCGACCTGGCCGTCTTCCGTGCCCAGGTCGAGCTCTACCGGCTGTTGCCCGAGGTGTTGGCGGGCGGCTTCGCGCTGGCCTTTCCGGTGCTCGAAGTCGCGGCCGGCACGGCGCTGCTGTTCGAGGCCAGTCGCGGCATCGGGCTGGCGCTGACCCTCGTGGTGCTGGGTGTGTCGACTGCCGGCGTGGTGATCAACCTGCTGCGCGGCCACACCGCGATCGACTGCGGCTGCGGCGGCGCGGAAGGCCACACCGAGCTGTCGTGGGCCTTGCCGGCACGCAATGCGGTGCTGCTGGCAGTGGCGATCGTCGCCGGCCAGCCCGGCAGCGACCGCGCCCTGATGTGGATCGATTACCTCTCGGTGGCGGGGGCAACGCTTGCCTTGTTCGCCCTCTACGCCACCGCCAACCAGCTCATTGCCAATCAACCCCGTCTTGCCCAATTGAGGAGCGGATCATGAACGAAGCCCTGATGATTTCGAACGTCTTGCTGTGGATCGCCGTACTTGCGGCACTTGTCGGGCTGTTTGCCCTGGCCCGCCAGATCGGCGTCCTGTACGAGCGCGTGGCCCCGATGGGGGCGCTGATGATGGATACCGGTCCCAAGGTCGGCGAGCCTTCGCCGGTATTCGACCTCACCACCATCACCGGGAACGCGGTGGTCAGCATCGGTCGCGCGCGCGACAAGAGCACCCTGCTGTTCTTCCTCTCGCCGACCTGCCCGGTATGCAAGAAGCTGCTGCCGATCCTGCGTTCGATCCGCTCGAACGAGGGGAGCTGGCTCGACGTGGTGCTGACCTCGGACGGCGAGCAGCCCGAGCATCTTGCCTTCATCGAGAAGGCCGGGCTGCAGGCCTTCCCCTACGTGCTGTCGCGCGATCTCGGGATCGGCTACCGCGTTGCCAAGCTGCCCTACGCGGTACTGCTCGATGAGCACGGACGCATCGTCGCCAAGGGCCTGGTGAATTCCCGCGAGCAGCTCGAGAGCCTTTTCACCGCCAAGGAACTGGGCGTCGCCTCGGTGCAGCAGTTCATCGACCAGCAGGCCTGAGAGGAGACATCGACATGAAATGGCTGGACAACTTCTTCGAACGCAAGACCCGCACGGTGGCGCAGCAGAGTTCGCGCCGCGGGGCGCTGATCCGCATCGGCAAGCTGATGGTGGGGACCGCCTTCGTGCTGCCGGTGCTGCCGTTCGATCGCAGTGCCCAGGCTGCGGCCGGCGCTGCCCACAAGGCTGCCGCGGCCGGCAAGCCCGGCGACGAGGATTGCGAATACTGGCGCTACTGCGCGCAGGACGGCTACCTGTGCTCATGCTGCGGCGGCTCGTCATCGACCTGCCCGCCCGGCACTACGCCCTCCAAGGTGAGCTGGATCGGTACCTGCCACAACCCCGAGGACGGCAAGAACTACCTGATCAGCTACAACGACTGCTGCGGCAAGACTGCCTGCGGGCGCTGCCTGTGCAATACCAACGAGCGCGAGCGGCCGGCCTACCGCATGGGCGTGCACAACGACATCAACTGGTGCATGGCCAACGATTCGACGATGTTCCACTGCACGCTGGCCGCGGTCGTCGGGCTGGCCGACGGGGAAGGGTGAGGCGGTGATGAAGACGCTCCTTGCCATCCTGCTTGCCGCGCTGGCCTTGCCAGCGGCGGCGGCCGACGGTGCCGCGGTCTACGGTCAGCGCTGTGTCGCCTGCCACCAGGCGGGCGGCGTCGGTGCCCCCGGCCTGGCCCCCCCGCTGGCCGGCCAGCTCGCGCCGCGGCTGGCCACCGAGGAAGGTCGCGCCTATTTCCCGAGGGTGCTCGTGTCCGGGCTGTCGGGCCCGATCAAGGTCGGCGAGGAACGTTTCATGGGCGTCATGCCCTCGTTCGCTCAGCTCGACGACGAGGAGCTCGCGGCCGTCCTCAACACCGTGATGGGTGAATACAACGCGGCCGGCCTCCCCGCCGGGCACCGCCCCTACGAGGCGGCCGACATCGCCGCGGCGCGGGCGGAGAAGCTGGCGCCGCACCAGGTGCTGGCGCTGCGCAAGAAGGTGCTGGCCGCGCTTGGGGGCAAGCCATGAAGGCCGTCGCGCTTCTCGCCCTGTTGGTGGCCGGCGGCGCCTTGGCGGCAAGCGATGCGGTGGTGGCCCGGCACCAGTACATCCTCAACTGCGCCGGCTGCCATCAGGTCGATGGCCGCGGCGCACCGACCGGTGACGTGCCCACGCTGCGCGGGCAGCTCGGCCATTTCCTGAAACTGCCGGAGGGACGTGCCTTTCTGGTGCAGGTGCCGGGTACGTCGAATTCGGCACTCAACAACGCCGAGGTGACGCGGCTGCTCAACTGGATGGCAAACGCCTTTTCCGGCGACACCCTGCCGGCCGACTTCACGCCCTACACCGAGGAAGAGGTCACGCGCTACCGCAGCCATCCGCTCGAAGACGTAAGCGCGACCCGTGCGGCGATCGTCGCCTCGCTGGCCGCGCGCGGCATCACGATCAAGTAACTGCAAGAACCTAGACCAGGGAGAAACCCAAATGAATCTCGAACACTTCAGAAGGACCTGCTCAAAGCCGCTGGCATTCGCGCTGGCCGCGCTGCTTGCCAGCGGGGCCGGCGCCGCAGTCAGTGAGCAGGAGGCTGCCAAGCTCGGCAAGGAGCTCACCCCGGCGGGCGCTGAAATGGCGGCCAGTGCCGATGGTCAGATTCCCGCGTGGACGGGGGGGCTGACCAAGGCCCCAGCCGGCTGGAAGCCGGGCCATTCGGACCCCTACGCCGCGGACAAGCCGCTCTACAGCATCGATGCGAGCAACGTCGACAAGTACGCGGACAAGCTGCCCGAGGGGCAGGTCGCCTTGATCAAGGCCTACAAGGGCTATCGTCTCGATGTCTATCCGACCCGCCGCAGTTGCACCTTCCCGGACTGGTTCATGGCGCAGACGAAGAAGAACGCCACCTACGCCAAGACCAGCGCCGATGGCTGGAAGCTCGAGCAGGCGTATGGCGGTGGCCTTGCCTTCCCGATCCCCAAGACCGGCTACGAGGTGATGTGGAACTTCAAGACGCGCTACGTCGGTTCGGCCCGGCGCACCCAGATCTCCGCGATCCTCCCCGAGAAGGACGGCAGCTACACCGAGAACAAGCAGTGGTTCTATGACTGGTACCCATTCGTCGATCCCAAGATCAAGAGCCCGGCGGAGGTCGGTTCGAGCGAATCCAAGCAGATCTACGAGGTGCTGACCCCGCCGTCGCGCGCCGGCGAGGTGTATCTGATCCACACTTTCCATGACCGCGTCTCCGACGCCTGGATCTACTTCCCGGGGCAGCGCCGCGTGCGCCGTGCGCCGGCCTTCGCCTACGACAACCCGATCGCCGGCTTCGACAACCTCTACTTCGTCGACCAGATCAACATGTTCTCGGGCGCCATGGACCGCTACGACCTCAAGCTGATCGGCAAGAAGGAGATGGTCGTTCCCTACAACTCCTACAAGCTGATCGACAAGAAGAACAAGTTCAAGGACCTGCTCGGCCCGGATTTCACCAACCGCGACAAGACCCGCTACGAACTGCACCGCGTGTGGGTGGTCGAGGCGACCGTCAAGGCCGACAAGCGCCATTCCTTCGCCAAGCGCCGCTTCTACGTGGATGAGGATTCCTGGGCGCTGCTGCACGTGGATATGTACGACGCCAAGGGCAACCTCTGGCGGGTGCAGGAAGGCAGCCTCTGGGCCTCGCCCGACATCAAGGCCTGCGTGACCTTCGAGCAGCAGATGTACGACCTCGTCGCGCGTCGCTATGCACTCGACAACTGGACCCAGGAAGGCGACGTGATCGAGCTCGAGGCGGCCAACCGCGACAACTACAACGACGGCTTCTTCAGCGCCGATTCCATCCGCCGCATGGGCGAACGTTGATCGACAAGGGGATGAGGACATGACTACGCATGCATCGGTCCGCCGCGCGCGGACTCCGCAGAAGTCGCTTCTGGCGCTGACCCTCGGGGTGGCGCTGGCGAGTCTGGCAACGCCGTCGCAGGCGGTGCGCTTCGGCTCGGGCGACGGCATCAACGGCAGTATCGACAGCACCTTGTCATTCGGCTTCTCGACGCGCATGTCGGGCCGCGATTGCGAGATCATCAGCAACGACAGCGGCGGCTGCAACCGCGGCACCAACAACGAGCTGCAAAGGAAGCAGGGTGCCAACGGCTACGCCAATGCCGACTTCAACTACACCAACTTCGACAACGGCGATCTCAACTACAACAAGGGCGATGTATTCTCGGCTGCGGTGAAGGGTACCCACGAGCTGTCGGTGCGCGCGCCGGGCGGGCTCTCGGCGCTGGCACGGGTGACCTGGTTCCATGATTTCCAGGCCGACCAGACGCGCCGCACCGATGTGCACGAGTCGGCGACCGACGATGCGACGCTGCTCGACGCCTGGGTTGCCAAGGAGTTCTACATCGGCGACCGGCGCGCCAAGGTCAAGCTCGGCAACCAGGTGATCTCGTGGGGCGAGGACATCTTCCTGATCGGCGGTACCAACCAGATCAACGCTTTCGACCTGCAGAAGTTCCACGTACCGGGCACCCAGCTCAAGGAGATCTTCGTGCCGGCGCCGATGATCTCGCTGGCCAGCGGGGTGACCGACAATCTCGGCGTTGAGGCCTATTACCAGTTCCGCTGGAACGGCTTCAAGTTCGATCCGGTCGGCACCTTCTTCTCCGGCGCGGACGTGATCGGCAAGGGCCGCGGCGCGGCCTACCTGCCCACCTCGGTGTGTAACGACTTCGGTCTGCCGCTGCCCTGCGGTGACCATTCGGGGCTCTCGGATGCGGCGATGATGGCGAGCGGCACGGCGATTCCCTTCGTCGGCGAGAAGAAGCCCAAGAATGGCGGCCAGTACGGTATCAACCTGCGCTACTTCGCCGAAGAGCTCGACACCGAGTTCTCGTTCTCCTACCAGCGCTACCACGACAAGCTGCCCTTCCTCGGTTTCACCGGCAACAACACCGGCGCGGTGACCGGCTATTACGTCGCCTATGGCGAAGACAAGGATCTGTACGCGGTGTCGCTCAACACCAAGGCGGGACCGGTGGCGGTTGGCGCCGAGCTCTCCTATCGCCCGCGCGACAGTGTCGGGGTGGATCCGACGGTGCCGTTCGGCTCGCTGTTCGGTGGCGCCTTCGACAAGAACAGCGTCTATGACGTGGGTTCGCACCCGGGCTATGTCGAGGAAGAGAAGTGGCAGATGCACCTCACCGGCTTCTACACCTTCTCCCATAACGACACGCTGGGCGGGCTGGCCAAGGCGCTGGGCTCCTCCGACGGCTTCATCCTCACCGAGCTGGCGGTGGCGCACTATCCCAACCTCGACACCAGCGGGCACGTGCCGTACTTCCTGCCCAACTATGCGCTGCCCGACCGCACCTCCTGGGGCTACGTCTTCGAGATGGGCCTGAACTACCCGAACGCCTTCGATTCGGGCATCACCATGACGCCGCAGATCGACTGGTACCACGACGTGAGCGGCACCAGCCCGAACGCGATTCCCTTCGTCCAGGGGCGCAAGTCGCTGGCCCTGTCGGTGCTGTTCAACTACCGCGATCGCTGGAAGGGGGCGGTGCAGTACGTGAATTTCTGGGGTGGCGGCGACAACAACCTGATGAGCGACCGGGATTTCCTCGGCGCCAGCATCTCCTACTCGTTCTGACGTAGCAGGCCGGGCGCCCGCGCGGCGTCCGGCCCTCCCTGGATTCCAACATGATCGAGAAACTGGTACTTCGGCTGCAGCGCCTGTTCTTTGCGCATCGCCTCGCCACGCTGGCCGCACTGGCGGTGTTCACCGTGGTGATGGGGGCGTTCGCCGCACGGCTCACCATGTCCGCGGGCTTCGACAAGCAGCTGCCGCAGAATCACGAATACGTACAGACCTTCAATCAGTATCGCGACGTGCTGTTCGGCGCGAACCGCATCATCGTCACGGTGCATGCGAAGCACGGCGACATCTGGAACGTGAAGGCGATGACCCGCCTGTATGAGGTCACCCAGGCGCTGTTCTTCATGCCCGGCGTCGATCGCCGCACGGTGACCTCGCTGTGGACCCCGAACACCCGTGCGGTGCAGATCACCGAAGAAGGCATGAAGGCCGAGGATGTGGTGGGCGGCGACGTCACCGTCAAGTCGCTCACCCCCGAGGCGATTGCCGGCATCCGCGAACGGACCGTGATCGGTGGCTTCATCGGCAGCCTGGTGGCCAACGACTCCACCAGTGCGATGGTGGTGGCCGAGCTCGCCGACCCCGATCCGGCCACCGGCAAGCGGCTCGACTACCTCGATTTCAGCAAGCGCCTCGAGAAGGAGGTGCGCGACAAGTTCAGCGATGCCGACACGCAGATCCAGATCATCGGCTTCGCCAAGCAGATGGGCGACATCTCGGAGGGCGCGACCTCGGTGATCGAGTTCTTCGCGCTGGCCTTCGTGCTCACCGCCATCGCGGTCTATTGGTACACCCGCTCGCTGGCGCTGACCTTCCTGCCGTTGGTGTGCTCGCTGGTGTCGGTGGTGTGGCAGTTCGGCACCATCACCCTGCTCGGCTTCGGCCTCGACCCGCTGGCGGTGCTGGTGCCCTTCCTGGTGTTCGCCATCGGGGTCTCGCACGGCATCCAGCAGGTGAACTACATCGCCAAGGAAGTGATCAATGGCGCCGACGGCTACACCGCCGCGACGCGCAGCTTCTCCGGCCTGCTGGTGCCCGGCACGCTGGCGCTGATCACCGCCTTCGTGGGATTCGCCACGCTGGTGCTGGTGCCGATCCCGATGATCCGCGAGCTGGCGATCACCGCCTCGGTGGGCGTCGCCTACAAGATCGTCACCAACCTGATCATGCTGCCGGTGCTCGCCAGCTACTTCCGTTTCGACAACGCCTTCGTCGAGCGCGCGGGCCGCATGGAAGGCCTGCGCAACCGCCTCATGGCCGGCCTCGGGGTGCATATCGCCAATCCGCGCAATGCCGCGCTGGTGGTGATCGGCTGCACCGTGCTGTTCGGCGTGGCGGTGTGGCAGAGCCAGGGGCGTCACGTCGGCCACGTGCTGCCCGGTGCGCCCGAACTGCACAACGATTCGCGCTACAACCGCGACGTGGAGGATGTGGTGAGCCGCTTCGCGCTCGGCCTCGACCTGCTGACCGTGGTGGTGGAGACGCCCAAGGACGGCTGCTATCGATACGACACCATGGCCTATGTCGACCGCCTCACCTGGGCGCTCGCCAATGTCCCCGGCGTGCTCTCGGCGCAGTCCCTGCCAGTCATGGCCAAGCTCGCCAGCTCGGGCGTGAACGAAGGCAATCCCAAATGGGCCGCGCTGCCGCGCGAGGAACTCACCCTCGGCGAGGCGGTACGCCAGGTGCCCGAGGGCATGCGCCTGTTCAACGCCGACTGCACGGTGCTGCCGGTCAATCTCTATCTTGCCGACCACAAGGCCAGCACCATCAAGGAGGTCGTTGCGGCGGTGAAGGCATGGCGCAGCGCGCACCCGATGGAAGGGGTGACGGTCCGCCTCGCAAGCGGCAACGCCGGGGTGCAGGCGGCCACCAACGAGATCGTCGAACACTCCGAACTGCCGATGATGCTTTATGTATACGCCACCATCCTGGTGCTGGTTTTCCTGGTGTATCGCGACTGGCGGGCGATGGTCGCCTGCTGCGTGCCGCTCACCCTGGCGACCTTCCTCGGCTACTGGTTCATGAAGTCGCTCGACATCGGCCTCACCGTGGCGACCCTGCCGGTGATGGTGCTGGCGGTAGGCATCGGGGTGGACTACGCCTTCTACATCTACAACCGCCTGCAGATGCACCTGGCCCACGGCGAGGACATCGTCACCGCCTTCAAGCAGGCGCTGCGGGAGGTCGGCGTGGCCACGGTGTTCACCGCGGTAACGCTGTCGATCGGGGTCGCGACATGGTCCTTCTCGGCACTCAAGTTCCAGGCCGACATGGGCATGCTGCTGACCTTCATGTTCATGGTGAACATGATCATGGCGATCACCCTGCTGCCGGCGCTGGCGGTCACCATCGACATGCTGATTCCGCGTCGCGGCCCGGTCCGCGCACCGCTGATGGCTCACTGAAAGGAAGCGACATGAAACGCAATCTTGTGGCCGCGGCGCTGCTCTGCGCGCTGGCGGCGAGTGCCGGCGCAGCCGATGCACCGCAGCCGGCGGTGCCGGCAATCTCCGCGCGGCTGGCCGCGCGGGTACCGATCACCGCGATGAGCCGTGCCGGCGACACGCTGGTCGCCGTGGGCGACTACGGCACCGTGGTGCTCTCCAAGGACAACGGCAAGAGCTGGAAGCAGGCGCATTCGGTACCGGTGTCGAGCCTGCTCACCGCAGTCAGCTTCGCCGACGCCGAGCACGGCTGGGCGGTGGGCCACGGTGGGGTGATCCTCAAGAGCGAGGACGGCGGCGAGAACTGGGTTTTGCTGCAGCGTGTCGCCGACGAGCCGGTGCTGCTGTCGGTGAGCTTCGTCTCGCCGGAGCACGGCTTCGTCGTCGGCGGTTATGGCACAGCGCTGCAGACACGTGACGGGGGCGCCAGCTGGACGAAGCTCAAGGTCGGCGAAGGCTACGATGCCGACCTCCACTTCAACCAGATCCTCGCGACCCGCGATGGCAGCCTGCTGATCGCGGCGGAAAGCGGCGCGGCCTTTCGTTCGCGCGACGACGGCGCGACCTGGACGCGGCTGCAGACCGGTGCTACCGGCTCCCTGTGGGGCGGCCTGCAGCTCAAGGACGGCGCATTGGTACTCTACGGCATGAGCGGCCGGGTGCTGCTCAGCAGGGATGGCGGAAACACCTGGAAAACGATTTCGAGCGATACGGAACAGGCTTTCGCCGCCGCGGTCCAGTCAGGGGACGGGCAGCTGGTGCTGGTCGGCGGTGGCGGTGCGGTAGCGGCCCTCGCCAGCGGCGCCGAACGTCTGTCGGTGAACATCCGCGAAGATCGCCAGAACCTGGCCGCGGTGGCCGTGGCCGCCGACGGCCATGTGCTGATGGCCGGGCAGAACGGCATCCTCGACGCGGAAACCAAGAAACCCTGAACGCATAGGAGTGCACATGCTGGAACGACTGGTCAGTCTGCTCAAGGGCGAGCTCAAGGCGGAGGGCAGCGAGCGCGGCCCCTTCGAGCGACGCATGATTGCGGTGGCAGCCCTGCTGCTGGAGGCGATGCATGTCGATCACGTCGACAGCCCGGCCGAGCAGCAGCGCGTGAGGCAGCTGCTGCGCGAGCGCTTCAGCCTGCGCGACGAGGCGGTTGATGAACTCGTGGACATCGCCGAGCAGCGTTTCAGCGAAGCGCTCGACGACTGGGAGTTTGCCGAAGCGGTGCGGGTCGGTTTCGGTATCGCCGAGCGCCAGGAAATCCTCACCATGCTGTGGGAGGTGGCCTATGCCGATGGCCAACTGCTGCAGCTCGAGGACATGCTGCTCGAGCGTCTGGCCCCGCAGCTCGATCTTCCCGAGGAGGCCTCCGAGGCCGCGCGCGCCGAGGCGGTGGCGCGGGCCGGCCTCATGCGGGCACGCCGCGACGGGCAGTAGCGGTATCGCGGGTGGTTTCGTCCATCCGCATTCTTTCATCATAAGACGCAACATCAGGAGACAGTGACATGCAGCTATACCCCGAGCATCCGGTCGGCGAGAACACGCGCGCATTTCTCGAGCGTGCCGGAAGAATGTTGATCGGCGCCGACTGGGTCGGTGCCGCCAGTGGCGAGACGCTGGCGGTGATCGATCCGGCCAGCGGCGAGACCTTTGCCCGGGTCGCCGCGGGCGATGCGGCAGACGTCGACCGCGCAGTGGCGGCCGCACGCAAGGCTTTCGAGCACGGCGAGTGGTCGCGTGTCCGCCCGGTGGACCGCGAACGGCTGTTGCTGCGCCTCGCCGACCTGATGGAGGAGAACGCGCAGGAGCTCGCCGAGATCGAGGCGCTCGACAATGGCAAGCCGGTGACCATGGCGCGCCATGTCGACGTGGCGCTGGCGATCGATTTCATGCGCTACATGGCCGGCTGGGCGACCAAGATCGAAGGCTCGACGATGGAGGTTTCGGTGCCGCTGGTGCGCGACCGTGAGTTCTTCGGCTTCACCCGACGCGAGCCGGTCGGCGTGGTCGGCGCAATCATTCCGTGGAACTTTCCGCTGCTGATGGCTGCGTGGAAGGTGGGGCCGGCGCTCGCTACCGGCTGCACCATGGTGCTCAAGCCGGCCGAAGAGACGCCGCTGACCGCGCTGCGCTTCGGCGAACTGGTGCTTGAGGCGGGCTACCCGGCCGGCGTGCTCAACATCGTGCCCGGTCTCGGCCACACCGCCGGGGCGGCGCTGGCGGGCCATCCGGGCATCGAAAAGGTGGCGTTCACCGGTTCCACCGAGATCGGCAAGCTGGTCGGCAAGGCCGCACTCGACAACATGACCCGCGTCTCCCTGGAACTTGGCGGCAAGAGCCCGGTGATCGTGCTCGACGACGCCGATCCGGCGGTGGCGGCAGCGGGCGCGGCCCAGGCGATCTTCTTCAACCAGGGGCAGGTGTGCACCGCGGGTTCGCGGCTGTTCATTCACAAGAGCCGTTTCGACGACGTGGTCGAGGGGCTGTCCGGCATCGCTGCGGGCATGAAGATCGGGCCGGGTATCGATCCGTCGACGCAGATCGGCCCGCTGGTTTCCTCGGTGCAGCAGAAGCGGGTCATGGGCTACATCGATAGCGGCTTCGAGGAGGGCGCCCGGGCGGCGACCGGCGGTGCGGCCGGTGACGGCCTCGGCTTCTTCGTCAAGCCAACGGTGCTGGTCGATGTGCGCGACGACATGAAGGTGGTGCGCGAGGAGATCTTCGGTCCGGTCGTGGTGGCCTTGCCCTACGAGGACCTCGACGAAGTGGCGCGGCGCGCCAATGACACGCCGTACGGACTGGCCGCATCGATCTGGTCGAACGATTTGTCGCGGGTGCATCGCCTGATTCCGAAGATCAAGGCGGGCACGGTATGGGTCAATTGCCACAACATGCTCGACAGCGCGATGCCCTTCGGAGGCTACAAACAGTCGGGTATCGGACGCGAGATGGGCCGTGCGGTCATCGACCTCTATACCGAGTCGAAGTCGGTCGTGATGATGCTCTGATTCTCCCCTCGTGCAGCCGCCTCGGTGGCTGCTTGAGCTTTTTGCCGCCTTGCCGCTGCCGTGATTCCTCCTCCGGCATCGACACGGCGGTTTCTTTTTTCGGAGGGAGGCCGCCTGGGCCGGCTGCGTCAGGCGCTGCCGAAATGGCGGCCGGAGACGTGCGGGCGCGACTGACCATCGGGCCCGTAGGTGGCCGCGGGCTGTTCGGCTGCGGCCAGCAACACCGCCAGCGCCTGCTGGTTGTGCTGCATGCGCTGGGTGATGAGCCGGCCGTTGAGGGCATTGAGGGCGTGCGCTTCGCTGGCGAGATCGAGTGTGTCCTGCCACTGGGCGAGCGCTGCGGGATTGCCCTCGAGAATTCGCCGCATCACTTCCGCATCCGGCTTGAGCCGGGCCGCGGCGAGCAGGCGGGTACGTTCGTCGGCGGTAAACTGCAGGCGCCGGTACAGCTGGGTCTTCTGTCCGGCCAGGGCCATCAGGGCATCGACGTCGCCGTCGAGCAGGAGGGCCTGCTCCTGACCGAGCAAGGCGACAAAATCCCTGAGCAGGACGTTTTCGTCCTGCACAAGGCGCGCCATGCGGGTGCGGTCGATACCGGGTGTCACGCTCGGCCGGGTTGCGCCTGAAGCATCTGGCGGACGCTCTCGATCAGACCGTCGGCGACCTTCTCGGCATCGACCTTGAAGCGACCTTCGCTCATCGCTGCCTTGATTTCATCGACGCGGGACTGGTCGACCACCGGCGTTGCGGAAATCGTTGCCTCGGCCTGCTGGAGGCTGGAGGACAGCGATGACAACTGGACCTGCGCACCGGGCGCGGCGGAAGCGGGCGCGCCTGCCGCACCTGCCGGCTTGGCCCGGTTGTCGCCGCCGACGTTACCGAGCGACTTCATTGAATTGTCGATTTTCACAGCTTTAACCTCTCTCACGGTTTGGCTGCTCTAACGGCAGGTCGATGGCGGAACTTTAGTCCATTTCCCGCCGCGTGTGGGTACGGAGCTTGGAGAGGCGCAGGCAAGCAATCGTTCAGCGGCCGACCTCGACGACGCCATCGGGCCGTGCAATCCCGCTGATCACACGCCCGCTGGCGAGCCGTACCTTGACCACCTGGCCGGCGGCTGCGCTGTTCAGTGCCTTGCCCTCGTTGCTGACGCTGAAGCCGGCGCCGTTGGTGACGACCCGTACCTGGTCGCGCTGCCTCACCACCGGCGGCAACAGCAGCATGCCCGCACGCAGGGGCTGGCCGGCGGCCACGGCGTATCGCATCGGGTGGCCGATGGCCTGGACGGGGTCGGAGAGGATGTCGCCGGGCAGCGCCGCGATATCGCCATGTGCGCGGTCAAGGTCCTCCGGGCCGAGCGTCTGGCGGGCGGAGAGTGCCCGTGCGGTGGTCAGGTAGTCGGCCTGGACCCTGACCCGCGACGGCACGTAGAGGGTCCAGTTGGCGGGCGCGATGCAGCGTACTCCGACCGTCACCGCACCCCAGGCTCTTGCACCGGCCGGCAGAAAGGCCTGGAGCTGGCGGCAGGGCGGGAGCTGGTTGCGATCGTCGATGCGCCCGGTCTCGATGACGACTTCACCTGCAAGCCCCGCGGTCTGTTCGCCGAGGAATCGTTCGACGACTTCCCTGACCGGCGCTTCGGGCTGGCGCGCCATGACCGGTGGGGCGAGACAAATCAGCAAGGCCAGAACGGAACGGCGGGTGCTTACATGTTTCATGGTGCCATTTGACCATGGCGGGCAGTGCCCGGGCCCGCCGAACAAACCGGTAAATGCCCGCCAATTCCGGCTTCCGCGCCTGCTTTGCCGCAAGGGGGCAAGCGGAAGAAACAATGGACGTGCGCACATGCGCGCGAGGAGGGCGACGTTATTCGCCGCGGCGGCAAAAGCTGCCGGCCGGCTTGCCGCATTGCCGGCAAAACGGTCTGAATTGGATGGTTTTTAAGGGTTTTATCGGGTGATGAGGCGTGACAAGCGGGTCGTAGCATGGCTGGCATGGAAGGTGCATTAGGCAGTACGACAGCCGACGAACCTGATTGCGGCAAGTGCGGCGAATACTTGAGGTAAAGATCATGTCGAACTCGATCAACTCCGATCTCGCGTTTCATCAGCAGGCACTCAATACACGTGCCTATCGGCAGCAGTTGCTGGCGTCCAACATCGCCAATGCCGATACGCCCAACTACAAGGCGCGTGACATCGATTTCGGCAGCGCGCTCAAAGGCGCGCTCGGTTCGCGCATGGGGCCGCTCGCCCTGGCTACCACCAACGCCTCGCATCTGCGTGAGGCGGCGAGCAACCCGCTCGATGCCATGGCGCGCTTTCGCACCGAGCGTCAGGGTGCCGTCGATGGCAATACGGTCGACATGGATGTCGAACGCAGCGCCTTCGCCGAGAACGCGGTCCATTACGAAGCCAGCCTGACCTTCATCAATGGTCTGCTGCGTACCATGCAGCAGGCGATCCAGGGCTGAGGGAGGCGGATCATGAGCATGCTCAACGTTTTCCAGATTGCCGGTTCGGCGCTGACGGCACAGTCGGCCCGGCTCAACGCCACCGCCTCCAATCTCGCCAATGCGGACAGCGTTACCGGTTCGGACGGGCAGCCCTACAAGGCCAAGCAGGTGGTGTTTGCGGCCAAGCCGGTGGCGGGCGGATCGGGTGTCGGCGTCGAGGTCACCCAGGTGGTCGAGAGTGCCGCGCCGATGCGTCTGGTCTACGACCCGGCGAGTCCGGCTGCAAACGGCGAAGGTTACGTGGAGATGCCGAACGTCAATGTGGTCGAAGAGATGGTCAACATGATCTCCGCTTCGCGCGCCTACCAGAACAACGCCGAGATGATGAATACCGCGCGCACGCTCCTGCAACGCACCTTGCAGATCGGCCAGTAAGCGCCGGCACGTACAAAGGACTGAATCATGGCAACCACATCGACCACCGCGCCCGGCACCGCCGCTGCCGACATCTATGCTTCGCTGGCCCGTGCGGCGGAGAAGAAGGATGCGACTGCGACCGACGAGGCGCAGACCAATTTCCTCACGCTGCTGACGACCCAGCTCAAGAACCAGGACCCGCTCAATCCGCTCGACAACGCTCAGGTCACCTCGCAGCTCGCGCAGATCAGCACGGTGGATGGTATCGAGCGTCTCAACCAGACGCTCGCGACGATGATGGACGGCATGCTCGGCAGCGAAACCATGCAGGCAGCGGCGCTGGTCGGGCGCTCGGTGCTGGTGCCCGGCCAGCATCTGACCCTCGGCGAGGGCGGGGCGCTCGGCGGCGTGACGCTCGACGACGCGGCCACCGATGTGACCGTGTCGATCATGGATGCCACCGGACGAGAGGTCGCGGTGATCAACATGGGCGCGCTGGAAGCCGGCACCTATGCCTTCCGCTGGGACGGCACCGCCATCGACGGCAGTGCCGCGGCCGGTGGTCGCTACTCGGTTGCGGTGAAGGCACTCGCCGACGGTGAAAAGGTAACGGCACAGACGCTCGAGCAGGGCACGGTCACGAGCATTACCCGCGGTACCGCCGGGGTCGCCGCCGAAGTGGGTTCATTGGGCATGTTCGGCATGTCCGAGATTCGTCAGATTCTCTGATTCAGGAGTCGGAAAATGGCTTTCCAGCAAGGTTTGAGCGGACTCAACGCGGCATCCAAATCCCTCGACGTGATCAGCAACAACGTGGCCAACTCTGGCAACGTCGGCTTCAAGTCGGGCAACACGCTTTTTGCCGACGTCTATGCGGCGGCGCTCAACGGCGCTTCGGCCGGGACCCAGGTGGGTATCGGCACGACGATCGGCGGTGTGAACCAGCTCTTCTCGCAGGGCAACATCACACCGACCAACAATCCGCTCGACATCGCCATCAACGGCTCGGGTTTCTATCGCGTTACGGAGCCCGACGGCGGCGTCGCCTATACCCGCAACGGCCAGTTCGACGTCGACAAGGACGGCTTCATCGTCAACGTACAGGGCTATCAGCTCACCGGCTACGGTGCCAACGCCGCCGGCGTGATCCTGCCCGCCTCGCCGACCAGCCTGCAGATCGACACCGCGGACCTGACGCCGAACGTCACCTCGCAGATCCTTGCCGGCCTCAACCTCGACTCCCGTGCGCCGGTGTTCGGTACCGGCTCTGCGGTCTTCGACGAGACGGACCCGACCACCTACAGTTCATCGACCTCGGTGTCGGTGTTCGACAGTCTCGGCAATGCGCACGTGACCACCCTGTATTTCCGCAAGGCCGCGTCGGCCACACCCGATGTCGGCACCTGGGAGCTTTACACGCAGGTCGATGGCGCAGCTGCTTCGACCACGCCGATCACGCTCGAATTCAACAGCTCCGGCGCGTTGAACACGACGATGCCGCTGAGCCTGGATATCGACTTCGACAACGCGGCATTCGGCGGCGCGCCCGACATCACCGGTGTCGAGCTCAACTTCACCGGCAGCACCCAGTACGGCAGTCCCTTCGGGGTCAATCGCCAGACCCAGGACGGCTACGCCTCCGGGCGCCTGTCGGGGATCACCGTGGGTCAGGACGGAACCATCCAGGGACGCTATTCCAACGGTCAGTCGCGCAATCTCGGCCAGGTGGTGCTGGCCAACTTCCAGAGCACCAATGGCCTGATCTCGCTGGGCAACAACCTGTGGGCCGAATCGCCCGACTCCGGCCAGCCGCTCATCGGCACGCCGGGCAGCGGCAGCCTCGGCACCCTGACCGCCGGCTCGGTGGAGGAGTCGAACGTCGATCTCACCGCCGAACTGGTGAACATGATCACCCAGCAGCGTGCCTACCAGGCCAACGCCCAGTCGATCAAGACCCAGGACCAGGTGCTGCAGACCCTGGTGAACCTGAGGTAAGGCGCGCCGCGCCGGGCCGGCAGCACACAACCGATAGCGAGCATCGATAATGGACCGACTCATATACACGGCAATGACCGGGGCGAAACATACCCTCGGTCAGCAGGACGCGGTCACCCACAACCTCGCCAACGCGACCTCAACCGGCTTCCGCACCGAGATGCACCGCCTGCGGGCGGTCGAGGTACAGACCGAGGCGCCACTGCATACCCGGGCTTTTGCCGTGGATGCGTCGGTGGCCACCGATTTTTCCACCGGGCCGCTGCAGCAGACCGGTCGCGCCTACGACGTGGCGGTGCAGGGCAAGGGCTGGCTCGCGGTGCAATTGCCCGATGGCAGCGAAGCCTATACGCGCAATGGCAGTCTCGAGGTGTCGGCGAACGGCATCCTGCAGACGCGTGACGGCATGCCGGTGGTGGGCGGTGGTGGGCCGATCACGATTCCGCAGGACAACGAGATCGTCATCGGCCGCGACGGCTCGATCTCGGCAGTGCAGAACACCGGCGCCCGCAACGCAGTGAACATCGTCGGCCAGCTCAAGCTGGTCAATCCGCCCGAGGCCGATCTGGTGCGCGGCGAGGATGGTCTTTTCCGGCTGCGCAGCGGCGAGCCGGCAGCGGTGGATGAAAGTGTCCAGGTTGCCGGCGGCTACCTCGAGGGCAGCAACGTGAATGTGGTCGAGCAGATGGTCACGATGATTTCGCTGGCCCGCCAGTTCGAAATGCAGACCCGCATGCTGAGCAACGCCGAACAGAACGACGCGGCCGCCACGAAGATGCTCGGCACCGGCTGAGCTGCCTGATTTAGGCCGGTTTCCGGCCGGTTTTCGTGCCTTTGCTGCGCGGTTCGGCGATTTAGCATGAAAGCATGGAATCGCGGGTCGGCAGGTGCCGCCCGCACATCGAATCTCTAGACCAGGAGTACCGCCATGATCCGCTCGCTCTGGATCGCCAAGACCGGACTCGATGCCCAGCAGACCCAGCTGGACGTGATCTCGAACAACCTCGCCAACGTCTCCACCGCGGGGTTCAAGCGCTCGCGTGCGGTATTCGAAGACCTGATCTACCAGAACCTGCGCCAGCCCGGCGCCCAGAATACCCAGCAGAACCAGATCGGTTCGGGCCTTCAGCTGGGCACCGGCGTGCGTCCGGTGGCCACCGAGCGCATCCATACCCAGGGCAACCTGAGCCAGACCGGCAACGATCTCGATGTGGCGATCAGCGGCGAAGGCTTCTTCCAGATCACCCAACCCGACGGCACCACTGCCTACACGCGCGACGGCTCGTTCCAGCGCGACAGCACCGGGCAGTTGGTCACCGCCAGCGGCTATCCGCTGGCCGACGGCATCGTGATTCCGTCCGACGCCCAGTCGGTGACCATCGGCAAGGACGGCACCGTCAGCGTGACCCTGCCGGGTACCGCGACGGCAACCCAGATCGGCACCATCCAGGTCGCCACCTTCGTCAATCCGGGCGGTCTGCAGAGCGTCGGCGAGAACCTCTTCGTCGAGACGGCCTCGAGTGGCAATGCCTCGCCCAACACCCCCGGCCTCAATGGCGCCGGCGTGCTCAACCAGAAATACATCGAAACCTCCAACGTGAACGTTGCCGAGGAACTGGTGAACATGATCCAGACCCAGCGCGCCTACGAGCTCAACTCGCGCGCGGTGCAGACGTCCGACTCGATGCTCGGCCGTCTGACCCAGCTCTGATCGCAGGTGGCAACGGGAACGTCGATGAAACGCTTCAGTGACCTTCTCCTGCTCTCACTGGCGCTGCTGAGTGGCTGCGCCAGCCTGCAGTCGACGCCGCCGACCGCGGTACACCAGCCGATGAGTGCGCGGCCCCAGCCACGCTCCGAGATGGCGCCGGCGAACGGCAGCATCTACCAGGCGACGTTTACCCGACCGCTGTTCGAGGACCGTCGCGCGCGGCTGCTCGGCGACACGCTGATCATCAACCTGGTCGAGCGCAATACCGCGACCAAGGCCTCGGACGCGAGCGCGAGCCGCGCATCGACGCTCGATGCCGGCATCTCGGCGGCAAACAAGGTGCCGCTGGCCGGTCTCGCAGGCTTGAGCGTTTCGGGCAACAACACCTCGGATTTCTCGGGGCAGGGTGCGGCCGCGGCCAACAATGCCTTCAATGGCACGATCTCGGTCACGGTCATCGAGGTCTATCCGAACGGCAACCTGCTGGTGTCGGGCGAAAAGCAGATTGCGATCAACCAGGGCAACGAGTTCATCCGCTTCTCCGGGGTGGTGAACCCGAGCCAGATCACCACCAGCAACACCGTACAGTCCACCCAGGTGGCCGACGCCCGCATGGAATACAAGGCCAGCGGCTATATCAACGAGAGTCAGGTGATGGGCTGGCTGCAGCGCTTCTTCCTCGCCGTGCTGCCATTCTAGGGAAACCGCTCATGACCTCCTCGCGATGCTTCCTCACGACCCTGCGCCGAGTGGCAGTGGTGCTGTCCGTGTTCCTCGCGCTGGTGCCCGCAGCCAGGGCCGAGCGCCTCAAGGACCTGGCCTCGATCGCCGGTGTCCGCGACAACCAGCTGATCGGCTACGGTCTCGTGGTGGGCCTCGACGGCAGTGGCGACCAGACCACCCAGACGCCCTTTACCGTGCAGAGCATCATCAACATGCTCGGCAACATGGGTGTGACCATGCCGCCGGGCACCAGCCTGCAGCTCAAGAACGTCGCCGCGGTCATGGTCACGGCCAACCTGCCGCCCTTCGCCCGGCCCGGTCAGCAGATCGACGTCACGGTGTCATCGATGGGCAATGCCAAGAGCCTGCGTGGCGGCACCCTGCTGATGACCCCGCTCAAGGGCGCGGACGGCCAGGTGTATGCGCTTGGCCAGGGCAACGTGGTGATCGGCGGGGCGGGGGCGTCGGGCGGCGGCGCCTCGAAGACCATCAATCATCTCTCGGCAGGGCGCGTCCCGGGCGGCGCGACTGTCGAGCGCAGCGTACCGACCGCGCTCGGCCAGGGCGAATTCGTGCATCTCGAACTCAACGACAACGACTTCGGTACCGCGCAGCGGGTGGTCGATGCGATCAATGCGGCGACCTTCCCGGGGACTGCCCAGGCACTCGACGGCCGGACCATCCAGGTGCGCGCGCCGCAGGATTCCACCAGCCGGGTGGCCTTCATCGGCCGACTCGAGGGGCTCGACGTCACGCCGGCGCAGCAGGTCGCCAAGGTGATCGTCAATTCGCGGACCGGCTCGGTGGTCATGAACCAGGCCGTCGCGTTGCAGAACTGCGCGGTGGCGCATGGCAACCTCTCGGTCACGGTCGGCACCGAGACCACGGTGAGCCAGCCGAATCCCCTGTCCGGCGGGCAGACCGTGGTCGGACAGCGCGGCAACGTCGACGTCCAGCAGGCAGGCGCGAGCCTCATCAACGTCAAGTCCGGCGCGAACCTGTCCGAGGTGGTCAAGGCGCTCAACGCGGTCGGCGCCAATCCGATGGATCTGATCAGCATTCTGCAGGCGATGAAATCGGTCGGTGCGCTGCGCGCCGAGCTCGAGGTGATCTGATGCGCGCCGGGTGCGCCTCGACGCAGTCGTCCCGCGGTCCTTGCGCGAGGCGCAGCGAATGAACACCCTTGACACCGCCAACGCCCTCGACCCAAGAAGCTTCAACGAGCTCAAGCGGCTCTCGAAGGAAAACTCCCCCGCGGCGATCGGTGCGGCGGCGAAGCAGTTCGAAGCCCTGTTCCTGCAGATGGTGCTCAAGTCGATGCGCGATGCCGGGCCCAAGGACGGTCTCATGGATTCGGAGCAGACGCGGATGTTCCGTTCGCTGCTCGATCAGCAGCTTGCCATCCAGATGGCGGGCGCCGGCGGCACCGGGCTGGCCGAGGCGATTGCGCGGCAGCTTGGCGGCACGGTCGGTTCAGCCCCCGGTCAGGCGGGCGGCAGCGGCGAGATCGCGGCAGGCTTCGACGCGCTCGCCGGTGCGGCAATCCGGCAGGCGGCAAAAGCTGCCGCCGAACGGCAGGGGAGCGGCGAAGGCTTGCCGGCAGATGCCGTCACCGAGGCGTTTTCCGGCATCGACGCTGCCGCCATCCCGCAGGGTGCTAGGGAGTTTGTCGGGAAGCTGTGGCCGCATGCCATGGCCGCCAGCCGCGAGACCGGCATTCCGGCGCACTTCATGATTGCCCAGGCGGCGCTCGAGACCGGCTGGGGCAAGGCCGAGCTCAGGCATCAGGACGGGCAGCCCAGCTACAACCTCTTCAACCTCAAGGCCGGGCGCAGCTGGCGCGGCGAGACGGTGGCGCTCGACGCGCTCGAATACAGCAATGGCCAGGCGATACGCGAGCCTTCGCGGTTCCGCTCCTATGGCTCCTACGCCGAGGCTTTCCGCGACTACGCTCGTCTGCTCAAGGACAATCCGCGCTATTCGGAAGTGCTGGGCCAGCAGGATGCGGCGGGGTTTTCGCGCAGTCTGCAGCAGGCCGGCTATGCCACCGACCCGATGTATGCCGACAAGCTGACCCGCATCATCGGCGGCAATACCTTGCGTACCGCGCTCGGCGGATAGTCGATTCGTCGACCTGGCAAAGGTTTTGCTTTGGAGTGACGTAAACACCCAGGCAAACGGAGTACACCCACCATGGCCAGCCTTCTGAACATCGGCGTCACCGGTCTCAATGCCGCCCAGGCAGGCCTGGTGACGACGGGCCACAACATCTCGAATGCGGCAACCCCAGGGTTCACCCGCCAGAGCGTGGTGCTGGGTACCCAGCAGCCGGTGTTCTCCGGTGGCGGGTTCTTCGGGCAGGGCACCCAGGTCGAAACCGTGCGGCGCAGCTACAGCGCGTTCCTCGAGGGGCAGGTGCTCAGCGCCGACACCCAACGCTCCCAGCTGTCGGCCTATTCCGAGGCGATCGCGCAGATCGACAACCTGCTCGCCGATCCGGAGGCCGGTCTGTCTCCTGCGCTGCAGTCGTTCTTCGACGGCGTTCAGGAAGTTGCGGCCAACCCCAGCAGCATACCTGCGCGCCAGTCGATGATCTCGAGCGCCAACTCGCTGGTGTCCACATTCCAGTATCTGGACGGGCGCCTTTCCGACATCCGTGATGGCGTCGAGGCCCAGATCGCGTCCACGGCGACCGAAATCACTGCCTACGCCAAGGAAATCGCGGACATCAACCATCGCATTGCCGTGACCGAATCGGCCGGCACGAGCCAGCAGGCCAACGACTTGCGCGACCAGCGCGATACCCTGATTCGCGACCTCAACCAGTACACCCGGGTCACGACGGTCACCGAGAGCGACGGTTCGATCTCGGTCTTCATGGGCAGCGGCCAGCCGCTGGTGATCGGCACGACCGCCAGCACCCTGGTGGCCCAGTCCTCGAAGGCCGATCCGGGGCGTCTCGAGATCGCGCTCAAGACGCCGGGTGGCGGATCGGTGACGATGCCCGAGTCCTTGCTCGATGGCGGACGGCTTGGCGGCCTGCTTGCCTTCCGCAGCGGCAGCCTGGACAGCGCGCAGAATCAGCTCGGGCTGATCGCGGCCGGCGTGGCGCTTACCTTCAATGCCCAGCATCGTCTTGGCCAGGACCTGGACGGCGCGCTCGGCGGAAGCTTCTTCGGCGAACTCAGCCCCTCGGTGCTCGGCATCGACGGTGCGAGCAGCAATGTGACCGTCGCCTATGGCGATCCGGCCGGCCTGACCGGTGACGATTATCTGCTTACCATCACCGGGGCCTCTAGCTTCACGCTCACGCGGCGCTCGGACGGCAGCGCGGTCAACGCCGCCGACGTGGGGCTGGACATCACGCTCGGCGCGAGCGTCACGCCAGGTGAGCGCTTCCTCATCCAGCCTACCCGCAGGGCCGCCCAGGACATCTCGGTGGCGATCGTCGACACCCGGCAGGTGGCCGTGGCGGATCCGGTACAGGTCGCCGCCAGCAACAGCAACGCCGGGACCGCCAAGATCAGCGCGGTGGCTACGACCGACGTGAGCGGCATGGATGCCGTCGGGGTGCCGGATGGCAAGCCCGACTTCTCGGACATCGTCCTCACCTACGATGCCTCCGTTCCGGGTTTCAATATCAGCGGTGCGGCAACGGTCGGCCCGCTGGCGTTCGACCCGGCGACCGATTCGGCGGGTAAGGACTTCACCATTACCGGCCCGGGCGGTTTCAGCTTCAGCTTCCGCCTGGCGGGCACGCCGCAGGCGGGCGACTCCTTTACCTTCTCGACGAACGACGGTGGGGTGTCGGACAACCGCAATGGCGTGGCGCTGGGGGCCTTGCAGCTCGACAAGACCATGCTGGACGGCAAGGCCAGCTATCAGTCGGTCTATTCGCAGCTGGTGACGACGGTGGGAACCAAGGCGCGGGAAGTCCAGATCGGCGAGAAGGCCCAGACCAGTCTGCTGGAGCAGGCGACCATCGCCCGTGATTCGGTCTCCGCGGTCAACCTCGACGAGGAGGCGGCGAATCTGGTGCGCTACCAGCAAGCCTATCAAGCATCGGCCAAGGTGATGTCGATCGCCAATACCTTGTTCGACGAAATTCTCGCGATCTCGCGATAGGAGCAGACGTCATGCGCGTGACCACAGGCATGATCTTCAATAGTGGCATCAACGCCATCCAGAAGCAGACGGCCTCGCTTCTGGAAACGCAACAACAAGTCTCCACCGGCCGGCGGGTCGTTTCGCCGTCGGATGATCCGATCGCCTCGGCACGCGCGCTGGAGGTACGTCAATCCAGGTCGGTCAACGCGCAATTCACAGTCAATCAGGGGGCGGCCCAGGATGCCCTGGCGCTTACCGAAAGCAGTCTCGGTTCGGTGGAGGATCTGCTGACCTATGTCCGTACGCGGGCCGTGGAGGCCGGCAACGGGACCTACAACCAGAGTGAATTCGAGTCGCTCGCTGCGGATCTGCGCGGGCAGTTCGATGCGCTGATGGGGCTGGCCAACAGCCGTGATGCGGCCAACGGCTATCTGTTCGCGGGATACAAGACCGATACCCAGCCTTTCGTGGGCGATCTCTCCGGCGTGAGCTACCAGGGCGATCAGGGCGACCGGACGCTGCAGGTTTCGACTGCACGCAATCTGCCCATCAGTGGCAACGGCAACGAGCTGTTCGTCAATATCCCCGGTGCGGGTGCCGGTCGCGACGTGTTCTCGATGATCTCCGACTTCATCACCGCGCTCGACTCGGGTACCGGTGTGGCGGCCGCGGCCGGCACCGCCATCGACGAGATGGATCTCGCTCTCGACAATGTGCTCGCCAAGCACGCGGCGATCGGCTCGCGGATGGTCGAACTCGAGTCGCTGAGCGCCATCGGCTCGGACCTCGATGTCCAGTACGCAAGTACCTTGTCGCGCCTGATCGATGTCGATTACGCGCAGGCGATCAGCGATCTGACCATGCAGCAGGGCTATCTGCAGGCGGCCCAGCAGTCTTACCTGCGAGTCACCGGGCTCTCGCTGTTCAACTACCTGAGCTGACTGCCGCGGAGCCGCTAATGAGGGGCATTCGAATCGGACGCGTTGCCGTACTGTCCTTGAGCCTGGCGTTGCTGGGCGCTTGCAGCACTTCGCCTCCGCTTGCCACGAGCACGCTGGTGGCGCCCGCCAGCGTGGCAATGATGCTGCGCGGGAATCTTTCCGGGCAGACCCTGCTGGCGACCGGCGTGGCCTATCTCGCCTACGATCCGCTCGCGCCCAACTGGGAAATCGTCGAGCAGCCGTCGGGCGAGGGGCGATACGTCATGCTGCTGCGACAGCGCAGCATCAACAGCGGTGGGGACGGCGAAGCGCGTCAGGTGCTGGCAAGACGCGCGAACGTCCTGATGCGCGACGGCGGCTACAGCAGCTACCAGTTGTTGCGTCTCGAGGAAGGAGTGGAATCGACCCGACCGTTTGCCCAGCGGGTGGCTGAGGCCGAAATCCGCCTGCTGCGTTCGACGACCTGGCCCGAGTTCTGATCGGGCTCAGGTTCCGGACGGCTTCTCCGTCGCGGCCCGGCGCTCGTTTTCTTCATGGCGGCGCTCTTCGTGGCGACGTTCCTCGGCATGCTGCTTCTTCTCTTCGGCCTGCGCGCGCCGTTCCTCGGTGCTGGGTTTCCGTTCGCCCGGTGGGGCAGGGTCGACCAGGGCGATGATGGTCCAGCCCGGGCCCGGTTCCAGCGGCATCGTGGTGTTGAAGACCTCCAGCTTGCCTTTCGGGTCCAGTGCGAACAGCGGTACCGCGCGTTCGCCATGCATCTCGTGGAAATTTTCGAAAGTGAAGGCCTCGGAAAGATTGGTACGACGGATTTCCGCTCCGCGGTGCACCCGCCGGGAGAGCTCGACGAAATTGGCGCCCTCGATGAATGCCGAGCGGCCGTTGGCCATGGTGCTGGTCCGGGTACGGCCGTTGCCCGCCCCGCTGCCCTTGCTGCCCACGGGCAGGGCAAAGACGTTCTTCGCGCCGAAATCGCCCTTGAAACGGGTGCACGCCAGCGCATTGAGGTGCTCGTCCGCGGTCAGCGCGAGCAGCCGCCCGAGACCGGAGGTGTCGAGATAAAGCTCCGCATGCTCGGACAGCGGCGTGCCGTAGTAGCTCTTGAGGCCGGCCATGCGGGCGCGCGAGACGTTGTCCCAAAGGGTGTCGGTGAGCGTCACCTTGATCTTTTGCTGCTCGAGGGCTCCCGCGATCGTGCGCGCCAGCGGATTGGCTCCGACGATCAGGAATCCGCTCGAATCCGGTTCGGAAACCCTGAGCAGGCGTGCCAGGGGGCCCGCCGTCAGGCTTTGCAGCACGACTGTGCCGATGATGATCACGAAGGTGATCGGTACCAGCAGATCGGCACCCTTGTAGCCTTGTGATTCAAGCTTGATCGCGAACAGTGCGCTGACCGCTGCGGCAACGATGCCGCGAGGCGCGATCCAGGCCAGCAGCGCCCGTTCGCGCCAGCTGAGACTCGAGCCCCAGGTGGTATAGGTGACCTTGAGCGGACGTGCAATGAACTGGACGACCAGGAAGACACCGACCACCGCCCAACCCAGTTCCGCAAAGCTGCCGAAATCGAGCCGTGCGGCAAGCAGGATGAACAGTACCGTGATCAGCAGCAGGCTGAGACTTTCCTTGAATTCGAGGATTTCCTCGATCGGCACGCCCTTGCGGTTGCCGAGGTAGATGCCCATCACCGTGACCGCGAGCAGGCCGGATTCCTCGGCGACCGCATTGGACACGGCAAAGGCGCCGAACACGGCGGCGAGCGTGGCGACATTGAAGAGATAGGCCGGCAACCAGTCGCGCCGCAGTGCGAGCCCGAGCAGGTAGCCGGCAGCCAGGCCCACCAGTGTGCCCATGCCGATCAGGGTGAGGAAGACGATCAGGGTCTGGCTGAGCGCGCCGCCGGCCTCCGACGAGACGATGAACTCGAATACCAGCACCGCCAGCAGGGCTCCGATCGGGTCGATGACGATCCCTTCCCAGCGCAGGATGTTGGCGATCTTGGCATTGGGGCGCACGGTGCGCAGCATCGGCACGATCACGGTCGGTCCGGTGACCACCATGATGGCCCCGAAGAGCAGGGCAAGCCCCCATGAGAACCCGACGAGCCAGTGGGTGGCGATTGCGGTAACGCCCCAGGTCACGAGGACCCCGCTGGTGACGAAGCGGCGAACCACGCGCTCCAGGCCCTGGATCTCTGCAAACTTGAGGGTCAGGCTGCCTTCGAAGAGGATCACCGCCACCGACAGGGAGACGAAGGGGAACAGGAGGTCGCCAAGCAGCGCATCCGGATCGAACCAGCCGGCGACCGGGCCGATGAGGATGCCGGAGAGCAGCAGGAACAGGATCGCCGGCAGGCGGACGCGCCATGCCAGCCACTGGCAGGCGCCGCCGAGTGCCATCAGGCCGGCAATCGTGAGAATCATGTGTTCGGTCATGGGCGAAGTATATTGTGCAAAGCAGCAATTCCTGAAACTGTCGAGGGCATGATAACCGCTCGGGGTGATTCGGCCGCCAGGCGGGGGAGGGCTCGGGTAAAATGCGCGGCCATGTCCCGCGCCAGAGAAATCCTTCAGCACGTCTTCGGCTACCCCGCTTTCCGCGGTGAGCAGGAGGCCATCGTCGAGCACCTAGCGGCCGGCTCGGACGCGCTGGTCCTCATGCCCACGGGGGGCGGAAAGTCGCTCTGCTACCAGATTCCGGGGCTGATGCGGAATGGCACTGCGGTGGTGGTCTCGCCGCTGATCGCGCTGATGCAGGACCAGGTCAGTGCGCTCAAGGAGGCCGGCGTGGCTGCGGCCTACCTGAATTCGAGCCTCGATGCGGAAACCGCCTGGCAGATCGAGCGCGAGCTGATCGCCGGCCGCCTCGACATCGTCTATTTCGCGCCCGAGCGGTTGGTGAACCTGCGCACGCTGGCGATGCTCGACCGCTTGTTCGAGGACGGGCGGCTGGCCTTGTTCGCCATCGACGAAGCGCACTGCGTGTCGCAGTGGGGGCACGATTTCCGACCCGAGTACCTGCAGCTTTCGGTCATCGCCGAGCGCTACCCGGGGGTGCCGCGCGTGGCCCTCACCGCCACCGCCGATGCGCGCGGTCGCGAGGAAATCGCCGAGCGCCTGCATCTGACCGGGGCGCGGCGCTTCGTCTCGAGCTTCGACCGGCCCAACATCCGTTACCGCATCGCCGACAAGGACAACCCGCGCAAGCAGTTGCTGGCCTTCCTGCACGAGCATCGTGGCGAGGCCGGCATCATCTACTGCCTGTCGCGGCGCAAAGTCGACGAAACGGCGGCCTTCCTGGTGGCGGAGGGGATCGACGCGCTGCCCTATCATGCCGGTATGTCGTCGTCCGACCGGACGGCCAACCAGCTGCGTTTCCTGCGTGACGATGGTCTGGTGATGGTGGCGACGATTGCCTTCGGCATGGGCATCGACAAGCCGGACGTGCGTTTCGTCGGCCACCTCGACCTGCCCCGCTCGCTAGAGGGCTATTACCAGGAGACTGGTCGTGCCGGCCGCGACGGGCTGCCGTCGGAAGCCTGGATGGTGTGGGGCGCTGGCGATGTGGTTCAGCAGCGGCGCATGATCGAGCAGTCAGAGGGCAGCGAAGACTTCAAGCGCCAGGGCATGGCCCGGCTCGATGCGCTGGTCGGCCTCGCCGAAGCGACTTCATGCCGGCGGCAGATCCTGCTCGCCCATTTCGGCGAGGCGTCGGGGCCCTGCGGCAACTGCGACAACTGCCTCGACCCGCCACGCACCTGGGATGCCACCGATGCGGCACGCAAGGCGCTTTCCTGTGTGTTTCGCACCGGCCAGCGTTACGGCGCAGGGCATCTCATCGACGTGCTGCGCGGCGAGGAAACCGACAAGGTGCGCGAGCGTGGCCATCACCAGGTGACCACCTTCGGCATCGGCGCCGACCTCGATGACAAGGTGTGGCGTGGCATCTTCCGGCAACTCGTCGCGCGGGGCCTGTTGGGCGTCGATCACGAGCGCTACAACGCGCTGTTCCTTTCCGACCAGGCGCGCCCGCTGTTGCGGGGCGAGACCGAGTTCCTGTTGCGGCTGGCGCCCGAGAAGAAGCGCGGCCGGCGCGAGCCACGTTTCTACGGACGCGACGCGAGCAACGACGGATTGCTGGAGCGCCTGCGTGCCTGGCGTACCGACACCGCCAAGACGCGCAACGTGCCTGCGTACGTGATCTTCCACGATGCCACGCTGATGGAGATCGCCCATGTCCGGCCGGGCTCCATCCGCGAGCTGTCGGGGATCTCCGGCGTGGGTGATCGCAAGCTGGAGGCCTATGGCGAGCAGATCCTCGCGCTGGTGCAGGAAGAGGCCGCAGCCGGGCTTGCCTGAGCACGGCAGGTCGATGGCGAAGTCGGTGCGTGGCAGGTCGGTACGGTGAAACGAAAAGGGCGCCCGGCTGGGCGCCCTTCAGCGGCGGTGGATGCGATGTTTCAGCGCACGCCGAGCAACTCGACTTCGAACACCAGCGTGGCGTTGGGCGGAATCACGCCACCGGCCCCGCGTGCTCCGTAGCCGAGCTCCGGCGGGATGGTGAGCTTGCGCTTGCCGCCGACCATCATGCCCTGGACGCCTTCGTCCCAGCCCGAGATGACGTAGCGCATGCCGAGCGGAAACTCGAAGGGGTCGTTGCGGTCCTTCGAGGAATCGAACTTGGTGCCATCGGTCAGCCAGCCGGTGTAATGCACCGTGACCGTCTTGCCTTTCTCGGCGAGGGTGCCGTTGCCGACTTCTAGCTCTTCGACGATCAGGCCGCTTGGGGTGGTGGTCTGACTCACTGGGATTCTCCTGTGTTGGGCCCGCGCCGCGGGCGTTTGGGCTGGCGCATGTTCGCGCCGGTGACTGTCGGATTCAGAAGGTTCCACGCTCGCGCGCGCTGCGTTCGCGTTCGATCTTGAGGATATAGCGCTGGATCATGCTCGCCGCATTGCCCGACAGCCCCATGAACTGGCAGCCTGCACGCAGCATGCGGATACCGTTCCGGCTGGTGATCTCGAATACGTTGCGCACCTGCAGCCGCGCGGTAATCACACCGAGGTCGGGCAGCATCAGCCGGCAGTCGTGGAATTCGACCTCCGGAGAAAACGTCAGGTCCTTTGGCGGAACCACGATCGCGATGCCACCACCGCTGATATCGACGACCCGGGCCTTGTAGGCGCTGATCGTCCCGGTTTCGTCGGGTACCGGGATCACGCATTCGAGCGCATGGGATACCGGTGCGATGAGACGATAGTAGTCGCGCCGCTGCAGCCGCAGCACCGAATCCGGGGCCGCGGTCCGGAACGCGGGAAAGCCTTCGAACTCGAAGGCGCGCAGCGGGCCTGTCGAGAACTGCACCTTGACCTTGTCCAGCAGCGCGGTGCAGGAAAGGGTGGATGCAACTGCTGCCTTTTCGCGGGCCTGTTCGTCGGCAGGAGGGTCGAGCACCAGGCTGCGGTCGCCCTCGTCGAAGGCAAGAACGGTGGAGAGAAAGAACGCCCTGGATCCGTCGGGATACGCGGTCACGATGCATCTTTTCTGCACCAGACCGCGCAGGATCGTGGCAACTTCGAGCCGATCTTCGAGCATGAATCGGGCATGATCGTCCGACTTGAGCAACTCGATCTGATATCCGTCGGTAGCTTGCGTCATGGGTGGCGTGGACTTCCTGAAGGGGGGATTCTAACCCGATACGCGATGGTAGCGCGGCGCGTGGGCGAGGGATGTTTCGTCAGGTATCCTCGCCGTATCGCTCTTTCCAAGCAGGATACGGGCCAGCTCGTCAGGTGCCAGGCGTCGCCGGTCGCGGGCGCAGGCTTTCGGGCAGCCCTTGTGGCACCGGTGCCGGTGCGGTGCCGCCCTGCTCGATGCGGTAGAGCCAGGCGAGCAATTCGGCAATGGCGACGTAGAGCTGCGGCGGAATGCGCGCATCGAGATCGACCTGCATGAGCAGCGATACCATCTCGGGCGATTCATGCACATAGACACCGGCTTCACGGGCGCGCTCGATGATCTGGCGGGCGATCAGGCCGTGGCCTTTGGCGACCACGCGCGGCGCGGCTTCGCCGGCGGTATAGGCAAGGGCAACCGCTTCGGCCCTGGCCGGGGTTTTGTCAGCTTTCGCCATCCGTGCCGGCCTCCGTTGCGAGTTCGACCGACATGCCCGTCATCGGCACCCTGGCCTCCGCCAGCGCCTCGGCCAGCGCAGCACGACCGCTGCGCAGCGGCTCGGCGGCGCTTTCGTCCGCCACGAAATGCAGGCTCACGCCTGCTTCGGTCAGATGCAGGCGCGCTTCGATCGAACCGAGCCGCGGCAGCGTCAGCCGCAGGCTGGAGCGCCAGCCAACCTGCTCGGGGTCGGCACCATCCCCTTGCGGGTTGCCGGCCGGATCGTCGATGTCCCACTCCACGCGCTGGCCGGGCCAGGCCATACCCTGCCAGGCGTAGTGGTTGGTTGCCAGCGCGTCGAGTTGTTGATGGACGACCGGCAGGAGACGTTCAGGGATCGCCGCCGCTTGTCGTTGCTGCGTGGGGGGCGGTGCCTCCGTGCGGGGGGTGTTGCTGGTGGCTACCGCTTCGTCGCTCGCGGCAATGACACCGGATGGCGGGGGCGCGTTTGCAGGGCGGGCGGCCGAATTTGCCGGTGACTGCGCCGCCGGCGGTGCAGCGCGCCCCTGTGGCTCCCGCATCAGGGTCGTGGCGTCGGTCTCGCCGGAGAGCCAGCGGGCCTGATGCGATTCATAGAACAACCCGCTCTCCGACAAGGCCTGCCTGAGTAGCGGCACCAGCGCCTGGCCAGCGGTGGGCGGCGCCTGTAGCAAGGGGCGATTGGCGGCCAGGCTGGCGGGTTGCGGCGTCGGCTGTCCGGTGAGCAGAAAGCTGATGAGCTTGCCGGTCTGGCTCAGGCTCGTGCTGGATGGTTCCGGTGTCGCCGAGGCGAGCGTCGCGATCACCGTGCCGGGTGTCGTGCGGGCCACCACCAGATTCAGTACGTCACCGGCCTTGGCGGTCGCGCCCCGCAGCGAAAGTGTGACCGGTTTGCCATCGACCTGGGCACGAAAGACGCCGTTGTCCCGGGCTTCCTGCAATGTCGCGATGATCTTCTGCCCGGGCTGGAATTCGGGCAGGTCACTGGCTACCGGCTTTACTGCGCTTGGCGCTCCGACCTCGGGCGGCTCCCGCGAGAAGAAGCTCGCCTCGGTCAGCATCCGCAGGCGCGATGTCAGATCGGCGGGAATCATGAAACTGCGCGTCCTTCAGTCATGAAGCCCCCCGCCCATGAGGCGTCAGGGCTTCATTGCCCCGTAAGCTGCACGCATCTCGCGGCCGCGCACGTTGGAAAACAGCAGTTTGCGAGTGCTGGCAAGCCAGGGTTCCACTTCGGCACGAATCGCCTTGTCGTCTTCGAGCATGCGGGCTATCAGCCGGGCCTTGCGCTGGCCTCCGGCCCCGTCGAGGTCGCCTGCCTGCCTACCTGCAGGTTCGAGCGCGGCAAGCCGGTCGCGTAGCCGGGCGTGCGCCTGCTGCAGTTCGGACAGGCGGGGCCAGTCGTTGCTCCTGGCGGCCTCGACCATGGCACTCGAGAGTTCCGCCATCGATTCCACGATCCCAAGACTGTTCATGGATTTCTCCTCAGGCCGCGCCGGCCGCCTTGCCATCGATCTGCGCCCATGCTTCGCGCAGCTCCCGCAGCAGTCCCACAACCTCGTCGAGCGCCGGCCGGCTGTTGTGCAGGTTGGCGTGAAGCAGCCGATCGGCCATGTAATCGTAAAGAGCCGCCAGGCGTTCCGAAAGTTCGCCGCCGGCCTCCATGTCGAGGCTGATCTTGAGTCCGTTGAGGATAATCTCTATCGCCTTCGAGATCGAATTACCCTTGGTCTGGATGTCCTTGCTGTCGAGTGCTACCGCGGCCGTGCCGATGGCAACCAGTGCACCGTCGAAAAGCATCAGAATGAGCTTGTGGGGATCGGCGGTGGATACGCCTGTCTCGGTTCCGACCTTTGCATAGGCCGCAGCGCGCCCCATCGATGTTCCGAACATGTCAGAAGGACTCCTTAGTTGCTGCTGCTCGAACCCGGCAGGTTCGCGAGTTGTTGGGTGAGGTAGTTGCTGGTCTGGGTGAATCCCGAGAGCAGCGTATCCAGCGCGGTGAATTGCGCCCGGTAGCGGGCTTCAATCCGGGTCAGCCGGGCAGTCAGTTGTTCGCGCTGGTTGTCGATCGACTTTATCGAACTGTTGATGCCATCGGTTCTGCCGGCAATCAGGCCTTCGGCGCCGATGAATCCGTCGATGCGTTCCGAAATGCGCGTCGCGAACCCGTCCACCGTGTCGGTGCCGGCAAAGAACGTACCGACGTCAAGGGTTGGATTGGAAAGTGCTTCGGTGAGCTTGCTGCTGTTGACCTCAAGCCCGCCGGTGGCAGTGAAGGAGACGCCTATATCCGACAGCCGCGCGGCACCGGCCAGGCCGGAGATCGCACCGCCTAGCATGTTGCGCAACTGCGATTGCATGGATCGTGCAGTGGCGTCGCCAGTGAGCGTCGAGGCCTGCTTGTTTTCCGCGTCATAGGCAGTGAGACTCTTTATCGTCGTGCTGAGGTCGTTGTAAGCCTTGACGAAGGCGTTGATGGCCGAAGTCGCACTGCTCTTGTCGTCGGCAACGGTAAGCGCATACGGGGTGCCGACATCCTCTTTGTTCAGGGTGAACGTGACGCCCTCGAGCACATCGGAGAGCGTGTTGGTCGAACGTGTCACGATGATGCCGTCTACATTGACCTGTGCGTCCTGGGCGCCGGCCAGGTTGTAGGTCGGGTCGGAGGACACGCCTGCAACCGTGGGGTCGACGCTGAGCCCCGTGGTGCCGCTGAGCTGGAATGCCTGCTCGGCGCCGGTCGCGTCACCCTTGATGACCAGCTGCTTGACGGTGCCGTTGTTCACGATCGAGGCGCTGATGCCGAGGTCGCCGTCGTTGATCGCGTCTCGAAACGCTTCGAGCGTGCCGCCGGCAAAGTTCAGGGTCTTGGGCGCCGCCGTTCCGGGCGTGAATATGCCACCATCCACCTTGCCGAAGGTGACGATCAGGTCTCCGGCTGCCGGCGCGAATTCGGTCGTTGCACTGGTGGCGGTACGTTGCTCCTTCGCAAGGGCCTGTACTTCGATCGAGTAATTCCCGGCGGATGCTTCACTGGTGGAGGTCGCGGAAAAAGGAGCCCCACCGGCAACCGTTGCCCGTGTCGCGGAAAATTTTGCCGCATCCTTGAGCGTGTTTGCCGCCGTCTGCAGCGTTGAAAGTGCCGACTTGAGCTGGCCGAATGCAGACAGCTTGGACTGGTAGCTGGCTTCCTTGGTAGCAAGGGCGGTAAGTGGGCGCTGCTCGACCGTCATCAACTGGCTGACGAGGCTGTTGACGTCCAGCCCTGAGCCGATGCCGCTTGCGGTGAGTCCTGCCATTGTGCTTCTCCCCGGTTCGGCTGCAAAAACTCCGGCAGCCAGTGTGTCGCGAGGCTTTTCAGGCCTCCTGCTTGACCAACAGGCCCTGCAGTTTGTCCAAGGCCTTGGAAATCGCGAGGATTTCTTCCGATGGAATCTGCTTGATCACTTCGTCGGTAGACGCGTCGACGATCTTGATCACGGTCTTGCCTGTGTCGCTGTCCAGAGAGAAAAGCAGGTTCTGTGCCACCGGCTTGAGCGCATTGCGTACATCGTTCAGCGCCTGGTTGATCTGCTGTTCGGAAGGTGGCGCTGCGGGGAGGCTTTGCTGAAGGGCGTCGACGCCTTGTACGTCTTTGGTCTCAGGAGTCTGGGCCCGCGCCACACCGTTGCTGGCCGTACGTGCTAAATCGGCGGTGGGGATCGGGGTCGATGGGATTGACTGTATGGCCATGATTCGTTCCCTCTTCTGGGCCTACGGCGCGAGGCCGTCAGGCCTCGCGCCGCTGTGTCCGTTTTGCGGAGCGCTGCTTAGCGGAGCAGGCTCAGCACGTTCTGCGGCAAGGCATTGGCCTGGGCCAGCATCGCGGTGCCGGCCTGCTGCAGAATCTGGCTGCGCGAGAGGTTCGCGGTTTCAGACGCGAAGTCGGCATCGGTGATTCGACCGCGGGCAGCCGACAGGTTTTCCGACGTTACCTGCAGACTCGAGACGACTGACTCGAAACGGGACTGCAGTGCGCCGAGGCTGGCACGGCTGCCGTTGATGGTCTGCAGTGCGCCGTCGATCGTCGAGATGGCAGTCTGGGCGCCGCTTGCGCTGGAAATATCCACCGCCGAGACTGAGTTCAGCGTCATGCTCTGGGCGCCGGCGGAAAGACCGGTCAGGGCCGCAGCGGTGGTGCCACCGATCGAGACCGCGGAACTGCCGCTCGAGAGCGTCAGCTTGCCTTTGGTAGTCGCGGCGGTGAGGCCGACGTCAGCCAGGGTGAATGAGCCTGCGCCGGCTGCAACCGTGACGTCGCGACCGTCGACTGCGTCGAGCTGGATGTTGCCGCTGACGATTGAGGCGGTCACCCCGGTCTGGTCACTGATGGCGTTGATCGCGTCCATGGCAGCCTGCTTGTCGGTTGCCAGGGTGCTGGTGGAGGTGATGCTTGCGGTATCGATACCGTTGATCTTGATCGAGCCGGTGCTCGCACCTGCAGTACCGGCAGCGCCGGCCACAGTCGTCGAAGCGGTAGCGGTAACGCCTGCGTTTGCCGAGTTGATCGCTTCGGCTTTTGCGTAGGCGGAGCTTGCCGATTGTCCGGCGCCGCCACCCGCAACGGATGCGCCAACCGATGTGGCCGCACCACCATCAACCGAGATGGTCACGTCGCCGGCAACAAATGCCGTTGCGTTTACCGCAGAGGCGCCGGTTACGGTATAGCCGCCGATCGCGGCGGATTTGGCACTGCCGATGCTGCCGACCGTCAGGGTCTGGCCTGCGTTCGCGCCGACCTGGAACGACTGGCTGGTGAAGGAGCCGTTGAGCAGCTTCACTCCGTTGAACGAGGAGTTGCTCGCAATCCGGTCGATTTCGCTTACCAGAGCGGTAACTTCTTTCTGCAGCGCTGCCCGGTCGGAGGCGCTGTTGGTGGCGTTGGCCGACTGAACCGACAGTTCGCGAACCCGTTGCAGGTTATTGGTAATCTGGACGAGGTCGCCTTCGGCCGTCTGCGCCAGCGAAATGCCGTCGTTTGCGTTGCGGGTCGCCTGATTCAGGCCCTTGATCTGCGATGTCATCCGCTCGGAGATAGCGAGGCCGGCTGCATCGTCCTTGGCGCTGTTGATCCGCAGGCCGGAGGAAAGGCGCTGCAGGGAAGTGGTCAGCGAGGACTGCGAGCTGTTCAGGTTACGTTGCGCGTTGAGGGAAGCAACGTTAGTATTAATCGTCTGTGCCATTTTTAATTCTCCTAGCGAGAGATCAGTTTCCGACAGCTGCGGCCCTTGAGTAGATTTGGCGATCCGCTTGGGCATTGATGTTGCAGCCGTTGAGATCATTTACGGAGAGGGGCGAAAAAACTTTAGAGCGAGGCACTTGCCTCGTTTTTCGCGTCGACGGGCGAATTTTTCGGGAATGCTGTTTGCGTAATTCCCGTCAGGACAGGCACCTTTGCGGGTGAGGGAGCAATGGCCTTGCTGGGTTTCGCCATGCGGGCAGTCGGCACACGCAAAAAATGTTTTTCGTTGACACGCTTTACAACGTAAATCATTCCGGTGTTCGCGTTGCGCTGTAATGGCGGCTCGTCCGCCCATGCGGTTTTCCAGGTCGAGGCGCTCGCGACCCGGGATGGCGGTCAGCGTTGCTCCCTCCCGATCCCGATGATTTCGGAAGGTGTCTTCTGCAAGCTGCAGGCAGGCAGGCGGGTGGACGGCTGCGGTAGCCGTGAGGGGCTGATCGAAACCTGACTGCGGCGGGTGGAGGTTCCGGGCGGAGGCCGGTCAGGAGCTTTCCTGCGACGAAGGCCAGGCCGGATTCAGAGAAGCGTGGCGAGCAATCCCGGGCTTGCAGCCATACGCCAGTTCGAGCGGAGCTCTTCCTCGGTCAGCGCGCCGTAGCCCCAGGTGGCTGCGATGAAAGGCAGCGCATTGCATTCCGCCGAGCTGCCGTCCTCCTCGCGGTCACCGATATAGACCGCCTCTTCGACCGGAATCTGCCGGTCGGTGAGCAGGCGGGCGATCATCTCGGCCTTGTCCCTGAGCCGTGGCTCGAACAGATCGAGCGCATAGACATTGTCGAACAGCCCGCTCCAGCCGAGGTGCTCGAGAATGAGTCTGGTTGGGTGGATGCGCTTGTTGGTGGCAATGTGCAGGTGCCGCCCCGATGCGGCGAGGGCCTTCAACATCACGGTCACGCCGTCATAGTCGCGGGTCTCGAGCAAGCCGGTGCTGTCGTAACTGGCCTTGAACGCGGAGGCGAGGCGCTCGATGGTCGCGCCATCGGTGCTGGCGCTGAGCATTTGCAGCGTCTCGATGAGCGGCGGGCCGATCACCGATGCGTCGATCGCCATTGCCGGTTGGATGCCGGTAGTGGCAAAGGCCTGGCGAAAACTGGACAGTATCGCCGGCGCGGAGTCGATCAATGTGCCGTCCAGATCGAAGATGACGTGCCGATAGCGTGACATGTTGGTAGTTGGGACGCAGGAGGCCTGCATTTTCATGCCATCGGCCGGGCGAGTCGAGCCCCTCGGCCTTTCAGGCGGTCAGGACGCGGTTCTTGCCGGCACGTTTTGCCGCATACATCGCACGATCGGCACGGTCGACCGCGACGTTGGCGGCTTCGTCGTCCATGAGTCGGGTCACGCCGGCACTGAAGGTGATGAGCAGGCGCTGATTGTTTGCCATGAAGTAGCGCTTGGTGAGCTCGCGCTGAAGACGCGTGAGCGTTGCGTTCGCGCTGTCGAGATCGGTGTCGGGCAGGACGATGAGAAATTCCTCGCCGCCGTAGCGGCCGACGCAATCCTGCGGGCGCAGGCTGCTGCGCACCACTTCAGCAAGGTGACGCAGCGCCTCGTCACCGGTCTTGTGGCCGAAGGTGTCGTTGAGATTCTTGAAATTGTCTACGTCGAGCAGGGCCAGCGACAGCGTCGTGCCACGTCTGCGCGCGCGGGCAATCTCGCGCTCAAGCGCCTCGTCGAGGCCCTTGCGATTGAGTGTCCCGGTGAGCGGGTCGTGGCGAACAAGTTCGCTGGCTGCGTCGAGGTCGCGCTGCAAACGACTGATTTCGCTGTTTGCACGGTCGACTTCGGTACGCAGTTCGCTTATTTCCTCGCGCGAGCGCAGGGTGCTTTCCTGCGTTGCACGGGTTTCGCGCATGATGTCTTCGACGACGTCGGAAAGCTCCTTGATGTCGTCTGCTTCGCTGATGCGCTTGGCGCAGAGTTCTAGCTTGTCGTGGTATTCGCCCGTTTCGGCGCCGAATGCGGCAAGGCGATCGACGAAACCCGCCAGCATGAGCTTGAGCCGTTGCTGGGCATCGGACAGTTCGCGCTTGAGATGGCTTTGCTTTTCGATCACGTCGCGCAGCCGGCGCTCCACCGCATCGAGTGCACGAATGTCGAGCGGGCCCGCAAAAGCGTCGCGAATGACGCTGAGCTGCCCATGCAGCCAGCGGTCGTCCTGGACCAGATCGCTGATGTTCTGAAGGACCAGTTGCAACAGGCTGACGAGCCCGTGCCGAACCGCGCGCTGGTCTTCGCCAACCCACTCGAGCCGCAAGGTGAGCGCTTCGAGCCGACGGCGTGTTTCTTCGCTCTGCAGCTTGGTGGGCTCCTTGCGGACGGCATCGGCAAGCTGGTGCACTTCGGCGACGAGCTCGGGCAACTCGACTATCAGTGGTTCGACCCCCGCCTCGAGCACGCGAGCCAGCAGCGCTGCGAGCGGTACGCGGGGGTCCGGTTCGTCGCCGGTCGGCGCGGGGGCGTCTGCCGCGGAGACGATCGGGAGTGCCGCGGCGCTCGCCTCGAAGTCGCCGTTGCGCTGTGTCGCCCAGCTCTTGAGCAGACCACTGAGCCGCTGGAACATCAGCGAATTGTCGGACGATGCCGAAAGAACGTGCATCAGCGCTTCACGCTTGCGCGCAACGGTGAGTCCGGCGTGAGGGCGCTCGAATTCGACGAACAGATCGCGCAACAACGGGGCGAGTTCGGGCTGGTCGGAGGCGGAGGCGCTGGCCATCGAAAGAATGGCCTGGCGCAGCAAGGCCCAGTCCGACTGGGCTACGGCATGTTCGAATGCGCGGGCGAGGCGAGCAGCCTCAGGGCCGGTGCGTGGCAGCGCAACTGCAACAGCCTTGAGCCCGCGCACCGGAAATCGCTCGTCGACGGGCGAACCGGAGATCTCGTGGTACAACATCTCGAAATTGTCCGGGGTCGGCGCGATCCTGCGCATCGCGAGGCGGCGCAGGGCTTCCCGGGCGATTTCGGAAGGACTCTGTCTGGTGTCGTCCGTCATGATGCGCTGTCAGATTGTGGTAAGCCGTTGTTACGACAAGCGAGCGGGGAACTTGAGCGGCATCTTATTCCACCAGCCCGTGTTTCAGGCCGTAGTGGGTGAGCTCGGCGTTGTTGCTCAGTCGCATTTTCTCGAGCAGGCGGGCGCGATAGACACTGACCGTCTTCACCGAGAGGTTGAGTTCCTCGGCAATCTGGGTCGGCGTGCGGCCGGAGGCGATCAGGCAGAGAGTCTGATACTCGCGATCGGAGAGCTTTTCGTGCGGCGGGCGATCGGAGTCGTCGGTGATGGCGTTGGCGAGCTCTTCGGCCAGCGACGCCGAGACGTATTTCTTGCCGCTTGCCACCTGGCGTATCGCGGTGACGAGTTGCTCCGGGGCGCTCTGCTTGTTCAGATAACCCGCCGCGCCTGCCTTGAGGGCGCGGATCGCATATTGTTCCTCGGGATACATGCTGAGCATCAGCACCGGCATGCGGGGGTATTCCTTGCGGATCATCTTGAGCGCGTCGATGCCGTTGCGGTCGGGCATCGACACGTCCATCAGGACCACGTCGAAATGACTCTGGCGAACCTGCTGCAGTGCCTCGACGCCGTTTGCCGCTTCGCCCGCCACCTCAAGGTCGGCGGTGTCGGAGAGTATCTGACGCAGTCCCTGCCGCACGATCGCGTGATCGTCGGCAATCAGGACGCGAATCTGCTTGCTCATGGTCTGACCTCGGACTGTGTATTTGTCTTGTGCTGTTGATCACCGAGCGGCAGCCGCAGCTGCAGGTGCGTCCCGCGCTTGCCCGCGCTGTCGAGCGAGAGCGTTCCGCCCAGGCTTGCTATGCGCTCCCGAATGCCGCGCAGGCCAAAGGATTTCGGCTTGTTGAGATCCTTCGGGGCGATGCCCTTGCCGTCGTCGCTGATCTCCAGCAAGAGCTCGTCGCCTTCCTGCATCAGGCGGACGTCCACCCTGCTTGCACCGGCGTGCTTGCTGATATTCGTCAGCGCCTCCTGGAAGATCCTGAATACCGCGATCGAGGTCTCGTCCGGCAATTCGATGTCGTAGTCGGAGCAGAGCACTTCGCAGGGGGTGCCGGTCCGCCCCGAGAAATCCTCCGCCTGACCTTCGATTGCGGCCGCGAGGCCGAAATCGCGCAGGATGCCGGGGCGCAGTTCGCGGGTCACCCTGCTGACCGTGGCGATGGCCTCGTCGACCAGCGCGCTGATCGATTTCACTCGCGCCTCGATGCCCTCGCGCGGACCGTCGAGCCGGCTCGCCAGCAGGGCGGTTTCGAACTTCATGGCGACGAGATCTCCGCCGAGAACGTCGTGGACATCGCGGGCGATCCGCTCCCGTTCTTCCTCCTTGACGTGTTGCAGGTGGTTCGAGAGCGCGGCGAGTTGGCGTTGGGATGCGCGCAGTTCTTCCTCCACCCGCTTGCTGTGGGTGATGTTCCACATCACCCCCTCCCACACGGGCCTGCCGTTTTCCTGGGTACGCAGCGACGCCCGCAGGTTGATCCACTTGATGTCCTGCTGGGGTGTGACGATGCGGCCTTCCCAGTTGAGCTTCACCCCCTCCCGCGCCGATTCTTCGACCGCCGCGGTGAAGCCGCCGCGGTCCGTATCCAGCAGCAGCGACGAGAACCGCTTGGCATCGGCCATCAGTGCCTCGGGGCCAAGGCCCAACAGCATTTCGCAAGCGTCGCTCGCGTAGGTGAAGCGCAGGCCGCACTCCGGGCATCGCCGCATCTGGAAAATGACACCCGGGGTACTCGCCGCCAGCGAACGCAGTCGGGCTTCGCTCTCCTGCAGCGTGGCAAGCGCCTGGCGGCGCTCGCGACGGTTGCGCGCTTCGCGCAGTTCGCGTTCGATCGCCGGCAGAAGGCGTTCGAGATTGTTCTTGTTCAGATAATCGTGCGCGCCGGCACGCATTGCGGAAATTGCGGTGTCTTCGTCGATATGGCCCGAGGCGATGATGAACGGCACGTCGAGGCCGCGTGCCTTGATGATGTCGAGGGCCGCCAGCGCGTCGAAACCGGGCATGCTGTGATCGGAGATGATCAGGTCCCACTCGCGTTGATCGAGCGCGCTGCGCATCGTCGCGGCGGTGAAGACCCGCTCGCTGTCGACCCTGTAACCGGCAACCTTGAATCGCCGCAACAGTAGCAAGGCGTCATCCTCGTTGTCCTCGATCATGAGGATGGCGAGCGAATCGGGCTGGTCGGCGGGGCGCGCTTGGGACATGTCGTCTGCGTGATGACTGGGGCGACCGAATTATGCCGTTGCAACGCGACCTCTCCAAGTCAATGGACTCGGTCGGTTGATATCGCGGCGCGCGGATTCGGCTATAATCTGCGCGCTTCGCGAGTCCGGCGCTTGTTTCGGACGGGCTTGCGGCAAGCGGCAGACCCGTCTGCCGGCGCCCTTGTAGCTCAGTTGGTAGAGCAGCGCACTTGTAATGCGAAGGTCGGGGGTTCGACTCCTCTCGGGGGCACCATGAACAACGCAAAGGCCCGATCCACCGGATCGGGCCTTTGTTTTTCGCATGCGTCCAGCCGGCGTGTCCGGCTGATTTCAATCCGCGTCTCGTCGAAACGGAACCGCCCGATGACTTCAACTGCCCCGATCATTCTGCCGACCGTCGAGTTGTCGACGACCGAACAACCCACCCATGCGGTGATCTGGCTCCATGGTCTGGGTGCCGACGGACACGACTTCGAGCCGGTGGTGGAAGCCTTCAACGTGGATCGTTTCCCACCAACCCGTTTTGTCTTTCCGCATGCGCCGATGCGTCCCGTGACGATCAACGGTGGCTACGTGATGCGAGCCTGGTACGACATCGTCTCGCTCGATTTCTCCGCTCGTCGGGAAGATCCTGCCGGGGTGCTGGAGTCCGCCGCACAGCTGGAGGCGTTGATCGAGCGGGAGAACGCGCGCGGCATTCCCGACGAGCGCATCGTGCTGGCGGGCTTTTCCCAGGGCGGGGCGATCGCGCTGCACACGGCCTTGCGCCATCCCCGGCGCCTGGCGGGCATCCTCGCCCTGTCCACTTACGTTCCGCTTGCCGATTCACTCGCGGGGGAGGCCCACGAGGCCAACCGGACGACACCGATCTTCATGGCCCACGGGCATGGTGACACGGTGATTCCCTACGATTTCGCCGAGCGTTCGGGGCGGCTCCTGGCGGAGCTTGGTTACCCGATCGACTGGCATCCCTATTTCACCGAGCATTCCATCGCGATGGAAGAGCTGCGTGATATCGAATCGTGGCTGGCGATGGTGCTCACGGCCTGAGGCGTTTCAGCTTCCGTCCGGCGCGCCGAGCGCATGGGCTGCCAGCATGTCCGCCAGAAATGTGTCCCGTAGCAGACTGGGCTGGACATCGCGGTGGGTGATGGCGGCAAAGGGAATGCTTACCTGCAGTCGGTCGGCTAGAAGCGTGTGCATCTGCCCGCTTTCAACCCAGCGATTGGCGAAGTGGTCGGGCATGAAGCCGATGAATTTTCCGCTGAGGATCAGTGTTGCCACGCCCTCCATCTTGTTGGTGCGGGCGGCTGGCGTCTTGTTCGGAAAGAATTCCTGAAAGGTTTCGTTGAGGGTGTAGCCCGGCACCACGAAATCCTGGGCACGCACCAGCTCGAGATCGGGCGGCGTCGTTTGCCGTGCGAGCGGGTGAGACGCACTGCAGTAGAGGAACAGCGTCTCTTCATAAAGCGGGTGGTAGTTCAGCGCCGGCAGCCGGCGGTGCAGGGGTACTACGCCGACCTGCGTGCGCCGTTCGATGACCTCTCGCTCGATTTCGTTCGGCGAAGCAACCGTCAGCGCGATCTTCACATCCGGGCCGCGTTCGCGGAAGCGGGCGAGCGCGTCACCGACGCGGGAGCGCGCATCGGTGACGATGTCGTCGGTGAGGCTCAGTGTCAGGGTGCCGACGAGGCGGCCGTGGGCGGCATTGATGGTGTCCCGAAAGTGTTCCAGATCCGCCAGCAGGCGAAGAGCCGCGTCGTACACCAGGCGCCCGTGGTCGGTCAGTGCGAAGCCCGAGCGCCCGCGCGCGCAGAGGCGCAGATCCAGACGCGTCTCGAGATCTTTCATGTAGCGGCTGATCGCCGAGCGACCGATGTTGAGCTCGACTTCGGCGGCGGAAAAGCCACCGCACTCCACAACTGTACGAAAGACTCGCAGCAGGTGGATGTCCATGTCGCTGACGCAGCCGTAGAGGCTCTTCTGCTTCTTCATGAATGTTTCCGGTTTTGTTACGTGTGAGTTCCTGAATACACATTTACGCTGCCTTTCTCCGTCGCCGATATTTACGTCGAGGCTTTGCCTTGGGTCAAGCGTGAAAAACCGGTCCATCCGGTCCGGAAATCGAACAACGGAGATGCGAAATGTCTGAAAAGGAAATCGTCTATAAACCCCTGCCATCCGAAAAAATCCCGCGTTATGCGGGAATTTCGACGTTCATGCGTCTGCCATGCATGGAGGTGGCGGAAGCGATCGGCGCCGATATCGGCTTGATCGGCGTGCCCTGGGACGGCGGCACCACCAATCGCCCCGGCGCGCGACATGGCCCCCGCCAGGTGAGGGAAATGTCCGCGCTGATGCGCAATTACCATCCGGCGCTCGAACTGAGCCCGTACGCGTTGGCCAACTGCGTCGATCTCGGCGACGCCCCGGTGAATCCGATCTGTGTGGACACCACCTTGAAGATGATCGAGGGGTTTTATCGCGATGTGGTCAAGCGCGGCGTCGCCCCGCTCTCGGCGGGCGGTGATCACCTCGTGAGCCTACCCATCATGCGCGCCCTGGCGGAAAGGCACGGGCCGCTGGGCATGGTTCACTTCGACGCCCATACAGACACCTGGGATACGTATTTCGGCGACTTCAAATACACCCATGGCACGCCTTTCCGGCGGGCCATCGAGGAAGGCGTGCTCGATCCCCGACGTACCGTCCAGATCGGCATCCGCGGCGGCGTATACGACGCGGACGACGGCGCATGGGGACTCGAGCAGGGCATCCGCGTGATCACCATCGAGGAATACAACGATCTTGGCCCGCAGGCCGTCATTGAGGAGGCGCGCCGGGTGGTCGGTACGCGCCCGACCTACGTGAGCTTCGACGTGGATGCGCTGGATCCGGTCTATGCGCCGGGTACCGGAACACCGGAGATCGGCGGGCTGACGACCTTCGACGCGCAGAAGATGCTGCGTTGTCTGCGTGGCCTGAACGTGATCGGCGGCGATGTGGTTGAGGTTTCTCCGCCTTTTGACCCAAGCGGCAATACAGCGCTCGTCGGCGCGACCCTGATGTTCGAGATCCTGTGCGTGATGGCCGACGCGATTGCAGGAAAACGCCAATGAACAAGGACTGACTGGTGCCCGGAATGCGGGCATCCAGAAAACAAGAAATATCAGGAGACAAAACAATGAATATCGATGTCGTAGTGATCCTCGGCTATCTCGCGCTGATGATCGTGTGCGGTCTGTTTGCGATGAAGCGTCTGTCCAGTACCGCGGACTATCTGGTGGCGGATCGCAATCTGCCGTACTGGGTCTATTTCCCTTGCCTGTCCACGGTCATCCTGGGCGGTGGTTCCACCTTCGGTTCGGCTTCGCAGAGTTTTCAGCACGGCATGTCGGGGGCCTGGATCACCTTGATGTTCGGCCTCGGCGTGGTCACCGTCGGCTTGGGGTTTGCGGGGCGCCTGTCACGCCTGCGGGTATTCACGCTGAGCGAAATGCTCGAGCGGCGTTACGCGCACGGCACCCGCTTCCTGCGCGCGGTGGTGGCGTGCATCTACGCCGCCCTGATCTCGGTGGTGCAGATCGTCGCACTCGGTGCCGTGCTCAAGGCCCTGCTCGGATGGGACCTTACCGTGAGCATCCTGGTGGGCGGATTCGTCACCGTGGCCTACACCCTGGTGGGCGGCATGCTCGCGATCACCATCACCGACCTTATCCAGTTCGTGTTGATGACCATCGGCATCGCCATCCTGATCCCCTTCGGGATCGACGCGGCTGGTGGAATGGCGGCGATCAGTGCGGCCGTGCCGCCGGAGTTCTTCACGCTCACCAACATCAGCGGCACGCGCCTGCTCGGACTGTTCATGTCGCTCTACCTGGGCATCATGATCGGCCAGGATATCTGGCAGCGCATTTTCACCGCACGCAATGAGCGCGTGGCGGCGGTCGGCTCGATCTCGGCGGGGATCTATTCGATCGGCTGGGGGGCGGCGATGGGCGTGTGCGGGATTCTTGCCTATGTCTTGCTGCCCGGCCTGGAGTCTCCGCAGGACGCGCTTCCCGCGCTGGTGGTGAAGGTGATGCCCGCCGGATTGAGCGGCATCGTTCTGGCGGCGCTGATGTCTGCATTGATGTCCACCGTGAGCTCCACCATCCTGGCCTCCGCGACCCTGGTGACCAACGACCTGCTCAAACCGGCGCTGGGCTTCGACGAGGGGCGGGAGCTTGCGGTATCGCGCTGGGTGACGGCGGGTGTGAGCGTGTGCGTGATCGTCCTGGCTGTGTTCGTCGGCGACGTCTTCGTGGCGCTCGATACGGCCTACGCATATCTGTCCGGCCGCCTCTTCGTGCCGATCATGGCCGCGCTCTTCTGGCGCAAGGCGACATGGCAGGGCGCGCTGGCGGCGATTCTCGTCGGTGCCACAGTGGTCACGGCGGCACTCCTCCACTACGGCTCCGCGGCCGCCGAACCGGTCATCTTCGGCATCCTCTCGAGTGCGGTTGCGATGGGCCTGGTGAGCGTGTTGGTCGGCGGACCGCGGGCGGATGATCTCTCCGCCTGGAACGAGGTCGCGTCCGAAGAGGTCGTCTGAAACAGACCCGTCCGCGCCCGCCGCTTGTGTCCTTTCAGGCGGCGGCGTGGTACGGGTGGGCCCTGTCGAGTACAGCGAAACGGCCTTTTCCCTTCTCCGGCAGCATCTCGTTTTCCGCCTTGCGCATTTGCCGCGGCTCAACGGCCGCGGATGCTGCCCGGCGAAGTGCCCGTCCAGGCCTTGAACGCACGAGCGAAGCTCTTTTCGTTACGGAAACCGACCTCGGCCGCAATCTGCTTGAGCGGGCGGGCGCTGCGCTGTAGCAGGTGCAGGGCGCGGTCCCGGCGTGCTTCATCCTTGAGGCTTTGCAGCGAGGCGCCTTCTTCCTGAAGCTGGCGGTGCAGGGTGCGCGCCGACACGTGCAACTGCGCCGCCACGTCTTCCGCGGTACTGGCCGCTTCGGGACGGGCGCGCAACAGTTGCCGCACCCGCTCCACCAGCAGCCGGTCGCGCCGGTACTGCAGCACGGTGAGCGGCAGCGCCCGCTGCAGCATGCGGTCCAGCGCGTCCTCGTCGCGGCGCAGCGGCAGGGCGAGATAGCGCGCATCGAAGCTCACTCCCGCGCGGGTCGCATCGAAGCGGATCGGCCCGGCGAACATCAGCGGATACACATCGGCGTGGGGCGGCTCGGGGAAGGGGAATCGCGCCTCGGTCAGGCCGATGCGCGAATCCACCGCCCAACAGGCGTAGCCCAGGCTCATGCGCAGGATCGACACCAGGCAGAATTCGTGCAGTTCGCCGAGCGGCCGGTGGATGGTGATGTCGAGGCTGGCCAGGCCGTCCGCTTCGGCAAGGCTCAGCACGATGTCGCGCGTCAGCAGGCCGTGGTGGCGGCACCAGCGCTTGAGTGCCGTGCCCAGGTCGGGCGCGGTGATCGAGGCGCGGCACAGCATGCCGTAGCTGCCCCACGGCAGCCTGCGCGAGAACCACGCCAGTGCTTCGTCGTCGAGGTCGTGCATGCTGACCCCCGACATGATCTCCATCTGCGCCGCGGTGACCCGCGCGGTGGGGTCTTCCAGGGCATCCGGCGGAATCCTTGCCTGCGCCAGCGCATTGGCAGGATCGGACCCGTAGCGGCGGTGCGCAAGGACGATTGCGCGGATGAAGGCGATCGGTGTGGCCGCCGGGCCGAGGGTCGGGTCGCGAAGCGTCGCGGGGTGCACATACATGGTGGGGCGATGATAGTGGAGGTGGCGCTATTTGCAACCATCTTGGCAGGCTGCTGGCCGCGCGGGCGGTTAGCTTCTACCCTTGCATCTGTGGCCCCGCGTGAGGGCCATCCACGATTCGAATTCCGGAGGAGACCCGTTCATGAACATTCCCAGCCTCGACTTCCACCTGGGCGAAACCATCGAGATGCTGCGCGACACCGTGCAGTCCTTTGCCGCCGACGAGATCGCGCCGCGTGCCGCCGAGGTCGACCAGAAGAACGAGTTCCCCGCCGACCTGTGGAAGAAGCTGGGCGATCTGGGCCTGCATGGCATGACCGTGGAAGAGGAATACGGCGGCACCAGCATGGGCTACCTCGCCCACATCATCGCGCTGGAAGAAGTCTCGCGCGCCTCCGCCTCGGTGGGCCTCTCCTACGGCGCGCACTCCAACCTGTGCGTAAACCAGATCCGTCGCAACGGCAATGCCGCCCAGAAGGCCAAGTACCTGCCCAAGCTGGTGTCCGGCGAGCATGTGGGCGCGCTTGCCATGAGCGAGCCGAACGCCGGCTCCGACGTGGTCAGCATGAAGCTGCGCGCCGACCGCAAGGGCGACCGCTTCGTGCTCAATGGCTCCAAGATGTGGATCACCAACGGCGGCGATGCCGACACCCTGGTGGTCTACGCCAAGACCGACATCAACGCCGGTCCCAAGGGCATGACCGCCTTCATCATCGAAAAGGGCATGAAGGGCTTCAGCCACGGCAGCCACCTCGACAAGCTCGGCATGCGCGGCTCGAATACCTTCCCGCTGTTCTTCGACGATGTCGAAGTGCCGGAGGAGAACGTGCTCGGGCAGGTGGGCGGCGGCGTCAAGGTGCTCATGAGCGGCCTCGACTACGAGCGCGCGGTGCTGTGCGGCGGCCCGCTCGGCATCATGGCGGCCTGCATGGACGTGGTGGTGCCCTATCTGCACGAGCGCAAGCAGTTCGGCCAGAGCATCGGCGAATTCCAGCTCATGCAGGGCAAGGTGGCAGACATGTACTCCACCTGGATGGCGACCCGCGCCTACGTCTATGCGCTCGGTCAGGCCTGCGACCGCACCGACCATGCCCGCACCCTGCGCAAGGATGCCGCCGGCGCCATTCTCTACTCCGCCGAGAAAGCCACCTGGATGGCCGGCGAAGCCATCCAGACCCTCGGCGGCGTGGGCTACACCAACGAATACCCGGTGGGCCGCCTGTGGCGTGACGCCAAGCTGTATGAAATCGGCGCCGGCACCAGCGAGATCCGCCGCATGCTGATCGGCCGCGAGCTGTTCTCCGAAACCCTGTAAGTCGCCTCGCGGCTTGTGCCACTGACGGGCGGCTTCCCTTGCGGGGTCCGCCCGTCAGTCCGTTCACTGCCGCGAAAACATGCCCACCCGGTTGCCCTCGCTGTCCATGAACAGCGCGATGTAGCCGATGTCCTCGCCGATGAAGGTCTTCTCCATCGCCACCGCGCCGCCGGCCGCCTTGACGCGGGCCAGCGGTTCGGCGAGATCCTTGCCCCCGTCCAGATACACCAGGGTGCCGTTGTCGCGCGGCTCCAGCTGCGGCATGTGCACCAGCGCGCCACCGGGCTGCGGCTCGGCATAGGGGAAGATCGCCATCGGGTTGCCGCCGCAACGCTCGCGGCGCAGCGACACCGCAAAGACGTCCTCATAGAAGCGCGTGGCGCGCTCGATGTCGCGCACTGGCAGTTCGAACCAGCTGATCGGTTTGTCCATTCCTGTTCTCCTGTGGCCGGAAGCGCCGGCTCGCGCCTCCCGGATGATCCGCCGCGGGATGCGACGGGCATTGCCATTGTGGTGACCCCCTCCTGACAGCGTGGTGTCAGGAGCCTGCGCGGCATCGCCCCGGGGCCGTGCTAAGGTGACTCATCCACCAATGCCGCCTCCTGCCATGCGTCCCGCCGACCGTCTTTTCCAGATCATCCTCATGCTGCGCAACGGCCGCGTGCTCACCGCGCGGGCGCTGGCCGAGGCGCTGGAAGTGTCGGAGCGCACCATCTACCGCGACATCGCTGACCTCATCGGCTCCGGCGCACCGATCGACGGCGAGGCGGGCGTTGGCTACCGCCTGCGTCGCGGCTATCAGGTGCCGCCCCTCATGTTCACCGGCGACGAGCTCGAAGCCCTCGTCATTGGCGCCAAGCTGGTCCAGGCCTACGGCGATCCCGCGCTCGGCAAGGCCGCCGCCCAGGCCATCGCCCGCATCGAGGCGGTGCTGCCACGCGCACTCGAAGAACGGCTGGCCGGCAGCGATCTGCGCTTCTGCGCACCCGATTTCATGCACCCCGCCCCGCTGCGCGAACCCATGACCCTGCTGCGCGAGGGCATGGAGAAGGGCCTCAAGCTGGAGGTGCGCTATCGCAGGGAAGACGGCGAAGTCTCGCTTCGCACCCTGTGGCCACTCGGCCTGGTGTTCTGGGGCCGCTGCTGGACGCTCGGCGCCTGGTGCGAGCTGCGGCAGGGCTTTCGTACCTTCCGGGTGGACCGCTTCGAGGCGGTGGCGATTGGCGGCGAGCGCTTCGACGATCGATATGGCGAGCTATGGCGGGCCTACCTCGCGAAGGCGCAGGGCGAGTGTGGTTCGTGAGAGCAGGGAGGGAGCTTCCGCGGCCTGACGGTCCGAGGCCCGCTTTCGATCGGCGACTGTCTTTGTCGGAATTCTTTCCACTCCAAGTCACTGATATTGCAGAAAAGTTCGTGCGTCCTTGAATGTTGGTCAGTATTTTATTGGGCGTATTTGTTGCTTGGTCTCAATACCGGGTTGGATTGGACAAGAGGGCGGCCATGAACACGCGCAATGCGATACGCCAACTGCTGATGAGCCTTTGCATCATGATCCTCGCGCCGTCGGTGAATGCGGCGGCTGTTTATTGGAATCTGTTCAACGCCGAGGGTGAAAGCGCCGCCGATGCGGTGTTCGTCACCTACGCTACGCTGGGCGACATGCTCAACGACACCAACCGCACCGGCAGCGGCGTGCCGGACGGATTCGGTGCGGCCGTCAATGTCGTCGGGTCGGGTTCGGACGGGCACACATTCTGGAATCTGTTCAACGCCGAGGGCGAGAGCGCGGCCGATGCGGTGTTCGTCACCTACGCCACGCTGGGCGACATGCTCAACGACACCAACCGCACCGGCAGCGGCGTGCCGGACGGATTCGGTGCCGCCGTCAATGTCGTCGGGTCCGGCTCGGACGGGCATACCTACTGGAACCTGTTCAATGCCGAGGGCGAGAACGCCGCTGATGCGGTGTTCATCACCTACGCCACGCTGAGTGACATGCTCAACGACACCAACCGCACCGGCAGTGGCGTACCGGATGGTTTCGGGGCCGCCGTCAATGTCGTCGGGTCGGGTTCGGACGGAACAAACTACTGGAATCTCTTCAACGCCGAGGGTGAAAGCGCCGCCGATGCGGTGTACATCACCTACGCCACGCTGAACGACATGCTCAACGACACCAACCGCACCGGCAGCGGCGTGCCGGACGGCTTCGGGGCGGGCGTCAATGTCGTCGGGTCAGGCTCGGACGGACACACGTTCTGGAGCCTGTTCAACGCCGAGGGCGAGAACGCAGCTGATGCGGTGTTCGTCACCTACGCCACGCTGGGCGACATGCTCAACGACACCAATCGCACCGGCAGCGGCGTGCCGGACGGATTCGGTGCCGCCGTCAATGTCGTCGGGTCGGGTTCGGACGGAACAAACTACTGGAATCTCTTCAACGCCGAGGGCGAAAGCGCCGCCGATGCGGTGTTCATCACCTATGCCACACTGAACGACATGCTCAACGACACCAACCGCACCGGCAGCGGCGTACCGGATGGTTTCGGGGCTGGCGTCAATGTCGTCGGGTCGGGTGCCTTTGTCATACCGGAGCCGCCGGTCAGTGTTCCGGAACCGAGTGTGATCAGCCTGATTATGGCGGCGCTGGCGTTGATGTTTTGTTCGACCAAGGCACGCTGCAGGCCTGGTTTGAATGTCGTTCGTATCGGCCGAACGTAGATACTTCGTCTGCGTCCCTGTGGTGCCGGCAAGCTGCGCTTGCGGTTCCGTAGCCAGATAGCTGGATCGGTCGGCACTGCCTGTCCCGGAGATGAGAAATGCCCGCTTCGAAGGGGCTTCTCTGGGATGAGTTGATTTGGTGTCGGGTTTTCGGACGGAGTTGAAGTCGCTGGGGATGCCAGGAAAAGACACCGGACACCGCGCGAGGTAGTGCGGCCTGTGAGGCGCTGAGACGTCGGATTGGCCGTCTCGGCCGGCGACTGCTGGTCGGCCTGAACAGCCGTTCGGGCATGTCGCCGCCAAGGTCAGCAACCAGTCGATCCGCGGCCGTCGCTTCGTAGGTTGGCCTCAACGTTCGCACCAAAGAGAAACCACGCTGTCCGCGGCGATAAACCTAACCTACGCTGTCTTGCAAGAAAACGCAGCGTCGCTGACGGCCGAGGTCGCGGCGTTCATTGCGCTGGTCAAGGCGCGCTTTCCTAGGCTCCAGACTGAACGTGTCTTCGCCGATACTTGTTCGATGTCGGAACCCTGATGAACCCTCTCGACGGCCCAACACCTAGACACAAAGGGAATCTGTTGACGTTCCCTATAAGGGAACATAACATTCGAGCCTCTATGGGAAAGATAGCAACTCGATATGCAACTGCTCGGCCTCCCCAAGCTCGACGATTTCAAGCGCAAGCACGCGGATTCGCGGGGCCCGCTCGACGTCTGGCGGGTAGCGGTTGAGCAGTCGCAGTGGAGCGGACCGCAGGATGTGAAGAACCAATATCCGAACGCGAGCCTTTTGGCGGACAACCGGGTGATTTTCAACATCAAGGGCAACACTATCCGCCTCGTGGTCAAGGCGAAGTACCAAAACGGAATCGTCTTGATCGAGTGGATTGGAACGCATGCCGAGTACGACAAAAAGACTTTCTAGAGCACATGGGCAATGCGGCGAACTGGGATAAAGGAGTTGGACATGAAGCAGATTCGAGTGATCAAGACGCAGCGTGACTACGACGATGCGGTTGCTCGGCTGTCCGCTTTGATGGATGAGGACATCAAGCCGGGTTCCTCCAAGGAAGGCGAACTGGAACTGCTCGCGTTGGTCATCGAGGCCTACGAGCGCACCAAGGTCGAACCGGTATCGCCGGACCCGATCGACGCCATCTTGTTTCGCATGGACCAAATGAATCTGGGCAAGAAGGACATGGTTGCGTACCTTGGCTCGCTGCCCAAGGTATCGGAAGTCCTGGCCCGCAAGCGCCCGCTCAGCTTGGCCATGATCCGGAAAGTTCACAAGAGTCTCGGCATTCCGGCGGAGATCCTTCTGGGCGAGGGTGACGACGACATCGACCTCGGGCAAGAGCCGCAGTACGACTACAGCAAGTTTCCGTGGCAGGAAATGATCGAGCGAGGCTGCCTGCAAGGCGCCGTCGAGACGGTTCGTCAGGCCAAGGAACGCGGTGAGGAATTGATTCGGGAGTTCACGCGCGACGTGTCGTTGGGTGCGCATCGTCCGGCGCTACTGCGCGCGCCCCTCCATCAGAGCGGGTCGCGGGTCATGGATGAGTACGCACTGCAGGTATGGCGTGCCATGGTCCTGAAAAAGGCACGCCAGCAAAGGCCTCAACTAAAAACCCAATACAAGGAGGGGGCAATTACCGCTGAGTGGTTGCGTGACCTCGCAAAGCTCTCCCGGTTCGAACATGGCCCCCGTTTGGCGATTGAGTATCTGGCCGACATTGGAATCACGCTGGTAGTCGAAGCGCACTTCAAAAAGACCTACCTTGATGGCGCGGCAATGTTGGACGACGGGGTGCCAGTAGTTGCTTTGACCTTGCGACATGACCGGGTCGACAACTTCTGGTTCGCGCTGATCCACGAGTTGGTCCATGTGCAGATGCATTTGAGGTCGAATCATCTATTCATCGCCGACAATCTTGATGACAAGACCCGGAGCAGCAAGGAAGAAACCGAAGCGGACTCCGGGGCGCAGAGCGCGCTGATCCCGGCTGAGGAGTGGGCTGCGTCGGCTGCGCGTATGAACCCGACTGCGGCCCATGCGATTGCCCTTGCCGACCGGTTGCGGATTCACCCCGCTATTGTTGCTGGCCGGGTGCGTCACGATGCGGATAACTGGCGCTTGCTAAAGGGGATGACCAAGCCAGTTCGATATCTTTTCGCCGATCAATATGGAGGCATCGCCCAAGCAGCCTAACTGAGCATCAACTCCTACCGGCAAAGAAAAGGCCCCGAAGTGCTACCAACACTTCGAGGCCCGGTGAGGTGAATAGGGGTCTACCGAACACCTATGCACGCAATGTCTTGTGCGAAGACAACGAATTCTAGCAGTTCGCAGTGCATGGACAAGCCAAAACCCCTCCACGTTCATGAGGAATGGCTATGGCCTTTATCCGACGAAGGAGCGTCTTCGTGCGCGCATACACCCGCTTCCGCTTCGGCGCGCGGGAGTCTGTGCGCCAACACTGGCGCTCGCACCCCGGTCAGTTAGAACTTTTCGCCTGACCACCACTGCGGGAATCGTCGCTGATTCCCGCCAATGCACTTCTTTTTACTGTTAGCAGTCTTACCATGGCAACGAAGAAACCCAACACTGAACAGACCTCCGCCCGCGTCGCGCCAAGGCTGCCAAGCTGTTGACCAACCCCAAGACGTCGGCGGCGGTGAAATCCGTCGCAGCATCCGCACTGAGTCAGCGTGGCGGCAGCAGGCCGAAGGGTCGCTAACGTCGAGCTCGTTCCGAGGCGCTCATGAGCCTTTATCGGCTGACCGCTGGGGGGGCGAATCCAGCTATCACCTGACGTGACAAGAGGTCATTCACCGCCGATAGCGGGTAACCGACGCATGACCGCCTGAGGCTGGCATCAAGCCCAAGGTCGGCTCAGGCCGATTGCTGACTAATGTCCTGCCCACAACTCGCACATACGCGAATGCCCCGCTACTTGCGCGGCCGGTCGCTGCAACGTATGTATGATCGAGTGCCAAATCTGCGGGGCTGCATCCAGAACGGCAAGAACACAATGTCATTGCGCCACTCCACCGCAATTCGATAAGTCGGGTGCGAGGGGCGCAATGGCCTGCAACCGTACCCGACTTCCCGTCGCCCGCTATCACCCTGATAGCGATTATCTTCTGTACTCGATGTCGCACCATGTTCACACTGACCCCATCAAATCATCGTCAAGGGGCCTGTCATGGCGAAGTGGATTGCAAGCAATCAGCGTACGTTCAAGAAGACGGGTTCGTACTACCTTACCCATATCGCCGTTGCAATATCGGTGGCGTATGCGGTGACGGGGGATTTCGCGAGCTCGCTCACCTTGAGTCTGCTCGAGCCGAGCGTGCAGGCGGTGGTGTATTTCGTTCATGAGCGTTTCTGGAGTTCGAGCAGGCGCGACGGCGATGTTTTGCCGCAGGGCGAGCTCGGGATTCAGGGCCAGGCCTAGAGGCGCTGGATCGAGGGCGGCTGCGATACGCCGCCAGTCCGCCACTGCCCGGTGGTTCCCGACCCCGGGCCTGAGCGGACCGAGGGCCTGCCAGCCGGCCCGGTTCCCAGCGTCATCCGCTTTCATCCGCTGGCGCGATTTGCAACCGCCCTGTCACCCCTTGTCCCGACTGTTTCGCTAGTCTTCCCCAATCCTTGAACGGGCGCGCACACTGTGGGTCCGCAAGTGGCGGCGCCGGCCCGTGTGGCGGGTACCGCGGATCAATCAAACAGGGGACGGGGAGACATGAGCACCATCAAGTCCAGCATCAACACCCGCGCTGCGGATTTCCAGGCCAATGCCGCGAGTCTGCGCGGATTGGTCGAGGATCTGCGCACCAAGGCGGCGGAGGTTTCACTCGGCGGCGGCGAGTCTGCGCGGGCCAAGCATACGGCGCGGGGCAAGCTGTTGCCGCGCGACCGGGTGGGGCACCTGCTCGATCCGGGCACGGCTTTTCTCGAGGTGGGCCAGCTCGCGGCTCACGGCATGTACGACAACGAGGCGCCCTCGGCGGGGGTGATCACCGGGATTGGCCGGGTGCAGGGGGTGGAGTGCATGATCGTGGCCAACGACGCCACGGTGAAGGGCGGCACCTACTACCCGATGACGGTGAAGAAGCACCTGCGCGCGCAGGAGATCGCCGAGCAGAACAACCTGCCCTGCGTGTACCTGGTGGATTCGGGCGGTGCCTTCCTGCCGCGGCAGGACGAGGTGTTCCCCGACCGTGACCATTTCGGCCGCATCTTCTACAACCAGGCCAACATGTCGGCCAAGGGCATCCCGCAGATCGCGGTGGTGATGGGTTCGTGCACCGCGGGCGGCGCCTATGTGCCGGCGATGTCGGACGAGACCATCATCGTCAAGAACCAGGGCACCATCTTCCTCGGCGGGCCGCCGCTGGTGAAGGCCGCCACCGGCGAGGTGGTGACCGCGGAAGACCTCGGTGGCGGCGACGTGCATACCCGCCTCTCCGGCGTGGCCGACCACCTTGCCGAGAACGACGCCCACGCGCTGTATCTCGCGCGGCGCATCGTCTCCAACCTCAACCGGGTCAAGCCGCTCGGTGGCCAGATGAGCCTCGCGCTGGGGCAGGGCGAGGAGCCGATCTACGACCCGGAAGAGATCTACGGCATCATCCCGACCGATACCCGCAAGCCCTTCGACGTGCGCGAGATCATCGCCCGCGTGGTGGATGGCTCGCGTTTCGACGAATTCAAGGCGCGCTACGGCACCACCCTGGTGTGCGGCTTCGCCCAGCTCTACGGCTACCCGGTGGGCATCGTCGCCAACAACGGCATCCTCTTCGGCGAGTCGGCGCAGAAGGGTGCGCACTTCATCGAGCTGTGCGGCCAGCGCGGCATCCCGCTGCTGTTCCTGCAGAACATCACCGGCTTCATGGTCGGCCGCAAGTACGAGAACGGCGGTATCGCCAAGGACGGGGCCAAGATGGTGACCGCGGTGGCGACCGTGCAGGTGCCCAAGATCACCACCCTCATCGGTGGCAGCTTCGGCGCCGGCAACTACGGCATGTGCGGCCGCGCCTACAGCCCGCGCTTCCTGTGGATGTGGCCGAACAGCCGCATCTCGGTGATGGGCGGCGAGCAGGCCGCCAGCGTGCTCGCCACGGTGCGCCGCGACGGCATCGAGGCCAAGGGCGGCGCCTGGAGTGCGGATGACGAGGAAGCCTTCAAGGCGCCGATCCGCGAGCAATACGAGTTCCAGGGCCATCCGTACTACGCCACCGCGCGGATGTGGGACGACGGCGTGGTAGACCCCGCCCAGACCCGCCGCGTGCTCGGCCTGTCGCTGTCCGCTGCGCTCAATGCACCCATCCAGCCGACCAAGTTCGGCGTGTTCCGGATGTAAGGGGAGTCACGAACATGTTTGAAAAAATTCTGATCGCGAACAGGGGCGAGATCGCCTGCCGCGTCATCAAGACGGCCCGCCGCATGGGCATCCGCACGGTGGCGGTCTATTCGGAGGCCGACGCCAGCGCGCGCCATGTGCGCATGGCCGACGAGGCGGTGCTGATCGGCCCCGCTTCGGTCAAGGAAAGCTACCTGGTGATCGAGCGGATCATCGCCGCGGCGAAGCAGACCGGCGCCCAGGCCATCCACCCGGGCTACGGCTTCCTGTCCGAGAACGAGGCCTTCTGCCACGCCTGTGACGAGGCCGGCATCGTCTTCATCGGCCCGCCGGTCTCGGCCATCCACGCCATGGGCTCCAAGTCAGAGGCCAAGAAGATCATGGGCGCCGCCGGCGTGCCGCTGACCCCGGGCTATCATGGCGACGACCAGGACCCGGCCTACCTGCACCAGCAGGCCGACGGCATCGGCTACCCGGTGCTCATCAAGGCCGCGGCTGGCGGTGGCGGCAAGGGCATGCGGCTGGTCGAGAAATCTGCGGATTTCATCGAGATGCTGGCTTCGTGCAAGCGCGAGGCGATCTCCAGCTTCGGCGACGACCATGTGCTGATCGAGAAGTACATCACCCGGCCGCGCCACATCGAGATCCAGGTGTTCGGCGACACCCAGGGCAACTGCGTGTACCTGTTCGAGCGCGACTGCTCGGTGCAGCGCCGCCACCAGAAGGTGCTCGAAGAAGCGCCCGCGCCGGGCATGACGCTGGAGCGTCGTGCGGCGATGGGCAAAGCGGCGGTGGATGCCGCCAAGGCGGTGGGCTATGTGGGTGCCGGCACGGTGGAGTTCATTGCCAACCAGGACGGTTCCTTCTACTTCATGGAGATGAACACCCGCCTGCAGGTGGAGCACCCGGTGACCGAGATGATCACCGGCCTCGACCTGGTGGAATGGCAGCTGCGCGTCGCCGCGGGCGAGCCGCTGCCGCTGGCCCAGGAGCAGCTGCAGATCCGCGGCCATGCGCTGGAGGCGCGGATCTACGCGGAAGACCCGGACAAGGGTTTCCTGCCTTCCATCGGCAAGCTGGTGCACCTCTCGCCGCCGGGCGAAGGGCTGCATGTGCGTGTCGATACCGGCGTGGAGGAGGGCGACGAGATCAGCCCCCACTACGATCCGATGATCGCCAAGCTCATCGTCTGGGACCAGAACCGCGACCGCGCGCTGGCGCGCATGCTGCAGGCGCTGGCCGAGTACCGCGTGGTCGGCGTGTCGAACAACATCGAGTTCCTGTCCCGCCTCACCGCCTGCCCGGCCTTCGCCACGGCGGATCTCGATACCGGACTGATCGAGCGCGAAAAGGCCTACCTCTTCCCGGAGGGCAAGGAGGCGCCGGCCGAGGTCTGGCTGATCGCCGCGCTGGCCGAGCTGCTGCGCGAGACCAACCGTGCCGAGGACAAGGCCGCGCGCGGTCGCGATCCGAAGTCGCCGTGGCACGCCCGCGACGGCTGGCGGGTCAATGCCACCGCGCACCGCGGGCTGATCTTCCGCCTCGGCGAGGTGCAGAAGACGGTGAACGTGGCCTACCGGGCCGACGGCTACACGCTGACGGTCGACGGTCGCTCGGTCGAGGCACGCGGCGAGCTCAATCCGCGCGGCCTGATGCGGGTCGAGCTGGACGGTACCCGCATGGACGCCACGGTGATTGCCGCGGCAGAGAAGCGCCACGTGTTTGCACAGGGACGCGCCTGGCAGCTCGCCAACGTCGATCCGCTCTATCACGCCGGCGAGGGTGGCGGTGCGGAGGGTGGCCTGCTGGCGCCGATGCCGGGCAAGGTGATCGCCCTGATCGCCGCCGAAGGCGCCACGGTGGAGAAGGGCGCGCCGCTGCTGATCCTCGAGGCGATGAAGATGGAGCACACCATCACCGCGCCGGGCCCCGGCACGGTCAAGGCCTTCCGCTTCGCGGTGGGTGACCAGGTGGGCGACGGTGCCGAGCTGGTGGATTTCGAGGTCGCAAAATGAGCCTGCCCGCAAAGGTGCGGATCGTCGAGGTCGGCCCGCGCGACGGGCTACAGAACGAGAAGCAGCTGGTCGACACCGATACCAAGGTCGAGCTCATCGCACGGCTCGGCAAGGCCGGGCTGAAGGCGATCGAGGCGACCTCCTTCGTCTCGCCCAAGTGGGTGCCGCAGATGGGCGACGCGGCCGAGGTCATGGCGCGCATCGAGCGCCTGCCCGGTGTCGCCTACCCGGTGCTGACGCCCAACCTCAAGGGCTTCGAGGCGGCGCTGGCGGCCGGCGCGCAGGAGGTGGCGGTGTTTGCCGCCGCCTCGGAATCGTTCAGCCGCAAGAACATCAACTGCTCGATCGCCGAATCCCTGTTGCGCTTCGAGCCGGTGATGGCGGCGGCGCGTGCGGCCGGCGTCCGGGTCCGCGGTTACGTGTCGTGCGTGCTCGGCTGCCCCTACGAGGGGGAGATCGCGCCGCAGGCGGTGGCCGACGTGGCGGCCACGCTCGCCCGCATGGGCTGCTACGAGATCAGCCTGGGCGACACCATCGGCACCGGTACGCCGGGCAAGACCCGCAGGATGCTCGAGGCGGTGGCCGCGCAGGTGCCGGTCGAGCGCCTGGCCGGGCACTATCACGATACCTACGGCATGGCAATCGCCAACATCGCTGCCTCGCTGGAGGCGGGCGTGGCGGTGTTCGATGCCTCGGTGTCGGGGCTCGGCGGCTGTCCCTACGCCAAGGGCGCGTCCGGCAACGTTGCCACCGAGGAAGTGGTGTACCTGATGCACGGCATGGGCATCGAGACCGGCATCGATCTCGATGCGCTGGTGGCCTGCAGCCTGTGGATCAGCGAGCGGCTGGGCCGTGCGCCGGGCTCGCGGGTGACCCGGGCACGTTCCGCGCGGTAGATTTTTTCTTAATCGTCGATTTTATCCATGCATTAGAAAAATATATTCCACGGAGAGCAGATAGCATTCACCTCGTCGTTCCGTAACCCGGAGCGCAAAAACCTACAACTCACAGGAGACAAGGTCGCAGGGTCCAGCCGGCAGCGCCAAAAGCGTGATTCCGGAGGGCTTGCGGCGCTTTACCAGACCCATGGCAAAGTCCCTTCTCGCAGTCAGCCTCGCAGACAAGTACACCCTTGAAACCGGCCGGGCCTACATGACCGGCATCCAGGCGCTGGTTCGCCTGCCGATCATGCAGCGCATGCGCGATGCGGCCGCCGGTCTCAACACCGCCGGCTTCGTCACCGGCTACCGCGGTTCGCCGCTCGGCAACGTCGACCAGGAATTCTGGAAGGCAAAGAAATTCCTCGAGCCGCACCAGATCCGCTTCCAGCCGGGTCTCAACGAAGACCTCGCCGCCACCTCGGTGTGGGGCACCCAGCAGGTCAATCTCGATCCCAACGCACTCTACGACGGCGTGTTCTCGATCTGGTACGGCAAGGGTCCGGGCGTCGACCGCACCGGCGACGTGTTCCGCCATGCCAACGCCGCGGGCACCTCGAAGCATGGTGGCGTGCTGGTGATCGCGGGCGACGACCATGCCGCCAAGTCGTCCACGCTGCCGCACCAGACCGAGCATGTCTTCAAGTCGCTGATGATGCCGGTGCTCTCGCCGGCGGGCATCCAGGACTACCTCGAATACGGCCTGCACGGCTTCGCGATGTCGCGCTACTCGGGTTGCTGGGTGGCCTTCAAGGCGCTCACCGACACGGTCGAGACCTCCGCCTCGGTGGACGTCGACCCGTTCGCAGTCAAGACCGTCATCCCGACCGATTTCCCGCTGCCGGCCGATGGCCTCAACCTGCGCTGGCCGGATCCTCCGCTGGTGCAGGAAAAGCGCCTGCTGCACCACAAGCTCTACGCCGCGCTGGCCTATTGCCGTGCCAACAAGCTGAACAAGACGGTCATCGACAGCCCCAATGCCAAGCTCGGCATCATCACCAGCGGCAAGAGCTATCTCGACGTGCGTCAGGCGCTCGAAGACCTTGGCATCGATGACGCACTGGCCGCCTCGATCGGCATCCGTCTCTACAAGGTCGGCATGGTGTGGCCGCTCGAAGCCGAGGGCGTGCGCGAGTTCGCCGATGGCCTCGAGGAGATCCTGGTGATCGAGGAGAAGCGCCAGTTCCTCGAATACCAGCTCAAGGAAGAGCTCTACAACTGGAACGAGAACGTGCGTCCGCGCGTCATCGGCAAGTTCGACGAGACCGGCGAATGGTCGCTGCCGCACAGCGACTGGCTGCTGCCCGCTGCGGGCGAGCTTACCCCGGCGATGATCGCCCGGGTGATCGCCGCGCGCATCGCCCGCTTCCACACCTCGGACCGCATCAAGGCCCGCATGGCCTTCCTCGAGAGCAAGGAAGCCGCGCTGGCCAAGCCGCGCCTGTCGATCGCCCGCGTGCCGCACTACTGCTCGGGCTGCCCGCACAACACCTCGACCAAGGTGCCGGAAGGCTCCCGCGCGATCGCCGGCATCGGCTGCCATTACATGGCCACCTGGCTGTCGCCCGAGTCCACCCAGACCTTCTGCCAGATGGGCGGCGAAGGCGTGCCCTGGGTCGGTCAGGCACCGTTCACCGCGACCAAGCATGTCTTCGCCAACCTCGGCGACGGCACCTACATGCACTCCGGCATTCTCGCCATCCGTGCAGCGGTGGCGGCGAAGGTAAACATCACCTACAAGATCCTCTACAACGACGCGGTCGCGATGACCGGTGGCCAGCCCCACGACGGCACCCTGTCGGTACCGATCATCGCCGCGCAGCTGGCGGCCGAGGGCATCCACAACATCGTCGTGGTGAACGACGGCACCCCGCGCGCCTACGGCCCGTCCGACCTGCCGCACGGCGTGCCGATCCGCCACCGCGACGAGCTCGACGCGGTGCAGCGCGAGCTGCGCGAAGTGCCGGGCGTGACCGCGCTGATCTACGACCAGACCTGCGCCGCCGAGAAGCGCCGCCGGCGCAAGCGCGGCAAGTTCCCCGATCCCGCCACCCGCGTGGTCATCAACGACCTGGTGTGCGAGGGTTGCGGCGATTGCAGCAACAAGTCCAACTGCATGTCGGTGGCCTCGGTGGAGACCGAATTCGGCCGCAAGCGCACCATCGACCAGAGCTCGTGCAACAAGGACTACTCCTGCGTGAAGGGCTTCTGCCCGAGCTTCGTCACCATCGAAGGTGGCAAGCTGCGCAAGGGCAAGGCCGCCGGTGCGCCGGCCGATGCCTTTGGCGAGCTGCCCGAACCGAAGTTGCCGGGCACGGCTGCGCCGTGGGGCATCCTCATCACCGGTGTCGGCGGTACCGGCGTGGTCACCATCGGTGCCTTGCTCGGCATGGCGGCCCACCTCGAGGGCAAGGGCGTGTCGATCCTCGACATGGCCGGCCTGGCGCAGAAGGGTGGCGCGGTGTGGTCGCATGTGCGCATCGCCGACCGTCCCGAGCAGATCCATGCGGCGCGGGTCGCCGCCGGTGAAGCCAACGCGGTGATCGGTTGCGACCTGGTGGTCGCGGCCGGCGACGAATCGCTTGCCAAGATGCGCCACGACCACACCCAGGTGGTGGTCAACAGCGCAGAGACCATGACCAGCGAGTTCGTGCGCGGCTTTGCCGCCCAGGCACGCAGCGGCAACGTCGGCGCCAACCCGGATCCGCAGTTCCCGGCCAGCCCGATGGAGCAGCAGATCATCGACGCGGTGGGCAGCCAGAATGCCGAGTTCCTCGACGCCACGCGGGTTGCCACCGCGCTGCTCGGCGATGCCATCGCCACCAACCTGTTCATGCTCGGCTACGCCTGGCAGAAAGGCCTGGTGCCGCTGTCCCGCGAAGCCCTGATCAAGGCGATCGAGATCAACGGCACCGCGATCGAAGCCAACAAGGCGGCCTTCCTGTGGGGCCGGCGTGCGGCGGTCAATCCGGTTGCGGTTGCCGAGGCGGCGACGCCCAAGCGCGCCGAGCCCGAGCATCATCGCCTGTCGGTAAGCCTGGACGAGGTGATCGCGCGGCGCGAAGCGCAGCTCACCGACTACCAGGACGCTGCCTACGCGAAGCGCTACACGACGCTGGTCGCAAGGGTGCGGGCCGCCGAGGCGCGCGTGGCGCCGGGCATCACCCTGCTGACCGAGGCGGTGGCGCGCGGCTATCACAAGCTGCTGGCCTACAAGGACGAATACGAGGTGGCGCGGCTGTACACCGACAGCGACTTCCTCAAGCGAGTCGACGAGCAGTTCGAGGGTGACTACAAGCTGGTCTTCCATCTTGCGCCGCCGAGCCTCGCCGATCGCGATCCGGCCACCGGCGAACTGCAGAAGAAGAAGTACGGCCCGTGGATGCTCAAGGCAATGCGCCTGCTGACCCGCTTCAAGGGGCTGCGTGGCGGTGCGCTCGATCCCTTTGCGCGCAGTGCCGATCGCAAGCTCGACCGTGCGTTGATCGCCGACTACGAGCGCAACATCGATGAAATTCTCGGAGCGCTGGAGCTGTCCAACCACGAAACCGCGGTGGAACTGGCCTCGCTGCCCGAGCAGGTGCGTGGCTTCGGCCATGTGCGCGAGCGTTATCACGCCCAGGCGAAGAAGCGCGAGGCGGTGCTGCTCGAGGCCTTCCGCAACAAGCATGCGGCCGCCGACCCGGCGCGCAGCACGCCGCGCAAGACAATTGCCGTAATCCCCGGCTGAGCCGGAATACCAAATTGCCGCGACCTTCCGGCGCCGCCACAAGCGGCGCGCGGCGGGCCGCGGCATCTTCCAAGACCCATGAAGGAGACAGCAGCATGAGCGTTTTTTCACTGAGCGATTTCGCCGACCACGAACAGGTCGTGTTCTGCAGCGACGACAAGAGCGGCCTCAAGGCCATCATCGCGGTTCATAACTCCAACCTCGGCCCGGCCCTCGGCGGCTGCCGCATGTGGCCCTACGCCAGCGAGGAAGAGGCGATCCGCGACGTGCTGCGCCTGTCGCGCGGCATGACCTACAAGTCGGCGATGGCCAACCTCAAGCTCGGCGGTGGCAAGTCGGTGGTGATCGGCAACCCGCGCACCCAGAAGACGCCGCAACTGCTCGAGGCACTGGCGCGGGCGGTGGACAACCTCAAGGGCCGCTACATCGCGGCAGAGGATTCCGGCACCAGCGTGGCCGACATGAAGTACATGGCCGAGTTCACCCCGTACGTGTCGGGCGTGAAGGACAAGGCCACCAAGGACGGCAAGCGCAGCGGTGATCCCTCGCCGGCCACCGCCTACGGCACCTTCGTCGGCATCCGTGCCGCGGTGAAGGAGAAGCTCGGCCGTGATTCGCTGGACGGCCTGCGGGTAGCGGTGCAGGGTATCGGCAATGTCGGTTTCGATCTTGCGCGCCAGCTCAAGGCCGCCGGCGCCAGCCTGTGGGTGAGCGACATCCACCAGGAACAGCTCGACCGCGCGCAGCAGGAACTGGGCGCCACCGTGGTCGGCTCCGAGGCGATCTTCGGGCTCGACGTGGACGTTTTCGCACCGTGCGCGATGGGTGCCATCCTCAACGACAAGACCATTCCGCAGATCAAGGCGCAGGTCATCGCCGGTGCCGCCAACAACCAGCTCGCCGAGCCGCGTCACGGCACCGCGCTGATGGATCGCGGCATCCTCTATGCACCCGACTATGTGATCAACGCCGGTGGCATCATCGACGTCTATCATGAACGTACCGGCTTCAAGCATGAGGAAGTCACCCGCCACGTGGAGCAGATCTACGACAACCTCATGGAGATCTTCGAGCGTGCCCGTGTCGAAGGCCGTCCCACCGGAGAAGTGGCCGACGTGATCGCCGAGGAGCGCTTCAAGCGCTGATTCCGAGCAGGTGGCGCACGGTTGCGACAAGCCTCCGTGCGCCTGCATCACCCATTACAAATCGGCGCCGGTGCTGCCCGCAAGATCGCGACAGGCCGAGAACCGCCACATCAGGAGGATAGACACATGAAAGGTTCCACCCTTGCGGCCAGCGGCTCGCCGGGCATTGCAGGCAAGATCCACGGCGCCTGGTCGTCGCGGATGGGCTTTCTCATCGCTGCAGTCGGCTCGGCGGTCGGTCTCGGCAACATCTGGAAGTTTCCGTACATGGTGGGGCAGAGCGGCGGCGCCGCCTTCGTTGCCGTCTACCTGGTGTGCATCGCGCTGATCGGTTTGCCGATCATCGTCGCCGAGTGGCTGCTCGGGCGTCGCGGCCAGAAGAACCCGATCAACACGATGGCGGATCTCGCCCGCAAGAACAATCGCAGCAAGGCCTGGGTCACGATCGGCATCAGCGGCACGCTCGCGGCCTTCCTGATCCTTTCCTTCTATAGCGTGATCGGCGGCTGGGCGCTGTCCTATCTGGCCGACGCGGCCGGTGGCACCTTCAACGGCATGGACAAGGATGCCGCAGGCGCGCTGTTCAACGGCATGCTCGCCAGCCCCGCGACGCTGGTGGCTTGGCACACGGTGTTCATGGTCCTGACCGTCGGCGTGGTGGCGATGGGCGTCTCGAGCGGGATCGAGCGCGCATCCAAGCTGCTCATGCCGGCGCTCGGCGTGCTGCTGGTGATCATGGTCGGCTACGGCGTGACCACCGGTGGTTTCGGCGCCGCCGCCGAGTACCTCTTCAAGCCTGACTGGAGCAAGCTCAACAGCACCGTGGTGCTGGCCGCACTCGGCCACGCCTTCTTCACCCTCTCGCTGGGCATGGGCGTGATGATGGCCTACGGCTCCTACCTCGGTCAGGACGTGAACCTGCTGCAGGCCGCCCGTACCGTGGCGATCGCCGACACCGTGATCGCGCTGGGCGCCGGCCTCGCGATCTTCCCGATCGTGTTTGCCAACGGCCTCGATCCGGCCGCGGGTCCGGGCCTGGTGTTCGTCACCCTGCCGCTGGCCTTCGGCAGCATCTCGGGCGGGATGATCCTCGGTGTGATGTTCTTTGCGCTGCTGATCTTCGCCGCGCTGACCTCGTCGATCTCGCTGCTCGCTCCGGTGGTGGAGTTTGTGGAAGAACGCACTCCGTTGAGCCGTGTCGCGTCCACCGTCGTCGCCGGCATCGCCATCTGGGCGCTCGGCATCGCTGCGCTGCTGTCCTTCAACGTGTGGAGCGATGTGAGCATCCTCGGCAACAACATCTTCGACCTGCTCGACAAGCTCACCAGCAAGTTCCTGCTGCCGCTCACCGGCCTCGGCGCGATCGTCTTCGTTGCCTGGTGTCTCGACCGCGAGAGCGTGCGCAAGGAGCTCGGTCTCGGCGAAACCGGGACGATGATCTGGAACCTCGTCTCGCGCTTCGTTGCCCCGATCGGCGTGCTGATCGTTTTCATCAGCAGCCTCTGAGCGTGTTTTAGCAGGTACTGTGACCGGGCGCCGATCCACAAGGGTCGGCGCCCTTTTTCACGAGATGCCCGGATGACGCCGACACGGTGCGTTGTCGAGATGGTCGTTCGAAGGCACGCGGGTCGGGGATCGATTTCCCGCTGGAGCCCGACCCTCGATCACGCTCAACCGATGTCCTCGTCGCTATCCCGTGGCGCGTTGGTGCCGTGGCGCACTTCTCTTTGCCGGCGGGCCGTCAGTGCTGCCAGGGCGGCGGCCGCGCCGTCATGTGTGCTCAGGCCCCGGACGCGGGCGATCCGTTCGAATCCGCCCGTCGAGTCGATCGCGAAGACGCAGCCGGGCGAATAGTCGGGCAGGTTGAGCGAGTAGCGCGCCGAGATCGCGGCCGACGTTTTTTCCCAATGGGCCTTCGCGTTGGCGCGGGTAGCGGGCGAGGGGAACGGGTTGCCGCTCTTCGAGGCCGGATCGTCGGGGGCGATGAGGGCTGCCGGACAGATCACGAGCGTCTTGTTCAGCCAGCCGAAGCGCTGCATCTCGCCGATCTCCAGCAGCGACCCTTCCGATGCACCGGGGACCATGATGATCGCGCGCGCCCTGCCTGCAAGCTCCCTGAAGCGCGCCAGCCATTCCGAATCCGGTGTGCCGAGCTTCATCGCCCCGACCGACGGCTCATTGCCCAACGCGAAAAGTGGCACGTGGGTTGCCAGCGCGTTGGCAAGATCTTCCTCGAGTTCACGGCGAGCCCCGCTACCGAGGGCCGACATGAGATACAGCACGATCCCGACGAGGGGGTGGGTCAGCACCATGCCGATGAAGCCGACGTAAACGACCATCGCCAGGGGGCCCTGCCAACGCGCTTGTACCGCCCGGCCGTCGAGGCTGAAAGGCCTGAGATAGAGGGCGAAACCGTCCGGGCAGTCGAGTTCTCCGGCGTGGTGACGGTCGGCGAACTGCTGCCTGCGGGCCATTGCTTCCCGGGCCGCTCTCCCGGATATCGTGGCTGCGATATGGACCAGCAGCATCGCCAGTGCGATGCCTGCCGCTGCGCCGATCAGCGACGCGGTCGACGCCTTGGCCACGGGATGGGCGCCCAGGAGCGCTGCGGCCACGATCAGATAGGCACAGATGACCGCGACGCGGGCTCGTCGCGGCACGCGGGTGGTCAGGCGCCAGTCCTCCGCGGCGATGCGGTCTCCGAAAACGAGGCCGCACCATTGGCAGTTCGCCCTGCCCGCCAGTGAAACGTTTCCGCATCCGGGGCAGGATCGTGTCCCGGCCGCTGTCGCTGCACTCCCCGATGCCATCCTGCCACCTCGTTCGAGTCCGTGGAACTGCGGGATCTCCGCGCACCGCGAGCCTGCCGTGCCGACGGGACGACGGGCGGCAGACCGGGGCGGCGCGGCACCCATGATTCCATATGGCTGAATCGACGAGGTGAAAAGATTGCAGTCGGTCGCGGCGGGTCAGGCTGTCGGCGGCACCCGTCCGACGTGCAGCAGGTTAGTGCTGCCGGTCTCGCCGAAGGGCATGCCGGCGATGATGAGAACCGTGTCGCCGGCAGCGGCGAACCGGTTTGCGACCGCCGCGTCGGTGGCATGGGAGACCATCTCGTTGATGTCCTGGATGCGTTCGAACGGTATCGGGTGCACGCCCCATGCCAGCGCGAGCCGGCGGGCAGTGGACTGCAGCGGCGTGAGCGCGAGGATGGGCGGCACCGGACGCTCGCGGCTGGCCCGCAGGGCGCTGAAGCCCGAGGTGGTGAAGGCGGCGATGGCGGCCGGTTCGAGCAGGCCCGCGACGCGACGCAGGGCGCAGCAGATCGCATCGGGCGTGGTGGCTTCGGCGGGCGTGTGGCTGGCTTCGAGCCCGCTGCGCCAGATCGGGTCCCGTTCGACCTCGCCGATGATGCTGTTCATGATGCTTACCGCTTCGACCGGGTACTGGCCGGAGGCGGATTCGGCCGAGAGCATGACCGCGTCGGCGCCCTCGTAGATCGCGGTGGCGACGTCGGAGGCTTCGGCACGGGTCGGTACCGGTGAGGTGATCATCGATTCGAGCATCTGGGTGGCGATCACCACCGGTCGCCCGGCGGCGCGCGCGGTGCGCACGATGCGTCGCTGCAGGATCGGCACCTGCTGGGGCGGCAACTCGACGCCGAGGTCGCCGCGCGCCACCATCACGCCATCGGCCTGGGTGACGATCGCCTCGAGGTGCTCGATCGCCGAGGGCTTCTCGAGCTTGGCCATGATCCATGCCCGGTCGCCGATGATCTCGCGTGCCTCGCGGATGTCTTCCGGACGCTGCACGAACGACAGCGCCACCCAATCCACACCCAGCTCGAGTCCGAAGGCGAGGTCGGCGAGGTCCTTCGCGGTGAGCGGCGAGATCGGCAGGATCACGCCGGGCACGTTCACCCCCTTGCGGTCGGACAGCACGCCGCCGACCATCACCGTGGTTTCGGCATGATCGGGACCGAAGCTGTCGACCCGCAGGCGCAGCTTGCCGTCATCGAGCAGCAGATCGGTGCCGGCTTCGAGCGCGGCGAAGATTTCCGGGTGCGGCAGGTTGGCACGGGTGGCGTCGCCTTCGGCCGGATCGAGATCGAGGCGGAAGCGCGCGCCGGCGGTAAGTGTGGTCCTGCCTCCGGCAATGCGGCCGACCCGCAGCTTGGGGCCTTGCAGGTCCATGAGGATGCCGATCGGGCGCCCGGTCTCGCGTTCGACTTCGCGGATCTGTGCGTAGCGCTCGGCATGATCGGTGTGGCTGCCGTGGCTGAAATTGAGACGGAAAACGTCGGCACCAGCTTGGACCAACTCGCGGATGCGTTCGATCGACGAGCTGGATGGGCCCAGCGTGGCGAGAATGCGGGAACGGCGATCGCGTTTCATGCGGCCTCCCGGGCGTTCAGGAGCCGGGTGATGCCGGCGCGCGCAACCTGCGCGTCCTCGCCGGCCTTGACGCCGGAGACCCCGATTGCACCGATCACCACGCCATCCGTGATGATTGGTTCGCCACCTTCGAGCGGGACGATCGGCATTGCCAGGGCGGCATAGCGGCCGTTGTTCACCATGTCCTCGAAGATCTTGCTGGGCTTGCCGCTGAGCACGCAGGCGCGGGCCTTCTCGGGTGCCACCTGGGCACTCATCAGCGGTGCGCCATCCATGCGTTGCAGCCACAGCGCGTGACCGCCGCCGTCGCATACCGCGATGCTGACCGTCCAGCCGTTGGCGAGCGCTTCGGCTTCGGCGCCGGCCGCGATGTGCCTGGCGTCGTCCAGGGTGAGCGAGTTGATCGTTCTCAAGGGTGTCTCCTTAATGGTTGTGCGTTTTGTTCAGCTGATCAGGATGGCGCGGAAATCATTCACGTTGGTGAGTGTCGGGCCGGTGATCAGGCTGTCGCCGAGGGCTTCGAAGAAGCCATGGCCATCGTTGTTCTCGAGGCTGTCGCGAGGCCGGATGCCCTGAGCCCAGGCGCGTGCGAGGGTGTCCGGCGAAACGAAGGCGCCGGCGATCTCCTCCTGGCCATCGACGCCATCGGTGTCGCCCGCCACGGCATGTATGTTGGGCATGCCGTCGAGCGCCACGGCCAGCGAAAGCAGGAACTCCACGTTGCGGCCGCCGCGGCCGTTGCCCTTCACCGTGACGGTGGTTTCGCCGCCGGACAGCAGCACGCAGGGCGGCGCCACCGGCTGGCGATGCGTCCCGACCTGCCGCGCGATGCCGGCCATGACCTTGCCGACGTCACTCGCTTCGCCTTCGATGCTGTCGCCCAGCAGTACCGGCGTGAAGCCTGCCAGCGCGGCGACCTTGGCAGCGGCTTCGAGCGCCATCTGCGGGGTGGCGATGAGTCGGGTGTCGACCCGTGCGAGCCGCGGATCGCCGGGTTTGATGGTCTCGCCGGCGCCCGACTCGAGCAGCTTGCGCGCGCCGGCGGGCAGCTCGATCTGGAAGCGGCGCACGATCTCCAGCGCGTCGGCGCAGGTGGTCGGGTCGCCGACCGTGGGGCCGGAGGCAATATCGATCGGGTTATCGCCCGGCACGTCGGAAATCAGCAGGTTCACCACGCGCGCAGGATGGCAGGCTGCGGCGAGCCGCCCGCCCTTGATGGCGGAGAGATGCCGGCGCACGCAGTTCATCTCGGAGATGGTCGCGCCGGACTTGAGCAGCGCCCGGTTGATGGCCTGCTTGTCCTCGAGGCTCACGCCCTCGCCGGGCAGCGGCAGCAGCGAGGAGCCGCCGCCCGAGATCAGGCAGATCACCAGGTCGTCGGCGCTGAGTCCGCGGACCACTTCGAGCAGGCGTGCGGCAGCCTCCCGGCCGGCGGCATCCGGCACCGGGTGGGCGGCTTCGACGATTTCGATGCGCTCGCATGGCACCGCGTAGCCATAGCGCGTTACCACCAGCCCGGAGAGTTCGCCGGGCCAGTTGCGCTCCAGCGCCTGGGCCATGGCGGCCGAGGCCTTGCCGGCGCCGATCACGATGGTCCGGCCGGTGGGGGGCGGGGGCAGGAATCGCGGGATGCAGTGGCCTGGCTGGGCCGCATTCACCGCGGCGGTGAACATGCGTTCGAGCAGATGGCGCGGGGTACTCGTCATGGTTGGATCCAATTGGTTGTCAGCGCTCACCGAGATCGGTGAAGCGAATCGGCTGGGCACCCTTCCACAGCACCAGGCGGCCCATGTCCATGAGCTGCTCGCCACCCTCGACCACGGTCAGGAAATGATTGCCGGCGAGCTGGCCCATCTTGCTGGCGAACTGGCTACTGCCGTAGGCAAACAGGATTTCCGTCTCGGAGAAGCCGCCCGGGTAGAGCAGCACGTCGCCGCGCGAGGGATGGTTGGTGTGGTTCTCGAAACCGAGGCCAGTGTCGAAGTCGCCGAGCGGCACCCACACCGCCTCGCCGCTCCAGCGCGAATGGATGACCTGGTTGGCGAAGGGCAGCAGCTTGAGGAAAGCGGCACAGGTTCGCGGCGCGGCCTCTTCTTCGAGACGGGCGACGAAGCGCAGCGAGGCGACGTCTATGGCGAGATGGCGCATTCGGATCTCCTTGTCACGTCGGGCCGGGTGCGGCCCGACATCATTTCTCTCTCAGCGACCGATCTCGAAGTTGGCCATCTTTTCGAGCGCCCGCACCATCGCGGAGTGGTCCCAGCCGGCGCCGCCGTGTGCGGTACAGGCGTTGAACAGCTCCTGGGCCGTGGCGGTATTGGGCAGCGACACGCCGAGCTGGCGGCCGGTGGTGAGCGCGAGGTTGAGGTCCTTCTGGTGCAGCTCGATGCGGAAGCCCGGGTCGAAGGTGCGCTTGACCATGCGCTCGCCGTGAACCTCGAGGATGCGCGAATTGGCGAAGCCGCCCATCAGCGCCTGGCGCACCTTGGCGGGATCGGCGCCGGCCTTGGCGGCGAGCACCAGTGCTTCGCCGACCGCCTCGATGGTCAGTGCGACGATGATCTGGTTGGCCACCTTGGTGATCTGGCCATCGCCGTTGCCGCCCACCAGGGTGATGTTCTTGCCCATCAGCTCGAACAGCGGCTTGACGGTTTCGAACGCGGTGGTGCTGCCGCCGACCATGATGGTCAGGCTGGCGGCCTTGGCGCCGACCTCGCCGCCGGAGACCGGCGCATCGAGGTATTCGCAGCCGAGCGCGTTGATGCGCTTGGCGAAGTCCTTGGTGGCGACCGGCGAGATCGAGCTCATGTCGACCACGATCTTGCCCTTCGAGAGACCGGCGGCAACGCCGTTCTCGCCGAACAGTGCGTCTTCGACATGCGGCGTGTCGGGCACCATGGTGATGATGATGTCGGCCTGGCGCGCGACCTCGGCACTGTCCGCGCACACCCTGGCGCCGGCTTCGGTAACGCTCTTCGGCGTCTCGCCGCGGGTGTAGGCATACAGGGTGTGGCCGCCCTTGATCAGGTTGACCGCCATGGGCGCGCCCATGATGCCGAGTCCGATGAAACCGATGTTGGCCATGTTGTTATCTCCTTTGTTCCGTATCCGGGTTGAATTCTGTGGGGATTGGGGGTGTGTCAGGCGCTGAGCGCCTCGATCCAGCCGAGCCCTTCGCGGGTGCCGGCGGCCGGCTTGTATTCGCAGCCGATCCAGCCGTCGTAGCCGGTCTTGTCGATGTGCCTGAACAGCCAGGCGAAGTTGATCTCGCCGGTGCCCGGTTCGTTGCGGCCCGGGTTGTCGGCGAGCTGCATGTGGGCGATGCGCGGCAGGTACTTGACGATGGTGTTGGCGAGTTCGCCCTCCATGCGCTGGGCATGGTAGATGTCGTACTGCACGAACAGGTTGTCGGAGCCGACCGCATCGATGATGTCGATCGCCTGCGCGGTGCGGCTGAGATAGAAGCCCGGGATGTCGTAGGTGTTGATCGGCTCGACCAGCAGCCGGATGCCGGCTTCCTTGAGCTTGCCGGCGGCAAACGCGAGGTTGTCGATGAAGGTGGCGCGCACCGTGTCCTCGGCAACACCGGCGGGGGCGATGCCGGCGAGGCAGTTCACCTGGCGGCAGCCGAGCGCGCTGGCGTACTCGATGGCGCGCCCGACACCGTCCTGGAACTCGCCGATGCGGTCGGGATGGCATGCAATGCCGCGCTCGCCGCCTTCCCAGTTGCCGGCCGGCAGGTTGTGCAGGACCTGGGTGAGGCCGTGCCTGTCGAGACGTTCGGCGAGCGCGTTCTTGTCGAAGGCGTAGGGGAAGAGATATTCGACCCCCTTGAAGCCAGCCTCGGCGGCGGCTTCGAAGCGCTCCATGAAGGGCAGCTCGTTGAACAGCATGGTCAGGTTGGCGGCAAATCTGGGCATTGTCATTTCTCCATCGAATCGGTTTGTGGGAGCGGGCTCAGTCGAGCAGGCCCACTGCGGTAGGCGCGTCCTCGCGACCTTCGGCGAGCGCCTCGAATTCATTGATCGCGTTGATCTCGGTACCCATCGCGATGTTGGTGACGCGCTCGAGGATGATCTCGACCACCACCGGCACGCGGAATTCATCCATCCACTTGCGCGCCTGCTCGATCGCCGGGGCGATTTCCTCCTGGCGGCGCACGCGGATCGCCTTGCAGCCGAGGCCTTCTACCACGGCGACATGGTCCACCCCGTAGCCTTCGAGCTCGGCGGCATTGACGTTGTCGAAGGCGAGCTGCACGCAGTAGTCCATGTCGAAGCCGCGCTGCGACTGGCGGATCAGGCCGAGGTAGGCGTTATTCACCACGATGTGCAGGTAGGGCAGCTTGAACTGCGCACCGACGGCGAGCTCCTCGATCATGAACTGGAAGTCGTAGTCGCCCGACAGCGCCACCACCTTGCGCTCGGGGTCGGCGGCGACCACGCCCAGCGCAGCGGGAATGGTCCAGCCGAGCGGGCCGGCCTGACCGCAGTTGATCCAGTGACGCTCCTTGTACACATGCAGGAACTGCGCCGCGGCGATCTGCGAGAGGCCGATCGTGCTCACGTAGCAGGTGTCCTTGCCGAACGCGTTGTTCATGCACTGATAGACCCGCTGCGGCTTCATCGGCACATCGTCGAAGTTGGTCTTGCGCAACATCGTACGCTTGCGCTCGCGGCATTGCGAAACCCAGGCGCTGCGGTCGCGCAGCTTGCCCGCGGCCTTCATCTCGCGGGCCACCTCGATGAGGCGGTCGAGCGCGGCGCCGGCGTCGGAGACGATGCCGAGGTCGGGTCCGAAAACGCGGCCGATCTGGGTCGGTTCGATGTCGATATGCACGAAGGTGCGGCCCTCGGTGTAGACCTCGATCGAGCCGGTGTGGCGGTTGGCCCAGCGGTTGCCGATGCCGATCACGAAGTCCGATGCGAGCATCGTGGCATTGCCGTAGCGGTGCGCGGTCTGGAGGCCCACCATGCCGGCCATCAGCGGGTGGTCGTCGGGAATCGATCCCCAGCCCATCAGGGTCGGGATCACCGGCACGCCGGTGAGTTCGGCGAATTCCTGCAGGCGGGCCGAAGCGTCGGCATTGATCACGCCGCCACCGGAGACGATGAGCGGACGCTCGGCGGCGTTGAGCATGGCGATCGCTTTTTCGGCCTGGGCGCGGGTGGCTGCGGGCTTGTAGACCGGCAGCGGTTCGTAGGTCTCGATGTCGAACTCGATCTCGGCCATCTGCACGTCGAAGGGCAGGTCGATCAGCACCGGGCCGGGACGCGCCGAGCGCATCAGATGGAAGGCCTGCTGGAAGGCCCGCGGCACCTGCGCGGGTTCGCGCACGGTCACCGCCCACTTGGTCACCGGCTTGGCGATCGACTCGATATCGACCGCCTGGAAGTCTTCCTTGTAGAGCCGGGCGCGCGGCGCCTGGCCGGTGATGCAGAGGATCGGGATCGAATCCGCCGAGGCGGAGTAGAGACCGGTGATCATGTCGGTGCCGGCCGGTCCGGAGGTGCCGATGCACACGCCGATGTTTCCGGCGCGGGCGCGGGTGAAACCCTCGGCCATGTGCGAGGCGCCCTCGACGTGGCGGGCGAGCACGTGGTTGAAACCACCGTTTTTCTTCATCGCCGAGTAAAGCGGGTTGATCGCTGCGCCGGGAATGCCGAACACGGTGCTCACGCCTTCCTTGCGCATCACCGCTGCTGCTGCATCTATTGCTCTCATGCGGGCCATGGTGCTGTCTCCTTTTCTCGAATGCCTGCGGGTTGTTGGGGCAAGAATAGGGGCGATCGGACGATCGAGGAATTGCAGCGGGGCTCGTTTCTGTCGATACTCCAGGTATCGAATCGTGAGGCGGCAATCGACCGCTCCCGCTTATGGATCGCTATACCGAAATCCGCAGCTTTGTCCTCGTTGCCGAGAAGGGCAGCTTTGCCGCCGCCGCGGTGGTCGAGGGCGTCACCCCGGTGGTGATGGGGCGCAGGCTCGATGCGCTCGAGCGCCGCGTCGGCGTGCGGCTCATGCATCGTTCCACACGCGGCCTGGTCCTCACCGATCTCGGTGAGCAGTTCGTCGAACAGTGCCGTCAGCTGCTGCGTGATTTCGACGAGGCCGAGAGCAGCATCAGCGCCGAGCGCAGCACTGTGCGCGGGCATCTGGTGGTGTCGGCGCCGGCGGCATTCGGCCGACGTCATGTCGGCCCCCACGCGCCGGCCTTCAAGGCGCAGTACCCGGCGCTGAAGGTGTCCTTCAACTTCACCGACAGCGTGGTCGACCTGGTGCGCGAGGGTTACGACATGGCGATCCGCATCGGCGACGTCACCGATCCGAACTACGTGCCGGTGCGCCTCTATCCGAACCGGCGGGTGGTGTGCGGCACCCCCGGTTACTTCGAGCGGATGGGGGTGCCGCGGATTCCCGAGGATCTCGCCACCCACAATTGCCTGGCCTTCAACCTGCAGGGCGGCCAGCAGCGCGGGTGGACATTCAGCCGCGACGGGAAGCCCTTCGCGGTGCGGGTCGACGGCGACCTCGACTGCAACGATGGAGAGCTGCTGTACGACTGGGTGAAGCTTGGCCTCGGCGTTGGCTGGCGCTCGACCTGGGAGATCCAGGCCGAGCTCAAGCGCGGCGAGCTGGTGACGGTGCTGGACGATTTTGCGGTCTCCAGCTACGACATCCAGGCGGTCTATCCGCAGCAGCGCTATCTGCCGGCCAAGGTCCGCCATTTCGTCGATTACCTGAAGGGCATCTACAACGAGCCCGGCTACTGGGAGCGCGGGCGGGACTGAGTGCCGGTGGTGCCGGGCGAATCCTGGCGCGGCCGCTTCAGCTGAGCCGGCCGGTGAGGATCAGGAAGCCGGGAATCCAGCCGGTGGCGATGCCCTGGCCGATGGCGGTCCATGCGGTCAAGCGCTGGAGCGGTTTGCGCAGCGCGAGGAGCATGAAAAAGAGCAGCCAGAGGACCGCCCAGGCCGCCCACGATGCGCCGAGCCAGCGCTCGCCCGCGGAGGCGGTGGCGGTGCTGAGCATGTCGAACGATATCGGTATCGCGGTGAGCGAGACGAACAGGCTGAACCAGCCGAGTCCGCGCCCGTCCGCACCGCTCAGGCGGTTGCAGGCCACCCACAGGTAGGTCAGCGAGAACAGCAGGGAGAATGCGCCGGCCTTGATGGAGGCTGCGTCGGCGCCTTCGCCGAGCGCCATGCGCAGCGACACCAGCAGGGTGAGCATGCCGGTGAACACGTTGATCACCATGATCTCGCGCTCGCCGATCCGCCCGAGCATCCACAGCCCGTTGAGGATCAGCACCGCGCCGACGTAGAGAAGCGACAGACCGAGCAGCATGGCGGATGCCTCACGCGTGACGGAATGCCTGCGCACCGGCAAAGCGCGCGGCCGGGCCGAGTTCGCGCTCGATGGCGAGCAGGCGGTTGTATTTCTCCACCCTGTCCGAGCGGCTTGCCGAGCCGGTCTTGATCTGGCCGCAGGCGGTGGCGACGGCGAGGTCGGCAATCGTGGTGTCGCCGGTCTCGCCGGAGCGGTGCGAGACGATCGAGGCGTAATCGTGCTGTCGCGCGAGGCGCATTGCGTCCAGCGTTTCGCTGAGCGTGCCGATCTGGTTCGGCTTGATCAGGATTGCATTGGCAATGCCGTTCTCGATGCCGCTGGCAAGGATCGCGGTATTGGTCACGAACAGATCGTCGCCGACCAGCTGGATGCGGCGGCCCAGGCGCCCGGTGAGCTGCGCCCAGCCGGCCCAGTCGTCTTCCGCCATGCCGTCCTCGATGCTGACGATCGGATAGCCGTCGACCAGATCCGCAAGATAGCCGGCGAAAGCCTCGGCGGATAGCTCGCGACCTTCTCCTGCAAGCCGGTAGAGGCCGTCGTGATGGAATTCGGACGCGGCGCAGTCGAGCGCCAGCGCTACATCGTCGCCGGGCCGGTAGCCGGCCATGCCGATGGCCTCGACGATCAGGTCGAGTGCCTGGTGCGTGCCCGTCACGTTCGGCGCAAATCCGCCTTCGTCACCGACCGAGGTGGGAAAGCCGTGCTTGTCGAGCAGGCCGCGCAGCGCATGGAATACGCCGACGCCGGCCCGCAAGGCATCGCTGAACCGCTCGAAACCCAGCGGCACGATCATGCATTCCTGGATGTCGAGGCTGTTGTTCGCATGCGCGCCGCCATTGATCACATTCATGAGCGGTGTCGGCAGCGTCGCAGTCCTGCCGTCCACCGCGAGGCTGCGAAAGAGCGACTGGCTCCGTGCCGCGGCCGACGCATGCGCACAGGCGAGTGAGGTCGCAAGTATCGCGTTCGCGCCGAGATGCGATTTGTCGTCCGTGCCGTCGAGTTCGCACAGACGCGCGTCGATCGCCTGCTGTGCGCTGATATCCATGCCGGCGAGGGCACGTGCGATGGGCCCTTCGATGTTCCCGAGGGCCTTCAGGACCCCCTTGCCGCCGAACCGCGACGGGTCCCCGTCACGCAGTTCCAGCGCTTCGCGGGCGCCCGTGGAAGCACCGGACGGGACCGAGGCGTGGCCGCGATGGCCGGAGGAAAGGGTCACAGTGGCTTGTAGCGTAGGGTTGCCGCGCGAGTCGAGAATCTCCAGACCCGTGATGCTTGTAATCTCGTTCATAGGATTTCCATGCGGGGTGTTCGGACTACCGGTGCGACCGGTCAGGGCAGCAGCGTAGCGAAGCACGGGCGCCTGTTGAATAGCCACCCGGGTCGGTTCTGTCGATACCCGAAGTACCGTCTGCAACGGGGCCGGCCGGGCGCCGCCGGCGACGCGGCCGGATCAGCGCTGTGCTGCGGGGATGTCGATGTCGAGCGGATCGTCGAGCTCGATCTCGTCGCAGTTCCTGCCGGGCCCGCTGCGGTCGACGACGATATAGTCGGATACCGCGTCAAGGGCGAGCAAGGGGTGGTGCCATACGCCAGGGGCGTAGTTGACGCCCTGATCTCCACGTGCGAGGAACACCCGGATGTCCTCGGTGCCTGGTCTGTCGCACGGCGGCGCCACGACCACGAGGTAGGGGCCGCCCGAGATCGGCATGAACGCCTGCGAGCCGAGCGGATGGCGCTCCAGCATCTCCACGGTAAATGGCAGCCGGCGCGGCTGGCCGCGGAAGATCGAGATGATCGCCCGTCCGTCAGGGCCGGGGGCGACGTCGGCGAGATCGTGATAGCGCTCGGTGTTGCCGGCGTTGATGGTGAAGTGACGAGCCGTGGCGCTGGCCTCGATCACCTGGCCGAAGGGCGCAAAACGCGCGTGTTCGAGTGGTTCGGCCAGCAGCAGCGGGCGGGTCAGCTCGGAAATGTTCATCTCTGTGTGGTCCTTGGTCGGTCGGCGCACCACGTCGTAGCGGCTTCGCCGAAAAATGGGGTTGCGTGTCCGATGCGCGAGGCCCGCTGGCATGCAGGCTACGCGCAGGTCGTCCGGCATGCCCGGTCACGTTCGTTCAGCCAACCCACTGGGTTGCCTGGGCAAAAATCAGGAAACCGGTCGCGATCGCGATCCAGATGCCGAACAGCGGCACGAAGAAGCGCACCCACCTGTCCCAACCCACGCCCGCGAGCGCCAGGGTGGCCATGAAGTAACCGGAGGTGGGATAGAGGATGTTGCTCAGACCGTCGCCGAGCTGATAGGCGAGCACCGAGGTCTGGCGGGTGACGCCGATGAGGTCGGAGAGCGGCGCCATGATCGGCATCGTGACCAGCGCCTGGCCGCTGCCGGAGGGAATCACGAAGTTGAAGCCGAGCTGGGCGATGAACATGCCGATTGCCGAGAACATCGAGGGCACCTCGCTGACCAGCTCGCCAAGGGTGTGCACCATGGTGTCCATGATCTGACCCTGCTCGAGCATTACCGCGACGGCGCGCGCGATGCCGCAGATCATCGCGCCGACCAGCACGTCGCGAAAACCCTCGTTGAAACCCTCGCAGATCTCGCTGGTCCTGAGGCCGGCAACGAGGCCGACGACAACGCCCATGACGACGAACAGGCCTGACATTTCCATCATGAACCAGCCGCGGTTCAGCACGCCCCACACCAGGACGCCGAAGAAGGCCAGCGCCGTGATACCCGCCCAGCGTTGGCGCGAGGTGAAGGACAGGGCGCCTTCATCGGCCGCATGCAGGTAAAGGCGGTGCTTTTCGATTTCCTTCGGGTCCGCGTGCATCAGGCCGGTTTCCGGACTGTTGCGCACCTTGAGCGCATAGCGCATCACATAGGCGATCCCGGCAAGGGTTATGGCGGCGAACAGTGCTGCCCGCAGGTTGAGGCCGGAATAGACCGGCAGGCCGGCCAGCTGCTGGCCGAGACCGGTATTGATCGGGTTGAGCACGCCGGACGTGAAACCCGCGGTGGTGGCGCACAGCGCGACCGCGACCGCGGTGATCGAGTCGAAGCGCAGCGCGATCATCAGAGGAAGGATGACCGGCACGTAGACCAAGGCCAGCTCCTGGGTGCCGATCAGCGTGGCGATGGTCGCGAAGACGATCATCAACACCGGGATCACCAGAATGCTGCGCTCGGCGAAGCGTCGGGTGAGCTTGTCGACCGCGACTTCGATGACGCCGGTGCGGCGGATCACCATGAACATGCCGCCGATGATGAAGGTGAAGAACACCACCATGCTGGCCTCGCGCAAGCCCTTGGGGATCGCCAGCATGAAGTCGACGAGCCCGAGCGGATTGGAGTCGATGACGCGGAAGGAGTCGGGGTCGATGGTGGTGCGCCCGGACGGTCCGGGAATGCGGTCGTAGAGTCCCGCCGGAACGAAATGGGTGAGGATCGCGGCGATCGCCGTGAACACGAAAAGGATCACGTAGATGTGCGGCATCTCGAAACGGTGTCGGGTTTCGGGCCGGGTGGTGGGGGCTGAATCCTGGGTGTTCATTGCGGTGTCTCCTCTTCTGGTTTTGTGTCGCCTGGTGGCGATTCTTGCTTGGTGTGACGCGTGTCGGATGGGCCGGTGCTCCTCGTGGAGGATGCCGGCCCCCGGCGGGTGATGCGGATGGTGCGTTATCCCTTCGCCACTCTGCCCCACAGGCGCAGTCTTGAGACGCCGCCGTCGGGGAAGATGTTGAATCGGACATGGGTGACGGGCCCGAGGGCCGCGATCTCGGTGGTGTAGGTATGCAGCGCATCCATCTCGAGCTTCTGCTCGGGCAGCAGGGTCTGCCAGAACATCGACTGGGTGGTGGCGGAGCTGTCGGTACCGCCGGTGACGAAGGCCGCCTGCAGCGAGCAGCGGTCGGGGAAGTTGCCCTTGAAGAAGGCGGTGTCGACTTCGATCTTCTCGATCGTGCCGGGGGCGCCGAGCTCGAGCACGCACCAGTCATTGCCGGGTTCGCGACGGCGGCGGGTCTCCCAGCCGTCGCCCATGCTGGTGCCGCGACCGGGCAGCAGCAGGCTGGTCACCGAAGAGCCGAAGCTCGCGTCGTTCCATGAGACCGGGCGGCCGCCGTTTTCCATGGCGACGAGATCGACGAGCTGATCGGCCGAGGCCGCCTCGAGGGCGCCGACGGGCTGACCATAGACACGCAGCCGGGCGATGCCGCCGTCGGGGAAGATGTTCACGCGCAGGTGGGTCCAGGCGGCGTTGCTGACCGACTCGAGGACGTGGTGGCTGCTCGGTCCGAGCGCGGTGGCGGGCAGGACCTCGGTCCAGGCGGCGGCCTTGAGCACTTCGACTTCGTCGCTGTCGCTCACGCAGGCCTCGATCGAGACGGCGGGCGGATAGTTGCCGACGAAGTGGCTGGTGTCGACATCGAATCCGCGGATGCGGCCCTTGACGCCGAGCTTGACGAAGCACCAGTCATGGCCGGTGGTGCGCTTGCGGCGGGTCTCCCAGCCGTCCATCCACTTGCCGTTGTTGTCGAACTTGCCGGGGACGAACTGAGCGGGCTCGGGGTTGAGCATGCGGCCGACTTCGGCGAAGAAGTCGTCGGAGGCGTAGAGGGCGCGTGCGCCGAGTCGCGGGTTGGCGAGATCGACCGAGCGCTGCGCCCAGTCGGGCAGCTCTGCGGGCGGGGCGAAGACGGGGGCGCCGGGGGTGTGGCTGGCCATTGGATGTTCTCCGGAAAAGGTTGGTATGCGTTGCCCGGCGGGCGCGGACTGCTCGCCGGGGTGTGGTGTCGCCTTGTTCAGGCAGTGGCCGGGATCAGCACGGGTGCCTGCGGGGTGTGCTCGTGTTCTTCCGTATCGGTGTCGTTCAGGTCGACCACGATTTCGCGGTTGAGTACCTGGTGGGCGAGCTGCCGGTCGACATCCTTCTCCCATACGCCGATCACGACGGTGGCGACACAGTTGCCGATCATGTTGGTGAGCGCGCGAGCCATGCCCATGAACCAGTCCACCGACAGGAGCAGCACCAGGCCGATCGCCGGGATCGCGGGCACCGCGCTGAGCGTGGCGGCGAGGATCACGATGGCCGAGCCGGGGACGCCGTGCGCGCCCTTGGAGGTGAGCAGGGAAATGGCAAGGATGGTCAGCAGATCGACAGTCGACAGTGGCGTATTGGTTGCCTGGGCGATGAACACCGCGGCAAGCGTCAGATAGATCGAGAAGCCGTCGAGGTTGAACGAGTAACCGGTGGGGATGACGAGGCCGACCGTTGAATCCTTGATGCCCATGCGTTCGAGCTTGCGCATGACTTGCGGCAGCACGGAATCCGACGATGCGGTGCCGAGCACGACCAGCAGTTCTTCGCGCAGGTAGCGCAGCAGCTTGAAGATGTTGAAGCCGGCCATGCGCAGGATGAAGCCGAGCACGCCGATCACGAAGATGGTGCAGGTGAGGTAGAACAGTGCCACCAGCATGCCCAGCTGCTTGAGCGAGCCCACACCGTACTTGCCGACGGTGAAGGCGATGGCGCCGAGGACGCCGAGCGGCGCCAGCTTGACGATGAAGCCGATCAGCTTGAAGAAGACGTGCGAGAGTCCGTCGATCGCGGCAGTGATCGGGCGGCCGCGTTCACCGAGGGCAGCGACCGCGGCGCCGAACAGGACGGCGATCAGCAGGACCTGCAGGATGTCGCCCTTGGCAAAGGCATCGAAGAAGGTCGCCGGAATGATCTTCATGATGAAGTCGGTGGTGCTCGTCGCTTGTGCGATGTGCGCCGTGTAGCCGGCCAGCGCGGAGGCGTCGAGGGAGGCGACGTTGACGTTCATGCCGACGCCGGGCTGGAACACATGAGCCAGCAGGATGCCAAGTGCGAGTGCAAAGGTGGTGACGACTTCGAAGTACAGCAGGGCCTTGCCGCCGACGCGACCGACCTTTTTCAGATCGCCGGTGCTGCAGATGCCATGGACGACGACGCAGAACACCAGCGGCGCGATGATCATCTTGATGAGCTTGATGAAGCCGTCGCCGAAGGGTTTCAGTTTGGCGGCGAATTCGGGCCAGAAGACACCGACGGCGACGCCGAGGACCAGGGCGATGACGACTTGCCCGAACAGGGTTTTGTGGAAGCGAGTATTCATTGGACACCTTGCGAAGCGGGTGGAGTATGGCTGCACGGGTGGCAACCGGACTTTTTGCCTCGGCAATGACGAAACGCGGTGGAGTGTCGTCATCATCGGCCATTCGCATTCGAACGCGGGGTTACGCGTTGCCGCGGATGCAGTGTTATATGTTTGGTAAAATGTTAGAGATCACGAATCTGATATACCAATAGAAGTTATTTATGGTAACGCAGAAAACATCGCAGCCGGCATTTGCCCGACACCTGCCGCGATGTGACAATCGCGCAAAACAATCAGAGGTTCTTCAATGGACAGGCTGGAAGCAGAGGGCGAGTTGCTGGCAGATCGGGCATTCAAGGCCTTGCGGGGCTTGCTCACGAATGGATCCTTGCGGGCGGGGCAGTTCGTTTCGATGCCCGACCTGACGAAGACCCTTGGCATGCCGATGGCGCCTGTCCGCGAGGCGGTCAAGCGTGCGGAGTCCGCTTCACTGGTCCGAATCCTGCCAAAACGCGGCGTGGCCGTGATGGAGGCGACGCCTGAATCGATCAAGGACTGTTTTCACTTGCGGACGATTCTCGATCAGGAAGGCGCCCGCGAGCTTGCCCGTGCGGGCGAGGCCGGAGCGCTTGCGGCCCTTCGCGAGCGCCATCAGCGCGTGCTCGAGGCTGCCCGCGATGCGATTACCCCTTCACTGCAGCGTGAGGCGATGGAGGTGGACTGGGCCTTGCACACGACGCTCGCGGATGCGCTCGGCAACGGCAGCGTCAGGGAGATCTATGCACGCAACCGCGATCGGATTTCGGTGATACAGCATTCGCGACCCTTGCTTCCGGACCGGATCATCCCCGCGATGGAAGAGCACCTCGAGATCCTGGACGCGATCTCCGGTGGAGACGAACAGGCCGCGGCGGCCAGGGTACGCGATCATTTTCGCCAAACGCTGCGATGGTGGGGAATCATCGTCTAGGCGGATGTTGCCGCCTGGGTCCGGCCGGCGGCGCCGGTAGCCGGACCGCGGTGGCCATGTCCTGCCGGTTGCACTGCAGGGCATGGCCTGTGCCGGCAGGAGGGAAACCGATCCGCCGGCACCGTTTCGGCATCAATGCGCTTCGGCGGCCTTGGCTGCTTCGATCGCGCCGGCCTGGTCGGCCTTGCCGCCATTGAAGAAGAAATTGAGGACCACCGCGGAGACCGAGGTCAGCAGGATGCCGGATTCGAGCAGCGGATGCAGGCTGTGGGCCATCTGCTGGGTCCACCGCGGAGCGACCAGCGGGATCATGCCGGCGCCGATCGAGATGGCGACGATGTAGAGGTTGTTCCGGTTGCTTCTGAAATCGACGTTGGCGAGGATGCGGATACCGGTGGCCGCCACCATCCCGAACATCACCAGGCCCGCGCCGCCGAGCGCGAATTCCGGAATCGACTCGACCAGCGCGGCCATCTTGGGCAGCATGCCGAGCACGATCATGATCAGGCCGGCGGCAACGCACACATAGCGGCTTTTCACGCCGGTGACACCGACCAGACCGACGTTCTGCGAGAAGCTGGTGTAGGGGAAGGTGTTGAACAGGCCGCCGATGAGGGTGCCGAGGCCGTCGGTGCGCAGGCCCGCGGAGAGCTCGGTGGGCGTGATCCGCTTGCCGGTGAGGTCGGACAGGGCGAGGAACATGCCGGTCGATTCGATCATCACCACGATCATCACCAGTGCCATGGTCAGGACCATCACGACGTCGAAGGTCGGCATGCCGAAGGCGAAGGGCGTGACCACATTGAACCAGTCGGCGGCGCCAACCTTCTCGAAGCTCATCTTGCCGACCGCGACCGCGACGCCGCAACCGAAGATCATGCCCAGCAGCACCGAGATGTTGGCGACGAAGCCGCGCCCGTAACGTACCAGCAGCAGGATCGCGATCAGAACCAAGCCCGCGATCGCCATGTTGTCGAGTGCGCCGTAGTTGGGGTTGTCGACCATCGGAATCTTGCCGAGCTTGATCGGTACCGCTTCCGAGCCGGCCGGCAAGGCCGCGGTGGCTGCCGCTGCGGCTTCGCGGGCGCTGTCGACCATGGCCACCAGCGCCGGAACGTCGGTGCTCTGTGCCAGGAAGGACGGGCCGCCCATGGCCCAGCCTACCCCGACGCGCATCAGGCTGATGCCGATGATCGCGATGATGGTGCCGGTGACCACTGGCGGGAAGAAGCGCAGCATGCGGCTCATCAGCGGGGCGACCAGCATCGCGATGATGCCGGCGCCGATGATCGCGCCGAAGATCGCCCGGGCACCGTCCGGGCCGCCCTGTATGTTGGCCATGGCCACCATCGGGCCGACCGAGGCAAAGGTGACACCCATCATGACCGGCAGCTTGATGCCGAAATACTTGCCGAAACCGAGTGACTGGATGAGCGTCACCAGCCCGCAGCAGAACAGGTCGGCCGAGATCAGCAGCGCGACATGGTGATGATCGAGATTGAGTGCCCGGCCGACGATGAGCGGCACGGCGATTGCGCCGGCGTACATGACGAGCACGTGCTGCAGGCCAAGCGTGAACAGTCGGCCGGTTGGCAAGCGTTCGTCGACGGGATGGACCTCGTCCGACTGCGTTGATGGTGGTTGCTGGGACATTTGCTTACCCTCCGGTGTAAATGGATGCATTCCTGCGGACGCTTACTGATGGATACATCTTACGAACATGAACCGACGTGGATAGCTCCCGGGCTTTATAGACATAATCAGCAAACGGATATTGTGGTGCCGCAGCAATATCGGTTTTGATCGAATTTGACTGGTGCGATGCCTGATTCTTGTCCGCTCGGCCGATGCGCCACGGCCGTGGCAGAGCGTCTCCAGGCCGGTGGGGCCGGGCGGGCTGCGACGGTGGTGGTCGGGAAGGGGGCAGCAGTGAACGCAATACGGCCCATCGCGGTCACGATGACCGGACGGGCCGTTGCATGCCGGGTCGCGCAGGCGCCGGCACGGCGCCGCGGGAATCGCAGGTATCAGTTCAGCGCCGGAATCATGACGCTCTGCTCGAGTTGAACCTCATCGCAGTTGTGCCCCGGTCCGGCGCGGTCGACCACCAGAAAGTCGCACACCGCGTCGAGTGCGAGCAGCGGATGGTGCCAGACCCCCGTGGCGTAATTGACGCCCTGGTCGGCGCGGGCGAGGAAGACCCGAAGGTCCTGGTCCGTGGGCGGTTTGCCGGCGGGCGCGACGACGACGAGATAAGGACGGCCGGACATCGGAATGAAGGCCTGCGATGCGAGCGGATGGCGCTCCATCATCTGTACCTCGAAAGGCAGGGTGCGAGGCTGGCCGCGGAAGATCGAGACGATCACGCGCCCCTCGGGACCGGGCTCGACCTTCGCCAGATCGTGATAGCGCTCGGTGTTGCCGGCGTTGATGGTGAAGTGCTGTGCCGCCTCGCTCGCCTCGATGACTTCGCCGAAAGGGGCGAAGGCTTCGCGGGTGAGGGGTTCGATGGACAGGTTACGTGCCATGGGTCCCCCCGATCTAGCGCTTCGCGACCTTGCCCCACAGGCGCAGTCTTGAGACGCCGCCGTCGGGGAAGATGTTGAATCGGACATGGGTGACGGGCCCGAGGGCTGCGATCTCGGTGGTGTAGGTATGCAGCGCATCCATCTCGAGCTTCTGCTCGGGCAGCAGGGTCTGCCAGAACATCGACTGGGTGGTGGCGGAGCTGTCGGTGCCGCCGGTGACGAAGGCGGCCTGCAGCGAGCAGCGGTCGGGGAAGTTGCCCTTGAAGAAGGCGGTATCGACTTCGATTTTCTCGATCGTGCCGGGGGCGCCGAGCTCGAGCACGCACCAGTCGTTGCCGGGCTCGCGACGACGGCGTGTCTCCCAGCCGTCGCCCATGCTGGTGCCGCGGCCGGGCAGCAGCAGGCTGGTCACCGAAGAGCCGAAACTCGCGTCGTTCCACGAGACCGGGCGGCCGCCGTTTTCCATGGCGACGAGATCGACGAGCTGATCGACCGAGGCCGCCTCGAGGGCGCCGACGGGCTGGCCATAGACACGCAGCCGGGCGATGCCGCCGTCGGGGAAGATGTTCACGCGCAGGTGGGTCCAGGCGGCGTTGCTGACCGACGCGAGGATGTGGTGGCTGCTCGGACCCAGCGCGGTGGCGGGCAGGACCTCGGTCCAGGCGGCGGCCTTGAGCACTTCGACTTCGTCGCTGTCGCTCACGCAGGCCTCGATCGAGACGGCGGGCGGATAGTTGCCGACGAAGTGGCTGGTGTCGACATCGAATCCGCGGATGCGGCCCTTGACGCCGAGCTTGACGAAGCACCAGTCATGGCCGGTGGTGCGCTTGCGGCGGGTCTCCCAGCCGTCCATCCACTTGCCGTTGTTGTCGAACTTGCCGGGGACGAACTGGGCGGGCTCGGGGTTGAGCATGCGGCCGACTTCGGCGAAGAAGTCGTCGGAGGCGTAGAGGGCGCGTGCGCCGAGTCGCGGGTTGGCGAGATCGACCGAGCGCAGAGCCCAGTCGGGCAGCTCGGCGGGCGGGGCGAAGACGGGGGCGCCGGGGGTGTGGCTGGCCATGGTGAATTCCTTTGGTGTCGTGTTATTTGTTGTTGTAGGGATGATGCTCGATCCAGTGGCGGGCGACGTCGACGCGGCGACAGACCCAGACACGGTCGTGCTTTTCGATATGGTCGAGAATGCGCTGCAGCGCGCGGAAGCGTCCCGGCCGGCCGAGCAGGCGGCAGTGCATGCCCACGCTCATCATCGCCGGCCGCTCTTCGCCTTCGTCGTACATCACGTCGAAGGCATCGCGCAGGTACTCGAAGAACTCGTCGCCATGCGAGAAGCCCTGGGGCAGGGCGAAGCGCATGTCGTTGGTGTCGAGCGTGTAGGGCACGATCAGGTGCGGCACGCTGCTGCCATCGCTCTTGGCGACCTCGGTCCACATCGGCAGGTCGTCGCCGTAGTAGTCCGAGTCGTAGAGAAAGCCGCCGTAGTCGGCCACCAAGCGACGGGTGTTGATCGAGTCGCGGCCGGTGTACCAGCCCAGCGCGCGCTCGCCGGTGAGTTGCTCGATGATCTCCATGCCGATACGCATGTGCTCGCGCTCGATCTCTTCGGGGACGCTCTGGTAATGGATCCAGCGCCAGCCGTGGCAGGCGATCTCGTGGCCGAGTGCCTTGAAGGCGGCGGTGACCTCGGGGTTGCGCTGCAGCGCCATCGATACGCCGAACACGGTCAGCGGCAGGCCGCGGCGCTCGAACTCGCGCAGGATGCGCCACACGCCGACCCGTGAGCCGTACTCGTAGATGCCTTCCATCGACAGGTGGCGTTCCGGGTAGCTGGCCGGGTTGAAGAGTTCGGAGAGGAACTGCTCACTGCCGGGGTCGCCATGAAGCACGCAGTTCTCGCCGCCTTCCTCGTAGTTGAGGACGAACTGCACCGCCACGCGGGCGCGGCCGGGCCAGTTGGCCTGCGGCGCGTTGCGTCCGTAGCCGACGAGATCACGCGGGTAGCTGGAATCTTGATTCACGCGGGTGTTCTCCTGAAGAGGTCAGGCAAGCAGCGATTCGAGCCGGAAGCGGCCGATCTTCGCAATCTGGTTCAGACAGGCACGGAACTCGGTCGGCCTGTCATTCTTGAGGCGTTCTGCCACGGTGTCCATGATCTGGTAGCGGCTCAGGCCCTTGACCGCGATCACGAACGGAAAACCGAAGCGCTGCCGGTAATCGATATTGAGTTGCCGAAGGCGGGCAAGTTCGTCGGCGCTGCACTGGTCGAGGCCGGCACCCTTCTGCTCGCCGGTCGAGGCCTTGGTGAGCGTGCCATCGGCCGCTTCCTTGCCGGCCAGTTCCGGGTGGGCGCAGATCAGCGCCAGCTGCTCGTCCTCGGAGGCGCCATCGACGGCGGCCACCATTGCCCCGTGGAGCGCGTCGATCGTGGTGAAGGGCCGCTTTTCCCAGGCGCGCTCGGCGACCCATGGAGAATGCTCGAAGATGTCGCCGAGACGTGCGACGAACGCATCCCTGGAGAGGGCCGAGAGCGTGGCGAGGGTGTCCCGCTGAAGTGTGGTGGGGGCCATTGTCTGTGCTTTCCTGTTCACGTGGTTGAGCGTCGCGACTTCAATCGGTGGTTTTCGCGCCCTGGGCGAACCAGGTTGCGATCAGCGCACGCTCGTCATCGGTGATGTGGGTGAGGTTTGCGAGCGGCATGTAACCGCTGGCCACCGTCTCGGCGATCTTCGCCGCATGCTGGCGGACCTCTTCAGGTGTCTCGAGCATCACGCCCTTGGGCGCCTGGGCAAAGCCTTCCTGGGTCGGGTGGGCCGAATGGCAGGCCACGCAGCGTTGGGACAGGACGGTGTGGAGCTGGGCATAGCCGATCTTCTCGCCGCTGGCGTCGACCGGCTTGGGTGCCATCAGCACCGCCAGTGTAGCGAGCAGGGCGACGCCGGCCGCCGGCAGCCACCATTTGACCTGGCCGCGGTGACGCAGCACGAAGAACTGGCGGATCAACACGCCGGCCAGCATGATCACCGTGAGGATCAACCATCCGTGCTTGTTGGCGTAGGTCATCGGATAGTGGTTGCTGATCATGATGAACAGCACCGGCAGGGTGAAGTAGGTGTTGTGCACCGAGCGCTGCTTGCCGATGATGCCGGGACGCGGATCGACCTCCTCGCCTGCGTGGATCTGCGCGACCATGCGGCGCTGCCCCGGCATGATGTGGAAGAACACGTTGGCCACCATCATGGTGCCCATCATCGCGCCGACGTGGATGTAGGCGCCACGGGCCGAGAACACCTGGTGGAGCAGCCAGTTGCAGGCCACCACGAAGACGAAGACGATCGCCGCCAGCAGGCCGTCGCGGCCCAGCAGGTTGCGGCACAGCAGGTCGTAGACGATCCAGCCGCTGGCCAGGAAGGCGATCGAGATGGCCACCGCGGTGCCCGGCGCGAGTTCCATGACCTGCTTGTCGATGAGGTAGTTCGAGGCGCCGATCCAGTAGATGATGGCCAGCAGCGTCATGCCCGACAGCCAGGTGGTGTAGGCCTCCCACTTGGACCAGTGGAGGTCCTTGGTGAGGGGTTCGCCCTTGGGGCCGGTGAGGAACTTCTGGCTGTTGTAGAAGCCGCCGCCATGCACCGCCCACAGCTCGCCGAATACGCCGCGCTCCGCATCGGCGGCTTTTTTCGGCGGCTTGAGCGAGTTGTCGAGCATGACGAAGTAGAACGATGCGCCGATCCAGGCAATGCCCGTGATCAGGTGCAGCCAGCGCACCAGCATGTTTGCCCAGTCGAGCAGATACGTTTCCATCCTGGATTCTCCCGTGGTCGTTGATTCGGGCCGCGTGCTCAGCTGCCGCGGTAGGTGGAATAGCTCCAGGGCGAAACGAGGAGCGGTACGTGGTAGTGGGCGGTGGTGTCGGCAATGCCGAAACGCAGGGCGACCTCGTCGACGAACGGTGGTTCGGGCAGATCCAGCCCCATCGCCCGGAAGTAATCGCCGGCGCCGAACACGATCTCGTAGCGTCCTGCCTCCATCGCCGCGCCTTCGAGCAGCGGCTGGTCACAACGGCCGTCGTGGTTAGTGATGCAGCGACCGAGTTCGTGGCGTCCGCCGTCGAGGCGGAAGAGGGTCACGGCGATGCCGGCGCCGGGCCGTCCGTGGGCGGTGTCGAGTACATGAGTGGTGAGTCGTCCCATTGCTGCGTTCTCCTTGGGGTTCCGTGCAATTCTGATTGAGTGCAGTCTATGGCCGTTTCGACTTGCGTGATTGCGTATGTTTTTATAAGCAATATACGAATATCTTTATTGTTCTGGGCGTCGGCTTGGCCTTGAATCGGGTTATCGTCCGGGAAGTCCACCGGAAGACGATTCCCGCCAGGAGGTTCATCCCATGCGCAGTAGCGACAATCCGCTCGACACCTATCTGCTCCGTGTCTTCTCCATCCTGGTTTCCGAACGCAGCGTATCGCGGACGGCGCTCAGGATGAACCAGTCGCAGCCCGCCATCAGCGCCGCACTCAAGCGTCTGCGCGATGTTCTGGGCGATCCGTTGCTGGTCCGCGAGAAAGGGGGCATGGTACCGACAGAGCGGGCGCTGGCGTTGCTGTCGCATGCCAACAGCGCGCTCGCCGAGATCGATCGCATGACCGGCGAGCCCGAAGCGTTCGATCCGCTTACCAGCAAGCACGCCTTCAGCATCGGTGCGCCTGACTATCTCGCGCCGGCCTTCTTCGTGCGCGTTGCGGAAGCATTCAGGCGCGAGGCGCCCAACGCGTCGCTCGCCCTGCATACCCTCGGTCCCGACTTCGATTTCGAGCGCGCGCTCGCCGAGGGCCGGCTCGAGACCGTGATCGGCAACTGGCCGGAACCGCCGGACCGGATGCATCTTTCGATGCTGCTCGAGGACGAGATCGTCTGTCTCGTCGGGGCCCGTCACCCCTTCGCGAGAAAGGAGATGACGATCGACGATTACCAGCGCGCCACGCACGTGGTTCCGATGGCCTACGCACCGACCCAGCGGGGGCTGATCGACACCACCCTGGCGGCGTTGAGGATTCAGCGTACCGAGCGGGTCATGGTGCAGTCATTCACCGTGGCGCCGTACCTGCTGCAGGGAACCGATCTGGTGTTTACCACCACCCGGCATTTCGCGAATTTCTACATGCCCCTGCTGCCGCTGGCGGTCCTGCGGGCGCCGATCGCCTTCCCCAAGATGCGCTTCTACCAGCTGTGGCACGATCGCAATCATCATTCCGCCGCGCATCGCTGGTTGCGCAGGCTCGTCCAGGAGGCGGCGCACTGCTTCGACGCGGCGTAGGACCGGCCGGCCCGCGCCGCGGCAGCGCGGGGGCGCGCTATCGATCGATCGGCACCAGGATGACCGGCACGTCCGCCTTCATCGTGACCTTGTGAGCGACCGAGCCGATCAGCAATTCACCGATCGCGCTGTGACCGCGCGAGCCCATCACGATCATGTCGGCCAGCACCTCCTTGGCGGTGTCGAGAATGCGCGAGGCGGGTTCCCCCTCCAGTGCCCGCACGCTCGCCAGGACCCGTGAAACATCCATCTCGGGATTGGCCTGCACAAAGGTGTCGATGCGGGCCTTGAGCAGTGCTTCTGCGCGCTGATGGCCGGTTTCGCGGATTTCGCTCAGCTTCTCCCTGGTGATGAATTCCTCGTACGGCATCATGCTGCTCGATGGCAGGCTGATCGTCACGGCATGCAGCTTCGCGCCGAACTTCGCGGCGATTCCCACCGCATGCCTGAAAACCGCGGGCGAGCGGGGTGTAAGGTCGGAGGCGTAAAGGATCGACTTGATCTCGTAGCTCATGGACATTCTCCTTGCATTCTGATTCGGGTGTCGAATGGACGATCGTGGACGCCGGCAAGACGCCGGTCCGGGTGACCGCATGGAGTCTATGGCGCCGGCGTCCCCGGCGGTCGGGCAAGCGGTGATACCGGGTATATGGGAAACCGCATGTCGTACGCGACATTGGGCAAGCCCGGCCAGCGGACAGGGCAGGGATGCGTCAGGACCGTCGCCGTCCGGTCCGGATCGCCCGACAGTTCGCCCGGGACGACATGTTCCGGAAGCATCATCAAGAATAGCTATTATCAAAAGACAAATAATCAATCGGGTAAATCGTTCCGTCTCAAAATCTTTGGCCTAGACTAGGTTTCAGACCGTGGCAAACGGTCCGTCAGCCGGACGCACGGCTTGCGCTGAAAGAGAATTCCCCGCCCCGTGGCAGGCGATGCCGGGTCCGGGTGGCGGGACAACAACCGGAGAGGAGACATGGAAAGCAATAATGTCGAAACCAAGGGCAAATGCCCTGTCATGCACGGCGCGCTCACCCGATCGGCTGCCGGCGGCACGTCGAATCGCGACTGGTGGCCGAACCAGCTCAATCTGGGCATCCTCCATCAGCATTCGTCCCTGTCGGACCCGATGGGCGAGGCCTTCGACTATGCCGAGGCGTTCGCCGGACTCGACCTTGCGGCGGTCAAGAAGGACCTCCACGCACTGATGACGACCTCGCAGGACTGGTGGCCGGCCGACTACGGCCACTACGGCGGCCTGTTCATCCGCATGGCCTGGCACAGCGCCGGCACCTATCGCACTTCGGATGGTCGCGGCGGTGCGGGCTCCGGCTCGCAGCGCTTCGCCCCGCTCAACAGCTGGCCCGACAACGCCAACCTCGACAAGGCGCGTCGGCTGCTCTGGCCGATCAAGCAGAAGTACGGAAAGCGCATTTCGTGGGCCGACCTGATGATTCTCGCCGGCAACGTCGCACTCGAATCGATGGGCTTCAAGACCTTCGGTTTCGGCGGCGGAAGGCAGGACATCTGGGCGCCCGAAGAGGACATCTACTGGGGCTCCGAAGCCGAGTGGCTGGGTGACAAGCGCTACAGCGGCGAGCGCGAACTCGAAAAACCGCTCGCGGCGGTGCAGATGGGCCTGATCTACGTGAACCCGGAGGGGCCCAACGGCAAGCCGGACCCGGTCGCCTCGGGTCGCGATATCCGCGAGACCTTCGCCCGCATGGCGATGAACGACGAGGAGACGGTCGCGCTGACGGCGGGCGGTCACACCTTCGGCAAGACCCATGGTGCCGGTGACGCAGCAAACGTCGGCCCCGAGCCTGAAGCCGCGCCGCTCGAGGAGATGGGGCTTGGCTGGATCAGCCGATTCGGCAGCGGCAAGGGGCGCGATGCGATCACCAGTGGCATCGAAGGCGCCTGGACGCCGAACCCGACGCAGTGGGACAACGGCTACTTCGACGTGCTCTTCGGCTACGAATGGGAACTGGTCAAGAGCCCGGCCGGGGCATGGCAATGGACGCCCAAGGATCTTGCCGAGAAGGACATGGCGCCCGATCCGGAAGACCCGTCGAAGCGCGTGCCGATCATCATGACCACCGCCGACATGGCGATGCGCATGGACCCGATCTACGAGCCGATCTCGCGCCGCTTCCACCAGAACCCTGCAGCGTTCGCGGACGCGTTCGCACGCGCCTGGTTCAAGCTCACCCACCGCGACATGGGCCCGATCTCGCGTTACCTCGGGCCGGAAGTGCCGGCGGAACAGCTGATCTGGCAGGATCCGGTTCCAGCGGTCGATCACGAGCTGGTGGATGCGCGGGACGTTGCCTCGCTCAAGGCTACGGTCCTCGCCTCCGGCCTGTCGATTGCGGAGCTGGTGTCGACCGCCTGGGCGTCGGCGTCGACCTTCCGCGGCTCGGACAAGCGCGGTGGCGCCAACGGGGCTCGCATCCGCCTCGCGCCGCAGAAGGACTGGGCGGTGAACCAGCCGGCCCAGCTGGCCAGGGTGCTTGGTGCGCTCGAGAAGATCCGGGCCGAGTTCAACGACGCGCAGTCGGGCAACAAGCGCATCTCGATCGCCGACCTGATCGTGCTCGGCGGCTGTGCGGCCGTCGAGAAGGCGGCGAAGAACGCCGGCCACGACATCGAAGTTCCGTTCGCGCCGGGCCGCACCGACGCCACGCAGGCGCAGACCGACGTGGAGAGCTTCGAGGTGCTCGAGCCGATTGCCGACGGCTTCCGCAACTACCTCAAGACACAATACACGGTGTCCGCCGAGGAGTTGCTGATCGACAAGGCGCAGTTGCTCACGCTGACCGCCCCCGAGATGACGGTGCTGGTCGGCGGCATGCGCGTGCTCGGCGCGAACGCCGGGCAGTCGCAGCACGGTGTATTCACCCGGCGGGCGGATACGCTGAGCAACGATTTCTTCGTGAATCTGCTCGACATGGGCACCGCCTGGAAACCGGCCTCGGGCGATGCGCAGACCTTCGAGGGACGCGATCGCAAGACTGGGGAGGTGAAGTGGACCGGTACGCGTGTCGATCTGGTCTTCGGTTCGAACTCGCAGCTGCGGGCGCTGGCGGAGGTCTATGCATGCGGGGACGCGCAGGAGAAATTCGTTCGCGATTTCGTGGCAGCGTGGAACAAGGTGATGAACGCCGACCGTTTCGATCTCGCCTGAGCCCGGTGCAATGACGGCCGGGGCCTTGCCTTCGGCCTGAAGACGGAAAGCCCGACCATTTACATGCGTCGGGCTTTTTCCTGCCGGCGCCCGGATCAGAGCGGAACGGACGTGGGACGAGCTGTCCGCCGCGCCGTGCGGAAGCGCGTCTACCGGGCGCTGTGCGACGAGCCGGCCTGCGATCGCGCTTCCCGTTCGGCCTCGATCGTCTCGAGGAAGGCCGCCAGGATCGGCGACTGGTCGGCCTTCCGGTAGATGCAGGTGAGGTCGACGAAAAACCCGGGCGGCGCTTCATGCACCCGGCGATAGACCACGCCGGGAAACTGCAGCGTCGTGGCCGAGGTCGGGACCAGGCACACGCCGAAGCCGCTGGCCGCCAGTGCCACGGCGGTGACCGCATCGCCGACTTCCTGGGAGACCCTGGGTTCGAAACCCCGTTCTGCGCACAGGCCGATGATCTTGTCGATGAAGCTCGGGCGCGCACCGCTCGGGAAAAGGATCAGCGGGTGATGGGCGAGATCGGCGAAGCGCACGATCTCCTGGCGCGCCAGCGGATGTTCGGTGGGCACCGCGAGCAGCAGGTTCTCGGTGGTGACGAGCAGGGTGCCGATGTCCTCGTGCGGCGCCAGCATGCGGTTGAATCCGACCGAGATGCGTCGCTGCCGCAGGGCTTCGATCTGTTCGTTCTTGGTCATGTTGTGAAGCACCACCTTCACGTCGGGGTAGCGGTTGCGGAAGGCCAGCAGCAGCGTCGGGATCACGTCGAGGATGGCCGAGCCGAAGATCGCGACATCGAGACGGCCGAGCCTGCCCTGGCCCGCACGCTGGGTGCGTTCGGTGGCCTGTTCGACCAGCGAGCGGATGTTGCGCGCCTCGTCGAGCAGCAACTCGCCGGCCGGCGTGAGTTCCATGCCGCGCGGGGTGCGAATGAAGAGCGTGACGCCCAGTTCCTCCTCGAGCTGCTGGATCTGTCGGGTCAGCGGCGGCTGCGAGATGTGCAGGCGGGTCGCGGCGCGACCGATGTTGGCCTCCTCGGCGACGGCGATGAAGTAGCGCAGGTGGCGAAGATCCATGGTCGGGCTCCCTCCGGGGTACGTGGCTGTCCGGATCATACCTCCAGGGTATTGCGTTGTCCGAATAATGGTATTGGACGGTAATCCTCTCGATCGATAACTTTCCGCTCATCCCGCCACGGCCGCGTAGCGTCGCCGCAAGCAGAGCGGGCAGCTGATTCAGACAAAAAGCGCATCAGGAGGAAGACATGAAAAAGCGTCCCTGCAACTCCGTTTCCAGACGCGGCGCGGTGCCGTTCATCGCGGCTGCTGCAGTCGTGGCGAGCGGGGCGGCCTCGGCGTTCCAGATCGACACCGGCAACCCGGATGTCCGCATGACGTGGGACAACACCGTCAAGTACAGCGCCGGCTGGCGGGTGCGTGGCGTGAACTCGGAGGTGGCGGACAACTCGATCGGGCCGCAGGCGAATACCAATGACGGGGACCTCAATTTTGACCGCGGCCTGATCTCCAATCGCCTCGACCTGCTCTCCGAACTCGACGTGCGCTTCAAGCGCAACATGGGGTTCCGCCTCAGCGGCGCTGCCTGGTACGACCAGGTGTACAACGAGTCGAACGACAACCCGGGTGCGCTCGGCGGGGCGCTGGTCAACCAGCGCTCGGCGCCGTACAACGAATTCACGCGTGCAACCAAGCAGCTGCACGGTCGCAAGGCCGAGTTTCTCGATGCCTTCGTGTACGGCAACCTGGCGCCCTCGGGCATGAACCTCAACCTCAAGGCCGGTCGCTTCACCCAGCTCTACGGCGAGAGCCTGTTCTTTGGCAGCAACGGCATCGCCGGTGCACAGACGCCCCTCGACCTGGCACGCGCGCTGTCGGTGCCGAACTCGCAGTTCAAGGAAGTCGCGCGGCCGGTCGGACAGATTTCCGGCCAGTTGCAGATCAACGCCGACGTGACGCTGGGCGCCTATTACCAGATGGAGTGGCGCAAGTCGCGCCTGCCCGCCGCCGGCAGCTATTTCAGCTTCGCCGATTTCGTGGATGCCGGCGTCTATCCAAAGAGCGGTCGTCGCCTCAGGTTCCGCATCCCCACCGGGCACGAGATGCATCTGTATGCCGAAAAGACACAGGTGGGCAATACCCTGGGCGAGGTGAATCCGGGCACCCTGCCCGACGAGGGCGTGATCCGCGGCATGCGCATCTACGGGCTCGATCACGTGTTTATCGTTGGTCCGAACATGGCCGACGCGGCGCGCCTGTTTGCCGAGGTGTTCGAGTTCGATCTGGCCGAAGAACTCGTGGACCAGCTCGGCGGCAACCAGATCCTGACCTTCTTCAGCTGCTCATCCCGGGCCCACGACATCGCCTTTGGCGTGCACCCGGAGGCGGGACGCTTCCACCATGTATCTTTCCGCCTGAACTCCACGGAAGATCACGTATACGCGGGCGACCTGATGGGCAAGTACGGCATCCCGATCGAGCAGAACGACCGCCACGGCATCACGGCGGTGAAGACGATCTATTTCTTCGATCCGTCGGGCAACCGCAACGAGATCTTCGTGGGCGGCCACACCCGCTACCCGGACAGTCCCAAGCTGACCTGGACCATGGATCACCTGGGGCTGGCCGCCTTCTCGCAGTCGCTGCACGTGCCCGAGAGTTTCCTGGGCGTCACTACCTGATCGAAAGGGGACGAGATGGAGCATAGCGTGAGCAGGATCGATAGCGATGCGGATCGCACGGAGATCGCCGTCGTGGTGGGCGCCACTGGTGCCTTCGGCAACAAGGTGGTCGACCGTCTGGTCGATGCCGGCCTCAAGGTCGTTGCCGTGGCGCGCCGCGCCGCTGCGCTGGCCGAACTGCAGGCCCGCCAGCCGTCCATCGGCATTGCCGTGGCCGATATTTCGGAGGATTCGTCCATCGCCGCCATCAAGGAAGTGCTCGACCGCCCCGTGCGTGCCGTGGTGCACGGCCCCGGCGTCGGCGTCGCGGGAGGCATCCTCGTCGCCCCGACCGCCACTATGGTCGACGCGGTGAACATCAAGGTCGGTGGCCTGCTGCGTCTCTGCCGAGCGGCCGACGAGCGTTTCGTGAAAGGCAGCCGCATCGTCGCCATCGGTGGTCATTATGGTCTCGAGCCCACCGCCTACGCCGCCTCGGCGGGCGTGGCCAACGCGGCGCTGGTGAACGTGTCCCGCCAGCTCAGCCTGGCCTACGGCCCGCGCGGCATCACCAGCCATGTGATTGCCCCGGGGCCGGCCGATACCGAGCGTCTGCGCAATGTCGCCAGGGCGCGTGCCGAGCAGCGCGCGTGTTCCGTCGACGAGGTGCTGGACGAACTGAGGGAAGAGTCGTCGATCGGCGCCTTCACCACACCGGAGCAAGTGGCCTGGGCGGTGAGCATGCTACTCGACCCCTGCGCGGACGCGATGACCGGCTCGACCCTGATGCTCGACTCGGGCCGCCGCCGTGGTCTGCCCTGAGCCATAAGGAGAAGACAGATGCCAGTCGTCAATTTCCACTTGCTCGAAGGGGCGAGTTCGCCCGGCCAGGACGAACAGCTGCTGCTTTCGGCGTGTCGTCTCTACGCGGAGGTGCTTGGCGCGCCAATGGACCGCGTGCGCGCGTTCATCACGACGCACTCACCGTCACGTTTCGCGATCGCCGGCGAGCTCGCAGCGGTCAACAAGGTGCATGCGCCGTTCTTCGAGTTCATCGTCCTCGAAGGCCGTTCGCTGGCGCAGCGTCAGCGCCTCTTGAAGGACTTTACCGAGTTGCTGGTCGAAGTTCTTGGCGTCAGGCGTGAGCATGTGCGCGGGGCCTGCCGGCTGGTACGGCCGGAAGACTGGGCGATTGGCGGCGAACCCGCCAGTGCCTTGCGCAAGGACGAAATCGCCGCGCGGGCCGCCCCTGCGTCCGGTCAGATGCCCTGAGTTACCGCAGATCTCTCCCTCCCGACCGATAGCTGCCCGATCTCCCCGGGTATGTCGGTCGACCTCCGCCCCTTCGCGTCCGCACGGTCGCGGAGGGGATTTTTTGTGGTTCTTCGCGTTCGCAGGGGGAAATAGTGGTTGACGGATCGGAGGTTGGTATATCGGCAGTCGCCAAACAAACCAGCCCCCGTTCTCTTGGTCATCATGTCAGACGCCATGTTGGGCCTGGTCTTCCGGGAAGGCCATGTCGTAGATTCATTCGAGGTGCGAGCCGGCGGCTCGCCGCTTGTCTCCCTCTCCGAGGGTCCATCACGTCACGCTCCTCGCGGGCACTGCGGCAGCGCCGACGTATGCCCGATCGGGACTGTTTTGATCAACGGATTTGGCTGAACGTACCGACTTGCCGGCACGCCCGCTACCACTGTAGCGGGCGTGAGGTCGAGCGCCTGAACTGGCTTGATGCGGGCGAAAGCATCACAACGAGGATACGTGCCTGGGTCGAAGCGGTCGCGGTGGATTTGGGCGTCGCCTTCGATCTAGAGGTGCCCGCCCATCACCCAAATGCAGCTGCGGGCTACGACCTGTGTCACGTCGTAGTTCCGCTTCGGTCGGGCCGTGGTCTGCCGGGCGAGGAGCGATCAAGCAACGCGTTACACCGCGCACCCGCCCAACGTCAGGTGCTCGAGCGTTCTCGATGGTTGTTGCGGCGTAACCGCGACAACCCGGGCAACGAGCAGGGTGTCGAACTTCGCGAGTTGTTGGTGGCTACTTTTGTCGACAAGCGGCAGACTTCTGAGGTCATCTCGCAGCCAATGCACGAGCGATTTTGTTCCGAAGGACGGTGAAGCCTTTCGCGCCCGTGACTTCGCGCTTAAGTGCTGCCAGATTCGCGTCGACGATTCGCTCTTGATCAAAACCCTGAGTTTCAAGATCGGTCAGCCAATCCCAGCAGCGCTTCAAACGAGCCTGCAGGGTTTGCTCTCTGGACAGATGGACAAAGTCGGCCACGGCCTGGCGGCATTCTTTCGAAGGCCATCGGTTCCTTTCCGCGAAGTGCTGGACGACGGAAAGGCGAAGATCGGTTGAGGCGGTTTGAACAATCTCGAACTCAACGGTCGAGCACACCTTGCCCGTGTGGTTGTCGATCACGGAAAAAATGAGGCTTCGACCGTTCGAGACTCGACCGCTGTAGCGGGCAACGCAGTTCGTTTGTGCTTCTCCCTGCCGCTTCAAGGCATCATTGGACAGGAGCTGGATCAGGCTGCGCTCGCCCATGTCTACCGGTGCGTCGATGATGCTTGGGCTGCGTGTCGCACTGAGCTGGAATGGCCCCGACAGGCCGAGAATTTCCGCTCGCCGCTTGCGCCAGCGATGCGCAAGTGTGGCCAAGCGCGTTGTTCCTTGGCGAAGCAGCCAATGGTCGACTATCCGGATGCCTGGATGAGTTTTGTTCGGGTCGTTGTAGCCCAATTCCGTGCGGTCAGCCAGCGCTCTCAGCATGGCGCTTCGCATGCCCTCGACGTTCTCCTCATCTGTCTGTCTTGGCATGAAGGCCTGCACCTGCGGACGACCAGTCGGCGATGTCACGCGGGCCGCGAGCGATTTCTCGCGGCACCAGGCGCGTGCGAGCAGCGAGTGCAAGGGCCATTCGTCAAAGGCGCTGGCTGCTTCGGTGAGTCTGGCAAAGTGGTGCCACGCGTCTACGTTGATCGGGCGGTCTTCGGGACACAGTGCGTCCAGCGTGAGCAGAGCATCCTCTTGACGACGGAACGCGTTCAGTCGGAAGGGGAGTGTTCCGAAACGCCGGACGGTGTGCGGCGCGACCCCGAATCGCTGGGCAAGGTCACGCCAGACCGATTGACCGCAGTCGATTCGGCGGCGGATGTCCTCCATTTCCGGGCCACCGCCCTGCGAGAGAATGTCTGCGAGTACCGGGTGTTTTTGCGTAAAGGTGATTCGGCGCGCTCGCGCCTGCCCTTTCGGAGCTGTCAGAAAGTTGTAGATTCGCGTGTCGATGTAGGTTTCACGCGGCGGTCGGCGTGTTACGTCGGTCTCTGAACGCGGCATGCTGATGGCCACAAGGGAGGGGTTCAGTCCAGCGCTGAACTCTTTCAGACGGGCTTGGAAGTCAAGCTTCCAGATGAAGGCGAGTGCCATGCCGCCCACGTGGCTCGCCTCGAACGCTCTTTCGCAAACGCGTTCGACCAACTCGGATAGAGGGTATTTCCCCATGAGCCGTTCGGCTTGAAGTACAGGTTGGAATACGTCGATCCGTGAGCCGGTCGTGCCGCTGAGCTCGTCTCCTATATGGTCGATTTCCATTCCCTTGGCGGCAAGTCGAGCGATGCGCGCGAAGATGTCGGTGGAGGTGTTCCGCAGCCCAAGGGGGAACATGGCGCACACGACGACTCCGTTCTCGAACTCGACGACGTTGAGCGTCATTGCATCCGGCACACGTGAAGTGACGCAATCGCAGACCGGAAAGGCAAGCTGTTGAACAATCCCGTTTCCGCAACCGCCGTACCTCGAAAGCACCGTGGCTCGGGGTGTCGCGGGGAATTGCGAGGTGGATCGGGTGGCTTCGCATGCAGGGTTTTCGGGCATGGGTGTCATCGCATGTCCCGAGGGGCGGCTGAATTCAATCGAGATGACGTCAGGTCTCGAATGGCGGGGCAAACGATATGTTGGCTTTGGGCACTTCGAAAGTGGCGGGGCTCATTTGTGTACGCGGTTGGCTCTTGTCGGCTGAGATAGGTTTGTTCAGGCGGATGTTCAGTGAGAGTGTGTTGAGAGGGTTTGGTCATTTTTCCGGTTTCATCTGTTACTGTTCTGTGCTTGAATGGTCCCAGAAGTGTCCCAAATTTTCAACGACGGCCGGGTGGTAATGTGAAGCGTCCTCTGTATTCAGCTTTTCGACTCCTGTTGTGTTCTTCGATAGCCGGCGTGACGGTTCAACCGTCCCTGGTACGAGCTGTTCCAATTTCCGAGGCCCGGTTGCTGGCGGCTGACATCATCGAACTTGCGCAGCGCAAGCCGTTCTGGTGTGTCGAGCGAAGCGGCGATGGTCGAAGCTGCCGCAACGTTCTGATCGTTGAGGCCTCCAGCGGTGTCGGGCTCTCGATGAATCGTCTGGCCCTGGTGGTCAATAGAAGTGAACGGGTGGGCCTGTCGGAGAGGTTCGAAATGTATTTCGAGGGTGACGCGCTATGCATCACCAGGGGTAGCCTTGTTGCCGCACAAAGAGTTTGGCGTCGTGCAAGCGGTGACGAGGTCGGGGCGCTCGCGACCAATATCTACCAGGTGGCGGCTGAAGCCGACGAACTCGAGCGCGCCTATGCGTCGGCGATGTCTGAAATCGGGAAAATGAACGGAGATGCTCCGGATACGCGGATGTGCCTGACCATGACGCGGGTCGGTTCGGACGACGAGCATATCGCGACGATCATGGACTGGCTGCCCACGAACATGGACGCCGTTCCCTCGCGCCGCGAGCATCACAGCTTCGCCGCGCTGCCCTCCGACCCGGGGTTGAGTCTGCGAGCGGAATGATGCGAGTCGGGAACGGTCCCTCCTTCGGACAGACCCAGTTCATCATTCCGCGGGCTCGTCCTTGCTTGCTGGATCTCTCGCACCCGGTGGCTTGAGCGCACCCGTGCATTCCTGAACCAGCGCCTCGGCGATCTCGGTCCGCCCGATGTATTGGGAAACAGCGTCCGTAGGGTGCCACCGGCAGATTCCGGGACGCTCGTGACGCAGTAGATGACGCACCTGTTGTAGGGGGACCCGTCGCTGAATCCATTCTGATGCCTCGATTTCTTGACTGGATCATGGCCGTCCGCCTGCTTCAGGGGCTCGATGATCGGTCCTTCAGAATCTCCTTTTCATGTCCGGACTCCTTCCCCGATAGGGGTACAACACGCCCCTTGTACTGATTTCGGGGGGACTGGTGAGGCTCATGGCCGTAACCACGGCGGGCCGTCCTCTTCCACGTTCAGATCTTCCAGCAGAACCTGTTCGTTCGACAGGGTAACGAGGCCTTTCTGCTTCGGGTCATCACGTCCGGTGTCGACTTCGACGAGGCATTCGAAAAGGACGCGCTGAAAAAGTATGGTCACCGAGAATCCGATCCGCCCGCCGTTACAGGCGTCCAGGGGACGTATCGGGTGAATGATCTGCGCGCACGCCTCTTGTTGCTCGGCAGCACCCAGTTCGCTCCATCGAATGTCGGCCGGCCGTTCTACCAGAAGAAAACGACCGTGCTTTCCCCGGACGTGTTGAAAGAAGAGGCGGATATAGGCGATGGCACTGGCCTCGTCGGAAATAGCCAGATTCCAGTCGGCATTCGCCTCGTAGATCGGTCCGTTCGACCAGTCGAGTACGCGCAAGCTCTTTTCGAGTTGGGCGAGTGCGAAGATTTCGCGCCGTCCGTTTCTGGCCGAATCGATCAGGACGAGAAGGTGAGCATCTGGGTAGAAAGGAAGCGTGGCCATGCGGATCTCGATGCGATTTCGCAATCGATCGAAGGTCCACGGATGAAAGCCACATTGATCGAGCACCCAGTCCCGTTGCTGGACCGGAAGTCGCTTGTGCAGAAGCAGGCCTGCTGGCTCCTCGCAGATCAGTGGGCTGGGGACGTCATCATCCGGTCTGGGTGAGTCGAATACGTGGCCGAGCTCGTGAAGCGCGTAGAGCTGCGCTTCGGTCATCTTGTCCAGATTTCCAGTCGGTCGAGCCGCCTTGGCGGGAGCCGCACTGGATGCTCGGTTACCGGGCAGGAGCCACGGCGGTGCGTCCTCGCGGACATGGAGGTCTTCCTGCAGGATCTCCTCGTCGGAAATGACGACGAGCCCCCTTTTGCTGCAATCCACCACGCCGAGATCGATGGACATTCTTGTCCCGAACAGGGAGTCCTTGAAAATGATCTGCCCACCGAAGACGATCTTCCCGTCGTCATCGGTCTGCAAACGGGTGAGCGCTTGAATCCTGCTGGCGCATGCTTCCCGCTCTTCTGCAGTCGCCTCCGCGTTCCAGGCGATGTCCGCACCCCGCTGCACGATGAGAAACCTGCCGTGGCGTCCGCGCACGAAGCGGAAGAAGAACTGCAGGTAGTCCCGCGCTTTCCCCTCGTCGGACAGGTCAATCTGCCAGGTGGTGTTGGCCGCGTAGATCGGGCCATTGGACCAGTCCAGAATGCGGATCTCCTGACCGAACCTGGCGAGTGCGAATATCTCGTTTCGACCGGGCCGTCCGGGGTCTATCAGTGCCAGAAGATGCGCTCCCGGGTAGAAAGACAGAGGTGCGTTCCTGATCTCTATGCGGTCGCGGATTGCGGCGTACGTCGACGGGTGGATACCGCATTCGTCGAGTACCCAATCCCGCTGATCGGGTGCGATTGACGCGGTGAGCGGCAGGCCGCCCGGTTCATCGCAGAACGGCAGGATTTGCTGTTCGCTGGCATCGACGGGCTGGCTCAGCAAAGCGCCGATCTCGCGATGCTCGAAGAACACCGACTCGTCGGTTTCCATCAGAAGCAGGTCGCGTAGAAGGTCGTACTGGCCCGATTCTCGCAACAGTTCGAGGAGCAGCTTCCGTGCCGAAGGCCGATGGCGCTCCGCCACCGGCGAGCTTTCGAAGCGCTGGAGGACGGCGAGTGCATCGTCGCATGCCGCGACTGCCTGCTCCACGCGCCTGGCCGACCTGAGGCAACGCGCGAGTTCGAGCTTGCAATTGATGAGATTGTTCAGGGTGCCCGCGCTCATCTCCCCGGCGTCGTAGATCTCGGCTGCACGCGCGAAATCTTCTGCGGCCAGCTGGAACTGGCTGAGGTTTTTGTAAGAGATCGCCCGCCAGTGCAGCGCCATCGCCAGCGTGTCACGGTACTCTGGATTGGCAAGGTCGAGTCGCTCACAAAGCGCTATTGCTCGCCCGTAGTCGTCGATCGCCGGTTCCTCGCGATGCAGATTCGCGTAGCTGACGGCGCGATTGTTATGTGCCAGAACCAGGTTATGGGTGTTATCCGTGTCGCTCAGTTCGATGGATCCGTAGAGTTCGATGGCTCGGCCATAGTCCGCGCAGGCATCCTCGTGCCTGCCAAGTGAGGCCAGGTTCCAGGCCCGGGTGCAATAAGCCTCGGCGAGGCTCGTGCGGTAGTTGGGTTGATCGGATGTGATCTGTTCGCGCAGTTCGATGGCCTGGCTGGCCGGGCCCAGCGCAAGATCGAAGCTGCCGCATGAGCCGAGCACCACCGCGGTGTTTCTGAACGCGCTGGCAAGCTGGGCCTGGTGTCGGTCGGACCACCTTGCGAGTTTTGGCTGGACTTCGAGCCGAAGTGACAGGACCGATTCGAAACGGGCAATCTGCGCGTCGCGCGAGCCCTGAGCCCATTCGATGATCGCCAGGACCGACAACATGTCCGCCCGTCCCCATTCAAGCTCTGCCAGCTCGGCCGGGTTCAGGCTGTTCTCGCGCACGAATCGATCCGACCAAGACATGGCCTCCGAAGCAAAGGAGTGCGCCTCTTCAGTGCGTTTGTCCTTGTGAAGCAGCCAGGCCTTCTCGCCCAGCAACTCGAGCGAGCGGTGGCGGTTGGACGTGAATTCCGGGAGACGTTCGAGGCAGACCAGGAGAAAGTCGACGATCTCGCGCTTCTGACCAACCTCGAGGGTGGTGTAGCGCGGGCTGAATTCGAACACCTCTTCAAGCCAGTTGACGAGATCGAGGGTGGGCCATGTGGATACCGCTGGTTGTGCCCCGAAACCGAGCAGGGCCTGGTTGATCCCCGGTGATATTTCTTCGTTGCCGAAATGGTCTATCCAGGCCTCACCAACCATTGGATGGGCGGGCCGCCAGACCCGCTCTAGACCTGAAGTCTCACCAATCACATAGCCGCCAAGCCTCGCCAGTGCCGCCTCGATGGACGCACGGGAAATGGCAGGAACTTCCGGGATAAAGGGCCGAAGCGCCGAGACCGCATTCAGAAGTTTGCGCTCCGAAATCGGCCGGGCAACCATGCTGAGACACCACATGACGGCTTCGGGAAGGCGGCGCGGGACGAAGTCGGCGCAAGCCCGGGTCATCTTGTCGAAGTAGGTTGCGGGAAGGGCCGATTTGCTGGGACTGTCGAGAAAGCCAAGGAGGTCCTGCTGCGCACTTGCCGGATGCGATCGGTAAAGATCCTTCAGCAGGGTGCCCCAGTGCTGCAGGAGTAACGGCATCCCGCCGCTTCTGGCATGGATGGTGCGCAGGAAATCTGGCGACAAAGTGGGTCTCGGCGTGTCACCCCACGCGCCGAGCAGCATCGACGAGGTAAGCTCAAGTGCCATGGCCTCGGCTTCCCATCGGTTCCAGGGCTCGGCTCCGTTCTCGCTCAGTCGTATCAGGACCTGTTCGATGTCCTGCGACGAGGCGATGATGATGACGTTGCGCGGCAGCGATGAGAACGGTCGGAGACCCTGCAACAGATTGTCAGGCGATACCGCCTGATTGACCGCGTCGATGAATATGAAGAACGGAACATCGGGGTGGGCGTCTCGCGACTGGTGCAGCAAGGCCGACAGCTGACGCTGGACTTCCGCAGCCTGCAGCGTGGCCTGGGGGGTGGGCTTCCCCATGAGGCGTCGCGCCGAAGCAAGCCAGTGCATCCGCACGGGAATACCGATACTGCGTTCCTGTCTTGCACTGCCGAGCGAGGGTGCGGCGACATCGATGGATGGCGGCTTCTCGCCGAGATCCGCGAGGTCGTCAGCCTCGCCGCTCCCGACTGGCGGCGTCACTTCGAATTCTGGTTCGGGAGCACTATCCATGGTGAAGAACAGCGCATGCTCACGAACTTGCGCATACATCTGCGCCATCAGCACGCTTTTTCCGATACCCGATGGCCCGATCAGAACCAGTCGCGTGGCGCCCACCGCATTGCGTGCCAGGCTGTGTGCGTGTTCGAAAATGCGCGTGACTTCGGCCGGGCGCGGGATCGTGGTGCGCGCAATCGCCAGGGCTTTCTCGCCGTGATTGAGGTCGAAGGTCCGGCTGATGCGCTCGGTCTCGGCCGCGACCAACTCGAGCGCCATCGGCAATTCGTATTTCTGCTGAATACGCTCAACGAGCGTTCGCACGTTCTCGTGGGCCGGTGATGAATCCAGAGGGCGGTCCCGCTGGCCGTCCTGCCAGGTGTCGGTGAGTTCGTGGGTGTCGAGGTAGCGGCGCTGCACGATCGTGATCGTCGTGCGCCCGGTACCCGGCAGACGTCGCCAGGCCACGCTGTGGAGCAGCCCCGGTACGATCCGGCCCTGCAGTGTCTTGTGCAGATCGCGGCAACCCATCGGCATCAGATACAGATAACGCTCCCGCGCCGCTTCCGGGTCGACGAGGAGCAGCGAATCTTCCCAACTCCAGCCATCCACTGTCGGTGGTGTCGGCGCGGGAATCGGCGCCTCCGGTTCGGGGGGCTTGCCCCACACAGCGAAAAATTCCCTGCGGGACTCGTGATTGTCGGGTTGCATGGCTTCGCCATCCGGCGCAAACCATTGAAGCTCGATGCCCAGCCTTGCTTCATTGTCATAGCCCGTCAGAGCGAGATTGAGCCGAAGATACGGGCGCATCAAATCGCACATGACACGCAGAACGACGGACAGCCCCTCCGCAATCGCCTCGGGTATCTGGCATGTCAGATCTCTTTCGTGATGGCCAAACAGTACGTTGCGGACCTGTTGCATCAGGGTAAACACACCAAATGCGGCACCGCCCTCGCGGATGATCTGCGAGTCGTTCGGACCTGTTCCGAAAGAAGTGTGGAGAACGAGCTGCTCCGGCTCGAGGATTCCGAAGAACTCGGGAAACGGTACCTGTAGATCGTCGTCGGTGACCGAAAGCAGCAGATCGTGGCCTGCGCGCGAGAGTCCGGCCGCCCGGTGCAACCAGCTTCGCCCGCCACCGATGCATTTGGCGTCGTTGAGCGTGGCGAACAGGATCTTCTCGCCGATGGCGGCGGTCGCCGGGAGGAGGCCGGTGGGCTGCCTGTTGTCGATCTCCTGGCTCAACCAGAGGAACTGGCTGGCCACGGCCACGAAATGGAAGTGAATCAAGGCTTCATACAGCAAGACATAGTCGGCCAGCAGTGCAGAGCCCCGGAAAAGTCCGCGAATACGAAACTGGATTGGCACCGGCCAGTCGGATCGCTGGATACGCGGAGATTTCGGACCGACCAGCCGATCGATCAGGGATAACAGCCACTTGAGCTTGTCAGCATCCTCGAGATCAAACGGCAAACCCGCTTCGTAGGTCAGTCTGCGCAGCAGTTCAATTGCCGCCGGCGGCGCGAGGTCGTCCGCCTCGGCTTCGAACCAGGAGGAGATCCGGTCCGCGATGTTTTCCATGACGGGAATGCCATACGGCTTTTCGATCCGGCCGGCCTCGACGTGTTTTTTTGCCGACTTCACCAGGGTGAGGATATTCATCGAACAGTTCCACTAGGGTGCGGTTTCCAGACGGGTGTCCGTCACGCGAAATCGAGGTTCACGACTGCGCGCAGGGGCTACTCCTCGAGTTGCGGTCCTTTCTTCCATGCGATGCGAGCGCCCAGGATCGCGGCGAGGATGGCAAGCGCGAAAATGACATATTCCCAGGCGTGAGCGCTGTGGTAGAAGTGCATCGCCGCCTGGTAGGCGGGGTCCGACTCCACGTCCTCCCAGGCCCGTCCATCGGCTTTGAAGGCGACCAGAAACCATTCGTAGTCCGGGTAGGCGAGCTTCAGTATCACCTCCAGGATTTCCTTGGTCGCCACAAAGAAACCGATTGCACCCGCGATGGCCCGCGTCCATTTCCACTGGCTTTCGCGCTCTTCGGCAAGGACGTGACCAGCCTCGGCAACGTCCAGAGAAAGCTCGTGGAGCATGCGGTCGAGGTCCAGCGCCTCGCGCCAGGCACGGTGGATGCGGTTGTGGTGGCCGATATCGCTTACATGAGAGAAGCGGAAGAAGAGCCGGAACTTGGCCAGTTCGTAGCGCAGGTGGTTGGCGCGTTCGTGATCTTCCCCGGGGCGTGAGCGGTTCGGGATGAAGGCGCAGTCCTGCGTCAGATGCAGCAACTGGAGATACTCGTGGTAGGCCACCAGCGCCAGCGGTAGGTAGGTCGGGGTCGCACCGGTGGAGATGAACTGCTTCAGGAATTCCGGCTCGCCGCTGCGTGTGACCACCGCGGCGCCCTGGGTTGCGAAGGCATGCACGACGTTGTCGAACGTGCGTACCGCGCCGCCCCCGACGTCCTCGGCCGCCAGTGCGTAATCGGTGGTGAAGCGCCGGCTCAGGCGGTAGGCGGCGGCGGGCAAGGCCTCGAGCGGGGTCTCGGCGGCACACTGAACCGCGGAAAAGGTGAAGATCCTGCCGTGGTCGGTCGGCCCAAGTTCCTCGATGAGGCCAAAGCCGCTGTTGCCGGGGCCGGCTTCGAGCGCGCCATCGGCGTTTGCGGCCTTGTCGAAGCCGACAAGCGCACGGGCCAGTTGTTGCAGGCTCACGGGCGGCATGTCGGTTTCGAGCAGGACGGGCGTCCTGACCGTGCTGCGCCCGACTGCGCGTGCGAGGCGCCGGGGCTTCAGGCAGCCCTCGCTGGCCGGCGTCGTCAGTTCGGCCTCGGTTGCCTTGCGCAGGCCGAACTTCTGCCCCTCGTCGATGACGCACAGCTCGCCTTGCTCTAGATCCTCCAGGCACGGCCGGGCCTCGCTGCAGACGGGGGCGAGCGCCTGCCCCCGATCCGCGGCATGACCGAGGGCATACAGCGCCTCTTCGACCAGCGGGAGTGGCAGCGGCGTGTTTTCGTTGGTGCCGTCAACGAAGCGCAGGCCCAGATTGAGCAGCACGATGCCGCTCGCCGGGCGATAGAGGGTGATTGCCTCGGGAACAACGCACAAGCGCTCGACCAGCTCGGGCGGGATGCCCTGCGCCTTCAGTCGCGCGTGCGCCGTGACGCCCAGCGCGAGTGCGAAGAGGCCTGGTAGCGCGCCGCGTTCGCACTGCAAAGGCAGATCGCCGTTGTAGGCCGCACGAACGAAGTCGTGGACCTTCGATGCGCCGGCGCCGTGGAGAATGCGATCGACTGCCGGCGCCAGGTCCTGGTGGAGCGCATTGCGGGCCGTGCCGGCATCGATCTGCCGCCACAGCGCATGCTTCTTCGAGGCCGCCTCGCGCGCAGAGTCGAGCCGCTGGCGCAGATCGCCGTCGGTGCGGGACTCAAGCCACCGGCCGTAGGCCCGCGCGCTGACGCTCAGCGCGTCGCTGTCCGCCACCGTTGCCTGAGCGACCCTGAAGCGTCGGCAGAGCGATGGCGCATGGCGCCACAGTTGGCGAAGCAGCGCACGCTTGCCGTGGTGGCAGCTGTGGACCAGCCGGCTGCGCAGGTCTTCTCCGGGCGATCTCTCGCTCGGCGCCGGCAGGAGGCGGTAGCCGAATATGAAATTGATCCTGTGCCCATCGACGCGGATATCGTGCCCTGGCTGGGCCTGGCTGGACGAAGACAATGGTGGGCTCCACGAGATTGCGCGGGAGGGCGCTGTCGCTTGGACAGGCGGTTCCCGAGGGGGCTGGTTTCAGGATGGATGGCATATGTTATGGGGCGATGTGCTCTTCGGGTAGGTCGACCGTGCTCAAATGGCCGCCTTTTCCACAACCTGTATCAAGAAAAAACACCCTGCCGCCCAACGCACCATGCACGACCAGCGGGGCATCGGTGGATCGAATGTCGTGCCCCACGATTGCCGTCGTGCCCGCTGGCAGTTGATCGACCCAGTCATAGGTGCGAATCGGTCGCTCCTGCCCGGGTGCCAGCCGGCCCTCGCCGTACAGCGCCAGCCAGCGCACCCTGTCCCGGATGCGGCGCGGCATGTCGGCCGGCGGCGCGTCAAGCCCGATCATGAGCGGATCGACGGCGCCGTGGGCGAGCACGTAATGTCCGACGTTCAGCCATAGTGGCGCTGCCTGGTACGCCGCGACAAAGCGCCGGGCCAGTGCCGCGCCGCCCGCCTCGGCGATGGACGCGAGCGTTGTCGTCAGCATCTCGGACGGTGTGACCGGATTGCCTATCAGGTGCCGATAGAGTCGATCGTCGTGGTTGCTCCTGACCAGCGTGGCGCGTCCCGACGCGATCAGATCCAGCGCGATACCAAGCGTCCGGCCCGACTCCGGGCCGTAGTCCACCAGGTCGCCGAGCAACACGAGGTGGCGGTCGGGTGCGACATCGGCCGCCCGTAGCAGCGCCTCGGCCTCCCCATGCACGTCGGCGATCACGCGCAGGCGCTGCAGCGGCGTATGCACATCATGCTCCGGCCGGCTCATTCAGTCGCCCCTCGGCATCAGCTTGAAGGCCAGCAAAAAGGCGACGGCGGCGGCCAGGCCGGCGATCATCAGACCGCCGCGGCGCATCTGCGGCGCCTGCAGCGCGCATTCGCGGATCTGCCTGGTCAGCGTGCACGTGCTTGCAATCTGCTCGCGCCAGGTAAATCCTGAATCGTCACGGATGTCGAAGATGCCGGGCGGCGCAGAGGGTGCATCTGTCGCCTTGGGTGTTGTCGAGTTCGCAAGCGGTTTCGCCCGTGTAAAGCCATTGTTGCAGAGTGCTGCAAAGGCTTCGGCGAAGGGTTTGCCGTCGAGCCGCTGGTCCTGGAAGGCCAGGTCGAGGCGACGTCCGAGCTGTCCGTCAGTAGGCTCGAGCTGACCCGAGGCCATCGCAATCTGTTCGCTCGGGCACTCGAGTTCGACGGCCACATCGGTGATGCTCAGAATGGTCACAAAGGTAGCTGTCGCCGCGGCGAGCGCCGAGAACCACGACCAATACCGCCGCTTGCGATTCTCGTTGGCCGCTTCGAGCCGCTCGATGCGCTGCCGGATGACCCGCTCGGCCTCCACCACGTCACGGGCCAGGTCGGCCTCGATGACGTTCAGCCCAAGGTTTTCCCGCCACAGGTGGAGCACCTCGTTGTGGTGCGCCATGTGGCTGATCTTGGCAAAACGAAAGAACAGCCTGAACCGGGCCAACGATTCCACCAGGCCATTCAGATGTCGCTCGTCGTGCTCGCTGGCCGGAACGCTCGGCAGAATCGCGGATTCCTGCACAAGCTCGAGCAGGTAGAGATATTCGTGGAAGCAGATCTCGCCGATGGGACGGTAGGCACGGGCGAACGCGTCTGCGAGAAAGGACTTTAGAAATTCCGTACCGTCGTTCAACACCACCAGGCTGGCCCCCTGGGTCGCCACCGAGTGATGAACCGTCGAGAACGGCGAAAACACGTGCGCGTCGATCTCCGCAGTCGTTGGTTGGTAGCGCTTGTCGAAATGGCGTGCCAGGCGAAAGCCGAGTTCCCGCGCAGGTGCGCTGAGCCCGTCCGTGATCGTGCAGGGTTCAGGCAGGTCCAGCCGGACCGCCGTGTAGGTGAAGAGCCGCATGCGGCTGTACGGCGCGGCCGGGGCTGTTGCCTTCGAGGTGCCGCTCTCCGGCGCCAACCCGGTCGGACCGCTTTCCAGCGGGCACTGTTCACCGAGCGGCCAGATCGCTTTGCCCATGGGTGGCAGCAGCGCCAGCAGCCAGTCGAGCAGGTGGCTTCGGGCTGGCAGCACTTCAAACAGCGCGAGCGTGCCGTCGGGATTCTCGTGCAGCAGACGATATGCGGCGGCCGGGTCGGATTTCTGGCAGGGCATGCCGATGTTGTCCGCGCCGGGCGACTTGCCCGCATCGGCGCGAAGGACGTGATCGATCCTTTCCTCTTCCTTCTTTCCCTTTCCCTGCTTTCTTGCGTCGGCTGTCGCCTTTGCAGCGCCATCGTCGGCCAGTGTGCCTGCGGATTGCGGGCGTCTTGGGGGCGGGGCCACGAGCGTGACGAGTTGTTCCAGCGTGGCTTTGCTGTGGGCCGTCTCCCCGGGCGACGAATGGCGCTGGACCGCGATGGCGCGATAGAACAGCGCGGTCGGCCGGCCCTTGTCGTTGCGCGCCAGGGCGAGTGTTACCACATCCATTTCTGCCGGGACCTTCGCCAGGCGGCCATTGCTCACGTCGCGCCACAGCAGGTCGCCGCCGGCGACGTCTTCGGTCACGGTGGCGTGCAGGTACCCGGCATGGCGCACCAGGTTGGTCTTGCCCTTCTCCTTTGCCTGCGAGAGCGAGTGGATCGCGCGCAGAAACCCCTCGTGCGTCAGCGCCTTGTCGCCACAGCCATCGGCCAGCGACAGCGAGAGGTTCAACACCCCGATGCCGGACCCATGAAGCCGCACCCAGGCATCGTCCAGGGTGAGGGCCGGTGGCGCGCCATCGAAGCCGCGCGCCTGCAGGTACAAGCGGAGCTGACCAAAGATGTCCACCGCCCGCGGCCCGGCCAGCCCGCCACCGGCTGTTGCCGGACGTCGCTCGGCGCGTGCAATCTCGAAGCTGCGATAGCCGGCGCCCTGCTCGAGCGTGTCGTTCTCGAGGATGCGTGCGGCTACCGGGTACAGGTCGCCGCTCAGGGTCTGGCGGGGTCTCTCGGTCGCGCCCGCAGCGCCCGGCTGCTGCCAGATCGGGGCCGCGCCTTCGGCCGGGCATGCTCTTCCGGCGAGCGCAGCCAGCGCCGCGATTTCGATGCTGCCGAGGCGCGACTCGATGTTGCAAGGCGCGTGGTGTGCCGCGGTGTCGGCGGCGCCATCACAGGGGAAGCGATCGAATCGGAACGGTAGCTGGAATACCACCGCGTTGTCGGCAATCAGGGGGAGCGCCATCGTTGGTCAGTTCCTTTTTTCCGGGTGCTCTGCGTCGTGGGGCGGCGCGTCCGCTTCGACAAACCAGCCCTTGTCCACGCTCAGGTGGTGCACCGGCAGGTCGCTCATCAGTGGCTCGTCGTCGAGCATTTCGACCTGCCCCTGCTTGAGTCTCAGGGTGGCGGCGAACAGGGCGCCGCCAAAGAGCACCGTCGCCCTGGTCTCGAAACTACCGTCTTCATTGCGGTGCGGCGCCAGTGGCAGGAGATGTGCCGCCAGGTCTTGCCGGGCTGCCCGCGTGGCTGCGGTGCTCCAGGGCAGGTCCTCCGGGGTCTCGACAATGCGAAAGACGCCGTCCTGCGCGCTGAGCTGATTGCAGAAGAGTCTGAGATAGTCCGCCGCAGAAGCCGCGTCCTCAAGGCGGCACCAGCCTTGTCCCGAGGCGAAATGAAGCGGTGCCGCGGTGCCATCCAGGTGTAGCGTGGCATCGCGATGCGCCAGCAATGCCGCACTGCGTGGGCGGCCCTGCTCGTCCGTGCAGTGCAGGCGGATCAGCCATGCGTGCGGCAGCGAGCAAATTTCATGGGCATGTGCGCGACTGGCCTGAGGGATGTCCAGGCTTCTGCCGACACTCTGCCTGAGCGTATCCAGCATCGCCGTGGGGATGTCCGGGACGTCGGCTGCCAGCGATGCGAGCTGATCTGCCGGCAGTGGCGGAAACCACCATGCGCCGCGCACTGAGGTTGACGGCGCGAGCGCCTCCGCATGCTCGAGATCCCGAGTCATTTCTTCTGCACGATCACAGGCCCCGTAGGCGCGCGCGCGGTTCCTGAGTGCCTTGGCCAGGTCGTTGCGCCAGGCGGGCGGGCAGTGCTCGCCGAGGGCCTCGACCAAGGTTAGACCGATGTCGATGGCGGCGTCGTAGTCGGCGATGGCGGCGAGCGCTCCGTGGCCCGGTGCGTCCTGTCTGGCGACGCCGCGATTCATGTAGGCGGCGGCGAGGTCGTTGCGCCAGGCCGGCGGGCAGTGCTCGCCGAGGGCCTCGACCAGGGTTAGGCGGATGTCGATGGCGTCGTCGTAGTCGGCGATGGCGGTGAGTGCCCCGTGGCCGGGTGCATTGTATTTGGCGTTGCCGCGATTCATGTAGGCGGCGGCGAGGTCGTTGCGCCAGGCGGGCGGGCAGCGCTCGCCGAGGGCCTCGACCAGGGTTAGGCGGATGTCGATGGCGGCGTCGTAGTCGGCAATGGCGGTGAGTGCCCCGTGGCCCGGCGCATGCTGTCTGGCGTTGCCGCAATTCACATAGGCGGCGGCGAGGTCGTTGTGCCAGGCGGGCGGGCAGCGCTCGCCGAGGGCCTTGAGCAGGGCCTGGAGGATGTCGATCGCGGCGTCGTAGTCGGCGATGGCGGCGAGTGCCCCCTGGCCCGGCGCATGCTGTCTGGCGTTGCCGCGATTCACATAGGCGGCGGCCAGGTTGTTGCGCCAGGCGGGCGGGCAGTGCTCGCCGAGGGCCTCGAGCAGGGTTAGGCGGATGTCGATGGCGGCGTCGTAGTCGGCGATGGCGGCGAGCGCCCCGTGGCCCGGCGCGTGCTGTCTGGCGTTGCCGCGATTCATGTAGGCGGCGGCGAGGTCGTTGCGCCAGGCGGGCGGGCAGCGCTCGCCGAGGGCGTCGACCAGGGTTAGGCAGATGTCGATGGCGGCGTCGTAGTCGGCGATGGCGGTGAGTGCCCCGTGGCCCGGCGCATCCTGTCTGGCGTTGCCGCGATTCAGGCAGGCGTTGGCGAGGTCGTTGCGCCAGGCGGGCGGGCAGTGCTCGCCGAGGGCCTCGACGAGGGTGCGGAGGATGTCGATGGCGGCGTCGTAGTCGGCAATGGCGGCGAGCGCCCCGTGGCCCGGGGTGTTCCGTCTGGCGACGCCGCGATTCACATATGCGGCGGCGAGGGCGTCGCGCCAGGCCGGCGGGCAGTGCTCGCCTGACGCGTCGATGTACGCACCGATGCTATCCACCAACTCATCCAGTTCCTGGATGGCAAGCTGGTGTTGCCCGAGTGCGGCGAGTGCGTTGGTGCGCGAGATGCGCATCCGCTCGACGATGAGCGGTGTCTCGTCATCGGGCCGGGAGGCGGGCGCCGGGTCGATAGATGCGATGCTGGCGGAATACGCGCGGATCGCCTCGATGTTGTGGCTGGCCTCGGCGCTCGCATCCGCAAGCTGAGCGACCCGCTTGAACAGCGCATCCTCGTGCGCCGTGGCCGCAGCAAGGCGCGTGTATCGGCTGCGATGCCAGGCCGCCTGCACGAGCGGCGCGAGCGGGGCTTCGTCCATGTTCGCGGCAAGTTGCCCGAAGCGTTGCCGGTGCGCCGATTCGATGGCTGCCGGGTGTGCGCCGGCCAGGCTCTCCATCAGGTCGCGCACCCCGAGCCCAACCTTCGAGAAGCGCTCGTTGCCCGGCCGATAGGTTGCCAGCAGCGGGCGCAGCTGGATGAGCAGCTTGAGCAGCGTGTAGGTCGGCTCCGGCAGGTCGAGTGCGCCGGCCAGCTCCGCCAGGCTGATGCCGGAGAAGTCCGGCAGCGGGATGAAACGCGCCACCTCGGCCAACTCGGCCTGGTAGGCACGCTCTTCAGCGGCCAACAGGCACAGCACGCGGATGATGTCCTGCCAGGGGCTGCGGGCACGGGCGGTGGCGTTCGCGGGGGTGGCCGGCTCGAGCAGGCGGTGCAGCTCGCTCAGGTAGTGGGTGTAGAGCTGTTCGCCCCTGGGCAGGGCGTCGACGCGTGTTGCCGGCACGATGCCGTCCTCGAGCAGCCGGACGATGTGCTCCAGATAACCGAAGCGGCCCATGGCCCGCTCGAGCAGGGTCGGCAGCAGGCGCTCGGGGCGGTAGGCGAGCAGGCTCTCGAGATGCGCTTCCAGCCCCGGGGTTCGGGCCGAGGCGGCGTGGGGTGCTCCGCGCTGCGGCTGCATGGCGAGCCCGGCGCGCCAGCGCTCGAGCAGCTCGGCCTGGCGCCACGACCTGGGGAGCCGTGTGACGATGAGCGCGAAGTCGTCCTTGAGCGCGCCCGCGTGGATGGCCCCGGCCAGGGTGCCCGCGAGGCGATACGCCTCGGCCTTGACCCGATGGGTGAGTCGCTGCTCGTAGAGGGTTTCGAGCAGCGTCCGGTAGGCGCGGGTGAGCGGGTCGGCAGAAGCCGCGTCGGCGAGCATGCGATCGGGGTGGATCGTCAAGTGCAGGCCAGCGCTGCGCGCTTCGCGAAGCGTCGCGCCATCGAGCCGGCGTTCCAGGGCCTCGACCACCGGCGCGATCGCGCCACACTCCGGCGCCGGACGGCTGGTGAGTACGAGGTAGCAGTCATCGGGCAGTACCTCGAGCAGCGCGCCGGCATCGAGGCACGCACCCAGGCCGTCGTCGGCCGCATCCGCCGGCAACTCGTCCAGCCCGTCGATGGCAATGACCAGCCCCAGGCGCTCGTTGCGGGCGTAGGCCTGCAACTCGCCCAGGCGCAGGGCCAATGCCCCGGTCCAGCTGCCCACGCCGGGTCTCCCGTCACGCCCGCTGCGAAGCGTCCTGATGTCGACGGGGTTCTTGTCCGGTTTGATGCCGATGCCGCCCGCGTCCCGGGGCGCCTCGAGCACATCGCGATCGAGGAAGTTCTCGAAGTGATCCAGCGAACCGAGCACGCCGCGTTTGGCGGCGAAAGACTTGACCACCCAGCGGGTGATGTCGGGCCGGCCCGGCGGGTTTGCCTGTAGCCAGTTTTCCAGATTGGCGGCAAACACGCTCTTGCCGACCATGGCCGGGGCGCTGAGCAAGACGAGGCCCTTGCCGTGCTGGCTCAGATACGCCTGCACCGGCTCGAACAGATAGCGTGGTGGCAGGTAGCGGGTCTCTTCGAGTGCATGGACCATCCATTGCTGGAAGTCGGAGGAGATGGCGTCCTGATGAACGCCGTCGGTCTGGCTCAGATCACCCAGGTCCAGATGCTTGAGCAGCGCGCCCAGATCCTCCGCCTCATGGTGATGAGGGCTCATGCGGTGGCCGGCCAGGTGATCGAGCAGGTAGAAGATGCCGCCCTCACCACGGGCCGCGAAACTGTCGAAGAGGAACACGTCGCGCCGGGCGCAGTGCAGGCAACGGCGCTGGGCAATGAGCGGTGCAAGCTCCAGCGATGCACCGCGCAGCGGATCGACCAGGCTCAGCGGCGCGACCTCGTCGGCATGGTGGCGGGTGTCTTGGTCGTGGCGCGCGCGAATCATCTGCCAGCCCAGCCAGGGCGTGCCCTCGGCCGGGTCGGTGAGGTGCAGGTCATCGAAGTCGGCCAGGCCGGCTTCGGCAAACCGGGCCAGTGCGCCCAGATGCGGCGCGAAGCCTTCGACCTGCTCGAGCTGGTCGTAGCCCAGGGCGCCGTGGCCCTTGGTCGCATTGCGGTGCGCGATCATCGCGGAGAACGCGTCAGGGAAGCTCCCCTTGCCGCTGCCGGCCCAGAAGCGCGCGGGATCGACCAACTGCGGCAGCGCGAGCAGGGTGCGATGCTCGCTGCCCAGGCGGACCAGGGTGGCGGTCCACAGGTTGGTCCAGGCCCCGCCTGAGAGTGTCTTGAGGATGCCTTGGCGCACCCGCTTCCGTGTGGCCGCTTCGCCATGTTGCAGCAGGTCCGCCGCCAGGGCCAGGCTGAGGAACTTGAGCGTCATCTCGTAGCAGTCGTCCAGCTGCCACAGCACGGTGATGGGGCTGCCGTGCAAGAGTTCTTCGTGCAGGCGATGAAACTCGTGGGCGAGCGGTGCGGGCCACCGCAGGGCGACTGCCGCCAGCGCGGGTCCGCAGGTGGCGGCCAGTTCATTCAGGCGGCGCCGGGCGGGTACCGCATTGCGTCCGGCATAGCTCGCGAGGGCCGTGGCGGCAGCGTCGTCCGGTCGATGAGCGGACGCGAGAAAGTCGTGCATCAGCTCACCGAAGCGCGACACCGAATCCTGCGCGATGCCGGCTTCGCCGAGCAGCAGCAGGCACTCGTCATCCAGGCTCGTCACGCCTTCGTCCTCGAGCAGCCGCAGGCAGGTGTTGATGCGCTTGTCTTCAAGCGCACCGTGGCTCGTGAGGTATTGGCGCAGGTGAGGCAGCATCGGCGTTTTCCGTTATGTTGGCGTGTCAGGGGCGGTTCAATCGCCGACCTTGAGTGCGTCTTCCGTGGGGCCCGCCCAGTAGAGCGGGTGGGCAACGGGGAAGGGGATGGGCTCCAGCTGCAGCGGGTGGTCTGCTTTGGATGTGCTCATCCGTCTCTCCAGCCGGTCGCGGTCATTGGCCGATGCGTTAGCGTTTGCGCGCTTCGCGCGCCAGCAGGCGGTTGAGCAGCGCATCGGGGCCGGTGTCGGGCAGCGGGTGTGCTGTGCCTTCCTTTCCGTTTGTCTTCTCTGCCCAGCTCTGGCCGCGGCTGAAATATTTTCCCATCGGGTGTGGCCGCGGCATGACACTGCCGTGGTCGCTGTAATAGGGGTTTTCGTCGTAGAGACCGATGAAGGGTTCGTCCTTGAGGTAGTTCGGGACACGTGCGACCACCGCGTCGTCGCCGGCGAGCTGCAGCACCATTTCATCCTCGCGCAGGTCGAGGACGGCTTCGGGGGTGTCGAAGCCGGTCATTTCTGCGATATCGCGTGAGGCGTTCATGTTGAGTGCACCGAAGCACTGCAGGACGCGACAGTTGTTGACCATGGTCTTCCAGTCGTGGGGATAGAGCATTTGCAGCTGGCTCTTGTCCTGCCAGAAGCTCCAGGTCTGGAGCCCGTAGCCACGCAGCAGGGTGATGGCCTGCCGCAGTTGCGGCAAGGCGCCGAGTTGGGCCGCTTCGTCAAGGATGAACAGCGTGGATCGCTCCGGTTTGCGCCGCCGGCGCGTGACTGCGCCGATCAAGGTCGAAATCCACAGGCGCAGCACGCGGCCGTGGGATTCGAGCATGTGGGGCGGCAGGACGAGGTAGATGGAGAGCGGGTCGCCACGGGTGACCGCGTCGAGCGAGAAGCTGGTGCTGCCGGTGGCTTGCGCGAGGACCGGGCCGCGCAGGAAGTCGGTGAGTTCCTGCGCAAACGATGCGATGCTGCCGAAGGTTTCCCGCGCCGGCACCAGAATGCTGCCGGCGATGCGCCGGACTTCGGGGTGGAGGCTTTCGGCGAGTATCTGCAGGAGGCCGCTGTGGCCGTTGCCGGGCTGCGGGTTGCCGGCGGTGACGGTCTGGGCGATGAGGGCTCGAACGGTATCGAAGTTGCGCCGCTCCGGGGGCTCGACGATCAGTGTGTGCAGCACCAGCGCGGTGACGAGGTGCTTCGCCCGGCCGACCCAGAACTGATCGCGGGGCGCTGTGCCATGGCTGTGCCAGAGCGTCTCGACGATGGCTGCGACGTCGTCGATGGCCATGGGCGATTCGACGTCCACGAGGTCGAGCGGGTTGAGACTGGCGGATTCGAAACCGGTGATGCCCATCGGGTCGATGACGATGACCTCGTGCCCCATCTCGCGGCGCCGCCTGGCCGTGACCGCGACGTTCTCGCCCTTGGGGTCGATGACGATGACGGGGCCGTCATGAAGAAGGAGGGCCGGGATGATGCAGCCGACGCCCTTGCCGGCGCCCGTCGGAGCGAGGGTGATGAGGTGCCCCTCGCGCGATAGCTGGATCGGGTCGACGTAGCCGGTCTTGGGCGATTTTTCGGGCTCGCCGTAATGGAAACCGATGGCCCGGTGCGGGTGTTCGTGCTCGAGCGACCATCCGACCAGGAGTCCGGGGTTCGGCAGGGTCTCGGGCAGCTTGAGCGCCGAGAGGTTGATGCTGGGTGTGCGAAGTGCCATGGCCGGTTTCTTCCCCCTCAGGAGTGCGCGTACGGTTCGGCGTGGATTACTCGGAAGCTGCCGTGCAGTTCTTCGCGGCAGACGTAGGCAGGGCAGATCGGGGTGTCGCCATTCATCTCGACATGGCCCGACGGGAGCAGCTGCAACTCGGCGCGGAAGAGGTCGCCGCGGTAGACCATGGTGACGCTGGCGCTGACTTGCTGCTTGTCCCGTTTGATCCGGAAGGGCGAGATGCCCTTGTTGAAATCCTTGAAGAGTCTGGAACGCTTGCTCGCGGGGAGATCGACCTCCTCGAGCGATCCGACGACCCGGAATCGTTCGCCGTCTCCCGCCATGGCGTTGCAGAACAGGTAGCAGTATTCGGCGACCTGGGTGTCGTTCGGAGGCCACGTCAATGCGGCCGCGGCCGCCTGATGAACCGGCCTGGACGTCCAGTCGATCACCAGAAGTCGCTCTCCCGGCCCGAGTAGCAAGGCCTGGTAGCCGGTTTCGTCACTCCCCAGCACTGCCTCGAGCTCGATCAGGGCCCAGCCGGGAAGGGCGCTGAGCGCGAGTATGCGCCCCCGCTGGAACATGACCCGGCTGGCTGTAAGGGGCGAGATACCGTTTTCGGCCTCGAAGCTTGTCAGGCGCCCAACGACGGCACAGGTATCGGCGAGTGACAAGGTACGCCAGCTGCCTGGAATGAGCGGCCGGATGGGCCAGCCAGGCTCGGCGTCCTGAGGTACGACGGGAGATCGCTTTGTCATGTTGGTGGCTCTGGAGAGGTCAGTGGAAAAAATGCTGTGCTGCAATACCATAAGAATATCGACACTGATTTGTGCGTGCTAGCGCGCGGACAAGGGAACCGGCTCGCTGCGTGCCGCTTGTACCTGCGCTTCCATGATGGTGAGGCGTTGGCGCAGCGCCTCCTGGCTGACGATGGCGCCCACATGAAGCGATGGTGGAATGAGTGGATCAACGGCAGGCCTGCCTTGGCGCGCATCGGTTTGTCGGGTGCCGTACCAGCTGGCGCCCGTGGCGATCACCAGCAACAGGAGTCCCGAAGCGAGCGCTGGAGACAAGGCTCTGCCGCGCGCCACGACGAGCAGATGGCCGAGGATCGTGACGCCCCATGCCACGGCTGCCAACAGCATCCGGGTGCCTTCGCCCGTCTGCAGGCCGACCGCGGTGAACACGATGGGGAGCAGGATCCCGATGCTCTGCAAGCCGGTGTATCCCGAGCCGGCGATGAGCATGTGACGGAGAATGGATGGGACGCCATTCAGCAGCAAGGATGCAAGCGCCCAGATCGAGATCCAGGGCACCGCCGCAAACAACACCGTCAGTGTGTCGGGCAAGTGGTGCCAGATGGGATAGCCTTGCCAGCTCGAGGCCCATTTGCCCCACACGGAAATGCTCATGCCAACGAGGAGCGGCGCACTGGCGAGCATGCTCCTGCAGGCTTGCCGCCACGCTTCGGTGTGCTTGCGAGCAGAGGGCGGTGGCGCTGCGGGGTCGTGTTCGGTTCGAATACGGAGACGGGTCTTGCCGATCTGCACCGCGGAGTTGGCGTGGATGGACGATGCTTCGTGGCAGATGCGTCGGCCATCGACCTTAAACGCGGCATCGTCCGGAGACGAGAGTTGCAGGCCAGCATCGGGGCCCAGGCTCACCAAGAGGTGATTCTGAGTGACGTGCGGGTCGTCGATGAACAGATGGTTGCCGTAGCCGCGTCCGATCTTGACGGGGCAAGCCTCGAAGCGGGATCGCCGGGCGATCCGGTGATTCCACGAGAGTTCTTCGATCCAGATGCTCATGAATGCCGGATCCCTTTCAGGAACTGGCCGGTGAAGTCGACCGCGTTTGTCCAGGACACGCCTTCGAGGCCGACTCTGGAAATGAACAGCACATCGCCTTCGTCCTGCGCTGCGATGGCAATCTGAACGTCGTAGAGGCCCGGGAAGTCCCGATAGGCTTGTGCGCACCACACCAGGCGGATTCGGAGTTCCGCATTGGCACCTGCCGTGGTGAACTGATCGGCGCATTGCTGGCGCGCCATTGATTTGCTGATCGCTGAGCTCAGGTTCTGCCGGAAGGCCGGCGCAGCCATCGAGGCGAGTTGAAACGCGTTGAGCGTGCCTGCGCTACGGGACGAGAGGACGACATGCCTGAACCAGACGTGGGCTGTTCGTATCCCGGGGATTGCTTCGACCGATGTCTTGAGTCGGCACGTCAGTGCAATTGCGCGACTGGCTGGTGCGTTGGCCTGCTGGTCGTTGCTGCCGGAATTGCACTCGGTGTGTCGTGGAAGCGGGGTTGGGGCGATGTAGGGGCCAAGTGGCTGACCCTCGGACTGCGAGTCTGCGGCGATGGCGAACAGTTGTGCCTGACGCTGCTCCAGTTGCTCGGTGATGACATCGCGGATGTTTGCCTCAAGACGCGGATCGCCGCTTTGAGAGGCGCTGACGAGTGCATGGGCGGGGCTTGACGGGACGAGGAAGCCGAGTGCCTCATCGCCCGTTGAGCGCGCTACATTGATACCGACAACCTGGCCCCCCGCGTTCACTGCCGGGCCTCCGCTCATGCCGGGGTTGATCGCGCCGGTGAAGTGAATCCGGCTGCCGAACGTGCCTTCAAGCTCCCCGCTGTATGTGCCACCGCTTACAGTGATGCCAAGCGCTCGGGGGTTTCCGATGGCGAAGACGGCATCACCGCGGTTGGTTTGGGCGGTCTGCGGAAGGAGGGAAAGTGGCCGAATCGTCGAAAAAACGTGCGGGTCGTTGGCGTCGAGTTGGACGATTGCGAGGTCGTTCAATACGTCTATCGCGACGATATGCGCTGTCCCTGCGCGTCCGTTCGAGAACTCGTAAGCCAGCGTGAATTTCCTGGGTTCGAGGGCGAAGTCTGCAACCACGTGGAAGTTCGTCATCGCCCGACCGCCACGAGAGATCAGGAAGCCCGATCCGGACGCGTGATCGTGCGGCGAATCTTTCAGGCGCGTGTGCAGCGTAACGATGGCGGGAGCCACCTTCTTGAACACGCTCGCTGCAAGTCCAGCCTGCTCGCCTGCCGTAGTGCGATCTGCACCGAATGCCATTCCGACCGCGACGAAGGCGGCCACGGCGAGACGCGCCATGCCGACGAGCATGCGGACCTGTGCCGCAGAGTCAGAGCTTCGGAGCATTTTGTCGCTTCCTGCCTGAAGCGGCTGCCTCTTTGTCGGCGGAAGGTGGCCCGCCCGACACCGCAGATGGGTTTGCGCACACGGAGTCGAGTCGACGGGCCAGCTCGGCCGACGACATTCCGAAGATCGGACCGTACTTGCGCGCGTTGATCGAAAGCAGCGTGCTGACGATCCGCTTTGTGAGCGTCGAGGTGCGGGAAATCATTCCGCCTTCGTTGCTCACGAATGCCGTGTAATTAGCTAACTGCAAGTGCTGCCAGCGCAGCCGGGATATCTCGTCAAGACTGAGATCAGAGTCCATGCAGAAGGCAACGAGTGCCTTGTCGAGGGGTGTGGCGGCGTTTTCAAATGCGGGTTCGAGCTGAAGGGGGCCGGCCGCCTGTTGTCCGGGGGAATGTACGGATTGGTGGGTGACGCCTGGGTATCCCGCGCGCACTGCGCTCAACCAGGCGGTGGAGAGACTGCCCTTTGCTTGCATGCCATGAACCTGGCTTGGCGGTGCGGGCGTGCTACTGCCCGGGATTTGCTCAAGTTCCTTTTCCATCGCTTTGGCCCAGAGCCTTGCGGAGCGCTCGGTGCGTTCAATGCTCGCATTGGTGCGCCCTTCAACGAGGAAGGTCCTGGAGATATGCGGTGAGCCGACGCGCCGGATCTTGACTCTGATTGCGATGATCTCGCCGGACGAATTGCGACGTCTTTCGTATGTTGCCATGGAGGAGGGTGTTTCATATGTCAGATCGCGTGACTGGGATGGTCCCAAAAATGTCCCATATTTGTCAATGCTGAAGTCGCGCCTGCTAAGGAGATGGGGCCCGCATCGTTTGGCGTTCAGCGGGGTCCCGCGGCGGTTGATTTGCTTCGAGCCATTCGGTCACGAGACGCGATGCGAGCTTTGCGGTGGACTGGCCGGCGTGCTCGCGGGGGTGTGTCCGTCGTAATGGACGTGAGCATGTATTGGTTGTGCTGAAAAGATCGAAAATGCCTTGGAGGGTTTGAAGGCGAAGGTGATCGTGGTGGTGGGTTGGTTGTGCAGATTGACCTTCGATTCGATGGGGAGGCTGAGCCATGCGCTCAGGCGAGATTGATGTTTCGCTTGTTGTGATCAACGGGGCGGTTGCGGGAGTGCTCTAAGGTGAAATGGACGCGTGCTTGGCGGTGATGCCGCGTTGACTTGTCTTCACTGGGCGCATTGCGAGGTACGCTTGAAGGGTCTGCGCCCGCTGGACTTGGCGCGCAGACCGTAATGAGCGGCGGCCGCATAACGTTTCGTGCTATTTGGGCCCGGGTGAGTCCGCCGCTTGGCATCGGATGAATTCACCTGATGCCAAGCAAGCCGCCAAGCCGCCAAGCCGCCAAGCCGCCGGGTGGATGAAGCAAAGAATTCTGCGAGAGGTGGCGGGGTGGCTTCTCGGGGCGGTGTCGGGACAAGGGTGTGGAAAAGGTTGGCAGATGGCCAGAGTCACGAACTGAAGCACAGGTCCCGTGCTGTCGAGTAAGTGGTTTGGGGGGGCGTGGTGGGCGGGATGGGCAAAAGCGCTTGCCCAGGGGGGGGGGCGGAGCCCTGAATCGCGTGAATTTGGCTACATAGCGGCAACAGGCCGCTAAAAAGCATTAAGGCCAGTTCCGAAGAACTGGCCTTAATGCTTGAGTACTGGTTGCGGGGGCAGGATTTGAACCTGCGACCTTCGGGTTATGAGCCCGACGAGCTGCCAGACTGCTCCACCCCGCGTCTGGAGAAGCAAAACTATAGTAGCCGAATGGCTTGGAGTCAAGTTTTATTTCAACGCGACGATCATGCCCGGCTGCGTCATCGTGACCGTCGGGATGGCACCCGCGGTTTTGCCATGCTGCGTCGGCGGGCCCGAGCCGGTAAGATCTGCCCGCCGCGGTGGTCGCACGATCCGCCGCAGAATCGAATGGCAGGGAGATGAGCGGGGATGAAAAAGGTCAGTGTGAATGGGGTCGATGTGGAGTATTCCCGACTGGTTTCAGCGCATCCTATAGAGGACGCGCCGACGATGGTGTTCCTGCATGAAGGCCTGGGCTGCGTTGCCATGTGGCGCGATTTCCCGCAGCGGGTAGCCGATGCGACGGGTTGTGCCGCGCTGGTGTATTCGCGGATCGGTTATGGAGGAAGCGGGCCGTTTCGTGCGCCTCGCAAACCGGATTACCTGCACCTCGAAGCCGTGCGCGAACTGCCGGCGTTGCTTCGGGAACTCGGGGTCGGGAAGTCGATCCTCTTCGGCCACTCCGACGGTGGGTCGATCGCGCTGTTGAGTGCGGCGCTGACTGATCTGGATCCGGTTGCGGTCGTGGCGATGGCGCCACATGTTCTGGTCGAGGACGTGACCGTGGTGGGCGTGAGGGAAACCAAGGCGCAGTACCAGCGCAGCGACATGGCCGGCAAGCTCGGGCGCTATCATCTCAGCCCCGATGTGGTGTTCAGGGCCTGGACGGATATCTGGCTCAGTCCCGCGTTTCGAGACTGGAACATTGAAGAAGTACTGCCGGAGATTCGTTGCCCGGTACTGGCGATACAGGGTGAGGACGACGAGTACGCGACGATGGCACAGATCGAACTCATCGCGAGCGGTGCGCCGGACGTGGAACTGTGCAAGCTTGCCGACTGCCGGCATTCGCCCCACAAGGACCAGCCCGATGCCGTGATCGACGCGGTTCAGGGATTTGTCGGGCGGGTTCTGGGCTGAATCGCGTGCTCAGGTCTTTTTCAGTCTGTAGGACAGCTGCGGACGGGTGATGCCGAGCAGGCGGGCGGCGCCAGACAGGTTGCCCGCGGAGCGCTCCACCGCGTATTCCAGTAACAGACGCTCCACCTGATCGAGTGACCCGGCGCTTTCGAGAATGGATTCGCACAGCGCGCGTGCGCCAAGGGGCGCAGGCCCGTCGGCTTCCAGCGTGCCGGCTTCGCTGATGCCATCGGGCCTGTTTTCCTCCACGCTGCCATCGACGAAAAGGTGTTCCGCCTGGATCCAGTCATGCTGAGGCGTGAGAATTACGCCACGTTCAATGATGTTCTCGAGCTCGCGGATGTTTCCGGGCCAGCTGTAGGCCTTGAGCATGCGCATCGCCTTGTCGGTGACGCCGAGCAGCTTCTTCTCGTGCATCGCGCAGAAGCGCGCCACCATCGCCTCGACCAGCAGCGGAATGTCGGACGTCCTTTCGCGGAGTGAGGGGATCGTGACCGGATATACGTTCAACCGGTAGTAGAGATCGCTGCGGAAACGCCCGTGCTTGACCGCGTCCTGCAGGTCGACGTTGGTGGCGGCGACCAGGCGGACGTTGACCTTGCGCACCCGCTCGTCACCGAGCCGTTCGATTTCGCCCTCCTGCAGGACGCGGAGTAGTTTTGCCTGTGCTGCAAGCGGCAGTTCGCCGATCTCGTCGAGGAAGAGCGTGCCGCCGTCGGCACGCTCGAACTTACCCATCCGCGAGGCGTGGGCACCGGTGAACGCGCCTTTTTCGACGCCGAAGAGCTCCGACTCGATGAGATCATGCGGAAGGGCCGCGCAATTGACCGCCACGAAAGGTGCTTCGGCGCGCGGGCTCATTTCGTGCAGCGTGCGGGCGAAGCGCTCCTTGCCGACGCCGGTCTGCCCTAGCAGCAGCACGGTGACGTTGGTTCCGGCGGCCTTGCTGATGAGGCTGAACGCGGTCTGAAAGCCGGTGGAAGCGCCGATCAGGCTGGGCGATCGTTTGCGTTCGCAGATCGTCGAGCGAAGGGTATCGACCTGCTCGCGAAGTTCGAGCATGCGCCCGACGATCGAATCCTCCTGGTAGTAGGGGAGGTATTCATCGGCATCGGGCCAGTCTTCTACCGGTTTGCCGACGATACGGCAGTTGTTGGTGCCGGTTGCGCTGCACTCGGTTTCCTTGAAAAGGATGAAACGCCCCATGAACGCGGACGTGTAACCGGATGCGAAGCCGATCTGCATCCAGCAGACCGGATCTCGTGCGTGGCCGAATTCCTGGAGGTGAACGTCGGCTTCCCAGGAATTGCGCCATATGAACTCACCGTCGAAATGACCGGTCTTGACGTCCATCTCGAGGCGAACCGGTTCAACGTTGACGCTTCCTTCGAGCATGTGGAGTTGCGGGCCGACCACGAAGGCGTCGATTGCACTGCGTTCGCCACGCACCTTGCGCGCGATCTCGGCGTCCCGGACGCCCGCCGCGTACCCCGCGCGGGTGAGGATGCGCCTTGCCTGCTCGTGACCGATGGATTCGATTAGCTCCTTGCGGAGTTCGCCCAGAGCAGCCGCATGCATGAGCACCATCCGGTTCTGGTCGAGCCAGATAAGGCCGTCATCCGATGAGAATCGGATCAGGCTCCGAAGGTCATTGTTCTCCGGGTACTTGATGTCCGCCACGTCTCCTCCTGCTCGGCCTCTCGAGAGGCGATGTCGTTCGTTACGGGGAGCGTGGCGCTCCGCGCTCTTGCGTCGCAGATATGCGCCCTCCCGCATGACCCCCGCCGGACCTGCTGCTGGTCCAATGATCCGTCAATGTCCGCCGCGCCGCGACCATTTGTCCAGCGTTGAAGCGGCAAGCTGCCTGACCGGGGGTTCTCAGTCGATTTTTTTCAGACTATGCTATCAAATCTCGAGATTATAAAGAACGCCATTCGTCATTCGGCGCAGGTTGGGGCTGCGCACGGTGGCGTGGCGATGATGCGAGGAGACAGGGTGGAAAAGTTCACCATATACATTCAAAACACCGGGGAAAGCTTCGTCTGCCTTGAAGGGCAGAGCGTTCTGCGCGCGATGGAGGTTTTTGGTCGCAAGGGAATTCCCGTCGGTTGCCGCGGAGGTGGTTGCGGCGTCTGCAAGATAAATGTCAGCGAGGGGCACTACAGAACGACGCGAATGAGTCGCGCCTGTGTGAGCGCCGAAGAAGAGCGCGCGGGAACCGTGCTCGCGTGCAAGCTGTTTCCGGCAAGCGATCTGACGGTCGAGGTCCTGGGTTGTATGGGCAGGGCGCTGACCGCGGGCACGCCTTGCACCCGCCCGGGCGCGACTAAAGACGGGTCGGACGACGGAAAACGTGAGGTCCGTGACTGACTTCGTCACCACGGTATGCGTGCGGCCCGTCACGGTTTCGCTGACGAGAGACTCTCCCCATGGCGCCTTTGCGGCGCTTGTTCATGGCCCGCTTCGGCGGGCCATTTTTTTGATTTCCTTCCGTAAGTCATTGTTGCGTCGTAATAAACCATCTTGATCATTTGATCAAATGGTTTATTGATTTGATCAAATGATGAAGTGATAAGACCCGCTGTTGGAAGCTGAATTCTCGAGATAAGTCCGTCATCTTCTATAAAAACAGAGCCTTACGAAAACTGGCACGACGCTTGAGTGTATCCAGACGTCGGCAGGCCTGCTGCTCATCAATTGGAGAACATGCGTGGCAATGAAGGAGAAAGCGCCCGATCTCAGCAAGAAGTACGTGCGGCTCGTTGAGCGGCGGGCGGATGGAATGGTGGAGTTCGAGTTTTCGCTGGCCGATCCCGATCTCTACGTTGAGATGTTGTTGCCGGCCGATGCCTATGAGGACTTCTGCCGGGAGAACAAGGTGATTTTCGTGCGGGCGGAGGCGCATGGCACCACCGACAGTGATTGGGACTGGAAGCTCCATGACGCCACCCAGCAGAGATTTCGTTGAACGCCGCGCCGATCGGCAGCGGTGAGATCAATAACAGGAGGGGACATCGATGCACATTGACTTGCGTACGGTAACCATCAAACCGTTGCGTCATACCTTTGACAACATTGCCCGCCGCCTCGGCGCGGACAAGCCGGCGACCCGCTACCAGGAAGGGACGCTGGACATGCAGCAGACGGTCAATTTCCATTACCGGCCCACTTGGGACCCGGATCACGAGATCTATGATGCGTCGCGCACGGCAATCAAGATGGCCGACTGGTACGCCTTCAAGGATCCGCGCCAGTTCTACTACGGCGCCTATACGATGGCCCGCGCCAAACAGCAGGATACCGCCGAGGCCAACTTCGATTTCGTCGAGAACCGCGGCTTGGCCGAGACGCTGCCGGCCGACGTGCGCGCGACGGTGCTCGAACTGCTGGTGCCGCTGCGCCATGTGGCGTGGGGCTCGAACATGAACAACGCGTCCATTTGCGCCTACAGCTACGGCACTGCTTTCTCGCAGCCGGGCATCTACCAGGCGATGGATCAGCTTGGTATTGCGCAGTACCTGACCCGGGTTGGTTTGTTGCTGGGCGGTGTCGACGTTCTCGACGAGGCCAAGGACTCGTGGATGACGGCTGACACTTGGCAAGGTCTGCGGCGCTATGTCGAGGACTGCATGGTGCTCAAGGACCCCGTGGAATTGTTCGTGGCGCAGAACGTGGCGCTGGATGGCCTGCTCTATCCGCTGGTTTACGAAACGATCGTCGATGACGTGCTCTCGGCCAAAGGGGGTACGCCGGTCGCGATGCTCACCCAGTTCATGACCGACTGGTTCGCCGAAACCAAGCGGTGGACCGATGCGACGATGAAGACGGCTGCGGCCGAGTCTGCTGAAAACAAGGAAATCCTCGCCAAGTGGGTCAGCCAGTGGCGAGACCGCGCTGCGGCGACCTTGCTGCCGGTCGCACGCATCGCCCTGAACGAGCGCACCGACGAGCTGGTTGCGGAAGTCGTCCAGCAGTTCAATGCCCGTCTGGTCAAGGCCGGCGTCCCCCTCTGAGGATATTTCGATGTCAACCGTATTCATTGCGCTGCAAACCAACGAAGACACCCGTCCGATCATCGAGGCGATCGTGCAGGACAACCCGGCCGCGATCGTGAACGAGGCTCCCGCGATGGTGAAGATCGATGCCGAAGGCAAACTGGTCATCCGCCGCGAGACGGTCGAGGAGCTGATTGGCCGCCCCTACGACCTGCAGGAGCTGCAGGTCAACCTGATCACCATGTCGGGCAACCTCGACCAGACCGACGACGAGATGACGCTCTACTGGAACGCCTGAAGGACAAGGAGACAAAGACATGGACATGCAAGTTGCCAAGAAGAAACTGGGGCTGAAAGAGCGTTATGCGGTCATGACCCGAGGTCTCGACTGGGTGCCGTCTTACCAGAAGATGGAAGACATCTATCCCTACATGACCTATGAGGGCATCAAGATCCACGACTGGGACAAGTGGGAAGATCCGTTCCGCCTGACCATGGATGCCTACTGGAAATACCAGTCCGAGAAGGAGCGCAAGCTGTACGCCGTTCTCGACGCGTTCAACCAGAACAACGGCCATCTCAACGTCACCGATGCGCGCTACATCAACACCGTCAAGCTGTTCGTGAGCGGCATCAGCCCGCTCGAGTACGTTGCGCACCGCGGCTTTGCTCACGCCGGCCGCCAGTTTCCTGGCCCGGGGCCGCGTGTTGCTTGCCTGATGCAGTCGCTCGACGAGATCCGTCATGCACAGACCCAGGTGCACGCCGTCGCCAACTACAACAAGTACTACAACGGCATGCATGATTTCCACCATGCCCACGACCGGGTGTGGTTCCTGTCGGTGCCCAAGAGCTTCTTCGATGATGCGATTACCGCGGGCCCGTTCGAGTTCATGGTGTCGATCGGTTTCAGCTTCGAGTACGTACTCACCAACCTGCTGTTCGTGCCCTTCGTTTCCGGTGCCGCCTACAACGGGGACATGGGGACCATGACATTCGGCTTCTCGGCCCAGTCCGATGAAGCCCGCCACATGACGCTGGGCCTCGAGGTGATCAAGTTCATCCTCGAACAGGATCCGGACAACCTGCCGATCGTGCAGCGCTGGATCGACAAGTGGACCTGGCGCGGCTACCGCGTGCTGACCCTCGTGGCGATGATGATGGACTACATGCTGCCCAAGCGGACGATGAGCTGGAAGGAAGCATGGGAGATCTATTTCGAGGAAAACGGTGGTGCGTTGTTCAAGGATCTCGCCCGCTACGGCATCACCATGCCCAAGTGCGCCGAGCAGATCGCCCTGGAGAAGGACCACCTGTCGCACCAGGCCTGGAGCACCTTCTACAACTACGCCGCAGCCGCGAACTTCCATACCTGGATGCCGGACGAGGACGAGATGGCATGGCTGTCGGCCAAGTACCCGAACAGCTACGACAAGTACTACCGTCCCCGCATGGAGTACTGGCGCGAGCAGGCCGCAAAGGGCAATCGTTTCTACAACAAGACCTTGCCGATGTTGTGCCAGACCTGCCAGGTCCCGATGATCTTCACCGAGCCCGGCGATCCCACCAAGACCTGCTATCGCGAGGTCGATTACAAGGATTCCAAGTACCACTTCTGTTCGGATCACTGCAAGGCGATCTTCGAGCACGAGCCCGAGAAGTACGTGCAGTCGTGGCTGCCGGTGCATCAGATCTATCAGGGCAACTGCTTCCCGGAAGGCACGGATCCGACCGTGGAGGGCTTCGATCCGCTGGCAGCGGTGCTCAAGTACTACCACCTCGAATCCGGCCGCGACAACCTCGACTTCGAGGGCTCCGAAGATCAGAAGAACTTCGACGAATGGCGCGGCATGGCGACGAAGAACGTGTGAATGGGAGGGCCGGGGTTCGCGCTTGTGGCGGACCCGGTGCTGTCCGGTCGCAGTGCGATCCAGATTGAATCGACAAAGATCCAGGGATGTGCGGGTTGAGTTGGCGCGAGGTCTTGCGCCTCGCCCTCAGGCCGCATGTCCTCTCTCCAAAGGAGACTAGACATGGCTGTTGCTGCCGTAAAAGAGTACGACTTCGAGCCCGCCGACAGGCTCGAGAACTTCCATGGTGCCCAGTTGCTTTACGTCGGATGGGAAGACCATCTGATGTTCTGCGCGCCGTTTGCATTTCCGTTCCCACCGACGATGCCGTTCCGCGCGGTCGTCGAGCAGGTCCTGCCCGGCGCGTTCGGCTACCACCCTGATTTCGCGAAGATCGACTGGAATGCGGTCGAGTGGCTCAAGTCGGGCAAACCCTGGGCGCCCGAAATGGACAAGTCGCTGGCCGACAACGGGCTCAAGCACAAGGATGCGATCCGCTTCCGTACGCCGGGTCTTGCCGGTATCGGCGGATCCTGTTCCTGAACCCAGGACGGCAAGGGTGGCGATGAAGATCGCGGCGAACCGAAGCCGTGACGAGACGTGCCCTTGCCGTGCGCCGATAGAGAGAGCGAAATCATGAGTTACGAACTGACGATCGAACCCCTGGGCGAAACCATCGAGGTCGAAGAGGACCAGACCATTCTCGACGCCGCTCTGCGGGCGGGGATCTGGCTGCCGCACGCCTGCTGCCACGGCTTGTGCGCGACCTGCAAGATCAAGGTCCTCGACGGTGAAGTCGACCATGGAGAGGCGTCGAGCTTTGCCTTGATGGATTTCGAGCGGGACGAGATGAAAGCGCTCGCCTGCTGCGCGACGCTGCAGAGTGATGTCACCATCGAAGCCGAGATCGAGGAAGACCCGGATGCTGAAACGATTCCGGTGCGCGATTTTCCGGGTTCGATCAGCCGCATCGAGAATCTGACCCCGACCATCAAGGGGATCTTCATCGAACTCGATGAGCCGATCCACTTTCAGGCCGGGCAGTACATCAACTTCAACATTCCCGGCGAGCACTGCAGCCGCGCCTTCTCGCTGGCGAACGTACCCGGCAGCGGGCGCGAGGTCGAACTCAACGTGCGCATCGTTCCCGGCGGGCTGGGAACCACCTATATCCACGAGCGGCTCGCCGTTGGCGACCGCGTGACGATTTCCGGGCCGTACGGCCGCTTCTTCGTGCGCAAGTCGGCGGGTGTGCCGCTGCTCTTCATGGCTGGCGGTTCGGGCTTGTCCAGCCCGAAGAGCATGATCCTCGACCTGCTCGCGGAAGGTTGCGATCTGCCGATCACGCTGGTGTATGGGCAGCGCACGCGCGAGGAGCTCTACTACCACGACGAGTTCCTGGCGCTGGCCGAAAAGCATGCCAACTTCACGTATGTTCCGGCACTGTCGGACGAGCCGGCGGACAGTGACTGGACGGGTCTGCGCGGCTTTGTGCATGAAGCCGCCCAGCAGCATTTCGAGAGTGATTTCCGTGGCCACAAGGCCTATCTGTGCGGGCCGCCGGTGATGATCGACGCCTGCATTTCGGCGCTGATGCAGGGACGTCTGTTCGAGAACGACATCTACACCGAGAAGTTCTTTTCGGCGGCCGATGCTCAGCAGGTGAGGAGTCCCCTGTTCAAGCGGATCTGAAATCTCGAGAAAAATAATTGACTTCGAGATAGATGAAAAATATCTTGTAACAAACACCTTTGGCCGAAGGCCGATGGGCAAAACGGAATCGGGACTTGGCTGCGCCTGCCGCGAAGCATCCCGTGAGGAGACTGAAAAATGGCAATGACTGGCGTTCTGAGACCGGGACACGTGCAGTTACGGGTGCTGGACCTGGAAGAAGGCGTGAGCTTCTATCGCGACGTGGTCGGTCTCAAGGAGACGGGCCGCGATGCACAGGGGCGGGTCTACTTCAAGGCCTGGGACGAGCGCGACCACAACTCGCTGGTCCTGCGTGAAGCGGACGAGGCCGGAATCGATTTTCTCGGTTTCAAGGCGCTCGACGCCGCAACCATGGATCAGCTTGAATCGGCGGTACAGGCTTTCGGAATCTCCACCACTCGCATGCCGGCCGGCGAGATGCTGGGTACCGGCGAGCGGGTCCGCTTCACCATCCCGACCGGGCATCTCATCGAGTTGTATGCGGAGAAGCAGGACGTCGGAAACGGCCAGTCCTATGTCAATCCCGACCCGTGGGTGCCGGACGTGAAAGGCATTGCACCGGTCCGGTTCGATCACTGCCTCCTGTACGGACCGGACATCGAGGGTGTCGAGAAGCTGTTCACCGAAGTGCTCGGCTTCTCCGTCACCGAACGGGTGCTCATGGAGGATGGGGAAACCACCCTCGCGCTGTTCATGAACTGCTCGCCCAAGGCTCATGACATCGCCTTCGTACGCCATCCCGAGCCGGGCAAGCTGCACCACGTCTCCTTCCTGCTGGAAAGCTGGGAACAGGTGCTGCGGGCTGCGGACATCATGTCGATGAATCGCGTCTCGATCGACATCGGGCCGACCCGTCACGGGATCACTCGCGGCGCCACCATCTATGCCTTCGACTGCAGCGGCAATCGCTTCGAGACCTTCTGTGGCGGTTACCAGACGTATCCGGACAACCAGCCGATCACCTGGACCTGGGACGAGGTCGGGGCGGCGATCTTCTATCACGACCGCAAGCTCAACGAGCGCTTCTTGAGTGTGGTGACCTGACGACGTTTGGGCGCGTGCGATCCAGCACGCGCGCTTTTGGCGTTGATGTAAAGAGAGACAACCCAGAGAGGGGGCAGGTTGACAGTCTGCCAACCTGCGATTCGACCGGACACAAGGGCTGCCACCGGAGCGCCCCGAATAGCTAGCCGGCATGTTGCCCCGCTTCCGGAGCGGGGTGCTGATGAATCATCGGGAGGAGAGAATCATGGCAATGACAGGTGTCCTGCGTCCGGGCCACGCGCAGTTGCGCGTGCTCGATCTGGCAGAAAGCGTCAATTTCTATACCAATGTACTCGGTCTGAAGGAAACCGGTCGCGACCGCCAGGGCCGGGTCTATTTCAAGGCCTGGGATGAGCGGGATCACAACAGCTTCATAATCCGCGAGGCCGACAGCGCCGGTATCGACTTCTTCGCGTTCAAGGTCGCCGATCGTGCGACCCTGGACAAGCTGGACTCGGACCTGCGTGCCTACGGCGTTCCGACGGAAAGGATTCCCGCCGGCGAGATGCTGGAGACCGGCGAACGCGTCCGTTTCCAGATCCCGACCGGTCATCTGGTCGAACTCTATGCCGACAAGACCGACGTCGGTAACGGCCAGCCCTATGTCAATCCCGATCCGTGGATCCCGGATACCCGTGGCATTGCCCCGGTACGACTCGATCACTGCCTGCTCTACGGGCCGGACATCGACGGCGTGCACAAGCTCTTCAAGGAGGTGCTGGGCTTCTACCTCGTTGAGCACGTGTTGATGGAAGACGGCAAGACTGATCTCGCGATCTGGCTATCGACCTCGATCAAGGCCCATGACATCGCCTTCGTTCGCCATCCCGAGCCGGGCAAGCTGCACCACGTGTCTTTCCTGCTGGAGAGCTGGGAGCAGGTGTTGCGGGCTGCGGACATCATGTCGATGAACCGCGTCTCTATCGACATCGGGCCGACCCGGCACGGCGTCACACGCGGCACCACGATCTACGCATTCGATCCTTCCGGCAATCGCTTTGAAACCTTCAGCGGGGGCTATCAGAGTTACCCGGACTGGAAGCCGCTGACGTGGACCTGGGATGAAGTTGGGGCGGGCGTGTTCTATCACGACCGGAAGCTCAACGAGCGTTTCCTGTCGGTCGTCTCCTGACCGTGAAGGGGCGGTTCGCGCGATGCTGTTGCGCTGTTTCCTCAGGAGAGGAAATCGGGCGGCAGCTGCCTTATCGCCTCGAGCGTACGCAGGATGTGATCGGTGAGGATGCGGGTTGCCGCCGGGGCGTCGCGAGCGATGGCTGCATCGACGATGGCCTCGTGCTCGGCATGCACGTCCCGGGGAATCGGCTGATTGAAAAGGGACAGGCGACGGTAGCGCTCGGACTGACGATAGAGGATGGTCTGGAAATGACGAAGCCAGCGCGATGGAGAGGCACTGATGAGCACTTCGTGGAAGATGCGATTGCGCATCTCCCATTCTTCGCGGGCAGCCTCGGGACCTTCGAGCTTCTCCTCGGCACGCGAGAGACGGTGGAAGGCGCCGAGGACATCCGCTTCCCAGGCGTCATCACCGAGTTCGATCGACTGGCGCAGCGCCTCGGTTTCGAGCAGCACGCGGGTCCTGGTGATGTCCTCGAAATCGACCAGGGAGATCGGCGCGACGCGAAACCCGCGCTGGCCCTGGGCTACGACAAGCGCATCGGTGATGAGCAACTGGAGGGCTTCCCGCAAGGTGCCGGCGCCCACGTCATAGATGTCTTTGAGATGTTCGACACGCAGCTTTTCGCCGGGACGCCGAACGCCCTCGATGATGTCGCGGCGCAGTCGGCGATAGGCGGTCTCGACGAGGGTTCGGGGTTCTTCCCCATCGACGACGTCATATTTTCTTGTGGCAAGCACTTCGCTCATGGCGATCCTTTAGATACCCGGGTAGGGCAATGATCCGGATCGAATTCTAACGATAAATGCGCGCTGACGGCTGAACCATAAATCTCGAGAAAATGTGTTGACGTCGATAATGTCAACACCTATCGTTTCGCGACAACTTGCAAGGGGTTACACGGCATGTCGGAATTTTCCAATGAAGAGGTAATGAGTACCCAATTGGTCATCGGTTGCGATGCCGCGATGCGTGCGGTTGTCGCGGCGGTCGAGCATGCCCGCGAGCTCGGCGTGAAGATCAACGTCGCTGTCGTCGATTCGGGTGGAAACCTGGCTGGCTTCCTGAGAATGCCCGGGGCTTTCCTGCAGTCCATCGATATCGCCATCGACAAGGCCTATACGGCGGCGGGTTTCGGTTTCTCTACGCGTGACTGGATGAAGGTGATCGGTCATGACGAAGGTATGAAACTGGGGTTTTCCGCCAGACCGAGGCTGGTGGTGTTCGGCGGTGGGCTGCCGATTCGTGTCGATGGTCAGTTGATTGGTGGCATCGGCGTTTCGGGTGCCTCCGAAGAGCAGGACGAAGCTTGTGCCGATGCGGGCCTCGCCGCGATCGGCGCAGTCAGATAAACGAGAACAGCACGGTTTGAGGGACACATGAAAGAGATCAGAAATTTCATCAACGGCGAATTCGTCGCCACCGCCAAAACCTTTGAGAAGCGCTCACCGCTGGACAACCAATTGATCGCCCAGGTGTGTGAAGCGGGGAGGACGGAGGTCGATGCCGCCGTTGCCGCCGCACGCGCCGCGCTCGAGGGGCCGTGGGGGCGCATGACCGTGGCTGAGCGGGTGGACATGCTCTACGCGGTGGCCGACGGCATCAACGCGCGTTTCGACGAATTCCTCGCCGCCGAGTGCGCAGACACCGGCAAGCCGATGAGCCTGGCGCGTCATATCGACATCCCACGCGGCGCCGCCAACTTCAAGATATTTGCCGACGTCATCAAGAACGTTCCGACCGAATTCTTCGAGATGGCGACGCCCGACGGCCGAGGTGCGCTCAACTATTCGCAGCGCCGGCCGGTCGGCGTGGTCGGTGTGATCTGCCCGTGGAACCTGCCGCTGCTGCTGATGACCTGGAAGGTCGGTCCGGCGCTGGCCTGCGGCAACACGGTGGTGGTCAAGCCGTCAGAGGAAACCCCCCAGACCGCGACCCTGCTCGGCGAGGTGATGAACGCGGTCGGTGTTCCCAAGGGCGTCTATAACGTGGTGCATGGTTTCGGGCCGGGTTCCGCCGGCGAGTTCGTCACCACCCACCCGAAGGTCAACGCCATCACTTTCACCGGCGAAACCCGCACCGGCGCAGCAATCATGAAGGCTGCCGCCGACGGCGCGCGGCCGGTGTCGCTCGAGATGGGCGGCAAGAACCCCGCCATCGTCTTTGCCGACTGTGACTTCGATGCGGCCATCGAAGGCACCATGCGTTCGGTATTCGCCAACTGCGGCCAGGTGTGCCTCGGCACCGAACGGGTCTATGTCGAGCGGCCGATCTTCGACAGATTCGTCGCTGCGCTCAAGAAGGGTGCGGAAGGCATGAAGCTGGGCCGTCCGGAGGATGCCGAAACAGCCCTCGGTCCGCTGATTTCGCAGGAGCACAAGCAGAAGGTGCTGTCCTACTACGCCAAGGCGAAGGAACTCGGTGCCACCGTGGTGACCGGTGGTGGCGTACCGGACATGCCGGGCAGTCTGGCCGAGGGTGCCTGGGTCGAGCCGACCATCTGGACCGGCTTGGACGACAACTCGCCGATCGCCCGCGAAGAAGTCTTCGGACCCTGCACGCTGATCCAGCCCTTCGACTCCGAGGACGAAGTGATCCGTCGCGCGAACGATACCGAGTACGGCCTCGCCTGCTCGGTGTGGACCCGCGATCTGACCCGCGCCCACCGCGTGGCGGGACGGATCGAAGCCGGGCTGGTGTGGGTCAACAGCTGGTTTCTGCGCGATCTGCGCACTGCCTTCGGTGGCGCCAAGCAGTCCGGTATCGGACGCGAGGGCGGGGTCCATTCGCTGGAGTTTTATACCGAACTCAAGAACGTGTGCATCAAGCTGTGAGCGCCGCAATGAATGCCACGAGCCCGGAGATCGGCTGCAGCATCGATGCCGCGGGTATCCAGACCAATTATCACGACATCGGAGAAGGCTTCCCGGTGTTGATGATTCACGGCTCCGGGCCGGGGGTGTCGGCCTGGGCCAACTGGCGCTTGGTGATGCCGGAGCTGGCAAAGCGGGCACGGGTGATCGCGCCGGACATGGCGGGTTTCGGCTTCTCGGCCCGGCCCGATGGCTACGACTACACGATGGACAACTGGGTGAGCCAGGCTGTCGGACTACTCGATGCGCTTGGCATCGAACGCACCGACCTGGTCGGCAACTCCTTTGGCGGCGCACTGGCCCTGGCGCTCACCATCCGCCACCCGGAGCGGGTGCGACGGCTGGTGCTGATGGGGAGCGTCGGTGTTCCGTTCGAGATCAGTGTCGGACTCGATGCGGTGTGGGGTTACACCCCGAGCTTCGAGAACATGCGGGCGATCATGGATCTCTTTGCCTGGGACCGCTCGCTGGTCAACGACGAGCTCGCCAAGCTGCGCTTCGAGGCCAGCATCCGGCCCGGCTTCCAGGAATCCTTCTCGGCGATGTTCCCGGCGCCGCGCCAGCGCTGGGTGGACGCAATGGCGAGCCCCGAAGCCGCGATCCGCGCCATCCCGCACGAGACGCTGATCATCCACGGCCGCGATGACCACATCATCCCGCTCGAGACCTCGCTGACCCTGTCGCAGTGGATTTCGCGCTCGCAGCTGCATGTATTCGGCCGTTGCGGACACTGGACGCAGATCGAACATTCGGCGCGCTTTGCGCGTCTCGTGGGTGACTTCCTGGCCGAAGCCTCACCCGAAGAACCCTTGGCACTGAACTGAGAGATGACCATGGACCAGGCCCTGATTACCCGCCTTGGCGACGAACTGTATACCGCACTCACCAGCTGTGAGGTGCTCGATCCACTGACCAATCGCCACCCGGAGATCACCATCGAGGATGCCTATCACATCCAGCAACAGATGCTCTCGCGCCGCCTCGCGGCCGGCGAAAAGGTGGTCGGCAAGAAAATCGGCGTGACCTCCAAGGCCGTCATGAACATGCTCGGCGTGCATCAGCCCGATTTCGGCTGGCTCACCGACGGCATGCTCTACAACGAGGGTGAGGCGATTCCGGCCGACACCCTGATCCAGCCCAAGGCCGAGGGCGAGATCGCCTTCGTGCTCAAGCACGACCTGATGGGCCCCGGTGTCACCGCCGCCGACGTGCTGCGCGCAACCGAAGGCGTGATGGCCTGCTTCGAGATCGTCGATTCGCGGATCCGCGATTGGAAGATCAAGATCCAGGACACCGTCGCGGACAACGCTTCGTGCGGCGTGTTCGTGCTCGGCGATTCGCTGGTGGATCCGCTCAGTGTCGACCTGCTGACCTGCGGCATGGTGATGGAAAAGAACGGCGACATCGTGGTCACGGGTTCGGGGGCCGCGACGCTGGCCTCGCCCCTCAACGCGGTGGCCTGGCTCGCCAACACGCTCGGGCGTCTCGGCATCGGTCTCAAGGCCGGCGAGATCGTGCTTTCCGGTGCGCTGGGTGCAATGGTGCCGGTCGAGGCCGGCGACAACCTGCGGGTCACCATCGGTGGCATCGGCGGTTGCTCGGTGCGCTTCTCCTGAGCGACGAGGTGAGGCGGCGGAGCGAGGAGCCCGGTTTCGGACGTTCTTTCGGCCTTTCGTCTCACCCCTAATTTCTTACGAGGTACGAAACATGAAAATCAAATGTGCCCTGATCGGTCCCGGCAACATCGGCACCGACCTGCTCTACAAGCTCAAGCGCAGCCCGGTGCTCGACCCGGTGTGGATGGTCGGCATCGACGCAACCTCCGAGGGCCTCGCGCGGGCCCGCGAACTGGGCCTCAAGACCACCGCCGAGGGCGTCGACGGCCTGCTGCCGCACGTCAAGGCGGACGGCGTGCAGATTGCCTTCGATGCGACCAGCGCCTATGTCCATGCCGAGAACTCGCGCAAGCTCAACGAGCTGGGTGTGCTCATGATCGATCTCACGCCGGCCGCGGTCGGGCCCTTCTGCGTGCCACCAGTCAACCTCGTCGAACACGTCGGCAAGCGCGAGATGAACGTGAACATGGTCACCTGCGGCGGCCAGGCCACGATCCCGATGGTGGCCGCGGTGTCGCGGGTGCAGCCGGTGGCCTATGGCGAGATCGTCGCCACCGTCTCGAGCAAGTCGGCCGGCCCCGGCACCCGCAAGAACATCGACGAGTTCACCCGCACCACGGCCGGCGCGGTCGAGAAGGTCGGCGGCGCGAAGAAGGGCAAGGCGATCATCATCCTCAACCCGGCCGAGCCGCCGCTGATCATGCGCGACACGGTGCATTGCCTGACCGAGGGCGAACCCGACCAGGCGGCGATCACCGAATCGATCCACGCCATGATCAAGGAAGTGCAGAAGTATGTGCCCGGCTACAAGCTGGTCAATGGCCCGGTGTTCGACGGCAATCGCGTCTCGGTATTCATGGAGGTCGAAGGCCTGGGTGACTACCTGCCCAAGTACGCCGGCAACCTCGACATCATGACCGCGGCGGCTGCACGTACCGCCGAGATGTTCGCCGAGGAAATCCTCAAGGGTGAGCTCACCCTGCAACCCGTTACCGCATAAGGAGGCCGTCATGGATCTCAAAGGCAAGAAGATCACCGTCCACGACATGACCCTGCGCGACGGCATGCATCCGAAGCGTCACCTGATGACGCTCGAGCAGATGAAGAGCATCGCCTGCGGGCTCGACGAAGCGGGCATTCCGCTGATCGAGGTCACCCACGGCGATGGGCTCGGCGGCAGCTCGGTGAACTATGGTTTTCCGGCCCACACCGACGAGGAATACCTGTCCACCGTCATCCCGCTCATGAAGCAGGCCAAGGTGTCGGCCCTGCTGCTGCCCGGCATCGGCACCGTCGATCATCTCAAGATGGCCCACGAGCTGGGGGTGAACACCATCCGCGTGGCGACCCACTGCACCGAAGCGGATGTCTCCGAGCAGCACATCGGCATGGCCCGCAAGCTCGGCATGGACACCGTCGGCTTCCTCATGATGGCGCACATGAACAGCCCCGAAGGGCTGGTCAAGCAGGCCAAGCTGATGGAAGGCTATGGCGCCAACTGCATCTACATCACCGACTCGGCCGGCCACCTGCTGCCCGACACGGTCAAGGCACGGCTCACTGCGGTGCGCGAGGCGCTCAAGCCGGAGACCGAACTGGGCTTCCACGGCCACCACAACCTTGCCATGGGCGTGGCCAACAGCCTCGCGGCGATCGAGGTTGGCGCCACCCGGATCGACGCGGCCGCGGCGGGCCTGGGTGCCGGCGCGGGCAACACGCCGATGGAGGTGTTCATCGCGGTATGCGACCTGATGGGCATCGACACCGGGGTGGACGTCTTCAAGATCCAGGACGTGGCCGAAGACCTGGTGGTGCCGATCATGGATTTCCCGATCCGCATCGACCGGGACGCGCTCACGCTCGGCTATGCCGGGGTGTACGGCTCCTTCCTGCTGTTCGCCAAGCGGGCCGAGAAGAAGTACGGCGTCTCGGCACGCGACATCCTCGTCGAGATGGGCCGGCGCGGCATGGTCGGCGGACAGGAAGACATGATCGAGGACACCGCGATGAACCTGGCGAAGGCCAAGGGAGTGGCGGCATGAAGCTCGACCAGGCCACCATTGCCCGGCTCGCCGAGCACCTCGAGACCTGCGAGCTCGAAGCGCGCGATACGCCGAAGATCACCGACGAATTCCCTGACATGGATTTCGAGGATGCCTACGCGATCCAGGATGCGATCCGCGCCCGCAAGATCGCCCGTGGCAACCGCATCGTCGGCCTCAAGGCCGGGCTTACCTCGCACGCCAAGATGAAGCAGATGGGCGTGACCGAGCCGGTTTTCGGCTTCATGGCCGACTACTACACGGTACCCGAGGGCGGCGAGGTCAAGGTTTCGGAGCTCATTCATCCAAAGGTCGAGCCGGAGATTGCCTTCGTCACCAAGGCGCCGCTGAAAGGGCCGGGTTGCCATATCGGGGCGGTGCTCGCCGCCACCGATTTCGTGCTGCCCGGCATCGAGGTCATCGACAGCCGCTACCGCGACTTCAAGTTCGACCTGAAGAGTGTGGTGGCCGACAACACCTCCGCCGCGCGCTATGTGATTGGTGGCATGGCCCGCCCTGCGAAGGAAGTCGACCTGCGCACGGTCGGTGTAGTGCTCGAGAAGAACGGCGAGCCGGTCGCCTTCGGCGCCGGCGCGGCGGTGCTCGGTCACCCCGCCGCGGCGATCGCGATGCTCGCCAACATGCTCGGCGCGAAGGGTGAGGAGATTCCCGCCGGCACGCTGATCCTGTCCGGCGGCATCACCGAGGCGGTGCCGGTCGCGGCGGGCGACGCGGTCACGCTGCGCGTTCAGGGAATGGGTTCGGTGTCGCTGCGCTTTTGCTGATTGAACGGAATAAAGGAGGGGAAAAATGCCATTTGCACAGATCTACCTGATCGAAGGCCGTACCGAAGAGCAGAAACGGGCGGTCATCCAGAAAGTCACCCAGGCACTCGTCGAGGCGCTCGACGCGCCGCAGGCCAATGTGAGGGTGTGGATCCACGACATGCCCAAGGAGAACTGGGGTATCGCCGGTAGCACGGCCAAGGATCTCGGCCGCTAGCGAATCGCCGCGGCGCAGGCCCGCCGCACACACCTAAAAGAAAAGAAAAGCAGAAGACGCTGCGCCCGCGAGGCGCGGCGGGGGCCTTTTCGCGCCCAAAAAAGGAGGAGATGGTGAATACAAGAAGATTTCAGGCGCCGCTGGCCGCGTGCCTGGCGATCGCCGGTGTCGGGCTGAGCGCGTGCTCCGCCGGCCCGGACATGAGCGCAATCGAGGCCGAAAGAACCCGGCCGGTGCAGCGATATGACACGACGCAGGCACTGGCTGCCAATGGCAAGACCGTGGTTGCCGCCTCGCAGGCGGGGGTTGTGCTGGTTTCCGCGGATCAGGGCAAGACCTGGCGCCGCGAGACTCTCGGGCCGGCGTCCCTGATCGGCATCACGGTGTGCCCGGACGGCAGTTTCCTCGGCGTGGATTTCTATCGCAAGGTGTGGTCGGCTGGCGCGGACGGCAGCGGCTGGAAATCGGCCACGCTCGACAAACCGCGAGTACCGCTCACCGTCGCCTGCGACCGACAGGGCGGTTGGTGGGTGGCCGGCACGCGATCGATGATCGCCCACAGTACGGATCGAGGCGCGAGCTGGACCGTCACCGACATGGGTGAAGACGCGCAGATCACCGGCCTGCAGTTCGTCTCGGACAACTTTGCGATCGCGACTGGCGAGTTCGGCATGGTCCTGGTTTCAGAGGACGGTGGGGCGAACTGGGCGGCCCGCGGCGCCATGCCGGACGAGTTCTACCCCTACGCCGCGCTGTTCACGAGCCCGGAAGAAGGCTTCGTGAGCGGCATCGCCGGGCAGATGCTCCACACCACCGATGGCGGCCTCACCTGGGAAAAGCAGGCGAATGCCGCCGATGTCCCGCTGTACCGGCTCTTCATGCACGACGGCGTGCCCCACGGTGTGGGTGCGGATGGTGTCCTTGCACGGCTCGAGGGTGATACCTGGCGGTCGGTTGCCTATCCGGACCCCATCCCGGCCTTTTTCGCGGCGGGCACGTCCCTGCCTGGTCAATCCGCGATCGTTGCAGGAGGCCCCGGCGGCCTGCTGCGGGTGATCGGCACCAAGTCCGCAAGCGGCGGCTGAGGCGGCAATCATGGTCAATAAATTCAGACATTCCGTTACCCATTCCCTGCATCGCGCGGAGGAGTGGATCTTTGCCAATCCGAAGATCATCCTGTCGATGATCCTCGCGGTGACCATGCTGTTCGCGATGGCGCTGCCCAAGCTCAGGGTCTATTCCGACTTTTCCGATCTGCTGCCGCAGAACCATCCGTACATCAAGGTGTACAACCGGCTGAAGGAAAACTTCGGCGGCGCCAACATGATCATCATGGCGGTGGAGGTGGAGCAGGGCACCATCTTCAACGACCAGACCCTGGCGCTCATTCATCACGCCACCCAGGGCGTCGACAGCCTGCCCGGGGTGAACCACAACCTGGTCTCGAGCCTCACCCACCGCACCGCCCGCAAGAGCTATCTCGACGAACAGGGCGGCTTTGCTTCCAAGGCCTACTACGATCCGCTCAAGGAGACCCGCTCGGTCGCCGAACTCGAGCAGCTCAAGAAGGACGTCATCGCCAACCCGACGATGTACGGCCTGCTGGTGTCGCCCGATCTGAAGGCGGCCTTGATCAAGGCCCAGCTCAACGAGAGCGACATCGACTACAAGGCCACTTTCGATGCGCTCATGAAGGTGCGCAACGATCTTTCCGTACCGGGGCACAAGATCTACGTCACCGGCAACCCGGTGCTCACCGGCTGGGTATATACCTACGTTAACCAGATCGTCGAGATCCTGGCGTGGACGCTGCTCTTGCTGGCGGCCTTGCTGATCGTCTATTTCCGGCGTTTCTACGGTATTGCGCTGCCACTGCTCGGCATCGCCCTGTCGTCGATATGGGGCCTCGGCTTCATGGCCATGGTCGGCATCAATCTCGAGCCGCTGTCCTTGCCGATTCCCTTCCTCATCGCCGCCCGCGCCACATCCCACGGGGTGCAGCTGGTGGCGCGCTATTACGAGGAACTGGCGATCGTGAAGAACGGCAAGCAGGCCGCCCGGAATGCGCTCGACGCACTGTTCCGGCCAGGCTCGCTGGCGATCATCGTCGATGCGGTGGGCATTGCCGTGCTGGTGCTCGGTGCCGCACCGTTCAACCACAAGCTTGGTATCGCCGCCGGTTTCTGGGGCTTCTCGGTGATCTTCACGGTGCACTTCATGGTGCCGCTGGCACTGACGGTGCTGCCGCAGCCGCGCACTACCGAGAACGCCAACCAGGGCATCCGCAATTTCCTCGGCGCGGCCATGGCCCGTACCGGGGGAACCGATGGCGGTGCGCGCTCGATCCTGCTGCTGACCCTCATCGGCGCGGTCGGCGGCATGTACTTCGTCACCAAGGTGCAGCTCGGAGAGTCCGAGCCGGGCTCGCCGCTGTTGCATCGCAACCACGATTACAACATCTCGACGGCGGCGATCAACCATCGTTTCCCGGGCTCGGAAGAACTGCACGTGGTGGCACGTACCGACGAGAAGGGCGGTATCAAGCGGCCCGAGGTGATGGCGGTGATCGAGCGTTTCCAGGCGCACATGCTCTCCGACCCGACCCTTGGCGGCACCAAAGCCTTGCCCGGTGTGGTGCGGGTGGTGAACAAGCTCACCCACAACGACGATCCGCGCTGGATGCAGGTGCCGGATACCGCGGAGGAGATCGGCGGGCTGATGTTCGCCTACCTCGCCTCGAGCCCGATCCCCGGCGCGCTCAAGGAGTTCATCACCTCGAGCGAGGACGAGGCAGACATGGTCTTCTACTACAAGGACCATCAGGCTGTGACGATCAACCGGGTGGTGGCGCTCGCCGAAGAGGGCATCAGGAAGATCGAGGCCGAGGTGCCGGGGCTGCACATCGAGCTGGGTGGCGGCATCATCGGCGTCACGGCGGCCGGTAACCAGGCGCTGCACACCGACCACATGATCATCATCCCAGCGGTGATGGCGCTCGCCTTCCTGCTGGTGATGGTCTATTACAGCTCGCTTCACGCAGGCTGGCTGATGGTCCTGCCGATGCTGTTCTCGACGCTCATGACCTACGCCTACATGGGCGCGGCGAACATCGGCATCAACGTGAATACGGTTCCGGTGATCGCGGTCGGGGTCGGCGTCGGAATCGACTACGCGGTGTACTTCATGGACCGCATCCGCGAGGAATACGCGCGCCTGCATGACATCAAGCAGTCGGTCATCACCGCCGTCGCCACCACCGGTTACGCCGTTTCGTTCACCGCCATCACGCTGATCGCCGGCGTGGTGATGTGGATCTTCATGTCGGACCTGCGCTTCCAGTCGGATGCCGCAGTGCTGCTGTCTTTCATGCTCATCGTCAATGCCATCGCCGCGGTGCTGATCGTGCCCAGCTGGTGCGTGGTGTTCAAACCCAAGTTCGTCACGGCCGCGCACTACGACGAGGACGGCGTACTGGAGGTTGACGACGAGGAGCCGCAGGAAATCGTCGATCGCAAGATCGCGTAGGGGAGGGGGCGGACCATTCGCCCAAAGCTTTTCATAACAAGGAAGGAGACATAGGATGAGGAAGCCAATTGGTATCAGGCCGCCGGCAAGGTCGTGCGCGCTTGCTGTATCGCTCGCGCTCGCGGCGCCCGCCTGGGCGGCCAGCCTGCCCGACATCGGCGGGGAGGACACGCCGTGGAACACCGACGTCACGTACGAGAATCACACCGCGTTTCGTGGCAAGGATGCCACCGGGAAATCGGTCGGTCTGTCGAAGTTCCGCAACACCCTGCAGATCGAGGCCGACAAGAAATTGCGTGCCGGCTGGGGTTTTCACAGCGTGCTGCGCGGCAGCTGGGACGGCGTCTATCGCATGAACAGCGGCCAGTACGGCGACAACGCCGGTGGGCCGATCGAGCTCGGCAACGTGTCCGGTGCGGGCGGCAGTACCACGGTCCCGCACGGCGGCGGCATCGTGAACAATGCTTCCGGCCCTCCGGGGAACGCCTTCGGATTCGACATCAATGCCAACCCGAACGACGGCATGCGTGTGCTCGGCGATCGCTGGCACGGCTACCCGGGGGGCGACGTGGCCTTCGGTGTGCCGGTGCGCCCCTGCGATACCGACAGTCGTGGCTGTCGTGACTTCGGCGGTTATGGCGATCTCGACAAGAGCCAGCTCGAGCTGCCGGAATTCAACGATCGGCTGGATTTCATCCGCGAAGCCTACGTCAAGAACACCATTCCACTTGATGCAGGCAAGTCGATGTTCCTCAAGATCGGCAAGCAGCAGGTGGTGTGGGGGCGTACCGACCTGTTCCGCGTGCTCGACGTGATCAACCCGGTCGACTACTCGCGCAACAACATCTATGACGAGCTGGAGGACATCCGCATCCCGATGTGGATTGCCCAGGCCGAGTACCGCATGGGACCGAGCGAGTCGATGCAGGACCGGAACCTGCAGATCGTCTGGAACTTCGACAAGTTTCGCCCGAACAACCTCGGCCAGTGCGGTTCGCCCAATGTGATCCTCGATGCCGGCTGCTTCTTCCGCGGCATGGCCAACCTGTGGGACAACGGCGGCACGGTGGCGAACTTCGCCGGTGGAAACGTCGCCACCGATTTCGGCCCGAACCAGATCGGCATCCGCAACGTCGACCTGCCCAAGTGGTCGCTCGAAAACACCCAGCTCGGCGTCAAGTTCGAAGGGGTCAGCGAGAGCGGGCTTTCCTTCTCGCTGAATGCGCTGACCTACCGCTCGCAACTGCCGTCGCTGCGCGGTCTGGTCACCGGTCCGACCAATCCCTTCACCGGCGCGCCCAAGACCGCCGCCGAGACCAACCTGATCGCCTTCGACGTGCATTACCCCCGGGTCAACCTGATCGGCGGTTCGCTCGACATGGAGGCCGAGTCGATCGGCGCAGCGGTGCGGATGGAAGGTGCGATGACCTGGGGCGAGGAATTTGCCAACAGCGCGCGCGAACGCCTGTACTCGCGCAACCGCGTGTTCCGTGGCGTGATCGGCGTCGACCGGCCGACCTTCATCCCGTGGATCAACCCGCGTCGTACCACGCTCATTTCGGGCCAGATCTTCTGGCAGCACATCTTCGACCACGAGTACTACGACACCGGGACCCGCACGGCACCCAGCGGCGCGGTCAACGCACTCGGCCCGGTGGGGATGCCGGACTGGAAGGACAACTTCATCGGCACCCTGCTGATCAAGGCTTTCCTCATGAACGACCGCCTGAGCCCCGAGCTGATCATCGCGCGGGACTTCCGCGCCCGTGCCCACACGATTGCGCCGAAGGTCGAGTGGAGCGTCAGCGACGACCTCAAGGTCGAGATCGGCGCCAGCTTCAAGGGTGGTTCCAATTCCGGCGCGCGTTTCGACGACTGCCGCAGCTGCAATCCCTATGCACCCTTCACCGGCCCGTTGACAGACGTTGGCTACTCGGCCGGTCTCGGCAGCTATGAGCCGCTCGGCCGCTTCCGCGCCGGGCCGATCGGCACCGCCATGTACGAAGACGAAGTCTTCTTCAAGCTGCGCTACAAATTCTGATAGAGGAGACAAACACGATGATCCGCAAACTCACAATCGCGCTGGCCGCCGCCGGCCTGGTCGGCAGTGCGCTCGCCGCCACCGAGGCTGACGTCGAGAACACCTTCAATCCCTACAAGAAGGGCTTCCCGAGTGTTCCGGGCATGAGTCCGGGCATGGTGCTCAACAAGGGCAACGTCGATCAGTTCAAGGATGCGCTCGCGGTCGGCATCTACAAGATGATCAAGGACGGTTACTACGAGGTGAAGGTCGGGGCAACGACCCAGTTCGAGATGAACAAGGCCTATGTCGAGGCGACCAGGAAAAACCTCAACACCGCCAAGCTCGGTCCCAAGAATGGCGACATCACCGGTTTCGTGGCCGGACGGCCCTTCCCGGAAGAGCCTGACGCAAAGGATCCGCGCGCGGGTGAAAAGCTCGCCTGGAACTACAAGTACGGCGTGAACTGGGGCGACAACGCGGCCATCTATCCGTTCTTCTGGAAGTACCGCAACATGGAAAGCGGCCAGCTCGAGCGCACCATCAAGATGAACATGCACTTCCTGAACTTCAAGCACCGGGTCCAGGATGCGCCGGTTCCGGAAGTCACGCCCAACCCGTCCGACCTGTTCCGCGCGATCTACGTGAAAGTGCTGGAGCCGCAGGATCTGAAGAACACACAGCTGCTCATCCAGCGCTATGACGACGACCAGAAGCTCGACGATGCGTATCTCTATCTTGGCTTCCAGCGCCGGGTGCGTCGTCTCGCCACCGGGCAGACCACCGATGCCTTCCTCGGCTCCGATCTCATGATCGAGGACTTCGAGGGCTACAACGGCCGCGTCTCCGACATGAAGTGGGCCTACAAGGGCACCAGGAACGTGCTGCTGCCGATGTGGAATCACAACGATCTCAAACTCACCGACGAGTTCAAGGACGACAGCGGCTACAAGTACGTCAACTTCGGCGGCAAGGGCGAATGCTTCTTCGATGGCACCTGGCAGCTGCGCAAGGTCTACGTGGTCGAGGCCACGCCGGTCAATGCCAACCATCCGGTCTCGAAGCGGGTGTTCTACATGGATGCCCAGCTCGGCAACCTCAACGGTGCGGTCGAAGTCTATGACCGCAAGGGAGAGCTGTGGAAGGTGTGGACTGTCGGCAAGAGCCATCCCGATCACCATCTGCCGATCAACAAGGGTTCCGGCATTGGCATTGACGATGCCTTCTCGATGGTCGATGTGCAGAGCAAGCACTGCACCACCGGGCAGTTCAAGGGTCAGGTCGACGTCAAGCTCAACCCGGCTTCGATGTTTCAGGTTCAATACATGCGCGGCGGCGACTGATCGTCGCGACGGCGATGGGGGCCTCGCGGGGTCGCCGTCGCTCATGGCAGGCAACTCCCTCCCCGCCTTGCCGCGGCTCCGCTTGTCGGGGTCGCGGTTTTTTCATGCACGATCCCTTGTCCCCGACATCGTTTCGGGCTCCCAGGGCGCCGCCGGACGCGTCGCCGGCGTCTCCCGGCCTGGCTTCGGGTCGCCTTTGCGCGATGCAGCAAAAAAGCTGTTTTCGGTCGTGACTCTGGTGTAGCGTATGGCACCGGCTCGCCGTGCAGAGCGCGCCCGTCCGGCGAAGCAACCCGGCTTCCAGCCCCGATTGCACCAAGGAATCCGCCATGCCCAATGCCACATCGCCGAAAGCCCCGCCCTTGCCGTCGTTCAAGGCTGATCTGGAACAGAGTTCGGTCTCCGGCCTGTCCTCGGGTGCCTTCATGACCGTCCAGCTGCATCTGGCCCATTCCTCCACCTTTGTCGGCGCCGGAATCATCGCCGGCGGGCCGTTCCGCTGCGCCGAGTCCTTCCGCGCCGCGGCGGCAATTGCCGAGGATGCGTGGACCATGAATGCGCTCTACGTGTGCATGAATCCACTGATTCCGCAGACTGCTCCGAATCCGGGCCGGCTTGCCGAAGTGGCACGCGAGAGCGCGGCGAACGGAGAAATCGATCCGATCGAGAACATTGCCGGACAACGGCTGTACATCTTCACCGGCACGGAAGACAGCGTCGTGTATTCCTCCGTGGTCGACACCACCCGTCGGTTCTACGAGCTGCTGGGCGTGGCGCCGGAGCGGATTCTCTACGAAAACACGGTGCCGGCCGGGCACTCGATCATCACCGACAACCCGGAAGACAACCCGCTCCCGGTGAATCGGCCGCCCTATATCAACAATGGCGGCTTCATGCAGTCGCGGCACATCCTCGAGCATATCTACGGACCCCTCAAGCCGCCCGCCGAGCGTCTGAGCGGACGCATCATCCGCTTCGACCAGACCGAGTTCTTCGATGGCAATCCGCGCGCCAGCATGAGCGATTTCGCCTATGCGTATGTGCCGCGCGCGGTCGAGGAGGGCGCACCGTGCCGGGTACACGTGGCGCTGCACGGCTGCAAGCAGGGCTACAACTATGTGAACTACGTCAACGGCCGGCCCGATCTGGACAACGCGGTGCCCTACGGTAACCGCTACTACACCACCACCGGCTACAACGAGATGGCCGATGCCAATGATCTCGTGATCCTGTATCCACAGGCCCAGGGCGCCGACGACAGCACCACGCAGAATCCCGACGGCTGCTGGGACTGGTGGGGTTACACCAGCGAAACGCCCGGGAATCCCGATTACTATTCGAAAAAGGCCATCCAGATCCAGGCCATCTACCGCATGCTGCAACGCCTCGGCGGTCGTTGATCGCGCTTTTTCGACAGGAGTTCATGGTCATGTTCGATGCATTGATGACGACCGCCGCGGATTCGGTCCGCCAGCTTCAGGAGTTGCAGCGCGCCCAGGCCCGGCTTCTGGCGGGCACGAAAGAGGACAGCGCGAAAGTTGCCGAGCCGGGGCATCCCCTCATGGTTCCATTGGTGCATGCGCAGCGCTACCAGGAGCTGATCGGCGACGCTGCCAGCCGCCAGCTGAGTACCTGGCAGGCGCTGTGGTTCGCCGCATTCAAGCCGGATTTCAACGGCGGCCTTCAGGTCGAAGGGCTGCAGATGCTGGGCGCCGTATTCCAGCGTCTGGCGACCCAGCAGACGCAGTTTCTCCAGGGACTGCAGGATATTGCCAGCGAGGCTTCCCGCGTCGGCAAGGCCAACACCATGTCGAAGCTCATGGAGCAGGAGTATGACGTCTCGGCCCGTTTGGGCGCGCTGCTGGTCGGCCAGGCAAGCGCCCTGCTGGAGCTCATGGAAAGCGTCCAGATCGGCTGTGGCTACATTCTTGCCCAGAAGGCCGGGGCGGACGGTCGGCCCTGAGCCCGTCGAGCGATGACCCGCCGGTGGACCGAGCCGGTCATCAGCCCTGAAGTTTGTCCCGACTGGCGGTAGCCGTCGTTTCGGGCTTGATGACTACAATGGAACGACGCCCATCAGCGAGGAAGCGAGATGATCGTCCTGTTCACCGACTTCGGCGCCGACGATATCTACGTCGGACAGGTCAAGGCCCGATTGTTGCAGACGGCACCGGCGGGAACCGCGATCGTCGACCTCCTGCATGGCGTTCCCGATTTCGATGCGCATGCGGGGGCGCATCTGCTCAGCGCGCTTCACGGGCGTTTTCCGAAAGGCGCGGTCTTTTTTGCGGTGATCGATCCGGGTGTCGGCGGTGAGCGCGGCGCAGCGGTTGTCGAGGCCGATGGGCAGTGGTTCGTGGGACCGGACAACGGGCTGCTGTCGGTGGTGGTGGCGCGCGCGAAGCGCACGCGCCACTGGCGGGTGCGCTGGCGGCCGGATGCCTTGTCAGCCTCGTTTCATGGCCGCGATCTGTTCGCCCCGGTGGCCGCAGGGCTTGCGGGCGGTGTGCTGGAGACGGACTGGCTGGTGCCCAGCGACGGGCTCGACGTCAATTACGGCGCAGAGGATATCGCCCGGATTGTCTATATCGACCACTACGGCAATGCGATGACCGGCCTGCGCTCCGGCAACGTGCCTCATCAGGCCGCGATCGAGGCGGTCGGGCGCAGGCTCGACTGGGCTCGGGTGTTCTCCGAGGTGCCGACCGGCTCGGCCTTCTGGTACGAGAACAGCGTGGGGCTGGTGGAGATCGCGGTCAATCAGGGCAATGCCGCCACCCAGCTCGGGCTGAGCGTGGGCGATGCGGTGTCGATCATCGGCAGCCCCTGACCGCGCCGGGCGCATGGCGCGGTGCTATTGCGCATCGTTGCTGCCGTGGGTCTCGGCAAAGCGCTTTTCAAGCTCGAGACGCAGCGCCTTGCGCGCCGCGGCGGCCTCGAAGCGTCGCTTTTCCTTGGGGCTGAAGGGACGCAGCGGGGGCACCTGCACCGGCTTGCCTTCGTCGTCGACCGCAACCATGGTGAAGAAGCAGCTGTTGGCGTGGCGTACCTCCTGGGTGCGGATGTTCTCCGCGACCACGCGGATGCCGATTTCCATCGACGATTTGCCGGTGTAATTGACGCTGGCCATGAAGGTGACGAGTTCGCCGACCATGATCGGCTGGCGGAACATCACCTGATCGACCGACAGGGTCACCACGTAGCGCGCCGCGTAGCGGCTCCCGCAGGCGTAGGCGACCTGATCGAGCAGGCGCAGAATCGCGCCGCCGTGGACCTTGCCCGAAAAATTCGCCATTTCGGGCGTCATCAGGACGGTCATCGTGAGTTGGTGTGCCGGGAGGTCCATGATCCTTGTCTTCCGTTTCTTCGCCTGCGCGACCCGTCGGGCCGCGCGGTCTTGTGTTGTGAGCTGGGCCGGGGCGTTTTAAGCGGGACGGCGGCCCGTGTGGTGGGCGTATTCTGCGGCTTCAGGCTTTCATTTTCCATGCAATCCTGAAGACCGGAACGCCGCCGACGCGTGCGGAGAGTCTCGACGAGGCCGAGCACGCCAAGACCGATCCGCGGCACATGAGTGATGAGCGAGGCGAGGTTGAAGCAGAGGGGCGATGGGGCGCTCGAACTGGGGGGCGGGGTGCCGTGTTGGCGGAACGGGCCGGTTTGTTTCGCACGGTCGCTGACGCACGTCCGCCGAGCGGTCGCTGCGCCCTGCTGATGGGTTCGGCAGGGCGGGTGGGCGCCATCCCGTGCCCAAGCGCCGGCGAATGGGGATATCGGTTCAGCGCGCCGACCGTGTCGTCGGGGCTCGATGCGGCTACCGAAGGATTGCTCCCGCGGCTCTGGTTGAGTCGCTTCGCCTCGCGGACCGGATCCGGCGCCGTCAACTTTTGCGCCGAAGCGACGTTGATGTTGCATTGCATCAAAAAACGTGAAGGACAATGAGTCGATCCAGTGGGCAGAACGGCGGTACCGGCAAACTGATCCTTGGCGCGATCGGGGTGGTCTATGGCGACATTGGCACCAGCCCGCTGTACGCGATCAAGGAGACCTTCGGAGGGCATCATCCGCTGACCGTCGATGCCGGCAGCGTGATGGGTGTGCTCTCGCTGATGTTCTGGACGGTGATGCTGCTGGTCTCGATCAAGTACGTGGCGATCATGATGCGCGCCGACAACCGCGGCGAGGGCGGTTCGCTGGCGCTGCTTGCGCTGGTGAGTTCGCTGACCGCCGCGAAGCCGCGGCTGCGCTGGGGGGTGACCATGCTCGGCATCTGCGCCGCGGCCCTGTTCTACGGCGACAGCATGATCACCCCGGCCATCTCGGTACTGTCTGCGGTGGAGGGACTCGAGCTGATCGCGCCGGCCGCCGAGCACTACGTCATTCCGATCGCAGCAATGATCCTGACCATCCTGTTTGCCGTTCAGCGGCGGGGTACCGGCGCGGTGGGGCTGGCCTTCGGGCCGATCATGGTGACCTGGTTCGCGGTGCTGGCGGTGCTGGGCGGTATCGAGATCTACACCGAGCCGCAGGTGCTGCTGGCGGTCAATCCGGCCTACGCGCTGGCCTTCGTGTCCGCCGAGCCGCTCATGGCCTTCCTTGCGCTGGGCACCATCGTCCTTGCCGTCACCGGCGGTGAAGCCCTGTATACGGACATGGGGCACTTCGGCCGCTTTCCCATCCGGGTGAGCTGGTTCGGGCTGGTGATGCCGGCACTGATGATCAACTATTTCGGCCAGGGCGCACTGCTGCTCGGGGAACCTGCGGCGGTCGATAATCCGTTCTACCGGCTGGTGCCCGAATGGGGCCAGCTGCCGATGATTCTGCTGGCCACGATGGCCACCGTGATCGCCTCGCAGGCGGTCATCTCCGGCGCCTTCTCGGTGGCGCGGCAGGCCATTCAGATGGGGCTGTTGCCGCGCATGAAGTTGCGCCAGACCTCGAGCGAGGAGCAGGGCCAGATCTACTGCGGTTTCACCAACTGGAGCATCTACATCGCCGTCATGGCATTGGTGGTCGGCTTCGGCAACTCGAGCGATCTGGCTGCGGCCTACGGTATCGCGGTGACCGGCACGATGCTGATCGACACCATCCTCGTCGGCTTCGTCATCGTGCTGATGTGGAAGTGGCCCAAACCCCTGGCCCTTGCATTGCTGGCCGTGTTCTTCCTTGCAGACCTCGCGTACTTTTCGGCGAACGCGCTGAAGATTCCGCAGGGCGGCTGGTTCCCGCTGGCGATCGGGGCACTGTCCTTCACCGTGTTGACCACCTGGCGCAAGGGTCGCATGCAGATCTTCGATGAACTCGAGGCACAGAGCATCCCGCTCGAGGTGCTGATCAAGGGCATGGTGGCGGATGTTCACAGGGTCGAGGGCACGGCGGTGTTCATGACCAGCCATACCCAGGGCGCGCCGTCCGCGTTGTTGCACAACCTGAAGCACAACCAGGTGCTCCACCAGCGCAACGTGCTGCTTACGGTCAAGGTGTCGGAGCGGCCGCATGTACTCGAGCACGAACGGGTCCGCATCGAGCCGCTCAGTGAAGGCTTCTATCGTGTCATCGTCAATTACGGCTTCATGGATGCGCCGGACGTGCCTTCCGCCCTGGCGCTGTGTGCGCCGCGCGGCCTCAAGTTCGACATGATGAGCACCTCTTTCTTCGTTTCGCGGGAGACCGTGATCCCGAGTCCCAAGATCGGCATGGTGCAGTGGCGCGAGCGGCTGTTCGCATGGATGTCGCGCAATGCGATGAGTGCCACCGACTACTTCCATATTCCGACCAATCGTGTGGTCGAGCTGGGCACGCAGATCGAGATATAGACGGGGATGACCGCCCGGCGAGATCGCCGATGCGTACTTGCGGTAACAAATGCGCTTGCCTTGGTCCGCCCATTGTCCCGGTCAGGGACTAGAATCGGCCGATGGACAAAGGAGGTGCACATGAACAATGGACGCAATCGTGGGTGCGGGGCGGTATTGGCGGTGATCCTGTCCATGGGGCTGGCGTCTGCGCCCGCTCTGGCCGACAAACCGGACTGGGCGGGCAATGGCAAGCACGAGCAGAAATCCCATGCCAAGAGCGACAGACATGACCGGCAGGGTTATCGAGATGATCGCCGTGAGGCCGGTGGGTACGACCGGGGCGACGACCGGCTGATGCGCCACTACTTCACCGACCGTCATCGGCACCTGGTGAGTCGCTATTACGAGGACGAGTTCCGTTCGGGACATTGTCCGCCGGGCCTCGCCAAGAAGCGCAACGGCTGTCTGCCGCCCGGGCAGGCCAGGAAATGGCAGATTGGCCGCCCCTTGCCGCGCGACGTGGTCTATTACGACCCGCCGGCAGCCATCGTCGTTGAACTCGGGGTGCCACCGGCAATGCATCGCTACGTCCGTGTCGGTGCCGATATCCTGTTGATCGCGATCGGTACCGGGATGGTGGTCGATGCCATCCAGGATCTGGGACGGATGTAGCATCCCGCGCGCCGAGGTCCGCACAACGAACCCCGCGGGTGTCTTGCGGGGTTTTTTCATTCCGGTGGAGCGGACCGCCCGGAAACGGTCGGGTGTACTCGGCCCGCGGTCGAAGCCGAACCTATCCGGACCGGCTAACGCTGCCCCGCATTTTTCCGGGCCTGGCCTTCGACGAGCCGCACAAGCTTGAGCGCCGGCGCCTCGATCTTCTCCGTGGGGACCGCCGCAAAACCGAGGTTCATGCCGTACAGACGGTTGTCGGGGTCGATCGAATACATCGACAGCGGCCGGAACACCACTGCCTGCTGCAAGGCCTCGGCGGCGAGCTGGACGTCGTCCAGCTGCAGGTTGAAGCGCACCGGCAGGTGCAGTCCGGCGGATCCGCCAAACGGTGTGGCGAGCTCTCCCAGATGGGAGGAGAGCACTTCACGCAGGCGGTCGCGCCGCTCTTCGTAGATGCCGCGCATGCGCCGGATGTGCGTGGTGAAATGGCCGGCGTCGATGAATTCGGCGAGCGCGGCCTGCTCGAGCATGCGACCCTCGCGGTAGAGTTCCGCGTTGCCGGTGATGAAGGCCTCCACAAGATCTTCGGGCACCACCAGATAGGCGAGGCGCAGCCCCGGATACATCACCTTGCTGAAAGTACCGACATAGATCACGCGCTGCGCCGCCGATAATCCGAACAGCGAGGCGACCGGGTGACTGTGGTAGCGGATCTCGTTGTCATAGTCGTCCTCGATGATCCAGATGCGGTTCTTCTCGGCGTATTCGAGCAGCCTCAGTCGTCGCTCGAGCGACAGCACCGCACCGGTGGGGTACTGGGAGGAAGGCGAGACGAAGATCATCCGTGGAGGCTCGCTCCAGTCGTTGTCGCGCGGTGCAATGCCCTGCGCGTCGACCGGGATCGGTTTGATCTCGAGATCGGCGGCGGTCATGACGTTTCGCGCGCCCCAATAACCGGGGTCTTCCATCCACGCCTTGTCACCCGCGTCGCCGAGCATGCGCGCACATAGATCGAGGGCCTGGTGGGAGCCGTTGAGGATCATGATCTGTTGCGGCGAGCAGGCCATCATGCGGGTCACGCGCAGGTAGTCGGCCAGCACCGCCTTGAGCGGACCGTAACCGCCGTAGCCGTACTGGGCGAGGTGGCGCTGCTCGTGACGCATCTGCTTGCTGACCAGACGCCGCCAGGTTTCGAACGGGAAATGGGTCACATCGGGAATGCCCGGCATGAAGGCCCCGGCCTGAACGCGACTGGACAAGGCGCTCGAGGCGACCCGGTTTCCGCGCCGCGACAAACCTTCCTGCCGCGTGCCGATCATGCGTTTCGGGCGCACCGGTACCGCGGTGTTGCCGATTGCCTCGGAGACGAAGGTGCCGGATCCGGTCTTGCTTTCGAGGTAGCCCTCGACCAGTAACTGGTCATAGGCGCGGACCACCGTATTGCGCCCGATGCCCAGTTCTGCGGCGAGTTGGCGGCTTGCCGGCAGGGCGGTGCCGGGGTCCAGGCGGTGCTCGAGAATCGCCTGCCGAATCGTCAGATAGAGCTGCGCGCGTGTTCCGCCGGAAGCCGGCTGGCGGCCGAAGGACTGAACGATGAGTTCGCAACTGAGCCGGGTATCCATTGCGCCGCACCATAAATTGGACCCAGCTATTTTATAGAAATTGGTTCAGCGGGAAGCCGATTTATTGCATAGCATGTATTCAACGCAGCGGTTCAATGCAAGGGAGTCGGGATGAACGAGTCGGTCGGCGGGCAGGAAGCGGTCCATGTGAGCTTCCGCAATGTGCAGAAAACCTACGATGGCGAAACGCTGATCGTTCGGGATCTCAATCTCGACATCCAGCGTGGAGAGTTCCTCACCTTGTTGGGGCCGTCCGGCTCCGGCAAGACCACCTGCCTGATGATGCTGGCCGGCTTCGAGACCCCCACTGGCGGGGAGATTCGTCTCGATGGCAACGTCATCAACCGTCTGCCGCCGCACAAGCGCAACATCGGCATGGTGTTCCAGAACTACGCGCTGTTTCCGCACATGACGGTGCTCGAGAATCTGCGCTTCCCGCTCAAGGCGCGCAAGCTGCCCGCCGCCGATTGCGATGCAAAGGCCCGCCGGGCGCTGGACATGGTGCAGCTTGGCGCCTTCGGCAACCGCTATCCGCAGCAGCTCTCGGGTGGTCAGCAGCAGCGCATCGCGCTGGCCCGGGCGCTGGTCTTCGAGCCGCAGCTGGTGCTCATGGACGAACCGCTCGGCGCGCTCGACAAGAACCTGCGCGAGCAGATGCAGATCGAGATCAAGCACATCCAGCAGAGCCTCGGTGTGACCGTGGTGTTCGTCACCCACGACCAGAGCGAGGCGCTCACCATGTCGGACCGCATCGCGGTGTTCGACAAAGGCATCATCCAGCAGATCGATTCCGCCGAGCGGCTCTACGAAGAGCCGACGAACTCCTTCGTGGCCAACTTCATCGGCGAGAACAACGCGCTGGCCGGCACGGTGACCGAAATCCAGGGGAGCGAATGCGAGGTCCGTCTCGATTGCGGCACGCCGATCCGTGCGCGCACCGGCAACGTCGCGATGGGCGAGCGCACCCTGGTGTCGGTGCGGCCCGAGCGCGTCATGCTCGATGCGGATGGCGACAACTCGGTCAATCGTCTCGATGCCCGCGTCGAGGAACTCATCTACCTCGGTGATCAGGTGCGCATCCGCGTCGACCTTTGCGGCAACAGCAACTTCACCATCAAGACCCCGATTTCCCGGCTCGATCATTCGATGCGCCGCGGCGATTCGATCCGTGTCGGCATCGATGCCGCGCATGTGCGCGCACTCGATCCGATACAGACGGCCTGACATCTCCACCACCCACACCCAAGACAACCGCAGGAGTCCGCTTCATGAAGCTCGATAAATCCTTCGTCCGTAGCGTCATCGCCGTCGCCGCGATGGCTGTCGCCGGCAGCGCTGCCGCAGACATCACCGTCATCTCGTTTGGTGGCGCCAACCAGAAGGCGCAGGCCAAGGCCTTCTACGCGCCCTTCGACAAGAGTGGCCAGGGCAAGGTCGTGCCCGGCGAATACAACGGCGAACAGGCCAAGATCAAGGCCATGGTCGAAGCCAGCAACGTGACCTGGGACGTGGTCGAGGTCGAATCGCCCGAGCTGGTGCGTGGCTGCGAAGAAGGTCTCTACGAGAAGCTCGATTACAGCAGGATCGGACCCAAGAGCGATTTCCTGCCCAAGGCTGTGTCCGACTGCGGCATCGGCATCTTCGTGTGGTCCACCGCCATCGCCTATAACGCCGACAAGCTCAAGACCGCGCCGACCTCCTGGGCAGACTTCTGGGACGTGAAGAAATTCCCGGGCAAGCGCGGCCTGCGCAAGGGTGCCAAGTTCACCCTCGAATTCGCGCTGATGGCCGACGGTGTCGCGCCCGCCGATGTGTACAAGGTGCTCGGTACCAAGGCCGGTGTGGAGCGCGCGTTCAAGAAGCTCGACGAACTCAAGCCCAGCATCCAGTGGTGGGAAGCGGGCGCCCAGCCGCCGCAGCTGCTCGCCTCGGGCGACGTGGTCATGAGCTCGGTGTACAACGGCCGCATCGCTGCAGCACAGAAGGAAGGCAAGAACCTCAAGGTGGTCTGGAACGGCAGCATCTACGACGTCGATTCGTGGGCCATCCCCAAGGGCACTCCCAAGCGTGACGAGGCCTACAAGTTCGTCAAGTTCGCCAGCCAGCCCGAGAATCAGCGCGTGTTCGCCGGAGAGATTCCGTACGGCCCGACGCATCTGAAAGGCATCAACGGCATCGATGCCAAGATTGCCGCCGATCTGCCGACCGCACCCCAGAACCTCAAGGGCGCGCTGGCCAGCAACACCGAGTTCTGGGTCGAGAACGGCGAGGATCTCGAGCAGCGCTTCAACGCATGGGCCGCGCGCTGAGCTGATCGGACCTTTCGTGCGCCGGGCGCTTGAATAGCCCCGGCGCGGATTCCTCCCTTGAACCGGAAAGTGCCATGACCGCAGCCTCACCGACCGCCGCCGGGATTGTCTCGACCCGGCCCGAGCCGTCGCTCAAGAAGCGACTGCGCCGTGCCGAACTTCGCAAGAAGCTGCTCTACGGTACCCTGATCCTGCCGCTCGCATTGTTCGTGCTGCTGGTCTTCGTGTGGCCGATCGCTTCGCTGATGACCAAGAGCGTCGAGAACCCGGAGGTGCACGACAATCTTCCGCAGACCCTGCGTGCGCTCAAGGCTTGGGACGGTCGCGAGGTACCGCCCGAGGCGGCATTCAAGGCGCTGGCCGGAGAGCTCGAGGCTGCCAGGGGCAGCCCGGCGATCGCGGCGGTCGCCAAGCGCCTGAACCGCGAGGAGACCGGTTACCGCTCGCTGATCATGAAGACCGCGCGCAAGCTGCCGCTCGCCGAGGGCGAACCGGCGCGCAGCGCGCTGATCGAGATCGACGAGCGCTGGGGCACCGTCGAGCCGTGGCAGGCGATCAAGCGCTCGGGCTCTGCCACCACCGCCTTCTACCTGCTCGCCGCGATCGACCGCAGCGTCGACGCCAAGGGCGACATCGTCACCGCGCCGCCCGAAGAGGCGGTCTATGTGGACGTGCTGGCGCGCACCTTCTGGATGAGCCTGATCGTCACCGGCCTGTGCATGGCGCTGGGTTTTCCGGTGGCGTACCTGATGGCGAACCTGCCGGTCAAGCACGGCAATACGCTGATGATCTTCGTGCTGCTGCCTTTCTGGACCTCGGTGCTGGTGCGGGTCGCGGCATGGATCGTTTTGCTGCAGAACGAGGGCCTCATCAACAAGCTGCTGATGTGGCTCGGCCTCACCAACAGCCCGGTGCCGCTGCTGTTCAACCGTACCGGCGTCTATATCGCTATGGTGCACATCCTGCTGCCCTTCATGGTGCTGCCGCTGTATTCGGTGATGAAAGGCATCTCCCCGGTGTACATGCGTGCCGCGGTATCGCTCGGCTGCCCGCCCTTCAAGAGCTTCTGGAAGGTGTATTTCCCGCAGACCCTGCCGGGCATCGGCGCCGGCGGCCTGCTGGTGTTCATCATGTGCATGGGCTACTACATCACCCCCGCACTGCTTGGCGGGCCGCAGGAGCAGATGCTGAGCTACTTCATCGCCTTCTATACCAACCAGACCATCAACTGGGGCATGGCGGCCGCACTGTCGGCGGTGCTGCTGGCGGCCACGCTGGTGCTCTACATGATCTATTCCCGCTACCTCGGCCCGTCGGCCAAGGCAGTGAAGGCGCGCTGAGGAGACCGACATGCTGCAACCCTATGCTTCTCCCGTCGAGCGCGTCTGGTACTACGCCATGCGCGGCCTGGTCGGACTGGTGCTGCTGTTCCTGTTCCTGCCGATCCTGGTGGTGGTGCCGCTGTCATTCAATTCGGACACCTTCCTGATGTATCCGATGGGCGGCTTCTCGACGCGCTGGTACGCCGAGATCATGAATTCGGCCGTCTGGCAGAAGGCGATGCTCAACAGCCTCATCGTCTCGCCGCTGTCGACCCTGCTGGCGATGATCCTCGGCACCCTCGCCGCGATCGGCCTGGTACGGACCGATTTCCCGGGCAAGGCGCTACTCACCGCGGTGCTGATCTCGCCGATGGTGGTGCCCGTCGTGATCGCCGGCGTGGCGATGTACATCGTCTTCGCGCCGCTCGGCCTCACCGGCAGCTATACCGGCCTGATCATCGCCCACGCGGTGCTCGGCGTGCCCTTCGTGGTGACCACCGTCACCGCCACGCTGCAGGGCTTCGACTTCAACCTGGTGCGTGCCGCTGCGAGCCTCGGTGCCAACCCGGTGAGCGCCTTCTTCAAGGTCACCCTGCCGCTGGTGCTGCCCGGCATCATCTCCGGCGGCCTGTTCGCCTTCGCGACGTCCTTCGACGAGGTGGTGGTGACCCTGTTCCTGGCGAGCCCGGAACAGGCCACGCTGCCGCGCCAGATGTTTGCCGGCATCCGCGAGAACATCAGCCCGGCGATCGCCGCGGTGGCGACCATCCTCATCGTGCTGTCGACCCTGATGTTGATTACCCTTGAGGCACTGCGACGTCGCAACGAACGCATCCGCGGCATCCGCAGCTGACCTCCCCAACTTTCACGGACAATAATCATGAGCCTCAATCTAAAAGACGCCGCACTCTTCCGCACCCGCTGCTACATCGATGGTGAATGGGTCGATGCCGATGCCGGCGCGACCATCGAAGTCACCAATCCGGCCACCGGTGAAAGCCTCGGCACGGTGCCGAAGATGGGCCGCGCCGAAACCCGCCGTGCCATCGAGGCCGCCAACGCGGCATGGCCGGCGTGGCGCGCGCTGACCGCCGGGGCGCGTTCGAAGATCCTGCGCCGCTGGTTCGAGCTCATGCTCGAGCATCAGGAAGACCTCGCCGTGCTGATGACCTCCGAGCAGGGCAAGTCGCTCACCGAATCGCGTGGCGAGATCGGCTACGCCGCATCCTTCATCGAGTGGTTCGCCGAAGAGGGCAAGCGCATTTACGGCGATGTGATCCCCGGCCACCAGCCGGACAAGCGCATCGTCGTCACCAAGGAGCCGATCGGCGTGTGCGCGGCGATCACGCCGTGGAACTTCCCCTCCGCCATGATCACCCGCAAGGCCGGCCCCGCGCTTGCTGCCGGCTGCACCATGGTGCTCAAGCCCGCCAGCCAGACGCCGTACTCGGCGCTGGCGCTGGCGGTGCTGGCCGAGCGTGCCGGCGTGCCGAAGGGTGTCTTCAGTGTGGTCACCGGTTCGGCCGGCGAGATCGGCGGCGAGCTCACCGAAAACCCGATCGTGCGCAAGCTCACCTTCACCGGCTCGACCGAAGTCGGTGTCAAGCTGGCCGCGCAGTGCGCGCCGACGGTCAAGAAGCTGTCGCTGGAGCTCGGCGGCAACGCCCCCTTCATCGTCTTCGACGACGCCGACCTCGACGCGGCGGTGGAGGGCGCGCTCGCCTCCAAGTATCGCAACAGTGGCCAGACCTGCGTGTGCGCCAACCGCCTGCTGGTGCAAGAGGGCGTGTATGACGCCTTCGCCGACAAGCTCGCCGCCGCGGTGGCCAAGCTCAAGGTCGGCAACGGCCTCGAAGCCGGCACCAGCCAGGGGCCGCTGATCGACATGAATGCGGTCGAGAAGGTCGAGGAACACATTGCCGATGCGCTCGGCAAGGGTGCCCGGGTGATTGCCGGTGGCAAGCGTCACGCGCTCGGCCGCAGCTTCTTCGAGCCCACCATCCTCGCCGACGTGACTACCGACATGATGGTGGCGCGCGAGGAAACCTTCGGGCCGGTGGCGCCGCTGTTCCGCTTCAAGGACGAGGCCGAGGCGATCCGCATGGCGAACGACACCGAGTTCGGCCTCGCCGCCTACTTCTACGCTGCCGGCATGAACCGGGTGTGGCGGGTCTCGGCCGCGCTCGAGTACGGCATCGTCGGCATCAACACCGGAATCATCTCGACCGAGGTCGCGCCCTTCGGCGGCATGAAGTCGTCGGGCCTGGGGCGCGAGGGCTCCAAGTACGGCATCGAGGACTTTCTGGAAATCAAATACTTGTGCATGGGCGGCGTGCAATAAGCACGACCGCTCTTTAAACCCAGGAGAACAGCATGAATGCAAACACCCTGCCGCCGGGCATGACCAACGCGGATTACATGGCGCGCCGTGGCGCCGCCCTGCCGCGTGGCGTTGGCCAGGCCCATCCGCTTTTTGCCAGCAAGGCGCTCAATGCCGAGCTGTGGGATGTGGAAGGCAGACGCTACATCGACTTCGTGGCCGGCATTGCCGTGGTCAACACCGGCCACTGCCATCCCAAGGTCGTCGCCGCCGCGCAGGCGCAGATCCCGCACTTCAGCCACACCTGTTTCCAGGTGGTGGCCTATGACGGTTACCTGCGCCTCGCCGAGCGCCTCAACAAACTGGCGCCCGGCGATGCCCCGAAGAAGACCTTCTTCGTCAGCACCGGTGCCGAGGCAGTGGAGAACGCGGTCAAGATTGCCCGCGGCTACACCGGCCGCCCCGGGGTCATCGCCTTCACCGGCGCCTTCCACGGCCGTACCCTGCTGACCCTCGGGCTTACCGGCAAGGTCGACCCCTACAAGCTTGGCGTCGGTCCTTTCCCGGCCGAGATCTACCACGCGCCGTACCCCTGCGCGCTGCACGGGGTGAGCGTGGATGATGCAATGCGCGGCATCGAGACCCTCTTCAAGAACGATATCGAGGCCAAGCGCGTGGCCGCCTTCATCGTCGAACCGGTGCAGGGCGAGGGCGGCTACTACCCGGCGCCGGCCGAGTTCCTGCAGCGCCTGCGCGCGCTGGCCGACAAGCACGGCATCGTGCTCATCGCCGACGAGATTCAGACCGGCGTCGGCCGTACCGGCAAGATGTTCGCGATGGAGCACAGCGGCGTGGTACCCGACATCATCACCATGGCCAAGGGTCTCGGCGGCGGTTTTCCGATCGCCGCGGTGGTGGGACGCGCCGACATCATGGACAGCCTCAGCCCGGGCGGCCTCGGCAGCACCTACGCCGGCGCGCCGATGGCCTGTGCCGCGGCGCTGGCAGTGCTCGACGTGGTCGAATCCGAGAATCTGTGCGAGCGCTCCACCGAGATCGGCGCGCACATGCAGGCCCGCCTGCGCGAGCTGGGCGGACGCCAGAAGTGCATCGGCGACGTGCGTGGCCTCGGTGCCATGGTCGCGGTGGAGTTCTTCCACGATGGCGACCACGCAAGACCGGCCGCCGATCTCGTCAAGGCGATCGTCGCCGAAGCGCTCAAGCGCGGGCTGCTGCTGCTCTCGTGCGGCATCTACGGCAACGTGCTGCGCCTGATGGTGCCGCTCACCATCGAGCAGAACGTGCTCGACGAAGGCCTCGACATCCTCGCCGCCTCGATCGAGGCCGCGGCAGGCTAAGCCGCCGGCACGGCCCGGTCCGGTTTCCTTCGGGTCCGGCCGGGCACCTGGGCTCAGGCCGGTGCAGCGATGCACCGGCCTTTTTGTCGACCATCCTCGCGGAAGACCGCGTTGGAAGCGTCGATGCACCCTGTCGTGGCGGCGTGGCTGCCCCGACCCTAATTCCCGGCTAAGTATCGTCCCCTAGGCTCTTCCCCATCGCACCGCAGGGTGCTCGGCGGGACGGGGGGCCGGAATGGATGTCTTTGACGGAAGCAGATTCGAGTCCGTGGCGGGGCTCGAATCCTCCGGCGCCGGATGTCGTGGCTTTGCCGGCGTGTTCCGGCTCGCTCACGGAGACCGCGGTCGCATGCCGCTACCGGGGGTTCTCGATGCGGGCCCGGCTTTACGTCCGTTGCCGGCTCTGGCCCTGTGGAGCGGCCCGTCCGCACTTCGCCTGCGCTCCACCGACCGACGACGTCAGCTCGTCGTCACCGGCGGTGGCCGGCAAGGTGCGGCGCTGGTCAGGGCATCGCAGGTGCTTTCGGCGACGCTCGATGCTCTCGCACTGGTCGAGCTCGGTGGCGGGCTCGGCTGCGCTTTTGCCCTGCACGACGACGTCGACGGCACGCTGGTACTCGGTCGCGATGCCGCTGGCGTGATGCCGCTCTACGTCGCGATCCGATCCGACCGGATTGCCTTCGCGACCGAACTCGGCTCGTTCGCCAGCCTGCTCGGCGAGCGGCCGGAAGCGAACCCCGCCGTCCTCGCGATGTTCCTGGATCATGGCTTCAGTGGGGACAAGCGGACCGCACTGTGCGGTATCGAACGCCTCATGCCCGGAGAGCTGATCGAGGTCGACAGGGAACTGCGTATCCGCCGCCGGAGCGTCACCGTCAGCCGGTACGGCAGCGCGCTCATCTCGGACTTCTACAGCGCCAGACGCCAGTTCGACGCGCTCTTCGAGCCAACCATCGCCGCCATGGTCGATCCACAGCGGCCGTGCGGCCTGTTGCTGTCGGGCGGGCTCGATTCGGCGCTCATCTGCAGCGCGCTGAGCAGGACTGCCGATGCGCCGGTCCAGACCCTGGCGGTGGGGTACGACTTCACTCAGGCGCGCGACGAGCTCGCCGCCGCGAGGCGAATCGCCGAGCTGTTCGCGACCCGTCACAGGGAGCTCAGGCTCGGCCGCGAGGCTTTATGGCGACATATCCCGTGGATGGTGTGGCGGACCGACGAGCTGATGGACGACCCGGCCGCGTTGCCCACATCGCTGGCCTCGGCGGCGTTTTCGAGCGACTGCACGATCTTTACCGGCGAGGGCGCCGACGACGTATTCGCCGGCGACGGCGCCTATCGGCGCAAGGCCTTCCAGCGATGTTTTGCCAACATCCTTGTACCCGGCACGGGAGGCTGGCGAACTCATGGCCTCTGGAAAACAGCCCAGGTGGCCGCAATCCTGGGGGAGCACCTGCTCGAGCCGGGAGCGTCGAAGCGCGCGGATCTGATCGCCGGGTGGACGGCCACCTCACGCGAGCACAGCTGGCTGAGGCGCGCCCAGACCATCGAGCTGGATACCGTCTTTCCGAACACCCTGGCCGTCAAGGTGGGGAGAAACCTCAACGATACCGAAGCGTCGGTGCGCATGCCCTTTGTGGATCCGGCGATCGTCCGCTTCGGCCTTTCGCTCGCTGACCGCCTCAAGGTCCGCGGCCGGATGGGCAAGTATTTCCTGCGCGAGTGGGCAAGCGCCCATCTGCCGCGCGATCACGTGATGCAACGCAAGCGCGGTTTTCACGCGCCGATCGGGCACCTGCTGCGCGACGAGTATCTCGACAGGCTGGAGCCGGCGTTGATGGCGAGCGCTGTCGTTGCGCAGTGGTTCAAGCCTGCCGGCGTGGCCCGGCTGTTTTCCGACCAGCGCACCAACGGCCGCAGCGCCGAAGCGCTGTGGCGGCTGCTGCACCTCGCGATCTGGTACAGCCTGTTCGTGCTGCGGCCGGGGGTGGCGCCGACACCCGATGAAGATCCGCTGGCGTGGATCCTGTGACAGCGGTAGTCGGGCCCGATGTCGACCGAGCCTCCGCCTCGCCGCCGACCGAGCTGACGGTGCTCGAGCGGATCGGGCAGCCGTTCGGACTGGTCGCGCTGATCCTGCTGTTCCTGGCGCTGCAGGCCTTGTACGGCGCACATCTGCCGCTGTTCGGTGACGAAGCCTACTACTGGGCATGGAGCCGGCAGCCCGCGCTGTCGTATTTCGATCACCCGCCGATGGTCGCCTGGCTGCTCCGGCTCGCCACCATGCTGGCCACCAGCGAGGCCGCGGTGCGCCTCGTCCCGCTGCTATGCACCGGGCTGAGCGCGTGGCTCGTCCAGGCGCTGGCTCGCGATGTGTACGGCAAGCGGGCCGCGGTCATTGCGCTGCTCTGCTTCCTCGTCATGCCGGCGACCCAGTTCAACGTGCTGGTGGTCACGCCGGACGCGCCCCTGATGCTGTTCTGGACGCTCGCCCTGTATGCCGGCCAGCGCGCCGTGTTTTCAGGCGGTCGAGGCTGGCATCTGCTGACCGGAGCCGCGGTCGGCTGCGCCTTGCTGTCGAAATACACCGCCATCCTGTTTCCCGGTGCGCTGCTGGCGTTCCTGCTGTTGCGTCGCCGCGACGTGCTCGCGCGCGGTGACAGCTGGCTCGCCATGCTGGTTGCGGTGCTGGTCTTTTCGCCCGTGCTGCTATGGAACTCTGAGCATCACTGGATCAGCTTTGCCTTTCAGTACGGACACGGCACGAGCCCCGATGCGGTGCTGCGCTGGGGGCCGTGGATCGGGTTTCTGGCCGGCACCGCGATGATCGTCTCGCCGGTGCTGTTCGTCGTGGCGGTGACGGCGGTCCTTGCCGACAAGACCCGGCGGGACGGCCCGACTGCCTATCTGTCAGCGTTCTTCCTTCTGCCGCTGGCCTTCTTCGTCTGGAAGGGCCTGTTTCACAAGATAGAGCTCAACTGGGCTGCGGTCGCGTTCCCCGCGGCCACCGTTCTGGCCGCCGGTTTCATCGCCCGGCGCGGCCTCGGCAAGACCCTGGCGGCAGCGCTCGCCTGTGCGCTGCTGTTGTCGCTGGCGATCCGCTTTCCGGTCGAGATGGGCCTGCCCGCAAAGTGGAATCCGCTGAACCGCCTCTATGCGAACCGCGCCGCGGTGCAGGCGCTGCTGGCGCTTCGCCGGCCAGCCGAGCCGCTGCTGGCAGATCACTACACGACCGCCTCGCTGCTGCGCTTCTACGCACCGGACCACCCGGTGGTCCGCATTCCCACACCGAGCCGCTACAGCCAGTACGACCTGTGGGCTACGAATCAGCCGCCATCGACGCCGAAGGGGCTCTACCTCGCCGGCTCGGAGCGGGGCCGCGAGCTTGCCCTGGCCTGCGGTCGTGTCGCCTTGCTGAGGGTGTTCGCTTTCGGCGCGCCGGGCTTCATCCCCCAGACCTTCTATTTCTATCGTTGCGGGGCCTAGTGCCGTGAAAGTCATTGTCATCATTCCGACCTATAACGAGTGCGAGAACATCGCCAGGCTGATCGAGGCGATACGGATCCAGTTTCACCACCTTGCTTCACGCATGCCCGCGGTGAGGCCCGGAATTCTCGTGGTGGATGATCACTCTCCCGACGGCACTGCCGAGCGGGTGCGCAGCCTGCAGCATGGATCCTCCGGCATTCATCTGATCGAGGGCGAAAAGGCCGGTTTGGGCGCCGCCTATATCCGCGGGATGACGCATGCGGTGGAGGTGCTCGACGCCGACGTCGTGTTCGAGATGGATGCCGATTTCTCGCACCGTCCCGAGGACATTCCGCGTCTGCTTGAGCGCATTGTCGGCGGCGCGGATCTTGTCATCGGCAGCCGTTATGTACCGGGCGGCAGCATCCCGGCCGGCTGGGGCTGGCGTCGACGGCTCAATTCCCGTGGCGGAAACCTGCTTGCCCGCTACGGGGCGGGTCTTGGCTCCGTGCGTGATTGCACCGCAGGTTTCCGTGCGATCCGCACCGGGTTATTGAAGCGCATCGATCTGAGCCGGTTGGGTGTGAAGGGATACGTGTTCCAGGTGGCGCTGCTCCACGCCGCGATCCGTCGGGGCGCACGGGTGGAAGAGGTGCCGGTCGATTTCGTCGAGCGGGCTCACGGCGCCTCCAAGCTGCGGCTTGCCGACATCGTCGAGTTTGTCCGTCACGTCTTCCGGTTGAGGCTCCACGACTCGCAGACCTTCATCAGGTTTGGCCTGGTCGGTGCCTTGGGGGTGATCGTGAATCTTGGCGCCTTCACGATCCTGCTCGGCATGGAGTGGAACCGCTACGTGGCCTCACCCCTGGCGGTGGAACTGGCGATTGCATCCAATTTCCTGCTCAACAATTTCTGGACATTCCGTCAGCGGGCAACCAGGGATCCGTTCCACCTGCGAGGCCTCAAATTCAACCTCGTATCGGTCGTGACCCTGAGCGTCAGCACGCTCGCGTTCGTGCTCGCCTCGCGGGCGTTTCGACCGCTTTCGCCGCAGCTCTGCCAACTCGCCGGCGTGGTGCCCGCGTGGTTCGCCAACTACACCTTGAACTCGCGCTGGACGTTCCGTGAAGAAGGCGCTCGCCCCGCCTCGAGATAACGCCTGGCGTGGCGCGGAGGCTCAGTTTCAGCTAAGTCAGCCTGCGTAGCCTTCGAGTCACGCACCTGTATGCGTGCATTCACAAGGAATAAGGAAATGAACAAGATATCGACACTTGCAGTTGTTGCGACGGCGCTTGCGGCACTTGGTGGCGCAGCGTATGCGGCTCAATCGGCCGGCAACGATGCCCTGTCCGTCGACAAGGCAAAAATCTCCATCACGCAGGCCATCAACGCTGCCGAGCAGCGGCACGGCGGCAAGGCAAGCAAGGCGGAATTCGAGAACACACGGTCCGGCCCGGCCTACGAAATCGAGGTGGTCAGCGGCTCCAGGGTTTTCGATGTCAAGGTGGATGCCGTCAAGGGCACCATTCTGGCCTCGGCTGAAGACACGCTCGACCGCGACGGTGGCGACGAGCACGACGAGGCGGATTGAGCATGATCGCGGCCAGCGTGGCTGCATGGTGCGGGCATGCTGGCCGCTTGCCGATACTCAATGGAAAAACTCAACCAGACACTTTTCCTGCTACTTAACGCGCCGCCAATGCCCGCGCCACTGCCGCTCGCAATCGCCATGTTCTTCGGCGAATACGCGATCTGGCTGATCCCTGCCACCTTCGTTGCGGCGTGGCTGCGCGGCGGTGAGGACCTGCGCAAGAGCCTGCTGCAGGCGAGTACCGCAAGCCTCGTCGGCTTGTCGATGAATCAGCTGATCGGGCTTTGCTGGCAGCACCCGCGACCCTTCGTGATCGGGCTGGGGCATGGCCTCCTGCCCCATGCTGCGGATTCTTCGTTCCCGAGCGATCACCTGACCGTGATCTGGGCGATCGCCTTCAGCCTGCTTGCGCAGCGCCGCTCGCGTGGTGCCGCAATCACGCTCGCGGCACTCGGATTGCCGGTCGCGTGGGCGCGAATCTACCTCGGTGTCCACTTCCCGCTCGACATGATCGGCGCCCTGGCGGTGGCAGGTCTTGCCGGCGGGCTCGGCCAGCGGCATACCGCGTTGCTCATCGAGCGGGCGTATCCAGCGCTTTCGGGCGCGTACCGACGCCTTTTCGCGCCGCTGATACGGCGGGGTTGGGTGCGCGCCTAGGGGCCTATGGCTCAGCTAAGAGTTGATCGCCAGAGTGAGCGCCTGCCAACCATTGAATGCCTTCGGAGAGAACATAATGAATACGCTGACCCAGCGCGATGCGCAAACCATGCTCAACAAGGTTCCGGAAGTCACGCTCTTCTTCTGGATCATCAAGATCATGGCCACCACGGTCGGCGAGACCGCCGCCGACTTCCTCAACGTGAACCTCGGCTTCGGACTTGGCGGAACATCGCTGGTGATGGGCGGCCTGCTTGTGGCTGCATTGTTCGCCCAGCTCAGGGCGTGTAGATACATCCCGTCCATCTACTGGGTTTCGGTGGTGCTGATCAGCGTGTTCGGCACCCTGGTGACCGATAACCTTGTCGATAACTTCGGCGTATCGCTGCAGACCACGACGGTGATCTTCAGCCTTGCCCTGCTGGCGACCTTCAGCGCGTGGTACCTGAGCGAGAAAACGCTTTCGATCCACAGCATCTTCACCACCCGTCGCGAACTGTTCTACTGGGCCGCCATCCTGTTCACCTTCGCGCTCGGTACCGCGGCGGGCGACCTCGCGGCGGAAGGGCTCCAGCTCGGCTACGCTACCTCGGCGGTGCTCTTCGGCGCGGCAATCGCTGTCGTGACGATTGCCCACTACGCCCTCGGCCTCAACCCGGTGCTCGCGTTCTGGATCGCCTACATCCTGACCCGACCCTTCGGTGCGTCGTGCGGCGATCTGCTCTCGCAACCGCTCGCCAACGGCGGGCTCGGGCTCGGGACGGTCGGTACCAGCGCCATCTTCCTGGTCACCATCCTCGGCCTGGTGGGCTATCTGAGCGCCACGCAGAACCGTCTCGCAGACGAGTCCTGAACGCCATCATCAAGAACATGCAAGGAAGGCAAAGCCATGAACACGTCCATTGAACGCGCACTGACCAAGGTTCCGGAACTGACACTGCTCTTCTGGATCATCAAGATCGCCGCAACCACGCTGGGGGAAACCGCAGGCGATGCGGTTTCCATGTCCATGAACCTGGGCTACCTGCTCGGCACCGCGATCTTCGCCGCGGTCTTCGTGGTCGCCGTCATCGCCCAGATACGGGCGCGCGGCTTTCACCCGTTGCTGTACTGGACCACCATCATCGCGACCACCACGGTCGGCACCACGCTGGCCGACTTCGCGGACCGCTCGCTGGGTATCGGCTACGCCGGCGGTTCGACGATGCTGTTCGCCATGCTGCTGGCTTCGCTGGCGATCTGGCATCGCAGCCTCGGCTCGGTTTCGGTCGGGACGATAAGCTCGCCGAAGGCGGAAATGTTCTACTGGCTCACCATCATGTTCTCGCAGACCCTCGGGACCGCGCTCGGCGACTGGACTGCAGCGACCGCGGGGCTGGGATACAGTGGCGGGGCAATCGTTTTTGCGGCGCTGCTGGCCGGGGTCGTGGTGGCCTACTATCGCACGGCTATCTCGAGGACCGCGTTGTTCTGGGCCGCTTTCATTCTCACGCGGCCGCTCGGTGCGGTGGTCGGCGATTTTCTCGACAAGCCGGTGACTGACGGCGGGCTCGCCCTGAGTCGTTACTCGGCCTCCGCGGTGCTGATCGGCTCGATCCTGTGCATGATCCTGCTGTTCAGGCAAAGGGCGGCTGCGCGGGCTCACTAAAACCTTATCGGCTAAAGGCGACATCGAACATGCTCTCAGGCGGAATCCTCAACTGGCTCAGCGGCGACCAGCATCTCATGGCGCTGATGGCGCACAACTGGCTGCTCGGTGTGCTGGCGGTCGCGACCATCGTCTTTCTCGAGACCGGACTCGTCGTTCTCCCGTTCCTGCCGGGCGACTCCCTGTTGTTTGCCACCGGGGCCTTTCTCGGACTCAACGGCATCTCGCCGCTTGCCCCGATCTGCATCGTCGCCCTGGCGGCGGTGCTCGGTGACGGCCTGAACTACTGCATCGGTGGCTCCGCCCTCGGCCGGCAAGTGCTGTCCCGCGGCTGGATCAAGCCTCGCCATGTCCGCGTCACGAAGGATTATTTCGAGCGCTACGGCGCGCCGACCATCACCATCGGCCGCTTCGTTCCGGTCGTGAGGACGATTGCGCCGTTCATGGCGGGACTGTCGGGCATGCTCGCGCGCCGCTTCGCGCTCTTCAATGTCCTCGGCGCGGCGATCTGGAGCCCGCTGTTCCTGCTCGCGGGGCATCAACTCGGCGGAATCCACTGGGTTGGCACGCACCTTGGCCTGCTTTCGGCCGGGGTGATCGGTCTGTCGCTACTCCCGGTTGCGTGGCACCTCGCCGCACGGTTCGGCTTTTCCCGGGGATAGGCTCATGAGGGTATTGCTGGTCGAGGACGACCGCATGATCGGCGAGACCGTGGAGGCCGCACTCAAGGACGCGGCCTACGCGGCCGACTGGGTGCGCGACGGGCAGACCGCAATCGAAGCGCTCGCGGTCCAGAAGTACGATCTCGTGCTGCTCGATCTCGGGCTGCCGAAGCAGGATGGCTTTCAGGTGCTGCGCTCGATTCGCGGTCGCAATGATGCCGTGCCGGTACTCATCGTCACCGCGCGCGACGCGCTTGACGACCGGGTGCAGGGCCTCGACGCCGGCGCGGACGACTATGTGCTGAAACCCTTCGAGATGGCGGAACTGCTCGCCCGCATGCGCGCGGTGGTGCGTCGCAAGGGCGGCACGGCTGGCCCGTTGTTGTCCAACGGGGTGTTGTCGCTCGACGTGGCCACCAAGGTGGTCACTGCCCGCGGCGAGTCCTTTGCGCTCTCGGCGCGCGAGTTTGCCTTGCTCGAGGCCTTGCTGATCCGCCCCGGTGCGATTCTCTCGCGCAGCGAACTCGAGGATCGAATGTATGGCTGGGGTGCCGAAGTGGAGAGCAATGTGGTCGAGTTCATGATCCACTCACTGCGCAAGAAGCTGGGCAGCGATGCGATCAAGAATGTACGAGGCGCGGGATGGCTGGTTCAAAAGAGCAGCTGAGGCAGTCGCTGCAGTTCAGGCTGTCGGTGTGGCTGGTGGCGCTGACGCTGGCGGTGGCCGTTCTGGCCGGGAGCTTCTCGTTCGTGGCGGCCTTCGACGATGCGAATGAACTGCAGGATGATCTGCTGCGGCAGATCGCGGCACTCGTCGACCACAACCACCTGCCAACCGGCGGTGTCGCTCAAGTGGACGCGGGCAGTGACAGCGACCCGGAGGATCGCGTCGTACTGCAACTGCTGCCGGCAGCCGGCGACGCCATCGCGGCTCGTCCTAAGGGTGAGCTGTTGCTGCCGGCAGGGCTGCCCGATGGCCTGCAGACCGTGGAGGTCGGCGGAGAATCATGGCGGATTTTCGTCCGGAGGCTGGCCGGCGAGCAACGCATCGCGGTGGGCCAGCAGACCGCCGTGCGTGACGAGATCGCAGGTGACAGCGCGTTCCGTACCGTGCTGCCCTTCGTCATCCTGACGCCGATCCTGCTGATCGTCCTGGCAGATCTGATCCGCCGCATGTTCAAGCCGCTCACACAGCTGGCGGTGGATCTCGACAGTCGGACCGAGCAGGATCTGGGTACCCTCAGTGCCACCGGCTTGCCAACGGAGATCCGCCCCTTCGTCGTGGCGATCAACCGGATGCTGGTCCGGGTCGCCCAGTCGGTCGGTCAGCAGCGTCGCTTCGTCGCCGATGCAGCACACGAGCTGCGTTCTCCGCTCACCGCACTGTCGCTGCAGGCTGAACGGTTGGGGGCTGCGGAGATGTCGGCCGAGGCGCGGCAAAGATTGAGCGCACTGCGCCACGGAATGGAGCGCACCAAAGTGCTGCTCGACCAACTCCTGACCCTGGCCAGGGCGCAGGAATATTCGCAGGCGCCTGCGTCGCCGATTTCGGTGCAGAAGGTCTTCCGGCAGATCATCGAGAACCTGCTGCCGCAGGGCGAGGCCAAGGCAATCGATCTGGGGATCGGCTGCGATGATGATGCACGGCTCGCCGTGGCCGAAGTCGATCTCATGACGCTGGTCGGCAACCTGGTGGAGAACGCGATCAAGTACACGCCGAGGGGCGGCCGGGTGGACCTTGCCGTGGCCGTGCGCGGGGACTGCATCACGCTGCAGGTCGAGGACAGTGGGCCGGGGATTGCGCCGGAACATCGCGAGGCCGTGTTCGAACCCTTTCACCGTCTGCTTGAAGGCGATGAGGCCGGTTCGGGGCTGGGACTTGCCATTGTCAAGGCGATCGCCGACCGATACCGTGCAGATGTGACGCTGGATTATGCCGATGCCGCGCAGTCACGTGGCCTGCGGGTGAGTGTCGAATTTTGTACCGGCAGGCGCGCGGTCGCGCAGTCGTAGCACACAGTCCCGAGTATTGGAATACCCTGCTTTTCTTATTGATTCCAATACCATTCATTCGTCAAGATCGCGCCTTGCGGATGTTCCGATAAGAAAACGAGCGCGGCCAGGCGTCGCGCCTTCCCACGGAGAGGACCTTGAACACACTCAGCGCAGTATTCCGGCGCGCTGCGCCGTTTGGCCTGCTCGCTGCCCTGGCGGCGGGAGCGGCCAGCGCCGCCGACGGCGAAAAGATCTTTACCCAGGGCGGCAGCAATCCCGCCGCGACGGCCTGTGCCAGCTGTCACGGGCCCCAGGCCCATGGCCTTGGGGCCGCAGGTTTCCCTGCATTGGCGGGTACTTCGTCCGTCTATCTGGCCAAGCAACTGCATGATTTTCGCAGCGGTTCCCGCGCGAACGCGGTGATGCAACCGATTGCCGCGGCACTGTCGGAGGCCGAGATTGCAGCGGTTGCCGCTACGCTGGCGGCCATGCCGGGCCCCACGGTAAAGCCTACCAGTCGCGCCGATGCGGTGGCCGGACCGGGTGCCGAACTTGCGCTGCGCGGCGCCTGGGACCGCAACATCCCGGAATGCGTGGCCTGTCACGGACCGGGCGGTGAGGGCGTGGGCACGACCTTCCCGCCGCTTGCCGGGCAGTCCCCCGAATATCTCGCCGCCCAGCTCAATGCTTGGCGTGCGGGTACGCGCAACAACGATCCACATGCGCTGATGGGCCACATCGCCCGTTCCATGACCGAGGACGAGGTGAAGGCCGTGTCCGCATATTTCGCCAGCCTTGGCCAGTGGGGGGCACCGCAATGAGCCGCAAATCGAGCCTCTTCGTACTGGGCCTCAGCCTTGCCCTGCCGGCGCTTGCGGCCGGGGTCGCGATGGACGACCAGTCCCAGCTCACCCCGAAGCCCACGGCCGCGCCCGCAGGGTTCCAGCCACCGCGAGAGAGCGAACTGCCGGACAACGCTTTCGGCAAGCTGGTGCGCGAAGGCCACGCCATCTTCGTCGACACCCAGACCTACGCTGCCGAGTACGTCGGCAACGGCCTCAACTGCACCAACTGCCACCTCGAGCAGGGCCGCAAGGCCGATTCGGCGCCGTTGTGGGCGGCTTACCCGATGTATCCGGCCTATCGCAAGAAGAACGACAAGGTCAATTCCTATACCGAGCGCATGCAGGGCTGCTTCCAGTTCAGCATGAATGGCAAGGCGCCACCGACCGACAGCAAGGTGCTGAGCGCGCTCACCGCCTATTCCTACTGGTTGTCCACCGGTGCGCCGATCGGCAAGGAGCTGCCCGGCCGTGCCTACCCGACGATCCCCCAACCCAAGGGCGGCTACGACATCGCCAAGGGCAAACTCGTCTATGCGCAGAACTGCGCGATCTGCCACGGCGAGAATGGCGAAGGCCAGAAGGCCGGCGCTCACTACGTGTTTCCGCCGCTGTGGGGCAAGGATTCCTTCAACTGGGGAGCCGGCATGCACCGCATCAATACCGCGGCGGCCTTCATCAAGCAGAACATGCCGCTCGGCAAGGGCGGCACGCTTAGCGATGACGATGCCTGGCATGTGGCTGCCTACATGAACAGCCACGAACGGCCGCAGGATCCGCGCCTCGTCGATGGCTCGATCGACAAGACCCGTGAGCGCTACCACGCCAACGACGGCGTGAATCTCTACGGCGTGAAGGTCAATGGCGTGCTGCTGGGGCAGGGCACCGACTGAGCGGCGAGACCTGACAAGGTGCAACGGCTCGGGGCCCCGGCGCCGGGCCGTGCTTCGTGGCGGTCTGCGGCGCTGCTGCCGCCCGGGCCCGCTAGCGCGTATCGGTCTTGCTTGCCGGCCGGGCCGCGGGTGGAAACTGTCGCCCCGGTGGTTCGATCTCCGGCTCGAGATGTGGCCGCATCAAGGTTTCGAACCACTCGATGAACGCGCTCAGCCGGCGCGATCGTTGTCGCCGGTGCGGATAGACGAGCGACACCTGCATCGGCGGCGGGCGGAATGCCGGCATGACTTCCCGCAGGTTTCCCTTGTCGAGCAGATGCTGCACGTCGAAGCGCGGGATCTGGATCAATCCCATCCCGGACCGGCAGCAGGCAATGTAGCTCTCGGCGTTATTGACGATCACGCGGCTGGGCAATGAGCGTTCCCGCAGCTCGCCCGAGACGACATATTCCCAGGGCAGTTCCCGCCCGGTCGAGGCCGATGCGTAGCCGACCGACCAGTGACCTTCAGCCAGCTCATCCGGCTTCGTCGGCGTCCCATGTTCCTGCAGATAGCCGGGGCTCGCGCAGTTGATCAGGGCGATGGCGCCGAGCGGGCGCACCACCAGGCTGCTTTCCTGGAGGTGGCCGAAGCGCACGGCACAGTCCACGCCTTCCTGAACCAGGTCGATCGCGCGGTCGGTCGAGCCAAGCGCCAGTTGCAGGCGCGGATAGCGTCGCAGCAGGCCCGGCACCGCGGGCGCAACGAGGCGCCGCGCGATACGGCTTGGCACATCCACGTTGAGCCGGCCCGAAATCTTGCGCTGATCGGCATGAAACAGCTGGTCGATCTCTTCGGCATCCGCCAGGAACAGGCGTATGCGATCCAGCAACTGAGCGCCGTCCGAGGTGAGCCGCACCTGCCGCGTCGTTCGGTGCAGCAGACGGGTGCCCATGGTCGTTTCAAGCTGCTGTATGGCGGCGGAGACCGAGGCGCGAGGCATCTCCATGGCATGGGCAGCCTTGATGAAACTGCCCATCTCGGCAACCTGCGCGAAAACGCGATACTGATCTAGCTTGTCCATCTGCGCCTTTTACATGCTCCTGACCGGATAGGAAACCGCGTCCGGTCGGTTGCGCCTCACCCGGCGAAGCCGCCCGCCTCTAGAAAGGCCTGCTCTTCGTGTGTCGTCCGACGTCCCAGTATGGCGTTTCGGTGCGGGAAGCGGCCGAAGCGGCGGATGATGTCGCGGTGCCCTTGCGCATGGGCAAGCCAGGGTTGCCCGAGGTGCGCGTTAAGCTCGACCGACACGTCCTGGTCGTCCGCATTCTCCGAGTGGGCGAAGGGCAGGCAGAAAAACAGCCTCAGCTCGGAATCGATGGCGGCCATGTATCCGGCAGCACGCGCCTCGCGCGCGAAGTGCCGCGCCAGCGGGTCGGTCGCATACATGTGAGGCGTGCCACGAAAGGCGTTGCGCGGAAACTGATCGAGGAGGATCAGCAAGGCCAGCGCACCTTCCGGCGTACCGGCCCAGTCGTCGCATCGACGACCTGCCGCGGACAGATACAGGTCGAGAAAATCCTCGCGGAAACGCCGGTCGAACGCCGCATCATGGCTGAACCAGTCTGCGCGGGCGGCTTGCCAGTAGCGAAGCGTTTCACTGGCACCCGGTGCGGCATGCCGTTTTCGTGCATCTGCGCGGGGGCGATTCCGCCGCGGAAGGCCGTTTGATGCAGCGTTGCCCGACATTGCCGGGAGGAAGTGAATCACGATTGCGAGAAGGACCAGATGGCGAACGCGGCGAGCGCAGCCGGCACCAGAAATACGATTAGCAGGATCGGAAACTCTTCGCGCATGCTGTAGCCCGCATGGCTGACGCCCACCCACATATTCACCGCCGCCACCAGCAGCCAGGCCGGTATGAAGATCCTGGCCGCCAGCGCCATGCCGGCCGCACTCGCACCCCACAGCCAGCCAAACAGGACGAAGATGCCAAGAAGGGCCACACCGCCCCCAATAACCATCAGCACATGCATGTAGAGCTCTCCTTCGTTTCCGGGACAACGAGCGGGCCCCCGGGCTGCTGCGGACTACGCCCGGGCGCGCTCGCTTCGATCCTGCCCCGGTGTTGATGATGCCGCGACGTCCGGCGATACCGGATCCAAAGCGGGATGCGCGACCGATCGAGCGCATCCCGGACAGTCGCTTACTTGGTCGTGTAGCCGCCGTTGATGAGAATCGTCTGCCCGGTAATCCACCAGCCGTCCGACACCAGGTGACGGATGAAGGGCACCACGTCTTCGATGTCGGTCAGGCCGGTTCTGCTGAACGGTGAAAGTGCGGCGGCCGTCTTGTGGTAGGCCACTGCATCGGCGCCTTCGGCAGGGTAGAAGAACGGCGTATCCATCGGGCCGGGGCCCACGGCTGTCACCGAAATGCCCCGCTCGCCGAATTCCTTGGCGGCTGCGCGGGTGAAATGCTCGACCGGCGCCTTGGTGCCGGCGTAGGAGGCATAGAACGGCGTGAAGGCGCCAAGCAAAGACGTGACCAGCGTGCAGATCTTGCCGTTGTCGTTGAGATTTCTGCCGGCCTCCTTGAGAAAGAAGAAGGCTGTCTTGGCGTTGACCGCGCTCATCTCGTCGTACTCGGCCTCGCTGATTTCGACGATCGGCTTCTTGAGCACCTTACCCACCGTGTTGATGGCGATGTCCGGCCTGCCCACGGCAGCGATCGCTTCGGCGAACAGTTTCTCCATCGCACCGGCGCTCGTCAGGTCGGCCTGGATAGCGACGGCCTTTGCGCCGGCGGCCTCGACCGCGGCAACGGTCGCATCGGCGTCGTTCCTGGAACTGGCGCTGTTGTAGTGAATGACGACAGCCTTGGCGCCCTGCTGTGCCAGGTCACGCGCGATCAGGCCACCGAGGTTCTTGGCTCCGCCGGCGATGATGACGGTCTTGCCCTTGATGGAATGGTCTGCCATGGCGATCTCCTTGAATGCTTGGTTGGAGATGCGAGTCTAGACACTCATGACGACGAGATAAGCCGCGGCTGCCTGAATAGACTGTCCAGAGATTCCGCCCAATACGGCCAGATGCGACTGGCGGGGCGCTTTCACCTGGCAGGTGAGCAGGGCAGCGTACCGGAGGCGTTCATGCCGGAGTGATGAACCCAGGAAAACGCAGCCGTGGGGGCCAGGCTACTTCCCGAGCAGATCCCGGCAGTCGTCGCAGGCAAAGAACCAGCGCTGTGCGTCACAGCGGACCATTCCGGTCATGGCTGCGCTGATCTCGAAATCGCAGGGGGCTCCCTTGTACCGGAGCGTGCCTTCGATCTTGCACGGCGCGAGCGGGTAATTGTCTGCCAGGGCTTTTTCACTCATCCGCTTCGCCCTTCGAAAGAAGGCGTGCGCCGCATCGTTGGAAAGGCCTACATCCGCCGTGGTGCAGGCGGCGGGGGCGGTCGATGTGAAGTCCGCAACATAGACGTCGGTGATTCGCACCGTATCGAAGCGCCCACCGACGGTTGCGCAGGCCGCGAGCACGAGGGTAGCCAGCGCAATGAGCAGCCGTGTCATTGCCATGTTGCGCTCGCAGCTTCGCCCGGATGCTTGTAGGACACCAGGGGATGTCTGAACACGTCGCCGCCATCCAGCGAGAAGTGGATGTAGAGCTGATCAAGCAGCCATTGCAGGCTGTCGAGCTGCTGGCTCGTCAGTGCTTCGTAGGCGGTGTCATCGAGGTGCCGCCCTACCAGTTCGATTCCAATCGAATCTCCATTTACCGGAAACCGGTCCGGCCAGGTCTTTTGTCGTTCGAGCTGATCGATAGCCTTGATCCGCGCCGCCCAACCCAGTGCCATTGCTTCTGCCAGACGGGCATCCCTGCACTGCACGCCCCGCAGTTCGAGGCAGCGAGACCTGAACAGCCTTCCTACGTGATAGCAACGCATCCTGAGACTCGCCGTCTGGATGATCCGCCCACCCTTCGCGATCAGGAAATGCGCCCCGTTGCCCCCGCTCCAATACGCAGTCAAGGTCGACTGTGCCGAAGATGAATCGGCCTGATGCAGCACGATTGTGTGCACATCGCCCAATGCTCCATGTTCGATGTGCGAATAGCGCTGCGCTTGAGCGGGGCGACGAGCATGCCATTGCTGTCAAGTCTGGACATCGGGATGGCCGGGTACTGGAGAAGGGTTCAGGGTATGACAATGAGATTGCAGGTGCAGACGGCCGCAAACCTTCCCGTCGGCTTCGCCCCGGTCAATACCGCCATTCCTCGTGGCGAACCGGCAGTTCATTCCGCTGCGCCCTCAGTTCGCGGCACTGGGGCAAACGCAGATCCATGAGCGTGTGGAAGCGCTCGTTGTGGGTCGCCTCGATCAGGTATTTCATGCGGTGCGTGACGAAATGTCGGGCCCAGAAGAGCTAGGAGCAGCAGGTGTGCTCGTCTTGCACCTGCGTCGAACGTCACAAAACGGTCACTTGATCGCGAGCAATATTTCGATATTATTCGAAACATGGAAACGTTAAGCGCCGCCGAACGACTTGCTGCCCTGGGGCATGAATCCCGCCTTGCCATCTTCCGCCTGCTGGTGGAGGCCGGGCCGGGTGGTGTGAATGCCGGGGCGATCGGCGAGCAGCTTGGCATGGCGCCGGCAACGCTTTCCTTTCACCTTGCGCATCTCGCGCGGGTGGGACTGATCAAGGGGCAGAAGGAAAGCCGCTTCATCCATTATTCGGCCGATTTTGCGGCGATGGATGAGCTGATTGCCTATCTCACCCGCAACTGCTGCCAGGGCGAGGCCTGCCTGCCGACGGTTGCTGTGGGCGATGGCACTGACGAGCGGTGTACGGCCGCGTGTACTTCGGGAGAGCGTGAATGAACGAGCGTGTATTCAACGTGCTTTTTCTCTGTACCGGCAATTCGGCTCGCAGCATCCTTGCCGAGGCGATCTCAATTTTGCCGGCAAGGGCCGTTTTCACGCATACAGTGCGGGCAGTCATCCAACCGGCCGCGTGAACCCGTTTGCGCTGGAATGGCTGCAAAGGCAGGGGCTGCCTTCAGGATCCCTGCGCAGCAAGAGTTGGGGCGAATTTGCGCAGTCGGACTCGCCGCGGCTCGATTTCGTGTTTACCGTCTGCGACAACGCCGCGGGCGAAATCTGCCCGGTGTGGCCGGGGCAGCCGATCACCGCCCACTGGGGCATCGAAGATCCCGCCGCGGTCGATGGTGACGACGCGGCTCGGCGCCATGCCATCTCGAAGGCCTTTCATCAACTCAATTGCCGCATCGGCCTGTTTACCGCGTTGCCGCTCGCGAAACTGGGCGCAGTGGCGCTCCAGCGCGAACTCGACGGTATCGGCCATTCCCAAGATCCGGATAACCAGGCCGAAAAAGCGGCGGCATCTCCAACCGGTACCCAAACCCTATGACCACGTTGAAAACCGTACTCGTACTTTGCACCGGCAATTCCTGTCGCTCCCAGATGGCGGAGGCGATTCTCAATCACGAGCTTGGCGCGCAGGTGCGAGCGATCTCGGCCGGCACGATTCCGCAGCCGAAGGTGGCCGACGGGGCCATCTCCGCCCTTCGCCTTGCCGACCTACCCACCGAGGGGCTTCACCCCAAGGATGTGGATGCAGTCATGAACGAGCCGATCGACCTGGTGGTGACGGTGTGCGACAACGCGAAGGAGAGCTGCCCGATCTTTCCGCGGCCGGTGCCACGCATCCATCAGCCGTTTCACGATCCGCACGGTGAGCCGCTGGAAAGTTTTGAGCGGGTGCGCGACGAGATTCGTTCGCGGCTGGTGCCGGCGGTGCGCGAAGCGCTTGGCCTTTGAAGAAGTTGGGGAAGCAAGATGTCCGTTCAATGTGAAGTGACCGGGAAGGTCGTGACCGGGGCGCCGATCAGTTTCTTCGAGCGCTATCTCACGCTGTGGGTGTTCCTGTGCATTCTGGCCGGCATCGTGCTGGGCAAGTTTGCGCCGGCGGTGTTCCAGGCGGTGGGTCGCATGGAGGTGGCGCAGGTCAATCTGCCGGTGGGCGTGCTGATCTGGGTGATGATCATCCCGATGCTCATGAAGATCGACTTCGGCGCCTTGCATGAGGTGCGTCAGCAGAAGGCCAGCATCGGCGTGACGCTGTTCGTGAATTGGGCGATCAAGCCTTTCACCATGGCCTTGATGGGCTGGATCTTCATCCGCCACGTGTTTGCTCCGTGGCTGCCGGCCGCGCAGCTCGACAGCTACATCGCCGGGCTGATCCTGCTCGGCGCGGCGCCCTGTACCGCGATGGTGTTCGTGTGGAGCAATCTGTGCCGCGGCAATGCCAATTTCACGCTCACCCAGGTGGCGCTGAACGATCTGGTGATGGTGGTGGCCTTCGCGCCGATCGTCGCGCTGTTGCTCGGGGTGTCGTCGATTCCCGTTCCCTGGGAGACGCTGCTGCTGTCGGTGGTGATGTACATCGTGATTCCGCTGGCCATCGCCCATGCCTGGCGCAGCCGCCTCATGGCGCGCGGCAAGCAGGCTTTCGTTGCGGCGCTGGCGGGCATCCAGCCCTTTTCCATCGTCGCGCTGCTGGCGACCCTGGTGCTGCTGTTCGCTTTCCAGGGTCAGACCATCATTGCCCAGCCGGCGATCATCGCCATGCTGGCGGTGCCGATCCTGCTGCAGACGCTGCTGATTGCGGCGCTGGGCTATCTGCTGAACCGCAGGCTCCATGTACGCCACGATATCGCCGGGCCGTCGACCATGATCGGTGCGTCCAACTTCTTCGAGCTTGCGGTGGCGGTGGCAATCGTGCTCTACGGTTTCGATTCGGGCGCCGCGCTGGCCACCGTGGTGGGCGTGCTCATCGAGGTGCCGGTGATGCTGTGGCTGGTGAAAATGGTGATCTCCACCAAGCGCTGGTACGAAGCAGGCATCTGATCCGGCGCCGGGCCGGGGGTGCTCCTCAGCGTCCGCCCAGCACCGGGAAGAGCTGGTGCAGGCCTTCCGACATGACCTCGACCGCGATCGCGGCGAGGATCAGGCCCATCAGCCGGGTCATCACGTCGATGCCGGTCTGGCCCAGGAAGCGGCCGATGCGTTCGGCCGCGGAAAACACCACGTAGGTCACCAGCCCGATGATGACCGCGTAGAGCAACAGGACGCCGAGCTCCCACAGGTGTTTCGATTTCTCTGCGTAGATCACCATGGTCGAGATGGTGGCCGGGCCGGTGAGCAGCGGAATGGTGAGCGGTACCACCGCGATGCTGGCGCCCTGGTCGGCGCGGTTCGCGCCCTGGTCCACGTCTTGCTGTTTCGATTCGGCGGGTTCGGCGTGCAGCATCTGCACCGCGCTCATCAGCAGCAACAGGCCGCCGCCCACCTGGAAAGACGCCAGCGTGATGCCGAAGAATTCGATGATCCTGAGGCCGAGCAGTGCGCTGACCGCCAGCACCACAAAGGCGGTAAAGGCTGCCACGCGTGCAGTGCGCGCCTGGTGGGCAGGCGAGAAGCTGCTGGTGAAGTGGATGAAGAAGGGCACCACACCGATCGGATTGACGATCGCGAGCAGGGTGATGAAGGGCTTGATGAGTGATTCCATGTTCCGGATTCCCGCGGGGATCGACGGCGCGGCTGCGTCGTCGAGGTCGCACATCTTAGCCGATCGGCTGACCTCGACGGGCGCTCATCCCAGTCCGGCTGCCTGGCGGTAGTCGCTGGCCGCTGACAGCAGCCAGTCGCGGAATTCCGCTAGCGTGGCGCTTTCCGCCTTGCGCTCCGGGATGATCAGGTAATAGGCCTTTTCGCTCAGGTAGGCGTGGTCCAGCGGTATCACCAGGCGGCCGCTGGAGAGTTCCTCCTCGATCAGGAAGGGTGGGATCAGCGCGACCCCCATGTGGTGAATGGCCGCCTGCGCCAGCATCGAGAAGAGTTCGTGGCGGGTGCCGGTCATGTCGTGACTCAGCTGCATGCCGAGCGAGCCGAACCACTGCCGCCAGGCGTAAGGCCGGGTGCTCTGTTGCAACAGCGGCAGGGCGGCGATGTCGGCCGGGCCGAGGCTGCGCCCCGGCGGCGCGAGGCGGGCGCTGCACACCGGCACCGGGTTTTCGCGCATCAGGAAATGCGCTTCGGTGCCGGGCCAACCCGCATCGCCAAAGTAGAGCGCCGCGTCGAACTCGGTTTCGGCGAAGAGGAAGGGGCGGGTGCGCGGGGTGAGGTTGATGGTGACGTCCGGATTGCGGTCGAGGAATTCGGTCATGCGCGGCATCAGCCAGCGCGTGGCGAAGGTCGGCATCACCGCCAGCTCGATGGTCACCCCGCGGCCGTGGTGGGCCATCACCGACAGGGTGTCGCGCTCCACCGCGTCGAGCCGTGCCGAGATCTGCCGGCTGTAGGAGAGCCCTGCCTCGGTGACCTTGACGCCGCGGCGGGTGCGGCGGAACAGGCGTACGCCGAGGAAGTCTTCCAGACTCGCGATCTGGCGACAGATGGCGCTCTGGGTCAGCGACAGTTCTTCGGCGGCGCGGGTAAAGCTCTCGTGACGCGCGGCGAGTTCGAAGGCCATGAGTGCCGTGGTGCTGGGGATCTTGCGTCGCATCGTGCGCTCCTGAAGTGTGTCGATGGCAACTGTTGCCTGTCTTCCCCGCTGATGCTCGGCTGCCAATGGCCGATTGTCGCACTTCGAAGTGAGTTTTTCGCACAAATAGGTGCTGAATTCTCGTTTGCTCCAGCTTGCCGCGGGGGATACAGTGGCCGCGGTTGCCAAGTGGCAAGGCAGACATCCGACACCGATAGACGCGAGGAGACAGGTATGGCTTCGAACAGGAACACCTTCAACTGGGCAGACCCGCTGCTGCTGGACCAGCAGCTCACCGAAGAAGAGCGGATGATCCGCGACACCGCGCGCGCCTACTGCCAGGAGCGGCTGCTGCCGCGGGTGCAGGAAGCCTTCCGTCACGAGAAGACCGACCGCGAGATCTTCAACGAGATGGGCGAACTCGGCCTGCTCGGCCCGACCATCCCCGAAGAGTACGGCGGCGCCGGCCTGGGCTACGTGGCCTACGGCCTGATCGCCCGCGAGGTCGAGCGGGTCGATTCGGGCTACCGCTCGATGATGAGCGTGCAGTCTTCGCTGGTGATGGTGCCGATCAACGAGTTCGGCAACGAAGCGACCAAACGCAAGTACCTGCCCAAGCTCGCCACCGGCGAATGGGTCGGCTGCTTCGGCCTCACCGAACCGAACCACGGTTCCGACCCCGGCAGTATGGTTACCCGTGCGCGCAAGGTCGACGGTGGCTACAGCCTGTCCGGCAGCAAGATGTGGATCACCAACAGTCCGATCGCCGACGTCTTCGTGGTGTGGGCCAAGGACGACGAAGGGCAGATCCGCGGCTTCGTGCTCGAGAAGGGCTGGAAGGGGCTGTCCGCCCCGGCGATCCACGGCAAGGTGGGCCTGCGCGCCTCGATCACCGGCGAGATCGTGATGGACGAAGTGTTCTGCCCGGAAGAGAACGCCTTCCCGACGGTGCGCGGCCTCAAGGGCCCGTTCACCTGCCTCAACTCCGCCCGCTTCGGCATCGCCTGGGGCGCGCTCGGCGCGGCCGAGGCCTGCTACGAGACGGCGCGTCAATACACCCTGGACCGCAAGCAGTTCGGCCGCCCGCTGGCGGCCAACCAGCTCATCCAGAAGAAGCTCGCCGACATGATCACCGAGATCACGCTGGGCCTGCAGAGCTGCCTGCGGGTGGGTCGGATGAAGGAAGAGGGTACGGCGCCGGTGGAGATCACCTCGATCATCAAGCGCAACTCCTGCGGCAAGGCGCTGGATATTGCCCGCACGGCGCGCGACATGCTCGGTGGCAACGGCATCTCGGACGAGTTCTGCGTGGCGCGTCACCTGGTGAACCTGGAGGTGGTGAACACCTACGAGGGCACCCACGACGTGCATGCGCTGATCCTCGGCCGCGCGATCACCGACATTGCCGCCTTCGCCAACTGATCGCCGTCTGCTGTGCAGGCCCCGCTGCCGGGTGTCTGTACAGCAGCGGGTCCGGCACTGGCGTGTAGTCGGTGCGTATCTTGATAGAGGAGGTCGCCATGCCCGGTGCACTCTCACACATCCGCGTACTCGATCTTTCCCGCATCCTGGCCGGCCCCTGGGCGGGGCAGATCCTCGCTGATCTCGGCGCGGACGTGATCAAGGTGGAGCGGCCGGGGGCCGGTGACGACACCCGCAGTTGGGGGCCGCCCTACCTCAAGGATGCGGCGGGCGAGGACACGCCGGTCGCTTCCTACTTCCTGTGCGCAAACCGCAACAAGCGCTCGGTCACGGTGGATATCACCTCGGAAGAGGGCCAGCGCATCGTGCGCGGCTTGGCCGCCGAGTCCGATGTGGTGCTCGAGAACTACAAGCTCGGTGGCCTGGCGCAGTACGGCCTCGACTATGCGTCGCTGTCGAAGCTCAACCCGCGCCTGGTGTATTGCTCGATCACCGGCTTCGGCCATGACGGCCCCTATGCGGCACGGGCCGGTTACGATTTCCTGATCCAGGGCATGGGCGGGCTGATGAGCATTACCGGCCGGCCCGATGGGGAGCAAGGTGGCGGGCCGATGAAGGTCGGCGTGGCGCTCACCGATATCCTCACCGGGCTGTACGCCGCCAACGCGGTGCAAGCCGCCTTGCTCTGGCGCGAGCGCAGCGGTCTTGGTCAGCACATCGACATGGCGCTGCTCGACGTGCAGGTTGCTGCGCTGGCCAATCAGGCAATGAACTACCTCACCACCGGTCGCTCGCCCACGCGGCTGGGCAATGCGCATCCGAACATCGTGCCCTACCAGGATTTCCCGACCGCGGATGGCTACATGATTCTGGCGATCGGCAACGACGGGCAGTTCGGGCGTTTCTGCGAGGTGGCAGGCGAACCCGGACTCGCCGCCGATCCGCGCTATGCGAGCAACAAGGCCCGGGTGCAGAACCGCGCGACCTTGATCCCCGCGCTGAATCGCCTCACCGTGCAACGCACGACAAGCGAGTGGGTGTCAGCGCTGGAGGCGGTGGGCGTGCCGTGTGGCCCGATCAATACGCTTGAAGATGTGTTCGCAGACCCGCAGGTCGAGGCGCGCGGTCTGCGCGTGGACATGCAGCATCCGCTCGTCGGCAAGGTGCCACAGGTCGCCAGTCCGATGCGTCTGTCGGCGACACCGGTGGAATACCGCAAGGCGCCGCCGCTCGTCGGTGAGGACACCGATGCGGTACTCGCGCAGTTGCTTGGCCTGAGCGCAACGGAAATCGAAGGACTCAGAAGCCGCAAGGTCATCTGAGTCCAGGCTGCCGGGCGCACCGTCGCGGGTGTGCCCGGTTGTATTCATTCGCTAGGGGTTGGCGGTTTCGGGGTCTTGTTGGCGGGTTTGCGGCGCTTGCTGCGGTTGGCGCCGGCAGGCCGGCCTTCACCCTGTGGCCCACCCTGGGGCGCCGGGTTACCACCGGCACCCGGCAACTGGCCTCCCGGGGCGCCCTGGTTCGGGTTGGGATTGCCGTTGCCGCCGCCACCGGGGCCACGCGGCCGGTTCTGGCGGCCGCCGCTGCGACCCTGTCGCCCGCCGCCACCACCACCGCCCATGTTCTTGCCCTGCGGGCGCATCGGGTTCGAGCCGTCTATGCGGTTGCCCGGTGCAAGCTGAATCTCGAGTTCGATGATCTCGTCCCACAGCTCGTCGCTACGATCCCGTTCCGGAACGGAGAGTAGTTCCCGAAGCCTGCGTTGAAGTTCTCGGTCCTGTTCGTTCAAGACGATTTCACTTAGGTATGTTGAGTCGGGTCGGACAAGGCATTCGTCTGCGTGCCCGAATGGTGTCACGACATCTTAGCGATCAATGAAATCCGTGCCAAATGGCCGCGATCCGGCCGCCGGAAATCAGTTCGTGGAGGGATTGTAGTCCATGCGGGCGCATGGCTGGCGTGCATCTGGTTACGCGGCGTCGTACGAGATGACGAAAAGCCCGGCACGAGGCCGGGCGCGGACAGACTGCAATGCCGGTCAGACCGGCATGTTCATGATGTCCTGGTAGGCGGTGACGAGCTTGTTACGGACCTGCACCATCTGCTGGAAGGACAGGTTGGCCTTCTGCAGATTGACCATCACGTCCTGAATATTCACGTTCGGGTCGCCGGCCGAAAAATCCTTGGCCATGCCCTGCGCTTCCTTCTGGGCGGCGCTGACCTGGTCGAGTGCGTTCTGCAGTACCGCGCCGAACTCGACGCCGCCGGCCGCGGGCGCATCCTGCGCGGTCTTGCCGGCCGCAACCTGCGAACTGGCACGCAATTCGCCGAGCATCTGGTCGATTCCGCGGGTATCCATCGTTTTCTTCTCCGGCCTTCAAGGCTGTTTCGGGTAACTCAAAGCAACGCCTGTGCCAAGCAAGTGGATGTAGCCCCCGCGGGGGCTTCCGGCACCCGCCGACGCCTTGTCTCGAATCTGCCCGCGATCAGTCCACCGGGTGGCCTTCCTCGCGGTATTGCTGGAGTTTGTAGCGTAGGGTCCGCTCGGAGATGCCGAGTTTTTCGACCGCGCGCTTGCGCGATCCGCCGACTGCGCGGAGCGTACCGAGGATGTGTTCGCGCTCCAGATCCTTCATGTTTGCGGGCGGCTGGGCGGCAAGATTTGCCGGCGAGGCGGAAAACATTGCCGGATGGGCCGCCGGGGTTGCCGCCGGCAGGGGGCTGCCTGGCTGCCCCATTGCGGCCGGGTTCCACTGCGGCAGGCACAGGCCCACTGTGTCGGCGCCGATCGCATCGCCACCGGCCAGGATCTGCGCGCGCTGCATGGTGTTCTCGAGCTCGCGGATGTTGCCGGGCCAGTGGTAGCGGCCGAGCAGTGCTTCCGCCTCGGGCGAGAGCCGGGCGCTGCGCTTGAGGCGGGCTGCATGAAGCGCGACGAAATGGCGGGCCAACGGCAGGATGTCGCCGGGGCGCTCGCGCAACGCTGGGATGTTGAGCGGGAATACGTTGAGGCGGTAATAGAGGTCCTCGCGGAAGCGTCCCGCGGCAACTTCCGCGGCCATGTCGCGGTTGCTGGTGGCGAGCACGCGGATGTCGAGCGCCACGGGTTTCTTGCCGCCGACGCGCTCGACTTCGCGTTCCTGCAGCACGCGCAGCAGCTTGGCCTGTAGACCGAGCGGCATCTCCGAGATTTCGTCGAGCAGGATGGTGCCGCCATCGGCCTGTTCGAACTTGCCAGGCTGGGCGCTGGCGGCGCCGGTGTAGGCGCCCTTTTCGTGGCCGAACAGCGTGGCTTCGAGCAGGTTTTCGGGAATCGCCGCGCAGTTGATGGCGACGAAGGGCTTGGCGGCGCGCGGTGAATGGGTGTGGATGTAGCGTGCGAAGACCTCCTTGCCGGTGCCTGACTCGCCGCACAGCATTACTGTGGCATCGGTCTCGGCGACTCTTGCGGCGAGCGCCAGCAGGTTACGGGTTACGGGGTCCTCGGCGATGGCGTCATCGCGATCCGCGGTGCTGACCGCGTAGCGCCTGATGTGTTCGAGAAGCGTTTGCGGCTCGAAGGGCTTCATGAGGAAGTCGCAGGCGCCACCGCGCATTGCGGCGACCGCCTTGTCGACGTCGCCGTAGGCGGTCATCAGCAGCACCGGCAGCTGCGGCAGGCGCTTGCGGATCGCGCCGAGCAGTTCGAGGCCGTCCATCGGCTGCATGCGCAGATCGCTCAGCACCAGATTGAAGGCCTTCCTCTCGAGTGCCTGCAGTGCGGCTGGCCCGCCGTCGACACCGAGTGGCTGGTGGCCCGCCAGCTCGAGCGTCAGGCACACCGCATCGCGCAGGGCGGCGTCGTCTTCGACGACGAGGATGTCGAGTTTGTCGCTCATGCTTGGGTTTCCGTCTGTTCGGCGAGCTCGGCCGCGAGCGGCAGCTTGAGGGTGAAGGTGGTGCCGCGTCCGGGTGCTGAGGCGATGGCGATATCGCCGCCGTGGCCGCGGGCGACGCCACGGGCGATCGCGAGGCCGAGCCCGGTGCCTTCGGCGCGGGTGGTGAAGAAAGGCTGGAAGATGCGCTCCTGGAGCGCCGCGTCCATGCCGCAACCGGTGTCGCTGACGTGGAAACTCACTTCGCCCCCTTCCAGTACCGCGCCGAGCGATACCGCACCGCCGGCCGGCGTGGCCTGCACCGCATTCTCGAGCAGGTTGGTGAGTGCGCCGGCGAGCGACTTGCGATCCCCGTAGAGCGTCGCGTCGCCGCATTGGCAATCTTCACTGAAGCCCACCTGCCGGGCACGGGCGACGGGCTCAAGGGTGTGAGCGAGTTCGGCAGTAAGTTCGCAGACGTTGAAGCGCTGGCGGCCGAGACTGTCGCCCCGCGCGAACAGCAGCATGTCGCGGATCAGCCGCTCGAGGTGGCGCAGGCGCTCCATGCTGCGCTCGGCAACCCTGGCCCGTTCGGCCGGACCGAGTTCCACGCTGCCGAGGTTGGCGACGTAGAGCAACGCGGCGGACAGCGGCGTGCGCAGCTGGTGGGCGAGGCCCGCGACCATCTCGCCCATGGCCGCAAGGCGCTCGTTGCGCTCGGTGGCGAGCCGCATGCGGTGGGTGTCGGTGATGTCATGCAGCAGCACGATGTGACCGTCACCCGAGTCGAGCCTGGTGCGCGTCACCGATATCCGGCGGGCCGCCTCGTCGCGGTCGAGCTGCCATTCGCCGGGCGTTTCGGTGGCGTCGAGGCGGGTTTCGAGCGCGCTCCAGCGCTGACCCGTGAGGGCGGCGCCGAGGAGCCGCGTCGCGGCGCGGTTGGCCTCGAGGATGCGACCCTCGCGATCGAGCACCAGGACGCCCGCGGGCAGCGCGCCCATCAGCACGGTAAGCCTTTCGGTGAGCTGGCTGACCTGTCCCTGCAGCGCGTTGTAGGCGGACGAGAGCTCGTCCGAAGCGCGGCTGAACGCGGCGAAGGCCTGCGTCAGCTCGGCTGCGCTGATTGCCGGTGTGCTGGCGGCTGCCTCGCTTGCGATCGGGTTGTCTGTGGCCATGGCGGCATTTTCCATTGCAGTGGCCGCAGATTAGCTTGCGGGCCTGCTGGGCCGAGCGGCAAATAGGCGGCAAAAAATGCCGCTTATTCCCGAATGGCGCTTGACTGCGCGGCATCAGAATGCCCTCACCCGGAAAAGGCTTTAGAGCAAGGAACCCAAAATGGCTACCGCCGACGAAGCGCTTGCAGCTCCGCCTGCATCGCCGCTCCAGCAGATGGCGCAGAACTTCAGCAATCTCTCGCAGCGCCAGAAGCTGGCCGGTGCGGGCGCGCTGGCGTTTGCGATCGCGCTGCTGGTGGGGGTGTGGCTGTGGAGCAGCAAGCCGGATTACCAGGTGTTGTTCTCCAATCTGGAGGAGCGTGACGGCGGGGCCATCGTGACTGCGCTGCAGCAGCAGAACGTTCCCTACACCTTTTCCGAGGGCGGCGGCGCCATCCTGGTGCCGGGCAACATGGTGCACGACGTGCGCCTGAGACTGGCAGCCCAGGGGCTGCCGCGCGGCGGCCTGGTAGGTTTCGAACTCATGGAGAACCAGAAACTCGGGCTGTCGCAGTTCAACGAACAGGTCAATTTCCAGCGCGCCCTCGAGGGCGAACTGTCGCGTACGGTGCAGGCTATCGCCAGTGTCTCGAGCGCGCGGGTGCACCTGGCCATCCCCAAGCAGACCGCCTTCCTGCGCGACGAACAGAAGCCGACCGCCTCGGTGTTCGTGAATCTCTATCCCGGGCGGGCGCTCGATCCTGCGCAGGTGGCAGGCGTAGTACACCTCGTCGCCTCGAGCGTGCCGCAGCTCTCGCCGGAAATGGTGAGCATCGTCGATCAGTCCGGCAAGTTGCTGACCCAGAAAGCCGATCCGCTGCGCATGGCGGGGCTGGACCCGACCCAGCTCAAGTACGTGGACGAGCTCGAGAAGGGATACGCCGATCGTATTCGCACGATTCTGCTGCCGCTGGTGGGCGAGGGTAATTTCCGCGCGCAGGTCACCGCAGACGTGGATTTCGACCAGACCGAACAGACTGCCGAGACCTACAAGCCCAATCCGTCCCCGGACCAGGCGATCCGCAGCCAGCAGACCGCCGAGACGCAGAGCCGCGATGCCGGCGCGCAGGGCGTGCCGGGCGCACTGACCAACCAGCCGCCGGTGCCGGCGACTGCGCCGATCACCAATCCGGCGGTGCCGGGGGCCGCGGCCAACGGGCAACTGCCGCAGAACAGTTCCCGCAACGCCACCATCAATTACGAGCTCGACAAGACGGTTGCCCATGTGCGCCGCGCGCTCGGGCAGGTCAAGCGCCTGTCGGTCGCGGTGGTGGTGAATCACCGCACCACCACCCAGCCCAACGGGCGCACCGACACCACGCCGCTCAGCGATCAGGAGATCGAGCGGATCACCAACCTCGTCAAGGAGGCCGTCGGGTACAACCAGGCGCGCGGAGACACGCTCAACGTGGCGAGCAGCGCATTTGCCGAAGTGGCGAAGACCGAGGAGCCGGCGCTGCCGATCTGGAAGGACCCGGAGAACATTGCGCTTGCGAAGGAAGGTGTTAAGTACCTGTTGTTGCTTGCGGTTGTCGGCTTCGTTGCCCTGGGCGTGATTCGTCCGCTCATGAAGACCGTGACCAAATCGCCCGAAGACGAGGCTGCCGAGGCGGCCGCGGCCGAAGAGGGCGAGGCGGGCTACGAGGGCGAGGGAGGCGAAGGTGGAGAAGGCGCCGAAGTCACGCTCACGCCAGAAGCCGCCGCGGCGCAGAAACTCGAAGAGAAGCTCGCCAGGGCCCGGCAGCTGGCACGCGACGATCCCAAGGTGATCGCCAACCTGATCAAGGAATGGATGGGAAGCAATGAGCAGCGATGACGGACTGGAGCGCAGTGCCCTGCTGCTGATGACGCTGGGTACCGACGAGGCGGCCGAGGTGCTCAAGATGCTCGGCCCGAGGGAGGTGCAGAAACTCGGCGCGGCGATGGCGGCCATGCCTTCGCAGGGGCGGGACAAGGTCGAGGCGGTGCTCGACCTGCTCGACGCACACGCGCTCAAGGGCAAGCCGGTCGAGGCCGATCACGAGCAGATCAAGGCGATGCTGACCAAGGCGCTTGGCGACGAGCGCGCCGGGCATCTGATCTCGCGCGTCCTGCAGGGTTCGGATACGGCCGGGATCGAGAGTCTCAAGTGGATGGACGCGGCGACGGCGGCCGATCTCATCAAGAACGAACATCCGCAGATCATCGCCACCATCCTGGTGCACCTCGAATACGACCAGGCCGGAGAAATCCTCAAGAATTTCCCCGACCGGTTGCGCAATGACGTGGTGCTGCGCATCGCCACGCTCGACGGCGTGCAGCCGGCGGCGCTCAAGGAACTCAATGACGCGCTGACCCGCATGCTCTCGGGCGCGACCAACGTCAAGAAGGCCGCCATGGGGGGCATCCGCCATGCTGCCGAGATCCTCAACTTCGTCGGCTCGGCGGCGGAGACCGCGACGATCGACAATGTGCGCGAATACGACCCGGACCTCGCCCAGAAGATTCTCGACGAGATGTTCGTCTTCGAGAATCTCATGGATGTAGACGATCGCGGCATCCAGAGCGTGCTGCGCGAGGTGCAGTCCGATTCGCTGATCATCGCCCTCAAGGGCGCGCCGCCGGAGCTGCGCGAGAAGATTTTCAAGAACATGTCGCAGCGTGCTGCCGAGATGCTGAGGGACGACCTCGAATCGAAAGGGCCGGTGCGACTCTCCGAAGTCGAGGCCGAGCAGAAGGAGATCCTCAAGATCGTTCGCCGGCTGGCCGAGGAAGGTACGCTGGTGCTGGGCGGCAAGGGAGGCGACGATGCCTTCCTGTAACGCCGGCGAGGCGGTGCCGGCATGAGCATCACCCGTCATCAGGCCGTCGGCGCATACCGTCGCTGGGTGCCCACCGATTTTGACCCGCCGCCGCAGAAACCCGCGCCGGCGCCAGTGGAACAGACCGCGCCGCCGCCCGAGCCGGAGCCCGAACCGCCGCGGCAGGAAGAACTGCCGCCGCCGGAGCCGCCGATAAAGCTGCCGACCGCTGCGGACATCGAGCAGATCTACGAGGAGGCACGCAAATCCGGTTACGACGCCGGCTACGACGAGGCCACCGCCCGCGGGCGCGTGGAAGCGATGCGCTTGTTCGGCCTTGTCGAGGATCTCGACAAGGCGCTCGGTGCGCTCGACGAGTCGATTGCCGGCAATGTGCTCGAGCTGGCCATCGAACTCGCCCGCCAGCTGGTACGCAGGGAGCTGGCTGCCCACCCGGACAGCGTGCTCGCGGTGGTCCGCGAGGCCTTGCAGCAGATGCCGCAAAGCCACGCGATGGTGCACCTTCACCCCGACGACGCGAAGCTGGTGCGCGAATATCTCGGCGAACAGCTGGCGCACCTCGGCCACCGCATCATCGAGGACGAACAGGTCAGCAAGGGCGGTTGCCTGCTCGAGGCGGCAGGCAGCCGGCTCGATGCGACGCTCGAGACGCGTTGGCGGCGCATCGTCGCCAACCTGGGCAATGACAGCGAGTGGGAGGAAGACGGGGCATGAGCGCGCGCGAACAGGTGTGGCGCAACTATCTCGTCGACGCCGGCAAGCTGGCCGGTGCAAGCAGCCCCTTCGAACTCTCGGGTCGACTCACCCGCATCAATGGACTCGTCATGGAAGCGGCCGGACTCAAGCTGCCGCTGGGGTCGGGCTGTCGCATCGTGGTGCCGGGCGGCGGGGCGGTGGAGGCGGAGGTGGTCGGATTCCACGGCGAGAAACTCTTCATGATGCCGACCGACGATGTCTTCGGGCTCGCGCCGGGGGCGCTGGTGCTGCCAGTGGATCCGAGCCAGCCCACGCTCAAGGCGGGGGAACGCATCGAGCCGCGGCGCCGGGCGTCCGATCGCGCCAAGCACCTGCCGGTGGGCGGGGAGATGCTCGGTCGGGTGGTCGATGGCGCCGGCCGGCCGCTCGACGGTCTCGGCGCGCTCGTCACCGCGCACAGCCGCTCGCTGCAAAGCCGCCCGATCAACCCGTTGCAACGCGAGCCGATCCGCTATTCGATGGACGTCGGCATCCGTGCGATCAACAGCCTGCTGACCGTGGGCAGGGGCCAGCGGGTTGGCCTCTTCGCAGGCTCGGGCGTCGGCAAATCGGTGCTCATCGGCATGATGGCGCGCTTCACCGCGGCCGATGTGGTGGTGGTCGGGCTGATCGGTGAACGGGGCCGCGAGGTCAAGGAGTTCATCGAGCAGAACCTCGGCGAGGACGGCTTGGCCCGCTCGGTGGTGGTCGCCGCACCGGCCGACACCAGCCCGCTGATGCGCCTTCAGGCGGCCGCCTATGCCACCACGGTCGCCGAGTATTTCCGCGACCAGGGCAAGCAGGTGCTGCTGATCATGGATTCACTCACCCGCTATGCCATGGCACAGCGCGAGATCGCCCTGGCGATCGGCGAGCCACCGGTCACCCGGGGTTATCCGCCGAGCGTCTTCGCGCGCCTGCCGGCACTGGTCGAGCGCGCCGGCAACGGCGCCGAGGGTGGTGGCTCGATTACCGCCTTCTACACCGTGCTGGCCGAAGGCGATGACCAGCAGGATCCCATCGCCGATTCGGCGCGGGCCATTCTGGACGGCCATTTCGTGCTCTCGCGCGCGCTGGCCGATCAGGGACACTATCCCGCGATCGATATCGAGCAGTCGATCAGCCGCGCGATGCACAACCTCGTGAAGAGCCAGCATTTCGATGTGGTGCGCCGCTTCAAGCAGCTTTTCTCGCGCTATCAGCGTTCACGCGATCTGATCGCCGTGGGGGCCTACCAGGCGGGATCCGACCCGGTGCTCGACGAAGCGGTGACGCTTTATCCAAGGCTGGAAGCGTTTCTCCAGCAGCGCATCGACGAACGTGAAGGTTATGACGAATCCGTGCTCAAGCTGCAGGGATTGTTCAACGGTTGAATGGGCCGCGTGGCGGGCCCGCCCTAAAGATTTCTGTCACCCGCCCGATACAGGACATCGTGGATGAGCGAGAACTTCCCCCTTCAGACCCTGCTCGATCTGGCCAAGGACCGGATGGACGGCGCTGCCCGACGGCTCGGCGAGCTGATTGGTGCCGCAAAGGAAGACGAAGGCCGGCTGGCGGTACTGCAGCAGTACCGCACCGAATACGCCGAGCGTTTCATGGAAACCGCGCGCAACGGCATCGGGCCGGATGCCTGGCGCAATTTCACCGCATTCATCGGCCGGCTCGACGATGCGATCGCCCAGCAGCAGAAGATCGTCGAACAGGCCCGCGAGCGCACCGCGGCCAGCCAGCAGGCCTGGATCGCCGAGCGCAACCGGGTGAAGGCATTCGATACGCTCTCGGTGCGCCACCATCAGGAACAGGTCCGCAAGGAAGCGCGGCACGAGCAGCGGGCCACCGACGAGCATTCGGCCAAGTTGTTCCGGGATCGCACGGACGAAGAGTGAGTCCGGGTGGCACGCAGTTTGCGTCAGCCCGTTCGAGACCTTCTTTCCGGGATTACCTCGATGTCTGAAATCACCAAGACCGTGCTTCCGCAGATCAGTGCGAGCAATGCCGCACAGGGTGCCGCCAGCCGGGCGCGCGACGCCTCGGCCAGTAGCGCCCAGGGTACGGATGCCTTCTCGCGGGTGCTCGATCAGCAGTTGTCCAACCGCCGGGAGGCCGCGCGCAGCGAGGAATCCGCCCGCGCGCGGGGAGCCGAGAGCGAGGCGCCCCGTGAAAAGGCCGCTGCGCCATCGGAATCGGCGCGGCCCGAAGGGACCGAAAAGGCGGGCAAAACCGACGGGGCAGAGAAAGAGGGCGCCACCCGCGAGTCTGCCGCGCGGGATACCGCCGATACCACGGGCAAGGCGGTGGCAACGGATGCCGGCAGTGCGGCGCAGGCGGCGGCAGGGATTGCCGCCCTGTTGCCGGGTCTTGCCGCCGACGTGGCGAAGAGCGCCGGCGCCGGACCAGATGGCACCACGGCCGACGCGACGGATGCAGTGGGGCGGCAGGCCGCTGCCGGGCAGTCCATGGCGCTGCTCGTCAGGGGCGATATGCGGTCATCGGATGGCGCCGACCCGGAAGGAGGCAGTGTTCCGGCGGATGCATCCGCAGCGTCCGCGCCCGATGCAAAGAACTTTACGCTCCCGGGCGTCGAGGCCAAGGTGGAAGGCACCGATGCCGCAGCGCTGTCGGGCAAGACTGTTCCGCAGGTCAAGCACGAGGCCGACGGCGATGCGCTTCCCTCCGCCGCGCTCCCCGCGAAGGAGGCCGCCGCGTTGTCAGCGTCGGCGGCCGACGGTGCCGCCGCTACCGCGACCAGCACCGGCAGCGACGGTGCCGCTGCGCAGATGAGCATGCAGCCCGGTGCCACGGCGCGGCCGCAGGGTACCGCGACGCATCAGCCGATGCCGGCCTACATTGCGACCCCGGCCGGTCAGCCGGGTTGGGCCGAGGATGTCGGAAACCGCGTTGTATTGCTTGCCGGGCGCGACGAGGGTGCGGCCGAGCTGATCCTCACGCCGCCGCATCTCGGGCGGGTGGAGGTGTCGCTGCGCGTCACCGGCGAGCACACCACCGCACATTTCGTTGCGGCCACCCCGGCGGCACGCGACGCGCTGGATCAGGCAATGCCGCGTTTGCGCGAGGTGCTCGCCGAGGCCGGCATCGCCCTGGGCGATGCGAACGTGAATACCCAGGCCCAGCAACAGCGGGGCGACGGTGGCAGCGGAAGCGGGCACTACCGGCAACGCTACGGAAACGACATGGCGGGTGAAAGCCCGGTTGCCGCCAGCCAGACGTGGTTGCGGCGCAGTGATGGATTGATCGACACCTTCGCCTGAAGACGAGCGAATAGCGGCTGTTGGCGGCCCTTATTTCAGGCTTCGAGTGATGGTTCGATGCGGATAATCGAAGCATAGAAAAGGAGTAAGTAATGGCGAAGGCGCCTGCCAAACCGGAAGCTGTCGAAGGGGACGCACCCGCACCCAAGAAGAGCAAGAAGATGCTGATCCTGGTGATCGTGCTGGTGATCCTGCTGCTGGTCGTGGGGGGGGGCGCGGCGTTCCTTCTGCTTTCCAAGAACAAGCATGCGGACGAGGGGCAGGCCGCCGATGCGCACGAGCCGGAGCCGCCGAAGGTGACCATCGACAAGGGTCATCCGCCGGTGTTCGTGCCGCTCGATGCCTTTACCGTGAATCTCCAGCGCGAGAGCGGTGACCACTTCCTCCAGGCCGTGATCGTGTTGCGGGTGTCCGACGCAAAGGTCGGCGAGGAACTCAAGCTCTACATGCCGGAGATCCGCCACCGGGTCAATCTGTTGCTCTCCTCGAAGCTGCCGTCCGAGATCTCGAACATCGAGGGGCGCGAGGCGCTGGCCGAGGAGATCATGATCGAAGCCAACGACGTGCTCGGATACGAACCGCCCAGACGTCAGCGTGGCAGTGCGTCGGAGCCCTGGGGGCCGGTCCTGTCAGTGCTCTTCAACTCGTTCATCATCCAGTAAGAAGCATTCATCATGGCCGCGGATTTTCTCTCCCAGGAAGAAGTCGATGCCCTGCTCAGGGGTGTGACCGGGGAGTCGGACGAACCGGAGCAGGTCGATGACACCGGTGGGGGCGTGCGCCCCTACAACCTGGCCACGCAGGAGCGGATCGTGCGTGGGCGCATGCCCACCATGGAGCTCATCAACGAGCGCTTCGCCCGCTACCTGCGGATCGGGCTATTCAACTACATGCACCGCAATGCAGAGGTCTCGGTCGGGGCGATCAAAGTCCAGAAATACAGCGAATTCGTGCGGAACCTGGTCGTGCCGACCAACCTGAACCTGATCACGGCCAAACCGCTGCGCGGCATCGGCCTCATCGTCTTCGATCCCAACCTGGTCTTCCTGGTGGTGGACAACATGTTCGGCGGCGACGGGCGTTTTCATACCCGCGTCGAAGGCCGCGATTTCACGCCCACCGAGCAGCGCATCATCCAGGGCATGCTGGCGGTGGTGTTTGCCGAATACCAGCGGGCCTGGGCACCGGTGTTCGCGATGAGCTTCGAATACGTGCGCTCGGAGATGAATTCGCAGTTCGCCAATATTGCCACGCCTTCCGAGATCGTGGTGGCGACCAGTTTCTCGATCGAGTTCGGTGGATCACAGGCGGAGATGCATGTGTGCCTTCCCTACTCGATGATCGAGCCGATCCGCGACACGCTCTATTCGACGATGCAGAGCGATCACCTTACCCAGGACCGGCGCTGGGTCAACATGCTCGGCAAGCAGTTGCAGAACGCCGAGGTCGCGCTCGTGGCGCAGTTCGGCCAGGCGCGGATCACCTTGCGGGACGTGGTGAACATGAAGGTCGGCGACGTCATTCCGCTGCAGGTGCCGGAGCTGCTTCAGGTCGAAGTGGACGGGGCCCCGGTGCTCGAGGGGCACTACGGCGTGCAGCATGGCAGATATGCGATAAAGGTCGAGCGTTTCCTGTCGCAGGACGAGACGACGGCGGCGCTTCCAGGAGAACAGAATGGCTGACGAGAACCAGGTTTCCGACGATGATTGGGCTGCGGCCATGCAGGAACAGGCGCAGGCCGAGGCAGGTGCCGTCGAGAGCGATGCCGACGTGGAGGCAGCCTTGCGCGAGGCCGCGGACTCCGCCGACTCGCCTTACCAGGCCAAGCCGGCGAGCCAGCTTTTCCCGGATTTCGGCGACAGTGCCAAGCGTGGCGGTGCGCTCAACGATTTCGACATGATCCTCGATATCCCGGTACAGCTGACCGTCGAACTGGGCCGCACCCGCCTGTCGATCCGCAACCTGCTGCAACTGGCGCATGGCTCGGTCGTCGAACTCGACGGGCTGGCGGGCGAGCCGATGGATGTGCTGGTCAACGGTACCTTGATCGCGCAGGGCGAAGTCGTGGTGGTGAATGACAAGTTCGGCATCCGCCTTACCGACATCGTCACGCCGGCCGAGCGCATGCGCAAACTGCGCAACTGAGTCTCGTCCGGCACGGCAGAAGGGCGACCCGCGGGTCGCCCTTTTGTTTTTCGCTACATGTCCAAGCGTCGAATTGGGAGGCAGATTGCCGCCTTATTGCGGCAAGGATTGCCGTTCCGGCACCTTAAGCTTTCTGCTGTCTTCACTCGGACATCTGCGTTGTGCCAGCACGAACCCTCCTGCTCCTGATTGCCCTGTCGCCCCGCCTGGCCCTGGCCGGTGAGGCAGCGCCCGATCTTGCTGCCGGGATCGGCCAGATGCTGTTCGGCCTTGTCGTGGTGCTTGCGGTGCTGGTCGGGGTGCTGTGGCTGCTCAAGCGTCTCGGCATGAGTCGTGGTGGCGCGGCCGGTGGGCTGAAGGTTCTTGGCGCTGCGGCGGTCGGGGCGCGCGAGCGGGTCGTGATGGTGCAGGTCGCCGATCGCGTGCTCGTGCTCGGGGTTGCGCCCGGACGGGTCAATGCGTTGAGCGAGTTCGACGTTTCCGATCTGCCGCCAGGCGATTCGACCGGTGCCGAGGGTGGCACACCGTCCGGCGGCGATTTTTCGGCGCGGCTGCAGCGGTTGCTGGAGCGTCGCCAATGAGTGCCAGAGGGCTTTCCCGGTTCGTCGTGAGTGTCACGCTGTTACTACCCTTGTCGGCGCTGGCGCAGAGCATGCCGGCACTGACCGGCGCCCCTGCTCCCGGTGGCGGCACTACCTGGAGCCTGAGCATCCAGACGCTGCTCACGCTCACCATGCTGAGTTTCATCCCGGCAGCGGTGCTGATGATGACCAGCTTCACGCGCATCGTCATTGTCCTCTCGCTGCTGCGAAGCGCGATGGGCACCCAGACCTCGCCACCCAACCAGGTGATGATCGGGCTGGCGCTGTTTCTAAGTTTTTTCATCATGTCGCCTGTGCTCGACCGGGTGTACAACGAAGCCTACCTGCCGCTGTCGAGCGAGCAGATCAGTTTCCAGGAGGCGCTCGCCCGCGGCACGGTGCCGGTCAAGGCCTTCATGCTGCGCCAGATCCGCGAGCCGGATCTTTCGCTGTTCACGAAGCTCGCCAAGGTGCCGCGTGTCGACAAGGCGGAAGAGCTGCCGATGAGGGTGGTGGTCCCGGCGTTCGTGACCTCGGAGCTCAAGACGGCGTTTCAGATCGGCTTCATCGTTTTCATACCTTTCCTGATCATCGACATGGTGGTTGCTTCAGTGCTGATGTCGATGGGGATGATGATGATGAGCCCGGTCATCGTGTCGCTGCCGTTCAAGGTGATGCTGTTCGTGCTGGTTGACGGCTGGACCCTCTTGATCGGTTCGCTGGTGCAGAGCTTTGGCTGAAGGAGAAAAACCCGGATGACCCCCACAACCGTCATCGACCTGGGTCGTCAGGCCGTCGAGGTCACCCTCCTGGTCGCGGCGCCGCTGTTCATCGCCGCCCTGGTGACCGGGTTGGTGGTGAGCATCTTCCAGGCGGCCACGCAGATCAATGAAATGACGCTGTCGTTCGTGCCCAAGCTGGTGGCGATCTTCGTCACGCTGATCCTTGCCGGGCCGTGGATGATCACCACCATCACCGATTTCATGCGCCGGCTGTTCGAGTCGATTCCGATGATGATCGGCTGAGCGAAGAAGCGCCGTGCCATGATTTCGGTTTCCGCTGCGACCCTCGATGCCTGGCTTGCGGCGATGGCCTTTCCGCTGGCTCGGCTGCTCGGCATGATCGGTGCCGCACCGCTGTTCTCGAACGGTTCGGTGCCGGTACGGGTGAGGCTGTCGCTGGGCCTTGCGATCGCGGTTGCGGTGCTGCCGGCCTTGCCCCCGATGCCGTCCGTGGCGCCCGGCTCCGGCATCGGGCTCGCCATCCTCGCGCAGCAGATGCTGATCGGCATCGGCATGGGATTCGTGATGCGCATCGTGCTGGCCGCGGTGATCATGACCGGTGAACTCATCGGTCTGCAGATGGGGCTGTCGTTCGCGACCTTCTTCGACCCGCAGGCGGGGGGGCAGACGGCCGTCATGTCGCAGTTCCTGAATCTGCTCGCAAGTCTGCTTTTCCTCGCGGTCAACGGGCATCTGCTGATGATCGACGTGCTGGTGCGCAGTTTCGAGTGGCTGCCGGTCAGCGCCACGCCGGTGCACGGTGGCGGCTGGATGGTGGTCGCCCGACTGGGTGCGCTGTTGTTCTCCGCCGGTCTGTTGCTGGCACTGCCATTGGTGGCAACGCTGCTCATCACCAACATCGCCATGGGGGTGCTGACACGGGCTGCACCGCAGCTGAACCTTTTTGCGATCGGTTTTCCGGTGACGCTGAGCGCGGGTTTCCTGGTCCTGCTGCTCAGTCTCGACGCCTTTGCGCCGGTGTTGCAACACTTTTTCGGGCTCGGCTTCGATGCAATGGCCGAGCTGGCGAAATCGTTGCGCTGAGGCCCGGCGCGCGGATCTGCTTTGATCGGGACCGCCCCGGGCATGCGTCGCGTGCGGGCGAGGCCGGTTGCACTGACGGCACCGTGGCAGTCGGCCGCCGTTTGAGGAATGGTGACCCGCGGAGCGGTCACCGGCGTCGAATCGGCCGGGGCGCCGCAGCGGATCCTCTGGTGGCGCAGCCGATGCATCGACCACCCGGCTACCGCGAGCGGCAACACCAGGGCCCGTCGCAATTCGGGCCCGCTGACGCCGCCCGGCCGAATCAGATTTCGAGGTGCGCGTAGAGTGCGGTCGACAGGTAGCGCTCGCCGAAGGAGGGCACAATCACGACGATCAGCTTTCCCGCATTTTCCGGCTTCTTCGCTTCTTCGAGTGCAGCCCACACCGCGGCGCCCGACGAAATGCCGACCAGCAGCCCCTCTTCGGTGGCAAGACGCCGGGCGATGTCGAAGGCGTCGTCGTTCTTGACACGTGCCACCTGGTCGTAGATTCCGGTGTTCAGGATGGCGGGGATGAATCCGGCGCCGATGCCCTGGATCGGATGAGGACCCTTCTGGCCGCCTGAAAGGACCGGGCTTGCATCGGGCTCGACGGCGATAACCTTGACGGACGGATTCCTTGCCTTGAGCACTTCGCCCACGCCGGTGATCGTGCCGCCGGTGCCGATCCCCGATACGAGGATGTCGACCTTGCCGTCGGTATCGCGCCAGATCTCCTCTGCGGTGGTGCTGCGATGGATTTCCGGGTTGGCGGGGTTCTCGAACTGCTGGGGAATGAAATAGCGACTATCGCTCTCGGCCAGTGCCCGGGCCTTGGCGATCGCGCCGCCCATGCCCTCGGGGCCCGGCGTGAGGATCAATTCGGCGCCGTAGGCCTTGAGCAGCAGCCGGCGCTCGCGGCTCATCGTCTCCGGCATGACGAAGGCGCACTTGTAGCCGCGCGCCGCGCACACCATTGCCAGGCCGATGCCGGTATTGCCCGAAGTCGGCTCGAGGATGATCGAGTCGGGACCGATCCTGCCGGCTTTCTCGGCGGCGTCGATCATCGAGACCGCGATGCGGTCTTTTACGCTATGGGCGGGGTTGAAGAATTCCAGCTTGAGTGCGACGGTGGCAGTGCTTTCGCGGGTCAGGCGGTTGAGTCGCACCAGCGGGGTATTGCCGATGAGTTCGGTGACGTCCTTCGCGATCTTCATCTCGGTTCCACTTTCGTTGTGACGGTAGCGTGATTCTAGGCCCGAGCCGGCGGACCACGAAATCGTCACCGGGAATATCGACAGAACGGTTTGTTTTCGAGCGCCGGGCGCCGGCCCTCGTGCGGACGGTTCCGTCCGCTCAGGAGGCCGCTCGTGCTTCGAGCAGCGTGGCGAGTACCGCCGAGGTCGTCGGGCGGCCGAACAGGTAGCCCTGGGCCTCGATGCAGCCAGCTTCCTTCAGGAAGTCGGCCTGTGCATCGGTCTCCACCCCCTCGGCCAGCACCTTGATGCCGAGGGCGTGACCCATGGCCAGGATGGCTTCGACGATCGCCTTGTCGTTGCCGTCGGACGGCAGGCCATCGATGAAGCTGCGATCGATCTTGAGCGTCTCGATGGGGAGACGCTTGAGATAGCTGAGCGAGGAGAAACCGGTGCCGAAGTCGTCAAGCGAAAGCGCGATGCCCATCGCGCGGAGGGCATGCAGGCTGGCGATGGCCGGTTCGGCATCGTGCAGGATGTCCGACTCGGTGACCTCGAGCTCGAGCCATTCCGCTTGGCAGGCGGTCTCCTCGAGCACGCGCTGCACGGTGCTCAGGAATTCCGGCCTGCGCAGTTGCCGGCCGGAAACGTTGACCGCGACGCGCGGGGGCGAGAGCCCGCGGGCGTGCCATGCGCTGGCCTGCTGGCAGGCCGTTCGCAGGACGAGTTCGCCCAGCGGGATGATCAGGCCGCTGCGCTCCGCCACGGGAATGAACTCTGCCGGCGAGATGCTGCCGAGTTCCTCGTCGGTCCACCGCGCGAGCGTCTCCATGCCGGTCATCCGCTGGCCGTCGAGGGAGAACTGCGGTTGATATGCCACGGTGATCTGCCTGCGGACCACCGCGCGGCGCAAGGCGTTCTCGACCTGAACGCGGCGCCGGGCGTGGTCGGTCTGTGCGTAGGCGTAGCGTTGCACCGTATTGCGACCCAGGTTCTTGGCCTGGTACATCGCGGTGTCGGCGTTGCGAATCAGTGCCTGCGGCGTCTCGCCATCGCGCGGATAGAGGCTGATGCCCATGCTTGCGCCGATATAGAACTCCAGTGCGCCGATCTGGAACGGGGCGATCAGGCTCGCGGCGATCCGGTTGGCGGCCATGTCGGCCGCCTCCCCGTCGGTCAGGCCCTCCAGCAGCACGACGAATTCGTCGCCGCCCAGCCTTGCCACGGTGTCGCCGTCACGCAGGGCGGAGGCAATGCGACGTGCGACTTCGCAGAGGATCTCGTCGCCGATGCCGTGGCCATAGGAGTCGTTGATGTCCTTGAAGTGGTCGAGATCGATGAAGATCACACCGGCAAGACATTTGTCGCGCTCTGCGCGGGTCAGTGCGTGCTCCATGCGGTCATTGAGGAGCATCCGGTTGGGAAGGTCGGTCAGCGCATCGTGATGCGCCATGTGATCGAGTTTCTCTTCGTTCCGGCGCATCAGGCTGATGTCCGAGAAGATCCCGACGTAATGCGATACCCGGTCTTCCCCGTCGGCGTTCACGGACGAGATGTTGAGCCATTGCGGATAGATTTCGCCGGACGCCCGGCGGTTCGTTATTTCCCCTTGCCAGGCGCCGGTGTCGAGCAACTGCTCCCACATCCGGATGTAGAAGTCCCTGTCGTGGCGACCGGAGGAAATGATGCTGCTTTTCTGGCCGACGACGTCGTGGGCGGCGTAGCCGGTGATCGTGGTGAAAGCCGGATTTACCGCTTCGATGATGCCGCTTGCATCGGTGATGATGATGCCCTCGGCGGCGTGATCGAAAACCTCGGCGGCAAGTTGCAGGCGCTTGCGTATGTCCATCTGGCCGGTGACATTCCGCGCCACCCCGACCATGCCGATCACGGCCCCACCCGCGTCCAGTACGGGCGCCTTGAGCGTGTCGAGGTGCTGGAGCCTGCCTGATCTGTCAAGAACCGTTTCACTGTATTCGAGTGGCTTGCCCGTTCGCAGCACATGCCGATCACGCAGTTCGAATGCCGCAGCGACCTTGGGCGGAAAAAAATCGGCGTCGGATTGCCCGATGACGTCCTTGCGTGGCCTGCCGATCAGATCGAGACACGCCTGGTTTGCGTCGATGAAGCGCCCGTCCGGGTCCTTGAAGAAGATCAGGTCGGGGGTGGCATCGAGCAGGCTTCGCAGCAGGGCCCGGTCCCTTTCGATCTGCCGGACATGTGTTTTCTTCTGCGCGTTGTTCATGGCCAGCACGATGCTGAGCGCCACCAAGCCTCCCACCAGACCGATGGCGAGACCGCTCTGTACCGGATAGGTCGCCATCAGGGTCGGTGCTTCGTTGATGATCCGGGTGCCCGCCGGCAAGGCTGATTCGGCGAGACCAAAACGGTCGAGCTGGCGCGCGTCGACGACGGGCTCGTTGGGGCTGCTTGCCATTACCGGAATGCCCTCCGGCCGCTCGCCGGCGAAGATCCGCAGGACGCGTCGCGCTGCCTCGCGTCCGTGCTCGCGGTGGCTCATCACATAGCCGCCGAGAAGACCTTGCCCGATTCCGTGCGCCCACAGGTGATAGATCGGAACCGGTGTGTGGGCGACGATCAGCGAAAGTGATTCTTCGAAACTCTTGTGAACGCCTGCCTGGTCCGTGTAGGCGGCAAGCAGGAGCACCGCATCGCCCTTGCCGAGGTGTTCGAGACGTGCGGCGAGTTGAGACCACTGCAGTTTTTCAAGCGAGAGTACCGCTCGATCGAGGCCTTCGACCGGTGGCAGCCGCTCCAGGCTCGCCAGGTCACCGCGACCGCCGGGGCTCGAATCGGTGATCACCAGCAGATGCCTGAGCTCCGGTTGAAGGGCCTTCGCCATCGCAAGCGTTTCGGCGATCGACACGTGCTCGACGATCCCGGTGATGCCGGGCGCACCTGAACTGGCCAAGGCCGCCCGGGTGTCGTTGACGCCGAGAAAGACCAATGGTGCGTTCGCGAAGAGGGCCCGGTTGTCACGTGCCAGTGCAAACGCGGCATCGTCGGCGGCGATCACCGCGTCGTACGGCTGAGCGCGGGAGAGCTTGTATGCGAGCCAGTCCCGGTAGTGCCGGCGTCCCTCGTCGTCCGATTGCCTGCGCGAATCCATGAACTCTTCGTCGAGTGCGAGACCCGCGGAGTCGAGAACTGAGCGCACACCTTCGTGGATGAGTCGCGAGGTGGGAAAGGACGGGGTGTAGGAGTAGAGCAGGAGAACCCGCTTGCCATCCTGCAGCGCATTGCCTTGCTGCGACATGGCGCTCGAGACGGGCAGCAGGAGCAGCAGAAATCCCAGCAGCCATCCGCCGAGAACGACCGGCATCGTTTTCCTGACGGGAGCCAAGGTCAGCCCCGGATCGTTCATTGCGCACTCTCTTAGCCCGAAACTTCACCGGTCTAACGGCAGCGGGCGGTGCGCCTTGAGGGACAGCTCAGCCGCCGGTCCTGATTCTTTCGATGAGCGAGGTGGTCGAGCGGGCGTGGGCAAACGGGATGGAGTGGACCGCGCCGCCCCATTCGAGCACCTGCTGTGCGCCGACGATGCGCTCGGGCGCCCAGTCGCCGCCCTTGACCAGCACCTCGGGCCGGCATTCGAGTATCCGTGTGAGCGGCGTGTCCTCGTCGAACCATGTGACGAGGCTCACCGCTTCGAGTGCGGCCATCACCGCGAGACGGTCCTCGAGTCCGTTCATCGGACGGTCCGTTCCCTTGCCGAGACGGCGCACCGACGCGTCGGTGTTGAGCGCGACCACCATCGAGGCGCCGAGCGCGCGCGCTTGCGCGAGATAGGTGGCGTGCCCCCGGTGCAGGATGTCGAAACAGCCGTTGGTAAACACAAGAGGCCGGGTAAGCGCTGCGCAGCGGTTGGCGAGCAGCTCAGGCGGGCAGATTTTCTGTTCGAAGGCGGGTGGAGGATAGTTCATCGTCGCGCAGCTCCCGAAACGTCGGATTGTATCGGGCATCAGGGCGCTTCAGGGGCACCGCGGGATTCTGGTGGAGGGGCAAGGCCGTGATCCAGTGCGGACATGTGGCCTGCCGCCTTCGCGGTCTGTTCCGCCGAGCGGCGAAGCTGGCTTGCCTGCTGCAGATATTCCTGCATCTGACGCACCCCCAGGTGGCCGTCCGCGCCCGCCGCGAGCAGGCGATCCTTGAGATGGGCGTAGTCAGCCTCGAGCTTGCCGAGCAGCCAGTCAACTTCAGCCTGATCGAACTCCGGGCGGTCGTGGTCCGCGGCGCCGGCGAGTTGCCTGACAGATCCGTGGAAGGCGCGAGCCGCTTCGAGCAGGGCGGGGCCGGGCAGGGGGGCGAGATGCGCCGACAGTTCGGCCGAGTGCAGGCCGGTATCAACCGCATTCTCCTGGTATTGCAGGATGCGGAGGCACTCAGCGAGCTGTTCGACCAGCGCAACCGGCAGCCGCAGCGCCGAGAGCTTCTGTGCGTAGTCGCCGATCGCCCCGGCCAGCGTCACGAGCGTCGTACGGTGAGCTTCGATCGCTGCTCCGGCCGGCGGTACCGCTACCGCCTGGGACAGGCTGTCACAGCACAGCGACTGCGTCCGGCCGAGCTCCATGCGCAGTGCCCTTATCGCGAGATCGGGGACGCTCGTTGCACTGTCGTCGAGAAAGCGCGGCTTGCCGCGGTCCTCGTCGCCGCGCTTGAAGTGCCCGGCAAGCGTGCGCAGCAGCCACGGAGCGGTGGGTACCATGAGCAGCACGCCGAGCAGATTGAAGACCGTGTGGAAGAGGGCAATCATGATCGCCGGTGTGGCGGGCTGATCGAGCCAGCCACGTATCAGCGCGAGCAGTGCGATCAGGCCGGGAAGCAGCGCCAGTGCCACGGCACCCGTGACCAGGTTGAAGAACACATGCGCAGCGGCCAGGCGGCGCGCATTCGACGTTGCCCCGAGGGCGGACAGCACGGCAGTCGAGGTGGTGCCGATGTTGGTGCCGATGACCATCGCGCAGGCTGCCTCGATCGACATCAGTCCGCCCTGCGCGGCGGTGATGACGATTGCGATCGCGGCGCCCGACGCTTGCATGAGGATTGTGAGCAGGGCGCCGATGCCGACCAGGGCGAGGTAGCCACCGACCCCCGGAGAAACATACCGCTCGATCTGCATGTCGCCGCCAAGGCCGGAGAACGTGTCTTTCAGGACCTGAATGCCGAGGAAAAGCACACCGAAACCGGCAAGGGCCTGGCCGAGCGAACGGGATCGGACGCCGCGCCCGGTCAGCATCAAGACCGCGCCGATGCCGACGAAGGGCAGGGCGAAGGTGTCGATCTTGAAGTTGAAACCAAGTCCGGCCACAAGCCAGGCGTTCATGGTTGTACCAACGTTCGATCCGAAGATCACCCACAGCGAATGCTTCAGCGATAACAGTCCGGCGTTCACGAATCCGATGCTGGCTACGGTAACCGCACTCGATGACTGAACCAGCGTGGTGATCAGCATGCCGGCCGCCAGACCCCGCAGTGGCGTTGAGGTCCAGCGCTCGAGCAGACCTTCGAGTGCGCGTCCGGCAGCGAGCTTGAGGCCGTCGGTAAGCAAGTGCATGCCGAGGAGGAAGAGGCCGACGCCGCCGAAAGTCCCTGCGATGATGTTGAAGCTGGAGAGTTGTTCTGTAGCCACGTTCGGGAGGCGAGAAAGAGCCGGTCGGATGCCGTTTCCGGTATTGGGGAGGAGGACTCGGGGCCGCTATCCGGCAGGCAGGTCCCGGCGCCGAAGGCGATATCGTTTGACCCTATCTGAAAGTGCAGAATCGCGCAAAGGATGGGCGAGTCGACGCACTGCGCATCCCGCTGCTGCAGGTGTGCGGGTCAAGCGGGAACAGGCCGCGACATGGCGTTCCGCGAGTGCGATGAACCGGGACGCTGTCGCGCATGGCGTCGTGGCATGAACTCGCGGTCTCGCCGGCGGCCAGGGATGGCGTCAGCGGAAGCCCTTGGCCGGTATCTTGCCGCATCGAACAGGAAGGGATCCGCGAAGAAGCAATTGATTGTGCGTTTGCAGCATAAGTTCCGCTTAGCGGCCCATTAATGCATGAAGCAGTTGATTGTTATCTTGTTTTGCAGTGCAGCACTTTGATTTTTGTCAAAAAATCGTCTTGCGACCCTCAAAACGGCTGTGGCATGATCGTCCGCGGCTGATCGAGAACCGCACAAAATAATGATTACAGCGGATTTTCGAGTTCCGGCTAGGTTGTTCCCGGCGTAGCGTCGGAAGCTGCCCCGGCTGTTCCCGCTCACAGAAACCAACAGGTCAGAGCGTCGACGTGCAGGTCGGCAATGTCCCGCTACGCCCCTTTGCAGGAAATGAATTTGGGGGTTCGCGCATGAGCAGAATTGCTCGCAATGCCTTGGCCGTGTTAACAGCAGCATCCGCAGCCGCCGCAATGGCGGAAAGCCGTGTAAATCTCCAGCAGCCGGTTACCCAGATCGCGACAGAGATCTACGACATGCACACGCTCATGTTGGTGATCTGCATGGTGATCTTCATCGCGGTGTTCGGCGTGATGTTCTGGTCGGTTTTTGCGCATCGCAAGTCGAAGGGCGCGGTGGCCGCCCATTTCCATGAGAACACCACGGTCGAAATCGTCTGGACCGTGGTGCCGGTGCTGATCCTGTTGGGGATGGCCTATCCGGCCACGAAAACGGTGATCGCCATGAAGGACACTTCGAATCCCGATATCACGATCAAGGCGACCGGCTATCAGTGGAAGTGGGGCTATGACTACCTCAAGGGAGAGGGCGAGGGCGTCAAGCTCATCTCCAATCTTTCTACGCCAAGCGAGCAACTCGATGGTCGTCAGGCGAAGGGCGACAACTACCTTCTCGAGGTGGATCAGCCCCTGGTGGTGCCGGTTGGCAAGAAGATCCGCATTCTGACTACCGCCAACGACGTGATTCATGCCTGGTGGGTGCCGGCGCTTGGCGTGAAGCAGGACGCGATTCCGGGTTTCATCCGCGATACCTGGTTCCGCGCCGACAAGGAAGGCGTGTTCCGCGGCAATTGCGCCGAACTGTGCGGCAAGGATCATGGTTTCATGCCAATCGAGGTGCATGTCGTGTCCGCCGAAAAGTACGCCGCATGGGTCGCCGAGAAGAAGGGTGCGCAGGCAGCCTCGGCTGACGACCCGAACAAGGTCTGGGACCTTGCGGATCTCAAGGTTCGGGGCGAGAAGGTGTTTGCGGCGAACTGTGCGGCATGCCACCAGGCGGACGGCAAGGGTCTGCCCCCGGCCTTCCCGCCGCTCGATGGTTCGGCCGTCGTTCAGGGGCCCAAGATCGCCCAGATCGATACCGTTCTGAAGGGCCGCGAGGGCACGGCGATGGCCGCCTTCGGCAAGCAGCTTTCCGACACCGATATCGCAGCGGTCATCACCTACACACGCAATACGTGGGGCAACCATACCGGTGAGGCCATCCAGCCCACCGAGATCGCAGCCGCGCGCTGAATGAGCCTTCAATAAATCCGCAAGCCAGCATTCCGACAGGAGGCAGCATGGCAGCCGTCATTCCCGACCATCTACACGATCACCATCATCATGGGCCCACCGGGCTCATGCGGTGGATTACGACCACCAATCACAAAGACATCGGCACGATGTACATGATTTTCAGTTTCATCATGTTCCTCTCGGGGGGTGTGATGGCGCTGACGATCCGGGCAGAGCTGTTTCAACCGGGCCTGCAGGTGGTGCAGCCCGAGTTCTTTAACCAGCTCACCTCGATGCATGGTCTGGTGATGGTCTTCGGTGCGATCATGCCGGCCTTCGTGGGATTTGCGAACTGGCAGATCCCGCTCATGATCGGTGCCTCCGACATGGCCTTCGCCCGCATGAACAACTGGAGCTTCTGGCTGCTGCCTCCAGCGGCAATCCTGCTGCTGGGCTCGTTCTTCGTGCCGGGCGGTGCGATGGCTGCCGGCTGGACGATGTATGCGCCCTTGTCGGTGCAGATGGGCATGGGCATGGATATGGCGATCTTCGCGATCCATATCATGGGTATCAGCTCGATCATGGGCGCGATCAACATCGTGGTAACGGTGCTGAACATGCGCGCTCCGGGCATGACCATGATGAAGATGCCGTTGTTCTGCTGGACCTGGCTGATCACCGCCTACCTGCTGATCGCCGTGATGCCGGTGCTGGCCGGTGCGGTCACCATGGTCCTTACCGACCGTCACTTCGGTACCAGCTTCTTCAATGCGGCCGGCGGTGGCGATCCGGTGCTCTATCAGCACGTGTTCTGGTTCTTCGGGCACCCCGAGGTGTACATCATGATCCTGCCGGCATTCGGGATCATCTCGGAGATCATTCCAACGTTTGCCCGCAAGCCGCTGTTCGGCTATGCCTCGATGGTCTATGCAACCGCATCGATCGCGATCCTCTCCTTCACGGTGTGGGCGCACCACATGTTTACGACCGGCATGCCGGCAGTCGGGCAGCTGTTCTTCATGTATGCGACGATGCTCATCGCAGTGCCTACCGGGGTGAAGGTCTTCAACTGGGTGGCCACCATGTGGCGAGGGTCGCTGACCTTCGAGACGCCGATGCTGTGGGCGACCGGTTTCATCTTCGTGTTCACCATCGGCGGATTCACCGGCCTGATCTGCGCTGTCGCGCCGATCGACATCCAGCTTCAGGACACCTATTACGTGGTGGCCCACTTCCATTACGTGCTGGTTGCGGGCTCACTGTTCGCCCTGTTTGCCGGCGCCTACTACTGGCTTCCGAAATGGACCGGGCACATGGCGGACGAACGCCTCGGCAAGATCCACTTCTGGTGCTCGATGGTGTTCTTCAACATCACGTTTTTCCCGATGCACTTCCTCGGCCTTGCCGGCATGCCACGCCGCATTCCCGACTATGCGCTCCAGTTCGCTGATTTCAACGCAATGGCGACGATCGGTGCTTTCGGTTTCGGATTTTCGCAGTTGATCTTCATCGTTGTCTTGGTGAAGTGTGTGAAGGGTGGTGAGAAAGCCGCAGCACGGGCGTGGGAAGGCGCGCATGGCCTCGAATGGACGGTGCCTTCGCCGGCGCCCCACCATACCTTCGAGGTGCCTCCGGTCGTGAAATGAGACGGATGAAATGGAACTCATGAGCGAAGAGAAGCGCCCGAGCAACCTGCGCACGGCATTGATACTGCTGTCGATCGCCTTGGTCTTCTTCATCGGGATCATGGTCAAGACCTGGCTTTTCGGCAATGCGTAAGGCGGGAGGCGAGAACCGGCAGTTGTTGATCCGCCTGGCAGTCGCGGCCTTCGTGATGTTCGGTTTCGGATTTGCGCTGGTGCCGTTCTACGAGCAGATCTGCGCGGCGGCAGGCATAAACAATCTGCTGCAGCCCGACCGTTCCGCGGTCAATGGCCAGATCGACGAGAGCCGCACGATCACCATCGAGTTCGACGCCAATACGCATGATCTGCCTTGGCAATTCAGGCCGTTGCAGAGCGAAATAAAGGTTCATCCGGGGCAGTTGGTGCAGATCGCCTACGAAGTGGTCAATAACAGGGATTATCCGGTGACCGGCCAGGCGATTCCGAGCTACGGCCCGAAGGTGGCGGGGCAGCATTTTCGCAAGCTCGAGTGCTTTTGTTTCAGCGGCCAGACCATGGCGGCCCGTGAACGAAGAACGATGCCGGTCGTGTTCGTAGTGGATACCGACCTTCCGGCCGACGTGAACACGATCACGCTGTCGTATACGTTCTTCGAGGTGGCTGGAACACAGGCGAGCGGGGGCGATGCCGGGGGGCGCAGTTGACGGGTTCCGACAGACCGCAGCAGGCCGGCTTCTGGGCCACGTTCAAGGCGGTGTTCTGGTCGTTTGCCGGAGTGCGAAAACGCAACGATTACCAGCGTGACGCCGGATCGCTGAATCCGAGAGCCGTCATCGTCGCAGGCATCGCGGGCGGGCTGCTCTTTGTTCTCGCGATCGTTGGTTTTCTGAAGTTTGTTGTAAGGGTTTGAGCCTGGCCGGTGGAAGTGCCGCCAGAAGGAAATGCCTGGCCGAGCTGTATTACGGCCATTCGCTTGTAACAGGCGGACTTGATTGCCAGATGGGAGATCTGTGATGAGTCAGACCTACGAGAAATACTTTGTACCGGAGCCTTCGCGCTATCCGATCTTCGGGTCGATCGCGTTGCTGCTGATCGCCTCCGGTGCCGTGATGTGGCTGAACAAGGTCGGCTCCGGGCCGTGGACGCTGGCGATCGGGTTCGCGGTACTGATCTACATGCTCTTCGGCTGGTTCGGTCAGGTAGTGCGGGAATCAGAAGGCGGCAGCTACGGCAAGAACGTGGATGCGTCATTTCGTTGGTCGATGGGCTGGTTCATCTTCTCCGAGGTGATGTTCTTCGCGGCTTTCTTCGGGGCGCTGTTCTATATCCGCGTGCTCGGATTGCCCTGGCTCGCCGATTCCGATAATTCCTTGCTCTGGCCCGGTTTTTCGGCAGCTTGGCCAAGTGCCGGCCCGCTGGTCGAGGACCCCTTTACGCCCATGGCTGCGTGGGGCATCCCGGCCATCAACACGCTGATCCTGCTCACTTCCGGTGCCACGCTGACGTGGGCGCACTGGGGCATGATGAAAGAGAACCGGGGGCAACTGAAGGCAGGCTTGTTTTTGACCATCCTGCTCGGGGCAATCTTCCTGTCCCTGCAGATCTACGAGTACATGCATGCCTATCATGAGATGAATCTGAAGCTCACTTCCGGCATCTACGGATCGACCTTCTTCATGCTTACCGGCTTTCACGGGCTGCACGTCACCATCGGCGCGATCATGCTCACGGTGATGCTGTTCAGGGTGATCGCGGGGCACTTCTCCAAGGAGCACCATTTCGCATTCGAGGCCACAGCCTGGTACTGGCACTTCGTCGATGTGGTCTGGTTGATGCTCTTCGTGGTGGTGTACTGGCTTTGAGCCGTATCCGCAGCACTACAGACGGTTTGTCAGCCAGCCGCTCGCGAAGCCGCCCATGAGAATCAGGAACAAGGTGATCGAGAGTCCCACGCGGATGGCAAGGGCCTTGACGGTACGTTCGCCCTGTCCCTTGTCGCGCAGCAGAAACAGCAGAGCGGAGCCAAGACTGGCCAGAATCAGAAGCAGAAACACGATTACGAGGATGCGCATGGCCAGACCCGGGATTCAGTTTCCGGAGTGTAATCCGATGCACCGCAGCCAGCCAACGCAGGGCCTGCGGACGGAAAGCTGATGGCGTCGCGCGGCTGGATCCGGAGTGTCCCGCTGATTGCTGCGGCACTCGTCGCAGCGCTGACCTTCGAACTCGGTAACTGGCAGGTTCGCAGGGCAGGTGAAAAGGAGGCATTGCAGGCGCGGATCGAGCATCTCGCGCATGAAACGCCGGTTCAATACGGGGGGCACACGCTGCCGCAAGAGTGGCAACCACTTACGGTTCGGGGTCGATGGCTGGCGAACCGCGCCATGTTCATCGATAACCGGGTCCACGCCGGCCGGGCCGGGTACTACCTCGTGATGCCGATGGAATTGACGGGCTCGGAGGATGTGCTGCTGGTCAATCGCGGCTGGGTGCCTGTCGGTGTGGATCGACGCACCCTGCCGGCGGTCGCGGCACAGGCCGGAGAGGTGCAACTGACAGGCGTGGCACGGGTACCAGAGGCGAAGCCGTTTGCCCTGTCCGGAAATCAGGTCCAGGGCGTGGTGTGGCAGAACCTGGACCTGAAGGCAATGGCCGGCTATGTCGGTCGCACGCTGCAGCCCTTCGTGCTGCAGCAGAGTAGCGATACCGGTGATGGCCTGGTGCGGGACTGGCCCAGGCCCGATGCCGGAATCGAGCGGCACAAGGGGTATGCGCTGCAGTGGTATGGGCTGTGTGCCCTCGTGGTGCTGCTGACGGGAATGAATGTTTTGAGGAGAAGGCGTCGAAATGATGACGCGCAAGGCTAAGACAACGCTTACGCTTCTGTTGCTGGTATGTACCCTGCCGGTGGCGGCGTCGTACATCAGCTACTTTCTCTGGAAACCGGAATCGACGGTCAACTATGGTGAGTTGCTGAGTATCGCGCCAGTACCGTCGTCGCGGCTTTCGCCGGTCGCCGGCTCAGAAGTTGATGGGCGAGGGCTGAAGGGGCGCTGGACGATGGTGTACGTGTCGGGCGGCAAATGCGATGGAAACTGCGAGTCATCGCTCTACTTCATGCGTCAGGTGCGAACGGCCCAGGGTGAGCAAATGGGGCGCGTCGCCCGGCTCTGGTTGCTTGACGACGATGTCGTCCCGAGTCCCGCTTTCGTCGCCAAGCATGAAGGGCTGGAAGTCGCCAGGGCCGATGCTTCGTGGAGCCACGCCTTCGCAGCGGCGAAAGGCCATATTTCGTTGGTTGATCCGCAGGGCAATCTGATGATGCGTTTTCCGGCGAATCCGGAGCCGAAGCTGATGATCAAGGATCTCGCCCGGCTTCTCAAGTACTCCCGTCTGTGATGATGATGCTCCGACGCCTCGCCGCTGTAGCGCTGTTACTGACCCTGGCGGTCGTAGTCTTTGGTGCGTATGTCCGGCTTTCCGACGCGGGCCTGGGCTGTCCCGACTGGCCCGGCTGTTACGGCAAGCTCTCGCCGGCACATGCGGCCGAACACATTCTCGATGCACAGACGGTGCGGCCCGATGGGCCGGTAAGCCTGCCCAAGGCGTGGAAGGAGATGATCCATCGCTATCTCGCGGCGACACTGGGTTTGCTCATCGTCGTGATCGCGGTCCTGTCCTGGCGCCGGCGCAGGGAGGCGGGCGTGGCGTGGGGCGTCGCCGCTGCCCTTGTCGGCGTGGTGATTTTCCAGGGACTGCTTGGCAAATGGACGGTTACCCTGTTGCTGAAACCGGCGATCGTGACCGGGCACCTGCTCGGTGGCCTCACCACGCTAGCGTTGCTGGCATGGGTCAATCTCCGCTTGTGCGGGATGCGACGCATCCCCACAGCCGGAGGGCTCGTGGTGGCTGCGCGCCTGGGGCTGGCGCTGCTGGTGCTGCAGATCGCGCTTGGCGGCTGGGTGAGCACAAATTACGCAGCGCTGGCATGTACGGACTTCCCGACGTGTCACGGACAGTGGGTGCCCGCGGATACCGATTTCGCCAATGCTTTTCATGTTGTGCGCGAACTCGGCATGACGGCAGATGGCGAGTTGCTTTCGAACCAGGCGTTGACCGCGATTCACTGGACGCATCGACTCGGCGCCTTGCTGGTGGGGAGCTTCCTGCTGGTTCTCGCGCTGCTGCTGGCGAGGCACCGACGGAGCCTTGTCCTTGGGGGACTGCTCGCAGGCGCGGTGTTGCTGCAGGTTTCGCTGGGTATTGCCAACGTCTATCTGAGTTTGCCATTGCCGTTGGCGGTGGCGCATAACGCGGTCGCGGCATTGCTGGTGCTGCTCATGGTGTTGATCAATTATCGGCTGCGACGGGGATTGAATCCTGCGTGGTCGGCTGGGAGGGGGCATGAGAACGTCTACGCTTGAACTCGGAGGTGCCGGCCAACGGCTGAGACATTTCTATGTGCTCACCAAACCGCGCGTAAATTCACTGATCGTCTTCTGTGCCGTAATCGGAATGTTCCTCGCAGTGCCGCAGGGGCTTCCCTCGCCGGGGATCGTTTTTGCCGCGACGCTCGGTATCGCCTTCGTCGCAGGGGCTGCAGCGGCGATGAACTGCCTCATCGAACAGCGAATCGATGCGAAGATGGCGCGGACCCGGGCGCGACCCTTGCCTCGTGGGGAACTTTCGGCATCGGAGACGCTGGTTTTCTCGGCGCTTCTGGGGGGGAGCGGGTTGGCGATACTGTATGCCTTCGTCAATCCGCTGACGATGTGGCTTACGCTGAGTACCTTCGTCGGGTATGCGGTCATCTACACGATATTCCTCAAGCCGCGCACGCCCCAGAACATCGTCATCGGCGGCGCTTCCGGAGCAATGCCACCGGTTCTCGGCTGGGCTGCGGTGACTGGCGAGGTCACGGCGGACGCACTGCTGCTCTTCCTGATCATATTTGCCTGGACGCCCCCGCATTTCTGGGCACTGGCGCTTTACCGGACGAAGGAATACGCCAGCGCCGGGCTGCCCATGCTTCCGGTTACTCACGGCCCCGAGTACACGCGTCTGAGCGTGCTCCTGTATACCTTGATCCTCTTTGGCGTAACCCTGTTGCCATTTGCGACGCGCATGAGCGGCTGGATCTATCTCCTTGCTGCGGTGGGACTTGGCACCGGATTCATACGTTACGCGTGGCGGCTCTACGTAGACTACAGCGACAAATTGTCGCAGCAGACTTTCCGCTACTCGATTGTCTATCTATCATCGCTGTTCGCAGCGCTGCTTCTCGATCATTACGTTCGTTTCTAGGAGAGCCTGTGTAAAAGCGCCCCGCGGCCCGTGCGGGCGCACTCTCCATGGATCGTGAAATGCTGCTGCGCCTGCTGTCTCTTGTCCTTACCCTTCTTCTGGCAGGGTGCTCTTTGCCCGGCTCCAGCCCTTCGTTCCGGAGTACGGACATTACTGGCGCGGACTACGCGCAGGATTTTTCGCTCACCGATCACAACGGAAAGCCCAAAAGCCTGGCCGATTTCAAGGGCAAGGTGGTCTCGGTTTTTTTCGGCTATACACAGTGCCCGGATGTTTGCCCAACCAATCTTTCGACGATGGCCGAGGTTATGCGACTGCTCGGCCCCGATGCGGACAGGGTGCAGGTACTGTTCGTGACCGTTGACCCGGAGCGGGACACCCGTGAGCTTCTTGCTCAGTACGTGCCTGCGTTCGACCCCCGCTTTCTCGGCTTGTACACCGACCTTGCCGGTACGGAAGCGCTCGCCAGGAAGTTCAAGGTTTTCTATCAGAAGTCCGGGGATACCGACGGGCCGAATTACACCGTCGATCATTCGGCTGGCACCTACGTTTACGATCCCGAGGGGCGCCTGCGCCTGTATGTGAAACATGGCGAAGCCGCAGAAAACGTAGCCGAGGATTTTCGTCAGCTACTGGCCGGTCGCTGATCGCGGAGCCGCCGGCACCCGTCGGCGGTCGCGCATTCACTTAAGTTGCAGAATCTCGCGAAAGGCTCTTACCAGTGCGCGGCATTCCTCATCGGTGCCGATCGTGATCCGCAGGAACTGATCGATTCGCGGCAGACGGAAATGCCGCACGATGATGTTTCGCGACCGCAGTTCGGCGGCCAACTTTGCGCCGTCATGTTGTGGGTGCCTGGCAAAAACGAAATTTGCCGCAGACGGCAGCACTTCGAAGCCGAGTTCGGACAAGTCCGCGACCAGTGACTCGCGACTGTCGATCACCTTCTGCCGGCAGGCGTCGAACCAATCCCGATCTTCCAGTGCCGCGCAGGCTCCCACCAGCGCGAGGCGGTCCAGCGGGTAGGAATTGAAGCTGTTCTTGATGCGCTCGAGTGCTTCGATCAGATCGGCCTGGCCGATCGCGTAACCGACTCTCAGACCCGCCAGCGAGCGAGATTTCGAGAGGGTGTGGACCACCAGCAGATTCGGGTAACGGGACACGAGGGGGATTGCCGTCTCGCCACCGAAATCCACATACGCCTCGTCTATTACCACCACCGTGTCCGGATTGCCTGCAACGATGCGTTCGATCTCGTCGAGGGCAAGAGGACGACCGGTTGGCGCGTTCGGATTGGCGATGATGATGCCTCCGTTCTCACGCAGGTAGTCGTCGGCCACGATCTCGAAGTGCTCGCCCAAGGGCACCTTCTCGTAGGCGACGCCGTACAGGCCGCAATAGACTGGATAGAAGCTGTAGGTCACATCCGGGTAGAGGATCGGACGCTCGTGCTTCAGCAGTCCCATGAACGCGTGCGCCAGCACTTCGTCCGATCCGTTGCCAACGAATACCTCGTCGGGTGCCACGCCATGGACGGCGGCGAGAACGTTCTTCAGCCGCTCGGCGGAAGGGTCGGGATAGAGCCTCAGATTGGCCGCATCCTCGGCGAGTTCGCCGCGGATCGCTTCAAGGACACGGGGCGAGGGCGGGTATGGACTCTCGTTGGTGTTGAGCTTGACGAGTCCGGCGAGCTTTGGTTGCTCGCCGGGAACATATGGGGTCAGCTCGCCGACGACGGCGCTCCAGAATCGACTCATTTGGCGGATGATGCGCGGCGCAGGGCGCGACAGACGTTAAGAAGGCGAAATGTTATCATGCCCCGTCATTCCGATTTTTCACACACGTGCAGCTCGACAGGTCATGAGGCAAGCCGAAATATCCCGCAATACGCTGGAAACCCGCATCCGGGTCAGCATTGACCTCGACGGTACCGGAAAGGCTACGCTCGCCACCGGTATCGGTTTCTTCGATCACATGCTCGAGCAGATTGCACGGCATGGTGCTTTCGACATCGAGATCGAGGCGCAGGGCGACCTGCATATCGATGGTCATCATACGGTGGAAGACGTCGGGATCGCGCTTGGGCAGGCCTTTGCCAAGGCAGTCGGTGACAAGAAGGGGCTGACCCGTTATGGTCATGCATATGTGCCGCTCGACGAGGCCCTGTCGCGTGTGGTGGTCGATCTTTCAGGCAGGCCCGGGTTGGTTTGTGATGTGGCGTTCACTGCAGGCATGATCGGCGGCCTCGATACGCAACTTGTCTTCGAGTTCTTTCAGGGTTTCGTAAATCATGCACTGGTTACGCTTCATGTCGACAACCTGAAAGGTCGGAACGCGCACCACCAGTGCGAAACCATGTTCAAGGCTTTCGGGCGTGCCCTGCGCATGGCCGTAACGCCCGATATCCGGCTGGCAGGCAGCATCCCCTCTACCAAGGGAGTGTTGTGATCGGGCCAGCCCGGTTCAATCCTTGCCGCAACACGTATCCGGAATAGACCCTTAATGAACAAGATTGCCGTCATCGATTACGGAATGGGTAACTTGCGCTCGGTCGAAAAAGCGATCGGGCATGTCGCCGGTAATTCCGAAGTGATTGTGACCTGCGACTCCCGAGTCGTGCTGTCCGCGGATCGCGTCGTATTCCCGGGCCAGGGAGCGATGCCTGACTGCATGCGTGAACTCGAAGCCAGGGGCCTGCACGCCGCTGTTCTTGACGCAGCCGCAAGTAAACCCTTCCTCGGGATCTGCATCGGTCAGCAGATGCTTTTCGATCACAGCCAGGAAGGGGATGTTCCGGGGCTGGGCGTGTTCGCGGGCGAAGTCCGTCGTTTTCCCGAGGCCCGCATGTTCACTGCTGATGGCGTGCGTCTGAAGGTCCCGCACATGGGCTGGAACGAGGTACATCAGGCGGGAACACACGCGCTGTGGTCCGGCATCCCCGATGCTGCGCGCTTCTATTTCGTGCATAGCTATTATGTGGATCCCGCCGATGCGGCCATCGTCGCCGCAACGACCGATTATGGCCTGCCCTTTACCAGTGCGGTGGCTCGGGCTAATATCTTCGCGGTTCAGTTCCACCCGGAAAAAAGCGCAGAAGCAGGTCTTCAGCTGCTTTCCAACTTCATCCGCTGGCAGCCCGAGAGCTGACGATTTCAGCGGTCGACATTCATTCTTCAACGATTTTCTCCGATATGCTGCTGATTCCCGCGATCGACCTCAAGGACGGATCCTGCGTACGCCTCAGGCAGGGCGAGATGGACGATGCAACCGTATTTTCAGAGGATCCCGTGGCCATGGCGCGTCACTGGATAGATGCGGGTGCGCGCCGCCTTCATCTGGTTGACCTGAACGGCGCATTTGCGGGAAAACCCAAGAACGAGGCGGTCATCAAGGCAATCGTCGACGAGGTCGGTGACGAGATTCCGGTTCAGCTCGGCGGCGGCATTCGCGATCTCGATACCATCGAACGTTACCTTGACGATGGGATCTCCTACGTCATCATCGGTACCGCTGCAGTCAAGAATCCCGGCTTCCTTCACGATGCCTGCGGCGCTTTTCCCGGCCATATCATCGTCGGTCTGGACGCCAAGGACGGCAAGGTTGCCGTCGATGGGTGGTCAAAGATGACGGGCCATGATGTAGTCGATCTTGCGCGAAAATACGAGGATTACGGGGTCGAGGGCGTGATTTACACTGATATCGGTCGTGACGGTATGCTCTCCGGGGTCAATATCGAAGCCACTGTCAGGCTCGCTCAGGCGCTGCGCATCCCGGTCATTGCCAGCGGCGGCATCGCGAACCTCGCCGACATCGACGCACTGTGTGCCGTCGAGGACGAAGGTATCATGGGCGCGATCACGGGGCGGGCAATCTACGAAGGCACGCTCGATTTTGCGGCTGCTCAGGCACGTGCCGATGCCCTTTCCGACTGAGACGGCGATCTGATGCTTGCCAAGAGAATCATTCCCTGCCTTGACGTCAATGCGGGGCGCGTTGTCAAGGGCATAAATTTCGTCGAGCTGCGCGACGCCGGCGATCCTGTCGAAGTGGCGAAGCGCTATGACCAACAGGGCGCCGACGAAATCACGTTTCTGGATATCACCGCGAGCTCCGATGATCGCGACATCATCCTGCACGTCGTAGAGCAGGTCGCCGAACAGGTGTTCATTCCACTTACGGTTGGTGGCGGCGTGCGTACGGTAGATGACGTTCGGCGCCTGCTCAATGCTGGTGCCGACAAGGTCAGCATCAACACCGCCGCGGTCAATAATCCTCAGGTGGTTGCGGAGGCAAGCGGCCGGGTCGGAAGCCAGTGCATCGTGGTTGCGATCGACGCCAAGCAGACTTCGCCCGGCAAATGGCAGGTGTTTACCCACGGCGGGCGCAACAATACCGGCCTGGACGCGATCGAGTGGGCGAAAAAGGTCGAGTCCCTTGGTGCGGGTGAGATTCTCCTGACCAGCATGGACCGCGATGGCACAAAGATCGGATTCGATCTCGGGCTGACACGGGCAGTGTCGGACGCGGTGCGCATCCCCGTGATTGCCAGCGGAGGTGTCGGCTCGCTTGAGCATCTCGCTGAAGGGGTCTCCGATGGGCGTGCGGACGCGGTGCTGGCCGCGAGCATCTTCCATTTCGGTCAGCACACGGTGCGAGAGGCAAAGGAATTGATGAGGGCGCGCGGTATCGAGGTGCGCTTGTGAGTGCGAATGGACACAAATGGCTCAATGACGTCCAGTGGGACGAGCAGGGCTTGGTGCCGGTGATAGCCCAGGACTTCGCTACGGGCGATGTGCTGATGTTTGCCTGGATGAATCGGGATGCATTGGCGCGTACCGCAGAAAGCGGCGAAGCGGTGTATTGGTCGCGATCGAGGCGGCGACTCTGGTTCAAAGGCGAAGAATCGGGCCACGTCCAGCGGGTACGCGAGATCCGTCTGGATTGCGACAACGACGTGATCCTGCTGAAAATCGAGCAGGTGGGAGGCATTGCCTGTCATACCGGACGTCGCAGCTGCTTTTTCCAGAAACTTCTCTCCGACGGCCAGTGGGACACCGTCGATCCGGTTATCAAGGACCCCAAGGAAATATACAAATGATCGATATTGAAGTGCTGCACCGAGTGGCTGCGACGCTTGCCGAGCGCAAGAAGGCCGATCCGGATTCGTCCTACGTATCGAGTCTGTATGCGAAAGGCACCGACGCGATCTGCAAGAAAGTTGCCGAAGAGGGCGCTGAAACGATCATGGCGGCAAAAGATGGTGATCGCCTTCATCTGGTCTGGGAAGTGACTGATCTGTGGTTCCATTCTCTGGTTTTGCTGACCCATTTCGGCCTGTCGGTCGATGATGTTCTGGCCGAGTTCCGCCGTCGCGAGGGTGTTTCGGGCATTGATGAGAAGCGTTCGCGGTCGCAGGCCTGACTGTCCAGGCAATGGATAACTGCATCTTTTGCAAGATTGCTGCCGGCGAAATTCCAGCAGTCAGGGTGTATGAGGATGAAGATATTCTCGCTTTCCCGGATATCCAGCCGCAGCGACCTGTCCATATCCTTGTAATACCGAAGCGCCACATTGTTTCGCTTGCGCACGTCGCTGCGACAGATGAGCCGATACTCGGCCGGATGCTCGCAGTCGCACATCGGATTGCCGCGGATCAAGGTAGTCAGGGCGGTTTCCGCGTGATCGTGAACACTGGCGAGATTGGGGGGCAGGAAGTCATGCACTTGCATATGCATATTGTCGGCGGGCCGGATCCGGTCGGTCCGATGCTCAAACGACGGATAGGAGAATGAAATGGGTTCATTTAGCATTTGGCACTGGTTGATCGTGCTGGTGATCGTGATGCTGGTATTCGGTACGAAGAAACTTCGCAATATCGGCCAGGATCTGGGCGGCGCGGTAAAGGGCTTCAAGGAAGGGATGAAGGAGGCGGGAGAGTCTTCCGGTGAGAACCAGAAGATCGCCGGTAGCGGTCAGACCATTGACGCAGAGGTAAAGGAAAAGAGCCACTCGTAACCGGGTCCGGGGCGTGCGTGCCCTGCAGGATCCGAATGATTGAGAATGCTCTCTCGAGGCGTCTTCCCAAATGTTCGACATCGGATTTTCCGAACTCATGCTTATCGGACTGGTGGCGCTTGTCGTCATCGGCCCGGAGCGTCTTCCCAAGGTTGCCCGTACGGTCGGGCATGTCCTCGGTCGTATCCAGCGCTATGTTTCCGACGTCAAATCGGACATTCAGCGCGAGATGGATCTCGATGAACTCAAGAAGCTGCAATCCCAGGTAAAGGATTCCGCACGCGAACTCGAATCATCATTCCGGGGCCAGATGAAGGATGTCGAATCTTCCATCCGGCGCACCACCGATCAAGCCGGGGCCGAGCTCTCGGCGCTTGAATCGCAGGTGAAGGGCAGTCCGCTCGCCGAAAGCGAACCACATGCCGGAGAGGCGACCGATCAAGGGCCGAAGCCGCAACTCGAGCTGGGCTTCGACGGGTCGCAATCGGCGATCCCCCGCGACAAGAGCGCATGACCCGCGGGATCTGGACATTATGACTGGAATGCAGGACACCTTTCTTGCTCACTTGATCGAGCTCCGCAACCGACTGCTGAAGGCCATTGTCGTGGTGGTCGGGATCTTCGTCTGCCTCATGCCGTGGGCAGGGAATATCTACGACATTCTCGCCACGCCGATGCTGCAGACCTTGCCGCAAGGTACCCGGATGATTGCGACAGGGGTGGTCACACCCTTTTTCGTGCCCGTCAAGGTTACCTTGATGGTGGCATTCGTACTGTCTCTGCCGGTCGTTCTTTACCAGGCGTGGGCTTTCGTTGCGCCGGGACTGTATGCGCATGAAAAGCGACTGGCGTTGCCAATGGTGCTGGGCAGTACGGTGCTGTTTCTGCTGGGCATGGCGTTCTGTTACTTCTTCGTTTTCGGTACGGTGTTCCATTTCATCGCGGAGTTTTCTCCGAAAAGCATTACTCCGGCACCGGACATCGAGCAGTATCTTTCCTTCGTCATGACCATGTTCATGGCCTTTGGGCTTACCTTCGAAGTGCCGGTGGTCGTTGTTCTACTGGTGAGAATCGGCGTCGTCGACATTGCAAAGCTGAAGGAAGCCAGGCCGTACGTCATCGTTGCAGCATTTGTGATTGCGGCGGTCATTACCCCGCCCGACGTGATTTCTCAGTTCATGCTGGCGGTGCCGATGTGGCTCCTCTATGAACTGGGCATTTTCGTGGCGCGCGCGGTAAGCAGGCCGGTACAGGCCGATACTGACTACACGCCGATGTCGACGGATGAGATGGATCGTGAACTCGATCGACTCGGGTCGGATACCGACGGCGGAAAATAAGTCGTTTCCCTGCTCTGCGGATTGGCTTGGCAAGCGTACGAAACCGCCGGTGGCCCCCTGGTGCGGTCTGCGGCATTTTGGCATGGCAGGCCGTTTCAGCGACGATCTTTGAGGCGGCGTGGGCGAATGTCGGAGGCTAGGCCCGGGTGGCGGATCCCGTCGGGCAAGGTGCTGTAAAAGCATGGCAAGGAGCTGATCCGCCCAGATCTTCCGCCCCGGACCTGGGGCCTCTCGGATCGAGTACTGGCATGGCCCCGTGTGCGGCCGTTCGAACGCATCAAGGTTCGATCATTTCCGCGCCTGATTCAGCAAGGGGCGACGGCCGATTTCGACATCAACGTCGCGCTCATCGCTTTTGCGCCGCAGATGGAATCGAACCTGGCTGCCTGGCGCCAGGCGGGAAATGGCTTCGAGCATGTTCTGCGCATCCGATATGTCTCGTTTGTCGATCGCTAGCAGGACGTCTCCGGGCTTGATGCCAGCCCTTTCGGCCGGGCTTCCGCGCACGACCCCTGCAATCAGCGCGCCTTTGGATTCCGGTAGGCCGAAGGAGTCGGCCAGATCAGGAGTGATCTCCTGGATCTCGACGCCGATCCAGCCGCGTACAACCGAGCCGGTGCTGATGATCTGCTCCATGACGTCTCGTGCCAGCGAAACCGGTATGGCAAATCCGATGCCCAGCGATCCGCCAGAACGAGAATAGATTGCGGCGTTGACACCGACGAGGTTGCCGTCCGCGTCGACCAATGCCCCACCGGAGTTGCCGGGGTTTATTGCTGCATCGGTCTGAATGAAATTTTCGAAGGTGTTGATGCCCAGGTGCGACCGTCCCAGCGCCGAGACGATCCCCATAGTTACCGTTTGGCCTACCCCGAACGGGTTGCCGATAGCCAGGACTACGTCGCCGACAGCAAGGGAATCTCCGGGCGCGAGCGTAATCGATGGCAGTTCGTCTCCAGCCTTGATACGCAAGACGGCGAGATCCGATTCCGGATCGCGACCGACGATAACCGCCTCGAATTTGCGGCCGTCGTTCAGGGCAACCTCGATCTCGTCGGCAGTCTCGATCACGTGATTGTTGGTAAGGATGTATCCATCGGGGCTGACGATCACCCCGGAACCCAGCCCGGCAGCCTGTCGTTCGAGCTGGTTGCCAAGCCGGTCACCAAAGAAATGCCGAAAGACCGGATCATCCATGAATGGGTTGCGTGAAGCGCGTGTTTGCTTGCTCGTATATATGTGCACGACCGCCGGTAGCGCTCGCCTTGCAGCGGGAGCATACGAGCCCGCATGCGTTTCGCTCGCCACTGGCGAGGGACTGACCGCCTCGCGCAACGCGACGACCGTCGGTGCGACGCCAGATGTGCCACTACCCAGCCAATCCGGGCGCAGTGTGCTGATAACGAAGATGGCGGCCACGCTGATGGTGACAGCCTGAGAAAAAATCAGCCAGAGGCGGCGCATAATGTGATTCTTTGCCGCGGTGCACTTGAAGATGCCCGCGTAACGATAGGTGGGGGAATCTGAAAATGCAGCGTGATGATCTTCGGCGTTATCTTGATGATCTGCTGGAGGTCGCGCGCACGCGGGATTATTGCCCAAACGGCTTGCAAGTGGAAGGACGTGCCGAAATCACGAGGATTGTTTGCGGTGTAAGCGCAAGCCAGGCGCTCATCGACGAGGCCATCGCGCGCAAGGCCGATGCGCTGATCGTACACCACGGTTACTTCTGGAAAGGCGAGGACCCCAGAGTGACCGGAATCCGCCGCCGACGTCTTGCCGCCCTGCTCGGCGCGGAAATCAACTTGTTCGCATTTCATCTGCCGCTGGATCTGCATCCGGTGTACGGAAACAATGCACAGCTTGCACGGACGATGGGGTGGACCGCTACCGGGCGATTCGGCGAACAGGATCTGGGGTGTATCGGCACCCTTCCAGAACGCAGCTCGGCTGCCCAGATTGCGCGATCCATCGCCGCAAGGTTGGGGCGTGATCCATTGCTGATCGGCGATGCCGGGAGGGAAGTGCAGACTATTGCCTGGTGTACCGGTGCGGCGCAGTCTTTTTTTGAAGCGGCAATTGCTGCCGGGGCTGACCTCTACGTATCGGGCGAGATATCCGAGCAGACTGTCCATCTGGCGCGTGAATCGGGTGTGCCCTATCTTGCCGCTGGACACCATGCCACGGAGCGTTACGGTGTGCATGCACTCGGCGAGCACCTCTCCACGCGTTTCGGGCTGGCATGCGAGTTTCTCGATCTCGAGAACCCGATTTGAATCGAGGAAAATCTCGCGCGCGCCGACCTGTCGTAATCAGCCTGCCGTCGTGTCGTCGTGTTCCGGCGTCGTCTCGCGGTATGGCCCCAGGTGTTGGTTGAGGATGCCAAGCAGGCAAAGGATGTCATCGATTACCGCAAGCGGGAAACCCTGGCGGGTGCCGTCGCGGTTGTCTCGCAACAGTTTGTGGAGATAGGCCTGACAGTCAACCGTGCCCCAGAGTCGTTCGAGTTCCGAAACGATGTGCGGCATGCGTTCGATGGTTTCGGCCGACGCCTTCTCCATGTCGAAATCGTCCCATTCTACGATCTTGACGTTGAACGTCCGGTTGAGCTGACGGGTCAAGCCATCGAACTCGCTCCGCATGTCCGCTGTCTTGTACACCTCGAGCAGCTTGAGCCATGGAACGACAGCTTGCTTCGGGTTGCCACGTATGAAGTCTGCCAGTGTCTGGGCGGCCCCCTGGACGCGTCCGAAAGACATCATTATTTCGGCAAGCTCAACTGCCGAATCGTGCTCGCCAGCCAGGTCTTCCTCTTCCAGTGGTAGTGGCGCAACGCTATCCGTTGGCATCAGCGAATTTGGCGGCTCCCAGTCGAGTTGCGCGAAGTCCACTGAAGACTGAGGGCCTGAAAGTCCCTCGTGGCGGCTTTCGAGTCCCGGTGTTGCAGCTGAAGATGTCGTACCGTCAGATGAGCCTTCACTTGCCGAATCCCCGGTGTCCGGGGAATTGAAAAACTCGGCTTCGGCTTTTTCTTTGGCGAGGCGCCTGCGTTTGAGGTGAAGAGCCAAGAGCCCGGCAAGGAGTGCAAATCCGCCAATGCTGAAGATGAATTGCCACCAGTCCGTGGAGTCCGCCGCGGGCTCCGCCGGCTTTTGTGGAGCGATCGGGCTCGGCCTGCGAACATCGGCAGATGGCGCCTTTTCATCCAAGGCCGGAACAGACGGTCCGGTCTGCGGTGCATTGATGCCAAGCCGATCAGCCTCGCTCGTGAGATGGCGCTGATACTGTTCGAGCTCGCGGATCTTGCTGGCGATTTCGAGCTGGGCGATCAATTTCTCATCAAGGACCAAGAGCAGGCGTTGCTCCTGACGCATGCGTTCCCGTTCGTCATCACTCGTCCGACCGACGAGGCTGGGATCCGATAGTGCAAAGGAAAGCTTCAGCTCCGGCGGCGGCATGTCGCCGCCGACCGTGAGGCGGTCGCCCTGCGCACTTGGCTGCGGAGGGGCGGGTGCCGTCGGCGGGGCAGCTTCTTCGCGCAGTGCTTGTTCCGGCCTTGCTGACGACCTTGGCTCTGCCGGGCGACTGATGGTTGCCCTGGAGGAGGTGGGCGGTCTTGCGGGTCTTTCGGCCTCGCGGCGCAGCGCTGCAAGATCGAGCGCGTCCTCACGAGGGATCGGGCGACTGAGCGAGCTTCGGTCGGGGAACTGATCAGGGTGGGCTTGTCGGGCCGCAGCGACGAACCGGCGCCGCTGGGCGCGATCGTCCGGATAAAGCTGTCGCGCCAGTTGGTACAGGCTCGGGCCGACGGTGATGTCGGTTTGTCCCGAAGGCAGGGCTGGCCGTTCTCGTGGCAGCGCTGCGCTGTCCTTGCCGGCGGCGGAAGCGGCAACCGGTTGCGTTACGATACCGGACGAAGGCAGAAGGAGTGGATACTCCCGCCTGAGAATGCCCTCGCAGTTGAGTTCGACGCCGAGCATGACGATCGGCTCGTAGATGGGCTGGCTCGTGCTGATCACGATTCTGCGGTTTCCGACCGGGCCAGCAAGTGCGATTCTTGCTTGCCGGATCCAAGGTAGATCGGTGCCTTGGCCCGGGGAAAGACGTACGCATGAAATTTCGGTGCTGCCGCTGCCTATCAGGGCGATCTCGATCTTGAGCGGTTCACCGATCGCTGACTGTGCGGTGACGTTGCCAAGGCCGACGGCATGCGCCCATCCGCTCGCCAGAAGCGTCAGGCCGGTCGCTGCTACAGCGGGAAATATGCGCATCGTCGATTTTGATATGTTGTTGGCGCAGTTTGCGAGTCGTTGTCGTGCTGCCTGCGGGTCGCCGCCCGAGCTACAAAATACCCGACATTGTAATGAACTTGGGGCAGATTGCACCGTGATGATGTTCCGAATTTACGGAATGGCACCTTCCAGCAGCGGCGATCCGGCGGTGTATTATCTTTCCTGTTCCATACGCACACGTACGTGAGTTTTCCGATGCCATTGCCAGAACCTGTCTGTCGTCGCGAGCGAGCCCATCGCAGATCGATCACCGTAGAGGGATTTGTGCGCGAAGACGGTCTGCTTGAGCTTGATGCCCGCCTGACCGACGTGAAGGATGCCGATTATCCGATTGCTTCTGGGGTGCGCCCAGCCGGCGAGCCGGTGCACGACATGCTTGTCCGGATTGCGATCGATGCAGAGTTCAATATCGTTGAAGTTCAAGTCGTGTCCGAAAGGGTCCCTTATCCGGGTGGCTGCGACACGATCGGCCCGGCGTACCGACAGCTCATCGGTCTGAATCTGATAAGAGGTTTCCGGAAGACGGTTGGCGAGATGTTTGCCGACATCAGTGGTTGTTCCCACGTGACCGAGCTCTTGTACAGTCTTCCGACAGCAGCGATCCAGACCTTCGCAACATTTCGCCGGGATAACGAGGATGGTGGTCGGAAACCGTTTCAGCTGGATCAATGTCATGCCCTTGAAACTTCGAGCGAAACGGTGAGGCAGTTCTACCCGCGCTGGTATCGGTCCGAGGCGCGGAAAAAAGGTGAATAGGCCATATGGAAGCGCAAAAATCACGGGGACGTTTAAGTTATAATCCGCGTCTTCGGAACTGATTGCTCCGAAGACGCGCGCACTGCCTCCGGGTAGTCGCGGGAGCGGTCGCGAGTCCGGCTGAGGGAGAGCGGAGTCGTGACCGTGGAGGGGTGCCTCCATCGTCCCATCAACTAAATGTTCGCATCGTCGTGTCGGCGATAGCGACTTCGATCGAAGGGCTACCATGAAGATTCATGAGTATCAGGCAAAAGAAATACTGAGGAAGTACGGCGTCGTGACACCTCGCGGCATCCCCTGCTTCTCGGTGGACGAGGCAGTCAGTGCTGCCGAGCAGCTCGGCGGATCGATCTGGGTTGTGAAGGCTCAGATTCACGCCGGTGGGCGCGGCAAGGGTGGCGGCGTCAAGCTTGCCCGCTCAAAGGATGAAGTGCGGCAGACCGCCGGCGAGATCCTCGGGATGCAGCTGGTGACGCATCAGACCGGCCCGGAAGGGCAGAAGGTGCGCCGACTCCTTGTCGAGGAAGGGGCCGATATCAAGAAGGAGTACTACGTTGCGGCGCTGACCGACCGTGCTACCCAGAAGGTCGCCATGATGGCGTCCTCGGAAGGCGGCATGGACATCGAGGAAGTTGCGCACAATACCCCTGAGAAGATCATCAAGGTCTTCGTCGATCCGCTCGTCGGCCTGACTGACGCGCAGGCGACCGAACTCGCCAACGGCATCGGGGTGCCGGCTGCTTCGCTGCCACAAGCCGTCGATACGTTCAAGAAACTCTACACCTGCTACATGGATACCGATGCCTCGCTGGCGGAAATCAACCCGCTGATCCTCGAAGGCAACGGCAACATCAAGGCCCTGGACGCCAAGTTCAACTTTGACTCGAATGCGCTGTATCGCCATCCGGATATCGTCGAGATGCGCGACCTCGACGAAGAGGATGCCGACGAAATCGAGGCCTCCAAGTTCGACCTGGCCTACATTTCTCTCGATGGCAATATCGGGTGTCTGGTGAATGGTGCCGGTCTGGCGATGGCCACGATGGATACCATCAAGTTGTTTGGTGCAGAGCCGGCGAACTTCCTCGACGTGGGCGGCGGCGCCACTACCGAGAAGGTGACCGAAGCCTTCAAGATCATGCTCAAGAATCCGAAGGTCAAGGGCATCCTGGTGAACATCTTCGGCGGCATCATGCGCTGCGATACCATTGCCACCGGCGTGGTCGCCGCAGCCAGGGAAGTTCATCTCTCCGTACCGCTGGTCGTCCGCATGAAGGGAACCAACGAAGACATCGGCAAGAAGATTCTCGTCGAGTCCGGTCTTCCCATCATCTCTGCCGACACCATGGCTGACGCGGCAACGAAGATCGTCGCCGCGGTCAAGTAAGGAGCGTTTGAATGTCCATCCTGATCAACAAAGACACCAAGGTAATTACCCAGGGCATTACCGGGAAGACCGGCCAGTTCCATACCGAGAAATGCATCGAGTACGCGAATGGCAAGAACTGTTTCGTGGCGGGGGTCAATCCCAAGAAAGCCGGCGAGAAGATCTTCGACGTGCCCATCTTTGCTTCCGTCAAGGAAGCTGCTGCGGATACCGGGGCCACCGTATCGGTGATTTATGTCCCGCCTCCGGGCGCTGCGGCCGCCATCTGGGAAGCCTGCGAAGCCGATCTCGATCTCGCGATCTGCATTACTGAAGGTATCCCGGTCCGCGACATGCTGGAAGTGCGCAACAAGATGAAGGCCAAGGTTGCGGCCGGTGGCAAGGAAACGCTGCTGCTGGGCCCCAACTGCCCGGGTCTCATTACGCCCGATGAAATCAAGATCGGCATCATGCCGGGCCATATCCACAAAAAAGGTCGTATCGGTGTCGTGTCCCGCTCGGGCACGCTGACCTACGAAGCCGTAGCGCAATTGACCGAGATTGGTCTCGGTCAGTCTTCCGCTGTGGGTATCGGTGGCGATCCGATCATTGGCATCAAGCATATCGATGTGATGCGCATGTTCAATGATGACCCGGACACCGATGCGGTGATCATGATCGGCGAAATCGGTGGTCCTGACGAAGCCGAAGCCGCGATGTGGTGCAAGGAGAACATGAAGAAGCCGATCGTGGGCTTCATTGCAGGGGTGACGGCGCCGGCCGGCAAGCGCATGGGGCACGCAGGTGCGCTGATCTCCGGTGGTGCCGATACGGCCGATGCCAAGCTCGCGATCATGGAAGAGTGTGGTTTCACTGTCACGCGCAACCCGTCGGAGATGGCCAAGCTGCTCAAGGCCATGCTCTAAGCAGGGCTCAAGCCGTGAAAAGGCGCCGGATCTCCGGCGCCTTTTTTCTTTCAAGTGATGATCGTTTCGAGTTGCGCTGTTCCACTCGAGGGAGTATTGACGGACAATGCGGGCGAAGGTGCAGCCCCCCGCGGCCGCTTACCAATCAGGCTGATGTGCGAATGGATTTGTCCAACCTAGACGACGATGTGTTGAACGGATTTCCTGACGAGGATCATCCTGTCTCCATCGTCACCAGAACCGACGTCGGCAAGCTTCGCTCGAGAAATGAGGACGCAGTAGCGGCGAGCGAAACGAATGGTTGGCTGGTGCTTGCCGATGGCATGGGGGGGTACCGTGGTGGCGACGTTGCCGCGCGGATCGTGGTCAATGAAGTATCGGCGGCCTTCGAGCAGGCTGCGAGCGCCACGATTCGAATCGGGAGAACCATCGAGGACGTTCTTTGCGAGGCGATCCGCACTGCGAACAGGGCTGTTTTGAGAGAGGCGTGCTGGCGCCCGTCCCTTGCCGGCATGGGGTCGACCGTTGTCGCCGGCGCCATTGACGACGGCGAGCTGATCGTGGCTCATGTCGGCGATTCACGTGCATATTGCTTTGCCGATGGCGTGCTGGAGCAACTGACGCGGGACCATTCCCTGTTGCAGGAGCGCATCGACGAGGGCATGATTAGCGCCGCCGAAGCGCAGACAGCCCCGGGGCGTAATCTGCTGACGAGGGCCTTGGGGGTCGCCCCCGAAGTTGAAGTGGCGTGCATGCGTCACCGTCTGGTCAGGGGTGGGCTCTATCTGCTTTGCTCGGACGGCCTGACTGATATGGTTGACGATTCCGAGATCGCGCTGACTTTTGAAAGTGTCGGGGTCAACCTCGATCTCGCCGCGGATTGTCTCGTACAGCTTGCGAATGATCGCGGCGGGAGGGATAACATCACCGTTGCGCTGCTTGCCGTACGTGAGCTGCCGGTACACGCGGATGGATGGTTCGGGCGACTTGTGGTCCGATTGAGATGAGCTATCAACAGGTGCAAGACTGATGCCTAAGCTGATTTTGAGCATGGATGGGCTGGTGCTCAAGGAAATTCTGCTGAACAAGGAGAGGATATCGATCGGCCGCAAGGCGCATAACGATATCCAGATTGACAATCTTGCGATCAGCGGGAGCCATGCCGTCATCACGACGATTCTCGATGATGCTTTTCTCGAGGACCAGAACAGTACCAATGGCACTTACGTGAATGGGCAGCCAGTCAAGAAGCATGCACTTCAGAACAATGATGTCGTGGAGCTCGGCAAGTACCGGATCAAGTATGTGAAGGACAGTTCCGCTCCTGCGGTGAATCCTTCCGAATTTGTGGACACTGCCTCGCTCAAACCTCTCGAGATCCCGAGCGACAGAACGCTTGCCGGTGCGCCTGATTCGACCGAGGTGATCGAACGGCAGACCGACCCGACTGCCACGCAGGTGGTGCCGCACGGGTCCGAGGTCGATGTGCCCGTGCCGTCAACAACTACGCAGGAGAGCTCGCCCCGGCTCGGCGTCATCCAGGTTTTGAGCGGAAGCAACGCAGGTCGGGAGTTGGTGCTCACCAAATCTTTGACCACGCTCGGGAAGCCCGGGCAGCAAGTTGCGGTGATTACCAAGCGACCGCATGGCTATTTCATCACCCATGTTGAGGGCGTCAGTTTTCCGTTGGTCAATGGCAAGGCAATCGACGCACAAGCACGTCGATTGAGCGAGCAGGATGTCATCGAGATTGCGGGGGTGAAGATGTCATTCTTCTTCCGCGATCCGACCTGACGAGGTCTGGAGCGGCGGCCGTGACATTGTGCGCAGCGTTTGCCGAAGTTGCGCGGTACCTTTCGCCTTTAATCATGATTGCCGGACTGCCTCTGGCGGTCCAGTTCTGGCGTAATCCGGTCGAATGAAATTAACGGTGTTAGGATGCAGCGGAGGAATCGGTGGGGCGGGGCGCCGGACCACGGCATTTCTCGTTGACGACGACATCCTCATCGATGGTGGAAGCGGGGTCGGCGATCTTTCGTACGAAGACCTGCTTTGCATTGACCATATCTTCATTACCCATGCGCACCTCGACCACGTGGCATTCATCCCGTTCCTGGTCGATACGGTGGGTGATGAACGCCAGCGGCCGATCACCTTGTATGGCACACGCGAGACGCTCCACATCCTGCGTTCGCACCTCTTCAACTGGTTGGTGTGGCCGGATTTTTCAACCATTCCGGACCGGAATCATCCCTTCCTTCGTTACCAGGAGATTGCAGTCGGCGATGCGATCGATCTCGGTGGACGCAAGATCACGCCGATGCCGGCGCATCATACGGTACCTGCGGTGGGTTACGCGGTGGACAGTGGAAGTGCACAACTGGCATTCACTGGCGATACCACCTACTCAGCCGAAGTGCTGCAGGCACTCGATGAATTGCCGAACCTGCGTCACCTGATCATCGAGGCAGCGTTCCCGGATGCCTTGCAGGGTCTGGCCCTCGCATCGCGGCATTTGTGTCCCTCGCTGCTGGCCATGATGCTGCGCGAACTGAACTGTCGGCCGGAAGTTTACGTCACCCATCTCAAACCCGGTAAAGGTAAGCGGATCATGGCGGAGGTCGGCGCATATGAGTTGCCGATGCCGGTACACCGCCTTCGACAAGGGATGGTGCTCGAGTTCTGATGGGGTGGAGGCGAGGTGCGGGTGAGATCCGACCCGAAAAAACGGCGTTTCCGCCCGTAACGGTGATCCGCGCTAGAATCGCAAGATTAAGGTCGACCCGGGCGGGTCGTCATCGTGGGGGTGCGGGAGGCGAGCAGACAGATGAATCGGGCCTACGGAAAGGCTTCTGGTGGAACTGATGTAAGCAGCAGGTTGGCATTCTTCAAGGGGCTGCAACGGATCACCACGCGCATTCACGCGACGCGGAACATCGATGAGATCATCTTTGATTTGTCCGCCGATCTTTGCGAGCTGTTTCACGCCGAGCGGATCACTATCTATACGGTGGATGATTCCCGCACTGCCATCCATTCGAAGGTAAAGAGCGGGCTGCACACGATCAGTACCATTCGCCTTCCGATCGGCCCGAACAGCGTTGCAGGGTACGTCGCCTACTCGCTGAAGCTGATCAACATTGCGGATGTATACGACAAGGACGAACTCAAGAGCATTGATCCTGAACTTCGGTTCAGGAAAGAAGTGGACGAGCACTCTCGTTTTCACAGCAAGCAGATGCTCGTTGCTCCGATCGTCGATCCGGACAAAGGGCAGTTGCAAGGCGTAATCCAGCTGATAAACACGTTTGATGATACCCCCTTCTCGGAGGTTTCCGAGGAAGGTCTGATGGGTCTGACACAGACCTTGGGTGTTGCATTCGCCCAGCGGGTTCAGCCGCAGACCGGATTGCGTTCTCGCTACGAGTCACTGGTCGTGGACAAGCGAATTTCTGCCGACCAGCTTGCTGAGGCCGCGCGAACGGCGCGGCAGTCGGGCATCAGGACCGAGGATGTGCTGGTTGCGGATTACGGCCTCCAGCTTGCCGAACTCGGAGAGGCGCTGGGGAAGTTCTACAAGACGCCGTACGAACCCTTCCACCCCGATCGTGTCAAGCCGCTTGATCTGCTCAAACATATCAAACGCGAATATGTCGAGCAGAGTCACTGGCTGCCGCTCGAGGAAAGCAGCGACGGCATTCTGATCATGACGGTGGATCCCGAGCAGGTGCAGACCTCCAGGATCGCCCACAATGTGTTCCCCAAGGGCAAGTTCGTCTATCGCGTCACCACCTATCGCGAGTTCGCACAGACAATCGACCAGTTTTTTGCGATGAGCCTCGACCTCGGCTCGGTCGACGACATTCTCTCCGACATGGGCGACGACGAGTACGATGCCACGAGCACGGCTGATGACGTGTCGGCCGCGGCAGATAACGAGCTGGTCAAGCTGGTCAACAAGATCATCATCGACGCTTACAAGCAGGGTGCTTCCGATATCCATATCGAACCGCGCCCGGGAAAGGAAAAAACACGAATCCGTTTCCGCCGGGATGGCTCTCTCGTGCCTTACATCGAGGTGCCGGCCAGCTATCGAAGCCCGCTCGTGACACGCCTCAAGATAATGTGCGATCTCGACATTTCGGAGCGTCGCAAGCCTCAGGACGGCAAGATCAAGTTCCGGAAATATGCACCGCTGGACATCGAGCTCCGGGTCGCCACGGTGCCCACGGCGGGCGGTGTGGAAGACGTTGTGATGCGGATTCTCGCAAACAGCGAACCGATCAAGATCGATGAGCTCGGATTGCTCGGCCCCAACCTCGAGCGACTCAAGCAGGCAATCCACAAGCCTTACGGTATCTTCTTCGTCTGTGGACCAACCGGCTCCGGCAAGACGACGACGTTGCACTCGATCTTGGGTCATATCAATACGCCCGACACAAAGATCTGGACCGCCGAAGACCCGGTCGAGATCACTCAGAAGGGGTTGCGTCAGGTACAGGTCAACCGCAAGGCTGGCCTTGATTTTCCGACCGTCATGCGGGCCTTCCTGCGCGCAGACCCCGATGTGATCATGGTCGGCGAGATGCGTGACAAGGAAACCGTGGCAATCGGGCTGGAAGCCTCTCTCACGGGTCATCTGGTGTTCTCTACGCTTCACACCAACAGCGCTCCGGAATCCATCGTGCGTTTGTTGGATATGGGCATGGACCCCTTCAATTTCGCCGACGCTTTATTGGGCGTGCTGGCTCAACGTTTGGCCAAGCGTCTCTGCAAGAAATGCAAGGCGCCTTACCACCCGGAAGAGAACGAGGTGAACGGGCTGCTCGGCGAATACTGCGAAGATCTACGCCTTACGCCGGCATTTCGTGAAGATGCCGCCGCGGCGCGCTCCGCAATCCTCTCCGGGTGGCGCGAGCGGTATGGCGACAAGCAGGGGCGCTTTACCCTCTACAAGCCGGTTGGTTGCGAGGAATGCACTAATGGCTACAAGGGGCGACTCGGTTTGCATGAGCTGATGCTCGGGTCCGATGATGTCAAGCGTCTCATTCAGGAGCGTGCCCGCGTGGCTGATCTATTGACTGTGGCTCTCGCCGAAGACATGCGTACCTTGCGTCAGGATGGCATCGAGAAAGTTTTCGCTGGCATCACGGACATGGCCCAGGTACGCAAGGTGTGCGTCCGCTGAACCGCGCGATGCGGCTCCGTGGCAGCTTCTCTCGCTTCCGCATGACGCGTGCGCCCGTGAGGCCTACATCTCCGTCTGCCGTTCAGCGTCACTCCGGGTGACGAAAATCGTCACATTTCATGAGGTTTTCGAACTTCAATATTTCGATGTTATTTTTAACTTTATGAAAATAAAGGAAAAATTTGATTGAGAGGAAAGCTGGCACACTGACTGCATATAAGAAGCCAAGACCGGGAAAAACCCGATCGGAATTCCCTCTCATTCAAGGAGATCCAAAATGAAAAAGGCTCAACAAGGTTTTACCCTGATCGAACTGATGATCGTGGTTGCAATCATCGGCATCCTGGCAGCAATCGCCCTGCCGGCTTATCAGGACTACACCATCAAATCGCAGGCCACTTCCGCGCTTGCAGAGATCACCCCCGCGAAGACGCTGTTTGAAGTTGCGGTGAATACCGGCAAGACGCCGAGCGTTACTGCGACGGACGATGGTTTCGTTGGCGTCACTGCTGCAGGCGGCACCTACTGTGCAAACGCTGTTACGGCAACCACGATCGTATGCACCATCAAGGGTTCGAATGCGCTGATCAACGGCAAGACGATTACCTGGACTCGCGACGCGGCTACCGGCGTGTGGGCATGTACTACCGACATCGCTGCGAGCAAGCACAAGCCGGGCTCCTGCACCTAAGCAAGGGGCAAGCGCGCCGATCAGTCGGCGTGCCCGGGATAAAAAGGCTGCTTCGGCAGCCTTTCCTTGTTGACGGTGAGGCCCTCCATCCCTTCAGGGAGCGATCTCCGTGACGGCTTGAAGGGCGCGAACGACTGGCGAACGCACGAGCTCCGATGCCCAAGGCGCATGCGACGCCTGCGGATATCGTGAATGGCTGCGAACGAGCCGGAATCTCCTGCCCGAGAATGACCTGCCTGCTCGTGAAGGGTAAAATCCGTGCTTTGCTACTTTCGGCGCGTGGTTAAATGTCCCTCTCTACACTGGTTTCAATATCTCCCCTCGATGGTCGTTACGATTCAAAGGTCGCAGACCTGCGAGAGCACTTTTCGGAGTATGGTCTGATCCGCAACCGCATCAAGGTTGAGATCGAATGGCTGAAAGCGCTCGCTGCCGAACCGGCCCTCGCCGAGGTGGCCGCGTTCTCGAAAGCCACGGTGACGCAACTCGATGCGGTCGTCGAGGGTTTTCTGCCTGCGGATGGCGAGGCGGTCAAGGCCATTGAGGCCACCACGAACCATGACGTCAAAGCGGTCGAATACTGGCTCAAGAAGCGCTTTGCCGACAACACCGAGGTGCAGAAGGTATCGGAGTTCATCCATTTCGCATGCACGTCGGAGGACATTAACAACACCTCGCATGCGTTGATGCTGAATGATGCCCGGACCAAGGTAATCCTGCCCAAGCTCGACCAGGTGATCAGCCGATTCCGCACGCTGGCGCACGAATTGGCCGATGATGCGATGTTGTCGCGTACCCACGGCCAGCCGGCAAGTCCGACGACGCTCGGCAAGGAAATGGCCAATATCGCCTATCGCTTGCTGCGTGTGCGCAGGACGATCGTTGCGGTCGAGATGACGGCCAAATTCAACGGTGCGGTGGGCAATTACAACGCGCACCTGTCCGCTTACCCGGAGTTTGACTGGGAGGGTTTCAACCAACGTTTCATTGAGTCGCTGGGACTTGGTTTCAACCCCTATACGATCCAGATCGAGCCGCATGATTCGATGGCCGAACTGTTCGATGCGATGGCACGCTGCAATACCATCCTGATCGATGCCTGTCGCGACATCTGGAGCTATATCTCGCTCGGTTTCTTCAAGCAGCGCCTCAAGGAAGGCGAGGTTGGCTCGTCGACGATGCCACACAAGGTCAACCCGATTGATTTCGAGAACGCCGAGGGCAATCTGGGCATTGCCAATGCGCTGCTGCGGCATTTCTCCGAGAAGCTGCCGATTTCGCGCATGCAGCGCGACCTGACGGATTCGACGGTACTGCGCAATATGGGCGTGGCCTTCGGCCATACTTTGCTGGCGCTGGATTCCTGCCTCAAGGGTTTGAACAAGCTGGAGGTGGATCGTGTCCGCGTGGCTGCAGATCTCGACGCTACCTGGGAGGTGCTGGCCGAACCGATCCAGACGGTGATGCGCCGCTACGGGGTGGAAAACCCTTATGAACAACTCAAGGCACTGACCCGTGGAAAGGGGATCAACCGGGCGGCGCTGCAAGAGTTCATCGCTACGCTTTCCATCCCTGAAGTTGAGAAATCCCGTCTGTTGGAGATGACCCCGGCAACATATATCGGCAAGGCCGGAGAGCTTGCGCGGCGCATCTGACTGCTCCGGGCGTCGCCGGCGCTCTTGAGCGTCGGCCCTTGCCGGAAAGGGTCGTCTGCAATGCCGGCGGCCCTTTCCTTTTAGGAGCGCATGGTCGCTCCAGCCATTCAAAACGGAATCAACATGGGATTTGCAGATAATCTGAAACAGCTGCCCGGCGTGTCACATCTGGCAGCGATCGAGCTCATCGATGCAAGTGGTGTAGAGGTCGGGTCGATCGAGAACAAGCCGGGTCAGGCCGGTTCTCTCGTGGTATACAACCATCTCGCGCAGCTGTACGGAGCGATGACGCCGGAAGCGGCAAGAAAGGGGCTGGAACTGTACGCCGAGCATACGGCGGATGCCTTGGCCAATCCGGGAAAGCATCCGAACATCGATCGCCTGATCGGATTGTCGGAGCGCGGCGAGTCGTTGCGGGTACGGCATCGCTTCGCGGTCTGATACGGGCTGCTCCGGCGAGGGCCGGTGCAGCACTGCGGTCAGCGGCCTGGTTTCGCGAGCATGCCGCACCGCCAAGCCGATCTGTGCTTAGACGACGGCCTCTTCCTTCTGCTTCTTGGGTTTCGCGAACTGCTCGCGAGATACACCGAGCCACATCACCAGCGGGCTGGCGACCAGTACCGACGAGTAGATCCCGAAGCAGATGCCGATCGTCAGTGCAAGGGCGAAGTAGTGAAGTGTTTCGCCGCCAAACAGAAGCATCGACAAGACCATGATCTGCGTACTGCCATGGGTGATCACGGTGCGCGAGATGGTGCTCGTAATTGCGTGGTTAAGGACCTCAGGGGTGTCCAGGCCGCGTTTCTTTTTGAAGGTTTCGCGCACCCGGTCGAACACCACCACCGATTCGTTCACCGAATAGCCCAACACTGCCAGAACGGCTGCCAGCACGGCCAGTGAGAACTCCCACTGGAAGAAGGCGAAGAAGCCGAGGATGATGATCACGTCGTGCAGGTTGGCGATGATTGCCGATACTGCGAAGCGCCATTCGAAGCGCATCGCCAGGTAGAGCATGATGCCTGCGATCACCAGCAGCAGCGCCATGGCACCGTCGGTGGCAAGTTCCTTGCCGACCTGCGGACCGACGAACTCGACGCGGCGTAGTTGTGGTGTCGAGGCCGAAACGCCAGCCAGCGAGCTCATGACCTTCTCGCTGACCCGGGCGGTGTCGAGTGCCTCGCGATTGGGCAGGCGGATGAGGATATCGCGCGCGCTGCCGAAATTCTGCACCTGGGCATCAGGATAGCCTTCGTTGGCGAGTGCCTGGCGGATCGGTTCGAGTTGGGGGGCCTCCGCGTAGTTGATTTCCATCAGCGTGCCGCCGGTGAATTCGACCGACAGATTCAGACCGCGGGTGAGCAGGAAGAGCACGGCCAGCGCGAAAGTGATCAACGATATGACGTTGAACGCTAGTGCGTGGCGCATGAACGGGATGTCTTTCTTGATGCGGAAGAATTCCATGGTCTTTGGCGATTCGTGATGAATTGTTGATGATTGGGCTCAGGATCGAGGCCGGCGCGTGATGAGTCCGTTCGCCGTCATCAGGTTTGTTTCACTGACCCGGCTTCCAGACCTGTCCGATCGAGAGCTTCTCGAGCTTGCGCTTGCGCCCGTAAAGAAGGTTGATCAACATTCGCGAAACCAGAACCGCGCTGAACATCGATGTCATGATGCCGAGGCAGTGCACCACAGCGAAGCCGCGGACCGGGCCCGAGCCGAATACCAGAAGCGCAATACCGGCAATCAATGTCGTGATGTTGGAATCGAGAATCGTGTCGAAGGCCCGATCGTAACCGGCGGTGATGGCAGCCTGCGGTGTGGCGCCGTTGCGCAGCTCTTCACGTACCCGTTCATTGATCAGCACGTTGGCGTCGATCGCCATGCCCAGGGTGAGCGCGATGGCTGCAATGCCGGGCAGTGTGAGCGTGGCCTGCAGCATCGACAGCAGTGCAACCAGCAGCAACAGGTTGGAGGCTAGCGCGAGGACCGAGACGAGGCCAAACATCATGTAGTAGGCAATCATGAACACCGCGATCGCGGCGAACCCCCACATCGTGGAGTCGAAACCCTTGCGGATGTTTTCCGCTCCGAGACTGGGGCCGACGGTACGTTCTTCGATGATTTCCATCGGCGCTGCCAGTGAGCCAGCGCGCAGCAGCAGGGCCACGTCCGTGGCTTCCTGAGTGCTCATGCGGCCCGAAATCTGGACCCGGCCACCTCCGATCTCGGAGCGGATCACCGGTGCGGTAATGACCTCGCCCTTGCCCTTTTCGATCAGCAGAATGGCCATGCGCTTGCCGACGTTCTCGCGTGTGACATCACGGAAAATGCGGGATCCGGCGGCGTCCAGCGTGAGATGTACCGCCGGTTCGTGGGTCTGCCCGTCGAAGCCGGGTTGTGCATCGGTCAGGCGGTCACCCGTGAGTACCACCTGCTTCTTGACGAGCAGCGGTGAGCCGCCCCGTTCGGTATAGAGTTCCGTGCCAAACGGTACCGCGCCGTTCAAGGCCCCCTCGAGCGCCCCAGGGGTGTCGTCAACCATGCGAACCTCAAGGGTTGCGGTACGGCCCAGGATGTCTTTTGCCTTGGCCACGTCCTGCACGCCCGGCAGCTGAACGACGATGCGGTCTGCGCCCTGCTGCTGAATCACCGGTTCAGCCACACCAAGCTCGTTGATCCGGTTGTGGAGCGTGGTGATGTTCTGCTTGATCGCGAATTCCTGGATCTTCTTTTCCGCCTGCGGCGTCAGGGTTGCGATGAGCTTGAAGTCGCCGCCCGCGTCCCGTTCATTGAACTGCAGGTCGGCGGTAAAGTCGCCGATCGCCTGGCGAGCGGCCTGGCGGGTGGCATCGTCGCGGAAATTGATGACCACTGCATTGCCTTCGCGGGCAATTCCTGTGTGGCGAATCGTTTTGTCGCGCAACTGGGTGCGCAGGTCGCCGGCCGTGGCGTCGAGTCTTTTTGTCAAGGCGCCGGCCATGTCGACCTGGAGCAGAAAATGCACACCGCCACGCAGATCCAGGCCGAGATACATCGGCAGGGCATTGAGGCTGGTAAGCCAGCTCGGCGAGGCCGATAGCAGGTTCAGCGCCACGACGTAAGATGGATCGGTCGGATCCGGATTGAGTGCGTGTTCGATCGCGTCCTTCGCCTTGAGCTGGACATCGGTGCTCGCGAAGCGGGCGCGGACGCTGGTCGGGTCAACAAAGATCCCCGTATTGGCGATTCCCGCGGCCGACAGGGCCTCCTCGATTCGAGGTGTCACCTTTCCCGGATCGAGTTTCAGGGTCGCCTTGCCACTGGAAACCTGGACAGCGGGGACTTCGCCGTAGAAGTTCGGCAAGGTGTAGAGCAGGCCGATCAGCAGCACGAAGCCGATGAGAAGGTTTTTCCAGAGGGGATAGCGGTTCATGGTCGGGGCTTCGTGGAAGACGTCAGCGAGATGGCGGGGGCCGTCGGCCCCCATTCAGTTGAATCAGGCGCTCTTGAGCGTGCCCTTCGGCAGTACGTTGCCAACTGATTCCTTCTTGATCAGGATGACCACGTTGTCGGCGACTTCGACATGGATGAACGAGTCGCCGACCTGGGTCACGCGGCCGGCAACGCCGCCCTGGGTCAGTACCTCGTCACCTTTGGCAAGTGCGGCAACCAGTGCCTTGTGTTCCTTGGCACGCTTCATCTGCGGACGGATCATCAGGAACCAGATCACGACGAACATCAGGATCATCGGCAGCAGGCCCATGAGGCCGCCAGTGGGGTCCGCGGCGCCTGCGGCCTGGGCGTAGGCATTGGAAATCAGCACTTTTTCGACTCCGGATTAGCGTATGAAAGCGCGCAATTATATCAGTTGTGTCTTTGACCCATGTTCGGGGCCGGTCACGTCGAGGTAGCTCCGCGGCCTCGCTGCTCGCGAAAACGTGTTTGGAAGCCGGTAAAATCGTCCGCATCGATCGCCTGGCGGATCTCTGCGGTGAGGTTCTGGTAGTAACGCAGATTGTGGATGGTGTTCAGCATCGAGCCGAGAATTTCACCGGTGCGGTGAAGGTGGTGGAGGTAGGCGCGACTGAAATTGCGGCAGGTATAGCAGTCGCAGCTATCGTCGAGGGGGCGCGTATCTTCGCGGTGAGCCGCGTTCTTGATCTTGAGGTCGCCAAAACGGGTGAACAGCCAGCCGTTGCGCGCGTTGCGGGTGGGCATGACGCAGTCGAACATGTCGATGCCTTCGGCCACGCTCGCCACGATGTCCTCGGGTGTGCCGACGCCCATGAGGTATCGGGGTCTGTCTGCTGGAAGTCTGGGGGCGGTGTGGGCGAGTATCCGACGCATGTCTTCCTTGGGCTCACCGACCGAGAGGCCGCCGATGGCAAAACCATGAAATCCGATCTCGGTCAGTCCGGCAAGGGATTCTTCGCGGAGCGCTTCATACATGCCGCCCTGGACGATCCCGAACAGTGCGTTGGGGTTCTCCAGGCGGTCGAATTCATCACGCGAGCGCTGCGCCCAGCGAAGCGAGAGGCGCATCGAGCGGGCTGCCTCGTCAAGTGTCGCAGGAAAGGGCGTGCATTCGTCGAAGATCATCGCAATATCGGAATTCAGACTGCGCTGTATCTGCATCGAGATTTCGGGGGTCAGAAACAGCTTGGCACCATCGATCGGGGATGAGAACTTGACACCCTCTTCGCTGATCTTGCGCAGCGCGCCAAGCGAAAACACCTGGAACCCGCCCGAGTCGGTAAGAATCGGTTTTTGCCAGCGCATGAAACCGTGCAGGCCGCCATGCAGGTCGATGACTTTCATGCCCGGCCGCAGCCATAGGTGGAAGGTGTTGCCAAGACAGATTTGAGCGCCGATTCCGTCGAGCGACTCCGGCGTCATGGCCTTGACGGTGCCGTATGTGCCGACCGGCATGAAAACCGGGGTCTGGACGACGCCATGGTTGAGCGTGAGTTTGCCGCGACGTGCAGCGCCCGAGGTCTTGATGAGTTCGAATTTCATGATTGACGGTTCAGGAACATGGCGTCGCCGTAGCTGAAAAAGCGGTAGCGCTCGCGGATGGCATGGGCGTAGGCGTCGCGGATGCGATCGGCGCCTGCGAAAGCCGAGACCAGCATCAGCAAGGTCGACTTTGGAAGGTGAAAATTGGTGATCAGTGCGTCGGCTACCTGAAAGCGGAATCCGGGCAGGATGAAGAGTTCCGTCTCGCCGCCGCCTGCGGACAGAGGTCCGTTTTGCGCTGCGGCCTCAAGTGCGCGCAGGCTGGTGGTGCCGACCGCGATCACGCGGCCGCCGGATGAGCGGGTCGCGGCAATCTGTTCGACCGTTTCGGCCGGGATCAGGTAGCGTTCGCGGTGCATGCGATGTTCGGAAAGATCATCAACGCGTACTGGCTGAAAGGTGCCCGCACCTACGTGGAGCGTGAGATAGGCGAGTCCCGCGCCGGCGCTGTCCAGTCTGGCGAGCAGGCCCTCGTCAAAATGGAGGCCCGCGGTGGGTGCTGCGACCGAACCGTGGTGGCGTGCGTAAACTGTTTGATAACGGGTTTCGTCGGCCTGGCCTGCGGGCCGCTCGATGTAGGGAGGCAATGGTAGCTTGCCGTATGCCTCCAGCAGCGGAACGAGCGCGTGTGCCCGCGGGAAGGCGAGATGGAAGAATTCGCCGAGCCGGCCGAGCACCTCGACTTCGAAGGCTCCGTCGGCGACGCTGATCCGGCTGCCGGGTTTCGGTGACTTGCTGGCGCGGATCTGGGCGAGCGCTTCGTGATCGCCGATTGGCCGCTCGATGAGAATTTCGACATTGCCGCCGGTCTGCTTGACGCCGAAAAGTCGGGCGTGCACCACGCGGGTGTCGTTGAATACAAGCAGGTCGCCCGGGCGAACCAAGTCGGGGAGGTCGGTGAAGTGGCGGTCGAACAGCGTCTCGTGTCCGACCTCGAGCAGTCGGCTGGCGGTACGCTCGCCCAGCGGTGCCTGGGCGATCAGTTCGTCCGGCAAGGAATAATCGAAATCTTCAAGCCTGAATGGCATCTGCTTGCTGCCCGGAATGGATTGGGTGATAATTCGCGCCTCCTCCAGCCGGGGTGGCGGAATCGGTAGACGCAGCGGATTCAAAATCCGCCGGTGGTGACACTGTGAGGGTTCGAGTCCCTCTCCCGGCACCAGGCATTGTCGACCCGCCGTCGGGCGAAAGGTCGGCAATGTTATCCTGCCGCGGCGCGGCTTGCCAAATTCGTTGGGATTGTTTCGGAGAGGGGGGCGCGTGAGCCCTGCTCGCTGTTTGAGGTAAGGATGTCTCTCGACCCCAAGGCCAGGGAGTTGCTGGCAATGGTTTACCGTGTCAACGCGCCACGGTTCCATGATTTGTCGGTGTCCCAGGCAAGGCACGCAACACAGAAGCTGATGTTTGCATTCCGGCCCGAAGCGCCGGCAGTGGCCTCCACCGTGGAGGTTCCGATTCCGCGACCGAACGGAACGGTGTTACTGGCACGCTTGTATCGCCCCCTTGGTTCGCACGCCAGCGAGAGCACGGCTCTGCTGATCTATTTTCACGGCGGCGGATGGTGTACCGGGGACCTGTCAAGCTACGATGTTCTCTGTCGTGAACTGGCTAACCTCTCGGGCGCGGCCGTGTTGTCCGTGGATTACCGGCTTGCCCCGGAGCATCCGTTTCCCGCGGCGGTACACGACGCGTGGCTTGCCTTTGAATGGTCCTCCGAAAACGCTGGTCTGCTCGGGGTCGACCCCGAAAGATTGGCGCTCGGCGGCGACAGTGCGGGTGGCAACCTCGCGATCGTGACCGCGATCGAGGCAAGGGAACGGGCGATGCCGATGCCCGTCGCGCTTGCACTGATCTATCCCTCGACTCAGATTCACAGCAATCGCCCGTCACGCGACAGGTTTGCGGATGGCTATTTTCTCGACCGCGAGACCCTGCGCTGGTTCTACGAGCGCTATTTCGCCGAGGCCGCCGAAGCCGAAACATGGCGCGCATCGCCCATGTTCGCGTCGAGCCTGACGGGATTGCCCCCCTTCGTCATGGTGACCGCGGGTTGTGATCCGTTGACCGACGATTGCCTTGCCTTTGCTGCTCGCTGCGAAGCAGAGGGAGGGCAGGTCTTGCACCGGCACTTCGACGGCATGGTCCACGGCTTCGTTCCTTTGGGGAAGTTCTTTGAGCAGGGGAACGAGGCGGTTCGATGTATTTCCTCTTACCTCAAGGGGGCGCTGGCGGTCTCGTGATCCGCAAGTTCGGGTATTGCGCGGCCGGGTTGGCGCATGAGTCGCGGTGAAGGCGGCTGTGACCCGGTTCGGCGAAAGTCCCCGGCGCTTGCTAGATTGAATGTCCGGGGATGTTCATCGTTCGTGAACGTGACCTCCTTAACATCGCAGTTCGACGTCATTGGCTATCCTGCGCTCGAGGGTAGAGCGTCGGTTGGGGTTCCGGACATTTTTTCGGGTTCCGGACTCTGCTGATACAACCAGTAAATTCAGGCGGGCGGATCAAAGATGCTCAAAATTTTCAGTCATCATGTTCCATCGCAGGCGTTGGCGCAGTTCTTCATTGACGCCTGTTTGTTGGCGCTTGCAGTGGTTCTTTCCGTGATGTTGCAGTCCCGCGCCGGTAGCTTCGAATGGCGGGAGGTGGTCCCTTCCGCAGTGGTCTTTGCGCTGGTCATGATGGTTCTCAACAGCGCTTTCGGGCTTTATCGGCCATTCGCGGGCGGTTCGCTGCGTAGTGTCGTCGAGCGACTTGCACTGCCAGTCGTCGTGAGTGTCCCGGTCGCGTATCTGATCTTCCGGTTGCTGCCGTGGGGGCATTTTCTGCCCGAGGCTGCGGAATTGACCGTGCTGTCGGCGCTGGGGGGCGTGATGGTGCTTCGCGGTCTTTCGAATCGCGGTCAGCAAGGCGTCTTGATGGCTCGACGCATTCTGGTATTGGGCGTCGGAGCCGATGCGGCGCACGTCGAGCGCGTGCTCACCGGCGCCGACTCCCGCGGACTTGAGGTCGTCGGATTCGTAGCGATGGAGCAGGGCGAAGCCCCGCAGGTGCGCGGCCGCGTCCTCGGTGCGCCAAGCCGCCTCCTTCAGCTCGTGCGTGAGGAGCGCGCCGACGAGGTTATCGTTGCCGTGCGCGAGCGGCGGGGCGGCGTGTTGCCGCTGCGCGATCTGCTCGATTGCAAGATGCTTGGTGTCAAGGTTCTGGACCTTTCGTCTTTCTTCGAGCGGGTCCAGGGGCAAGTGAGAATCGATTCGCTCCGCGCCAGCTGGCTGATCTACGGTGACGGGTTTCGCCAGGGCTGGGCGAGAAGTACGGTCAAGCGGACCTTCGACATCCTTGCCGCCTTGGTTCTGCTTACTCTCGCCTTGCCGGTCATGCTGATCTCCGCCCTCGTAATCCTGCTGCAGGACGGCGCGCCGATCTTCTACCGCCAGGAGCGGGTCGGGCAGCACGGTCGGGTATTCAAGGTGATCAAGTTCAGAAGCATGCGCAACGATGCCGAAAAGGATGGGAAGCCCCGCTGGGCCTCGGCCAACGATGACAGGGTGACACGGTTCGGCAAGCTGATGCGAAAGACCCGCATCGATGAGCTACCCCAGCTGTTCAATGTGCTGAAAGGCGAGATGAGCCTCGTTGGACCGCGTCCCGAGCGTCCTTATTTTGTCGATCAGCTGACTGCGGAAGTGCCGTTCTACGCCGTCCGCCATTGTGTCAAACCCGGGCTTACAGGGTGGGCGCAGGTGCGCTATCAGTACGGTGCATCGGTTGATGATGCGGTTCAAAAGCTGCAGTACGACCTCTACTACGTGAAGAATCACACCCTCTTTCTGGATAGCCTCATTCTTTGCGAGACTGTCAGGGTCGTGTTGACCGGGCAAGGTGCGCATTGATCGGTTTGGCACCGTGCCGGTCCGACGTCGCTCGCACCGCATCTGCGGTGCGTTTGCGATTGTGGGGCGGGGGCGGATGCTATGTTCGTGACGATTTCCCTCCCCGCGATGGTGCGCCGCAGCCGGGACGGGTGCGAAGAGCATTCGGCCGTGGACATTTGAGCAGGATCGTCCTACCGGTTTGCGAAAAAGCGAATAGCCCGGCGAACGGGCCGACTCGGGGCGCCGTCGGGAACTTACACATCGGTGCGCTCCGGACCGAATGACCGAGCTCGGCTTCGATCTTGTTCAGCTTGCGCGTATCGGCTACATCCTTGTCGCCGCACTTTACGCGCTGTTTGCAATCTATCTGCTGATCGCCTGGAAAGGTGGCAAGCCTGGCGCAACACTTCTGCTGGCCATGCTCGCGGGGGCTTCGTGGGGTGGATTAAGCGCTGCGGCGCTGGCTTTCGACGGTTCCTTCCTGATGCTGTCGGCGGCCGTCGCCGACGTGGTCCGGGGTGCGGCTTGGTATTTGTTCGTTCTGATCCTGATTGGAGGGGGCAGGCTCGTGCGGCCGCTCTCTGGTCTTGCGGTTGCGGCAAGCCTGATTGTCGTGTTGCAGTTGTCGGCAATTGTATTTGCTGCGGCCGGATGGACTGTCGCCGGTGATCCGATTCGTCTCCAGACGATGGCAAGCCTTCTTGCCTCTGTATTCGGCTTGGTGTTGATAGAGCAGTTCTATCGAAGTCTTCCGGTCGATGCCCGTTGGGCGTTCAAGCCGCTCGCGTTGGGGCTGGTCGCGGTGTTCGGGTTTGACCTTTACCTTTTTGCGGAAGGTTCTTTGTTCCTGCGACTTGATCCCGCAACCTGGAGCGTGCGCGGTCTGGCGCATGTGCTTGTCCTGCCACTCATCGGCATGTCCGTAGCGCGCAATCCTTCATGGAAGATGCGTATCAGCGTGTCACGCGACGTGGTTTTCCATTCGTCGGCGCTGTTGATTTCGGGTCTCTATCTATTGCTCGTGGCGGGTGCTGGATACTACGTCCGCTATTTCGGGGGAGACTGGGGGCGCGCGTTTCAGGTGGCACTGCTTTTCGCCGGCTTGCTTTCGTTGGCTGCAGTGCTGTTTTCGGCCAGTCTGCGGGCCCGCTTGCGGGTTTGGCTGAACAAGCACCTGTTTCCGTACAGGTACGACTATCGCAATCAATGGCTGGGATTCACTGCGGCGCTTGCTGCGGCAGGTTCGAATCTGAGCCCTGGCGAAAGTGTGATCAAAGCCCTTGGTGATCTGGTCGAGAGCCCGGGCGGATGGCTGTGGTTGCGTGAAGGAAGTGGACGGTTCCATCTGCAGGCGCGATTGAACGCGCCTGAAACAGACGCGTCCGAGCCGGCCGAGGGTAGTCTGGCGGGATTCCTCGAGCGGAGCGGCTGGATCCTCAACATGGAGGAATTTCGAGCGAGGAGGACGCTCTATGCAGACCTGACCTTGCCCGAGTGGCTGTCACGTCTTCCGGATGCCTGGCTTGTCGTGCCACTCAGCTCGGTCGGCTCCCTCATCGGCTTTGTCATCCTCCATCCCCCACGCGTTGCCGTGGATGTGAACTGGGAGGTGCTGGATCTTCTGAAAACGGCACAGCAGCAGGCCGCCAGCTATCTCGGGCAGGTACGGGCCAGCGAGGCGCTTCTGGAGGCGCGTAAGTTCGATGCTTTCAACAAGATGTCGGCCTTCGTCGTGCATGACCTGAAGAATCTGGTCGCGCAGATGTCGCTGCTGCTGAAGAATGCTGAGCGTCACCGTGACAATCCCGAATTCCAGAAAGATATGCTGGATACCGTTGCGCACGTCGAGGGCCGCATGCGGGGCCTGATGTCGCAGCTTCTCGAGAAGACCTCCTTCGATCAGAAGCGGCCTGTCGACATCGCCGAGACGATGCGGCGAATCGTGCAGGGCAAGCGGGCTTTGCGTCCCCTCGTACAGCTGACCGTGAAGCAGTCGACGTCGGTGATGGCATATGCAGAACGCCTCGAAAGAATTCTCGGGCACATCGTGCAAAATGCATTGGATGCGACTGACGAAGACGGTATCGTTGCCGTGGACGTAAGCGTTTCTGAAAGGGGAGAAGCCTTGATCGAGGTTTCTGACACGGGGGTCGGGATGAGCGAAGTATTCATCCGCGAGCAGCTGTTCAAACCTTTTCAGTCGACGAAGAAGAGCGGCATGGGTATCGGTGCCTTTGAGACCCGGCAATACATTCATGAACTGGGCGGCAAGATCAAGGTTACGAGCGAGCCTGGTCAAGGGACGGTGGTGTCCGTGTTGCTGCCGGGCTGCGACACCGCTGGATCCACGGCGGAAATCGGGTAGAAGTGACGACTATGGCGGACAAGCGACGGGCACTGCTCATCGTGGAAGACGATCCGGCGCTGCAAAAGCAGATGCGTTGGGCCTTCGATGAATATGAAACTGTACTGGCTTCCGATCGCGAATCGGCGATCGCCCAGTTGCGCCGTGTCGAACCTGCGGTTGTGACGATGGACCTGGGGCTGCCGCCGGCGCCGGACGATGTGACCGAGGGTTTCGCGCTGCTGGGCGAAATGCTGCAGCTTCAACCGGGAACGAAAGTCATCGTATTGACCGGACAACATGACCGCGACAACGCGGTGCGGGCGGTTGGAATGGGGGCTTACGATTTTTTCGCCAAGCCCTTTGAGCCTGAGTTGCTCGCGTTGACGATTGACAGGGCCTTCCGCCTCCATGACCTGCAGCAGGAAAACGCATTGTTGCAGTTGCAGCAGGGGTCACCGCTGGATGGCTTCCTGACCCGTGATCCTGCGATGCTGAAACTCTGCAGGACGATCGAGAAGGTTTCCAACGCGAACGTCACCTCAATGCTTCTCGGTGAGAGTGGTACCGGCAAGGAAGTGCTCGCACGCGGTCTCCACAATCTCTCGTCGCGAAGTGGCGAGCGTTTTGTGGCGATCAACTGTGCGGCGATACCCGAGAACCTCCTCGAGAGCGAGCTCTTCGGTTACGAGAAGGGCGCGTTTACAGGCGCCGTGAAGCAGACCCTGGGAAAGATCGAAGTCGCTCATCGTGGCACGCTGTTTCTCGACGAGATCGGGGATCTGCCGATGCCGCTGCAGTCAAAACTCCTGCGCTTCCTGCAGGAGAGGGTCATCGAGCGAATCGGTGGTCGCGATGAGATCCCGGTCGACGTGAGAATCGTGTGTGCGACGCACCAAGACCTCAAGGCGCTGATCCGCGAGGGCCGATTCCGTGAGGATCTTTACTACAGGTTGGCGGAAATCGTGGTCGACATTCCCCCTCTGCGTGATCGAGAGGGTGACGCGAGCCTTATTGCACACGCGTTGGTCAAGCGGTTTGCGAGTGACAACGGGCGCGCGAGCATGCAGCTTGGCGATGATGCCGTCGCGGCGATCGAAGCGCATCCGTGGCCGGGCAATGTGCGTGAGCTCGAAAACTGTATAAAGCGTGCGGTAATCATGTCGGATGGCTCGCGCATCGGAGCCGATGACCTCGGTTTTGATTCGGTCGATGAAGATCTGACCACCCTCAACTTGAGACAGGTGCGCGACGAGGCTGAGCGCAAGGCTGTGGTTCGGGTGCTGGCACGGGTAAACGGGAATGTTGCGAAAGCGGCGGAGGTGCTGGGAATCAGCCGGCCGACGCTATACGACTTGATGAACCGCTTTGGATTAAAGAAAGAGAGCTGACTGTGGCAAATAATCGAGAGAATCACCTGCGACGAATCGTCAAGACTCTTGCGGGGGCCGGTATGGTTGCCCTGCTCCTCAGCGGGTGCGGCTCCAGCCCGGAGGAAATGGTTCAATCGGCCCGCGGATTCCTTGAGAAGAAGGATCTCAAGGCGGCGAGCATTCAGCTCAAGAATGCTCTGCAGGAGAATCCCGGGATCGGAGAAGCGCGTTTTTTGCTTGGCCGTATCTACCTTGACCAGGGGGATGTGCAAACCGCTCTCAAGGAACTCAGGCGTGCCAATGATCTGGGCTATGCGCCGGATCAGGTAATACCGGTACTGTCCCGGGCAATGGTGTCGGGGGGCGAGGGTAAGGCACTGATAGAGCAATTCGGCGACAAGACGCTGGCCGATCCGGCTGCTCAGGCCCAGTTGCAGGCCAGTCTCGGAGAGGCCTATGTGGCGGCTGGCTCGCTCGACAAGGCCGAGCAGAGCTTCCGCGAGGCGGCAAAGAACGAGTCCGCCCGTGATCGAGCGGAGCTGGGTCTGGCACGCCTCGCTGCGGGCAAGCGGGATCTCGATGATGCGTTCGCGAAGGTCGAGGCGATTCTTGCGCATTCTCCCAAATACGTTGACGCGCTGTTGTTCAAGGCCGCGCTCTTGAATGCGAAGCAGGACTCGGTCAAGGCAGCCGAGGCCTATTCGACCGCGATCGCCATCGAACCGGGGCGAGCGGCGCCTCATTTCGAGCTTGTGTCACTGCTGCTCCGCGAGCGGAAATTCGATGAAGCTGCGGAAAAGCTTAAGGAAATGAAGGCCGCGGTCGGTGAGGGAAATCTTCAGGTGGTCTACCTGCAGTCATATCTGGATTTTGCCCAGGGCAAGATCGAGCCTGCACGGGCATCCATCGACGACGTGCTGAAGTTTGCCCCCAATTATCTTCCCGCCCGTCTGCTGGCCGGCGCCATCTACCTTAGGAAAGGTGATGCGCTGCAGGCGCAAACGCATTTGGGCAAAGTTCTGGAGGCGGCACCACGACAGTTGCTCGCGCGGCGTTTGATGGTCGGCGCCCACCTTGCGGCGCGCGAGACCGACCGTGCCGTCGAGGCCTTGCAGCCGCTGTTGAAGGACTATGGAGACAGGGCGGATATTCTGTCTCTTGCCGGTCAGGTCTACCTGGCGAAGGGTGATTTCACGCGTTCTTCGGAGTATTTTGCAAAGGCGGTCGCACTGGATCCGAAAGATGCTTCGGCACGTACGCGGCTGGGGATAAGCAGGCTTGCCTCGGGAGACAGCAACTCGGCTTTTGACGATCTGGAAACTGCAGCGGAAATGGATCAGGATCGTATCCAGGCGGATGTTGCCCTGGTCATGTCGCACCTGCGCCGCGGGGAAATCGACAAGGCAGGCGAGGCGCTTGATCGCCTAGAGAAAAAGCAGCCTGACAATCCGCTGGTAAGCAACCTTCTCGGGGCCGTGATGCTGGGCAGGGGTGACATGCCCAAGGCCCGGGAGGCGTTTGAGAAGGCCGTTGCCCTGAAAGCCGATTATCTTCCGGCAGTGACCAATCTTGCTCGACTCGATCTCGCTGACAAAAAACCCGAAATGGCACGCAAACGGTTCGAGAGTCTGATCGAGTCGAATCCGAAAGTGGTTGACGCGTATGTCGCGCTTGCTGATCTCAATGTTGCAACCGGGCAGTCTGCCGAGGAAGTTCGCAAGGTGCTTGATCGCGGTCTGGCGGCCAACCCCGATTCCATTGCCCTTAAGATTGCCTTGGTGCGCGATGATTTGCGCGTCGGCAACTCGAAAGCCGCCCTTGCGCGAGCCGAAGAAATTCAGGCCGCGGCACCCAACGACCCTGCAATGCTCGAAACCCTTGGCCGTACGCAGCTTGCCGCGTCGCGACCGGAACAGGCGGTCGCGACGTTTGGGAAGCTCTCCGAATTGCGCCCGGATACGCCTGGGGTGCTGCTTGCACTCGCGCAGGCGCAGCTCGAAACAAAAAATCCGAGTGGAGCCGAGCAGTCACTCAGAAAGGTACTTGCACTCAAACCCGATCTGCTCGAGGCGCAGCGCCAGCTGATGGTACTGCGTGCCCAGGCCAAGGATGACGCAGGCGCGTTGGCTATTGCCGCCGAGATCCAGAAGCAACGTCCCAAGGCTGCAATAGGGTTCCTTCTCGAGGGCGATTATCTGGCGAGCCGGCAAAAATTCGATGCGGCAGCGAACAGTTACCGCCGTGCCTTTCAGGTTGAGCAGACCGCGCAGGTGGTCGTGAAGCTCAGTTCCTCACTGAGCGCAGCAGGAAAGACCGTGGACGCGGAGAAGGAGGCCGATGCCTGGCTGCGTAAACAGCCCAAGGACATGACAGTTCGCGGCTATTTGGCCGAAGTGCAGCTCCGCAAGGGTGACTTTGCCAGAGCGGCCCGGATCTATAAGGACATGCTCGCGATCGCTCCAGAGAATGCACTGGTGCGAAACAATTATGCATGGGCCGCCTGGAAAGCGGGCGATCCCAAGGCCATGTCCTACGCCGAAGAAGCCCTCAAGGCAGCGCCCGACAGCCCGGCCATTCTTGACACGCTGGCCATGATCCAACTCGCGGCAGGAAAAGGTGACGAGGCGGTGGCCAATCTGAAGCGCGCTGTCGAAAAGGCACCCAAGGCCGTGCCGATCGTCCTCAACCTAGCGCGGGCGTATGCGAAAACCGGTAAAGCCCAGGAAGCGCGGTCCCTTTTGGATCGGCTTGGGCGTGATTTTCCGGATGCGCCTGAGGTCAAGAAGGAAATTGACACGATTCGCGGCACCCTCTGATGTGCCGCCGCGCGAAAACACGACAATCTGATACCCGGATATACATATCATGACCACAATTGCAGTCATCGGCCTCGGCTATGTAGGCCTCCCACTTGCCGTCGAGTTCGGGAAGAAATTCGAGACAATCGGTTTCGACCTGTCGGTCGAGAAGGTCGCAGCGTACCGCGACTGCATCGATCCGACCGGAGAGGTGTCCAGCCAGGATCTGAAGGCGGCCAAGCTGCTGACGTGCCATACCGATCCATCGGCGCTGCGTGAGGCTGATTTTGTCATCGTTGCGGTGCCCACGCCGGTCGATGAGGCACATCAGCCAGACTTTACCCCGCTCGTGAAATCCTCGGAAACGGTCGGCAAGCACCTCAAGCGCGGTGCGATCGTCGTTTACGAATCCACGGTTTACCCTGGTGCGACCGAGGAAGTCTGTATCCCGATTCTGGAGAAGCATTCCGGCATGAAATGGAAACGGGACTTCTTTGTCGGATACAGCCCGGAGCGTATCAACCCGGGTGACAAGGAGCGTACCGTCACGAAGATCGTCAAGGTGGTTTCCGGTGATACCGCAGAGACACTCGAGAAAGTGACGGAAGTTTATGGTTCGGTGATCACCGCGGGTGTTTATCCTGCAAGTTCGATCAAGGTCGCTGAAGCTGCGAAGGTCATCGAGAATACCCAGCGCGATCTCAATATCGCCTTGATGAACGAACTCGCGGTGATTTTCCACAAGATCGGCATCGATACCATCGAGGTGCTGAAGGCTGCCGGCACCAAGTGGAATTTCCTGCCGTTCCGGCCCGGCTTGGTGGGGGGGCACTGCATCGGCGTGGATCCTTACTATCTGACCCACAAGGCAGACATGCTGGGACATCACCCTGAAGTCATCCTCGCGGGCCGTCGGATCAACGACAGCATGGGCAAGTATGTCGCCGAGCAGACGGTGAAGCAGATGATCCAGGCCGGAAGCAGCATCAAGGGTGCCAAGGTCATCATGCTGGGCCTGACCTTCAAGGAAAACTGTCCGGATCTGCGGAACAGCAAGGTGATCGACGTGATCCGCGAACTTCAGGCCTATGGTTGCGAGGTGAGCGTGCATGATCCCGTTGCGGAGTCGGCAGAGGCCGAGCACGAGTACGGCGTTTCGCTCACCGCGTGGGATGACCTGCCGCAGGCGGAGGCGGTAGTGGCGGCGGTCGCGCATCACGAGTATCTTGAAATGGGCGAGGCGGCAATTGCGGCGAAGCTGGTGAAAGGTGGTGTCTTTGCCGACGTCAAGAGTTGCTACGACCAAGGTGTGTTGGAGGCATCCGGCGTCCGCATATGGCGCCTCTGAGGAGAACCGAGGTGGATTTAAGCATCCCAGACACCGTCGAGGCTGGAGGCTCGTGCTGATGCGGCCCGGATTTTCGCGTCCGCTTTCCGCCGTCTGCGCCAGCCTGTTTCTGCTGCTTGGAAGCGGGATGTCGAGGGCCGGCGGGACGGAACTCCCGGCCGACGGATCGTCGGCCGGGGCCGAGCATGCGAAATTCCTGGTCGCGCAGGCCTTGGCGTTGGAGCACGGCGAGGGGGTGGCACAGAATGCCGCAAAGGCGGCCCAGATGTATTGTGAAGCGGCCCGACTGGGCGACGCCGAGGCAATGTATTCGCTTGGCTGGATGTATGCGAACGGGCGCGGTGTAGAACGCAGTGATTCACTGGCCGGTACCTTGTTTGCCATGGCTGCGTTCCGCGGACACGACCATGCTGCGAAGATGATGCGGTTCACGGGGGAGTACAAGGGCGTCGTGCCCGAGTGCATGAATCCCCCTGAGTCGGAGCGGACCGCCGATGTTGACCGCAAGTGGAATTACACGGCCTACCTGGCTTCGCTACCCCCGGCAAAGCGCGATATCGGTAAATTGGTCGTTTCGCTCGCGCCGCAGTACAACATCGATCCGGCGTTGGCGCTGGCGATTGCGAGCACCGAGTCGAATTTCGATCCCGCTGCCGCATCGCCGAAAAGCGCACTTGGAGTGATGCAGTTGATTCCGGAAACCGCCGAACGCTTCAACGTGCGCAATGCCTTTGACCCCGCCCAGAACATCAAGGGCGGGCTCGCCTATCTGCGCTGGTTGCTGGCGTATTTCCAGGGTAACGTTGCCCTCGTGGCGGCCGGCTACAATGCGGGCGAGGGCGCGGTGGATCGCTATCGTGGTGTGCCACCGTATCGTGAGACCCGTAATTACGTGGATAGGATTCTGACGCTCTTCAAGGCAGATCGTCATCCTTTTGAGAGGCGGGTGGTCGAACCCTCGCCAATGCTGAGTTCGGTCCGGGTCGCTGTCCAGTGATCGTGCTTCCCGTCCGGACGGTCGAGCGCGGTTTCGCCAAGGTGCTGTTCTTTCTCTCGGCGATGTTCTGCGTTCATATCAGCAGTGCGGCAGAGCTGGTCGATACCATCAAGCTGGTGAGGCCGTCGATCGTGGCGGTAGGCACCTTCAAGCCGACGGCAAATCCCCAGTTCACATTTCGTGGTACCGGCTTCGCCGTTGGCGATGGTTCGCTGGTGGTCACGAATGCTCACGTGCTGCCGAACTCGGTCGATCTTGATGCGTATGAAAGCGTGGCGATTGCCATTCCGGGGGACGACGCTCCCGGTGCATCAGGGCGAAAGGCGCAGGTTGTCGCAACCTCGCCCGAACATGATCTGGCGCTCCTCAAATTTGCGGGGCCGCCGTTGAAACCGCTTGGACTGGCTGAAGACGCCCTTGTGGAAGAGGGCGAGCGGGTGGCCTTCACCGGTTTTCCGATCGGGTCTGTCCTTGGGTTGATTCCGGTGACGCATCGCGGCATCGTTTCGGCGGTGACTCCGATCGTCATGCCCGGGCGCAACGCCCGGGAACTCAACCCGCGCAACATCCGTTCACTCAAGGATCCATTCCGGGTGTATCAACTCGATGCAACGGCTTACCCCGGCAATAGTGGTAGCCCCCTCTACGATCCCGATAGCGGGGCCGTGATCGGCGTCATCAACATGGTGCTGGTAAAGGCCACGAAAGAATCGGCGCTGAGTCAGCCCAGCGGGATTTCGTATGCAATCCCGTCGCGTTACATCCATGACCTGCTCCGGCGCTGAGCACCGAGGTATGGAGTAGGGCGCCTGGTCCCCCCGACAGGAATCGAACCTGTATCTAGCGCTTAGGAGGCGCTCGTTCTATCCATTGAACTACGGAGAGCAGGCGGCGCGTATTGTAGCGGGTTGGCCCGCCAACAACCAAATCGGAATCTGTCGCTGGATGCTCACGGGTAGAATGGCGGGTTTCAAGGCTTCTTTCGCTCCCAATGCCACTTGCTTCGCTAGACAAGGCCTCCCTGGCCTTTGGCCATGTTGCCCTGCTCGATCGTGCCGACTTCCAGCTTGACCCCGGTGAGCGGCTTGCGCTGATCGGGCGCAACGGCAGCGGCAAGTCCAGTCTGCTCAAGGTACTGGCGGGGCAGGTCGTCCTCGATGACGGGCTGCTTTGGCGGCAGCCGGGGTGCCGGTTGGCTTATGTCCCTCAGGAACCGGACTTCACACTCGAGCGCGATGTGTTCGAAACGGTTGCGGATGGCCTTGGTGAGGCGGCACGCCTGCTTACTGCCTATCATGACGCGCTGATCGCGGTGGCCGCGTCAGCCTCGACTGAATCCCTGGCGCGACTGGAGCGCCTCCAGCACGAACTCGAGGCAGCGGACGGCTGGCGGCTGAACCAACGGGTCGAGCAGATGCTCAGCCGCCTGGGACTGGATGCCACAGCCAAGGCAAGCGCCTTGTCAGGCGGAGGGCTCAAGCGCTTGGCGCTGGCGCGTGCGCTGGTGAGTGAACCGGACGTACTTCTGCTCGACGAGCCGACCAACCATCTCGATCTTGATGGTATCGAGTGGCTTGAGTCGCTCATTCGTGATTTTCCGGGTGCGGTGGTCGTGATCACCCACGACCGGGTGTTTCTGGATCATGTCGCGACCCGCATCGTGGAGCTCGATCGCGGCCTGCTCAGCAGTTTTCCCGGCAGCTATGCGGACTATCAGCGCAAGAAGGCCGAGTCGCTTGAAGCCGAAGCGCGTGCCAGTGAGCGTTTCGACAAGATGCTTGCGCAGGAGGAGGTCTGGATTCGCAAGGGCATAGAAGCTCGCCGAACGCGCAATGAGGGCCGGGTGCGGAGGCTCGAGGCACTGAGGGTCGAACGCGCGGCGCGACGCGACCGGCTTGGGAACGTGAGCCTCGAGGTCGATCGCGGAGAAAAGAGTGGCAAGATGGTGGCCGAGCTTGAAGGGGTCGGCAAGCGCTTCGGGGATCGATGGGTGGTCAGGAATTTCAGCACCCGAGTGCTGAGGGGGGACAGGATCGGCATCATCGGCCCCAATGGCGCAGGCAAGACGACGCTGCTGAAACTCATTCTTGGCGATCTGGAGCCTGATGAGGGCAGTGTCCGACGAGGTACCCGCCAGAACGTGGCCTACTTTGACCAACTACGGACGCAGCTCGACCCCGAGCTGCCATTGACCGAGGTCATCAGCCCCGGTTCGGATTTCGTTGAAATTGCCGGCGAACGCAAGCATGTGATCGGCTATCTCGGGGAGTTCCTGTTTTCGCCGGCCAGGGCTCGATCGCCGGTCAAGACGCTGTCCGGCGGAGAGCGCAATCGTCTGCTGCTGGCGCGCCTGTTTGCCAGACCGGCCAATATCCTGGTCCTCGACGAACCGACCAATGACCTCGACATCGAGACGCTGGACCTTCTGGAAGAACTGCTCTCCTCCTACGATGGCACCCTGTTCCTGGTGAGCCACGATCGCGCATTTCTCGACAATGTCGTGACCCAGGTAATCGCAGCGGACGGAGACGGTAGTTGGGGTGAATACGTCGGTGGTTATTCCGACTGGCAGCGCGTTCGTACCGAGCGGGCTGCCGCCCAGGCTGTGGCGGCAGCCGAGCGAAAGGCGAGCGAGACGCGTCGCCCCGCGCCCGCACGGGGGGGTAAGCTTTCGTTCAACGAGAAGCGCGAACTCGAAACCCTGCCGGACAGGATTTCGGCTCTCGAGGCGGAGCAGCAGACAATTCAGACCCGTCTGGCGGACCCGGTCATCTATCAGCAGATGCCACAGGAGGTGCCGGTGCTCAACGAGCGTCTGCACGCAATCGACCAGGAACTCGAGGCAGCACTTGAGCGCTGGGAGGTTCTGGAAACCAAGGCAGGCGGCTGAGTTTGCTTACAGTGCGTTCGTGTTCGCAAGCCATGCTACGGTCGCAACGGATCCCAGAAATACGACGAGATGAAACCATGACCAGTACCGGTAGCGCATCGCAAGCCGGTTCGGATCGAGATCGGATATCAGGTATAAACGGCCGTCCGCCGGTCTGCGCATGATGTGCGTTTCGGCCGAGCTTATTGCCATGCGCTGCGCCCGCGTCACCTCGCGACGCGCCTGAGCGCGTGCAAGTTCCCATTCGCGCAGATCGATCTGCCCGTCGCCATCGAGATCGAAGCGTTCGAGCAGGTGGTTGCGGTCGCGTTTCCATTCCGCAAGCAGGTCGCGGACCTGACCGGCGCTGTCTGCCGTCGGTGCAATGCTGCCAAGGGTCGCGAATTCGCCGATCGCGTAGATCGGGTCATGCCTGATCAAAGCCCACTGAATGACCCTGTCGTCGCTCCCGCGGGGGTAGATATCCTTTCGGGTTATCAGCATCTCCGCGCCTTCCGGATCGAGCGCGCACTGTCCGGAGCCATCGTCCACGAGTATTGACGTGTCGCTTTCTTCGGTATGCGTCGTCACCCATTTGTCGCCACGACGACATTCGTACTGAACGCGGTACCACAAGACCGGCAGTCCATTCACCGGGGAGGGCAAGGCGACCCCCGATAGTGGAAGCCCCTGGCCGCGCAGTTCGCAATAACCCTGAGCTGCCGAGGCGATCCGTGAGGTTGGTGTATCGAGGATGATTCTTCCATGGCGGATCGATCGCATCCAACCGAAGAGGCCGCTGGTCAGCAAGGCTGCCAGCGCCACGCGGGTAGCCCACCGCGAATCGATGACGAGCGCCGTGAGTACGGCCGACAATTGCAGGCCGGGCAGGAACAGCCGCGTTGCATCACGCCGCAGCGACACCAGCATCGTTCAGGCGCCAAACAAGGCCTTGATGTCCACGTCGCGTTTCTCGTTCATTGCGAACTCGAGCAATGGTTGAGAGCCGAACCGGAAGAGCCTGGCAACGATGAGATCGGGGAACTGTTCGATCCTTATGTTCTGCAGATTGGCCGACTCGTTGTACCACTCCCGGCGATCCGCGATCGCGTTCTCGAGCGCGGCGATGCGCGTCTGAAGTTGCATGAAGTGCTCGTTGGTACGGAGCTCGGGGTAAGCCTCGGCCAGGGCGAACAGGTGGCTGAGGCCCGCGCGCAGCGAATCTTCCGCCTCGCCGAGTGCGGGAAGGTCGTGGCGCTCGCGCGCGGAGGCAACCTGGGCACGGGCATCGATGACACGCGTAAGCGTCGACTGTTCGAAGCGGGCGTATTGCCGGCAGACCTCGATGAGCTTGGGCAGTTCGTCATGACGCTGCTTCAACAGCACGTCGATATTGGACCAGGCCTTTGCGACATTGTGCTTCAGCTGGACCAGTCCGTTGTAGATCAATACCGCGTAGATTGCAGCAATCAGGATGGTGCCCAGCGTGATGGCCGACGGAATGCTCATTGAATCGTTTCTCCGGTGATTCGATCTTGATCCATGCGACCAATGATCGTGGCGTTCGGCCGGCTGTGCAAGTCAGGGCAGGGGGAGGTAGGGCGCGGCTTCCTCGGGCGTGAGCCCCAGTCTCTTGAGGAGCGGTTCCCGCCCCATGTGGACCAGCGTGCCGATTGCCTCGAAATCATCCGGCAATGCGGGATCGGTCCAGCCGTGAGCGCTATGCCGCGCCAACGCAGCAGCCAGGGCGACGGTCTGAACGCGGGGGTTTTCGGCATCGGCCTCGTTCATGAGCGACACCAGCAGCGCCGGCAGGCGCCAGGCCTTGACAAGTGCGGACTGGATCTCCTGGGCGGTAAAGCCGAACACCTCACGTTGGGCGACGACGCTGCGCAATGTCGGGTCCGCCTTCTGCATCGCATACACTTTTTCAGTGAGGACCGGTGCGAAGCACCAGCACAGGATCTCCGTCGCTTCGCGCAGAAGCGCAGCAAGGGTGATCTCGTCCACGTCGAGATCATGTCGGAGGATTGCCCAGTCGCGGGCAAAGTGCGCAGCTCGCCTCGCTCTTCCGATTACCTGCAGCAGACCGATGAGGGCTTTGGGGCGCTTGGCGAGCAGGTCTTCGACAATCGGAAGATTGTAGAACTCGCGAAAGAAAGGCGTGATACCCATCATCATCACTGCGCGATCAACGGTCGTGATGTCGTGGTTCTGTGTTGCGCCGCGCTTCCGTTCAAGGAAGCTGATTACCCGCATTGCCATAAGCGGGTCACCGAGAATGACTGCCGCAATTCGCCGACCACTTACAGACTCCTCGTCCTCGCGCAGGGTGTCGAGCTCGCGTACCGTACGTTTGAGTACCGGTAGCGATTGGCTCTCGAAATGCGCCACGTAGGCCTCGGTCGTGTCGAGGGCGTGTTCTAGCTGCGTCATCTGGGACATGTGGAGGTTTTGCTCACCATCGGGTATACGGTCCGGCGCAAGTGGACTTGAGCGGATTCTGCCCGATCATGCCACGCATGGTGGTTGGCCCCTTCGGCATCATAGGCTTTTGGTTATAATCGATCGGCCAAGTCCGCAGCATCTGCACCCGGTAGCGTCGTCCAGACAAAGGAGTTGATGTCAGTGAGTTCGTCATTCAAGGCTTTTGTGATCGATCAGGCCGAAGACCGGAGCGTACGCGGTGATCTCACGACGCTCGAGTATGGGCAGCTCGATCAGGGTGAGGTGCTGATCCGGGTGCATTACTCCAGCATCAATTACAAGGACGCGCTGGCAGCGACCGGCGCCGGCAAGGTCATTCGCAGGTTTCCGTGCGTGGGTGGAATCGATCTTTCCGGCGAGGTCGTCGAAAGCGGTGACACCCGCTTTGCAGCGGGCGACCAAGTCATCGCGACCAGTTTCGATATCGGAGTCTCCCACCACGGCGGCTATGCAGAATACGCGCGTGTTCCGGCGCAGTGGGTGGTGCCGCTTCCGGCGGGGCTGGATCTCTTCGAATCGATGGCGCTTGGTACGGCCGGTTTTACGGCAGCGCTCGGCGTGGTTCGCATGGAGGCCAACGGGCTTTCTCCGCAGAACGGACCGGTGCTTGTGACCGGAGCGACCGGTGGTGTTGGCGGACTTGCCATCGACATGCTGTCGGGACTGGGCTACGAAGTCGTGGCGCTCACCGGCAAGGCTTCCGAAGAGCCGTATCTGCGTGATCTCGGAGCGTCGGCGATCAAGCTGCGTTCGAGCATCGATTTCGATAAGGTGCGACCGCTCGAGACCGCCACGTGGGCGGGTGCGGTCGACAACGTCGGCGGACAGATTCTTCATTGGGTTCTCGCCACGATGAAGCAGGCGGGAACCGTGGCGAGCATTGGCAATGCTGCGAGCTTCAATATCTCGACAACCGTTTTTCCATTCATCCTGCGTGGCGTGAGCCTGCTCGGCATCGATTCGGGGTATATCGGATTCCCGATTCGCCAGCAGGTATGGGACCGCCTCGCGACCGATCTCAAACCCCGTCGTCTGGCCCAGGTTACGCGATCGATTTCCATCGACGAGCTTCCGGCCGCATTCGACGCCTTCATCAAGGGCCAGGTCAGGGGCCGGACCGTGGTGAGGGTTCTGGCTTGAGCATTCCCCATGACTGAAGAAGACGCTCAGGCTCAACCAAGGGTTCTCATAGTCGACGACTCCCGCATGGTGCGGGCGTCGATTGCCAAGCAGATCCGCGGCAGCTTCGATGTCAGGGAAGAGGCAGATGGTGAAGCGGGTTGGCAGGCGTTGCTGGTTGACCCGACGATAGAACTGGTCATCAGCGATATCGGGATGCCCAAGCTCGATGGATTCGGACTGCTCGAGCGGATCAGGGCTTCGCGTGTTGCGCGGGTTCATGAACTTCCGGTGTTGATCATTTCGGGCGACGAGGAAAGCGACGCCCGCGAGAAGGCAAGGGCCCTGGGTGCCAACGATTTCATCACCAAGGGTATTGGCTCGGTTGAACTGCTTGCCCGGCTCCAGTCCCTCCTTACACTCGCCAGCGCCCGACGGGAGCTCGAGCAGAGTCGCGAAGCGCTGGCTGCCCAGAGCCCGGTCGATCCGGTTTCGGGGCTGGTCACACCGGCCTATCTGCACTGGCATGGAACCCAGGAAATGTCACTGGCGCGCAGGCGCCAGGCTGCGATCTCCGCGATGGTTATCCAGATCGACGACTACGAGGCACTCGTCGAGCGATATGGCGGTCATATTGCCGGTCTTGTGACCCGCAAGCTTTCCAAGATACTGAGCACGAAGGTGCGCAAGGAGGACACGGTTGCCCAGCTCGCTGCGGCGCAGTTTGCAGTCCTGTCGCCGAGCACCGATATCGATGGCTGCGGTGCCTTCGCCCTGCGTCTTCGCCGCACCATCGACAAGATGGTCATGACCTACCGCGACGAACGCATCCGGATCACCATCTCTGCCGGACTTGCAAACTCCGCGACCGATTCGGTCGAATCGTTGAGCCGCCTGATCGGCGTGGCTGTGCAACGCGCAGTGGCAGGCACGAGCGCGGGCGGCGACAGGGTGATTGCGCATGAGGGGGAAGTCGACGCGACGACGATCGGACGCTTTTCGCGTTTGCCCGTCAGCATCGATCATGCACTGATGCAACTGCGCAGCGGTGCAGATGCCGAAGTCTGGGGGCGCGGCCGCGATGTGATAAACACGCTGTTGCCCTTGTTTGAATTGATAGAATCACGACTCGGGTGTGGCATGCCTGTCGAATCCCTACGACAGTTTGCGCAAACACGCCCCGACGATGAACCGGCAGAAAGACCGGAAAGCAGCAATAACTAAAAAATCTTTCGACATAGCAGGGAAATACTGGGAGAGGAAACAATGACTTATAGCGATTTTCATCGCCGCTCGATCGACAAGCGCGACGAATTCTGGGCCGAACAGGCCGAACTGGTGCATTGGAACAAACCACCGCAGCAGATCTGCGATTTCTCGAATCCGCCGTTCGTGAAGTGGTTCAAGGGTGGAGAAACCAATCTTTGCTACAACGCTGTCGACCGGCATGCAGCGAAGCGGCCGAACGACAAGGCCCTGATCTACATTTCCACCGAAACCGACGAGGAGAAGGTCTACTCGTTTGCCGAGTTGCAGACCGAGGTGGAACGCATGGCAGCGATCTACCAGGAGCTCGGCGTCAAGAAGGGCGATCGTGTACTGATCTACATGCCGATGATCGCCGAAGCCGCGTTTGCAATGCTGGCGTGTGCGCGTATCGGTGCAATCCACTCGGTCGTGTTCGGTGGCTTCGCTGCAGGCTCTCTTGCCACCCGGATTGATGATGCCAAACCCGTGCTCATGATTTCGGCCGACGCAGGCATGCGCAACGGCAAGCCGGTGCCGTACAAGCATCTGGTTGACGAGGCCTGCTCGCTGGCCGAATTTCCGCCGAAGAATGTCTTGATCGTCAATCGCGGGCTCGACAAGGGGTTTACCAGTGTCGAGGGGCGGGACGTGGATTACGCCGCGCTTCGTGCTCGACATATGGATGCGCGGGTCCCAGTGACTTGGGTCGAGTCGTCCGAGCCGAGCTATATCCTCTATACCTCGGGTACGACCGGCAAGCCTAAGGGGGTTCAGCGCGACACTGGCGGATACGCGGTAGCGCTGACCGCGTCGATGAAGCACATTTTCACCGGCGAAGAGGGCGAGACCATGTTCTCAACCTCTGATATCGGTTGGGTGGTAGGGCACTCATACATCATCTATGGCCCGCTGCTAGCGGGCATGGCGACGATCATGTACGAGGGAACGCCGCTGCGACCTGATGCGGGTATCTGGTGGCAGATCGTCGAGAAGTACAAGGTCAGCGTGATGTTCTCGGCGCCGACCGCCGTCCGCGTGCTCAAGAAGCAGGATCCGGCTTTCCTCAAGAAATACGATCTCTCCTCGCTCAAGCATCTGTTCCTTGCCGGCGAACCGCTCGATGAAACGTCGCACGAGTGGATCATGGGTGAGCTCGGGATTCCGGTGATCGACAATTACTGGCAGACAGAAACAGGGTGGCCGATGCTGGCGATCTGCCGTGGCGTCGAGGACAGCAAGATCAAGCTCGGTTCGCCGGCCTTCCCCGTGTATGGCTACGATCTTCGTCTGTTCCGGGAGGACGGTTCGGAAGCCGGTGCCAACGAGAAGGGCATCGTTGGGATCGTTCCGCCGCTACCGCCCGGTTGTCTTTCCACAGTCTGGGGGCAGGACGACCGGTTCGTGTCTACCTACTTCAGCACTTTCAGCGATCCGGTCATCTACTCATCCTCGGACTGGGGCATTCATGACGAGGCAGGCTACTACACGATCCTCGGCCGAATGGATGACGTGATCAACGTCGCGGGCCACCGCCTTGGTACCCGAGAGATCGAAGAAGCCGTTCAAGCCCACCCGGCAATTGCTGAAGTCGCGGTGGTGGGGGTGGCGGATCAACTCAAGGGCCAGATGCCGATGGCGTTTGCCGTGGTGAAGGATGCGTCGGTGGTTGATACGCCGGAAAAGCGTGCGGCGCTCGAGAAGGAAGTGATGAAGAAGGTCGACAGTCTGCTTGGTGCAATTGCACGACCTGGCAGGGTGCACTTCATCGGCGGTCTTCCCAAGACGCGCTCCGGCAAGATGCTGCGGCGCTCGATCCAGGCGCTTGCAGAAGGGCGGGATGCCGGCGACCTGACGACCATCGACGATCCTTCGACGCTGGAACAGATCAAGGCCGCACTCAGTCAATGAGCAGGACTTCGGATCAATAAGACCAAGGGCCGCGCGTGCGGCCCTTTTTCATGTGAAAGCCCGGTTGCCGCTGTTACGGCCCGTCACGACACTTCGTTGTCGCTCGCCGAAATCTCATCCTGCACCACGTTCCAGACCGGTTTCACGAGGAAGCGCAGGCCCTTGATAATCCCATTTACGTCCATCATTGATGGCACTCTGATACCGCGATGTTCGACGGGGCCGCCAATCTGTTGAATCTTTACCCCAAGTTTCGCAAAGTGGGATTGCAAGCGTGGTTCCGTCAGCACGAACAGCGTTTCGATACCGCGTCGCTTTGCCATGGCGACTGCGCCGAGATAAAGGCCGATCGGAATATAGGGAAAGCGAGGCTGCTCTGCGGAGCCGAAGTCTTCGTCCTGCAGCACGACGGCAGCCTGTTTCTCTCCCTTGCGTCGGCGAAAATGTGATCTGACAGCGAGTCGCGAAACCTCGGCAATCTTTTCCCGCGGAATCTTTGCAGGATCGATGATCGACCGGTCCAGCGTTGCCGCACACGTCCGCTCAAACGGGAGTGGCGCGGCGGGATCGTGCGAATTTGCAAGCACGAGCCGAGCGCAGCCGACCGGATGCGATGGCTCGGTCGAGGTACGGAGCAGGCAGTGAATACTGTGAGCATCGTAATCATCGGTTTCCCGGCGATCCGGCCGAACCGGCTCAAAGCCGAGTTCTTCGCAGTAAACTTCATGGCGGACGCGGAAGACCTCGTCGCGCACGCTATCGGAAGATGCGGCCTCGATGGAAAAGTATTTCTTGAAGCCCTGGCCCAGATTGAATGCTTCGAGAATTGACATGGATTTTCCTGGGGTTCGCCTCAGACGCCTTGGCGAAGCGCATCGACGATCGGTGTTCTGACAGTGCGGCGTGCGGGAAGCGTCGCTGCGAGGACGGTCGCGGCGAGCCCGATCAGCCAAGCTTTTATGACAATTTCCGGGACTATGCGTATGAATGCAGTGTAGCCGACGTTCGCGTTTGGCGGTGGCGGCATCGGTATGCCTATTGCAGACGCTAGCAGAGCGACAGCGATACCCAGAAGTACACCGATACTCGCACCCGTGATCCCCAGGACTAACCCTTCCGCCATCAGTAAGCGGAAGACGTCCTTGGGGCGGTTCCCAAGTGCCCGCAATGTGCCCAGCTCGCTCTGTCGCTCGAAGGTGCTCATATTGATGCTGTTGATGACCGATAGCAGAACCATGAACATGATGATCCATTCCAGGACACCGAATTGGCGATCGTAGAGCTGGATGGTCTTGTCGTAAAAATCCGAAAGCTGGCGCCAGTGTCTGGCATCCAGTGGTCCGTTTGCGATCTGCTGCATCACTTGAGCGTAGGCGCTATCCGTCGCACCAGTGTCGTGCAGCGTCAGAACCATCAGGTTGGCGCCGTCCGTGAGCAGCAGTTCCCGCGCGGCTGCGAGTGGGATACGGATTGCTCGGGCATCAAAATCTTTCGAGAAGCTTTGAAATATGCCGACCACTTCGAACTCTATCGAGTTCAGTGCCCCATCGGCAGTATTCAGAACCAAGGTTACATGATCACCTGGTTTGATCCCGAGAGCATGCGCAACGCCCTGGCCTGCCAGCAGGCCAAAACGGTCCGAATCAGTGAGTTGGCGCCCATCGGTGATCGTAAGGTATGTGCCAAGTTGCGCTTCCTTTTCGGCCTCGATTCCTTCGCCGATGATCGCCAGATCCCGTCGGCCGTTGTTCAGCAGGCCGCTGAAATTAAGACGCTCTGAGACCGAGTCAACCGAATCGATCGTTTCAAGACGTCCTGCAACCGCTGCTGAGTCAGGAATCAGGTACTTCTCGGGCTTTCTGCTCCCCTTGTCCAGAAAGTCTTTCTTGAATACCTGGATATGGCCGGTTTGGGAGTGAATGATTGCTTCTCCCAACTGAATGAAAATGTCCTTGATGAAGCCCCCTGACAGGATGAGGCCGGCAACACCAAAGGCAATTGCGGTAAGCGTCATCGAAGTACGCAGTTTCTGGCGTAACACGTTGCGCAACGCGAGAGTGAAGAGCATGCGGTTCATCGTTGGTGGCGAAGCGCGTCTACAACATTCATTCTGGAGGCCTTCCACGCAGGAAAGATGCTCGCGAGCAGCGTGGTCGTGAAGGCAAGCACGAAGCCGTCGATCACGAGTGCTGGCGATATCGCGATCTCTCCGATGTAACCGCGGGCCATGCCCGGAGGAGGAGGCATCGGAATTCCCACGGCAGAAACGATGGTGCCGATTACCAACGCCAAGGCAACCCCGATTAATCCGCCGGCGATACCGAGCAAGACGCCTTCGGACAGAAAAAGACCAAGGATGCCACTGCGTCGAACGCCAATGGCCATGGACGTGCCGATCTCGGTTGTTCTCTCCATGACCGACATTGATAGCGTATTCGAGATGCTTAGTACCACGATCAGCGCGATCAGCAGGCGTACGACGCCGATCTGCTTCGAGAATAGTTCGACCGTCTTGTTATAAAAATCCGCGAGCGAATACCAGGGGTGAAGTTGATATTCACTGGCGGAAAGCACCGCGCTCAAGGATGCCATGGCGGAATCGGTACTCTTGGTGTCGGATAGCAGCACGACCCAGCTCGTGGCACCCTGTACTCGCATCAAATCCCGCGCGACCGAGATCGGGGCTCGCAGCACCGTGTCATCGTAAGCCTTGGCCACGGTAGCGAATATCCCGCTGATCTTCACTTCGACTGCATTGATGCCCCCGTCAGCGGTTGTTACGAGGAGTACGACGGTATCGCCGGCACGGGCGCCCAGATTTGCCGCAAGACCTTCGCCAACGAGTACCTCACGGGCGGTCGGCGACGACATGTCGTGACCGTCGATGATCGTTATTGACCGACTGATGCCTTTCTCGGCAAGTGGGTCTACGCCTTCGCCGAGAAAGGCAATCGTTTCGTCGCCCTTGCTAAGGAGACCGCTGAACGCGAGCCTTGGCGCGACCGTCACGACATGTTTGGCTTGTACAACCGCTTTTTCCAGGCGGTCCGGCAAAAGATACCGATATGGGTCGCCGAGACCCGATTCGAAGTATCCCGGCCGTGTTATCTGGATATGCCCCAACTGCGAATGGATGGTGGACTCGCGGAGATCCTGGAATATCCAGTTGATGAATCCACCGGCCAGTACAAATGCAGCTACGCCCCCACCGACGGTAGCCAAAGCAAGCGCGCTGCGTTTACGTTGGCGGGTAAGGTTGCGTGCCGCGAGCATGAACTGACGCAGGATCGTGGCAATACGATCAGGAAGCATGGACTGGCATAAAGTGTTCGATTGCTTATGATAGCGGCTTCGAACGAACAAACTGAAGGGGCGTCTGGAGAATGGCCGAATTCGATTACGAAGCAGCTTTCTCGCGGAATATTGGCTGGTTGACGGAGATCGAGCAGGCGTCGCTTCGAAAGAAAAGGGTAGCAATTGCGGGTATGGGTGGTGTCGGTGGCGTTCACCTGCTTACGCTCACACGCTTGGGCGTAGGGGCGTTCAATATTGCCGACTTTGATACCTTTGACATCGTAAATTTCAATCGACAAGCGGGCGCGATGATGTCTACCGTCGGGCGTCCAAAAGCCGCCGTCCTCAAGGAGATGGCGCTCGATGTCAATCCGCAGTTGGATGTGCGTGTGTTTGGCTCGGGCGTGTCAACCGAGAACCTTGATGAATTTCTTGATGGCGTCGATCTCTATGTGGATGGTCTCGATTTCTTCGCCTTCGAGGCGCGGCGAGCGACATTTGCTGCCTGCAACCGATTGGGTGTTCCTGCCGTGACGGCTGCACCCCTTGGTATGGGCACTGCCTTCCTCTGTTTTGCTCCAGGAGGGATGTCCTTCGAAGACTATTTCGGATTGGAGGGTCAAGACGAGGCGGAAATGGCCCTGCGGTTCATGATCGGGCTCTCGCCTGCAATGCTCCAGCGTTCTTACCTGGTTGATCAATCCAGAGTGGATCTCGCCGAGCATAGGGGGCCTTCGACGATCATGGCCTGTCAGTTATGTGCCGGGGTGGTCGCGACAGAATCTGCCAAGCTGCTTCTGGATAGAGGAGGCGTGCCGTTCGCGCCTCATGGCTACCACTTTGATGCGTATCGCAATCGCTTCGTGAAGACATGGCGCCCCGGAGGGGCGCGCAATCCACTTCAGCGCATGATGCTCGCAATCGCCCGGCGCCAGCTTGCAGCGATGCGTTGATGGCGTTCTTTCGTCGGTTGGGGCTGCCTGGGCAGAGGGATGGCCTATTCGGAGATAAGGAGCCTTTCCACGGGCAGTCGCCGCGAGCGGGGGGGGCTTTTTACAAGAGGACGCCCGACACGCAGCACGATGTGCAGGCGCTCGTTTGCGTCGAGCGAAAGGATGCCGGGCAAGTCGTCCAGTGCCTGGCCGACGGGGCGTGCCCAGTCGGTCGGAATACGATGGGCGATGTGGCGCGTTTGCTGGTCTGCCACGACGTAGAATGGATGAACGCCCCATCCCTGCTTGTTTAGCTCGATCCATACACGCTGCATCAGTCTGCCGGCATCCAGCGAATCACGGTAGCCCCCGGGGCCTACCACACAGACCAGCATCGATGCATTGCGCAGTTTGCGCACCTCCATGTCCGCCATGAGTCGATAGATCTGGAGGCGGTTCAGAAGGGCCATGCGTTTCCAGTCGCTGACTAGATGCATGAATGATGCGCCGCCGGGAGGTAGATCGATCGTATTGACGTCCAAGCCGTCACCTGCTTCGATTTCGCCTCTCGAAAATCTGAGACTGCCCATGAGCCAATCGTGGAGCTCTCTGTTGCAGAATCGGGCCATGCAGCAAGTTCGCGTGACTTCACTCAGATCGTCGAACGCTTTGCCGGCAGGTAGTACTTGAATTCTTGCCGTTCCCTCTGTGCTGGCTATCAATGACTCGAGAGCGCTGGTCTGCGGCGCCTCTGTGCCATATTTGAAGCGATTTGTATGCCGCGAGAGTACAGCTTGATTCGCACGCTCATTGAGTTCGCGTCTGTCGATGTGCCACGAGAAATAGGGCCCGCAGGCAGATTCCGATGCCCAGCGGAGCGCATCAGAGTCCGTTTTTGAGTTCTGTGAAAGATTCTCTGCTACGGCGCCTATGCCAAGGAGCGTCGCATGGCCCTGAGATCCGAATGGATCAAGCCCATGCCGAGCCCGATAGGAGACTGAGAGGGTGTCGCCGCACAAATCGAAACGCCAGTGTTGTGAGTTGTCGGCAGAGGGGGCCGCTAGGGCCGCCGCTAATGTAGAGGCGGTCATCTCTTAAGCTCCAATCGTTCATGACGGCTCGACAATAACTCATGTCATATTCCGGAAAGGAAAATTGTGCAACAAAAAAGCGGCGGCAGGTTACCCTGCCGCCGCCAGAATCCCTTGGGATCGATTAGGCTGCTTTGCGATTGCGCCGTGCTGCCGCGATACCGAAGAGGCCAATTCCCAGAAGAGCAAGCGAAGCCGGTTCGGGAACGGTAACAGTCTTGCCGCGAAGGTCCGCGCTACCGGAAATACACCACGTGCCGGCAGCTGCGGTTCCGTCTGCACAGCCGGTGGTCACGTCGTGACTGTTCAAGACCTGGTTGTCACCCGAAGTGTTGACCGAGATGTCAGCGAAGCCACCCAACGAGTCCGCGATCGAATTCGCATCGAGGAACGATGCTACGGCAGCAAGTCCGAAGACGCCGGTGGTGTCGACATCAGCAAGACCGGACCCTTTGAACGACAGAGCCGAGCCGATCAGATCACCGCTGGCGGTCAGTTCTGCACCAGTAGCCGTAAAGTCGTGACCGGTGAAGCGGACCCATTCGCTATAGCCTTGAATGGTTGCGAGGTTTGCCACCGACGATTGGCTCGTCAGATTGAAGTTTGCCCCGAGATAGACATTGATCGTGCCATTAATGAATTCAACGTCTGTAGCGGAAAAGTTCTGCGACGTGTATTCAAAGGTGAAGTAGAGCCGATCAGTGCCTGCGTAAAGCAGATTGCCATTGACGGTATTGATCTGGCCGTAGCCGAGCAAGGTCTGGCCGCTGCCGTTGATGAAGGTTTCCGCAACCGTTGTAGTTTCGATGTGCGTATTGGTCGGGGAAGCGCCGTCAGGACCGAAGTCTACGCCACCGATAACGATTGCCGATGCCGGTGCTGCTGCCGTGAGCGCTGCAATCGCGATCGAGGAAGCGATGATTTTGCGGATTGCCATGGAATTCTCCTTGGAGCTGATGTTTGGTGATATAGAGACGCGCTTTCACTTAAGCATTTCCTGTGCCAGAACGATTTGTCTAATAAAAACAGGTGCTTGCGATTGGATTGTTTTTGCCTGTCTCAAGGGTGTAAAAAAAGTCGACACCATCTCGGGCTGTGCGGTCTGAGCTTGCCTCAACGGATCTGAATGATGCGGACGCGTGCGAGGGCGTTGTGCGATTGGCGGCCGAGATTGATTCCCAACGCTTTGCCACGTGAGCTGAACAAGCACGTGGGGGTAAATCGACGACGTGATGTCAAATCGATGCGCTGGGCGGTACACGGCTACCCTGTCGTTACTCACTCGATGAAGCACGAGTCGATCGAGACATTGCGTCTCGTGGTTGTGGTTTGTGCCGGGGTCGCAATACGCCTCTACCGAGGTGATCCTCGACAGTCGGACGTTCGAGTCCCTTAGGTGAGCCGGCAAGGTCAGCGGGCCTCGCGCCTGTTAACGCAGAAAATTTAGTCTCCGACGAACCCCGCTGTGCGGACCGACTCGACGATTCTTGCGGTGCTCAGCCCGCTTTGGGCCATCAGTTGTCCCTGCTCTCCATGGTCAATGAAGACATCCGGCAGACCTAGCGTAACGACCGTTGTTGCAGGGGCATTGAGTGCAAGCTGGCGGTTGACCTCGGCCCCTGCGCCACCGATTACGGAATTCTCTTCCACGGTGACAAACAGATCATGCTCGTGCTCAAGAGTTCTGAGCAAGTCGGTGTCCAGCGGTTTGACAAACCGCATATTTACCACAGTGGCATCCAACTCTTCGCCCGCAGCTAAGGCCGCCGGTAACATGCTGCCAAAGGCCAGAATCGCCACGCGCTTCCCCCTGCGCCGAATCTCGCCCTTGCCGATCGGCAGTGCCGTCATCTCGCATTCGGGCGTCACGCCCATGCCCGATCCGCGCGGGTATCGGACAGCGGTGGGGCCGTCGTGCATGTAGGCGGTGTATAGCATCTGGCGGCATTCGTTTTCGTCCGCTGGCGCCATGATCACCATGTTGGGAATGCATTGCAGGTAAGAGAGGTCGAAGGCGCCGTGGTGGGTCGCGCCGTCGGCACCGACCAGGCCGGCACGGTCGATGGCCAGCACGACCGGCAGGTTTTGCAGGGCAATGTCGTGGATGAGCTGGTCGTAGGCGCGTTGCAGGAAGGTCGAATAGATGGCCACGACCGGTTTCTTGCCTTCGCAGGCGAGCCCAGCGGCGAAGGTGAGGGCGTGTTGTTCGGCGATGCCGACATCGTGATATCGATCGGGGTACTCATCAGCGAAGCGCACCAGGCCCGAGCCTTCGCGCATTGCCGGCGTGATCGCGATCAGGCGGGGGTCCCGCGCCGCCATGTCGCATAGCCAGTCGCCAAAGACCTGGGTATAGGTGCGCTTGCCGCTCGTCTTGCCGGTCTGAATGCCGGCCGTGTGATCGAACTTCGATACGCCGTGGTACAGGACCGGGTCGGCCTCGGCGAGTTTGTAGCCTTGGCCCTTGCGGGTGATTACATGCAGGAATTGCGGGCCCTTGAGCTTTTTCAGGTTCTGCAGCGTCGGCACGAGGGCGTCGAGGTCGTGGCCGTCGATGGGTCCGATGTAATTGAAGCCGAATTCCTCGAACAGGGTGCCGGGCGTGATCATTCCCTTGACGTGTTCCTCGACCTTGCGGGCGAAGTCGCCCAGTACGCGCTCGCCGGCACGGCGCGCGGCGTTGTATGTCCGGCCGGACATGAGTCGCGCAAGAATCCGGGTGAGCGAGCCGACCGGAGGTGAGATCGACATCTCGTTGTCGTTGAGGATTACCAGCAGGCGCACATCCGGCGTATCGCCGGCATTGTTGAGTGCTTCGAAAGCCATGCCGGCCGACATGGCGCCGTCGCCGATGATCGCGATATTCGCTCGGTCGTTGCCGTCATTGCGTGCGGCGACGGCCATGCCCAGTGCGGCAGAAATCGAGGTGGATGAGTGGGCGGTGCCGAAGGTGTCGTACGGGCTTTCAGAACGCTTCGGAAAACCGGACAGGCCGCCGTACTGGCGTAACGTGGGCATCGCGTCGCGGCGGCCGGTGAGGATCTTGTGGCCGTATGTCTGGTGTCCAACGTCCCAGACGATGCGGTCGTCGGGCGTATTGAAGGCGTAGTGGAGTGCGATCGTGAGTTCAACGGTACCGAGGTTCGAAGAGAGATGACCGCCGGTTTTCGAGACCGATTCGATCAAAAACGCACGCAGTTCGTTGGCGAGTTGGTGCAGATCCCTGCGTTCAAGCCTGCGCAGATCGGCAGGGTCGTTGATGGTTTCCAGAAGTGGGTAAGCGGACATTTAGGGGGAGGGATCCGGTCAATCAGAAGCTGCGGTGAACGATGAAACGGGCGAGGGCGGCGAGACGATCCGAGTTGTCCAGATTGTCCAGGGTGCCGAGCGCCTCCTGCAGCAACTCTTCTGCGAGGCGACGGGCGTCGGCAAGGCCGAGCAGGCTTACGTAGGTCGGCTTGTTGTTCGCGGCATCCTTGCCCGCAGTCTTGCCGAGTGTTGCCGTGTCGGCATCGGCATCGAGGATGTCGTCCACGACCTGAAACAGCAGGCCGACCAGTTTGCCGTAATGATCCAGTGCGCCCATGCGGGCTTCATCGAGAGGGCTGCCGCACTGTGCACCAAGCAGTACCGAGGCGCGGATCAGCGCTCCCGTCTTGTGGATGTGCATGTGTTCGAGTTCGCTGCGATCGAGCTGGCGACCGACGGACTCCAGGTCGATCGCCTGGCCGCCCGCCATCCCCCGTGATCCAGAGGCTTGCGCCAGCAGCGCAAGCATGCCGACCTGACGAGCCGGATCGGCTAGCAGTGCCGGTCTGGCGAGAACCTGGAACGCGAGTGTCTGCAGCGCGTCTCCGGCAAGTAGTGCGGTAGCTTCATCGAACTGTACGTGGACGGTCGGCTTGCCGCGACGCAGCACGTCGTCGTCCATGCACGGCATGTCGTCGTGCACGAGTGAGTATGCATGGATCAGCTCGACCGCACAGGCGGCGGTGTCGAGCGCATCGGCGTTTGCGCCAACGATCTCCCCCGCCGCGTGCACCAACAGGGGGCGTACTCGCTTGCCCCCGCCCAGAACGCCGTAGCGCATGGCCTGATGAAGTCGGGACGGTGACGTTGCTGCATCCGGGAGGAAGTTGCCGAGCGCAATTTCGGTACGGTCCTGAATCTCCGCCATCCAGGTCTGGAAGGCGGTACCTTGGCTACTCATTGGCAGCGGCTCCGGCAGGAAGATCATCGAGTGTGTTGCCTTGCAGCACCCGGATGCGTTGTTCCGCGCTGTCAAGCGCCTCTTTGCAATATCGCATCAATTCGACGCCACGCTGATAGTGTTCAAGCGATTGTTCGAGGCTGAGGCCATCGGTTTCCATTGCGTGAACGATGGTGTCCAGCTCGGCGACGGCGTGTTCAAAGGATGTGGGCGATTTTGGCGTTCTGGCCATGGGTCGGACGGGCGGTCGCGGCAAGTGATTGAAAGTAACCGATTGCAAAACTGGCGGTCGAACACCCTTTCGATATAATGGCGAGTTCCGTTTTCCGGATTTCTCTCTTATTTTCAAGGAGGTTCGGGATGTCCGACATCGCTTCCAGACTTCAAGTGGCTCAAGCAGACTCCCAGTTGCCAGTGTCCTGGTATTTCGACGAAAAAGTCTTCGAACTGGAGAAACGTCTTATCTTCGATGCCGCTGCGCGCTACGTCGGACACGCGCTGATGGTACCAGAACTGAATGACTACCGGTCCCTCGAATGGCACGACCACAGCCGCCTGCTGGTCAATAACGCCGATGGATTTCACGCCCTCTCGAACGTCTGCCGTCACCGCCAGGCGATCATGCTCGAGGGTTCGGGTAGTGCCGCGAACATCGTCTGTCCGATCCACCGCTGGACCTACGACAACCAGGGCACTCTGCTCGGCGCACCGCATTTTGCCCAGAAGCCGTGCCTCAGCCTCAAGCGTGACCCGCTCGAGAACTGGCAGGGCCTGTTGTTCGAAGGGCCTCGTTCGGCCCGCGCGGATCTTGCTGGCATGCAGCTTGCCGGTGCGCTCGACTTCGAAGGCTACAAGCTCGATCGTGTCGAGATTCATGAGTGCAATTACAACTGGAAGACCTTTATCGAGGTTTACCTGGAGGATTACCACGTCGCGCCGTTCCATCCCGGGCTCGGCAATTTTGTCACCTGCGACGATCTGACCTGGCAATTCGGCGACTGGTATTCGGTCCAGCGCGTCGGTGTAACTTCACTCACCCGGCCGGGTTCGAGCGCGTACGAACGCTGGCACAAGATGGTTCTCGACTATCACGATGGACAGCTTCCGGCACACGGGGCGATCTGGCTTACCTACTACCCCAACGTGATGGTGGAGTGGTATCCCCACGTGTTGGTTGTGAGCACATTGATTCCGCGGGATGTAAACAACACCACCAATGTGGTGGAGTTCTACTACCCGGAGGAAATCGTCGAGTTCGAGCGGGAGTTCGTCGAGGCCGAGCAGGCCGCATACATGGAAACGGCCGTGGAAGACGATGAAATCGGGGAGCGGATGGACCGTGGTCGCTGGGCGCTATTCCGTCAGGGGCGCAGCGAGATCGGTCCCTACCAGTCGCCGATGGAGGACGGAATGCAGCATTTTCACGAGTTCTATCGCCGGATCATGGCACCGCATCTTTGACCAAGAAGTACGGATATCAGGCGGAAACTGGCCGCGGCAGTTTGTCGGAATATTTTACAGTCCTGACCAACTGCCGATTGGCCGTTCAGGGCCTCTCAATGCCATGTAACCGTGGTTGCGAGCAGATAACCCGCACCATAGACGGTCTTGATTATCTTCGCATGCTGCGGATTCTCCTCAAGCCGGCGGCGCAGACGTGAGACTCTCAGATCGATACTGCGATCCAGTGCGGTCACCTCGCGGCCCTGCAGCAGCTGGTCGCGAGAGAGTATCTGGTTCGGGTGCTCCAGCAATGTCATCAGGAGCTGAGCCTCGGCGAGCCCCAGCGTGTCTTCCTTTCCATCGGGTGCGATCAGACGCAGGGTGCCAAGCTCGAACTGCCAGCCGGCGAAGCTGGCTATCTTCGGAGATCCGTCCGCAGGAGGACTGTGTTCGGGTTGGTAGCGCCGCAGGATGCTGCGCACCCGCGCAATGAGTTCCCGGGGTTCGAAAGGCTTGACCACGTAGTCATCCGCGCCGAGTTCGAGGCCCATCACCCGGTCGGACGTATCCGCTCGGCCGGTCACGATCAGCAGGCCAAAACGATGGCGTGCCCTGATCTGGTACAGCAGTTCCATCCCGTCCATGTCTGGCAGACCCAGATCGAGAATGCAAAGGGCGGGCGCCTCGACCCTGAGCTGGCGCAGGAATTCCGCTCCGGTGCGGAACACTGCGGAGCGATAGTTAAAGCGCTGCAGGGTGCCTTCGATCAGGCGTGACACGGCTACGTCGTCCTCTACGATATGGATAAGCTTCCTCTCCATGCCGGACATTGACACTCTCCTGCCTGTTCTTCCGTTGCTGGTTTACGAGACGCCGCGAGCCGCGAGGGTGGTCAGCGCTTCGACGAGTTTTTCTTGGGTGAATGGTTTGTCGAGCAATGGCGTACCAGAGTCTGCTGAACCTGTTCGCAAGCCGTCTGCGTATCCGCTCATGAGAACCACCGGCAGCTCGGGCCGGAAACGCCGTGCAAAGCGTGCGAGCGCTCGCCCATCCATGGTCCCTGGCATGACCACGTCGGAAAGGACCAGGGAAATCGCGGGAATGTTTTCGACCATGTCTGCACCCTCCTGCCCGCTTTCTGCTTCGAGTACGGTGCAGCCTAGCGAAGCCAGTTGTTTTCGCACGACCTTGCGGACCTGCGCATCGTCGTCGACGAGCAGGACAAGGCGCCCGTGCAGATCAAGATCGATCGGGGTTGCAATGTCGGGCTGGGTGGCGTGCAACGACATCTTGCCCGCGCAGGGCAGGACCAGTGCGACGGTGGTTCCCACGGCCTGACGGCTTCGGATCCTGACGCCCCCGCCCGACTGTTTGATGAAACCGTACACCATCGCCATCCCGAGGCCGCTACCCATGCCGAACTTTTTCGTCGTGAAGAAAGGCTCGAAGACCCGCGCCAGGGTCGCCCCGTCCATGCCGATGCCATTGTCGCTGACGGCGATCTGAGCATAGGGGCCGGGTTGCAGCTCAAGGTCTGCCGCCGGACCGCCTTCGAGGACCTCGAGTGACGACTCGATCCGCAGCTCGCCTCCGTTCGGCATTGCGTCGCGCGCGTTGAGGGCGAGATTCAGGAGTGCGCTTTCGAGCTGGTGTGGATCCGCCATGACAGTGAGATCGGGCGCTTTCGACGAGGTCACGATCGAGATATTGCCCGGCATGGAACGGCGAATGAGCCGCGCCATGCCATGGACAAGCTCGTCCACTTCGATCGCGCGCGGTTCGATCGGCTGCTGGCGCGAGAATGCGAGGAGTCGCTTGATCAGTTCAGTACTGTGCTCCGCCGCATCAAGTGCCGGCTCGACGTATTCGGCCAGTATCGGGTTGTCGGGAACCGCTTCCCGAAGTGCAGCCAGGTTGCCCATCACGATGGTCAGCATGTTGTTGAAATCGTGAGCGAGGCCACCTGTCAGCTGTCCGATGGCTTCCATTTTCTGGGCTTGAGCCAGGGCACTTTGGGTGCGTCGCTGCTCCGTGATGTCGACCGCATGGACAAAACCGCCGATCACATTGCCGTCCGGTCCGATATCGGGAACCAGCGTGCTCCGGGCGTAGCGAGTGGTCCCGGTCTGATCGGTGAGCGAGTATTCGTAGGTGATCTCTTCGCCGTCGAGGGCGCGGGCGACCGCCGCCGTGACGGTTTCGAACACCTGCTCGCCGATGACTTCGCGGATTGTCCTGTCGACCATCGTTTCGCTGCTCCAGCCGAACCATTCGGCATAACGGCGATTGGCGTAGCGGAAGGTCCACGTGTTGTCGAAGTACGCAATGTGAGCCGGAATCGTGTCGGTGATCTGACGCAGGCGGGCCTCACTGAAGCGCAGCGCCGCCGTGATCTTTCGATTCTCTTCGATTGCGGCGGTCAGTTCGGCGTTCGCGGCAACCAGTTCCGCCGTGCGTCGCTGGATGTGCGATTCAAGCTCTGCCTGATGGCGACGGATCTGCTCGCGTTGCGATTCCGCCTCGGTGATGTCCGAGTAGAGCGCGATGAAACCGTCATGGGGCAAGGGAACGCCGCGGATCGATAGCAGCGTCCCGTTCGGGCGCTGGCGGCTGGTCTCGTGCGGGGTGAACGCCCGCGCAGCGGCAACCCGCTCGGCGACCTGCTCGTCGGGATCGCCGGGACCGTATTCGCCCCGGTCGGCGTTGTGGCGGATAAAGGCTTCGAACGGGACTCCGGGTTCTGCCAGGTGCTCGGGAAAGTCGAGCAGCCGCAGAAAAGTCTTGTTGCAGGCAATCAGGCGCAAGTCGCGGTCGAAAACCGTTACCCCCTGATCGAGCAGGTCGAGCCCTGCTGTCATCATTTCGCGATAGCGCCGGTCGCTCACGCCCTTGCGCGAACGTGTTCCGGCAGCCCGGCTGGCTTGCCCCGTAGTCATCGTCGCTCACTCGTCACTCTAACCCCGTGGCCCACGGGTACCGCCCGATTCTAGTCGGCGAGCCGCAATGGATGCACGCATGACAAGATTCAGTACATTTGCTTGAAACTCGTGACACGTTTCTTTGCGATCATTTACACTGTTTCAGTCGATGGTTCGTCGCGGCGAAGATCGCGCACCGCGGCCAAGTGGGTAATTAGAGTCGGGACAAGGAGGAGTTGAAGGTGTCGAACAATCCGTACGAAATAGGTTTGGGCAAGAACGAAGCGAATTTCGTGGCGCTCTCGCCGCTCAGTTACATCGAACGCAGTGCCTATGTATACCCTGACCGTACCAGTGTGATCCACGGTTCGCGGACCTTTACCTGGAAGCAGACCTACGAGCGCAGCCGCCGTCTGGCGAGCGCGCTGGCGCAGAAAGGCATCGGTCGCGGTGATACGGTTGCCGTCATGCTGCCGAACGTGCCGGCCATGGTCGATGTGCATTTCGGGGTGCCGATGGTCGGCGCCGTACTGAATACCCTGAACACCCGCCTCGATGCCGAAGCGATCGCCTTCATGCTGGCCCATGGTGAAGCCAAGGTGCTGATCACCGACCCCGAGTTCGCCGCCATCATCGGCCCGGCACTGGAAATGCTCGAAGGACCGAAGCCGCTGGTGATCGACGCGCTCGATCCCGAGTACCCGGGTACCGACCGTCTCGGCGAGATCGAGTACGAGGACTTCATTGCCGGCGGCTCGCCCGACTACGAGTGGCATCTCCCCGCGGACGAGTGGGATGCGATCGCCCTCAACTACACATCCGGCACCACCGGAAACCCCAAGGGGGTTGTCTACCATCACCGCGGCGCCTACCTCAACGCGGCATCGAACATCATCAGCTGGGGCATGCCGCAGCATGCGGTGTATCTGTGGACGCTGCCGATGTTCCACTGCAACGGCTGGTGCTTCCCCTGGACCATGGCTGCCAATGCCGGCGTGAACGTGTGTCTGCGCAAGGTCGATCCGGCACTCATCTTCGAGATGATCCGTCGCTACAAGGTGACCCACATGTGTGGTGCGCCGATCGTCTACGGCATGATGATCAATGCCAACGAAGCGCTCCGCAAGGGCATCGAGCACAAGGTGAGCGGCCTCATCGCCGGCGCCGCGCCTCCGGCAGCGATCATCGAGGGTGCCGAGCGCATGGGCTTCGACATCACCCACGTTTATGGTCTCACCGAAACCTACGGCCCCGCCTCGGTGTGTGCGAAACATCCGGCCTGGGATGAACTGCCGATCGACAAGCGGGCAGAGCGCAACGGTCGTCAGGGTGTGCGCTATCACATGCAGGAAGCGATCACCGTGCTCGATACCCTGAGCATGGAGCCGGTGCCGGCCGATGGCGAAGTCATGGGCGAGATCATGTTCCGCGGCAACCTGGTGATGAAAGGCTATCTCAAGAACGAGAAGGCCACCGAGGAAGCCTTTGCCGGCGGCTGGTTCCATACCGGCGACTTGGCGGTGATGCATCCGGACGGCTACGTGAAGATCAAGGACCGTTCGAAGGACGTGATCATTTCCGGCGGTGAAAACATCTCGTCGCTCGAAGTCGAGGAGGTGCTCTATCGTCACCCCGCCGTGATGACGGCTGCCGTCGTCGCCAAGCCCGACGAAAAATGGGGTGAGGTGCCGGCCGCCTACATCGAGGTCAAGGAAGGTGCTGAAGTGAGCGTCGAAGACATCATCACTCATTGCCGCGCTCACCTGGCACGATACAAGGTGCCGAAGCACATCGAGTTCTGCGTCCTGCCGAAAACGTCGACCGGCAAGATCCAGAAGTTTGCGCTGCGTGAGCAGGCGAAATCCGCTTCGGCGATCGGCTAAGGAGGGGCTCGAAATGAAGATACTGGTCCCTGTGAAGCGCGTGGTGGATTACAACGTGAAGGTCCGTGTGAAGGCGGACCAGTCGGGTGTAGAGCTTGCGAACGTGAAGATGTCGATCAACCCGTTCGACGAGATTGCGATCGAAGAGGCGGTGCGGCTCAAGGAAGCGG
>NZ_WUAF01000049.1 GCF_009800965.1 Cognatazoarcus halotolerans | reverse complement strand
CCGCTTCCTTGAGCCGCACCGCCTCTTCGATCGCAATCTCGTCGAACGGGTTGATCGACATCTTCACGTTCGCAAGCTCTACACCCGACTGGTCCGCCTTCACACGGACCTTCACGTTGTAATCCACTACGCGCTTCACAGGGACGAGTATCTTCATCTTGGCCTCCCTCCTCATATTTTTCATGGTCGCTGCCGACGCCGACGATCCGTGACGCAACGACTTTTCTCCATCCATTGCAGCGCGTTGGGCATGGCCTCGTCGGCCGCAGCGAACCGGCAGTGAGAACGAACAGACGCTGCTCCGCAAAAGCCGAATCTCACACCTTCGATCGGCCGCGTGCCGCTTACCTGGCGCACCCACTAGCAGTGGCGATACCCCGCTCACGCACCACAATCAATACAACTTATGGATCCATCAAATGTTAAGGAGATTGCCTCTGGTTGCCAGCCACCCGAATGGGGGGGGCCAAGCCGCGACGGGAGAAATAGACTGAAAAAAGCTTTCACTGGCTTGAGCGGAGCGCCGGCTGCCTGCCCGGTGCGGGGAGCGCGATGGAAAGACCACCGCATCACGCCGGCCTCGACGCGTGATGCGATTCATGTACGGCCAGGGCGCCGTGACACTTGCCAGTGGAGTCGAAATCCACCTTGACCTTGACGCCACCAATCATCGGGCGGGCGTCGTGCCGGGAGCATCGAAGAGGATGAAAAACGTGAGCAAACTGAGGATTCGCAAGGTAGCGGTACTGGGAGCTGGGGTGATGGGTGCGCAGATTGCGGCGCACTGCGCCAATGCGGACGTACCGGTGCTGCTGTTCGACCTGGCGGCGAAGGAAGGGGCGGCCAATGGCATCGTCGACAAGGCGCTGGCGGGCCTGCGCAAGCTCGACCCGGCGCCGCTGGCGAGCCGCGACCGGGTGCGCTTCATCGAGGCGGCCAACTACGGCT
>NZ_WUAF01000048.1 GCF_009800965.1 Cognatazoarcus halotolerans | reverse complement strand
ACCCGCGCCGGCATCTACCGCAAACAGGGCAAGCAGATCATGGTGCTCGACCTCGCGCAGCAGGACTACCGCGCCAGCGCCGCCGAGGTGGCGCCGGAAGTGGCGGCGATCCTCAAGAACCGCGACCCGGCCGCCCGGTTCGCCCAGCTGCGCGCGAGCGAACACCCGCAGGCGAAGTTCCTGTGGGCGATCTTCCGCGACGTCTTCCACTACTGCGCCTTCCACCTCGCGCAGATCGCCGACAACGCCCGCGATCTCGACCTCGCCATGCGCTGGGGCTTCGGCTGGACGATGGGCCCGCTCGAGACCTGGCAGGCCGCCGGCTGGCGCGCGATCGCCGAGGCGGTGAAAACCGACATCGAAGCCGGCCGGGCGATGAGCGATGCGCCGCTGCCGGCCTGGGTGTTCGAGCGCGAGGGCGTGCATGCGCCGGACGGCTCCTACTCCGCCGCAGACGATGCGCTCAAGCCGCGCTCCACCTTGCCGGTCTATGGCCGCCAGCTCTACCCCGAGCAGGTGATCGGCGAAGCCGCGCCCGACCAGGGCGAAACCCTGTGGGAGAACGCCGGGGTGCGGCTATGGACCCGTCCCGACCAGGACGCGCGCATCGGCATCGTCTCGATCACCTCCAAGATGCACGCGATCGGCGACGAAGTGCTCGACGGGATGCTTGAAGCACTGGCCCGCGCCGAGCGCGAGCTCGACGGCCTGGTGATCTGGCAGAGCGCCCCCTTCGCGGTGGGCGCCAATCTCGCCCAGGTCACCGAAGCGATCAAGGCCGGCCAGTTCGGCATGCTCGAGCAGACCGTGGCCAAGTTCCAGCGCACCTCGATGGCGATCAAGCACGCCCAGGTGCCGGTGGTGGCCGCGGTGCAGGGCATGGCGCTGGGCGGTGGCTGCGAGTTCGCGATGCATGCCGGCCACCGGGTGATGGCGCTCGAGAGCTATGTCGGCCTGGTCGAGGCCGGCGTCGGGCTGATCCCGGCCGGTGGCGGCAGCAAGGAGTTCGCGCTGCAGGCCCATGCCCTGGCCAGGCGTGCCGCCGGCGGCGACGTGTTCCTGTACA
>NZ_WUAF01000047.1 GCF_009800965.1 Cognatazoarcus halotolerans | reverse complement strand
TATTAACCCGGCAATCAAATAGATATTGATATAATTCTGGCATGGAGAAAATCGACGCCAGAAAGCTACCGCCCGAAGCCCTCGAGCACATCCGTCGGCAGGCGTTCGTGCTTCGCAAACAAGGTTACACATGGGGACACATCGCCGAAGTCTGTGGCGTTCATGTCGGGACTGTCCTCAAATGGGCGCGGCGCGCCCAAACCGATAGCGTCGATACGGTGATCAAGGGCGGGCAACGCGGCCGTCGGCACGGATCGGGACGAACGCTGACGCTGGTTCAAGAGGAGCAATTGCGCTTGAAGATCATCGGTTCGAACCCCGCCCAACTCCAGCTCGAATTCGCACTGTGGAATCGCCGTGCGGTGATGCTTGCCATCAAGCATCTCTTCGGTATCGACATGCCCATCCGCACCGTGGGCGAGTACTTGCGGCGCTGGGGCTTCACGCCGCAGCGGCCGGTCAAACGTGCGCTCGAGCAGGATCCGGCCCGCCTCAAGGCGTGGCTTGGGGACGAGTATCCGAAGATCGTGGCACGCGCAAAGGCTGAGGATGCCGAGATCTACTGGGGTGACGAGACCGCCATTCGCCAGGACTCGCACTGGATTCGGGGCTACTCGATGGCAGGCTTGACGCCCGAACTTCGACTGCCGGCCGGTCGCCATGGATCGACATCGATGATCTCGGCGATCACCAACCAGGGGTTGGTGCGCTTCTCCTTCTTCGAGGGCGCCGTCGATGCCGAGCGCTTCATCGTGTTCTTGAAGGATCTGATTCAGGATGCCCGGCGCAAGGTGTTCCTGATCGTCGACAACCTGCGCGTGCATCGTGCCAACCGCGTGCGCCAGTGGGTCGCAGAGAACGCCGAAAAGATCGAACTGTTCTACCTGCCACCGTATGCACCAGAACTCAACCCCGATGAGTACCTCAACCGGGATCTGAAGACGACGATACGCTCCGGGCCGATTGCCAAGACCGTCGCAGCGCTCCTCGAGAAGGCGCGCACGTGCATGGAGCGAATCGCTGCGATGCCGGATCGAGTTCGGTCGTATTTCACCCATGAGTACGTTCGATATGCTTTGTAAGTTAGCTATTTGATTGCCGGGTTGATA
>NZ_WUAF01000046.1 GCF_009800965.1 Cognatazoarcus halotolerans | reverse complement strand
CAGGGCTCCCGCAGCTACCCACATGTCGTTGACCTCACAGGAAAGTCGTTGACGATCATGCACTTGCAGCACCTCTGTTCACAGCGCCTCGATTTGTGTAGTTTCCTGCCTTTTTGGACGGGCGATGGAGACGGACAAGTTGTTGGCCTTGGTCGAAGTGTTCGAAGGGCTCGAAGACTGGCGCAACGCGCAACAGACGCGCCACCGGCTGGGCGAATTGCTGACGGTGGCCGTGTGCGCGGTACTCAGTGGTGCGGACGATTTCGAGGAGATTTCGCAGTGGGGCCAGGCGAAGCTGGAGTGGTTGCGCGGCTTCCTGAAGCTGGACTACGGCATCGCCTCGACCGACACCTTCGAGCGCGTGTTCGCGCTGCTCGACCCGAAGAGCTTCGAGCGCGCCTTTCGCAGTTGGGTCGGGTTGGTGATTCCGGCGCTCGGGCACGAACAGATCATCGCCATCGACGGCAAGACCAGCCGGCGCACGACGAGCAAGGCGGCCGCCGCGCCGCTGCATCTGGTCAGCGCGTTTGCTGCCGAAGTGGGTGTAGTGCTCGGGCAGACGGCTACCGATCAGAAGTCGAACGAAATCACCGCGATTCCCGAGCTGTTGCGCGTGCTCGACATCAAGGATTGCATCGTCACCATCGATGCGATGGGCACGCAGACGGCAATCGCGAAAATGATTCGCGAACGTGGCGGGCACTACGTGCTGTGCGTCAAGGACAACCATCCGACGCTGCTCGATTCGATCCTGCTGACCCACGCCGGCGTGGGTGGTCCGCTGGAGGCGAGCAGCACCAGCGAGACGCGCTCGCGCGGCCACGGACGCGAGGAAGTGCGCCTGTGCGAAGCCTTCGAAGCGGACGAAAGACTGTACAAGGCCGAGCAATGGGCCGATCTGAGGAGCTTCGCCACCGTCGAGCGCACGCGCATCGTCGGTGGCAAGAAGTGCGTCGAGCGGCGTCATTACATCAGCAGCCTGCCGCCCGATGCCGACAAGATTGCCCATACCGTTCGCAGTCACTGGGAAGTGGAGAATCGTTTGCACTGGTGCCTGGATGTTCAGTTCGCAGACGACTACGCGCGTGCCCGCACCGGGCACGTCGCCCACAACCTGGCGCTGGTGCGGCACATCGTCTTGAATCTCATCCGGCTGAACACCTCGCGCAAGGCCAGTATCAAGACCAAGCGATTGTTGGCGGCAACATCCGATGAGTACCGCGCCGAGTTGCTCGGATTCGAGCCGGAAGACGAGGATGACGATTGATGACGTTCGCGTAGCTGCGGGAGCCCTG
>NZ_WUAF01000045.1 GCF_009800965.1 Cognatazoarcus halotolerans | reverse complement strand
GAGGCCTGGTGCAGTTCGTCGATGATGGCAACGAAGTGGCACCGAGCTTCGATGTGACGGCCAACGACGGCAGCGCTGACTCGAACACGCTGAGTGCGACCATCAGCTACACACCGGTGAACGATGCGCCTGTGCTCGACAGCGCGAGCCTGACGGTGAGTGAAGGCCAGACGGTGACCTTGTCCGGCGCGAACTTCGGCGTCTCCGACCCGGACAGCAGCAGTTTCACCTACACGGTCAGTAGCGTCTTGGGCGGTTACTTCCAGCTCTCAGGTGCGCCTGGCACCCCGATCACGAGCTTCATGAGCGCGGACCTCACCGGTGGCCTGGTGCAGTTCGTCGATGATGGCAACGAAGTGGCCCCGGGCTTCGATGTGACCGTCAACGATGGCACGGCGGATTCGAACACGCTGAGCGCGACGATCAGCTATACGCCGGTGAACGATGCCCCGGTGCTCGACAGCGCTTCGCTCACGGTCTCCGAAGGTCAGACGGTCACGCTCGGTGCTGGCAACTTTGGTGTGGCTGACCCAGACAGCGCGAGCTTCACCTACACGGTGAGCGGCGTCTCGGGCGGTTACTTCCAATTGAGTAGCGCCTCCGGTACCCCGGTCACGAGTTTCACGAGCGCCGACCTGACTGGTGGCCTGGTGCAGTTCGTCGATGACGGTAACGAGGCGGCGCCCGCGTTTGATGTGACGGTCAACGACGGCACGGCCGACTCGAACACCTTGTCGGCGACCATCAGCTACACGCCGGTGAACGATGCCCCTGTGCTCGACAGCGCGAGTCTGGCGGTCTCCGAAGGCCAGACGGTGACCTTGTCTGGCGCGAACTTCGGCGTCTCCGACCCGGACAGCAGCAGTTTCACCTACACGGTGAGCAGCATCTCGGGCGGTTACTTCCAGCTCTCGAGCGCGCCCGGCACGCCGATCACGAGCTTCACGAACGCGGATCTGACTGGCGGCCTAGTGCAGTTCGTCGATGACGGCAACGAGGTCGCCCCGGGCTTCGATGTGACGGTCAACGACGGCACGGCCGACTCGAACACGCTGAGCGCGACCATCAGCTACACACCGGTGAACGATGCCCCGGTGCTCGACAGCGCGAGCCTGACGGTGAGTGAAGGCCAGACGGTGACCTTGTCCGGCGCGAACTTCGGCGTCTCCGACCCGGACAGCTCGAGCTTCACCTACACGGTGAGTAGTGTCTCGGGGGGTTACTTCCAGTTCTCCGGCGCGCCCGGCACGCCGATCATGAGTTTCACGAGCGCCGATCTGACTGGTGGCCTGGTGCAGTTCGTCGATGACGGCAACGAAGTGGCGCCTGCATTTGACGTGACGGTGAATGACGGCAGCGCGGACTCGAACACCTTGTCGGCGACGATCAGCTACACGCCGGTCAATGACGTGCCGGTGGTGACCAGTGCTTCGCTCACCGTATCCGAAG
>NZ_WUAF01000044.1 GCF_009800965.1 Cognatazoarcus halotolerans | reverse complement strand
TTGTCAATGCCGATCTAAAACTGACACGCTTTTGCCCATATTGCCGATTTAAAACTGATACACCCCCAAGTCATAGTCATGCGCTTTGCTCGCCCTGGAGAGAGGGCCGAAGGCCCGAACGTAGGGGCGAGCAAAGCGCGTCGATCAGCCGGGTGTGGCCACCCTGGGCTGCGCTTGCACCATGCCGGCCTTGCGTTGGTGCTTGAGCCGGTAGCTCTGACCGGAGATCGGCACGATGTGCGCGTGGTGCAGCAACCGGTCGAGCAGCGCCGCGGTGAGTGTGGCGTCCTGCGCGAAGGTGCCGTCCCACTGGCCGAACGGCAGGTTGCTGGTCACGATCAGGCTGGCACGCTCGTAGCGCGCTGCGATCACCTGGAAGAACAGGTTGGCCTGCTCGCGGCTCATCGGCAGGTAGCCGATCTCGTCAATGATCAGCAGGCGGTAGCCGTTGATCGCTCGCTGGAGCACGCGCTTGAGTTGGTTCTGAGCGTGCGCGACCGAGAGCGTCATCAACAGATCGGCCGCGGTAATGAAGCGGGTCTTGATACCGGCTTGGGCGGCGCGGTAACCCAGGGCGATGGCGATGTGGGTCTTGCCGACACCGCTGGGGCCCACCAGCACGACGTTCTCGGTGCGCTCGACAAAGGTCAGGCTCGCCAGTTCGTCGAGCTGGGCGCGCTTGAGCCCGGCGGCGAACCCGTAGTCGAACTCTTCGAGCGTCTTGATCGCCGGAAACCCGGCCAGACGCGTGAGCATGCGCTGCTTGCGCGCTTGCCGACCGGCCACCTCGCTTTGGAGCAGCGTTTCGAGGAAGTCGCTGTACGGCGTCTGCTCGGAGGCTGCGTGCTGTGCTGCCTGGGCATAACTTTGTGCGAGCACGGGCAACTTCAGCGTCTCGCACAGCGACTGGATGCGCTCGTACTGGAGGTTCATCGCACCACCTCCTGGCCCGGCTGCTGTGCCCTCAGAAGTTGATCGTAGACCGCCAACGGATGCTGCTGCGGCTGGGTGCTGTCGATGTGCTCGAGCACCACTACCGGGCGTTCGCGCTCGATCGGTCCGCACGCGTGGGCCTGAGGCCGGGCGCCGGTGATGTCGCCGCGCCACGGCGGGGGCAGGCTCTGCAGTGCAGCGCGCTCCGCGTCAATGCGCTCGAGCGGGGGCACGCCGGTGGTGCCATGTACACGCACATTGGCCACTTCGTCCTGCCAGCGCCGAACCGCGGCGTTGGCGGTGGCCGCATCGAGCGCCAGTCCGACCTGTTTCAACTGTGCGGCCAGCGGCACGTAGAACGAGCGCCGCAGATAGCCATTGAAGCGCTCGACCTTGCCTTTGGTGCGCGCCCGATACGGCCGACACAGCTTGATCACGAAGCCGCAGTGGCGCGCGTAGTCGAGAAAGCCGGCGTGGTAGCGGTGCTCGCCCTCGCCGCCGGCGTCGCGTTCGAGCACCACGGTCTTCATGTTGTCATACAGCCCTTGTTGCGGGACGCCGCCGAAGGCCGCAAAGCAGTGCTCGTGGCAGGCGATCAGCGTGCTCACCTTCATGTCGGTGACGAACTCGACATGGCTCATCCGGCTGTACCCGAGCGTCGCGCAAAAGGCGTACAGCGGATTCTTGCCCTTGCGAAACTCCACCCAGTCGATCTGCATCTGCTGGCCGGGCGCCGTCTCAAAACGCACCACCGGCTCGATCGGCGCAGCCGGCCGAAGCGTGCGCATGAAGGCGCGCAGCTGGCTCGATCCGCCCGCGTAGCCCTGCGCCACAATCTCGCGCATCAGCACCGTCGCAGGGATCCAGTTCGGGTGCGCCGCCCGCTGACGCTCGCGCAAATATTCTTCGAACGGTGCCAACTTACTTGCCCGCTTCACCTTGCGCTCATAGCGCGGCAAGCCGGGGGCCGCCAAGTGGGCTCGTACCGTATTGACCGCACAACCTACCTCCTGCGCGATGCGCCGAAGGCTCATCCCATGACGCCTCAAGACCTCGATTTCCACATACACCTCGTCTGTGATCAACGGGACTCCAAAAAGCCCCGATCTTCCCTACTTGGTGTATCAATTTTCAATCGGCAGCATGTGTCAATTTACATCCGGCAGCGACA
>NZ_WUAF01000043.1 GCF_009800965.1 Cognatazoarcus halotolerans | reverse complement strand
AGTAATGGAACATCGAGGACAGGGGATCAAGTTGGCCACGCATCGCTGTCAGGACAAGGGTTCGGAAGACCAGGCTATGACATTTGCCAGGGCCGTTCGTTCACTGGGTTTTGCATCAACCTGCTAAAGGTTGTGTCAATCCACAATGAGGAATCGATGCTGCGCGCTAGTCTTTGAGCTCTCTGACCGGTGACGGCTTGCTCGGCTCGGGGATCGCGCACCAGCCAGTCGTGCCGCGCATGCTGATCGTCCGCATTGGCCGAGGATCAGCGGCTGAGCCTGTGGGCTCACCGACCGCTCCACTCGAGAACCTGACGGGCCAGATTCGGAAGCACATGTCCCTTTCTGAAGGACATTCTGATCAATTGAACGCCGGCTTCGCACGAGTGGGGATTATTGAATTTCTACTGACACCAGAATCACTGGACCACAGCGCCAACTGCTAAACTTCCGCACACGGTGACTTGGTGTAGCTGGATAGCACAACGGATTGTGATTCCGCAGGGCCTAGTTCGAGTCTAGGAGTCACCCCAAAAGGACCAAAGATGAGCCTCCTCCGGAAGCTACGTACCGCTGAGGTCAATGTAGGGGCGTCGAAGAGCAAGGCCGCGTGGTACCGGGGGCAGTCTTGCAACTCATGGTCTCTCGCGCCAAGGCTCTTTCGAGCAGGTCATCGGAAAGACTACTTGTGTCGCGCCGAGAACGCAGCGTTCGCAGACTTCCGCAGTAGCGCACACCGCTTTCTGGATATGGGAGGCATGCGCGACTCCTGGGACTACCTCTCCGCTATGCAGCACTTTGGGGTTGCAACAAGGCTCCTAGACTGGACAACTGAGTTCGAGATTGCGCTGTACTTCGCGATAGCGAGTATCCGGGGCCTAGAAATCAGCAAGCCCGAGGCATGGCCCTGTATCTGGGTGCTTAATCCCTACCGCCTGAACTACCTCTATGCCAAGGACGATGTGATATTCGATCGCGCGGATCCGATTCCATTTGACTTCTACGCGGCCACGGTTGCGTGTATCAAGGAGGACAAGCCATGGCCGCACGACAGTCCGATAGCAGTCAACCCTGGCTTCTCCAATCGTCGAGTGGAAGCGCAACATGGCAGATTTACGGTTCATGGCAACAACATTTCCCCGTTCGAGCGCGGCATCAATCCGACCGGTGACTTCTGGGGCCTTGAAAAGGTCGTTATCGATCCGAATGACTGGGGTGAGCTCAAGAGCAACTCGGTACGTCGGCCAGCAGCTCACCTACGTATTTATCCTGACATTGAAGGCTATGTGCGCTCACTGAATCACGAGATGAAGGTGTAATTGGGAATGGCACCAGCGAACCGTGCCGACACCGAACATGCCGATCCCGCTACCGCGAATTCCGCCTCGGCCAAGAGCCGTCCGACGCAGCCGGTACCGAGCTCCGAACGGATGGAAGTCTCAATTAGGCCTACCGCGGTCCGTTCGTCACAGCCGTCGTTCAAATTGAAGTCCAAAACGCGAGACGGTGCGCGGGTGCACAAGGTCTACTTCACGCCGGCGACACCGTGCGATCGGCTTCTGGTACACAGCAGTGTCGAACCGGTGATCAAAGAGCAGCTGAAGGCGCAGTTTGAAGGCCTCGATCCCGTGCAACTGCTGCAAGAGATCCGGCATGCTCAGCAGGTGTTGAGTGACATCGCGGCCCTTGACGTTGGTGCCGACGTAATGACTGCGCGCCCTTCAGAGCTTTCAGACTTCGTTTCGAGCCTGGCCACAGCATGGAAGGACGGCGAAGCGCGACCGACGCACCGCAAGCGGCCCACTGCCAAGCGATGGTGGCGAACGCGGGTGGATCCATTTGCCGACGCGTGGCCGGTGATCGAAGGCTGGCTGATTGCTGAGCCCTCTGTGACGGCTAATGTACTGATGAATCGATTGGCGACGATGATTCCAGACGCCTACGCGACCAAGGCGAAGCTGCGAACGTTGCAGCGCCGGGTCAAGGCTTGGCGTGCAGCGCGCGCAAAGGGGATGGTCCTGGGCGCCGTTCGCAAGCTGGCCATCACACCGGCCGAAGTGTGACGCAGCATCAGCACGGCTTCGAGGCCGACGGGGACCGGGCGCTACGCTTCCGGTCCCCGTCGGCCTCGAAGAAGCTGAAATAGACGACTCAACGACAACCAAACGGCGGGTAACATCACTTCGTGAGGCAACACGACCGGTTGTCAATGCCGATCTAAAACTGACACGCTTTTGCCCATATTGCCGATTTAAAACTGATACACCCCCAAGTCATAGTCATGCGCTTTGCTCGCCCTGGAGAGAGGGCCGAAGGCCCGAACGTAGGG
>NZ_WUAF01000042.1 GCF_009800965.1 Cognatazoarcus halotolerans | reverse complement strand
GCAACTTTGGTGTGGCTGACCCAGACAGCGCGAGCTTCACCTACACGGTGAGCGGCGTCTCGGGCGGTTACTTCCAATTGAGTAGCGCCTCCGGTACCCCGGTCACGAGTTTCACGAGCGCCGACCTGACTGGTGGCCTGGTGCAGTTCGTCGATGACGGTAACGAGGCGGCGCCCGCGTTTGATGTGACGGTCAACGACGGCGCAGCCGACTCGAACACCTTGTCGGCGACGATCAGCTACACGCCGGTCAATGACACCCCGGTGCTCGACAGCGCGAGCCTGACGGTGAGTGAAGGCCAGACAGTCACGCTCGGCGCGGCCAACTTCGGCATCTCCGATCCGGACAACAGCAGCTTCACCTACACGGTGAGTGCCGTTAGCGGTGGTTATTTCCAACTCTCCGGCGCGCCCGGCACCCCGATCACAAGTTTCACGAGCGCTGATCTGACCAGTGGCCTGGTCCAGTTCGTCGACGACGGCAACGAGTTTGCCCCGAGCTTCGATGTGATGGCCAACGACGGCAGCGCTGACTCGAACACGCTCACGGCGACGATCGGCTACACGCCGGTCAATGACACCCCGGTGCTGACCGGCGCATCGCTCACCGTTTCTGAAGGCCAAACGATCACGCTCGGTGCGGGCAACTTCGGTGTGACTGACCCCGACAGCGCGAGCTTCACTTACACGGTGAGCAGTGTCTCGGGTGGCTACTTCCAGCTCTCGAGTGCCGCCGGCACCCCGATCACGAGTTTCACGAGTGCCGACCTCAGCGGTGGCCTGGTGCAGTTCGTCGATGACGGCAACGAGTTTGCCCCGAGCTTCGATGTGACGGCCAATGACGGCAGTACCGACTCGAACACGCTGAGCGCGACGATCAGCTACACACCGGTGAACGATGCCCCGGTGATCGATAGCGCGAGCCTGACTGTCTCCGAAGGTCAGACGGTGACCCTGTCCGGCGCCAACTTCGGCGTCACCGACCCGGACAACAGCAGTTTTACCTATACGGTGAGTAGCGTCTCGGGTGGCTACTTCCAGCTCTCCGGCGCGCCCGGCACCCCGATCACGAGCTTCACGAGCGCGGACCTGACCGGTGGCCTGGTGCAGTTCGTCGATGACGGCAACGAAGTGGCGCCGAGCTTCGATGTGACGGTCAATGACGGCACGGCCGACTCGAACACGCTCACGGCGTCGGTCAGCTATGCGCCGGTCAATGACACCCCTGTGCTCGACAGCGCGAGCCTGACGCTCTCTGAAGGTCAGACGGTGACGCTCTCGGATGCGAACTTCGGCGTCACCGACCCGGACAGCTCGAGCTTCACTTACACGGTGAACAATGTCTCGGGGGGCTATTTCCTGCTCTCGAGCGCGCCCGGCACGCCGATCACGAGTTTCACGAGCGCCGATCTCACTGGTGGCCTGGTGCAGTTCGTCGATGATGGCAACGAAGTGGTGCCGAGCTTTGACGTGACAGTCAACGACGGCTCGGCGGACTCGAACACGCTGAGCGCGACCATCAGCTATACGCCGGCCAATGACACCCCGGTGCTCGACAGCGCGAGCCTGACGGTGAGTGAAGGCCAGACGGTCACCTTGTCCGATGCGAACTTCGGCATCAGCGATCCGGACAGCGGCAGCTTCACCTATACCGTGAGCAGCGTGTCGGGTGGCTACTTTCAGCTCTCGAGCGCGGCCGGCACGCCCATCACTAGCTTCACGAGTGCCAATCTCACTGGCGGCCTGGTGCAGTTCGTCGATGACGGTAACGAAGCGGCCCCCGCGTTCGACGTGACGGTCAACGACGGCACGGCGGATTCGAACACGCTGAGTGCGACGATCAGCTACACGCCCGTCAATGACACCCCCGTGCTCACCAGCGCGAGCCTGACGGTGAGTGAAGGCCAGACGGTCACCTTGTCCAATGCGAACTTCGGCGTCAGCGACCCCGACAGCGGCAGCTTCACCTATACGGTGAGCAGCGTCTCGGGCGGCTACTTCCAGCTCTCGAGCGCCGCGGGCACCCCGATCACGAGCTTCACGAGCGCCGATCTGATCGGTGGCCTGGTGCAGTTTGTCGATGATGGTAACGAGGTGGCCCCCGCATTCGACGTGACGGTGAATGACGGCAGCGCCGACTCGAACACGCTGAGTGCGACCATCAGCTACACGCCCGTCAACGACACCCCGGTGCTCACCAGCGCGAGCCTGACGGTCAGTGAAGGGCAGACGGTCACCCTTTCTGGCGCGAACTTCGGCGTCAGCGATCCAGACAGCTCGAGCTTCACCTACACCGTGAGCAGCGTCTCGGGCGGCTACTTCCAGCTCTCGAGCGCCGCGGGCACCCCGATCACGACCTTCACGAGCGCGGATCTCACCGGAGGCCTGGTGCAGTTCGTCGATGACGGCAACGAAGCGGCCCCAGCGTTTGATGTGACGGTCAATGACGGCAGTGCCGACTCGAACACGCTGAGCGCGACCATCAGCTATACGCCGGTGAACGATGCCCCGGTGCTCGATAGCGCAAGCCTGACGGTGAGTGAAGGCCAGACGGTGACCTTGTCCGGCGCGAACTTCGGCGTCTCCGACCCCGACAGCGCGAGCTTCACTTACACGGTGAGCAATGTCTCGGGTGGCTACTTCCAGCTCTCGAGTGCCGCCGGCACGCCGATCATGAGTTTCACGAGCGCCGATCTCTCTGGTGGCCTGGTGCAGTTCGTCGATGATGGCAACGAGTTTGCCCCGAGCTTCGATGTGACGGCCAACGACGGCACGGCCGACTCGAACACGCTGAGCGCGACGATCAGCTACACACCGGTGAACGATGCCCCGGTGCTCGACAGCGCGAGCCTGACGCTCTCTGAAGGTCAGACGGTGACGCTCTCGGATGCGAACTTCGGCGTCAGCGATCCGGACAACTCGAGCTTCA
>NZ_WUAF01000041.1 GCF_009800965.1 Cognatazoarcus halotolerans | reverse complement strand
CGCTGGGCCTGCCGACGCTGGCGCTGTGCCTCGCCGACAACCAGCGCCAGCTCATCCACGACGCCAGCCGCGCCGGACTGCTGCACGGTCCCGACATTTCCGCCACCGACGCCGCAGCGATCGCCCGACACCTCGCTGCGCTGCTGGACAGCGCCGGTCTGCGCCGCTTGCTCTCGGCCACCGGCATGGCGGCGGTCGACGGGCGCGGCGCAGCGCGGGTGGTACGCGCCATGGGAATCAGCGAGATCGAGGTGCGCCCAGCCACCGCGGCCGACTCGGCATCACTGTTCGCCTGGCGCAACAGCCCGGAGATCCGCGCGGTATCGCGCTCCAGCACGCCGATCCCGCAGGCCGACCACGCGCGCTGGCTGGCCGCGGTGCTGGCCGACCCCGACCGACCGCTGCTGATCGGCGCGCGCGCGGGAGAGCCGGTGGGAGTGGTACGCTTCGACATCGACGCGACCACCGCCGAGGTGTCGATCTATCTGGTGCCGGGCAAGGGCGGGGAAGGCCTCGGCAGTGCCTTGCTGACCGCGGCCGAAGCCTGGCTCAGCGAGACGCGCCCGGCCCTGGACACCCTGCTTGCCGAGGTGCTCGGCGACAATCGCGCCTCGCATCGACTTTTTACCGGCTGCGGCTATGCCTTGCAGCAAACGCGCTATCGCAAGAGGATTCACCCATGAACAAGACCATCGACATCGGCGGCCGACTCGTCGGCCGGGATCACCGCCCCTTCGTCATCGCCGAGATGTCGGGCAACCATAACCAGTCGCTCGATCGCGCGCTGGAGATCGTCGAGGCCGCCGCCGCCAGCGGCGCACACGCCCTCAAAATCCAGACATACATGCCCGACACCATGACCTTGGGCGATACTGCAACGGGCTATCGGTTTGTTTGTGGCGCATGGAGTGCTAATTCGATCGACAGAGCAGTATCGAGGAAGCAATACCACCGCTGATCTATTGAAAAATTTCATGTCGTCGTGATTCGAAAAAATAGACGGCAATGAAGCAATAGAACATAGGTTGCCATCGGTGGTTCTGCATATATTTGATTGTCGATAATGCAAAGGATTTTTTATGACTTCTCCATACGAGTGTCTACCCGGCAGGCAGTTCTGGAAGCTTGCGATCGAAGGTAAGGATCCAAATAGTATTTCTAGCCTTTACAAAAAGAAATTTTCAATCGATGGGCTGAAGATAGCCACCGCAGGCAGTTGCTTCGCGCAGGAAATTGCAAAAGGGTTGCGCAAGAACGGCTACGATGTCATTGACAGTGAGCCCGCACCCGAAAGCTATCTACTTCGTGGGAAAGTCGCCAATTCGTTTGGTTATGGTTTGTATTCCGCAAGGCACGGAAATATATATACTGCAAGGCAACTTTTTCAGCTAGCGAGAGAGGCGCTGGGTGATTCGCCGCTAGATCCTGCCCTGTATGTCTGGACGAAGGGGGGGCGTTATTACGATGCGCTTCGCCCAAATGTTGAACCCGAAGGCCTTAGTTCGCCTGATGAGGTGGTTCTGCAACGCTTGGACCACCTTCGCAGATTTCGACGGGTTTTGAAAGAGTGCGGTTTATTTGTCTTTACTCTTGGCTTGACCGAAGCCTGGATGCATGACGTTTCTGGTCTCGTCTATCCGACTGCACCGGGAGTTGTTGCTGGAGATTTTGATCCAGATGTGTACTCATTCAAGAATTTCCGTTTCTTTGAAATTTATGAAGATTTTCTTGCTTTTCGTGAGCTGGTGCTGGCGGTAAATTCGTCAGCCAAATTTCTGATTACGGTTTCTCCTGTTCCTTTGACTGCGACGTATTGTGACGCACATGTTCTTTCTGCAACGGTAAGATCTAAATCAATTCTGCGTGCGGTCGCGGCGGAACTCTATGAGCAGTTTGAGGATATAGATTATTTTCCTTCGTTTGAGATGTTCAGCACCCCTTTTCTCGGATCCGCATTATTCAAGGAAAATCGCCGATCCGTTCATCCATCCGGAGTTGCCGCAGTGATGAAGGTCTTTTTCTCTGAGCACATCCCTAATTCCGGAGCTGAATTGACAGCATCTCCGATTTCCGATGGCAAAAAACAAAATCAAAATGCTTCCAGTGCACCCCAAGAAGGTGAAGACCCGATTTGTGAGGATGCACTGCTGGAGGCGTTTGCAGGGGGAAAGAAGCAATGAGGAGAATTGGTGTCATCGGTAATTCACATCTCGCCGCTTATAAATTGGGATGGGAGATATTGAAAGATCGATTTGCTGACTATGAGTTGGTTTTTTTTGGATCCCCCACGACGAGTATGCGATTTCTTAAAGTCGATGGGGGGAATCTTGTGCCGACGTCTCCTTTGACTAAGGAAAATTTGAAGTGGACGTCGGAGACATATGACTATATTCCAGGAGATCTCGATGCCTACATATGCGTTGGCATGGGTTTCAGCTTTGTTCACCTGATGGCATTGCTTGACAAGCACAGGACGATCGATGGGTATGATCCCTCTTCGTCGAGCTACCAGCTTGTTTCATGGGAATTCTTGACGGCAGCGATGCACGAGACCTTGTTTCAATCAAATGCTGTTGGCCTACTTCAGATGTTGAGCGAAATTTCCAGTGCGCCAAAGGCGTATGCACCGAACCCGTTTCCAACGACTGAGGTTCTGTCGGACGAAAGATATACGTACTTCCTGAATGATCGTGTGCGCGATCGAGTTTTTGATTTCTATCAGTCTTCCAAATTTGCCGCGTTCAAGGATCTGTGTGATTTTGTTGAACAGCCAGGCTGTACGCTTGAACAAAGGGTATTCACGAAAGGGGAATACTCACGCGGATCTGTCAAGCTGAAGAAGGGCCTGAGGAGCCAGCATGAAGCGAATGACTATTTCCATATGAATGCCGAATTTGGGGCTGTTGCGCTTGCGGAGTTGCTATGCGCCACGGGTTGAAATAAACGAAAGGCATGAAGTTGAAACAATATTCGCTTCATGGACAGTTGTGAGTGGCTGGCAGGTGGTAATCGGCCAGTGGCTGGCAGGTGGTAATCGGCCAGTGGCTGGCGCCGGTATCGGAAGAGAACCTGGCAGGTTAGGCAATCGTGTCGGCACTGAAGGTTCGGTGCGGTCACAGGTACGGTGGAGAGTGCTTGAGTTCCAGTCCGGAAATATAGCCATCGAGGGAGCGTGCCATTTCTTTAGGGAATGTTCACAGCTGTTGCCGACGCTTGTTATCAACCCGGCAATCAAATAGCTAACTTACAAAGCATATCGAACGTACTCATGGGTGAAATACGACCGAACTCGATCCGGCATCGCAGCGATTCGCTCCATGCACGTGCGCGCCTTCTCGAGGAGC
>NZ_WUAF01000040.1 GCF_009800965.1 Cognatazoarcus halotolerans | reverse complement strand
CCCAACATTTCCATGGTGATCACCTCAAACACCCCGCCTCAAAATGAGGCAGGCAGGTTAAACACCCTGGTCAATTTTCAGTCGGTACACACCCCTTCAGATGGTCAGTTTTCGGTCGGCGCCAACACCCGCGGTTGGTTGCTGGACCACAGCTAGCTGCGTTGCGAACCCGCCCCTCTGGAGACTGCCATCTTCAGAGGGGCTCCATTTTAAAGACCTGCTCACCGTTAGGTGAAATACGAGTCATAAAAAAGCTGGCAAACAAAGATTAGACGCTCTGCTACGATCTTGCAACTGCCGCGAGGCAGCTCAGAAATGCTCACCGCTCGGTGACCGAGTCATCTTCACTGCCGCGTAGGCAGAAATCAGGCGCCTATGGGCGCCTGATTCATTTGCGTCGCCCGAAGCCGAGCACCGGGTGGAAACGCCAGCCCTGTTCACTGTCTGGAACAGTAACGGTGGCGTAGCGTTGGGCGCTGGCGCTCAGGGGGATGTCCTGTGCGTTGGCCTGGGTGGCGAGAGCGTCGAGGAGGTCGACCGCGATCCACGGGGCGATGCGGGCGCCGGTGACGGTGGCATCCGGGAGCCGCTGAAGGCTTTCTTCGACCGGAACGTTGAGCGCCGGGTGGCCGCGCTGCTGGTCGACGACCCGGTGCAGCAGGCAGGCGCTCTCGTCCTCGTCCGGTAAGAGCGCCAGATCGACGGTGGGCTCGGGATCGGCGCGGAAGGGCTGTTGCTGGGGCAGGACTGCCGTGAGCCAGGCGCCCGGGCGCAGCCAGTGGCTGGTGGCGTTGAGGAGTTGCTTGGGTTTTCGGCCGGCACGGATCTGGTAGGCGGTGAGGCCGGCGCTGTCCTGCTGCGGGCGCATCTGTTGGTCGAGGCGGGCGTGTTCGAGGTCCACCAGGTGGCGGTCGGGGGCGAGCTCGGCGTCGGGCCGGGGCAGGATGCGCGGGCGGGCGTCGATGACCTCGCGCTCGGCGGGGGCCAGCAGCGCGGCGAGATCATGGGTCTGCAGGTGGAAGGGGGCGTCCCGGGTTTCGAAGCCGGGCTTCCAGTAGGCAGGCTTGCCAGGGTGTTCGAAGTGGCGCAGGTTGGTCTCGAAGACCAATAGGTTGGGGGTTGCGACGGGGTTAGGGCGATGGCGGCGGATGCGGCCGGCGAGCTGGATCAGGGAGCGCATTGATGAGGGCTCGACGACGGCCCAGTCATAGTCGTGATCCCGGCCCACTTCGCATACTGGGCTGCCGAGCACGATGAAGAGATGGTCGGCTTCTGGTGAAGCATCGAGCAGGGCGCGGATCTCAGGCAGATCGAACGCCGCCTGCGGGCGGCGGCGGTTCAGGGCGGCATCCAGCCGATGCTCGATTTCGGAGCGGACAATCAGCGGAAAACGGGCATGGTAGGGGCACAGGTGGATGCGTACATTCTCCGGAGCACCCAGGGCGAAGAGGGCGAGGGCGACGTCTAACAGGGGGTCGATGTTGGCCATGCGGACCAGCCCGAAGCTGATCCGCTTGCCGCTGTGCGGAGCAAGGTCGTGATGGTCGGCGTGGAGGCGCAGTGCGGCCTCGCGCACACTACTTGCGAACTGCTGGCGGATCACTGCCGGGTCGTGGCTATCGGGATGGAAGGGTAGCAAGGCGCTACGGCGGCGCACAGCTTCAGCGCCGAGGTGGGTGTGGCGCTGGCGGGCAAAGTCGAGATGGGCGCTGGCGAAGGCGGCGACGTCGGCGCAGTCGGTGGCGGTCTGGCGGTATTCGTCCACCCAGATGCAGCACACTTCAGGTGGCGTGCCCGACGGCTTGCCGCGGTTGCGCTGGAACCAGCTGCGCCCATCGCGATAGGCGTCGAACAGTCCTTCGACGAGCGCCGGCGGCAAGGTGGCCGAGGAGAGCAGCACGCGGGCACCGAGCAGGCCGGCCCAGTGCACCAGTCGGGCGAGGGCCGGGAGATCGTCGATGTCGAAATCGTCGGGCTCGTCGAGCACCAGGTCGCCGCTCATCAGGCGCAGCATCGGGGCGATCTGGCGCCCGCCACGCTGGCTTTCGGTAGCGGGGGTGAGGTGGTCGATGGTGCACACCAGCAGCGGGGCGGCGAGCAGCTTGTGTACCTGGGGGGCGTGGCCGAGGCGCTGCAACAGCGGATGCCGGGCATTGCCTTCGAAGACGACATGGCTGTCTTTGGCCAGCAGGTCCTGGGTCGAGGCGGAGCCGGTGGCTTCGGCCTGGGCCTCGTAGTAGTTGAAGAGTTCGCGATTTGGGGCGCCGCCGACAAGGATGGCGACTTCCTCCTCGGAGAGCTGCAGTTCCTTGCGGAAGGCGCGACCGGTCTGAAGTGTCAGGGTACGCAGGCCAAGGGCAAAGGCGCAGCGCATGCCCCGTGCCGGGTCGGCGAGGGCGTACATGATGCGGGCGTTGGCGAGGGTCTTGCCGCAGCCGGTGGAGGCCATGTCGACGATGAAGGCGCCCTGGCGCGCGCTGCGTTCGCGCACTGCGGCAGCGAGGTCGGCGGCACGGTCCTGCCAGCGGAAGCGCGGATCGGCACTGCGTCGGCGCAGTCCCTTGTGGCGGGCAAGGCGTGCGAGGTGGAGCTCGAAACCTGGCAGCGCATGGGCGACTACCCCGGCATGGCGCGCAACGCCGAGCAGGTGTTCGTCGAGGGTCTGGTTGTAGGCGCCGGTCTTGCGCACGGTGTTGGCGTAGAGGGGATAGGCGTCGTTGAGGTCGCTGCGCGCTTGGCGGTCGGTGAGGCTTGAGTAGTGATGGTCGGCGAGCATCAGGCCGAGGCGGGCGAGGTGCATCACGTAAGGGTCAGCCAGGGGTTCGGCGCCCGTGGTGCTGGCGAGCTGGGTCTGCAGCCGGGTGGCGAGGCGGGCGGCGCGCTTGCGCCAGAGTTCGGTCGTGACCGGCAGGCCGTGGGGAAAGTCCCAGTAAGGGGCGAGGTCTGCGGCGGCGGTGCTGGTGGGCTGCTCGTTCCATTCCGCGTCGACCTTTTCGAGCAGCTGGTCGAGTTGGGCGCTGGAGAAGTTGCGCACCCGTGCACCGAGCCAGAGGCGGCGGCCTTCGGCGTCAGTGGCCGGCATCACCGGGAGGCGGTGATGGGTGAGGATCAGCCAGCCGACCCCACGTGCAAGTGGCGGTAGTTTCGCAAAGGGCTTGTCTTTGCTCGCTGCCGTGTCGAGGCCATCGCGCAGCAGGCGGCCCGGCGCGGTCCAGCTCGCGTCGTCGGCCGGGGTGGGGGCGATCAGACGCTGCAACCACTCTGCGTCGCCGCTGTTGCCGACGAAGGATTCGAAGAGGCGCAGGGAGACCCACTCGTGGCGGTACTGGTTGCGTTCGACCGGGCTGCCGGGCTTGAGCCGGTCCTGGAAGGCCCGGGTGGCCTTGCCGAGGTCGTGCAGCAGCGCGGCAAGCGAGGCGAGGAGGTGGATTGCCTGCAGGCTGTGCCAGTCGTTCTCGTCTGCGCTGCGCAGGACATTGCGGCGGGTGATGTTGGTGGGTACCGCGCCTTCTGCGTTGAACTTGCTCGCGTCGCCGACGATCCACAGATGTCAGTAGGAACCCAATAATCCCCAGTTGTGGGAACTGAAAATTCCCCACCCATTTTTGACAAGGAGTTCAAAGATGGAAGGGAAGAATGAAGTGGCCGATGCTCTCGGCCCGCGGGCCGAGAGCA
>NZ_WUAF01000003.1 GCF_009800965.1 Cognatazoarcus halotolerans | reverse complement strand
CGCTGGGCCTGCCGACGCTGGCGCTGTGCCTCGCCGACAACCAGCGCCAGCTCATCCACGACGCCAGCCGCGCCGGACTGCTGCACGGTCCCGACATTTCCGCCACCGACGCCGCAGCGATCGCCCGGCACCTCGCTGTGCTGCTCGAGGGCGCCGGTCTGCGCCGCCTGCTCTCGGCCACCGGCATGGCGGCGGTCGACGGGCGTGGCGTGGCGCGGGTGGTACGCGCCATGGGAATCAGCGAGATCGAGGTGCGCCAGGCCACCGCGGCCGACTCGGCATCACTGTTCGCCTGGCGCAACAGCCCGGAGATCCGCGCAGTATCGCGTTCCAGCACGCCGATCCCGCAGGCCGACCACGCGCGCTGGCTGGCTGCGGTGCTGGCCGACCCCGACCGCCCGCTGCTGATCGGCTCGCGCGCGGGAGAACCGGTGGGAGTGGTACGCTTCGACATCGACGCGACCGCCGCCGAGGTGTCGATCTATCTGGTGCCGGGCAAGGGCGGGGAAGGCCTTGGCAGTGCCTTGCTGACCGCGGCCGAAGCCTGGCTCGGCGAGACGCACCCGGCCCTGGACACCCTGCTTGCCGAGGTACTCGGCGACAATCATGCCTCGCACCGGCTGTTCGCCGGCTGCGGCTATGCCTTGCAGCAAACGCGCTATCGCAAGAGGATTCATCCATGAACAAGACCATCGACATCGGCGGCCGCCTCGTCGGCCGAGACCATCGGCCCTTCGTCATTGCCGAGATGTCGGGCAACCACAACCAGTCGCTCGATCGTGCACTGGAGATCGTCGAGGCCGCCGCCGCCAGCGGTGCGCATGCCCTCAAGATCCAGACCTACATGCCCGACACCATGACCTTGGATCTTGCCGAGCGCGAGTTCTTCATCGCCGACAAGAACAGCCTGTGGAAGGGCAAGAGCCTGTACGCACTCTACGGCGAGGCCTACACGCCCTGGGAATGGCACGCACCGATCTTCGAGCGCGCGCGGGAACGCGGCATGGTCCCGTTCAGCACGCCCTTCGACGCGACAGCGGTCGACTTTCTCGAGGATCTCGAGGTTGCCTGCTACAAGATTGCCTCGTTCGAAAACACCGACCTGCCGCTGATCCGCAAGGTTGCCGCGACCGGCAAGCCACTGATCATCTCGACCGGCATGGCCAGTGTGGCCGAGCTTGACGAGACCGTGCGGGCGGCCCGCGAGGCCGGCTGCGACGACCTGATCCTGCTCAAGTGCACCAGCACCTATCCGGCCACGCCGGCCAACACCAACATCCTGACCATCCCGCACCTGCGCGAGCTGTTCGGCACCGAGGTCGGCCTGTCGGACCACACCATGGGCGTGGGCGTGTCGGTGGCAAGCGTGGCGCTTGGTGCCACCGTGGTGGAGAAGCACTTCACCCTCGCCCGCGCCGACGGCGGTGTGGACTCGGCCTTCTCGATGGAACCGGCCGAAATGGCCAGCCTGGTGGTGGAGACGGAGCGCGCCTGGCAGGCGCTCGGCAAGGTCAGCTACGGCGCCACCGCCGCCGAGGAAAAGTCCAAGGTGTTCCGCCGCAGCCTGTACATCGCCGAAGACATGAAGGCGGGCGAGGTGTTCACGCCGGCCAACCTGCGCGCGATCCGCCCCGGCCTCGGCCTGCCGCCCAAGTTCATCGATCTGGCGATGGGCAAGAAAGTCAAGCACGACGTCGCCAAGGGCACCCCGCTATCCTGGGACCTGCTGGTCTAGATTGAATCGACCATGAAACGCGTCCTCATCGTCCGCACCTCGGCCATCGGCGACGTGGTATTTGCCTCGCCGTTTGCGGCGGCGATCAAGCGCAGCCACCCCAAGGCCCATGTCGCTTGGCTGGTCGAGCCCGGCATCCATGAGTTGCTGGAAGCCGATCCGGCCATCGACGAACTCGTGCTATGGCCCAAGGCCGAATGGAAGCGCCTGTGGAAGGAGAAGCTCTACGGCGAGCTGTTCGGCCGCGTCCGCCAGTTCCGCACGATGCTGCGCGCCAAGCAGTTCGACACCGCGATCGACATGCAGAGCCTGCTCAAGAGCGGCGCGCTGACCTGGCTGTCGGGCGCGAAGCGGCGCATCGGCCTGGGTTCGCGCGAGGGCAGCCAGTGGCTCATGACCGAGGTCATCCCCAAGGGCGGCATCCCGCGACGGATCAGCTCGGAGTATCTGTATCTGGCCGAACAGCTCGGGCTCGATGCGGGTGAGTTCCTGCCCACCCTGCATGTCGCGGACGAGACCGAGATCAAGACCCGCGCGCTGATGGGCCGACACCACCTCGAGCCGGAGCGCTTCGCGGTGTTCGCGCCCTTCACCACGCGCCCGCAGAAGCACTGGTTCGAGGATGCCTGGCAGGCGCTCGCGCCGCGGGTGAGCAACGAGCTCGGCCTGACCCCGGTGATTCTCGGCGGACCAGCCGACCGCGAAGCCGCCGAGCGCATCGCCGCGGCCAGCCCGGGCGTGGTACAACTCGCCGGCGCCACCCACTTGCCCGAAGCCGCCGCGCTGATCCGCCACGCCGGCCTGCTGATCGGCGTGGACACCGGCCTGACCCACATGGGCACCGCCTTCAACACCCCGACGGTGGCAATCTTCGGCTCCACCCGTCCCTACCTCGATACCTGCCGGGCCAACGGCAAGGTGATCTGGCTGGGTCTCGAGTGCTCGCCGTGCCGCCGCCGCCCGACCTGCAACGGCGCCTTCACCTGCCTGCGCGACATCTCCCCCGAGCGTGTCATGGACGAGGCTCGCCAGGTCATGGCGGCAAGGCCCGCCGCATGAAGGTTCTCCACGTCGAATCGGGGCGCCACCTCTACGGCGGTGCCCGGCAAGTCCTGTACATCATGGAAGGGCTCGCCCGGCTCGGCGTGGACAACCTGCTGGCCTGCCCACCCGGCGCGCACATCGCCGAGGCCGCCCGGCAGCACGGCCGGGTCTTCGAGCGGGCAATGAAGGGTGACGCCGACGTTGGCCTGGTTTTCCGGCTCAAGCGCCTCATCCGCGAGCAGCGGCCCGACCTCGTCCATCTGCACAGCCGCCGCGGAGCGGACCTGTGGGGCGGTATCGCCGCCCGCCTGGCGGGGGTACCGTGCGTGCTGTCGCGGCGGGTCGACAACCCCGAGCCACACTGGCTGGTCAGCGCCAAATACCGGCTCTACGACCATGTCATCACCATCTCCGAGGGTATCCGCGAAGTGCTCCTGGCCGAAGGCCTGGCGCCGGAGAAGGTGAGCTGCGTACGCAGTGCGGTCGATGCCAGGCCCTATCTGGTCAACTACGACAAGGCCGCCTACCGAACGAAACTGGGCCTCGCGGCCGACACGCCGCTGGCCGGCATGGTGGCCCAGCTAATCGAGCGCAAGGGTCATCGCCACCTGCTGGCCGCCCTCCCCGAGGTGTTGCGGCAGCATCCCCGGCTGCAGGTGCTGATCTTCGGCCGCGGGCCGCTCGAGGCGGAGATCAAGCAGGCGATCATCGACCAGGATCTCTCGGACAACGTCCGCCTGATGGGTTTCGTCGACAACCTGCCGACGGTGCTGGGCTGCCTCGACCTGCTGGTCCACCCGGCCGACATGGAAGGCCTCGGCGTCTCACTGCTGCAGGCCTCGGCGGCGCGGGTGCCGATCGTCGCCAGCCGCGCCGGCGGCATGCCCGAGGCGGTGCGCGACGGCGAAAACGGTCTCTTGATCGCGCCCGGCGACGTGCCCGCACTGGCAACGGCGATGAACCGCCTGCTCGGCGACGCGCAGCTGCGCAGCACCATGGGCGAAGCCGGCCGCGCACTGGTACTGCGGGAGTTCTCCACCCAGGTGATGTGCGAAGGCAATTTGGCAATCTACAAAAAGGTGCTCGGCCAATGAAATCGCTCCATCTCATCGGCAGCAAGAAGATGGGCGGCGCCGAACGCTGGTTCACCCGCTTCCTGCATGCCATGGTGCGCCATGGCGAACCCGTGGAGGCGGTGGTGCGCCGAGGCTCGGAACTCGCGATCCATCACCTCGCCGATCTGCCGCACCGCGAACTGCCCTTCCGCACCGTGTGGGATCCGCTCACCCGCTTCGAGGTGTCTCGCCTCGTCAAGGCCAGCGACGCGCCGATCGTGCAGACCTACATGGGCCGCGCTACCCGCCTCACCCACCTCGAACCCGGTCGCGGCAAGGTGCACCTGTCGCGCCTCGGCGGCTATTACAAGCTCGACCCCTTCCGCCATGCCCACGCCTGGATCGGCAACACCAGGGGCTTGTGCGACTGGATGGTCAAGGGCGGCCTGCCTGCCTCACGGGTGTTCCATATCACCAATTTTGCGGACCCGGCGAAGGCCGTGCCCGAAGCCGAACTGGCAGCGCTGCGCGCGCGCATCGACCTGCAGGCCGGCGACTGGCTGATGGTCACTGCGGGGCGGCTCATCGACGTCAAGGGCCATCGTTTCCTGGTCGAGGCAATGGGCCGCCTGCCCGCCGAGATCGACGGGCGGCGACTGCGCCTGGTGGTGCTCGGCGACGGCGGCCTCAAGGATTCGCTCGCCGAACAGGCACGCCAGCTCGGCGTGGCCGATCGCATCCTGTGGGCCGGCTGGCAGCACGACCCGGCGCCGTGGTTCCGCATCGCCGACATGGTGGTATTCCCCTCGCGCGACGCCGAGACCCTGGGCAACGTGATCCTCGAAGCCTGGGCCTACGGCAAGCCACTGGTGGCGAGCGCCTTCCGCGGTGCCCGCGAGATCACCCGCCACGGCGAAGATGCCTGGGTCGTGCCCTGCGACGACGGCGCGGCACTCGCCGCCGGCATGGAGCACGTCATCCGCAACCCGGCATTGCAGACCGCCCTGCTCGAACACGGCCTCGCACGCATCGATGCCGATTTTTCGGAAGCCGCGGTGATCGAGCAGTATCGTGCGCTTTATGCGCAATTGCTGGACAATCGCTGAGATGAGCAAGGGCATCAACATCCTCATGTACCACCAGGTCGGCGAGTTCGCGCCGATGAAGGCGCATCGCTCGACCTATTGCGACCATCGCCGCTTCGCCAGCCAGATGGCCTATCTGGCACGCTTCGGTTACACCGTGCTGTCGATGGATCAGGTGCTGGCCTGCCTGCGCGGGCAGGCCCCGGTGCCGGACAAGGCGGTGGCGCTGACCTTCGACGACGGCTACGAGAACTTCTACGAATACGCCTTTCCGGTGCTCAGCAGGCACCGCTTCCCGGCCATGGTCTACATGATCTCCGACCTGCTCGGGAAACCCTCGAGCTGGTTCGCCGCCGACGGCCGGGCCACCCCACCGATCATGAGCGCACAGCGCATCCGCCAGTTGCGTGGCGAGGGCATCGATTTCGGCTCGCATGGCGCCGGCCATCTCAAACTCGCCCAGCAAGGCACCGAGATCATCCGCGACGATGTCCGTCGCTCCAAGGCCGCGCTCGAGGACGTGCTCGGCGAGGAAGTGCGCCACTTCTGTTACCCCTACGGCAGCCACGACCGCCGCGCCGTCGATGCGGTGGCCGACGCAGGCTATGCCTCGGCGACCACCTGCGTGCGCTCGCCGGCCACCCCGGCCGACGACCCGCTGACCCTGCCGCGCAAGGCCATCTCGTGGGGCGACAACCTGATCGGCTACTTCTGGCGCCTGCACATGAAGAACACGCCCAAGACCGAGCCGATCCGCCGCCCGGGGCACACCCTGGCCGAGGCTTTGCCCCGATACTGACCCGGCCCGCCCGCGGGCCGCACTCACTCACACACGGAGAGCTGCAGCATGCTGTGGAGCGAGATTTCCACTATCACCCATCGTTTTCTCGACATCGCCTCGACCCTGCTGGTGTTCTGCATCGGCCTCGCCATCCTCGCGCTGCTGTGGATGTACGTGGTCGACCGCAACCAGACGAAGCAGACCATCCGCCGCAACTTCCCGGTGATCGGGCGCTTCCGCTACCTGTTCGAGCACCTCGGCGAGTTCTTCCGCCAGTACTTCTTCGCCATGGATCGCGAGGAGCTGCCCTTCAACCGCGCCCAGCGGGTGTGGGTCTATCGCGCTGCCAAGAACGTCGACAACACGGTGGCCTTCGGCTCGACCCGCAACATCCACGAGCGCGGCAACATCGTCTTCCTCAACTGCCCCTACCCGACCCTCGACGAGGACGCGGTCGAGCCCGCGCCGCTGACCTTCGGCCCCTACGCCCGCCAGCCCTACACCACCTCTAGCGTCATCAACATCTCGGGCATGAGCTTCGGCGCGATCTCAAGGCCGGCGGTGCTGGCGTTGTCTCGCGGCGCCAAGATGGCGGGCTGCTGGATGAACACCGGCGAGGGCGGGCTCTCGCCCTACCACCTCGAGGGCGGCTGCGACATCGTGTTCCAGATCGGCACCGCCAAGTACGGCGTGCGCGACCTCGACGGACAGCTGTCCGAGGACAAGCTGCGCGCGGTCGCCGCCCATCCACAGGTCAGGATGATCGAAATCAAGCTCAGCCAGGGCGCCAAGCCCGGCAAAGGCGGCATCCTGCCCGGCGCCAAGGTCACCCCCGAGATCGCCGAGATCCGCGGCATCGCGGTGGGTCATGATTCGATCAGCCCCAACCGTCACAAGGACATCCATTCCGAGGCCGACCTGCTCGACCTGATCGCCCGCGTGCGCGAGATCACCGGCAAGCCGGTCGGCATCAAGACGGTGATCGGCCAGAGCGGCTGGCTGGACCGCCTCGCTACCGAGATCAATGCGCGCGGCAGCGCGTCGGCGCCCGACTTCATCACCGTGGATGGCGCCGAAGGCGGTACCGGCGCCGCGCCGCAGCCGCTCATCGACATGGTCGGCCTGTCGCTGCGCGAGGCCTTGCCGGTGGTGGTCGACAAACTCGTCGAATACGGCCTGCGCGAGCGGGTTCGGGTGATCGCCTCGGGCAAGCTGATGGTGCCCGGCAACGTCGCCTGGGCGCTGTGCCTCGGCGCCGACGTAGTGGTGACCGCGCGCGGCTTCATGTTCGCGCTGGGCTGCATCCAGGCGCTGCAGTGCAACCGCAACACCTGCCCCACCGGCATCACCACCCACGACCCGCGCCTGCAGTACGGCCTGGACCCAGCCGACAAGGCGGTGCGGGTGGCGAGCTTTCACCGCAACCTCACCCACGAGGTCGGCCTCATCGCCCATTCCTGCGGCGTCCCCTCGCCGCGCGAGCTGCAGCGCCACCACGCCCGCGAGGTGCAGGACACCGGCCGCTCGGTGCCGCTCGACGAACTCTTTCCGCATCCGCCGGTGCGTTTCGGCCCCCGGGCGGTCCCTAGCGGGCAGGATTAGCGTCGGGTGCCGTCGCGGGCGGCGGCTGTCGGCGCAAGGCATCGAGGATCTTGCGTCCGGCCCGGCCGTTGGCCTCGAAACCGAGGCCCGTCTGCTCGACCTTGATCGCCTCGCGGGTGCGGCTGCCGATCATGCCATCCACCTCGCCGATGTCGTGGCCGCGCGTCAGCAGCAGGGTTTGCAGCTCGCGGCGCTCGGCGCGCGAGATGCCGGCATCGTCGGTCGGCCAGGGGGTGATGAATTCACCGCCCCCCCTGAGCCGGTCCGACAGATGGGCGATCGCCAACGCATAGCTTTCGGCCGCGTTGTAGCTGTAGATCGCATCGAAGTTACGGAATACCAGGAAGGCTGGCCCCTCGGCGCCGGCGGGCAACAGCACGGCCGCCGGGCCGTCATGCGGCGCCATTGGCTGATCGCCGATCCTCGTCACCCCCATGGCGACCCATTCGGCCAGGGGCCGGCGTTTCTTGCGGCCCGCCAGGTTCGCATCGAAGCCCTGCGGCAGCCTGACCTCGTAACCCCACGGCTCGCCACTGCGCCAGCCCGCCCGGGCGAGGTAGTTGGCTGTCGAGGCGAGCGCGTCGGGTACGCTGTCGACCAGGTCACGCCGCCCATCTCCGTCGAAATCCACCGCGACCCGCATGAAGGTCGAGGGCATGAACTGGGTATGACCGAAAGCACCCGCCCAGGAGCCGTTGAGATGCTCCGGTGCGACATGGCCCTCCTGGAGAATCTTCAGGGTGGTAAAGAATTCGCCGCGGAAATAGTTCTGCCGGCGGCCGAAGCATGACAGCGTTGCCAGCGAAGTGACCAGCGGACGCTTGCCGAAATTCCGGCCATAGTTGCTCTCCACGCCCCACACCGCGACAACGGTAGCGGCATCGACGCCAAAACGCGCCTCAACCGCCTTGAGGGTATCCGCCCACTGCACCAGCATCGCGCGACCATCCGCGATGCGCTCGTCGTCGACCAGGGCCGCGAGATAGTCCCAGATCGGTGTCCGGAATTCGGGCTGATAGTCGAGCGACTCAACCACTGACATGTCGGGCTCGAGCCCGCCGGTGAATCTTTCGTAGGTCGCGCCGCTCACCCCGCTCGCCGCGGCATCTTTGCGCAGGCCGGCAAGGCAGGCGGAAAAGTCGTCGGCCGCGAGGGCGGGAAGCGTAGCGGTGGCCAGCAGAGAACCGGCCAGCATCAGGGGGCGGAGCGTCTTCATGGCGGCATTGTAGAACCAAGGCGCAGGGCCTGCATCGGGCGGCCCCGGCGCCCGCCCGACCGTCCCGCGAACATCGCCCTTCCAGGAAGAAAATATAATTGCAAATCATTCTCATTATTCGTAATATTTCACAAACTCATCTGGAGCCCCTTCCATGCTTTCCGCACGCCACCTCGCCACCCTGGCACTGATCTCCCTACCGCTCACCAGCCATGCGCTCGAATATCCGATCGGCACCCCTCAGCACTTGCACGGCATGGAAATCGCAGCGGTTTACCTGCAGCCGGTGGAAATGGAGCCCGCCGGGATGATGACGCCAGCGGCGAAGAGCGATGTACACATGGAAGCCGACATCCGTGCGGCGGCAGGCAATCCCAACGGCTTCGCCGAGGGAGACTGGATTCCCTATCTGGTGATCAATTACGAAATCAGCAAGAAGGGTTCGGCCGAGGTGCTGAAGGGTGATTTCATGCCCATGGTCGCCAGCGACGGGCCGCACTACGGGAACAACGTCAAGCTCATGGGGCCGGGCAAGTACACGGTGAAATACACCATCGCTCCGCCAACGGCCAACCCGCACGCCCACTTTGGCCGCCACACCGACCGCGAGACCGGCGTGAAGCCGTGGTTCGCACCCTTCACCGTCGAGTATGAATTCACCTACGCCGGCATCGGCAAGAAGGGTGGTTATTGATGCGCCGAACCCTGCTTCCGGGCGCCGCGGCGCTCGCCTTGCTGATCAGCACTTCTCCGGCGATGGCGGCCGACGACGGCGATCTGCGCGCAATGGTCCGGCAACTTGCCGAGCGCGTCGCCAGGCTGGAAGCCGAGAACCGTGCGCTGAGCACAGCCCTCGACAACGAGCGCATCACCGAGGGTGAGCCGGCGGTGGCCGCCCGCCTGAAGACCGTCGAACAGCGGGCTGCAGCAGCCGCACCCGCCACGGCGCTCGCCGAAACACTCGAAGGGATCTCCGCCGAGTTGAGCGTCGGTACGGTGGCGCAACGCATGTCGGGCGAAGGTCGCGTGGACGGCCGGAACGAGACCGTGCTTGGCTGGCGTGGCGACCTCGGGGTCACCCTGCCGGGCGGTCGCATTGGCGACGGCGAAGGCAAGTTTTTCGTCCACGCCCGTTTCGGCCAGGGAGGCAGCCACACCGACACCCGCCCCTTCTTTACCGGGGCCACCAACAGCATGGCCTTCGAGCAGGACGGCGTGCCGGACGGGAACGCCACTGCCATCCTCGCCCAGGCCTGGTACCAGCTCGATATGCCGATCGGCGCCGCCTCGCTCGAGGGTGCGCCCGCACATCTGGAACTCACCGTCGGCAAGATCGACCCCTTCGCATTCTTCGATCAGAACGCGCTCGCCGATGACGAATCGAGCCGCTTCCTGAACAACGTGTTTGTGCACAACCCGCTGCTCGATTCGGGCGGCCAGCTTGGCGCCGACCAGTACGGCTTCACCCCGGGCATGCGCGTTGCGTGGATGAACGACGAGAACGGCTGGGGCGCCTCGCTCGGGCTGTTCGGCGCCGGCGACGCGAGCACCTTCGGTCGGAGTTTCACCCGCCCCTTCGTCATCGCCCAGCTCGAGAAGAACCTGAAAGCCTTCGGCGGACTCGACGGCAGCTACCGTCTGTATGCCTGGAACAACCCCCAGGCGGAAGGCTACGACGGTGTCGAGCGTGACCATGCCGGCTGGGGCATCAGCGCCGACCAGAAGGTGAGCGAATCGCTGAGCCTGTTCGCCCGCTACGGTCAAGGCATGCGTGGCCGCGCCGCGTTCGACCGCGCTGTGACGGTGGGCGGCGAGCTCACTGGTGATGGCTGGGGGCGCAGCCAGGACGGCGCCGGCTTTGCCTGGGCATGGCTGCGCAGCGCCGACGGATTCCGCTCCGCCTCGTCCGGCCTGGCCGACTGGGGTTATGTCGCCAGCGGCGCGGAACAGCTGGCCGAGCTCTACTACCGCTTCCAGATCAACGACCACCTCGCCCTGACGCCGGACCTGCAATTCATCCGCCGGGCCGGCGCGGACGGCGACGCCGATCTGGTCACCGCAGCCGGGCTCCGCGCCCTGTATGCCTTCTAGGGCCATCTTCCTGCAACCAGGCCCCGTCACCGCCTCCGGCGTGACGGGGTCGAGTCGTTTCGAGAACCGCTCCATGCACCGCCTTGTACCCGCCCTTTGCCTTGCCGTCGCGGCGAGCACCGCGCTCGCCGACACACCGACCTTCACGCTGGTCGCAGAGAACGGCCGCTTTATCCCGTCCGTCATCGAGGTACCTGCCGACACGCGCTTCCGCCTCGAGATCACCAACCGGAACGCCGGTCCGGAAGAGTTCGAAAGTACCGAATTGCGCAAGGAAACCGTGCTGGCGCCCGGCGTCACCCGAAAGATCATGTTCGCGCCGCTCAAGGCCGGTCGCTACCCGTTCTTTGGCGAGTTCCATCCCGACACCGCCAAGGGCGAGATCGTCGCCAAGTGAGGAGCGCCTTCCATGGGTAACACCATCTTCATCATCTGGCGCGAAAGCGTCGAGGCCATCCTGATCGTCTCCATCCTGTATTCATGGATCCAGGCACGCGGCGACGGACGCATCCGTCTCGCCCATCTCTGGCTCGGGGTCGCGGGCGGCATCGGCCTGGCCGCCGTGCTGGCGCTGGCCATGCTGGGTTTCCAGTCCCAGCTCGCCGGCAACACGCTGGAGGCCTTCCAGGCCTGCATCATGATCGTTGCCGCGCTGCTGGTGACCCACATGGTGGTGTGGATGCGCCATCACGGCCGCACCCTCAAGCGCGAGCTGGAGTCCGGCCTGACGCGCGCGGCAGAGCAGACCGGCGGCCTGTCCGCGGCCCTGCTCGCGGCGATCGCAGTGGGGCGCGAGGGCACCGAGACAGTGCTCTTCCTCTACGGCATCATCGCCGAAAATTCCGGCGGCTGGACTTCACTGATGGCCGGCGCCGCCATCGGTGCAGCGCTCGCGGCGGTCACCGCGGCGCTCTTCCTGAAGGGCTCGCGCCTGCTTCCGCAGCGAGTGTTCTTCCGTATCAGCGAGGTGCTGTTGCTGCTGCTCGCCTCGGGTTTGCTGGTGTCGGGACTCGAGGCCTTCCTCAATCTCGAATGGCTGCCGCCACTCGTCGAGCCGGTGTGGGACAGCAGCGCCCTGCTGCGCGACAACGGCCTGCTCGGCAGCTTCGCAGGCTATCGCGCGCGCCCGGCGCTGAGCATCCTTGGGCTGTGGATGCTGTACTGGATCGGCACCCTTTGGCTGCTGCGCGCGCCGCGGAGAAGCGTGTGAGCGCCACCCTCCCGGCCCCCGCGCCGACCCGTTTCGCAGCCTTTGGCCGCTTCATGCTGCGCCACCGCAGTGCGATCCTCGCGCTGCAGTGGATCACCCTGATCGCCTACGCCTTCCTCGTCACCGCTCCGGCCTTCCTGCCCCTGCCCGACAGCCAGGCACACCTCTGGAACAACCTCACCCGCTTTGCCCAGTTCGTCTTCTGGGGGCTGTGGTGGCCGTTCGTACTGGTCAGCATGATGCTGATGGGCAGGGCCTGGTGCGGGGTGCTGTGCCCCGAGGGCTTCGTCACCGAGCAGGTCAGCCAGGTCGGCCTCGGCCGGCCGGTACCGCGCTGGATCAAGTGGGGCGGCTGGCCCTTCGTCGCCTTCCTCGGCACCACCATCTATGGCCAGCTAGTCAGCGTCTACGAGTACCCCAAGGCGGCCCTGCTGGTGCTCGGCGGATCGACCCTTGCCGCAATTGCGGTCGGCCTGGTGTATGGCCGCGGCAAGCGAGTCTGGTGCCGCCATCTGTGCCCGGTCAATGGCGTGTTCGGTCTGCTGTCGCGCCTCGCCCCGGTGCACTTCCGCACCGATCGCGCGCGCTGGGAGCGCGCCGACACGGCCCGTGCGCTACCGGTCAATTGTGCTCCGCTGGTGGATATCCGGCGCATGCAGAGCAGCGCCGGCTGCCACATGTGCGGGCGCTGTGCCGGCCACCGCGATGCGGTGGAGCTGGCGGTCCGCAAGCCGGCCAGCGAGATTGCGCAGCTTGAGGCCGACGATGCCCAACCGTGGGAGGTCAGACTGCTCGTTTTCGGCCTGATCGGCACCGCGATCGGGGCCTTCCAGTGGTCGGCTTCACCGTGGTTCGTGCAGGCCAGGACCACCATTGCGGCATGGCTGATCGACCACGACAGCTTTGCGCTGCTGGGCGACGACGCGCCGTGGTGGCTGCTCACTCATTACCCTGAAGCCAGTGACGTGTTTACCTGGCTGGACGGTGTGCTGATCCTCGCCTACATCGGCCTGGCTGCCCTGCTGATCGGTGGCTGGATAAGCCTGTGGCTGCGTCTGGCGGGACGGTTCGCGGGCCGTCCGCGCAGCCATCTGCAACTGGCTTACGCACTCATCCCGCTGGGCGGGATCGGCGTCTTTCTAGGGCTGTCGGCACTGACCGTAACACTGCTTGCCGCCGAAGGCATCGAGATCGGACACCTGTCCGCCATCCGTCTGCTGTTGCTCGCCGCGGCCTTGCTCGCCAGCCTCATCCTGGCGGCACGGATGCTCTCCCGCATGGCCATCGGCGCAGGACCGGCGCTCGCGGCCTTCGCCGCGTTCTCGATCGCGACCGTGGGAGCGGTGCTACCCTGGCTGCTCATGTATTTCGTCTGGTAGCGCTGGCGGGGACCCGTCGATCGCCCGACCCCGTCCGCGCTCCGATCGGCAGGCTCCCGCCTGTCCGGGCGAACATGGTTAGAATCGGCAATCGATCCTGCCCGTCCCTTGCATGCCCGTACGACCCCGCCTGACCACCGCACTGCCCCGCCATCTCGCCATCGCCTACGGCCTGCTGGTGATATACGCCTGCCTCAACCCATTTTCGGGCTGGCGCGAAACCGGCCTGCCCCTGTTCGACTTCCTGGCCGCGCCATGGCCACATTACTACCGCGGAATCGACCTGATCCTGAACGTGCTCGGCTTCCTGCCGCTGGGCTTCGTGATGGTGCCGGCCATGCCATCCCGCCTGTCGCGCAGCACCTGCGTGCTGCTCACGGTCGTCCTGTGCGCAATGCTGAGTCTTTCACTCGAGACGGTGCAGAACTTCCTGCCCACGCGGGTGCCTTCAAACGTCGATCTCGGCTGCAATACGCTCGGGGCACTGCTGGGAGCGCTCGCCGGCGCCTATATCGGACACGACCTTTTCGATCGCCGCGGCTGGCTCCATCGCTGGCGCATGCGCCGCATCCTGCATGGCAATCTCGGCGACGCCGGGCTGATGCTGCTGGGTCTCTGGCTGTTTACCCAGCTGTCGCCCGAGTCCTTGCTGTTTGGCAGCGGCGACCTGCGCAGCCTGCTGGCACTGCCCACCCCGCTTTCGTTCAGCGCGCCACAGTTCCTGCGACTCGAAGCGAGCATCACGGCCAGCCACCTGGTGGCGGTCGGCCTGCTTGCACGCAGCATGATGCGCGAGCCCAGCCCATGGTCGATCGCCACCTTGATCGTGCTCGGACTGGCCACCAAGACCCTTGCAGCCAGCAGCTTCTTCGTGCCGGGCCAGCCGCTGAACTGGCTTACGCCGGGGGCAAGCGTCGGCCTCGTGGCCGGAATACCGATACTCGGTCTGGCGCTGCTGCTGCCTCGAGCGGGAGTGCAGGTCCTCGCCGGTCTGGCCCTGCTGATAGCAACCGTGCTCGCCAACCTCGCGCCCGACAACCCCTACCTCCAGGCCAACGTTCCACTGCTCAACCAGGGTCACTTCCTCAATTTCCACGGCGCTACCGTGCTGGTCTCCAGCCTGTGGCCGTTTCTCGCCCTTGTCTATCTCGGCCTGCTCGGCAGCCTGCGCAGCGCAGGTCCCCGAAGATGATCGATATAATCCCCGCCACCGCCACCGGAGCCTCGCGATGAGCTACTTCAAGCACCACGTCTTCTTCTGCACCAACCAGCGCGCCGATTGCGAGACCTGCTGCAACAATCAGCACGCCACGGAGATGCAGACCTACGCCAAGGATCGGATCGGCAAACTCGGCCTCAAGGGCAAGGGCAAGATCCGCATCAACAAGGCCGGCTGCCTCGACCGCTGCGACGAAGGCCCGGTGCTGGTGGTCTATCCCGAAGAGGTCTGGTACACCTATGTCGACAAGGAGGACATCGACGAGATCATCGATCGCCACCTGGTCGAGGGCGAGATCGTCGACCGCCTGCGCCTGCCCTGAAGATCCGGAGGACTGCCATGTCACGCCCCCAGCCCACCGAACGTGCCCTGCTGAACGGCCCCGACGGGATCATCGAGGTACTCATCGACACGCCCGAGAAGGCGCGTGGCATCGCCATTGTGGCGCACCCGCACCCGCTGTTCGGCGGCGCCAACACCAACAAGATCGCCCACACCCTGGCCCGTACCTTCCGCGACCTCGGTTACGCTGCAGTGCGACCCAACTTCCGTGGCGTCGGTGAAAGCGAGGGCGAACACGACCACGGCATGGCGGAGACCGAGGATCTGCTGGCGGTGCTTGCCTGGGCGCAGTCGCGCTGGGGGGCGCTGCCGATCGGCATCGGCGGCTTCTCCTTTGGCGCCTACGTGCAGACCCGGGTCATTGCGCGACTCGAAGGCAGCGTCACGCCACCAAGACACATCGTGCTTGTCGGCCTCGCCTCCGGCGAGGTCAGCGGCGCGCGCAGCTACACCACCGAACCGGTACCGGCACACAGCCTCGTCATCCACGGCGAACAGGACGAAACGGTGGCGCTCGCCAATGTGCTCGACTGGGCGCGACCGCAGACCCTGCCGGTCGTCGTCGTGCCTGGCGCGGACCATTTCTTCCACGGCAAGCTCAATATCATCCGCGAGCTCATGCTGCGAAGCTGGCAAGCGCTGTGAGGCCGGCCCGGCCGGACAGATCGCTGCCGCCCGTGCGCCGTTCCCGTCCGCCGGGCGCCGGTACACTTGCCCGGTCCGTCGCAATTACCGATCCTTTCCTCCCGGCCCAGCGCGGCTGACGACAAAGGCAGGATACGAACCGTGAAACTCATCGCCTCGCTGACCAGCCCCTATGCCCGCAAGATTCGCGTGATCCTCGCGGAAAAGGGCCTGCCCTTCCAGCTCGAGATCGACATTCCGTGGAGTCCCGACACGCACGTGCCCCAGTACAACCCGCTGGGCAAGGTGCCGGTTCTGGTCGCCAGCGACGGTCGGGTGTGGTTCGATTCACCGGTGATCGCCGAATACCTCGAGCTGCTCGGCGTGGCGCCAGTGCTGATCCCGGCCGATCGCCGCGCAGCACTCGACGTTCGACAGACCGAGGCCCTTGCCGACGGCATTACCGATGCCGCGGTCGCCGCCTTTCTCGAAGCAAACCGCCCGGACGACGAGCGCAGCGATACCGCACTGGCCCGCCAGCGCGAGAAGATCCTGCGCGGCCTGAACGCATTGTCGGCACACGTGCAATCCCGCAACGGGCTGAACGGCGACGGGCTGTCGCTGGGCGATGTGGCGGCGGGTTGCGCACTCGCCTACCTCGACCTGCGACAGCCCACGATCGACTGGCGTCATCGTCACCCCGTCCTCGCCACCTACGCGGAAGCGCTGCTCGCCCGCCCGAGCTTCGTCTCGACCGAACCGCCAAAGAGCTGAATACAGGCCGGCGCGCCCTGGCGCTCCTTGGTTCTGCCGGCCTTGTGCCGGCCAGCCCACGGTTCAAGCCCGGCGACGGCGTGAAACGGCCAGCAGCATGCCCAGGCTGCCCAACAGCAACGGCAGGCTGCCGGGCTCCGGAACGGTCTCGACGCGCGGCGCGATCACGTTGGCAAGCAGGTTCAGCGTCATCTGCCGGCTCTGGCCGGTCGAGGTGACATTTGCGTTGTTTCCTGCGTCAGCGCAGTCGTATCCCACTCGCCGCTGAGGGTGGCCTGGCCACCGCTTTCCGTGTCACAAGGCTGCGTCGAGCCGCTGAAGCCGACCTCGGTACCGGTGCATCGGCGCATGCGCCCCCGGCGCCGCAACGGTGAGGACCAGGACGAGAGGTTCGAATCGCATGGGCACTCCTGGACACACTTTCGTCGACTGAATACATGCCCGGTGGCCCGCACCTCGGTTTTCCCGACGAAAAGCACCGCCCCAATATTCATGCATTGAAATCCGCTCGGCGGGGCCGAGAAGATGCTCGGCGGCCCCTTTTCAATCTGTCAGCGTCCATTTCACACGCTGACCGGACCCGACCAGCCTTGACACGATGACAAGCCTGGTGCCCGATTCCTGCTAGCCCGAAAGAAGCTTCGGCATGGTCAGTTGGCAACCCACTTCGTGCCCGAAGCTCCCCCGAAACCGATGGCAGAATTTCCAGCACCCACACTCCCTGGCGGCGTATCGCCGCAGGCGCAGCAAATTGTCCCTGTCGGAACTCGCCGCGGAGAACGATTCTTCCGGCCTTTGTCCTTTGCACGCCCCACCCATGCGCAAGCTACTCGCCCCCTTTTCCGCCGGCTTCGTCACCGTTCTGGTCGGTTTCACCAGTTCGGCGGCCATCGTCTTTCAGGCCGCAGCGGCCGCCGGCGCGAGTCCGGCACAGCTGAGTTCATGGATGTGGGCGCTGGGCATCGGCATGGGGGTGACCTGCATCGGCCTCTCGCTGCGCTACCGCGCGCCGGTCGTGACCGCCTGGTCGACGCCCGGCGCGGCGCTGCTGGTCACCGCACTGGTCGGCGTCCCCATGTCCGAGGCAATCGGCGCCTTCATGTTCTGCTCCGTACTGATCCTGCTGGCCGGCCTCACGCGGGGCTTCGAGCGGGTGATGGACCGGATTCCCCCGGGCATTGCCGCAGCGATGCTGGCCGGCGTGCTGGTGCGCTTCGGCATGGAAGTATTCGTCGCCATGGGGCAACGCTTCGGCCTGGTGTTCGCGATGTTCCTCGCCTACCTGGTAGCACGGCGCCTGCTGCCGCGCTACGCCATCGTGCTGGTACTCGCGCTGGGCAGCGCGATCGCTGCGGCACAGGGGTTGCTGCATTTCGAGGCGCTGCGCCTCGAGTTTGCGGTGCCGGTGTTCACCGCGCCGAGCTTCAACCTTCAGACCATGCTGGGGATCGGCATCCCGCTGTTCATCGTTACCATGGGCTCACAGAACGTGCCGGGCACCGCGGTGCTGCGCGCCGCCGGCTATACCGCGGTGCCGATTTCACCGGTGATCGGCTGGACCGGCGCGGCAAACCTGTTGCTCGCCCCCTTCGGTTGCTTTGCGCTCAATCTGGCCGCGATCACCGCCGCGATCTGCATGGGGCGCGAGGCCCACGAAGATCCCGCAAAACGATACCTGGCGAGCCTCTTTGCTGGTTTCTTCTACCTGCTGGTCGGGGTATTCGGCGCCACGGTGGGCGCGCTCTTCGCAGCCTTCCCGCGCGAACTCGTGCTGGCCATCGCGGGACTGGCCCTGTTCGGCACGATCGCCGGCGGACTCACCACCGCGATGAAGGACGAAGGGCAACGCGAGCCCGCGCTGATCACCTTTCTCGTAACGGCTTCCGGCGTGAGCCTCGGCGGCGTCGGCTCGGCCTTCTGGGGCGTGGTTGCGGGCACGCTCGCCTTGTTCATCCTGGGCTGGAAGCGTCCTGCACGCGGCTGAATTCCACGACGTGTGACGACGCGCTCAAGCCGCAACAAATTCGGCCGTTCTTGCGCAATGGGAGATGCGCCGCGTGCCGCCGTCTCCACGCAAACACGGAGAGGCGTTCATGAAGATCAACATGCCGGTGACCGGGGAAGAGCGCCACCTCAGGCCGGGCCGGCCGATTGTGACGAAGACCGACCTGAAAGGTCTGATCACCTATGCCAACGCCGCATTCGTCGAGATCAGCGGTTTTCGGGCCGACGAACTGATCGGCAAGAACCACAATGTCGTACGACACCCCGACATGCCGCCCGAGGCTTTCGCCGACCTCTGGGCGACCCTCAAGGCCGGACAGCCCTGGCGGGGGCTGGTCAAGAATCGTTGCAAGGACGGCGCCTTCTACTGGGTGGATGCCTTCGTCACGCCAATCTGCGAAAGCGGGCGGACGGTCGGCTACATGTCGGTACGCAGCGCACCCGCACGCGCCTCGGTCACCGCGACGGAATCGCTTTACGCAAGGGTCCGCGACAAGCAGACGACCTTTCCACGAACGGCCCGGGTCGGCAGCCTGCGGCGGCAGCACAACACGATCTGGGCGCTCACCGCAACAAGCGCGCTTTTCGCTGCGGCAGCCGCCTGGCTGGACGGCGGCGCGGGCGCCATCGCCGGCGCGGTTGCCGCCGGGCTGTCGATTGCCACGGCAAGCTATTACCAGTTGAACATCGGCATGCCGCTCGAGCGGCTCGGGGCGCACATCAGCGCACTCGACGAAGGCCGTCTGGAACAAGGCATCGACACGCCACGTCGCGGTCTGGCCCGGCCTTTTGCGCAGCTCGAAGCGATGCGCATCCACCTGCGCGCCATGTTCGCCGACGTGCTGGTGGCGGCGCGCGACGTCGATGAGCGCTCGCGCGAGCTCGAAGGTGCCGTGCATGACCTCTCCGAAGCCACCGCCCTTCAGGGCGAACGCGTCATGCAGGTCGCCGCGGCCATGGAGGAAATGAGCGCATCGGTCAACGAGATCGCGGGAAACACTGAAATGAACGCCGAAGCGGCACAGGCCACCGAAGAAGCGGTCTCGGTGGCCATGCGCTCGATGTCGGAGGGCATCCGCAGCAGCGAGGCGGTGGTAAACGTCGTCGATGCCGCCCGGTTGGAGATCGAGCGGGTAAACGCTTCGGTCGAAAAGATCGGCGAGGTCAGCCGCATCATCCGTGAAATCGCCGAACAGACGAATCTACTCGCCCTCAACGCGGCCATCGAGGCGGCGCGTGCAGGCGAGCAAGGCCGCGGTTTTGCCGTGGTGGCTGACGAAGTCCGCAAGCTGGCCGAGCGTACCGCCGCATCGACGACGGACATCGCCGGAGCGGTCGCGCTGATCACCTCGGACTCAGAAACCGCCGTGGGGACGATGCAGTCGGCCGCCGGCAAGGTCTCGGTCGGCACCAAGCAGATCAACGAAAGCAGTGCCAGCCTGCAGGAAATCCGCGCTGCCAGCATCAAGGCCAGTGGCCTTTCCACCGATATCCGGCAGATGCTCGACCAGCAGGCATCCGCATCGCACGAAGTCGCAGTGGCAATGGAAGCCATCTCGACCTCGGTCGAATCCAACAACGCAAGCGTCGATCAGGTCGGGACGGCCGCCGGGCAACTCCGCGCGACGGCGGGCGAACTCCGCGCGCTCATCCAGCACCTCGAGCGCTCGCTGGGCTGAGCGCCAACCGGGAAGAACTACTGCCTGATGTCGCCGGAATTGTCCGGCGGAGGCTCACCCGGATCGGCCCGGAAGGGGTTGATGTCGAGCCCGCCGCGGCGCGTGTAACGTGCCCACACGGCGAGTCGCTGCGGCGCACAGTAGCGGCGCAGGTCGGTAAAGATCCGTTCAACGCACTGCTCGTGGAATTCGTTGTGATCGCGAAACGATACGATGTAGCGCAGCAGCGACGCGCGGTCGATCGGCTGGCCGCTGTAGCGAATCACCACGGTCCCCCAGTCGGGCTGGCCGGTCACCAGGCAATTGGACTTGAGCAGCTGAGAGACCAGGGTTTCACTGACCGGCTCACACGTGGTGTCGACACGTAACAGCCCGGGACGGGGGAGGTAATCGTCAATCTCGATGTCGAGCGTGTCGATCAGTTCGCCCACGGCGTAGTCCAGTTCGCGCGTCGGGCGCGTATCGAGGGTGTGCAGCTCGACCTCGACCGCCGCGCCGCTCGCCGCCGAGAGATCCCGCCCGATCGTTTCGCGCACGACCGCGGCATCGTCGAAGCACGTGCCGTTGAACGAATTGAGATAGAGCTTGAGCGATTTCGACTCGATCAGACGCGGCGACGTGGCCGGCACCCGAAAAGTCGCCATCGCGACCACCGGCTTGCCGCGCGGATTGAGCCAAGAAAGCTCGTAAGCGTTCCAGAGATCTTCGCCGACGAAGGGCAACGCGCCGTGGATTCCAAGCTCGGCGCGCTTCGGTGCGCGATCGATCGGGAAAAGCAGTGCTGGCGCGTATTCGGAGCAATAGCCGGACGGCTTGCCGAGCGGCGACTGCTCGGGCGCACCGGCGGGAGGCACGGGCTGGCTCATGGCGGGACTCTTGCCGCGACACATGGCGCGACGACGATGCGGAGAGGGGGCGGATTATATGCCCTCGGTGCCGCCGTGTCAGGCATGGTCGCACTATCTCGCCGGGCCGACGCCTGACCCAGGTCAGGGACGCGGCCGCCAGCACAATGCTAGTCTTGCGACGCGCGCCGATACTGCTACGCTGCGCCCTTCGCGACAGGCGTCGCACCACGAATCGAGGCCCGAATGGCGGAAACGACCCTGCTGGCAATCTGCAATGCGCCCGACGAAGACACTGCGCGGCGACTCGCCGAGGCGCTGCTCGAGGCTCGCCTGGCTGCCTGCGTAAACATCCTCGCGCCGTGCTGCTCGATCTATCGCTGGCAGGACAAACTCGAGAGTGCCACCGAGACGCCGCTGCTGATCAAGACCACAGCAGCCTGCTATCCCGCGCTCGAGGCGGCGATCCGCCGGCACCACCCCTACGAACTTCCCGAGATCATCGCGGTCCCTGTGACACATGGTCTTCCGGACTACCTTGCCTGGGTGGCGTCCGAAACCACCCCATCATGATTTCGCCCCTGCGCCATCCAATGAAACCCTTCACAACCGCCTTTCGTGCGCCGCTGACCGTCCTGCTGGCCATCCTGCTCACCTTTTTCTCGCTGTACGCAGGAGCGGCCGACGAACCGCTCCGTCCGGAAGAGGCCTTTCGCCAGACCGCCCGGTCGCTCGACCCCGAGACCATCGAGGTCGTCTTCGACATTGCGCCCGAGTACTACCTTTACAAGAACAAGTTCCACTTCTCTGCCGAACCCTCGACCGTCCAGCTTGGCGAAGCGCAACTGCCCGCCGGCAAGGTGAAGGACGACGAGTTCTTCGGCAAGGTCGAAACCTACCGCGGCCAGCTGCGCTTCCGCGTTCCGGTCTCGGCGCCCGCCGAGCTCGACCGCTTTACCCTCACGGTCACCAGCCAGGGCTGCGCCGACATGGGCATCTGTTATCCGCCAACCCCCCAGGCGACCGAGATCTCGCTCACCGGCAGCACCGCCGGCGGAACGGGCGGCGGTTTCCTGTCGCGTGCGATCGGTAGCGGCGCACCGCTCGAATCCGCCTCCGGGTCGCCCGCAAGCACGCCGGCAGCCGTTGCGGGCGGGGACGAATCCGCATCGATCGCCAAGTTGCTCGGCGAACAGAGCCTGCCGCTGGTGCTGCTCTCCTTCTTCGGTTTCGGCCTGCTGCTGGCCTTCACGCCCTGCACCTTCCCGATGATCCCGATTCTCTCGGGGATCATCGTCGGCCATGGCGACCGCATCTCCCGCTCCCGCGCCTTCTCGCTGTCGCTGGCCTACGTGCTCGGCATGGCGGTAACCTACGCCGCGGCCGGCGTGGCCGCGGGGATATCCGGCACGCTGTTGTCGGCGGCCCTGCAGAGCCCCTGGGTGCTCGGCAGCTTCGCCGTGATATTCGTGCTGCTGGCGCTCTCCATGTTCGGCTTCTACGAGTTGCAGCTGCCCACCGCGCTGCAAAGCCGCCTGAGCGACACCGCCAATCACAACAAGGGTGGCAGTCTCGGTGGCGTGCTGGTGATGGGCGCGCTCTCGGCGCTGATCGTCGGCCCCTGCGTGGCCGCACCACTGGCCGGCGCGCTGCTCTACATCGCCCAGACCGGCGACGCTGCACTGGGCGGCACGGCGCTGTTCGTGATGGCACTGGGCATGGGCGCGCCACTGCTCGCGGTCGGCCTCGCGGCGCGCAGCATCCTGCCCAAGGCCGGGCCGTGGATGGAAGGCGTCAAGAAGGCCTTCGGGGTGATTCTGCTTGGTGTGGCGGTGTGGCTGCTCACCCCCGTGGTACCTCCGCTTGTGCCGATGCTGGCGTGGGCCGCGCTGTTGATCTTCTCGGGCGTCTTCCTGCACGCGCTCGACCCGCTGCCGCCGCACAGTCGCGGCTGGCAGCGGTTCTGGAAGGGATTTGGCGTCGTCAGCCTGCTCGCGGGTGCCGCGCTGCTTATCGGCGCGCTGGCCGGCTCCCGCGATCCGCTTCAGCCACTGACGGTGCTGCGCGGAGGCAATGCGGTCGCCGCCGCTGCGGAAGCCCGCTTCGAGCGTGTCCGCTCGGTAGCCGAACTCGATGCCCGCATCGCCGCATCGACCCGTCCGGTGCTGCTCGACTTCTATGCGGACTGGTGCGTCTCCTGCAAGGAGATGGAACGCTTCACCTTCAGCGACCCTGCCGTCGCCGCGCGCATGGGGGCGATGCTCCTGCTGCAGGCCGACGTCACCGCCAACAACGACGACGACAAGGCGCTGCTCAAGCGCTTCGGCCTGTTCGGCCCACCGGGGATCGTGTTTTTCCGCCCCGGCGGCGGCGAGATCGAGGGCGTACGGGTCGTCGGCTTCAAGCCGGCCGACGAGTTCGGTGCGATCCTCGACCAGATCGGCGGTTGAGGCTCACTTCCGTTCGTAGGTCCTCGTCAACGTCGCGCTGCCCAGGCTGTTGGCGTTGATCATGAAGCCTGCCAGCGCGGCAGTGGCATCCGCTGGCAATTCCAGCTTTGGCACCTTGAGCGCGTACACCGTGAATACGTAGCGATGCGGCCCATGACCGGGCGGTGGGCATGGGCCACCGTAGCCGGGTGAGCCGAAATCGGTGCGTACCTGCTGGCTGCCGGACGGCAAGTCCGCGCCCGACGCGGCACCTGCGCCGGTGGGCAGGCCGGCCGCGTCGGCCGGCAGATTGACCACCACCCAGTGCCACCAGCCGCTGCCGGTCGGCGCATCCGGATCGAACACGGTCAAGGCATAACTCCGGGTGCCGCTTGGCGGATCGTGCCATTCCAGTGCCGGCGAAAGATTGCCGCCGTCACAGCCGAAGCCCTTGAACACGAATCGCTGGGCGATTGGTGCCCCAGGCGCCAGATCCTTGCTCGACAGGGCAAAGCCGGCCGCCCAACCCGGCGATACCAGGACGGTCGATGCAAGGGCAAGGACGATGAAATTCTGATTGAACACGGAACGCGCCATGATGATCTCCTCTGCTGATTGGCGTCACCAGCATGAACCGCACGGACCATCATCGCGCGCCCGATCCGCTCGATTGATATGCAGAAGCGCTCAGCGTCTTGCGCCGGACACCCCGCGCAGGACCGACGGCAGCACCCCGAAGGCACAGCGGAAACGCGCACTGAAACGGGAGGCCGAGGCGTAGCCACATTCCAGCGCAATCCGCTGCACGCTGTAACTCGACCCCTGCAGCAGGGCCAGCGCAAGCCCCATGCGCACTTCGTCGAGCAGGCCGCGGAAGCTGTGCCCCTCGGCGCCGAGCGCGCGACGCAGGCTGGACTCGCCGAGGTGCAGCCGCGCCGCGAGCGTGGCCGCGGTCCAGGGTGCCGCGGGCTCCGCACCAAGTATCCGGCGCGCACGCTCGGCCATGCCGGCAACCGCGGCGACGCGACACCAGCAGCCGGCGTCGTCGAGCGCGATCAGCAACTCGAGCAGGCGATGACGCAACAATCGGTCGGAGAGGGGGGATTGCGCGGACATTCCATCCGCCACGTGGACCAGTGCCGCCAGCACGCCACCATCGAGATCCGGCTTGGCGAGGGCGCGCCACGGCACGCCCGGCGGCCCTCCCCGCGCGCCCGCGTGCTCGCGTACCAGATCGCTCGCCAGCACCACGCAAGTCGCGGTGTACAGCCCGTCCTCATCGGGCAGGTTCAACATTGACGCACGCACCCCGGCGTTGACGAACAGCACCTCGCCCGGCCCGGCGGTGAAGTTCTCGTCGCCCACCGTCAGGCGCTTCTGGCCTCGCGTAACGTGTACGAGGCAGGGTTCGGGAAACGGCACCTCGGAGAGGTTCTGGATTCGCCGCACGACGAGTTCGAGTTTCCCGCCCAGACCCGGACGGCCGACGATCCGGGGTGCCGGCATGCCCGGGGCAGCCCGATCGGAAACGTTCGGTGCATTCACGGCCGGAGCCCCTGGCAGTGCGAAAAAAAGGGGACGCCGCGAAGGCCGCACCCCGACCGTGCAGGCGCAACCGCGATCGCGGATGGATGGTCATTGCTGCCCATGCAAGCTCCTGTATTCCACGCAAAGAAAGGACAGGAGGAGTATGCGCCCGGTCTGCGCCCGACCTGTCGTCGGTCAACCGGAAACGGCACGCGACCGCGCGCTCGCATTCGCCCGCCGAGACCGAAATCGCCTAAGATTGCCACTCCATCCATCAGCCTCCCAGACTCTCATGTTTTCCGGAATCGTGGCCGCCATCGGCCGAATCGAACACGTCGCCCCGCTCGAGGACGGCGTTCGCCTGACTGTCGAAGCCGGTGCGCTGGGCCTCGACGACGTGCACATCGGCGACAGCATCGCCAATAGCGGCGTATGCCTGACCGTCGTTGCCATCGACGGCAACCATGTGCAGTTCGATGTCTCGCGCGAAAGCCTCAATTGCACGATCGGACTGGGCGCACCGGGTGAGGTGAACCTGGAAAAGGCCTTGCGTGCCGACGACCGCCTCGGCGGGCACATCGTCACCGGTCATGTGGACGGTGTCGGCGAGGTGCTGAAGTTCGAACCCGTCGGAGAAAGTCACGAACTCGTGATTCGCGCACCGCGCGAGATCGCAGGTTACATCGCGCGCAAGGGCTCGATCACCGTCGATGGTGTCAGTCTCACCGTCAATCGCGTCGACGGGACCGATTTTTCGATCAATCTGATCCCCCATACCGTCGAAGTGACCACGCTCAAACGCCTGCAGGCCAGCAGCCGGGTCAATCTCGAAATCGACATCATCGCGCGCTACGTGGAGCGGATGATGGCCTATCAGCGGGAAGCGGAAGGGTGAGGCGGTCCGTTCGTCGGGAATCCAAAGGTTTCGCAAATCGTGCCCGTAGACACGGGCACTGACATTTCGCACTTGTGAGGCCTGTGGCATCTGCACCGCCCCCCTTGCGCGCCGACTCGAAGGGCGCACCGCTCGAGCCCGACGACCGCCAACCCCAGGCCTGGCGGCATCGGCTTTTGCTGCTGGTACTCGCGTGCATTCCCCTGACCAGTTCGGCGGCGGACGACGCCGAACTGGATCGACTGATCGAGATGGATCTTGGCCAGCTGATGGAGGTTCAGATTGTCGCCGGCGCAGGCAGATTTCCCCAGAAAGTGAGCGAAGCGCCGTCGCGGGTGAGCATCGTGACCGCGGAAGACATCAGACGACACGGCTATCGCAGCCTCGCCGAAGTCCTGCGCTCGATACGCGGGCTGTACACCAGCTATGACCGCGGTTACGAATATCTGGGCGTCCGCGGTTTCTCGCGCTCGGGCGACTTCAACACTCGCATCCTGATTCTGGTGGACGGGATCCGCCTATCCGATCCGGTGTACTCGCAGGGTCCCGTCGGCAACGAATTCCCGGTGGACCTTGCCCTCATCGAGCAGATCGAATTTCTCCCCGGCCCCGGATCGGCGGCCTACGGAAACAATGCCTTCTTCGGCGTCATAAACATCACCACGCGGCGGCCTGCGGCGATACGGCGAAACGAGGTCGTGGCGTCCGCCGGCACCGGGGACCTGCGTGGCCTCCGCGCGACAAGTACCGTTCCGGTGAGCGATGGGGCGGTATTGCTGCTAAGCGCCTCGCGGGAATATCGCGGAGGGGACGATCTCCGGATCCCCGCCTTCAACCAGCCCTCGAACAACAATGGCCTAGCCGACGACATGGACCGGGAATCGTTCAACCGCTTCTTTGCGAAGCTGCAGGGTGACGACTGGCGCTTCGAGCTCATGTCCGCCAAGCGCAACAAGTTCGTCCCGACCGCGCCTTACGGCCAGGTTTTCAACGACCCGCGAAGCCAGTTCGACGATCAGTACCTGCTGGTCGGTGCCACGCGCGAATTCACGCTGCCCGATCGAACCGAAGCCCGCCTGCAGGCCGCCTACACGCGCTATGAATACACCGGCAGCTACCCGACCGATTATCCACCGGTGACGCTCAATTTCGACCGTGACATCGGCGAGCGGATTACGCTCGAGGGGCAGCTCCGCACGAAGCGTTTCGACGGACATACCGTTTCGCTCTGGGGTGACGCGAGCTGGGATCCGCGCAGCAGCATGTTCAATGCGGATATCGCACCGCGGGCAATCTACCTCGACCGTAAGCGCAGTGACTCCGCAGCGGGCCTTTTCGTGGAGGACGAAATACGCTTCGGCGAAGCGCTCAGCGTCGCCATCGGCCTGCGCTGGGACCGTCTCACGACTGGAGATGATTCGACCAATCCCCGCATCGGCGTGATCTACCATGTCGACCGGTCGACCACGGCGAAGCTCCTCTACGGCAGCGCATTCCGGGCGCCGAACACCTACGAACGGTTCTATTCGGTGGAGGGATTCAGTCGCGCCAACCCGGACCTCAAGCCGGAACGGATCCGCACGCTCGAAGCGATCTGGGAATACAGCAGCGCACGCAGCCGGCTTGCCGCGTCCTTGTTCGGCTATGCGGTAACGGACCTGATCGACAATGTCGAGAACGGGGATGGCACGACGAGTTTCGTGAATCTCGCGCGGGCCAGCGTAAAGGGGCTCGAACTCGAGGCCGAACATGCATGGCCCGGCGGAGCCCGCCTGCGGGGCAGCTATTCGTTTCAGCGCGGTCGTGACGATACGACCGGCGCCAGCCTGACCAACGCGCCACGCAACATGCTCAAACTCGACGCCTCGACGCCGCTCGGCGATCGCGTCGAAATCGGCCTCGAAGCGCGCTACGAGAGCGGGCGTATCACCCATGCCGGCGCGCGAACCGGTGGCTTCGCCCTGCTCGACGCGAACCTGGTTGCCAGCCGCCTGCCGGGCGGCATGCATGCCGCGATCAAGATCAGCAATCTGTTCGACCACCGCTACGACCACCCCGTGTCGATCGACCATGCTTTCGACCGGCTCCGCCAGGACGGACGGACACTGCGCATCGAGGGCGGTATCGATTTCTGAACGCCGCCCCTCTGGATGCCGACATGGGCACGCGCTGGCCCCCTTTGCGAACGGACGTTAAACTAGCGGGTTTCCGGTGCTCCGTGCCCGGCGCACCTTCGGGTCGACGGCACGGACCTGCCACAACCATAATCGCCTGTGCCCCTCGGGACCCACAGGACGAGGGAGCCCACCGTGAGCGCACTCGCGCCGATCAGCGACATCATTGCCGACATCAAGGCAGGAAAAATGGTCATCCTCGTGGACGAGGAAGATCGCGAGAACGAAGGCGACCTGGTGATGGCCGCGGAGTTCGTCACCCCCGAGGCGATCAACTTCATGGCCAAGCATGGCCGCGGCCTGATCTGCCTGACCCTCACCGATGAGCGCTGCCGCCAGCTCGGCCTGCAACAGATGGTGCGCGACAACCGCACCCCGCACGGCACCGCCTTCACCGTCTCGATCGAGGCAGCGACCGGCGTCACCACCGGCATTTCGGCACATGACCGTGCCCGCACCATCCAAGTCGCGGTGGCGCGCCACGCCAAGCCGGACGACATCGTGATGCCCGGCCACGTGTTTCCGCTGACCGCCCAGAAAGGCGGCGTGCTGATCCGCGCGGGCCACACCGAAGCAGGCTGCGACCTGTCCCAGCTGGCCGGCGTCGAGCCCGCCGCGGTGATCTGCGAGATCCTCAAGGACGACGGCACGATGGCGCGGCTGCCCGACCTGATCGAGTTCGCAGCGACCCACCAACTCAAGATCGGCGCGATCCGCGACCTCATCGAATATCGCGCCGCCACCGAGAGCCTGATCGAACGGGTGAGCGAAAAGCAGGTCGACACCGAGTACGGCTGCTTCACCCTGACCGCCTTCGAAGACAAGACCACCGGCGATGTGCACCTCGCCATGCACTGCGGCACCATCGACCCGGCCTGTGAAACCCTGGTGCGGGTCCACGAGCCGATCTCGGTGCTCGACTTTCTCGACCCCAAGAGCGGCCGCCACAGTTTTCCGGTGGATGCGGCACTGCGCGCGATTGCCGAGGCCGGCAAGGGCGTTGTGGTGTTGCTCTATCGGCCGCAAAGCAGTCGCGACCTGCTGGCGGCACTCACCAACGACCCGAGCGCGCCCAAGCCCGCGGTCAAGTGGGATCCGCGCCTCTTCGGTATCGGCGCGCAGATGCTGCGGGATCTGAACGTCGGCAAGATGACCCTGCTCGCCAGCCCACGCAAGATACCCAGCATGGCCGGTTTCGGCCTCGAGATCTGCGGCTATCTGCCGGTAGATGACACCCAGTCCTGAATCCCCGGCCAACCTTGAGCAAGGGGCCGGCTTGAAGAGAAGAACATCCATGGCACGTTTCGACAACATTCCCGAAATCGAACCCGATCTCGCCGGCGCAGGCCTGCGCATCGGCATCTGCATGAGCCGCTTCAACCAGGACGTCTGCGAAGGCCTGCTGTCGGCCTGCACCGCCGAACTCCTGCGTCTCGGCGTCAAACCCGACGACGTGCTGATCACCACCGTGCCCGGCGCGCTGGAGATCCCGCTGGTGCTGCAGAAGATGGCAGGATCGGGCCGCTTCGACGCGCTCGTCGCGCTCGGCGCGGTCATCCGCGGGGAAACCTACCATTTCGAGCTGGTCTCGAACGAACAGGGCAGCGGCATTACCAGCGTGACGCTCGACGCCGGCATCCCGATCGCCAACGGGGTCCTCACCACCGAGGACGATGACCAGGCGCTCGCGCGCATGCACGAGAAGGGAACCGACTGTGCCCAGGCTGCCGTCGAGATGGCCAACCTGCTCAGGGCGCTGGCATGAGCAATAAATCCTCGCGCCGCCGGGCCCGTGAGTTCGCGCTGCAGGGCATCTACCAGTGGCTGCTGAACAACAGTGGCGTGGCCCTGATCGAAGATCACCTTGCCCAAGTGAGCGGCTTCGACAAGGCCGACCGGGAGATGTTCGCGAGCCGGCTGCGTGGCACCCTCGCCAATGCCGAAGCCCTTGATGCCGAGATCGCGCCGCTGATCGACCGCGAGGTAGCCGAGCTCTCTCCGGTCGAGCACGCGGTGCTGCTGCTCGCTGCGCAGGAACTCACCCACCACATCGAAGTGCCCTACCGGGTGATCATCAATGAGGCCATCGAACTCACCAAGGAGTTCGGCGGCACCGACGGCCACCGCTTCGTGAACGGCGTGCTCGACAAGCTCGCCGCTAAGCTGCGCGCCACCGAAGTCGAAGCGGCCGCGAAGGGCCGCAGGGGCTGAGTCGCCCAGCGGCGGCGGCGACTCACATCCGCTCGCTCGACTCCGCGTCCACCGCGGCTGCGGCAACACCGTCGGGCTCCATGAATTCGCCCGGAACCGGCAGGGGCGTCGTCGGTACCAGCATGTCTTCCGGCCTGAGCTGTTCGGTGAAGCCCTCGAGCGAGCCCATCGAAGTGCGGTCGCGGCGGGCAACCGGTTCCGAGAGCATGTAGGCAGCAGTAAGCTGCGCCAGGGCTTCCAGCGCGTCCCGATGGGTTCGCTCCTGCGCGTGCGAGGCGTCGGCGCCAAAGCCGATCAGGGCGGTGCGGATGTCGTTGCCGGCCTCCACGGCCGCGGCCGAGTCCGAACGGTAGTAGCGGAACACGTCGCGCCGGTGACGGATGCCGTGCTCGGTGGCGAGCCTGATGAGCTTGTGGGTGAGGTGGTAGTCGAAAGGGCCGGACATGTCCTGCACGCAGATCGTCGCGGCCTGCTCATCGGTGTTCTGACCCGGCGCGGCAATCGAGATGTCCATGCTTACCATCTCGGCGATATCGCCGTGAAGCGCGGCCGACGAGCCTGAGCCGACTTCCTCGGTGATCGTGAACAGCGGGTAGGCGTCGACCGGTGGCACCCGGCCGGAATCCTTGATCGCCTTGCAGGCGGCAAGCAGTGCCGCCACCGCGGCCTTGTCGTCGAGATAGCGGGAGTTCACATATCCATCCGGCTGGATCTCGAGCTGGGGATCGAAGGCGATCCAGTCACCCACGTTGATGCCCGCGGCGATGAGATCCTCGGCGTTGCGCGCCGGCGTGTCGACCCGCACCTCCACATGCTCCCAGCCGACCGGCTGGCTGTCGATCTCGTCACCGAAAGCGTGGCCCGAGGTCTTGAGCGGCAGGCAGGTGCCGCGCAGCTGGCCGTTGTCGGTGAAGATCGTGAGCCGCCCGCCTTCAGCAAAGCGCGAGGACCAGTGGCCGATCGGCACGACGCCGAGGCGCCCATTGGGCTTGATCTGCCGGACCATCGCACCGAGGGTGTCGAGGTGGGCGACGATGGCGCGCGCGGGTCGGCTTTCGCGTCCGCGCAAGGTGGCGCGGATGGCGCCGCGACGGGTCAGCTCGTAGGGAATTCCGAGCGCCTCGAGCCGACCCGCGGTGTAGCGCGCCACACCATCGGTCAGACCGACCGGGCTGGGGATCGCGAGCAGATGGAGCAGCGTCTCCTCGAGATAGGCGTAGTCGATTGCCGGCAGTGCCGGCACGGTCTGATCATTCATTCGGGTCCTCCTCGATGCGGGTGCGCGGAAACAGCAGGTCGACGAATCGCTCCGCGGTTGGCTGGGGTTCGTGGTTGGCGAGACCGGGCCGTTCGTTCGCTTCGATGATCACGTAATCGGTGCCGTCGACCGCCGGCACCAGGAAATCGAGCCCGGTCACCGGGATGTCGAGCGCACGACTGGCCCGTTGGGCGGCGCTGCGAAGGGCAGGATTGAGCGCCGCGGTGACATCGTGGATGGTGCCGCCGGTGTGCAGGTTGGCAGTGTTGCGTACGGTCAGTCGCGCATCGGGCTCAAGCACGGCGTCCATCTCGAACCCTTGGGCGGCGACGCAGCGCTGCGTTTCCGCATCGAGCGGAATACGCGACTCGCCGCCGGTGGCAGCGGCGCGCCGGCGACTCTGTTTCTCGATCAGCTCGGTAACGGTGCACACCCCGTCGCCGGTAATGACGGGAGGACGCCGGATCGCCGCGGCCACGACCTGATGGTCGATCACCAGGATACGTAGGTCTTCACCGGCGCAGTACTGCTCGAGCAGAACCCGGTCGCAGTATTGACCGGCGCTTGCGATCGCCGCCTCGACGTCGTCCGCCGCGGTGAGGTTGACGCTGATCCCCTTGCCCTGCTCTCCGTCGACCGGTTTGACGACGATGGCACCATGGCGCTTCAGGAAAGCCGCGTTGTCGTCCGGCTCGCCCGCGGTGGTCTGGTCCGGCACCTTGAGCCCGGCTTCGGCGAGCAGGCGCAGCGTCACCCGCTTGTCGGCGCAGCGACTCATCGCGATCGCGGTTGTCAGCTCCGACAGGGATTCTCTGCAGACCACGCCCCGCCCGCCCAGACTGAGTCTGAAATAGCCGTTCTCGGCATCCAGCAGCTCGACGTGAATGCCGCGCCGGCGCGCCTCGTCCACGATGATGCGGGCGTAGGGGTTGAGCTGGGCATCGGCATCGGTCTGAGGGCCGGTGAACAACGGCTCGTTGATCGCATTGCGCCGCTTGACCGCGAACACCTGGACGTGCTGGAAGCCGAGCTTTTCGTAGAGCGCGATCGCCGATGCGTTGTCGTGCAGCACCGAAACATCCATGTAGAGTCGCCCGCGGGCCTGGAAATGCTCGGCGAGATAGCGAGTCAGCGCTTCGCCGACCCCTGGATGGCTCGCCTGCGGCGTCACCGCGAGCGCCCACAGGCTGGCACCCGGCTGCGCATCGCCGAAGGCTTCCGCATGGTCGATACCCATCGCCACACCGATCACCTCTCCGCTGGCCCGGTCCTCCGCCAGGGCATAGATGATCTGCCGCTCGGCACGCTGCCCCCAGACCCGCATCGGGTCCACGGGAACCATGCGCCGGCTGCGATAGAGCGCATTGACCGCCGCGACGTCGGCACGGGTGCGCAGACGCCGGATGGTGAAGCCCTTGCGCGTCGCACGTGACGGCCGATAGCCGGAGAGCTGAAGACGGAAAGCCTCCGACGGATCGATGAAGAGCTGCTGCGGCGCCTGCGCGACCACGACGTGCGGCCTCTCGACATAAAAGGCAATGTCGCGCTGGCCGGCTCGCTCTTCGAGCAGCGCGGCGGCAATGCACGCTGGCTCCTGGAAGGTGTGACCACCGATAAGCCGCCCCCAGCCGCACTCCACCACCGCATTGCGATGCGGCTCGGGCTGATGACCAGGTGGTCCGGGCGGCACGCGACCACGACGACGCATTGCGGGCTTGCTGGTCATGGTGTGTCTCCGGTCAGGGCAGATGACTCTGCAGCCAAAGCTCGAGCAGCCCCAGCTGCCACAGCTTGGAACCGCGCAGCGGCGTGATGTGCGCCATCGGATCGTCGAGCAGCCGGTCGACGTAGGCCTGGCGGAACAAGCCCCGTTCGCGCGCCGCACGGCTGCCCAGCGCATCGCGCACGTTATCCAGTACATTGCCCTTGAGGTACTTGAGGGCCGGCACCGGGAAATAGCCCTTGGGACGATCGATGACCTCGGAAGGGATGACCTTGCGCGCCGCTTCCTTGAGGATGCCCTTTCCCCCGCCGGCGAGCTTGTGCCGGGCGGGGATGCGTGCGGCGAGCTCGACCAGCTCATGGTCGAGAAACGGCACGCGTGCCTCGAGACCGAAGGCCATGGTCATGTTGTCCACGCGCTTCACCGGATCATCGACCAGCATCACCGTGGTGTCGAGGCGCAGCGCCTGATCGACCGGGTCGAACGCCCCGGGATCGGCGAAGCGGGCCGCCACGAATTCGGCCGAGGCATCGCCGGCGAGGTAGCGGTCCTGCACCAGCTCGCGGTACTCGGCGTGGTCTCGATCGCGGAAGGCTTCGAGGTAATCCGCCACCGGCGTCGTACTACCGTCCAGCTTCGGATACCAGTGATAGCCGCCGAAGACTTCGTCCGCCCCCTGCCCGCTCTGAACCACCTTGCTATGCCGCGAGACCGCTTCCGAAAGCAGATAGAAGCCGATGCAGTCGTGGCTGACCATCGGCTCGCTCATCGCCGAGATGGCTTCGGGCAGGCGGGTCAGCAGTTCGGCCTCGGGCACGAAGATGCGTTCGTGGATGGTGCCGAACCGCCTGGCGACGATGTCGGCGTACTCGAACTCGTTCCCCTTCTCGCCCCCCACATCCTCGAAGCCGACGTTGTAGGTTCGCAGGTCCTGGACCCCGGCCTCGACCATTAGACCAACGATAAGACTCGAATCGACGCCACCGGAAAGCAGGGCACCAACCGGCACATCGGCCACCAGACGTCGCTTCACGGCAGCACGCAGCGCCTCCAGCAGAATCTCGCGCCACGCTTCGAAGGAGCGGTTCTCGTCGGCCGCGCTACGACTGTAGTCGAGGGACCAGAAGCGGCGTTCGCTGCGCCGCCCGTCGGCCTCTATGGTCAGCAGGGTACCGGGAGCAAGCTTGCGGACACCGGAAAACAGTGTGTAAGGGGCTGGCACGACGGCATGAAAGGAGAGGTAGTGATTCAGCGCGACCGGATCGATCGCGGTATCGACGCCGCCCGCCGCGAGCAACGCCGGAAGGGTCGAGGCAAACCGCAGCCCGCCCGATAGATCCGCGTAGTAGAGCGGCTTGATGCCTAGCCTGTCGCGTCCCAGCAGGACGCGGCCGGAATCGCGCTCCCAGATCGCGAACGCGAACATGCCGTTGAGACGCTGCACGAAGTCCGGCCCCCAGGCGTGGTAGGCCTTGAGCAGCACTTCAGTGTCACCATGCGAGTAGAAAACATAGCCCAGCGACTCGAGCTCGCGGCGCAACGCCGGATGGTTGTAAACCGCACCATTGAAAACGATCCCCAGCCCGAGCTGCGGATCGACCATCGGCTGCTGGGCGGCATCGGAGAGATCCATGATCTTCAGTCGCCGGTGCCCGAAGGCTCGCCCCGGGGAAACCACGAGACCGTAGCCGTCCGGCCCTCGTGCCGCCTGCTGCGCAGTCATCGACGCCAGCGCAGCCACATCCGGCGTCACGCCGTCGAAGCGGATCTCACCTGCAATTCCACACATTCATTCACTCCTTGTCCAAATCCACCGCGCGAACGACATCGGGGCTGTCACGACAGGAGATGACGGGCCCCGGAACCTGGCAGGCACGGCGGAACACTTCCGGCGGCGGATTCGCCGCATGACGAGGCGGACCTCAAGGGAAAGGAAAGCCACCGCGAGGCCAACGATGGTGTGGGCGGGGGCTTTCGGCTCGCACACGGTGCTCGCGCAGACTGGAAAAATGAAATTGTACAAATTATGTTTGTACAAACCAAATTGGATTGATGTGGGCGCGTTGCCCCTCCTGCGTTAAAGTTGCCGCAACGCACGTCTCGCCGCCAAGATGCCATCCGAATTCGACCTCATCAGCCGCCACTTCTCCCGCGCCACCGGGCACACCGATCTGGCCGGGGGGGACGACGGCGCCCTGCTGACGGCGAGCGCCGGAATGCAATTGGTGGTATCGACCGACATGCTCGTCGCAGGCACGCATTTCTTCAGCGATTGCGACCCGGAATCACTGGGCTGGAAAACCCTGGCAGTAAACGTCTCGGACATTGCGGCAATGGGTGCCACGCCCCGGTGGGCAACACTTGCGCTCAGCCTGCCGGTCGCCGACGAAGCCTGGCTGACGGCCTTTGCGCGCGGGTTCTATGACTGCGCCACCACCTTCGACATAGATTTGATCGGGGGTGATACAACGCGCGGGCCACTCAATCTGTGCCCGACAATCTTTGGAGAGGTGCCGAGCGGTTGTGCCGTCACCAGGGACGGCGCCCGACCGGGGCACGATCTTTGGATATCGGGCCAGCCCGGCCGCGCCGCGCTGGCACTTGCCGCGCTACGCGGCGAGCTGGAACTCGGCCCGGCATATCGCGACGAATTCATGCTGGCGCTCCATCGCCCGCAACCCCGCGTAGCCCTGGGCAAAGCGTTGCGCGGGCTGGCCAGTGCGATGCTCGACGTTTCCGACGGCGTGCTGGGGGATCTTGGACACATCATCGAGCGCTCGCAGGTAGGCTGCGTTCTCGACACCGATTCAATCCCCATTGCGGCACTCACCGCCGCTTGCCCCGACCCGCAGCGAACGATGCAGGCCCTGCTGCACGGCGGCGACGACTACGAACTGCTGTTTACCGCCGCTGCGGCGCACCGCGAGCAGATTCTGGCGATCTCGCACACACTCGCTTTGCCTCTCCACCGGATCGGCAGAATAGACGACCAGCGTGGTCACCTCCGTACCCAGGCAGCCAACGGCACGGAGAAACCGCTCCCCGCCTGCGGATTCGATCATTTCAACTGAAGCGCCAGCCCGGCCACCACGGCACGGCCAATACTGTTAATATTTACAGCCATAACAACCGACCGAAGCCAGTGCAATGCGCCCGACAACCGCCTTCCTTTTCTCCCATCCGGCGCACTTCGTCGCCTGTGGTTTCGGCAGCGGCCTGGTACCCAAGGGCCCGGGCACCGCAGGTACCCTTGCGGCGTGGCTGCTCTATCCGCTGATCAGGGCGCCACTCAGCGACACCGTTTTCCTGTTCTTCCTGCTTGCTGCCTTCCTCTTCGGCATCATCGCAGCGGAACGCACCGGGCAGGCACTGGGGGTCTCCGATCACGGCGCGATCGTTTGGGACGAAATGGTGCCATTCTGGCTGATCCTCATGCTCACGCCGCCGACACTCGCCTGGCAGACAGCCGCCTTCGTGCTCTTCCGCTTCTTCGACATCATCAAGCCCCCGCCGATCCGCTGGGCCGACCAACGCATCAAGGGTGGCCTCGGCGTCATGTTCGATGATGTTCTGGCGGCCGGATACACACTGCTCGTGCTCGCCCTTGCCCATCGCATCATTGCCTAACTGAGTAAACCCATGGATGCCGAACTGGCCGAACTCTCTTTTCAAACCGGCGATTTCCTGCGCAGCCGCGGCTGGCGCCTCGCCACCGCAGAATCCTGCACCGGGGGATGGGTTGCCGAAGTCGTAACGGCAACCGCGGGAAGCTCCAACTGGTTCGATCGCGGATTCATTACCTATTCCAACGACGCGAAGCGCGAACTGCTGGGGGTCGATCCCTCAGTGCTCCGCTCCGCAGGTGCAGTGAGCGAAGAAACCGTCAAGGAAATGGTCGCGGGCGCCCTGGAGCGATCCTGTGCCGAGGTCGCCCTTGCGATTTCCGGCATCGCCGGACCCGGCGGTGGCAGCGATGAAAAACCTGTCGGAACCGTCTGCTTCGCCTGGGGACACCGGGACAGCCCGGCCCAGGCCTCGACGCAACGCTTTGCGGGTGACCGGGAAGCAGTACGCCGACAAGCGGTGATCCACGCCCTCAAGACGCTGGCACGCATCTACGCCTGAGGCTTTCAGGTCACCACACGCAAACTCTGTGCCATAATTCAAACCAAATCCGAAGGAACAAGACATGGACGACAACAAGGCCAAAGCCCTTACCGCAGCCCTGGCCCAGATCGAAAAGCAGTTTGGCAAGGGCTCCATCATGCGCATGGGCGACGGCGATGTTGCCAAGGACATCGAAGTCGTGTCGACCGGCTCGCTTGGTCTGGATATTGCCCTCGGCCTCGGCGGCCTCCCACGCGGTCGTGTGGTGGAGATCTATGGCCCTGAATCCTCGGGCAAAACGACGCTGACCCTGCAGGTCATTGCAGAAATGCAAAAGCTCGGGGGCACCGCGGCCTTCATTGACGCCGAGCATGCACTCGACGTCAGCTACGCCGCAAAACTCGGCGTACAGATCGACGACCTGCTGATTTCACAGCCGGATACCGGGGAACAGGCGCTTGAGATCGCGGACATGCTGGTCCGCTCGGGGGGCGTCGACATCGTGGTCATCGATTCCGTCGCCGCACTAACCCCGAAAGCCGAGATCGAGGGCGAGATGGGCGACCAGCTACCCGGTCTGCAGGCGCGCCTCATGAGCCAGGCACTGCGCAAGCTCACCGCCAACATCAAGCGCACCAACACGCTGGTCATCTTCATCAACCAGATTCGCATGAAGATCGGCGTGATGTTCGGTAGCCCCGAAACCACCACCGGAGGCAACGCGCTCAAGTTCTATGCGTCGGTCCGTCTTGACATCCGCCGTACCGGCACGATCAAGAAGAACGATGAGGTGATCGGCTCCGAGACTCGTTGCAAGGTCGTCAAGAACAAGGTTTCGCCGCCATTTCGCGAAGCCCATTTCGACATTCTCTACGGCAGCGGCATCTCCCGCGAAGGTGAGATCATCGACCTTGGTGTCGAGCACAAGATCGTGGATAAGTCGGGCGCCTGGTATGCCTATGGCGGCAACAAGATCGGCCAGGGCAAGGACAACACCCGCGAGTTCCTGCGCGCCAACCCTGACCTCGCGCGCGAAATTGAGAACAAGGTACGAGCAGCGGTGAACCTGCCGGGCATGGCGGCAATTGCCAGCGCCAGCCAGGCAGAAGCCGAAGCCTGAAGCAGGGCATGGGAATGGCGGGTATCGACCTCCGGGAAAAAGCGCTCCGCCTGCTGGCGCTACGCGAACATTCACGTAGCGAGCTTGCCCACAAGCTTGCAGCACACGCGACCGGGGACGACGTCGCTACCTTGCTTGACCGTCTTGTCGAGCTCGATCTGCTATCGGATTCGCGGTTCGCTCACGCGTATGTACGCAGTCATGCGGCGCGCTTCGGCGTCCAGCGCCTGCGCCACGAGCTTGCTCGTCGGGGTGTTGCAGAAGCGCTCATGGACGAAGCGATCGAGGCTGAAACAGGCGCCGACGAATTTGCCCGGGCGCAAGCGATCTGGAAGCGGAAATACACCTCGGCACCGCCAGACATGAAGGAATGGGCCCGGCAGGCCCGTTTCCTCCAGAGCCGGGGGTTTTCATCGGAGGTTATTCGAACCTTGCTCAAAGACCCGGATCATGAGCCTGCTTAGAGTCAGCGCCCTGCGCAAGAGCTACCGGGCCCGCACCGTCGTCCGCGAAGTCGGATTCGAAGTTGGCAGCGGCGAGGTGGTAGGTCTGCTTGGCCCCAACGGTGCCGGCAAGACGACCTGTTTCTACATGATCGTCGGCCTGGTGGCGGCGGACGGAGGGGAGATCAGCCTTGACGGGCAACTGATCACCCACTCGCCGATTCATTCTCGCGCGCGGCTCGGGTTGTCCTACCTGCCGCAGGAAATGAGCGTCTTTCGTAAACTTACCGTCGCGGAGAACATCCAGGCCGTGCTGGAACTGCAGGGACATGGTGGCGCCAACCTGCAGGAACGTCTCGAATCGCTGCTCGAGGAGCTTGGCATCGAGCACCTGCGCGACAGTCAGGCACTTTCTCTGTCGGGGGGCGAGCGGCGGCGCTGCGAAATTGCCCGGGCGCTGGCGACAGACCCGCAGCTCATACTGCTCGATGAACCCTTTGCCGGAGTGGACCCGATCGCCGTGCTGGACATCCAGAAGATCATCCGCTTCCTCAAGGAAAAGGGAATCGGCGTGCTGATAACCGACCACAATGTTCGGGAGACGCTCGGCATCTGCGACCGTGCCTACATCATCAACGCTGGCGAGGTACTTGCCAGTGGCACGCCGGACGATATCGTGAAAAACGAACAGGTCCGTCGTGTCTATCTGGGCGAACATTTCAGGATGTAACCGGCTCCTGTCACTCGAATGAAACCCACCCTACAGCTAAAACTTTCCCAGCACCTGACGCTGACCCCACAGCTTCAGCAGTCCATCCGTCTGCTGCAGCTGTCTACTCTCGAGCTCAACCAGGAGATCGAACAGGCGCTGTACGAAAACCCCATGCTGGAGCGCGAAGACGGGTTCGACGGTGACCATGGCACAGCACAGGACGAGACCCGCGAGGCAGCGCCGGAGAATTCGGATAGCAGCGACGCCAGCGAGACAGCTCACGACGATGCGCGTGACGAACCCAGGGACAACGAGGAACTGGGCGACTGGATGAGCACCAGCAGCAGCGGGAGCGGCAGCTCCCGTGACGATGACGACGACTCGGACTTCCAGGACATCCAGGCCGCCTCGGTCTCGTTGCGGGAACACCTGGACAGTCAGATCGCCCTCACGCCACTTTCGGACACGGACCGGGCGCTGGTTCGCTTCATCATCGAAGCACTCGATGATGACGGGTACCTTACCCAGGATCTGGAAGACCTTCTGCCACTGCTTCGTGAGGAACTCGAGCTCGAGATAGAGGATCTCCAAATCGCGCTGTGTCACGTACAGAACCTGGAGCCGGCCGGAGTTGGCGCCCGCTCTCCGCAGGAGTGCCTGTCGCTGCAGCTTCGCGCGATGGCAGACGATGCGACGACACGCCTGGCCCGGGAAATCGTCGCGCAGCACCTCGAGTTGCTAGCCAGCCGTGACTTCACGCGACTCAAGCGCGCCCTGCATTGCAGTGACGACGAATTGCGTGAGGCACATGCACTCATCTGCAGTCTGAACCCGCGTCCGGCGGCTGATTTCGCCACATCCGAAACGCGCTATGTTGTCCCGGACGTGGTCGTCCGCAAGATCAGGGGCAACTGGGTCGCGAGTCTCAACCCTGAAGCGATGCCCAAACTGCGCATCAATCACATGTACGCGCGCATACTGCAGCAGAACAGGGGTGCGTCTGCGGCCTTGTCCGGACAGCTGCAGGAGGCCAAGTGGCTGCTAAAGAATGTGCAGCAACGGTTCGATACCATACTCAGGGTCTCCCAGGCGATCGTTGACCAGCAAAGGCAGTTCTTCGATCATGGAGAAGTGGCAATGCGCCCGCTCACCCTGCGGGAGATTGCAGACGCTCTGGAATTGCACGAATCAACGATTTCCCGGGTAACGAACCAGAAATACATGGCGACCGCCCGGGGCGTTTACGAACTCAAGTATTTTTTCGGCAGTCACGTTGCCACTGACACTGGTGGAGCGGCATCTTCAACGGCGATTCGTGCGCTGATTCGCCAGCTGGTGGATGCCGAAGACAGGAAAAAGCCCCTGTCCGATGCGAAGATTGCCGAACTGTTGGGCCAGCAGGGTATTGTGGTGGCGCGACGCACGATCGCTAAGTACCGTGAGTCGCTGAATATTCCGCCGGTCAGTCTGCGCAAGTCGATCTAAAAGAGGAAAGATCATGAACCTGAACATCACCGGACATCATGTCGAAGTGACCCCCGCAATCCGCGAGTATGTAACCACCAAACTCGACCGCGTCATCCGCCATTTCGACAACGTGACCAGCGTAAACGTCATCCTGTCGGTCGAAAAACTCGTTCAGAAAGCGGAGGTAACGGTACACGTGCGCGGCAAGGATCTGTTCGTCGAGGCGGCGGATCAGGACCTGTATGCGGCGCTCGATGCGATGACCGACAAACTTGATCGCCAGGTACTGAAATACAAACAGAAGAATCAGGAACACGGACACGACGCGATCAAACATCGCACGGCGGCGGAGGAATCCTGAAGCACGGCACACTCTTCACCCGGGCTTGGGTATATAATTCGCGCGTTTTCACGACCCGCGAAAGCGCAGCGATGCCAAAGCCCGAAGGACTGTTCACACGGCGCCTTCCCGAAAGGCGCCGTTTCGCATCCAGCAGATGAACCTGATCGCCCAACTTCTCCCCTCCAGCAACGTCGTTGTCGACCTCGAGGCGAGCAGCAAGAAACGCGTTTTCGAACAGGCTGGCCTGCTATTCGAGAACAACCAGGGTATTGCCCGCAGTACCGTCTTCGATAGCCTGTTTGCGCGAGAACGCCTGGGTTCGACCGGCCTTGGACAAGGGATCGCCATCCCACACGGCAGGATAAAGGGCCTCAAGGATGCCGTGGGAGGCTTCTTCCGCCTCGAGTCGCCCGTACAGTTCGATGCACCTGATGGCAAACCCGTCAGCCTGATGTTCGTGCTTCTGGTTCCCGAGCAGGCCAACGAGCATCACCTTCAGCTCCTTTCGGAACTTGCCCAGATGTTCAGTGATCGCGAGTTCAGGGAATCGCTACTAAAGGCTGCCGACGCCGACGAAATCCACTCGATGTTCGCCAACTGGGGCAGCGATGCGCCAGACCAGCTTAGCGCGGCTCTTTGACGCACATCAGGAAAAGCTCGGCCTGCAGCTCGTCTGCGGCAGCCTCGATTCGATCATCTCGATCTCTGACGACAAGGTCTGGCCCGCCGATCTCGTAGGGCACCTCAACCTGATTCATCCTGGTCGGCTGCAGGTTCTCGGCGCCGCAGAGCTTTCATGGGCGCAACGTCAGTCCCGCGAGAAGATCGGACACATCCTCGACGAAATCCTTGCGGCCCGACCGCCGGCCGTCATCGTTGCAGATGGTTGCGACATCCCCGGACTCATAAATAACGCCTGCGACAGTCACGGCATCGCGCTGCTAGCAACACGCTCCGCGGCGGCCAGCGTGGTCGATCTGTTGCGTCTTCACTTGTCACGCCAGCTCGCCGAGAAGATATCTCTGCACGGCGTTCTGGTCGATGTCCTCGGGATCGGTGTCTTCATCACCGGCGACTCCGGCAGTGGGAAGTCGGAACTTGCACTTGAACTGATCTCCCGTGGGCACGGCCTCGTTGCAGATGACGTCGTCGAGTTTTCGCGCATCGCACCGACCGTGCTCGAAGGAAGGAGTCCCGATCTGCTGACGGACTTTCTCGAGGTGCGCGGCCTCGGCATCCTCAATATCCGCACGATCTTCGGGGAAACCGCCTGTCGCAGGAAAATGCGGCTGAGACTGGTCGTCCATCTCGAAAAGCGACAACCCGGACACCATGATCCGCTCCGCTTGCCCGATGGAGAAGAGATCCAGAACATCCTCGACGTTCGACTTCCCCGTATCGTCCTCCCGGTCGCTGCGGGTCGCAACATAGCGGTTCTGCTTGAAGCGGCAGTACGCACGACCATCCTCAAGTTCCGCGGCATCAACACCACCGAGGACTTCATCGAACGTCAGCGTCGAGCCCTCGAGAACTCAAAAAATGACATATAGCTAACCATTCGGCATAATCATCCTCGTTGCGCAGTTGCAGCAACACTCCATTGTGAGTCTTCATCAATAAGGAGGAGAAAATGAAAAAATTCCTGATCGGCCTTTGCGCCATCGCCACGCTGCAGTTCGGGCTGGTATCCGCCAGCCTTGCAGGCACCCAGCAGGAACGCATGAAGACGTGCAACAAGGATGCAAAGGTCAAGGCACTCAAGGGAGACGACCGCAAGGCCTTCATGAAATCCTGCCTGTCGACGAAGAAATCCCCTCAGGCAACGATCAAACCGGCGGCGTCCAAGGGCGGCCCCGGCAAGGCAACGACAGCCAAACCCTGAGGCACAGCCCGCGGAAACGGTTCAGGGCCCATCGGGGCCCTGAACCGTTTCCATATTGGCAATTCACACGACCTCGTAGAAAACCAGATCCCGCTCGACATCGTTTGCCGAGAAACCGCAACCTATCCGCCCCTGCCCACCGAGGACCACGTCTTCACGCTTGATGCAGCGTTCCCGCCCCTCACCGTCGGCAACGAACGTGCCATTGGTACTCTGGTCAACCAGCACGAAACCTTCACGCCGCCTCTCGATGCGCGCGTGCTGTCGCGAGGCACGCGGGTCGATGATCACGATGTCGTTACCCTGCTCACGCCCCAGCAGCATGATGGGACGGGCTTCCTCGAGTATTAGGACATCATTCTGGTGCTTCAGCCGGAGTCGGGGCGTGATGAGTGCCGCAGGCGGCGCCGACGTGGTCACGCCGATTCGCCTGCCAAGAAGGTAGACAGGCCACTCGAGCGCCTCCGCCCGAGCCCCCGCGATCGGCTCCGCCCCGGCAAAGTGCCGTGTCGCGCTGCCCAGCAGCATGACGGCCTCGCCACTGGCAAGCGCCTCACCCGGGCGGGCGAGCCCCGCCAGACGCTCCGCGAAAGCAGCCACAGGCTCGGTCGCATTCGAGACCTCATCGACAGGCCCATAATGCACGCCGATACGGATCATGATCCGAACGCCCATGACCGGGAGCATGCCAGACACGCGGTCCTGCATTTCGCAGGCGGCGAGGACGCCGGCATCACACTCCTCGAAGCGCACCGTCAGGGAATTCGGAGTCCGTGCGATCACGCTCCCGGAATTGGATTCAACCACCCTCTCGACACGATTGATGGACCGCTCCGCAGCGTGTGCAAGCTCGACATAATCGCTGCGGGTGCCCGCACGTGCACCGCCGAAGAGTTCCGCAAACAAGACGCACCGATTTCGCCGTTGGCCCATAGATCTTGAAGCCGGTCTCTAGCCGGCCTGCCTCGATTCCCTTGAAAATTCGCGATGACGCCGGGATGCTAGGGCGCCAAGGCGCCGCTGCAATGCGGCAATCATACCTGTAATGGAACGCTGCAATATAGTCTCCAGCCATCCGGACGAGCCGCAAATCCCGGCAACTCAGTTGCCCGGCCTGCCAAATTCCAGCCGTACAGGCTGCACAGGCGCAATCGGATCGATGCGATCGAAAACGGTATCGCCCTCGTCGATTACGGCACCATGGGCAAGAGACTTGAATCCGAACAGCGTCTCGTCGGCCAGATGTGAAGGCACCACGTTGCGCAAGGAAGTAAAGATCGATTCGACACGCCCCGGGTACAGGCTCTGCCAGCTCTCGAGCATCGCCTTGATCTGCTTGCGCTGGGCGTTCTCCTGAGAGCCACAGAGGTTGCAGGGAATGATGGGAAAGGCCATGCCCCGTGCAAACCGCGCCAGATCACGCTCGGCGCAGTAGGCCAGTGGCCGGATCACCATGTGCTGGCCATCGTCACTGAGCAGCTTCGGCGGCATTGCCTTGATCCGGCCGCCAAAGAACATGTTCAGAAAGAGTGTCTCAATGATGTCATCGCGGTGGTGGCCAAGTGCGATCTTGGTGGCACCCAGCTCCCTGGCGGTTCGGTAGATGATGCCGCGCCGCAACCGAGAGCACAGTGAGCAAGTGGTCTTTCCCTCGGGGATCTTGTCCTTGACGATCGAATAGGTATCCTCGGTCACGATTCGGTAGTCGACACCGACGGATTCGAAATAGCCTGGCAGCACGTCCTCCGGGAAGCCAGGCTGCTTCTGGTCCAGATTCATCGCGATGAGCCGGAACGTCACCGGAGCCCGTGACCGAAGTGCCATCAGCGCCGAAAGCAGCGAATACGAATCCTTGCCGCCCGACATGCACACCATGACGGTGTCGCCGTCCTCGATCATGTTGAAGTCGGCGATCGCTTCGCCGACGCTGCGCTCGATCTTTTTCTTCAGGCGCAGAAAAGTATTCGAATGGCTGCTCTCACCCGCTTCGACAGGGGTCTCCGCATTGGCTGATGTCACGGCAAGTCTCTGGAAAACAAAGCGGAATTATATCCGCTGCCGGGCATGACAGGTCACAGGTGGGCGCTTCGCCCTCCGTCGACCGCAATGATCTGGCCGGTAACATAAGGCGCGTCAAACAGCAGGAAGCGCACGGTACGGGCAACGTCCGCGGGAGAACCGGTTCGCTTGAGCAGACTGTGTGTCACGATCGCGTCGCGCTCCTCGGGCGCGAACTGACCATCCTCAGGCCATTCGATGGCACCGGGTGCGACACCGTTTACCCGGACTTCAGGAGCCAGGTCCACCGCCAGGGCACGTGTCAGACCTGCCAGCCCGGCCTTCGCCGCGCAGTATGTCGCATAGTCTTTGAGCGGCCGCTCGGCATGGATGTCGACAATGTTGACGATGCAACCGCGACGCGCTCTGAGGTGCGGAGCGGCCGCCTGCGCGATGAAAAGAGGCGCCTTGAGATTCGAACCGAGCAGATCGTTCCAAGCCCCCTCATCAATCCCGCCGATCGGTGTCGGGAAGAAGGTCGACGCATTGTTCACCACGCAGTCCAGTCGCCCGAAAGCAGTCAGCGCCGTGCCGACAAGGCGCTCCGGCGTCGCCGGATCGAGCAGGTCTGCCTGCAAGGCGACAACGGAACCGGGGCGCACCGCATCGAGCGCACCGGCAAGCGCGATCGCTTCGGCATGAGAGCTTCGATAGTGGAGCACGAGATTGGCACCAGCGCCATGCAACTGGCGCGCTATCTCGGCCCCGACACGACGTGCTGCACCGGTAATCAACACCACCGGCGGGTTCGTATCCATCGACATCGATCACTCCAGATTGCCGGAGAGAAGTACTCTCCAAACGCAAAGGATACCGCGAGTGCGCGAGCCGCTCGCACGGCCCCCGATGGCGGCGCGGTCATTCCGCGCTAAACTCGCGTCCTTTGGCAACCGCATCACCCGTCGTGAATCTACCCAGCCCTTCGGACGACGCACTATCCCATAGCCACCAGCTCCTCGAGCGCATACATGTGCTCGTTCGCGAGGAAGGCTGGATTTCATTCGCACGATACATGGAGATGGCCCTCTATGAACCGGGGCTGGGTTACTACAGCGGCGGCAGTCGCAAGTTCGGCCCAGGCGGCGACTTCATCACCGCACCGGAACTGACACCCCTTTTCGGCCAGACCGTGTCGCGGCAGCTTTGCCAGATCATGAGCGCCTCGGCCGCGAGAATTCTGGAGTGCGGCGCGGGAACCGGCCTTCTCGCGGCAGACGTACTGGCCGAACTCGACCGTGTCGGCATGCTGCCCGAGGAATACCTCATCCTCGAACTCTCCGGTGAATTGCGTGCCCGACAGTTCGATACGCTTGCCGAGAAGGTCCCGCAGCTTGCGGGCCGGGTCCGCTGGATCGACGCTCTGCCGACCGGTTTCGAGGGTGTCGTTCTGGCCAATGAACTGCTGGACGTCCTGCCGGTACATCTGGTGGCCTGGCGATCCGAAGGCATCTTCGAGCGCGGCGTCACGCTGGACGAAAGCACTGCACTGCAATGGGCCGACCGCCCTGCACGAGGCAAGGTGCTGGACAGTGCCCGGGCACTGGATATCGCGCTACCGGAATCAGGAGAATATGTCAGCGAGCTGAATCTCGCCGCCAGGGCCTGGATCGCCAGCGTGGCCGAACGGCTCGAGCGAGGTGCCATCCTGCTGATTGACTACGGCTACCCGCGATCGGAGTTTTACCTGCCGAGTCGCTCGAGCGGAACATTGCTGTGCTATTACCGCCATCATGCCCACGCGGAACCGCTACTGTGGCCCGGCCTGAACGACATCACGGCGTTTGTGGATTTCACCGCCGTGGCCGAGGCCGCCTTCGAGGCGGGCCTCGATGTGCTGGGTTACACCAGCCAAGCACATTTTCTGTTCAATTGCGGGCTGCTCGAAATACTCGACCGGCGCGGCCCGCGCGAGAGCAGTGACTACATCCGCGCGGCCCGCGCGGCACAGCGCCTGACCACCCCGCAAGAGATGGGGGAGCTCTTCAAGGTGCTGGCCCTCGGCCGCAACATCCCGACGAACCTGCTCGGATTCTCACGCGGCGACCGGCTCCATGCGCTGTGAGCATCGCCCGGCACACTGCGCCTATTCCTGGTTGAGATAGATCCCGCTCAGGAACGCATCGGCATCTGCCGCTCCGGCGTGCTGATGGGTCTCGTCCGCGGCCGCCGAACGCACCGCGCGCAGTGGGACCTCCGGTTGCGGCATCCAGTTGGCGTTGAGAATCTCGTCGCCGTAGGGATCCGCGTTGATCTCGAAACTGTCGTTTTCGTCTGTCATGGTTCTTGTCCTCTGCCCCCGTGTCGCACGACGGCTGCCGCCGTGACCTGACCTCCTGCCAGCGACGCCGAACATCGACGCCCGCATTGGCAGCATGGTATGCGGATCAAGGTTACGCGAGGAAGAAGATCACAACGAGAATGTCAAACCTGGCACGGAAGGCTACATGCGATGGCTCTTGAGCCACTTGCATATTCTGCTGGCGACATCCTTCCACCCCGCCTCGAGCATCATCCCGTGCCCCATCCCGGGAAATATTTCGGCTTCGAGCTCATAGGTCCGGGCAGTCATCTCGACCTGATCAGGTGGAATGAGATTGTCGTGTTCAGCGCCGAGGATCAACATCGGTACGCGATGAAGGGCGGCGGGCGATGGCAGGTTGAACAAGGTCATGTCCCAGATCGCGCGCAGGGACTCGGGCTGCATCTGTTCGTAGTAACGCATCAGCTTCGCTTCGTCCTGCGGCTGATGAAAGAGCGCATCGCGCAGCCCCTGAGGATCCGGATGTCCCCCGCCAAGCATGCGATTGAGGTCGGTCATCAGGCCCGGTTTGCGAAAAGCCAGGCCGAGCGCCGACCCGAGCAGCCCTTGCGGCGGCACCGATGCCAGCAATACCGCGGCCGGCGCGGAACTGCGCTCGAGATATTTCTGCACCACCATGCCGCCCATCGAATGCCCGATCAGCACCGGCTCGCCCGGCATGCGGTTGGCCACCTCGACCAGATCATCGACATAGTCGTCGATCGAATAGGAATCGAGCAATTCGCGCCTGCGGCTGCCACCGTGGCCCGACAGCGACAAGGCATACGACGCATAGCCCTGTTTCGCGAAATAAGGCAGGAAATGTTCGTCCCAGCACCATGCCGCGGCATAGGCTCCATGGACGAACAGCAACGGTCTGGGCCGAACCGGATCGGCCTCCGGCAACCGGGCAATGACCTCGATCTCACCAAAGAAGCTGGCGTTCATGCCGGCACCTCCATGCCTCTTTGCACGGCTGGGCGCGCGCAAAGGGCGTCGAACCAGCGTTTTACCTGCGGATAGTCGGCAAGCTCGATCCGTTGCCAGTCATGACGGGCAATCCAAGGAAACGTGGCGATATCGGCAATGCTGTAATCGTCTCCGGCCAGCCAGCTTCGCCCATCCAAGCGAGACTCGAGTACGCCATAAATGCGTCGCGCCTCCGCCCCGTAGCGATCGACCGCATACTGGACCCGTTCCGGCGCGGCGCGCAGAAAATGATGAACCTGTCCGAGCATTGGTCCGACGCTTCCCATCTGGAACATCAACCACTGCAGCACCTCGGATCGGGAGCGCGGATCGCGCGGCATGAATCGCCCCGACTTTTCGGCCAGATAGACGAGAATCGCACCGGACTCGATGACCACCATCGGTCGCCCGTCCGGTCCCTCGTGATCCACGATCACCGGGATCTTGCGGTTCGGATTGAGCGCAACGAACTCCGGTGCCGACTGCTCCCCGCTACCGATATCCACGGCCCTGAATTCGTAGGCGAGTCCGCACTCCTCGAGCATGATCGAAATTTTCCGGCCGTTCGGGGTTTTCCAGGTGTAGAGATCGATCATCGCAAGGGGGCATTCAAGGTGACGAGCCAGCCACTATAACAAAGCGGATAGGCTCTTTGCGTGGCGGCATTTCCTTGAATACGGTCTAATGGCGCATATTTCGAAGGAATGCAGATGCTCAAGTGGGTTGTCGTGATATTTCTCGTGGTGGTGCTCACCGGCATCATCCAGACTCGCGGCGCACGAGCGCTCAAGCTCGGCCAATTGCCCGGAGATCTGAGCTTGCGCATTCGCGGCAAGCACTTCCACTTTCCGTTCACGACCACCATCCTGTTGTCCTTCCTCGCCTGGTTGCTGCTGCGAACGCTGTAACCTGCAACTGCGCACTCAATGCAGCGGGGCGCGGGCCGCGAAATCGATCGTGTCGATCTGCCGGCCGTCGACGTCGCGCAGTTCGAGTCGGTACAGCCCTGCCAAAGGCCGCCACCAGGCCCGTCCCCCCTCTCCGATCAGCTTGCCGTCGAGATACCAGCGAAGTTCCGGCAAATCGGCGGAAGCGAGGAACAGCGTCCGGTAATCGGGCTCCCTGGCCGCCCGCGAGCCATCCACGATTGCCCCCTGTCGCGGCTGCACTATCCGGATCGCCATGGGCGAAATGCTCGACACCGCCAGTTCGGTGCCCCGCACGAACCACTCGCGTCGTGGCGCCTCTACCGCGGGACGAAAAGCGACCATCTGTTGTACCACGCTTGGCGGCACATCCTGCATCGGCAGCAGGCAGGATGCCACCGCGGGGGTGGATGCCCTGATCGACCGCCAGGCGTCGCGCAGCACATGCTCCTGATCCGCTTCGCCATCGACGCGCAGCACCACGGTTGCAAGCCCGAGCGCGCCCACGAACCATGCTCCACTGTCATCACGGGCAACGAAACTGCGCTCGCAGGACAGCCGATCGGCGCTGTGCAGCATGTCCGCGGCAATGAACGCGGCCTCGGGCCGCAACAGGGTATGCCCTAGCGAACGCGGGGAGTCCGACAGCCAGCGTGGTGCAACCCAGCGGCCCCCACTGAAGAGGGCCAGATACAGTCCACCGAGTTCGAGGGAGTCGAGTCGCGCCTGATCGGGATCGATGGCGCGACGGCCACTGTCTTGCGAGAACTCGAACAGCGACCGCCCGCCCGGGAGCGTCATCAGTCGGCGCGGATCTGCACGAAGCGCAACGCGCACACTCATCCAGTCCGAGCCCCCAGTCACGCCGCCGCCATCGGCCGGATGAAGTGGCGGCAACAGCGTCGCCGCGGTCAGCGACTGTCGCTCGATCGCCAGGCCGGCCGAAAATGGCAGCAACATCGCCCCGGCGGCGTGGCGCACCGTCAACGCATCGCCTCCATCCGGGACGAGCGGCCCTGCGTACGCCCTGACACTTGCATCCGGCCCGTCAAGCACGGTGATCGACAAGGCCGCATCGGGCGACCCGTTGTCCGGATCCGTGGCCTGCGCTATTGCCGCCAGGGCAGCCGCCTGCCACGCCGGATCGAGAGTCGAACGAAGCCTGTCGCCCGAATGCAGTTGCAACCTGCGCATGAGGAGCGGCGCGCCGTTCCAGCGTGGCGCCAGCGTGGTGCCGTCCAGCCGGGACAGCGCCTGCCGCATGCCGCTGCATTCGCCACGCGCACCAACCCGCTCCAGCAGTTCGCAGGCGCGCCGCTCGACCAGGCCCGGGCGCGCATTGGGCGCACGAAGCAGCGCTGCGAGTATTGCGGCCTCCGGGCGCTTGAGCTCCCCTGGCAGTTTCTGGAAAAGCCCCCACGACGCCGCCGCCACGCCCTGGAGATTGCCGCGGTAATGCACGAGATTCAGGTAGGCCTCAAGGATCTGCTCCTTGCTCCAGCGCGTCTCGAGAGCCTGTGCAGCAAAGGTCTGGTCCCACTTCTGGACAAGCGTGCGGCGACCTCCTTCCTCGCGGCTGGGATGCAGTGCAGGATCGAGCAGACCGGCAAGCTGCATGCTCAGGGTCGAAGCACCGCGCTTGTGGTCATACCAGAGGTTCTGCCACAGGGCCGCGACGAAGGCTCGCCAATCGACCCCCGAATGCTGAAAGAAACGACGGTCCTCCGCCACCAGCAGCATCTCTTTCATCGGTGGCGCGAGTGTGCGCAAGGGCGTCCATTCGAGCCTGCGGGTCCTCGCTGCAAGGCTCACTTCCGAAATCGGTTGTCCGAAGCGATCGAGCAGGATGGCCGTCGATGGCTGGTAAGCGGCACGGACCTCGTCGAAGCTCGGCAGCACCATGGCCTGAGCGACGACGGCAGCACACAGCAGCATCAGGCTTGCCACGCCACGGACAAGCCGGCGCACCAGGACCGTGCGCGCGGGGTGCAGTGCAATCAACATGGCGGAAGTATAAGCAGAGGCCGCTGGCTCACCAGCGGCACTTGGCCCTTTCCACGTGGCCGAGACAACATTTTTCGAGCTTCAGTCGAGCGCCCCCGAATCCGCCAACGCCGCAACGCGGGCCGCCTGCACGCGTGCCGGAATCTGTCCGCGATCGCCTGTCGCCCTCGCAACGGCACCGGCATCGACCGCCCGGACCGCCTCCAGCGCCGCCTGCAGGCGCGCAACCGGGACATCACCGACATCCCCCATCATGCCGGCCGCTTCGAGCAGCTCTGCAAAGCGCCCCGGACGCCGCAATGCGTCGCAGCGCTCGAGCAAGGCAAGTACCGCTGCCGCACCGGCCGAAGCCGCCGAGGACAGAGCGCTGCGCTCGCGCGCCAGCAAGATCGCCAGGTCACGACAGTCACCCGGCGCCTTGACCCTCTCCGACAGCGCGCGCGCCTTGTCCTCGAGCATGCCGGCACCGCCGACGAGGATCGCCCAGCGCACGGTCAACGGCTTGTCAACGCTTGCCGCGGCATCGAGCCGTTCCAGCGTCGGCCCCTCGACCGGCAAACCAGGCAGCAGGCGCGCGAGTGCGCCGCAGTGGGCGAGAATTCGCAACATTCTCGACGGCCGGCGCTCCATCAGCCCCTTGGCGAGCTCCTGCCACACGCGCTCCGCCACCAAGGCGTCGACCTCGCCCGCATCCACCATCGAGCTCATCAGCGCCATCGTCTCGGGCGCCACCGAAAATCCTTCGAATCGCGCGGCGAAACGAGCCAAACGCAGGATGCGCACGGGATCTTCGGCAAACGCGTTACTCACGTGGCGCAACACGCGCGCCGCGATATCGCGCTGCCCACCGTACGGATCGATCAACGAACCATTCTCATCCAGCGCCATGGCATTGATGGTCAGGTCGCGGCGCACCAGGTCCTCTTCCAGCGTGACCGAAGGGTCGGTGTGGAACACGAAACCCTTGTAGCCCGGCGCGGTCTTGCGCTCGGTGCGCGCCAGGGCGTATTCCTCGTGGGTTTCCGGGTGCAGAAAAACCGGAAAATCCTTGCCTACCGGGGCGAAGCCGAGGGCCAGCATCTGCGCGGGTGTCGCACCGACCACGACATGATCGCGGTCCTTGACCTCGAGTCCGAGCAGCCCGTCGCGCACCGCACCACCAACCGTATAGACCTTCACCGCCAACGCCTCCTCGCGCTACCAGATACCTTCGTGTCAGTGGTGACGACGCTTGAATTCGCGATACACGCCAAGCAGCGCATGTGGTCGCTGCCCGCCGATGTAGCCAGGCGCGACCGCCTCCAGCGGCGTCGGGCACATATCCCAGGGCAGCGGCGCGCCATCGGCAACGTTGTCGGCCCGCATCGAACGCACATTGTCGCGACTCATCAGCGGTCCGGGGAGCATCTCGAGCATTCCGGCCTGCAGCATCGCCAACCCCTCGGGCAGGGGAATCACCGGACGGCGGCAACCGGTGAGATCGCCGACATACTCGACCAGCTGTCGCAAGGTATAGACGGTCGGGCCGGCCAGCGTCCAGGTCTGGCCGGCGCTGCGCTCGTCATCGAGGCAGCGCGCCACCACGTCGGCCACATCGCCCACGAACACCGGCTGGAAACGGGCACCCGCACCGCCCAGCGGCATCACCGGAAAACGCCGCACGAGGCCGGCAAACAGGTTCAGGAAGCTGTCGCCCGGCCCGAATATCACCGAGGGCCGCAGAATGGTCCAGGCAATGTCCGGACTGCCGGCACGGATGTGCGCTTCGCCGGCGGCTTTCGAGCGCTGGTATTCGGAAGGCCCGTCCTTCGCAGCACCGAGCGCGCTGATGTGCACCAGCCGGCTCACGCCCGCTCCGCGGCAGGCTGCGACGAGCCTCTCCGGCAGGCTCACATGGGCACGCTCGAAATCGGCGCCGTAAGGCGAACCAGGTCGCGAATGCAGGACACCGACGAGGCTGATCACCGCATCCACACCTCGCGTGAGCCGGGCGAGCGTCGCCGGGTCGTGCACATCCGCCTCGATCACCTCGACCGTGGGCAGGAGCAACAGGTGGCGCGCCCGCTCGCGCCGCCGCGTCGGAATGCGCACCCGCACGCCCGCTTCCGACAGGCGGTTGGCAATCGCGCTGCCCACGAAACCTGAACCGCCGACCAGCAACACTTCCCTCGCCTTCATGACACCCCTCTCACCTTCGACGAATTCCCGTCCGGCCGGGCCTGCATCTCATTGGCCCGGCATCACGGTGCCGAGGCGCCCCTTGAGCGACTGCGGTCGGCCTTCGAACAGGGCGCCATAGACCACCGAGTTCGCCATCACCTTCTTGACGTAGTCGCGGGTTTCGTCGAAGGGAATCGTCTCGGCGTAGATGGCGCCCTCCAGCGGTCGCGTATCGCGCCAGCGCCGCGCCCGCCCGGGGCCCGCGTTGTAACCGGCCGAGGCCAGCACCGGATGGTTGTCCAGCCCCTCCATGATGAGACGCATGTAATTGGTGCCGATCATCACGTTGGTATCCGGATCACGCAGCCAGGACAGGCTGTAGCCCTTCAGGCCGAGCTTGCCGGCAACCCACTTGCCGGTCGCCGGCATCACCTGCATCAAGCCCTGGGCCCCGACGTTCGAGCGCGCCACGCTGATGAAGCGACTCTCCTGGCGCATCAGGCCATAGACCCACGACACGTCGAGGCCTTGCTGGCGTGCCTGGGGCTCGATGATCTGCCGGTAGGGCGCCAGAAAGCGCAGTTCGTAATCGCTCATGCCACGCGCCAGCTCGGCGGTGTTGATGGCCCGGTCATAGATCTCGTTGCGCCGTGCCAGATCGGCCGCGGCCAGCAGAAAGCGGTCGTCACGGTCGCGCAGCGCCCAGTTCCATTCGCGTACCGCCTCGGTCCGCAGATCCAGACGGAACAGCGCCAGCGCCCGCCGCAAGCCCGGATCGGACTCCGCCCGCGCCGCTTCCTCGCCGCCACTCTTGCCACCGGCAGCCGCCGTCTCGAACTTCCGGCCCAACTCCTCGGCTGCCAGCAGGCCGTAGAAATCGGTCTCGTCGGCAATCGTCGCGTAAAGGCGACGCGCCTCTTCGCGACGCCCTGCCTTCTCCTGCGCGCGGGCAAGCCAGTAGGTCCATGTCGTTTCCGCACGCTGTTCGTCGGGCATACCCTCGATCGCCCGCGCCACCGCCCGCCAGTCTTCGAGGCGCAGCGCAGCCCGCACACGCCATTCGCGCTGATCGGCGCTCATCGGCACATCGCCGGCCGCCTTGAACCACTCGGCCGCCTGGATCAGGTGCTGCTCAGCCCCGAGCCAGCCGATGACCGAATAAACGTAGCCACGCTCGGCAGCGCTGAAGCGGTCGTTGAGCCGCGAAAAACGCACATAGGCAGCCAGCGCATCCTCGCGGGCCACGCGGACCAGCGCCGCGATCGCCATTTCGCGGCCGCCACGAGTGATCGCAAAATTGATCGGCAAGCGGTCGAGATAGCTCTCCGGGCCGGCCAGCATGCGCTCCATGTCACCCTCGGCCGGCACTTCGTCGGTGGGCAGCCACGCCTTGAGGCTGCGCGCAACCGCGGGCCTGCGCCCTTCCATGAGACGCCGGATGCGCCACCAGATGTCATCGTTGTCGATCTTGCCGGCCACCGCCAGCGCATTGATCAGTGGCTGGCAGGCCTCGACCGTCTCGATACCCTCGTCCCACATCGCCCGGGCACCGTTGAGTGCCCCCTGGTCGCCGGTGAGCAAGCGCGCGTTGAGATAGTGACAGCGCACATCGCGATCCGACGAGCGCAGCTCCGGATAGGCCACCGTCACGCCCAACCAGTCGCCGTCCTTGGCCAGGCGCCTCACCCAGGCCTCGCGCAGCCGCTCGGCAAGCACGGTGCCGCGGTTGCGCGAGAGGAAGTCCTCGATCAGCGCGCGGTCGGGCGGCTCGATGCGCGCCAGCACGTTCATCAACAACCAGTAGTCGACGTAGGCGTCCAGCAGATGCGGCTCATGGAAGGCCGCCAGCGCCTCGAGGGTCTGCCGGTCACCGGTCCGCAGCGCCTCGCGCGCTGCGAGAATCCGCTCGTCCCCGCTCTGCGCATGGGCCGCAATGGCCCCCACCATCAGCGTCGCGGCCACGATCGACCGCCACAGCCTGTTCTTCATCCCTTACCATCCCTGCGATATTGTTCGTTCAACGATGCCGCCTTTGACCCGACACGTCCATGAAGCGGACGCCCAGCGCGTCCAACAGTTCCGCCGCCAGCTGCGCACCGAGCGTATTGTCGCCCGCGAAGCGCTGCCCGCCGACCTTTATTCGCAGTTGAATCGACGGATCATCGCCGGACTTGAGCCCCTGCTCGCCAGGCTGGCGCCAAGCTGCCTCGCCTTCTGCTGGCCCTACCGTGGCGAACCGGACCTGCGCGCGCTGGTCACCGCATGGCTTGCCGCCGCACCCGGCCGCACCGCCGCAATTCCGGTCGTCACCCGGGCAGCAACGCCCATGGTATTCAGAAAGTGGACAGCGGATACGCCGATGTCGCGGGATCCCCACGGCATCCCGATCCCTGCGCAAAGCCCGCAGGTCGAACCCGACCTCGTGCTGATTCCGCTCAACGTCTTCGACGCGCAGGGCTACCGCCTCGGTTACGGCGGCGGCTTCTTCGACCGCACCTTCGCAGCCATGGCCACGCCACCGCGCAGTGTCGGCGTGGCCTTCGAGCTCGCCCGCGCCGACTCGGTGCAGCCGCAACCGCACGACCACCCGATGGACTACATCGTCACCGAGGCCGGCCTGGTGTTCGAACGTACGGCGACGCCCGAATGAGCCTGCACGCGCTCGAGCCGATCGATCTGTACTGCGAACGCACTTCGGCCCTGCTGTGGGCCGAGCCGGTCAATGCCCTCTCCAACCTCGCCTTCATGTTCGCGGCCTGGCTCCTGCTGCGCGGCATGGATCGTGGCGCCCCGGCCGACCTGCGCGCGCTCGCCTGGCTGACCGGTCTGGTCGGCGCGGGCAGCCTGGTCTTTCACACCGTGGCGCAGGTGTGGGCCAGCGCGCTCGACGTCGGCTTCATCGCGATCTTCGTGATCGTCTATCTGCACCGGGCGCTCGTGCGCCTGCATGGCTGGCGCGAACCGGGCGCGAGCATTGCAGTAACCGCCATGCTGGTGATGAGCGCCGGCATCGCCTTCGCGGCACGCGCGCCGGCCCTCAACGGCTCGGGGATCTACCTCGGCCCCTGGCTCGCGCTGATCGCCCTCGCCCTGAGCTGCCGCCAGCATCTCGCCGGCCGCTGGCTGCGCCTTGCGGCAGCCCTTTTCGCCGTGTCGATTCTCCTGCGCAGCATCGACAAGGCAGTGTGCGCGAGCTTTCCGCTGGGTACCCATTTCGGCTGGCACCTGCTCAACGCGGGCGTACTGTGGTGCTGCATACGCGCGCTGCAAAGTGCGGACCACCGATAGCGCCGAGGATCGCTGGCAACACTGCCACCCTAGAAATCGACCAACGGCGCGGGCGACGCATCCGCCCTGGGCCGAGCCCGCGCGATCGCCTCGGCGGTCGTGATCCAACCCTCGCAGGCGTTGCGTCCCGGCCGCCCACGCCACAGGTTGAGCAGCATCTTGCAACGGGCATAGAAACGGAAGAAGCGCAGCACCCGCTCGCGCTCGCGCGGGCTGGGCGGACGGGCCCCGCAGATCAGCTTGTCGTCGGACATGCCGCGGTCGGTCAAGGTGACCGCCCCCCAGGCGCGAACCCGCACGACACTGCCGAGCGCCAGGCGTGGACCGAGCACCACCGCATCGAGCAGGTCGCCCTCCATGCCGATGTAGGCCGGTATCGCCCCGTAGTTGTAGGGACACGGCAGCGGAGAGACAAAATCCACCGCCAGGCTTGAACCACGCTTGACGAAGCCGCCGCGCGGCACTTCGATGATCACCTCGAATTCGGGCGCTTCGTCATCGCCGGTGCCGGGCAGGCAGGCAAACGGAGACTGGGCAGACATGGCGCAAGACTACTCCGGATGAGCGCCGCGGGCATGCGCGCCGCTGGCCGCTGCAGCCCCCCTCAGGTAGCATCGGCAATCGATCCAGCCTGAAGAGCGCTTGAATGCAACAGCCTGCCCGCGCCTGCGGCATAGACTTCGGCACCTCCAACTCCACGGTCGGCTGGCTTCGCCCGGGCGCACCCGCCCTGTTGCCACTCGAAGACGGCAAGCCCACCCTGCCCTCGGCGGTGTTCTTCAACGCCGATGAAGACACCACCTGCTTCGGCCGCGCCGCGCTGGATGAATACCTGGAAGGCTACGAAGGCCGCTTGATGCGCGCCCTCAAAAGCCTGCTCGGCAGCAGCCTGATCGACGGCCAGACCGAGGTCCATGGCCGCGCCCTGCGTTTCAGCGACCTCCTCGCCAGCTTCATCGGCGAGCTCAAGCTGCGCGCCGAAGCACAGGCCGGCCGCAGCTTCGACCAGGCGGTGTTCGGCCGCCCGGTGCATTTCGTCGATGATGACGCCGCCGCCGACCGCAAGGCCCAGGACACCCTAGAGGCGATCGCCCGGCAGGTGGGCTTCCGCGACGTCAGCTTCCAGTTCGAGCCGATCGGCGCCGCGCTGCACTACGAAAGCTCCCTGTCGAACGAGGAGCTCGTGCTGATCGCCGATATCGGTGGCGGCACCGCAGACTTTTCGATCGTACGACTCTCGCCCGAACGCGCCCGCGGCCTCGAGCGCCACGAAGACCTGCTCGGCAACGCCGGCATCCATATCGGCGGCACCGATTTCGACCGCGCCCTGAGCCTGGAATGCGTGATGCCGCTGCTCGGCTACCGCGGTCTCATGAAAAGCGGTGCGCAGCTGCCCGCGAGCATCTTCTTCCAGCTCGCCACCTGGCACACCATCAACTTCGCCTACACACGGCAGGTCTGGGCCGACCTGCAGCATATCTACCGCGACGCAGCCGAACGCGCGCCGCTCGACCGCCTCTCGAAACTAATCGGCCAGCGCGAAGGACACTGGCTGGCGCTGCGGGTGGAGCAGGCCAAGATCGATCTGTCGCAGGCACCCGCAGCAAAGCTGGCGCTGGATCGGCTCGAAGCCGGACTCACGGTATCGATCGGCGACGACGACTTCACCCAGGCCACCCGCGCGCTGGTCGAACAGGTTGGCGCATGCGTCGGTGAACTGCTCGACCAGACCGGGCTGCGCAGGGACCAGGTCGATACCCTCTACTTCACCGGCGGGGCAAGCGGCGTCGCCCAGCTGCGCGCGCGCATCGCCGCGGAACTGCCGGCGGCCCGATCCGTCGAAGGCGATCTCTACGGCAGCATCGGCGCGGGGCTGGCGGTGGAGGCGGCACGGCGTTACGGCTAGGGCGCTGGCAGCGCCAGGCGACGATCGGTTGTTGCAGTGCGGCAAATGCGGCCTAGAATGACCTCTGACCACGCTGCCGACAACCCGCCGGCCGCCGCAGCCAGGAAATCCGCTTGCCCCAGCTCGAATCCACCCGCCTCACCCTCGACCTGTCCGATGGCCAGGGTGGGCACTGGCGCCTCGAGGATTTCAACCTTCACCTGCCCGAAGGCACTGCGCTCGGGATCATGGCCCGCCAGCCGGGGCTTGCCTCGGCCGTGCTCGAAGCGCTGGTTGCTGCACGGCCCGCGCGCCTGGGTGGCGTGCTGCTTGACGGACGCGAACTCTGCGCGGCCAACCGGCGGGTCGTACTGGTCAGGCAAAAGCCCGAGCGCTTTCTCCTGCAGCGTGTCACCACCTATCTTCAGCGCGCTGCCGCAGCGAGTCTCGGCCGCCGGGTCGGCCGGGCGGAAGCACGGGCCTGGGTCAACCACAATCTGCGTCTCACCGGCATCGAAGACCTCGGTGCGCAACGGCTTTCGACACTTTCGAAGCACGCCCTGGCACGGGTCGAACTGACGCGGCTGCTGGTCAGTGATGCGCCGCTGGTGTGCCTCGACCATCTGTTCGACGGACTCGACGAGATCCTCAAGCGCCAGAACCTCGACCTGATGCTCGACCTGCAGGCGCGCATGACCCGCACCATGCTGTTCGCCACCGACGACGTCGAACAGGCGGTGCTGATGTCGGATCGCATACTCTGCCTCGACCTTGAGGACGGCGTGGTCGTGAGTTCCCAGATCGACGTCAACCTGCTGCGTCCGCGGGCGCGCCTCGACCTCGAACGCAGCGAGGAGGCAGGCCGACTGCTCGAGGTTCTCGGCGATCGTCTCGGTCGCTACCTGCCCGAACCCACTCCTCCCACGACGGCCGAGATCCCGCCTGCCGAAGACTCGGTCATCTTCATGGCGGACTGGGTTGCCTCACAGCCGGAACGTAACGGCAAGACGCTGGAAAAAGCCGATATCTCGCTGGGTTTCATCCCGCTGATCGACTGCGCGCCGCTGGCGATCGCGCTCGAACAAGGCTTCTTCGACGCCGCCGGGCTGAACGTCAGGCTCTCGCGCGAATCCTCGTGGAGCAACATCCAGGACAAGGTCTCGCTGGGCCTGCTCGACGGCGCCCAGATGCTCGCGGCAATGCCGATCGCGGCGGCGCTCGATGCCTCGGCCACCCCACTGGTGACCGCCATGAGCCTTGGGCGCAATGGCAATGCGATCACCGTCTCGAGTGAGTTGTGGTCGCGCCTGGGGCTTGCTGAAGACGAGGCAGCGGAACAAGCGGTCGATGCCCTCAGCGCTGCCCATGCCCTGCGCCGCGAGGTCGAGCGTCGCAGGGCTGCCCGCCAGCGGCGCATGGTGTTCGCCATCGTCGCGCCGCACTCCAGTCACAACTACCTGCTTCGCTACTGGCTGGCCTGCAGCGGTATCGACCCCGACCGCGACGTGCAGCTCACCGTCGTGCCGCCATCGCAGATGGTGGGTTACCTCGCCGCCGGCGTGCTTGACGGCTTTTGCGTTGGCGAGCCATGGAACAGCGTGGCCGCCGAAGGCGGCATCGGCAAGCCGCTGGTGTCGACCTGGCAGATCTGGAACAACCACCCCGAGAAGGTGCTCGGCGTGACCCGTGCCTGGGCCGACGCCCATCCCAACACCCACCGCGCAATGATCAAGGCCTTGCTCGACGCCTGCTGGTGGCTCGACAAGGAAGACAACCGCGCCAGCGCCTGCGAGATACTGAGCCATGGCCGCTATGTCAATGTATCGCAGGACCTGCTGATGCGCTCGCTCGGCGGCACGCGGGCCGGCGGCAGCATCGATGCCCACCAGTGCTTCCACGCCGGAGCGGCCAACTTTCCGTGGCACTCGCATGCCGCCTGGCTGCTCGGCCAGATGGTGCGCTGGGGGCAGGTACGCATGCCGCGCAACGTCGCGCGCCTGTGCGCAGACGTCTACCGCAGCGACATCTACCGCCAGGCGGCCGCCTTCGGCGATGCCCAACCGCCCGAAGACTGGAAGCCCGAGGGCGCCCATGCGCAGGACTGGACGCTCGACGCAACGCCTCGACCGCTATGCCTCGGCCCCGATCAGTTCATGGATGGCCGCGTGCTGGACGGTCCCGATCTCGACCAGCACCTCGCCGGCTACGACATTCCACCTCACGCCGGTCCTCAGAGCGGTACCGGCCACGCTGCCTGAAGCGCCTCGCAACCACATCGCCGGCCCACCTTTGGACGATAATGCCGGCCACCGGCGTCCTTGCCGCGATAACGGAACATCACCACAGTCATGACAATGAAACCCACCGACCTGCAGAAGAATCTCGGTCTCAAGATCAACGCCAGAATGGGCGCCGCCGGCACGCCCGATCGCTTCGGCGGCGCCTCGGGCAAAACCCTCGACAAGCGAGAACAGCGCCAGCAGGAGCGCGCACTGGGGCTGGTACCCTTTGCCTGCAAACTGCCGTCGGAGCTGGTCAGGACCCTGCAGGCACGCGGCGCCACGCACGAAGGCGGCATCAACGCGCTGATGGCGGAGATCGTCGCCAAGGGTTTGGCCGACGCGGGCTGAGCGATCCCGTCCGGGGCCGTCAGCCTCGGCGATGTTGGGATCGCGGGAATTCAACCCCGCTGGGACCGTAAACGCATGACCCATGCAGGATTCCGCCATCCCCCGCGTAGCGCGACGATTCCGCACGACTACCCACAGCGCCTCAAGTTTCGTCCAGTTTCCGGACAAGTGCCGTGGTGCGCTCAAGGTCGCGCAAAAGCCTAGGAATGTCCGGAAACGACTCCGCCAACTGCCGGCGCAGAGACAGGCTTTCCTCGAAGGCCACCCGCGCCGCCGACAGATCCCCGAGATCTCCCGCCACCCCGCCCACGTTATCGAGCGAAACAGACAGGTCGCGCAGCACCTGTGGGCCCTCGCCAAGGGCTTCGCGCAGCTGCCGGCTAAGGGACAGGCTCTCCTCGAAGGCCACCCGCGCCGCCGACAGATCCCCGAGATCACGCGCCACCCTGCCCACGTTATTGAGCGAAACAGACAGGTCGCGCAGCACCTGTGGGCCCTCGCCAAGGGCTTCGCGCAGCTGCCGGCGCAGCGACAGGCTCTCCTCGAAGGCCACCCGCGCCGCCGACAGATCCCCGAGATCACGCGCCACCCCGCCCACGTTATCGAGCGAAACAGACAGGTCGCGCAGCACCTGTGGGCCCTCGCCAAGGGCTTCGCGCAGCTGCCGGCGCAGCGACAGGCTCTCCTCGAAGGCCACCCGCGCCGCCGACAGATCCCCGAGATCTCCCGCCACCCCGCCCACGTTATCGAGAGCAATAGACAGGTCGCGCAGCACCTGTGGGCCCTCGCCAAGGGCTTCGCGCAGCTGCCGGCGCAGCGACAGGCTCTCCTCGAAGGCCACCCGCGCCGCCGACAGATCCCCGAGATCACGCGCCACCCTGCCCACGTTATCGAGAGCAATAGACAGGTCGCGCAGCACCTGTGGGCCTTTGCCCGAAGTCTTGCGCGCACGCACCCGTGCAATTGCCAGCGCCTGCGCTGCAATCACCTTGGCGTCCGAAATCGCACCGCGTTCGATAGCGGCCTCAAATGCCTGCGCCGCGTCCGCTAGATCAAGCCCTTCGCCGGCAGACGACGCCGCAAACAGGCGTTGCCACTCACGTTCGGAAGCCGATGGAATCCGGGATATGGCAAGGCTCGGCACCTCATCTCGCGCCCCCCGGGATACCCCAAGGGAGCCCGCAGAGGCATCTTGATCAAACAGGGGCAACGCGTCGGAAAAACTTCGAACAGCCCATAGGTCGGGCGCCAGCGCATGAAAGCGCGCCCGGAACTCGCCGGGCAATATAAGCACGAGCGGTAGGCGGACCTCGGATTCGAGCAGGAAGCGACGCTCATTGAGTCGCATCAGAAGATCGCCCACGCCTTTCTCGTCCCTTTGCGCAACCGGTGTCAGATCGACCCAGAGCGGCCCCGATCCAGGTCTCGGGCGGGCTTTGAGTATGCTCTTCAGAAGATCCCCGGTATCGAGCCGCGGGTCGGGCTTCTGCAGGCGTTGGGTACGAAGGCTACAAATACCCTCCAACCTGACTCGCAGGGCATCCGCCGCCTTCGGGTTGTGGCCGAACAAGAGAACAAGGCTGAAACCCTCTGCCCACTCGAGATGAGGGCGAAGCTTCTGCCAAAGATCGTCAAGTCCGGCGTCCGCCATTTCCGTCCAGTTCCATCCGCAGCAGTGGATGAAGGTCGTACCAGTCCTCACCGTTGCGATAGTTCAGCACGTACTTGCCTTGTTGCAGGCGCGCAAAGTCGGGCAGCTTGTCCAGACTCGGGAGGGCTGGCTTGTGGGTGCGACTGATTTCCTGAAGCCAGACGCGGTCGTCGTCGGCAATGGGTAGCATGTCGTTTCGCACCGCGTTTTCGGCATCTTCCACGATGCCGCCGGAAAGCGGCAACGCTGACTGCGGCGCGCGAGCGAGCGCCAACCGAAGCATCCGGAAGTAGTCGCGGAGATCCCCGCCCGAACTCTGGGCAAGCCTTGCAAGTGCCGCCTCGGTAAAGAAATCCCGCCAGAAGGCGAAGCGTCGATCCACGATGTCGCGCATTTTCGCGATGCCGGTCTCGTCCGTCGCTGGGGCTTTGCCTGGCTCTGGACAACAGGTGTAGATGTGCAGACTTGGCAAGGTGTAAATCCGGCCGCCCGCATAATAGGCGCCCAGCCCGCCCGCCAGCGCCGACAGATATGGCGGCACGGTGTAGATCGTATTCAGCCCGGAAAAACGCAACTTGTCGGCGTGCGAGGCGAACAGCGTCTCGGCGCTCTTGAAAATCTCCCGGACATCCTGACTGTCGCCAACGCCGCGTAGCCGCTCTATCGAGTCGACAATCAGGACGATCTTCAGGTCAGGATCGCTACGCTTCTGCCGCAGTGCCTCGACTACATCCAGTACATAGGCGCGCGCCTGTTCGACCAGCCGTTCGACGACACCGCGGGTTTTCTTCTGAAGCTCTCGCTTGAAGCTGGGGTTCTGGTTGAGCGATGCCTTGAATTCGATGGGGCCGGCTGGCAGCTTGATTTCATCGAAGGACACCTCCGCCTGCAGAAATTGCAAGACCCGCTCGAGATACCCCGCTCCTGCGGGGTTCTCACCGATACGCTCAGCGGCCTTTTCGGAGAATGCGCCTATCACGCTGATCAGAAAATCCGTGACTTCGATGCGCTGGGTAAGCGGGAGATAGTCCGCCATGTCTACATAGAAGACTTCGCAACTCAACTCCTCCAGGCGCCTCGCGAGGCGGAGCAGTTCAGTCGTCTTGCCGGTACCACGATTGCCGGAGAAAAGGTAGGAGCCGGCGCTCAACGAGAAATCAATCTGGTTGGCAAGCTCTTCAACCGGATCGCGCTCGCTACCGCCATGGATGCAAGGCACATAAATCTTTTCGGGCAGGGCCCTTTCAGCCGACACGAGCCGGTCGAGCCCGAAATTGATTGGCTTGTCGAAATCGAGCGCGTTGTAGAACTGTTTTGCCCGCTTTCTCTTGTCATCCATCCGCTGCCCCTTTACTGGCGACTACCCGAAACCCGCAAGTTTCGATTCTACGTACTAAAGGCCAGCTCCATAAGCCGCCCTGCCCCGTAGGGTTGGACAACAGGACCCACCCACTGGTTGGTGCGTCAGGAAACAGACCTGATGTGCCGCCTTCCGGGATCGAAGCAGGGGGCGCCCAGCCCAATCCTCTCGACCAAAATCACCTCGGAAGAAATAGACACGCTCCAATTAGAAACGGCGACACCATCGGTGTCGCCCCCATTGCCGCCCCTCAGCCAAGAAACATCCGGTAGGCCGGATTGCCGCTCTCATCCACGTATTCATAACCCAGCCGATCCAGGAAGTCCTGGAAGGCCGGCTTGTCGGCCTCGGGGACCTGCATGCCGACCAGCACGCGGCCGAAGTCGGAGCCATGGTTGCGGTAGTGGAAGAGGCTGATGTTCCAGTCAGAGCGCAGAGTCGAAAGGAAATTCATGAGTGCGCCGGGGCGCTCGGGGAAGATGAAACGGTAGAGCACCTCGTTGTCCGCCTGCGGGGCGTGGCCGCCGACCATGTAGCGGATGTGGCTCTTGGCCATCTCGTCGTCGGTGAGATCGATGGCTGGCAGTTCGTGGCGCTCGAGCATTTCCACCAGGCGCTCGGCCTCGCTGCGGTTGTGCACCGAGACGCCGACGAAGATGTGGGCGACTTCCTGGTTGGCGTAGCGGTAGTTGAATTCGGTGATGTTGCGGTTGCCGAGCACGCCGATGAACTTGCGGAAAGAGCCCGGTTTTTCCGGGATCGTCACCGCCAGCACCGCTTCGCGCTGTTCGCCGAGCTCGGCGCGCTCCGCGACGAAACGCAGGCGGTCGAAGTTCATGTTGGCGCCAGAGGCCACCGCGACGAGCGTCTTGTCGCGCAGCTTGTTGCGCTTGGCCCATTCCTTGGCACCGGCCACGGCGAGCGCGCCGGCCGGTTCGAGGATGGAGCGGGTGTCTTCGAACACATCCTTGATCGCGGCGCAGATGGCATCGTTGTCAACCAGGATCATCTCGTCCACATACTGCTGGCAAAGTCGGAAGGTTTCCGCGCCCACCAGCTTGACCGCCGCGCCGTCGGCGAACAGGCCGACCTGCTCGAGCTCGACCCGCTCACCCTTCTCGAGTGACTGGGTCATGGCGCAGGCATCGACCGCCTCCACGCCGATGATCTTCACGTCCGGCCGCACCCGCTTGATGTAGGCAGCAACCCCGGCGATGAGGCCGCCACCACCAACGCAGCAGAACACCGCATGCAGCGGCTTGGGGTGCTGGCGCAGGATCTCCATCGCGATGGTGCCCTGGCCGGCGATCACGTCGGGATCGTCGTAGGGGTGGACGAAGGTGAGTTTTTCGGCCTTTTCGAGTTCGATCGCGTGGGCGTAGGCGTCGGAATACGATTCGCCCGCCAGCACCACCTCGCCGCCACGGTTCTTGACCGCATCGATCTTGATCTGCGGCGTGGTGGTGGGCATCACGATCACCGCGCGCACGCCGAGGAAGCTCGCGGACAGCGCCACGCCCTGGGCGTGGTTGCCGGCGGAGGCGCAGATCACGCCACGCTTGAGCGCCTGCGGCGAGAGCTTGGCCATCTTGTTGTAGGCGCCGCGGATCTTGAAGCTGAAGACCGGCTGCATGTCTTCGCGCTTGAGGAAAATGCTGTTGTGAATTCGGGCAGACAGGTTGGGCGCGTAATCGAGCGGCGTTTCCTCCGCCACGTCATAAACCTGCGCATTGAGGATGCGCTCCAGATAATCGTCTGCCTGCTTCGCGGTCATGCCAGAACCCTTGCGTCCACGGGGGAAAAGGGTTGGAGCGTAACAGCCCGCGCTGCACCGCCGCAAGGCACGCTTTCGGCATCATCGGCCGACACACTTCTCTCGGGACACGAAACCGACACATTGACTGCCTAGAGTCTCGGTGCCCGACCCGTTTCAAGCACCGCCGGGCGCCCCAGCCCGACCATCCTATCAAGGAGACTTCCAATGCATTCCCGACGTCTGCGCGTGCTCGCGCTTTCCGCCCTCGCCAGCCTCACCCTGTCGGCGCCCGCCATCGCCGACGACAATCCCTGGGGCAATCGCGTCAACGAGCACGCCCGCAACACCGCCTCGTTCGCGCTGATCGGCGATACGCCCTACGGTACTGCAGCCGAACCGAAATTCGACCGTGTCATCAAGGAAATCAACAACGCGCGCCAAGTGCGCTTCGTGATCCACACCGGCGACATCAAGGCCGGCAGCGAGCGCTGCGACGACGCCCTGCTGATGCATCGCTTCGAGCAATACCAGACCTTCCGCACCGCCTTCGTGCTGACCCCGGGCGATAACGACTGGACTGACTGCCACCGCAGCAACAACGGCGGCTACAACCCGGTGGAACGGCTCGCCAAGCTGCGCGAGATCTTCTACCCGGTACCCGGCATGAGCACCGGCGGCAAGCCGATGCGGGTGCACACCCAGGCTTTCGAACGCGGCTTCGAGACCTTCGTCGAGAACCAGCTATGGTCCTTCTCTGGCGCCACCATCGCCACCCTGCACGTAATCGGCAGCAACAACGATCTCGCCCCGTGGAACCAGATCGACGCCTCCGACAGCTACGAAAACCCGCGCGCCGACCGCATCGCGGAGTATCAGGCGCGCGAGACGGCCAACCTGGCCTGGATCGAGCGGATCTTTGCCCATGCGCGGGCCACCCGCGCCAGCGGCGTGCTGATCGCCATGCAGGCCAATCCCAACTTCGATCTGCCGGCCAGCGATCTGGAGCGCCGCGGCTTCAACGCCGTGCTCGATGCGATCACCCGCAACGCCATCGCCTACGGCAAACCGGTCATGATCGCCCACGGCGACAGCCACTATTTCCGCGTCGACAAGCCGCTCAATGCGCCGGACGCAAGCGGTGCCACCTCGCTGGTGACCAACGTCACGCGGGTCGAGAACTTCGGCTCGGCGAACATCCACTGGGTTGAGATCGAGGTCGATCCGCGCGACGAGAACGTGTTCCGCGTGATCCAGCACATCGTCGCCGCCAACGCGCCGCAGCGCTGAAACTCGTGGGACCGGCGCCCCGGCCCGCGCCGGGGCGCGGCCGCTGCGTGGGGCGCGTACCAGGCGCGACCCACGCCATCGCGTTACAGTCGCGGCCATGGATTTCCTCACCCTGCTCGATCCCGGCCCCGATGCGGGCCTCGCTGCGCTCTTCGTTGCGAGCTTTCTGGCCGCCACCATTCTGCCCGGCGGCTCCGAGGCGGTCTTCGCCGGGCTGGTAAGCCTGCATCCCGGGCAGGCCAACGCGGCGCTGGTGCTCGCAACCGTCGGCAACACCCTGGGCGGCATGAGCACCTACCTGCTGGCGCGCCTGTTCCCTCAGGCCGGCGCGCCCGAGCGTCTGGCCTGGCTGCAGCGCCACGGGGCCCCCGCGCTGATCCTCGCCTGGGCACCACTGGTGGGCGACGCGCTGTGCGCTGCGGCAGGCTGGCTGCGTCTCGGCTGGCTGCCCTGCCTCGGCTGGATGGCGCTCGGCAAGGCCTTGCGCTACAGCGTCATTCTGGCGCTGCTGAATTAGCAATCTCCCGCACACGCACGGGCGCGGATGCGCTAGATTTTGCACATTGCGTCCGACGAGGCTTCGCGCTCGATGACCTCCCCGCTCAACCCGGCGCTGGCCGCCTTCCTGACCAGCCACATCTCGATCCACTTCGCCGCCACCGGCACCAACGGCATGGCCACGCTGGTGCGCGGCCTGGGCTGCAGGATCGCGCCCGAGGCACCAACGCGGCTGCGCCTGCTGGTATCGCGGCCGCAGGCCGAGCCGGTATTGCGCGCGATCGAGGAGACCGGCCGGATCGCCGCGGTGTTCAATGAACCGGAAAGCCACCGCACGGTGCAACTCAAGGGGATCGACGCACGCCTTGAAAGTGTCGACCAGTGCGATCAGGCGATACACGGGCCCTACGTAGACGAGATGAGCCGGCGTCTCAAGGTCTTCGACACGCCGGAGCCCCTGGTCCGCACCCTGCTCGCCTGCGCCCCGGGCGAGTTCGCAGTGGTCAGCTTCACGCCGCAGGAACTCTTTGGCCAGACGCCCGGCCCCCAGGCCGGGGCACGGCTACCGGCAGGGACGGGGGCACCATGAACCGCCTCATCAGCATGGATTCGCTGCGCAACTGCCTCGAGGGCGTCGTGCCGTCAGGCATCGCCACCAGCAGCCCGGACGGCACGCCCAACGTCACCTACATCTCGCAGCTGATGTACGTAGACCAGGACCACGTCGCGCTGTCCTTCCAGTTCTTCAACAAGACCCGCGAGAACATCCTCGCCAATCCGCAGGCAACGGTCCTGATGATGGACCCCGACACCGCGGCGCGCTATCGCATCACCATCCGCTACCTGCGCACCGAAACGTCCGGCGCGCTGTTCGAGCGCATGAAGGCCAAGCTCGCCGGCATCGCCTCGCAGACCGGCATGACCGGGGTGTTCCGGCTGCTCGGCGCCGACATCTACCGGGTGCTCGCCATCGAGGCGCTGCCGGGGCGGGAACTGCCTCCTGCGGAGATCGGGCCGGCACTGCTGCCGGCGCTGCGCCGCAGCGTCGATGCGCTGCGCGAATGCCGCAGCCTGGACGGTCTCATCGACACCTTCGGCAGCTGTCTCGAACGCCACTTTGCACTGGATCACCAGATGCTCCTGATGGTCGACGAGGGCGGCCAGCGACTCTACATTGTCGCCAGCCGCGGTTACGCAAGCTCCGGCGCGGGCGCCGAGATTCCCGTCGGCGTGGGCGTGATCGGCGTAGCGGCGCGCGAGCGCACACCGATCCGCATCATATTTCCGGCTGCGGAGTACGCCTATGGACGTGCGATCCGCGAACAGATCGAAAAGGGCGAACTGGCCGACGAACTGGAAACCGAGATCCCGCTGCCGGGCCTGGCCGAGCCATCCAGCCAGCTGGCGGTGCCGATCCTCGCCGGCGAGCGCCTGATGGCGGTGCTCTACATCGAAAGCGACCAGCAATGCCGCTTCGGCTACGACCTCGAGGACGCACTGGTGGCGCTGTGCGCACAGGTCGGCTTTGCCATGTGCGCGCTGCAATCCACAACCGGGGAAGAAGGCGCCGCACCGGCCGCACCCGCCGCGGTTGGCCAAGGGGCGGCCCTGCGGGTCAGACACTTCGGGCGCGACAACAGCGTCTTCCTCGACGACGAATACCTCATCAAGGGCGTCGCCGGCGCGATCCTCTGGAAGCTTCTGCGCGAACACGCCGACAGCGGCCGCAGCGAGTTCTCCAACCGTGAGCTGCGCCTCGACCTCGGCCTCAAATTGCCTGAACTGTGTGACAACCTCGACGCGCGGCTGATCCTGCTGTCGCGCCGCCTGGCCGACCGCTGCGAACATCTACGCATCGAGAAGACCGGACGCGGGCGCTTCCGGCTGGCGCTGGCGCGCCCGGTCGTTCTCGAGGGCGAGGGCTGAACGGTCGCCTCAGGCAGCGCGGCGCAGGCCACTCTCCAGCTTGGCCAGCGCCCGCGCATCGAGATGAGGACGCACATCGTCGAGCAAGGACTCGAACACCGCAGGCGGAACCGCCTCGCGCAACGGCCCCATCACCGCGAGCCGCTCGGCCGGGGTCATCGCCGGGATCATCCAGCGTAGCGCCAGAGCCATCTCGGCAGGTTGGATCATGGCGTGGATACGGTGCTCCAGTTCGATCAGCTCGGCATCCGAACAGGCCAGCCAGAGCGCTTCGTTGTGGTCCGTTTCTTCCATATGCATGTGCAGGAAGTTCTCGCCGACGAAGATCGCCAGCAGCCGGTACAGACGCAGCGCGGCGCGCGTCCGGGTACATCCGCTGCTTTCGCGAACCTGGGCGATCTGCGCCGAGATGATGGCCAGGCTGGTCTCGTGATCGGCGTGGTCCTCGCTGGCCTGCTGCGCGGCGCCGGCCCGGTGCGCTTCGAGCGCGGGGTGGATCACCGCGTTCTCGTGCTCCAGATGACCGCGGCAGAAATCGAGCAACAGGCTCACGCCGTCGAGGGTCTCGGCAAGCTCTACATCATCGTCGGGGTCCATGCATCCAAGACGACGCAGTGTCTCGCACATGAAGGCGCGCATGCCCTTGTGGATGCCGACATACAGATCATGGCGCGGGGCACGGGCAGCGGATACGGAACGAATGAAACTCATGGTCAAATCCTCTTTGAAATGAAATCGGGTGGGCACTACTCAGTGGGCCAGTTGGCCGAGTGTCACGGTGGTGGGCGGTTGCGGGACGAAGACGAAGTGCGGCGTCGGAATCGGCGCGCCCGGTGGCAACGCGGCCGGCGCGGCTTCGCCACTTGCACCGAGATGACGCAGGTAGCGATAGACGGCACGCTGATCCTTGTCGCTCATCGCCTTCAGCGCACCCCAGGGCATCGGCGGCAAACCGCCACGGCGACTGCGCGCAAGCCACTCCGATTCGCTAAGGCCGGCCGCGACGAGACGCAGGTTGGCCGGGTAGCTGACGCCCCAGGGACCGCTGAAACCGACCGCCATGCCGGTCAGCCGCTCGGTCTCGGGAATCTGCTCGCCACGCTGGGCGAAGCCGGGGGTGTGGCAATCGTTGCAGCCGCCGACCGCCAGCAGGTAACGCCCGCGATCGACCAGACCGCCATCCCCGCCTGCATGCGCAACAGCGCCGAGGGCAAAGGTGGCCAGTAACAATGCGATGAGTGACTTCTTCATGTAGCGCTCCGTCTTGTGGATGGGTTTCCGCCTGGATAAGTGTTCGCCGGCCCGGCCGGGCGGATGGGCCGGGGCAGCAAAATCGGGTTTCGGCATCTGGATGGCGGCCACCATGAGAAGGCCCGACGCAGCGGGCGCGCTCGCAACGAAGCGTCGCGCTGCGGACGCCGGCGGCGCAGACCGGCAGGAGCACCGGTCAAACCCTCGTGCGAACCAGGCGTTACCTGCAGCCGCTGGCGCGGTCACATCGCCGGCACCACTGCCGACAAGGCTCGGGAGTTTCGTTAGCATGTCGCGTCTCGCGTCTTCCATGGTGTCGTTTCCTGTCAGGCTGAGGCCTGGCTTCATGGGTATGCAGACTACGGTTCGACATTCCGACGCGCTCTTAAGACTTCAGTCACCAATCCCTAAAAAATTGCTAAAACGATCGTTTGAATCACTTGGAGATTTGCAGATGGACATCCAGCGCTACGGCACCACCCGCCGCTATTCCGACATCGTGACCCACGGCGGCACGCTCTACACGGTGGAAGTCCCCAGCAGTGAGGGCACCGACATCCGCACCCAGACCCGCGAGATCCTCGCCAGCATCGACGCCTTGCTCGCGCGCGCCGGCTCGAGCAAAGAGCGCATCCTCATGGCCACCATCTACCTCACCGAGATGGCCGACTACGACGGCATGAACGAGGTGTGGGACGACTGGCTGCCGGAAGGGACCGCTCCGTGCCGTGCCTGCGTGCGGGTCGCGGGCCTGGCGGCGCCGGGCTGGCGGGTGGAGATCGCGCTGACCGCAGCGGTCGGCTGACCGTCGAAAGCCTGGTCGGGGCGCCTGATCGTCGCCCGTCCGGCGGACTCAGCGACGCGGGGGATCGCATTCGCGGCCGGCCCGAGGCCGGATTCGAGGCAGGCTGGCGCCGCCACAGGCCTGCTCCCGGCCGGTGCCGAAGGGCTGCCCGCCTTTGACGGCATAAAGCCCACTGGCACCGTAAGGTCTTGATTTTTTCTGCATCTTGCAATGCAGTCCGATAAAATCGAGGGTTTCCCCGGCAGCACCAGTCCAGGTAACCCATGACCCAACGCCTGCGCGAGATTCCCTACAACTACACCTCCTACTCGGATCGCGAGATCGTCATCCGCCAGCTCGGCGACGATGCCTGGCAGATCGTCGACGAACTGCGCAAGGAGCGGGTGACCGGCCGCTCGGCGCGGATGCTCTACGAAGTGCTCGGCGACATCTGGGTGGTGCAGCGCAACCCCTACCTGCAGGACGACCTGCTCGAGAACCAGGGCCGCCGCGAAGCGCTGGTCAAGGCGCTGCGGCACCGCCTCGCCGAGGTCGACAAGCGCCGCCGCGAATCCGCCGCCGACGACCCCGAGCGCGCGCAGAAGGTGGAGCGCCTGGTCAAGGCGGCCGGCGAGGCGGTGGATGGTTTCGAGCGTTTCTTCGTCGACACCCTGATGCTGCGCCGCAAGGCCCAGCGTGCGCTGGCCCGCCACACCCGCAAGGACAACATCTGTTTCGACGGCCATGCACGGGTCTCGCACGTCACCGACGCAACCGACTGGCGGGTGGAATACCCCTTCGTGGTCCTCTACCCGGACACCGAGGAGGAAATGGCGCCGCTGGTGAAGAGCTGCATCGAGCTCGGCCTGACCATCATCCCGCGTGGCGGCGGCACCGGCTACACCGGCGGCGCGATCCCGCTCGACGCACACTCCGCGGTCATCAACACCGAAAAGCTGATCTCGATCGGCCCGGTCGAGGAATCCCTGCTGCCCGGCCTGCCCGGCGCCCCCGACAAACCCTACGCGACGATCCGCACCGGCGCGGGCGTGGTGACCGAGCGCGTGGCCGAGGCGGCCACGCTGGCCGGCCGCGTCTTCGCAGTCGATCCCACTTCCGCCAGCGCTTCGTGCATCGGCGGCAACGTGGCGATGAACGCCGGCGGCAAGAAGGCGGTGCTGTGGGGCACCGCGCTGGACAACCTGGCGTGGTGGAAGATGGTCACGCCCGACGGCAACTGGCTTGAGGTGGAGCGCCTCGACCACAACTTCGGCAAGATCCACGAGCAGGAGACGGTGCACTTCCGCCTGCGGCGCTTCGACCCCACCGGCAGCCGGTTGCTCGCCGAGGAAACGCTGTCGATGCCCGGCGCAGCCTGCCGCAAAGACGGGCTCGGCAAGGACGTCACCGACAAGTTCCTCGGCGGCGTGCCTGGGGTACAGAAGGAAGGCACCGACGGCCTGATCGTGGCGGCCCGCTGGGTGCTGCACAAGATGCCACCGGTCACCCGCACCGTGTGCCTCGAGTTCTTCGGCCAGGTCCGCGAGGCGGTGCCGGCGATCGTCGAGATCACCGACTGGTTCAAGCCGGGCGGCGAAGGCCACCGCCTCGGCGTGCAGCTCGCCGGTCTCGAACACCTCGACGAGCGCTATGTGAATGCGGTGGGCTACACCACCAAGGCCAAACGCCACGGCCGCCCGAAGATGGTGCTGATCGGCGACATCGTCGGCCACGACGAGACCGCGGTGATGACCGCGGCCTCCGAGATGGTCCGCATGACCAACGCGCGTGGTTCCGAAGGCTTCATCGCGGTCAGCCCCGAGCAGCGCAAGCGCTTCTGGCTGGACCGCGCCCGCACCGCCGCGATCTCGCGCCACACCAACGCCTTCAAGATCAACGAGGACGTGGTGATTCCGTTACCGCGCATGGGCGACTACTGCGACGGCATCGAGCGCATCAACATCGAACTATCCACGCAGAACAAGCTCGCCCTGTGCGATGCGCTGGCCGAACTCCTCGGCGGCGAACTGCCGCTCGACCAGGGCGACGAGGTGCTCGAGAGCGGCATGGTCATCGGCGACCGTCGCCAATCGGCGCTCGATTACGTGGCCAGCGTGCGTCGGCGCTGGCAGTGGCTGCTGGACAATCTCGACACTCCGCTGGCCGAGGCCGAGGCGGCATTCGGCGAGTACGGCGTGGCGGCCGGCGCGCTGGTCAATACCGCGGCGGACCCGGTGCTGTTCCACCGCCTGCAGGACTACTCGGTACGCACCTCCTGGAAGACCGAGCTCAAGCCGCGGCTCGACAAGATTTTCGAAGGCAAGGTCTTCGGGCCGGTGATCGAGCGCATCGAGCAGATCCACGCCGAGGTGCTGCGCGGCCGCGTCTTCGTGGCGCTGCACATGCACGCTGGCGACGGCAACGTGCACACCAACATCCCGGTCAACTCCGACAACTACGAGATGCTGCAGACGGCCTACAAGGCGGTCGATCGCATCATGGCGCTGGCGCGCTCGCTCGACGGGGTCATCTCGGGCGAACACGGCATCGGCATCACCAAGCTCGACTATCTCACCGACGCCGAGATGTCGAACTTCCGGGACTACAAGCAGAAGGTCGACCCGAAAGGCCACTTCAACCGCGGCAAACTCATGCCCGGCGCCAACCTCGATCGTGCCTACACCCCCAGCTTCAACCTCATGGGGCACGAGTCGCTGATCATGGAGCAGACCGAGATCGGCGAGATCGCGCATGACATCAAGGACTGCCTGCGCTGCGGCAAGTGCAAGCCGGTGTGCTCCACCCATGTGCCGCGCGCCAACCTGCTGTACAGCCCACGCAACAAGATCCTCTCCACCTCGCTGCTGATCGAGGCGATGCTCTACGAGGAGCAGACCCGCCGTGGCGTATCGCTGGCCCATTGGGCCGAGTTCGAGGACGTGGCCGACCACTGCACGGTGTGCCACAAGTGCGAGAAGCCCTGCCCGGTGGACATCGACTTCGGCGATGTCTCGATCAAGATGCGCAACCTGCTGCGCAAGCAGGGCAAGAAGTCCTTCAACCCCGGCAAGGCCGCGGCGATGGCCTTCCTGACAGTCAAGGACCCGGCCACCATCAAGCTGATCCGCACCGGCATGATCGAGTGGGGCTACAAGGCGCAGCGCATGGCGCACAACGTCGGCAAGTCGCTCGGCCTCATCCAGGAACAGGTCAAGGCACCGCCGGCCACGCTTGGCAAGGCACCGCTCAAGGCGCAGGTGATCCACTTCATCAACAAGCCGATGCCGGGCAATCTGCCCAAACGCACCAGCCGCGCGCTGCTCGACATCGAGGACGACAAGATCATCCCGGTGATCCGCAACCCGCAGGTCAAGCGGGATGAATCGGACGCGGTGTTCTACTTCCCGGGTTGCGGCTCCGAGCGCCTGTTCAGCCAGGTTGGTCTGGCCACCCAGGCCATGCTCTACCACGTCGGGGCCACCACGGTGCTGCCGCCGGGCTACCTGTGCTGCGGCTATCCGCAGACCGCCGCCGGCGAGGAAGACAAGGGCCAGAAGATCACCACCGACAACCGGGTGCTGTTCCACCGCGTTGCCAACACGCTCAACTACCTCGACATCAAGACCGTGGTGGTGTCCTGCGGCACCTGCATGGATCAGTTGCAGAAGTACCAGTTCGAGAAGATCTTCCCGGGCTGCCGCCTCGTCGACATCCATGAATACCTCATGGAAAAGGGCGTCAAGCTGGACGGCATCACCGGTACCAAGTACATGTACCACGAACCCTGCCACACCCCGATGAAGATCCACTCCGGCATCAAGGTGGCCAACGAGCTGATGGGCACGCGGGTGGACCTCTCGGACCGCTGCTGCGGCGAATCGGGCACCCTCGCCGTGGCCCGGCCCGACATCTCGACCCAGGTGCGCTCACGCAAGCAGGAAGAGATCGAGAAAGGCGCGGCGGCGCTGCGCGGTGACGACGTCACCGCCAGGGTCAAGGTGCTCACCTCCTGCCCGAGCTGCCTGCAGGGCCTTAGCCGTTACGCAGACGATGCAGGCGGCGTGGATGCCGACTACATCGTCATCGAGATCGCCAGGAACCTGCTCGGCGAGGACTGGATGCCGGATTATGTCAAGCGTGTCAATTCGGGTGGCATAGAACGGGTTCTGCTCTGAACGCAGGATGCATCACGGGGTCGCGCAAAGCCCCGTGATGCCTCGACTTGCGCGGCAGGAGCAGGTCACATGGGCTGAATATGTGTCGATAGAATTTACATTCTGCCCATGGCCGCCGTTGCGGACGACACACATTTCGCGAAGCCAAAGTTTTTTGCCCCGCCAAATCAGTAATTTGTATCCAATCGAGACTTCTCTGGCACCGAATTTGCGTAGCGGCGACTACGATTCATTCGGAACTCACTCAGGAGAAGCAGATGAAATTGAAAGTCCTCGTGGCAGCGCTGGCTGCCGGTTCGGCACTGCTGGGCTCGACGGCAGCACTGGCAACCCCGATCACCATCAACAACAATTATGTGCAGTTCACCGTCAGTGATGACGGTACGCTCGGCAACAACACCATCCGTCCGGGCCTGATCTACGACCCCTCCGGCACTGCGACCTTCGATCAGAATACCGACTACGTCGCACCGGGTACTCCGTTCGAAGGCTTTGGCGTGCGCGTCGGCACCGGTGGCCTGCTGTTCAACAGCAACAGCACCAGCGGCGGGAGCGTCGGTAGCAGCGAAGCCTTCGCAATGACCAGCCTGACCGACGTCAGCGGAACCGTCGCCGATTTCGCGATTCGCTGGACCGGTACGATGGCAGGCACGATGGCCATCGAGCATCTGTTCTTCATGAACGCGGGCGACGAGCGGATCAACATGCGCACCACCGTCACCGCGCTGAGCGATCTCGTCAACGTGCGTATCTCCCGCGCAGTCGACCCCGATCCCGACAACAACGCGACCGGTAGCGCAACAACCCAGAACCAGCGCGGCATCGACGCCAACAACGACGGGGATTACGTCGACGCCGGCGACGTGAGCCAGAGTGATTTCGTCGGCTCCATCGGCCTGATCTCCGGCCGCCCGCTCGGCCTGTTCTCGGATTCGGCATACACGCACAATACCGGCATCGTGTTCTCGTGCTGCTCGGTCACCGATCCGGACGTATACCTTGCTGGCGGCCAGGCCTCGTCCTCGACGAACGACCACGGTATCGGCATCGCCTTCAACATCGGCGACCTCGCTGCCGGCGAGCAAGCCGTGCTCAACTATGCGTACGTGATGGGCGGTTCTCTCGCGACCATCGACATTCCGGAAGATCCTACCGGCACCGTGCCTGAGCCCGGCATGCTCGCCCTGCTTGGCGCCGGTCTGTTCGGTCTGATGCGCTCGCGTCGTCGTAGCTGATCGGCTGGTGCGAAATCAAACGGGGCCGCATGCGGCCCCGTTTTCATTTACCGGGCACGCCTTCAGGCGTCCGGAGCCGAGCGACGGCGCGTGCTGCGACGAGCGGGAGTCGCCTCGACCTGCTCTTCGAGCAACTTGCTGGCCGCAACGCTGGCATCGGCGACCAGCTCGGCCGACGATTCCGCCGCATCCACCGCCAGCTCGGCGGCCGTCACCGCAAATTCGGTACCGCGCGGAGTCCAGCGGCGAAGATCTTCGAGACCCTCGTGGGCACCGAGTCGCATCAGCTGCAACTGCGCCTCGACCAGTTCGACCCAGCGCGCATAGCTGCTCGAGAGCAGTTCCATCGACTCGCGCACCACGACCATCGAGGCTTCAAGGTCTGCGCCACGAACGGCCCGGCCGAGTGCGATCTCCCGGGCCTGATCGCGGCCGGCACTGGCTTGCGATTGCAGGTGCCGCAGCGACAGGGTCGACAAACCCTGCAAGGTGTCGGCTGCAAGCAGCCCGGCAGCGTGGAGGTTATCGAGCGCGTCGAGGTGATGCTGACGAAGCAGATGGCGGGCGATCATGTGAAACTCCTGTGAAATGGACGTTCGGTGAGAGTACCCGCCTTGCGTTACCCGTCTGTGGCGGCAGTCATCGCGACATCAGGTTCGGGGAGTGGCGCCAGCAGGTTGCGGATATCCTCCTCGCCAAACTTGACCGCCCCCTGATGATCCTCAGAGAGGATGCCCGCGGCGAGCCCCGCTTTCTTGTCCTGCAGGGCGAGGATCTTCTCTTCGATGCTGCCCACCACCACCAGCTTGTACACGAACACGTTCTTGTCCTGACCGATGCGGTGGGCGCGGTCGGTGGCCTGGTTCTCGGCCGCCGGGTTCCACCACGGGTCGTAGTGGATCACCGTGTCGGCAGCAGTGAGATTGAGTCCCACTCCACCGGCCTTGAGGCTGATGAGGAATACCGGTACCTCGCCGGACTGGAAGCGACGCACCGGTTCGGCGCGGTCGACGGTGTCACCGGTGAGCGTGAGATAGCGGATGCCCCGCTCCTCGAGCGCCTCGGCGATCAGCGCCAGCATCCCGGTGAATTGGGAGAACACCAGGATGTGGCGACCTTCGTCCACCATCTCGGGCAGGATGTTCATGAGCAGGTCGAGCTTGGCACCGTCCTTAATCCGCGCCCCGCGATCACCTGGCAGCAGACGCGGATCGCAACACACCTGGCGCAGCTTGAGCAGCGCATCTAGGATCACGATCTGGCTGCGCGCAAAACCCCGCGCCGCCACCTCGTCACGCACCCGCTGGTCCATGCTGGCCCGCACCGTCTCGTAGAGATCGCGTTGCCGGCCTTCAAGCTCGACGCTGCGCAGCACCACCGTCTTCGCCGGAAGATCGCGCGCGACCTGTTCCTTGCGGCGGCGCAGAATGAAGGGCGCAATACGGCGTGCGAGCAGTTCGCGCCGCCCGACGTCGCCGTTCTTTTCGATCGGCGTGCGCCAACGCGCGGCGAAGTCCTTGCGATCTCCGAGAAAGCCGGGCAGCAGAAAATCGAACAATGCCCACAACTCGCCGAGATGGTTCTCGAGCGGCGTGCCAGTGAGGCACAAACGATGGCGCGCGCTCAGGGTCCGCACCACCTTGGCCGCCTGGCTCGCCGCATTCTTGACCGTCTGCGCCTCGTCGAGGATCAGGTAGTGATACTCGTGGGCGGCCAGCGCCTCGCGATCGCGCCACAACAAGGGGTAGGTCGTCAGGCACACATCATGTTCGGGGATCCGCTCGAATTCGGCCTGCCGACCGCTGCCGCGCAGACTCAGCACCCGCAGCGCCGGGGCATGACGGGCCGCCTCCTGCTGCCAGTTGAATACCAGTGAGGTCGGCAGCACCACCAGCGCGGGCTTGTCGAGGCGCCTCGCGCGCTTCTCGACGAGCAGGTGAGCAAGCGTCTGGGCGGTCTTGCCCAGCCCCATGTCGTCGGCGAGGATGCCACCGAGCCCGTTGTCCCGCAGATGCTGAAGCCAGGCGAGGCCTTCGCGCTGGTAGGGCCGCAGCTTGACGCCGAGGCCGGCCGGGGTGCGCACGGCAGCGACCTGGCCGACGCCCCGCAGCCGCTCGCACCACCGCTCGACCGTGTCCATGCCCTCGGCGCGCCACTCGCCTTCCAGCGCGTCTGCAAGGCGGCCGGCATCCAGCGCCGGGAGACGAAGATCGCCGGGCCGATCGAAGAGATCGATGAGCGTGCGCGCAAGTGGCTTGATCCGCGCCACCGGCAGCGCGATGCGATCGCCATCGGCACTCACCACCACGACCGTGTCGCCGTCGTCAATGGTGGCCAGCGCGGCAGGGTCGAGCCAGCGCGGATCCTGGCGGAAGAGTTCGCGCAGCAGCGGCGCGAGATCGACACGCTGCCCCTCGACCTCGACACCGAGCCCGAGATCGAGCCAGCCGCCGTCGGCCTCTTCCACGTCCACCAGCCAGGCATCGGGCGCCAGCGTGCGGTGACGGAACTCCGGTGCGGCGTCGATGCGCCAGCCGGCCATCTTGAGTAGCGGTGCGGTGTCGGCAAAGAAATGCCGCCAGTGCTCTTCGGACTCGAGTCCATGACGGCCCTCGGGCAGGGGATCGACGCTTCCCAGCCAACCACTCTTGAGCGGCCGGAACCCCGCCCTCAGGAAGGTACGCCAGGCAGCATCTTCGCCATCGACGTCGCGCGCGACGCGCACATTGCTGCCGTCCGGGAGAGTCGCGATGGTCTCGGTCGAACCGGGCGGAAAAGAGGTATCGCCATACATGAAACAGGGCTCGCCGCAGTCGTACTGAAGATAGGGGCCACCGAAATTCGGCGCGTAACTTCGATGGGCCCGCCAGCTCCAGCAGGCCATGCTCTCCAGCCGCAGCACCGGCTCGAGCGGGGCTTTGAGTTCAGGCAGGCTGGCTTGCTCGGCGCCAGTGGGCAGCGGCAACGAGGCGGACATGTCGGCCATCGCCGCGGCAACCAGCGGCAGTTCGCTGCGCGCCAGCGGCGGCAGGCCGAGCAGCTCGGTGACAAGCAGCGGGTCCGCCATCTCGAGCGTACCGGCTTCACCGCTGACCGCGTCGAAGTAGCTTAGCGGTACGGTACGCGCCACGAAACCGGCCGGCGGCGTAGCGATCAACCTCGGTCGGGTGCCGCTGCCAACAGGCGTCCACGCCAACCTCGCCGGACGACTTTCGGCCGCAACAAGGCGCACCGCCGGCTCGCCCCGTGCCGGCTCGAGCCACGCCCGCCCGGATGCCAGCGCAAGTTCGCAGAGCGCCCAGCCTTCCTCTCCGCGCAGTAGTGGCCAGGCGTAAAGCCCATTGCGCCGCACGATCTGCCTCAGCAAGCGCAGTATCTGCAGGTCTGACTCCTGAACGAACGAGGGCGGCTTGAGCAGCGCCTGCTCGTAGGCGGTCCATTCGGACATGCCGCCACTGATGCGTCCGTTGTCTGTAAAGCGTACCTTGGCGAGCGCGAGTTCCATGTCGTCGCCACCCGGCCGCGCCCGAAACACATAGATGATGGCGTCGCGTGCGGGGCTCTTGCGCGGCGCCTTGGCGGCACTCTCGAGGCGCTGACGCAGGCCACGTGCCCAGGCGGCAATCTCGGCCCGCGGCTTGTCGACAATCGCCCCTCCGCGGCGGGCCGCAAGAATCAACGCCGCGGCGTGCTTGCAGCGGTTGCCCACTGGACAGGTGCAACGCGTGGCGAGATCGATCGAGCGCTCGCCGAAGAACTCGCGCCGCTCGATGCGTACCCAAACCTTGTAGGGCCGCCGCTCGGTGCCCTGCACATTGGCCTGCAGGATGTTCGCGGTGCCCTCGAGCTGACTGACCCGGCCGACATAGCCACGCGCCCGCGCCAGGGCGTTGGCGGAGAAAAACTCGGCGAGGCCGGTTTCATCGAGCTGGGCCAGCAGGCGATCGAGTTCCACGAGGGTCGAATGACTGGGGAAGATCGCAAATTCTATCGGCTAATCAGCTGTCTGGACACGGAGCCGGGCGATTAATTTTGCAATGCAGCAATCGATGTTTTATATTTGTACGAAACTATTTCCATCTTCAGGCCTGCTGCGTCACGCGTCGGACTATCGATTCGCCACGGCATCGAAGAACCGCTGCCCCACTTCCGGTTGCCTCTCTCCCGACGCCCCCGCAGCCCCCGCCTGAAGCGGCAATCATGATCAAACACCTGGTACCGATTACCGCGCTGCTCGCCGGCGTTGCCCTGCTCCTGCTGGGCAGCGGCCTGCTCGGCACCCTGCTCGCCGTGCGCGGCAGCGCCGAGGGGTTCAGCGACGTCTTCCTCGGACTGATCGGTTCCGGCTACTTCGTGGGCTTTCTTGCGGGCTCGTTCATCGCGCCACCGCTGATCCGAGGCATCGGCCACGTCCGTGCCTTTGCATTCTTCGCCGCCGCCACGGCCGCGGCCACCCTGCTCTACGGTCTGCTGGTCACCCCGGCCAGCTGGATTGCGCTGCGAATCTTCACTGGCACGGCACTGGTCGCGCTCTACACGATCATCGAAAGCTGGCTCAACAGTCAGGCCCCGCGCGAACAACGCGGACGCATCTTCGCCATCTACATGATGGTCAACCTGGGCGCACTGGCCGCGGCACAGCAACTGCTGCGGATCGATTCACCCTCGTCCTTCACCCTGTTCGCGGTCTCTTCCCTGCTGGTCTGCCTCGCCGTCATGCCGGTCAGCGCCACCCGCCTGAGTCAGCCGCATGCAGGCACGGCGGCATCCTTCTCGCTGCGCCCGTTGATGCGCGCGGCGCCGGTAGCCGTGACGGGAGGTTTCTTGTCGGGTCTCGCCATGGGCGCCTTCTGGGGAATGGGCGCGGTCTATGCCGGCCGGATCGGTCTCGCCGACGACGGCATCGCGCTCTTCATGAGCGCCGCAATCCTCGGAGGGGCCTTGCTGCAATGGCCCTTGGGCGCCTTTTCGGACAGCCGCGATCGACGCTTCGCGCTGGCCGTGGTGGCGCTGGCCGCGGCCCTCGCGGCGGGGGGGCTTGCCGCCTCGTCGTTCGCGGGCCGGTGGGCTGTGGCCGCGGTGGCGCTCTACGGCGGGCTGGCTTTCGCGGTATACCCGATCGCGGTAGCGCTGCTGGTCGACCATCTGCCGCAGGACGATCTGGTCAGCGGCTCGAGCGGTCTGCTGCTGATCCATGGCGTCGGGGCGGCGATCGGCCCGCTGGTGGCGGGGCTGGCCATGGACTGGATCGGTCCGCAAGCACTTCCGCTGCACTTCGGCGTGATGCAGTTGCTGCTGGCCCTGACCGCCTTCACCAGCCTGCACCGCAGCGAGCCCGAGATATCCGAGCCGGGCCACTTCATGCCGATGCTGCGAACCTCCACGACAGTGCTGGAAATGATACCCGGCAGCGAAGCGACGATGCAGGCGGGGGCAAAGACGTCGCGTTGAGGGACATCACATTCGTCGACGGCTGTCGGCGTCCATCCAATCGGAAGCACGAGGAGAACGCACATGCTGATCGCAACCGACCTTGACGGTACCTTCCTCGCGGGGGAAGCCGAATCCCGCAACCAGCTCTACCAACTGATCGCCGACCACAGCGACATCAAGCTGGTCTTCGTCACCGGCCGAGGTCTCGAGGTCGTGATGCCCCTGCTCACCGACCCGACCATCCCCTCGCCCGACTACATCATCTGCGACGTGGGCGCGACCATCGTCGAAGGCAACACCCTGCAACCAGTGCAGCCGATCCAGCAACAGATCGAAAAGCGCTGGCCCGGCGAGCGCGCGGTCGCCTCGGCGCTGTCGGTGTTTCCCGACCTGGAGCGCCAGGACGTCCCGCAGCAGCGTCGCTGTTCCTATTTCTGCGCACCCGGACGGATCCCTGACGGCATCGATGAAGTCGCCGCAAAGCTCGGCTGCGACGTGCTCTACTCGGCCGACCGATACCTTGACATCCTGCCGCCGGACACCAACAAGGGCAGCACCTTGCGCAAACTGGTCGACCTGCTCGAGATCGATCCGGACGATGTGCTGGTGGCCGGCGACACCCTCAATGACCTGTCGATGTACGAAGCCGGTTTCAAGGGCGTCTGCGTCGGTGAATCGGAGCGTGCCCTGCTGGAAGCGACCCGCGACCGCTCGCGCGCTTTCCACGCCCGACACACCGGCTGCGGCGGCATCCTCGAGGCCATCGTGCATTTCAATTTCATCGGCGAAGGGGGCCTCGCAGCGGCCAGCCGTACCATCAACCAGGCGGGCAAGTCCGAGCTGGTCATGGTTTACCACCGCCTGCCTTATGAAGAGGCTTGGGAGGACGGCAAGCAGGTGCGCCGCCGCCACACCTCGCCCAACGGCATTCTGCCCACGCTGCTGTCCTTCTTCGGAGGCGGCCGCAAGGGTGCCTGGGTGGCCTGGTCTGTGCACGACGCCAGGCGCGGCGCCTTCGAAACCCACACCCGGGTCGAACCACGCAAGTACCCCGAGCTGGTGTGCGCGCGAGTGCCGCTCTCCAAGCAGGAAGTCGACATCTTCTACAAACGCTTCTCCAAGGAGGCCTTCTGGCCGACGCTGCACACCTTCTGGGAGCGTGCGCGCTTTCGCGAGGACGACTGGGAGGTATATCTGAAGGTAAACCGACTGTTTGCCGAGCGCACCGCGGCCGAGGCTGCCGAAGGCGCCACGGTGTGGATCCACGACTACAACCTGTGGATGGTGCCGGCCTTCCTGCGTGAGTTCCGGCCCGACCTGGTGATCGGCTTCTTCCATCACACCTACTTCCCCTCGGCCGACGTGTTCAACGTGCTGCCATGGCGGCGCGAGATCGTCGGCAGCCTGCTGCAATGCGACTACATCGGCTTCCACATCCCGCGCCAGGCCGAGAATTTCGTGGACGTGGCGCGCGGCGTGGCCTCGGTCAAGGTACTCGAGGTGAAGAACTGCGCGCCCACCTTCCGCACCTACGGCTGCGCGGTGGGACTCGAGGAGATGACCACAGCGATCGAGGTACACGGCCGGCGCATCGGCCTCGGTGCGCATCCGGTCGGGCTCGACATCGACCGGGTGAAGGCCGCACTGGCCCAGCCCGAAACCACCCGGCGCATGGAAAGCCTGCGCAGCGACCTCAAGGGGCAGCGCATGATCCTTTCGGTCGAGCGGCTCGACTACACCAAGGGCACGCTCGAGAAGCTCGAGGCCTTCGACCAGCTCCTTGACGAATATCCCGAACTGCAGGGCAAGGTCACGCTGCTCACCATCTGCGTGCCGGCAGCCCGCGAGATGACCATCTACCGCACCCTGCAGACCCAGATCGAGCAGGCGGTAGGACGCATCAACGGCCGCTACTCACGTGTCGGCTGGACGCCGGTGCAATTCTTCTTCCGCGCCTTCCCGTTCGACGAGGTGGTCGCCTATTACGCGATGGCCGACGTAATGTGGATCACCCCGCTGCGCGACGGTCTCAACCTGGTGTGCAAGGAATACGTTGCCACCCAGGGACTGACCGAGGGCAGCGGCGTGCTGGTGCTGTCGGAATTCGCGGGCGCCGCGGCCGAACTCCACGGGGCGATCCTCACCAATCCGCACGACCCAAAGGATCTGCGCGACAAGTGCTATTACGCCACCACGGTGCATCGCAACGAGGCTCGTACGCGACTGCGCGAACAGTTCGACATCGTCCGCAGCAACGACCTTCAGCGCTGGGCCGACGGTTTCCTCGCGGCGCTGCAGGAATCCGCCCGACAAGCGCGCAAGCACGCGGAAGACGACATCCACGGCGCGAGCATCACCCCGCTGCCCGCAACGGCCGCCACGCTGCGCGACTGAACCCGCGTTTCAGCCGGCACAGCGCTCGAGCAGTGCGGGCAGCACCTCGGCCGCCCGCGCACGGATACGAAAGTCGACGATCCCGCTGACGCTGCTTTCGCCGGGGTTGATCTCCACCGTCGGCACCCCGGCGCGCCGCGCCCAATGCACCGGCGCCGCGATGTAGGGGAAGACACTGGTGGTACCGACTGAAAACACCAGGTCGAAACCTGCCTCCAGCGCGTGCTCGAGACGCAACAGCGCAGGCATCGGCAGCTCCTCACCGAACAGCACCACATCCGGCCGCACCAGCCCGCCACAGGTCGGGCAGCCCGGTGGCAACTGCATGCCGCGATAGTCTTCGACCGGACGACCACGACCACACTCGGTACATACCAGCCGGTGCAGGCTGCCGTGAATCTCGATCACTTCGCGCGACCCCGCCGCGCGATGCAACCCATCCACGTTCTGCGTCAAGACCGTCACGCTGGGTCCGAGTCCCTCCAGCGCGGCAATCGCACGATGGCCCGCATTGGGCTTCGCACCACGGCAGGCCGCCTCGATCTCGGCCAGATACTTCCAGGTCAGCTCCGGCTGCTTGCGCAGCATCGCTCCGGACAAGGCAACCTCGATAGGGACCCCGTCATCGGTATGACGTTCGTGATAGAGACCGCCGATCCCACGATAGGTCGGCAAACCCGAGTCGGCGGACATGCCCGCCCCAGTGACGAAAAGAATGCGCCCGGCCTGCCGGCAGAGCTCGGCGAGCTCGTCGAGGATGGATGGGTCTGACATGGGTCCGGAAATACGTATTGCGAGCACCGCGCGAAGATGCGGAATTATCCCGTATTACATCGGCCCTCGGGCACAGGACTTGAGACACATCCCCGGATCGACGGGGCTCGATCCGGGCGCGCATCGCACAGCCCGTCGAACGGCGCCTCGCTCAATACGCCGGAATGGATGACGGTATGCCGCAGGCTTAAGCCGATCCATCTTGCAAATTCGTGTGTCGGATTTTCTTACAAAAAATGTAGGCAAAACACCTATATGTCTCACAAGTCAATGTTTACTAACAGATTTTAGATCTGGCCCGCATTTTGCATTGCGCAGCATGCAATTAATTCGGTTGCAATTCAGGGAGAGCCTACATGATGACCAGTAGATTTCGACATGCGCTCAAAGTTTGCGCAATTGCCACTGCGGCGCTGAGCGGTTCCGCGCACGCAACGTTCATTCAAGGCGGCGACGCAACAAGCCAGGCGACCGCCGACAGTATTCTCGATATCGTATTCGTGATCGACACCAGCGGCAGCATGAGTGACGACATTGCCGCCATCGGCGCCTCGGCGCAAACGGCCGTCCAGAATCTGAGCTGCCCGAACATCGACTGCTTCGTACGGGCACGATTCATGTCGATCGTCGGATCAAGCGGCATCTTCAACGAATCCGTCACCAGCCTCGTTTCCAGTGCAGGCGGCACCGCACAGTCCAACTCCTCGGAAGACAACGGCCCGGCGGTGATCGATCTGATCAACTTCTACAACTGGAACAACGATGCGGTCGGAGCACAGAAGTACTACAAGGCCATCGTGACCATCGGCGACGAAGGCACCGAGAACGGGGCCCCGGTCAACCAGGCCGACTACGACGTCGCCTATGCTGCCAACCAGCTCGCCATCAGCACCAACACCTTCGTGATCGGCTGGGTGACCGATGACCCCTCGGCCGGCGTTCCGGAACTCTTCAAGACGATGGCAACCGGCGGCGTGCTCGGCGGCTATACCTTCGGTGATACCGGCGGCGGCTACGTGCAGCAGGGTTCGAGCGACGTGGGTGGCACGACCGTCCAGCAGACGCTCGAAGACATCATCTGCTTTGCGGCCGGTGGCGGCTCGACCGGCGGCGGTACCGTGCCCGAGCCCGGAAGCCTGGCGTTGGCAGCGCTGGGCCTGTTCGGCGTGGGGGCAATGCGCCGGCGCAAGGCCGCGAGGTCGGTCTAAGGGCTCGACGGTGGCGGATGCCGGGAGCCGTTTGCGACTCCGGCATCCGCCTGATCGATCCCAACGTAGCACCCGCCTCGGCAAACGAACACGCCCGAGCGCGGCCAGTCGCGAATGGTCACGTTCGGCGCCGCTCACCCCTACGCGTCCACGTCAGCCACACGCTGACCCCAACGATCATCGCTCCGCCGATCCATTCCCGCGCGCCCGGTGCTTCGCCGAACAGGTACCACGCCAGCGCGATTCCATACACCGGCTCGAGGCTGGCCACCACGGCCGCTTCCTGCGCCGGCACGGCGCGTAGCGCGGTGATGAAGAGGGTATGCGAGAGCGCAGTCCACACCAGGCCGAGGGCCAACAGCGCACCCCACTCGACGCCGCCTGCGGCGATCGGCCAGCTGACCCAGGGCAACAGACACAACGCAGCAACCGCATTCTGCGCGTAACCCAGTGCCACCGGATCGACCGAGCCCACCTGGCGCCGGTTGACCATGGTCAGCGCAGCGAAGGTGGCGCCCGACAGCAGGCCCCAGATCAGGCCCTGCACTGCGCTGTTGTCGATCGACCATTGCGGCACCAGCAGCACCAGGCCGACGCTGACCGCCCCGGCTCCGAGCAGATCGCTACGGCGCGGTCGCTCGCCGGCCAGCCAGGCAAAGCTCACCGAAAAGAGCGGAAAGCTCGCGTAGCCGAGCAATCCGATCGCCACAGAGGCGACCTGGATGGCGTGAAAGAAGCTCGCCCAGTGGATCGCCAGCAAGGGGCCGGTGAGCAGCAGCCACCAGCCGAAGGTCTGGCGGCCTCGCGCGGCGGCGCCGAACCGCCACACCAACGCGAGCGCAATCGCTGCGATCGCGGTACGCGCAAACACGAGATTGATCGACGAAATCGACAGCCCGCGTGCAAACAGGCCCGCGGTACCGAACAGCAGGACCGCAAGATGCAGCGCCAGCCACGGCGAGGCCTGCAGCCCGGGGCGCTGGCTCACGCGATGGCCACTTCCACCAGGCAGTCGTAGAACACCGGGCCGCCCCCCATGTCGGTGAGCCTCGAGCTGGTCACCGCATTGGCGTTCTCCCCGTCGCCCGAAAGCTTCTGCCACCAGATCGACGGCGCCACCACCAGACCCGGTCGAGCGCCATCGGTCAGCACGGCATGGGCATGAAAGGCGCCACGGTCGTTGAAGATACGCAGCCGGTCGCCCTCGGCGATGCCTCTCGCCGCGGCGTCATCGGGATGGATGGCAAGCGTCGGACGGCCCTCCTGGGCGAGGAAGCGCGGCATGTTGGCAAAACTGGTATTGAGGAAATTGCGCGCCGGCGGCGAGATGATCGCAAGCGGGTAGCGTGTCGCCAGTTCGGGGTTGCTCAGCGGCGATTCGTGCGGCGGCACGTAGCGCGGCAACGGATCGATGCCCTGATCGGCGAGCGCCTGCGAAAAGAACTCGCATCTGCCGGAGGGGGTGAAGAACCCTCCACGCGCAAACGGCGCATAGGGCCGCGGCAGGTTGAGCCGCGCCCAGCCCTGCTCCGCCAGCGTGCCGGAGAGCCCGAGCGCGCGCATGTCACGCTGCTTGAAGGCCGCCGCGGCGATCTCGTCGTCGGATTCGAACAGGGCCGGCTCGGAAAAGCCGAGGCGCTGCGCGAGCTGCCGGAACACTTCGCTGTTGGGCCTCGCCTCGCCGAGTGGCGTGATCGCCGGCTGGTTGTCCACCACGTTGAGGTGCCCATAGGCCTTGTGCACGTCGCGGTGTTCGAGCTGCGAGGTGGCCGGCAGCAGGATGTCGGCGTAATCGGCGGTGTCGGTCTGGAACTGTTCGTGCACCACGCAGAAGAGGTCTTCGCGCATGAAACCCGCGCGCACCCGGTTGCTGTCGGGCGCCACCGCCAGCGGATTGGAGTTGTAGACGTAGATCGCGCGGATCGGTGGGTCGTCCGCGCCAAGCAATGCCTCGCCGATCTGCGACATGTTGACGGTGCGTGGCGGGCGCGCGGCCGCATCGGGATAGAGATCGGGGCGCTCGAGCGCCCGCACGTCCACCGGGAAGCTGCCGGAGGTCGACAGCAGGGCCCCGCCCGCGGCATGCCGCCAGGCACCGGTAAGCGCGGGCAGGCAGGCGATCGCGCGTACCGCGGCAGCGCCACCGGCACAGCGATTGAGGCCATAGTTAAGGCGGATCGCGCTCGGCGCGGCCTTGCCATAGTCGCGCGCCAGCTGGCGGATGACCTCGGCCGGCAGGCCGGTATGCATGGCGGCCGCCTCGGGCGTCCATTCGCGTACCCGTTCGGCGAGGGCATCGAAACCGAGCGTGTGGCTGGCGATGTAGTCGTGGTCGAGCAAATCCTCGTCGATCAGCACCTGCATCATCGCCAGCGCCAGCGCCGCATCGGTGCCGGGCATCGGTGCGAGATGCAGATCGGCCTTGAGCGCCGTCTCGGAGCGCCATGGATCGATCACCACGAGGCGTGCGCCGCGCCGTTTGGCCTCCTGCATGTAGCGCCAACCGTGGAGGTTCGAGACCACCGGATTGCCGCCCCAGACGATGATCAGCCGGGCCTCGACGATGGCCTCGGGGTCCATGCCGACCCCCGCGCCGATGGTGGCCTTCCAGCCCGCCGCACCGGCAGAGGCACAGATCGTGCGATCCAGCAGCGAGGCGCCGAGCCGGTGGAAGAAGCGCCGATCCATGCCCGAGGACTGCACCAGCCCCATCGTGCCGGCGTAGCTGTAAGGGAGGATGGCGCGCGGATCATCGGCGGCGATGGCACGGAATCTGTCGGCGATCGTATCGAGCGCCTCGTCCCAGCCGATACGCTCGAAACGACCTTCGCCCTTGCGGCCGACGCGCTTCATCGGGTAGAGCAGCCGCTGCTCCGAATAAACCCGCTCGAGATAGTGCGCGACCTTGGTGCACAACGCGCCGTTGGTGAACGGCAGGCTCTTTGCGCCGCGGATCTTTACTGCACGACCCTGCTCGACGGTCACTTCCATCGCGCAGGTGTCGGGGCAATCGTGCGGACATGCGGCACGGACGATACGGGGGGAGTCGTTACTCATGAAGCCGCTCCGACAGGACATTCAGATGCAGGGCAGGACCGGGCCATCCGGATGCGCCGGTTGGCAAAGACTCAGCGCGCGTGTGCGCCGCGGCGCTCGAGAATCTCCTGGTAGCGCTGGCGGTCCTCTTCATAACGCGCGCGGATCGCCTCCAACTGACGCCGCTTCGAATCGATGACACTCTTCTGCGCCAGCAACTCGAGCTCGTTGTCGCGCAGATCCTTGGCAAGCTTCGGCGGCATGGGCCGGCGCGCGTAGAACTCGGCCTCGCGGTCCAGTGCCACACGAGCCTGCCTGAGTTCGGCCTCGCGCTTGCGCGCAGCTTCGATATCGCGCTCGACCTCGAGTTCAGCGCGTCGTTGCTGCACCTCGATGTCGTCCAGGTTCGGATAGGTCTCGAGCAGGGCCTTGTCGCGCAGCCGGTCGATGCGCTGGCGCTCCTCCTCCAGGCGCCGCTGGCGCTCGTCCTCGCGCTGGCGGGCAAGTTCGGCAGGGCTCATGGGCGCCGCCACGACCCGGCGAACGATGCCTTGCGGACTGATCTCGCGATACGCACGCCCGTAACACTGTGCGGGCAGCACATCGCCGCACACCGTCCGACCACTGGCATCGTCGCAGCAGAATATGCTTCCGCCGCCCGCGACCGCAGCCCCGCCCGAAAGCAGGCCGCAGAGCAGCAATGCGCAGAGGAGTTCAGGCCGCCGCATCGATTCCATAGGTGACACGATACTGCCGCACCGCGGCGAGATTGTCGGCGAGTTCATCGCTGTCGGACAGGAAGCCGATCAGGTCGACCAGGCTTGCCACCGACACTACCGGCACGCCGTACTGCTGGCGCACCTCCTGCACCGCCGAGAGCTCGCCCTGACCACGCTCCATGCGGTCGAGCGCGATCACCACACCGCCGGTCGTGGCGCCGTGCTGATCGATGATCTTCACCGACTCACGGACGGAAGTACCTGCAGAGATCACGTCGTCGAGAATCAGCACCCGGCCGACGAGCGGCGCACCGATCAGGGTGCCGCCTTCGCCGTGATCCTTGGCTTCCTTGCGATTGAAGCAGAAAGGCACGTTGCGTCCCATCCCGGCGAGTTTCATTGCCGTCCCGGCGACCAGCGGGATACCCTTGTAGGCTGGGCCGAAGAGCATGTCGAACTCGAGCTTCGACGCGACGATCGCGCGCGCATAGAAATCGCACAGGCGACCGAACGATTCGCCATCGTTGAAAAGGCCGGCATTGAAGAAATACGGCGACTTGCGGCCAGCCTTGGTGATGAACTCACCGAAGCGCAGCACGCCCTTGTCGCAGGCAAGCTGAATGAAATCGCGGCTAAAATCCACGCTAGATTAATTCCCAGGGAACCGGACACCGCATGTTACGCGTCATCACCGCCAACCTCAACGGCGTACGCTCGGCAGCAAGCAAAGGCTTCTTCCCGTGGCTCGCCGAACAACGCGCAGACGTAGTGTGCCTCCAGGAACTCAAGGCACAGCTTCCCGACATGAACGCGGAAATGCGCAGCCCGGATGGCATGTACGGTTACTTCCATTGTGCCGAGAAGCGCGGTTACAGCGGTGTCGGCATCTACGCCCGGCGCGAGCCGGACAGGGTCGTCGAAGGGCTCGGCTGTGGCGAGTTCGATGCCGAAGGGCGCTACCTTCAGGCGGATTTCGGCCCCCTCTCGGTCGTCTCGCTGTATCTGCCGTCCGGCTCGAGTTCCGACGAACGGCAGCAGGCCAAGTACCGCTTCATGGATCGCTTCCTGCCCCACATGGCCGAATTGCGGGCTTCCGGCCGCGACGTGATCGTGTGCGGCGACTGGAACATTGCGCACCGCGAAATCGATCTCAAGAACTGGAAATCCAACCAGAAGAACTCCGGCTTTCTTCCCGAAGAACGGGCTTGGCTGTCACGGCTGTTCGACGAGCAGGGCTGGATCGACGTTTACCGCCGCCTGCATCCCGAAGCCACCGACGCCTGTTACACATGGTGGTCGAACCGCGGCCAGGCCTGGGCCAAGAACGTGGGCTGGCGGCTCGATTACCAGATCGCCACCGAAGGCATCGCGGCGACGGCCAATGCGGCAGGGATCTACAAGGACGCACGCTTCAGCGATCACTCACCGCTTACCATCGACTACGACTTTGCACCGTGATGCCGGCGACCACTCCCGCGATGCCCCCTACCAGCACACCTTTGGCGATTGTCTGACATGGCGCTCCATACCTGGCTGATCTACCTGCTTGCCGTAGTCGGCCTGTCACTCACACCCGGCCCCAACAGCCTGCTCGCACTCACCCACGGCGCGCTCTACGGCCACCGCCGTTCGCTGTTCACGATCGCCGGCGGCAGCGCCGGCTTCGTACTACTCATCGCCCTGTCGATGCTCGGCATCGGCGCCCTGCTCCAGGCCTCGGCAAACGCGCTGGTCATCCTCAAGTTCGCGGGTGGCGCCTACCTGATATGGCTCGGCGTGCAGCTGTGGCGCGCCCCTCCGATCCGGCTGACGCCCGACGCGACGGCCGTCCCGCGAAAAAACCGCGCCCTGTTCCGCCAGGGCCTGCTGGCGGCGATCTCGAATCCCAAGGTGCTGCTCTTCTATGGCGCCTTCCTGCCCCAGTTCATCGATCCGGGGCGCAGCCTGTGGCAGCAGTTCGTGGTGATGGCGGCGAGCTTCGCGCTGGTGGAGTTCGGGGTGGAATACCTGCTCGCGCGGCTCGCCCACCGCATCCGTCCTTGGCTCGAGCGCACCGGCCGGCGCTTCAACCGGGTCTGCGGCGGTTTGTTCGCGCTGATGGGCGCCGCGCTGCCGCTCACCCGCTGAAGCATTGAGCCGCTAAGCCGCTGCGCCTCGGCGCGGACCTGCCTGCGTCCGATCCAGATCGGCCGGGCGGTCGATGTCGCGCAGTACCGAATCGTCAGGCCAGTCGATGAGCCGGATGTCCTGCCCGGCAAGCAGCGCGCGCGCGCCGGTGTCCCCCGTCAGCGCCGCCAGTTGCTCACCCCAGGTGGGACCGAAGCCCACTGGGTGGCCTCGACGACCCTGATGCGCCGTGGCCACCAGGCGCTGCGGCGCATCGATTCCCGCGGCGACCGCCGCAACCGCGGAGGCGTCGAGCCAGGGCATGTCGGCGAGCGCCACCACCCAGCCGCTGGCGCCACGACTGGCGGCCACTGCGGCGGCCAGCGCGCTGCCCATGCCGGCCGCGGCCGCGGCACTCTCGAGCACACGGCAGCCTGCCTCGGTGAGCCAGCGCGCACGCAGGGCCTGCCCCGGGCGGATCACCGCCATACAATCCGGCAATACCGCGGTGAGCGCCCGCGCGCTGTGCCACAGCACCGGCCTGCCATCATCCATCTGCACCAGCAGCTTGTCCTGCCCGCCCTCGGCGTCGAAGCGCCGCCCATAACCGGCCGCCAGCAGAATGCCCTGAACCGGCATCAGCCGGTGCGGCAGGCTGACAGCGTATCCGCGGCGATCTCCAGCGCGGCCTTGGCTTCGGCCACCGGCAGCACGCGCTCGGGCGCCACGCCGTTCTTTGCGGCGACCAGTTCGGCGGCGATCGACACTGCGATCTCGCCGGGCGTACGGCTGCCGATGTAAAGCCCTGCGGGTCCGCGCAGCGCCGCCACCTGTGCTTCGTCGAGATCGAACTCGCGCAGCCGCGCGCGCCGTGCCGCATTGTTATGGCGCGAGCCCAATGCCGCGACATAGAAGGCCGGCGAGCGCAGCGCCTCCATGAGCGCGAGATCGTCAAGCTTGGGATCATGGGTCAGCGCCACCACCGCGGTGCGCGCGTCGGGGCGCATGGCGATGACCACGTCGTCGGGCATCTCGCGGGTCAGCGAGGTGCCGGACACACGCCACTCGTCGCTCCACTCCTCGCGCGGGTCGCAAACCGTGACCGCAAAATCGAGGTCGAGCGCAATCCGCGCGAGGCTCGCCGAGAGCTGACCGGCACCGATCAGCAGCAGCCGGTAGCGCGGGCCGAAGACACTCACCAGGGCGTCCCCATCGAGCCCGGGCGCCTGCTCGGGATGGGCGATGGCGAGAGTGCTGCGGCCGCTGGCAAGATGCAGCCGCCGCTCCACCAGCTCGCCCGCGGCAAGACGCGCCAGCAAGGCGTCGAGCGGCGCGGGTGAAGAAAGCGGCTCGAGCACCAGCTCCATGGTGCCGCCGCAGGGCAGGCCGAAGCGGCGCGCCTCTTCCGCGCCCACACCGTAGCTGACCCGCCGCGGCGTGGCCGGCATGCCTTCGCTACGAAGACGGGCCATGAGGTCGTCCTCTATGCAGCCGCCCGACACCGAGCCGACCGCCCGACCGTCCTCGCGCAGCGCCAGCAGCGCGCCCGGCGGCCGCGGCGAGGAACCCCAGGTGCGCACCACCGTGGCGAGCATCACCCGCCGGCCCTCCGCCAGCCAGCTGCGCGCGCGGCGCAGCACTTCCAGATCGAGACTGTCCATCGCCTCGCCTCCTCAGGCCTTGAGCTGCTCGCCGATCGGCAGGCGGCGGATGCGCTTGCCACCGGCAGCGAAGAGGGCATTGACCAGCGCCGGCGCCAGCGGCGGCACGCCGGGCTCGCCAACCCCGGTCGGCCTCTCGGCGGAGGGCACGATGTGCACCTCGACCTTCGGCATCTGGTTGATGCGCAGCATGGTGTAGTCATGAAAGTTCGACTGCACCACCTTGCCATCGTCGAAGCTGATCTCGCCAGCCAGCGCGGCAGTCAGCGCGAAGCCGATGCCGCCCTCCATCTGCGCACGGATCACGTCCGGATTGACCGCCACGCCGCAATCGAGCGCGCACACCACGCGGTCGACCGTGTAGCTGCCATCGGCGGCCAGCGACACTTCCGCGACCTGCGCGACAATCGTGTTGAAGGATTCGTGCAGCGCCACGCCACGGCCGCGGCGCACGCCCTCGCGCTTTGCCAGCGGCGCCTTCCAGCCGGCGCCGTCGGCGGCAAGCCGCAGCACCGCAGCGTGGCGCGGATGGGCCTCGAGCAGGGCCAGCCGGTAGTCGACCGGGTCTGCGCCGGCCGCGCTGGCCAGCTCGTCAAGGAACACCTCGGTCGCGAAGCCGGTGTGCGACGAGCCCACCGAGCGCCACCACTGCACCGGCACCCTGACCTCGGCGTTGGTAGTGTGGAGCTCCACCTGCAAGTTGGGCACCGCATAGGGCAGGTTCGCCGCGCCTTCCACCGAGGTGGCATCGATACCGTCCTTGACCATCCCCGACTCGAACGCCGTGCCGGCGATGATCGACTGGCCGACGATGCGCTGCGACCAGGCCAGCGGCCGACCGGCCCCGTCCAGCGCCGCGCGGATGCTATGCACGTAGGCCGGGCGGTAGTGCCCACCGCGCATGTCGTCCTCGCGCATCCACACCATTTTGACCGGCGCGCGACCGTTGATCGCCTTGACGATGCTGGCTGCCTCGAGCAGGTAATCGGAGTGCGGGTTAGCGCGCCGCCCGAAGCTGCCGCCGGCATAGAGCATGTTCAGATGGACGTTCTCGGGCTTGAGGCCGAGCAGCGCGGCCAGCGCGTGCTGGTCGCCGGTCTGGAACTGCTCGCCGTTCCACACTTCGCAGCGGTCCTTGTCGAGGCGAACCACGCAGTTCATCGGCTCCATCGCCGCGTGGGCGAGGAAGGGCAGCTCATACTCGGCCTCGATCACCCGCGCGGCCTTGCCCAACGCCACTTCGGCATCGCCGTCGCGGCGGGCGACCTTGCCGGGTGTGCCAGCCAGTTCGCGGTAGCGTGCATACACCGCCTCGGTGCTGCCGCGCCAGGCCGCCGACTCGTCCCAATCGATTTCGAGCGCGTCCCGGCCCTTCTTGGCGCTCCAGGTGTCCTTCGCCAGTACCGCGACGCCGGTGGGAATGCGCACCACGTCGACCACGCCGGGCTGCGCGCGCGCCTTGTCGTCGCGCACCGCGCGCACGGTGGCGCCGAAGCGCGGCGGATGCGCGACCACTGCGACCAGCATGCCAGGCAGACGCACATCCTGTGTAAACATGGCCTTGCCGGTGGTCTTGGCGAGGCTGTCCTTGCGCGGCACATGACGGCCGATGAGACGGAAGGTGGACGGATCCTTGAGCACCGGCTCGGTCGGCACCGGCTGAACGGCGGCAGCCTCGGCGAGCTCGCCGAAGCGGGCGGAACGACCGCTTGCGGCATGGCTGACCACGCCCTCGCGCACCGTGATCTCGCCGACCGGCACCTGCCAGCGCGCGGCAGCGGCAGAGACCAGCATCGCCCGCGCCGCCGCGCCGGCCTGGCGCAGCTGCATGAAGGAGTTGGCGATCGCGGTGCTGCCGCCGGTGCCCTGCGCCGGCCCCCAGAAGAGGTTGTTGTAGCGGCCGGCGTCGGCCGGTGCGCCTTCCACTGTCACCCGGCCCCAGTCGGCATCGAGCTCTTCGGCAACCAGCGTGGCGAGTCCGGTGTAGGTGCCCTGCCCCATCTCGAGGTGCTTGGCGATGACGGTGACGGTGTCGTCGCTGCCGATGCGCACGAAGGCGTTGGGAGTGAAATCACCCTTCACCACCGGCGCGGTGCCGGCGATGCCCGGCCCGGCGCCGGCCGCCGCGGCCACGCCGGGCAGCACCAGTGCCAGGGTGAGGCCGCCGCCCTGCTTGAGGAAGTCGCGACGCGACAGGTTTTCGATTCGTGTCCGGTTGTTCATGATGAGGAGCGCCTCCTTCAAGCCAGCGAACGGGCGGCTTCGTGAATCGCCGCGCGAATCCGCACATAGGTGGCACAGCGGCACACGTTACCGCCCATCGCCGCGTCGATCTCGCCATCATCCGGCCGGGGGTTGCTGCTCAGCAGGGCAATCGCCGACATGATCTGCCCCGACTGGCAGTAGCCGCACTGCACCACGTCGAGCTTCTGCCAAGCGGCCTGTACCGCCGCGCCGACACGTGCCTCACCCGCCGCTTCGATGGTGCTGACCTGCTTGCCGGCCACCGCCGACAGCGGCGTGGAGCACGAGCGCACCGCGTTGCCGTCGAGATGAACGGTGCATGCACCGCACAGCCCCATGCCGCAGCCGTACTTGGTGCCGGTGAGTTCGAAGCCGTCGCGGATTGCCCACAACAACGGGGTGTCTGCGGGCAGATCGGTCTTTACCGACTGCCCGTTGAGGCTGAACTGGATCATCGGGAATCTCCGTGAGGGCAAAACATTGATCACCAGCGCACGTCACGGCACTGTTGGGTTCAGCTTAGACATGTTGGGTATTAAGATCGACTCCTCAATCGTGAATGCACTTTGAAGCCATCCTTGAAAATCGATCCGCTGCTCCTGCCTGCCCTGGTCACTTTCGAATGCGTTGCACGCCACGCCAGCTTCAGCCGTGCCGCGGAGGAAATGGGGCTGTCCGCCTCGGCGCTGTCACAGTCGCTGCGCAGTCTCGAGTCCCGGTTGGGCGTACGCCTGCTGGCGCGCACCACGCGCCGGGTTGCCCTCACCGAGGAAGGTGCCCGCATCCTCGAAGGCGTGCGTGAAGGCCTGGCCAGCCTCGGCAGCGCACTCGACGTGCTCGAGGCGCAGCGCAGCCGCCCGGCCGGCACGGTACGCGTCACCCTGCCGCGGATGACCTTCACCCGCTTCTTCGCACCCCACCTCGCGGAATTCTCGCGGCGTCACCCAGAGGTCAATCTCGAGTTCGCGCTCGAGGACCGCCTCGTGGATATCGTCGCCGACGGTTTCGACGTGGGGGTGCGCATGGGCGGGCAGATTGCCGCCGACATGATCGCCGTACCGCTGGGCGGCCCGGAACGTCTCGTCACCATCGGTGCGCCGGAATATTTCCGCCGCCACCCCCCACCCGCGACACCCGAGGCCCTGGATGGGCACGACTGCGTGCTCTACCGCTACGCTTCGAGCGGGCGGATCGCGCGCTGGACGTTCCAGCGCGACGGGCTGCCGCTGGAAGTCGACGTGAGCGGACGCTTCACCGTAAACGATCTCCAGGCGGAACTCGAACTGGTGCGCCGCGGTCTGGTGTTGGCGCAGACAGTAGGCTCCATCGTGGCGCAGGAGCTTGCCGAAGGCTCGCTGGTGGCTGTGCTCGACGAATATGCGGTTTCACTTGGCGTGGCGCATCTGTACTTCCCAAGCCGCGCACAGATGCCACCCCGTCTGCGGGTGTTCCTCGATCACTTCCGGAGGGCCTGCAGCACCGCGCCGCCGGGGGGCGAAATTGCAGTTCGCCCGCCACAGGTCTAGTCTGGCGCAGTATTCGAACGTGCCGGGATTTCCCCGGCGCTCACTTATCCAGCATCAAGGAGTTCAGCATGAGCGACACCAGCCAGGTCAATACCAGCAGACTCGTTTCGGATCTCAAGGCGGTCATCACCGATACCGAGGAACTGCTCAAGCTCACCGCCGGGCAGGCCGGCGACAAGATCACCGATGTCCGCAGCCGCCTCGGCGACCGGCTCGGCGCGGCGAAGGGCCGACTCAGCGAATTCGAAGAGGAGGTGGTGGCGCGCGGCAAGGTCGTCGCCAAGGCCACCGACGACTACGTTCATGACAACCCCTGGCGCGCGATCGGCGCCGCGGCGGGCGTAACTTTCCTGCTGGGGCTTCTGATCGGCCGTCGCTGAGACGATGGGTGACACCCCTCACAAGCGACTGTCGGCCAGCCTGCGTGGGCTGATCGACAGTACGCTGGCAACCGTCCAGACGCGGATCGAGCTGCTCGTCGTCGAGGTCCGCGAGGAGAAACTGCGCGCCGCGAGCTTCCTTTTCAATACCGTGCTTTCGGCGCTCTTCCTCGCCTTCGGCGTGGTGTTCCTGGCGGTCTTTCTGACGGTTCTGTGGTGGGACGAACACCGCCTGCTGGTGCTCGGCATCTCCACCGCGGCGCTGTTTGTGGCGGGGCTGTTCACTGCCGGCCGGGCCACCCGCGAATTCAAGCGCAGCAACCGCCTGTTCTCCGCCAGTCTGGCGGAACTTTCGCAGGACCGCGAAACACTGCGGCATGGCGAATGAGCCCCGAGCTGGTCGAACTTGCCCTGCACAAGCAGCGCCTGCAGATCCGCGCCGGAATGCAGCGCGAGGACATGGCCGGCCGGCTCGGCGGAATCGGCGACGCGCTCGACCAGGTGGACCGGCTGCGCGATGGCGCCAACTGGCTGCGAGACAACGCGCCGATCGTGACCACCCTGGCAATCGGCCTGCTGGTGCTCAAGCCGCGCGCTACCGTGCGCTGGCTGCGGCGCGGCGTCATCGGCTGGCAGCTCTACAGGCGGGCGCGCAGCGCGCTCGCCGCTGTCGGCGGCGCCGATCGCGCGCTGAAGACCCGCAGGTAGGGCCCGCGGCGATCAGGCTCGCGTCCGCGGCAACACCATGTTGAGGATGATCGCCACGACGCCGCACAGGCTTACGCCCTGCAAGGCGAAACCGTCGAGCTTGAGGGCGAGGCCGCCGATGCCGAAAACCAGCACCGTGGACACGATCACCAGATTGCGTGGCTGGTCGAGGTCCACCCGCGCTGCCACCAGCGTTTTCAGGCCAATACTCGCCACTGACCCGAACAGCAGCATCATGATGCCGCCCATCACCGGCACCGGAATCGACTGCAGGATCGCGTTGAACTTGCCGAAGAAGGCCATCACCACCGCCAGCACTGCGGCCCAGGTCATTACCGCCGGGTTGAAGTTGCGGGTCAGGGTGACCGCGCCGGTCACTTCGGAATAGGTGGTGACCGGCGGCCCGCCGATGAGGCCGGCAAACAGCACCGCGAGGCCGTCGCCGGCGAGGGTGCGATGCAGGCCCGGTTTCTCGGTGTAGTCCCGGCCGGTCACTCCGCCGATCGCCACCACGTCGCCAACATGCTCGATCGCCGGCGCCAGCGCCACCGGCAGCATGAACAGGATTGCGGTCCATTCAAATACCGGCGCAACGAAATCCGGCGCGGCGAACCACGGCGCGGCCGCGATCTTGCTGAAGTCGACCAGGCCGAGCGCCGCCGACAGCAGGTAGCCAACCAGCACCCCGGAGAGGATCGGCAAGAGGCGCAGGAAGCCGCGGGCGAACACCGACACTGCCACGGTGGTGACGAGCGAGGCCACCGCTACCAGCATCGCAGTGCCATACGGGACCAGTTCGACAGCGCCGTCGCCGCTCCGGCCCATCGCCATGTTCACCGCCACCGCGGCGAGCGACAGACCGATGATCATGATGATCGGCCCGATCACCACCGGCGGCATGAAACGATGCACGATCTCGGCGCCATGCCGGTTCACCAAGGCCGCAAAGACGAAATACACCAGGCTCACGCAGGCCAGCGCGCCCATCGTCGCGGGCATGCCCCAGGTCTGGACCGAATAGATGATCGGTGCGATGAAGGCAAAGCTCGACCCCAGGAAGATCGGCACCTGCCGACCGGTGACCGCCTGGAACATCAGGGTGCCGACCCCTGCACCGAGCAGGGCCAGGCTGGGATTGAGACCGGTAAGCAGTGGCACCAGCACCAGAGCGCCGAATGCCACGAAGAGGATCTGGGCACCGGCGATCGCCTGCCGCCAGACCGGCTCACCGTCCTGAACGGGAATTTCACGCATTGCTGTTTCTCCGGGCATCGCGCAGCCTCCGTACGCAATGCGATTGAGAGAATGTTGTGGCAGGCAGGCTCTGTCGGCCTCCTCGTCGAAACGGAACCGCGCGCCGCCCGCAACACGGGCCGCGACGCTCAACCGTGCTTGGTACCGAAGATCTTGTCGCCGGCATCACCGAGGCCGGGGATGATGTAACCCACCTCGTTGAGATGGCTGTCGATGCTGGCCGCGTAGATCTCGACGTCGGGGTGGGCGGCTTCCATTGCGGCGATCCCCTCGGGCGCGGCCACCAGCACCAGCGCCTTGATCTGGCCGCAGCCCTTGCGCTTGAGCATCTCGCAGGTCGCCGCCAGCGAGCCGCCGGTGGCCAGCATCGGGTCGATGATGAGCGCCATGCGCTCGGTCAGCTGACCGACGAATCGTTCGAAATACGGCGCCGGCTTGAGGGTCTCCTCGTCGCGGGCGATGCCCACCACGCTGACCTTGGCACTCGGGATCATGTCGAGCACGCCATCGAGCATGCCGATGCCGGCACGCAGGATCGGCACCACGGTGATCTTCTTGCCCTTGATGCGCTGGACCTCGACCGGACCATCCCAGCCCTTGATGGTCACGCGCTCCAGCGGAAAATCCTGACAGGCCTCGTAGGCCAGCAGGCGGGCGAGTTCGGCGGTGAGTTCGCGGAACTTCTTGGTACTGATCTCGGCTTCGCGCAACAGGCCGATTTTGTGCTTCACCAGCGGATGCTTGATCTCGACTATGGACATGAAAACCTCGCGCGGCGGGAAATCGGGCGCCGCACCTTTCGTCCCGCTGCGGACGGTCCGGCACGACGGCGCGAGTGTACTCCCTGCCGATCCGCCCGGCCATTGTTTTGCTGCGCCGCAACACCCATTCCGCGGGCAGGTCGTGTCCCGGGCCTGCGTTCCGGGCTAGAATCGGGCACACCGGACGCCTGAACGCAGCCCCGCGGCAGGCGCCCTCACGCCCGGGAGCGCATGCCCAACCCGCTCCCCGACCGCATCTCCGCCGCCGAGCACCCACCATGACCATCGATCTGGACGAAATCCGCCGAGCCCGTGACGAAGCCGACTGCCTGTGTGACGAAACACAGATCGAAGCCGCACTCGACGCCCTGGCGGCAGGCATCACCGAACGCCTGAAGGACAGCAATCCGCTGATCTACGTGGTCATGAACGGCGGCCTGATCCTCGCCGGCCGCCTCTTGCCGCGGCTCGATTTTCCGCTTGAAGTCGCCTATCTGCACGCCACCCGCTACGGCCACGCACTGCAGGGCACCCTGCTCGACTGGCGGGTGCGCCCCAGCCAGGACCTGCGCGACCGGGTGGTGCTGGTGCTCGACGATATCCTCGACGAGGGCCATACCCTCAACGCGATCATCGAATACCTCAGGAAGGAAGGCGCACGCGAGGTCCATTCGGCCGTGCTGGTGCACAAGATGCACGACCGCAAGGCCTATCCGGGCATGCGTGCCGAATTCACCGGTCTCGATGTCGCCGACCGCTTCCTGTTCGGCTGCGGCATGGACTACAAGGGCTACTGGCGCAATGCCCCGGGCATCTACGCGCTGAAGGGTCACTGAAGCCTTGCCCGCGGCGGCCTATGCGCCGCGGAAGTCCTCCGGCACGAGGCCGTGGCGGTTGATCCGGTCATAGAGCGTCTTGCGCGGGATCTCCAGCAGCTCGGCGGCGGCGCTGACGTTACCACCACAACTTCGCAGGGCCGCTTCGATCAACTGCCGTTCGTACAGGTCGACCCGCCTGACCAGGCCCGCGCCGCCGGCTTGCGGCATCGGCTCGGCGGCAACCACGCCGAGGCAGAAGCGGTCCACCGCGTTACGCAGCTCACGCACATTGCCGGGCCAATCGTGCGCCATCCATGCCTCCAGCTCGCGCCCGCCCAGCGCCGGCGCCGGGCAGTGGTAGCGGCTGGCCGCCTGGATCAGGAAATGCGCCGCCAGCACCGCAATGTCGGACTTTCGCGCACGCAGCGGTGGCAGCTCGAGGCACACCACGTTGAGCCGGTAATAGAGGTCGGCACGAAACTCGCCGGCATCCGACAAGGCCTTCAGATCCGCCTTGCTGGCGGCGATGATGCGGCAATCGACCGGAATGGCCTGGTTGCTGCCGAGACGCTCGACGACACGCTCCTGCAGCACGCGCAGCAGCTTGACCTGCAGCTGCGGTGACATGTTCTCGATCTCGTCGAGGAACAGGGTGCCGGCGCGCGCGAACTCTATCTTGCCGATCCGCCGTTTGAGCGCGCCGGTGAAGGCACCAGCCTCGTGACCGAAGATTTCGCTCTCGAATACGCTCTCCGGCAAGGCCGCGCAGTTGATCGCCACGAACTCGCCGCTACGGCCACTGGCGGCATGCAGGGCCCGCGCCACGACTTCCTTGCCGGTCCCGGTTTCGCCGTAGATCAGCACGTCAGCCTCGGTCGGACCGATCGCTGCGACCATGCGCCGGATGTGCTGGATCGGCGCGCTGTCGCCGAGCAGGAAGACCGATTTTTTCTCGAGCACCTGCTCCTTCAGACGGCGGTTCTCGAGCACCAACCGGCGCCGGTCGAGGCCACGCCGCACGACATCGCAGAGCCGGTCGGAGGTAAAGGGCTTTTCGATGAAGTCGTAGGCGCCCTCGCGCATCGCCTGCACCGCCATCGAGATGCCACCGTGGCCGGTCATGAGGATCACCGGGATCTCGCCGTCACGCCGCTGCACCTCGGCGAGACAGGCCAGGCCATCCATGCCGGGCAGGCGCACGTCGCACACCAGCACCCCGCCGAAACCGGCATCGAGCAGGGCCAGGGCGCTCTCGGCGCGGTCGAAGCCGCGTGCCGTGATTCCGGCGAGGTCGAGCGCCTGCAGCACCCCCTTGCAGACCACCGGATCGTCTTCGACGACGAGCGCCTGAACCGGATCAGTCATGGTTGGCGAGCCCCACGGCAAGCGGCAGGGATACCCGGAACCAGGCGCCGCGGCCTTCGTTGTTGCCGGCATCGAGCCGTCCGTCGAGGCTTTCGATGATCATCCGCGAGATCACGAGACCGAGACCGAGCCCCTTGCCTGCCGGCTTGGTGGTGAAGAACGGTTCGAAGAGGTGCGGCAGCACGACTTCGGGTATGCCGGGACCGTTGTCGCGCAGTGTCACCACGGCCTGCCCGTCGCGCGACTCGCTGAGGATCAGAAGTTCGCCCGAGGGCTGCTTTTCCATCGCATCGGCGGCGTTCATCACCAAGTTGAGCAGCACCTGCTCGAAGCGGATCGGATCGGCCTGCGCGGCCAGCGACGGCTCGCGGTGTTCGACCCGCACCACGATCTCGGGGCGCAGCCCGCGCGTCGCCAGCAGCCGCAGCACATTGCTCACCGAGGCCGCCACCGCGACCGGCTCGGGTGAAGCTTCGCCGCGCCGGGCAAAGGTCTTCAGCTGGGCGACGATGCGGCCCATGCGCTGGGCAAGGTCGCGGATGGTGTGGAGGTTTTCGCAGGCCTCCTCGTCACGGCCGAGTTCAATCAGGCGCCCGGCATTGTCGGCCAGCGTGGTGAGCGCCGCGAGCGGCTGGTTGATCTCGTGGGTAATGCCGGCCGACATCTGCCCGAGCACCGCCAGCTTGCCGGCCTGCACCGCGGAATCGCGGGTGCGGGTGAGGATCTGCTCGGCGTCCTTGAGCGCCAGCACCTTGCCCTCGAGCGAGCGGTTGGCCGCCACCAGGGCTTCGGTACGTTCGGCGATGCGTGCCTCGAGATCGGCCTGGCTCCGCTCGAGCGCCTGGCGTGCGGCACTGCGCTCCTGCGCGCGCCGGCGCCGCATGCGCCACAGCACCGCGGCCGAGAGCACCAGCAGCACCGCCAGGGTCACGGTCAACGCACGCGTCAGCGCCGCGGCACGCGCCTCGGCAAGATCGCTCATGATCAGCAGTCGCCATTCGTAGGGCGACACCAGTTGCGACTGGGTCAGGTAATCGCGTACCTGCGCCCGGCCCTGGACGAAGGGCTGTGCGTCGGGGGCGAGCCGCACCTGCCTGCCGCTGCCGTCCGCCTTGAGCAGCGGCGCGCCGTCCGAGGCGACGAGCGGCCTGAGGTCGGCATGCAGATACTGCCGGGTATGCGCCAGACGCGCCCGCGCCGGATCAGAGATCGGCAGCAGGCTCCGAAACTTCCAGCCCGGAGAAGAGGCCAGCAGCACCACGCCGAGGCGATCCGACACCAGCAGCAACTCGCCGGAGCGGCGCCACGCATCCTCGAGCGCATCGAGGCGGATCTTGACCACCATCACGCCCACCACCCGCCCGTCGCGACGCACCGGCGCGGAGAGGAAGAAGCCGGCCTCCTGGGTGGTCACCCCCACGCCGTAGAAGCGCCCCGGCCGTCCCTGCATCGCCGACTGGAAATACGGCCTGAAACCGTAGTTGTGCCCGACGAAGGACAATCTGTCCTGCCAGTTGCTGGAGGCAAGCGTCAAGCCGTCCGCATCCACCAAAAAAACGGCGTGGATCGCGGCATCGTGGGAAACACTTTCAAGATAGCGATTCACCGCGTCGCGCAGCGCGGAGTCGTGCGGCGCGCTCAGCAGTTCATTCACGCGCCGATCCAGTCCGAGGACCTCAGGCAGCAGGCGGAACTCTTCGAGCGTCTGCACCAGGGTAGTGCGATAGAAGTCGAGCCGGGTGGCGCTGGCCTCGGCCAGTTGCGCGCACTCGCTGGCAAGGAACTGCCGGTAGCTGGCGGCGCCGACCGCACAGGCCGCGCAGAGCACCATCAGCAGGCGCAGCACGAAGCGGGAGGTCGGCATCATCGGGGAACCAGGCATCGCGTCGGGGCAGGCGTCGCCCCCAGGGAGGAGATGGCCGGGAAGGATATCCCGGCCGCCGCGCCAGGCGACAGCGGCTTTTTCACAGCGCGCGCCGAACGGACCCATGCCGCCCGTCAGCCCCGCGTCGCACCGCTGCGCCGCACCGCAACGAAGTTCCAGAGGAAGAACACCGCCGCCAGCCCGAAACCGATCTCGTCGGTCAGCGGCTGGGCGGTCACCATCATCGCCGCGCCAGCGCCGGCCAGGAGCCGCTGGGGCAGATTCAGCGCCTTGCCCAGGTACCCGATCGAAGCGCCGCCCCACAACACGATCGCGAGCAGTGCCTTGAACACGATGTAGGCCACCGAGGCGATCGTCCAGTCGCCCTGCAGCATCAGCTCGGGCGCATACACCGCCATGTACGGAATCACGAAGCCGGCAATTGCGATGCGCATCGCCTGCATGCCGATCTTGAGGCCGCTGGTACGGGCGATCGGCGCGGCGGCAAAGGCGGCCAACGCCACCGGCGGCGTGAGATCCGCCATGATGCCGAAGTAGAAGACGAACATGTGGCTGACCACCAGCGGCACGCCCAGCTCGAGCAGGGCCGGCGCGGCCAGCGACGAAGTGATGATGTAGTTGGGAATGGTCGGGATGCCCATGCCGAGGGTGAGACAGATCAGCATCGTGAGCACCAGCGACAGGAACATGTTGTCCTTGCCGAGCGAGATGATCGAGCCGGCCACCGTGGTGGCCGCACCGGTCAGCGTCAGGGTGCCGATGATGACCCCCACCAGCGCGCACGCCACGCCCACCGGCAAGGCGTGCTTGGCGCCTTCGCCGAGCGCCTCGACGGTCATCTTGAGAGTGGCACGGCCGCCTGTGACAAAGGCACAGGCGATCACCAGCGCGGTGATTGCGACATAGAACACCCCGATGCCGTACTTGATGAAGGCGCTTGAAACCAGCGCCAGCACGATCCAGAAGGCAACCCGCAGCCCGGTGCCGCGGATGCCCACCGCTACCGCCCCGCCGAAGATCAGCATGGCGGTGAGCGCGAGCCCGACCGTACCCGAGAACAGGGGCGTGAACCCGGAGAACAGCAGCCACACCAGCACCACCAGCGGCAGCAGAAGGTGCCAGTCGCGCTTGACGGCAGCCCACGCGTCGGGGCATTCGGCCTTGGGCATGCCCATCAGCCCGGCGCGGCCGGCCTCCAGATGCACCATCCAGAAGGCGGTGAAGAAATACAGCGCCGCGGGGATCGCCGCGGCGAGACAGATATCGACATAGGGCACGCCGATCGTCTCGGCCATGATGAAGGCCACCGCGCCCATTACCGGCGGCATGATCTGGCCGCCCATCGAGCTGGTCGCCTCGACCCCACCGGCGAACTCCGCGCGATAGCCGAACTTCTTCATCAGCGGAATCGTGAACTGGCCGGTGGTGACCACGTTGGCCACGCCGGAGCCGCTGATCGTGCCCATCAGGCCCGAGGACACCACCGCCACCTTCGCCGGCCCGCCACGGGTATGGCCGACGGTGCCGAGCGCCACGTCGGTGAACAGGCGGATCATGCCGGCCTGCTCGAGAAAGGTGCCAAAGAGAATGAACAGGAAGATGTAGCTCGACGAAACGTAGATCGGAATGCCGTAGATGCCCTCGGTACCGAAGCCGAGCTGGTCGATCACCTGCGACAGGGCATAGCCACGGTGGCCGAGTTCGCCCGGCAGGTATTCGCCGAACAGCGCGTAGGCCAGGAACAGCGAGCAGATCAGCGGCAGCGCGAAACCGATCACCCGTCGGGTCGCCTCGAACACCAGCAACACCGTGATGCCACCGACGAACAGGTCCAGCGTCGTGGGATCACCCGCGCGCTGGATGAGATCACCCTCGTAGATCCAGTGGTAGAAGGCGAGCGCAAAACCGACCGCCGCCAGCAGCCAGGAGAAGGCACTCTGCAACGGACGGTCGGCACCCCCGCGGAACAGGCCGAAGGCCATGAACAGCAGGAAACCGACGTGCACCGCGCGCACCACGCTCGACGAGAGCGGGCTGAACGAAGCGGTGACGATCTGAAAGGCCGAGAACAACACACCGACCACAAAAAGCAATCTTGCCGCGCCGCCGTCCGACCAGCCAAACGACCTCACGGCACCTTCGTTCATCTCCGACATGCGGATCTCCCTGCACCCGGTTGCGGATGCATCGATTCATCTGGCTCTGATATCGAATACGCGGACCGGGCATCAAGGCCCCCTGGTCCGCCGTCGCGGCCTGCCGACGCGACCCGGCCGCGACGACGGCGTCCCAGGAAAAAGGCAGCAACCGACCGGTGTTGCCGGCCGCCGGAGCGCTTACTTGAGGACGCCCGCTTCCTTGAAGAAGCGCTCGGCACCCGGATGCAGGGGCAGGGGCAGACCGCTCGCGGCGCTCTCTAGCTTGATCCCCTTGGCCGCGGCGTGGGCGGCGACCAGCGCGTCCATGTTGCCGAACATTGCCTTCACCATGGCATACACGGCGTCGGCATCGACACCTTCGTGGGTCACCAGGATGTTGCGGATCGCGACTGTCGGGGTGTCTGCCGTCTGGCCGGTGTAGGTATTGGCGGGGATCACGCCGGGCTGGTAGGCCGCGTCACCGATCTTCGCCACCACGTCGGCGGGCACCGGCACCACCACGATGTCCATCGACGACGCAAGATCACGCAACGAGGCCACACCGAGGCCGGCTGACTGCAGGGTCGCATCGAGCTGACGGTTCTTGATCAGTTCGACCGATTCGCCGAAGGGGAGATATTCAACCTTGCCGAGATCACCGTAGGCCAATCCCGCTGCCTTGAGGACCGAACGTGCATTGAGTTCGGTGCCCGATTTGGGCGCCCCGACCGAGACCCGCTTGCCCTTCAGATCCGCAAGCGTCTTGATGCCGGACTCCTTCGAGGCGACGATCTGGATGTAATTCGGATAGATCGCGGCGAAAGCCCGCAGCTTCTTGAGGGGCGCCTTGAAACCGGCTTCGGCCTCGCCTTTCCAGGCATCGGAAACCACGTCGCCCAGAGCAAAGCCTACCTCGCCGCGACCGGCCTGGAGCAGATTGAGGTTCTCGGCGCTCGCCTTGGTCGATTGCACACTGATCTTCGCATCGGGCAGGACCTTGCCGAATTGCTGAGACAGGGCGACCCCGAGCGGGTAGTAAACACCGCTGGTGCCACCGGTCAGTATGTTGACGAATTTCTGCTCGGCGGCGGCCAGCGGCACCATTGCGATTGCGCACAGGCCTACCAGGATTTTGCTCACTGCTTTCATGCTCATGTCTCCTCGATTGTTATGGTCGCCGAACCCGACAACATGCGCTCGACTCGACCTAGCCTATCGCAAGCTCCGCGCCAGACCCAAGCCGATCATTTTTTTCTTTTCAATCAAGGCGTTGAAAATCGGCATCGGTGCGCACACAGACACAGTGTGCGAATCTTCGCCACCGATCGGCACGACGTGTGCGGATTGTCGCCGCTTCGCCCCGGCGCGGCCGGGTGTTCCGGTGACGGAAAGCAAATCCATTCTTGCCGAAAAAATGGCCGAAACTGCGGGGCCAACTCTGAACTCACCCGCAGAATTCATTACACTTAGCGGCTGTGTAACGCCAGAGTCGGTTCGCGGGGGGAGTTGCGGTTCGCTCGAGCATTCGCAAGGCGGCATGTCATATAACAATCAGGGGAAGAACATGGCTGAAAAGAAGTCGAAGATCATCTACACACTCACGGATGAGGCGCCGCTGCTGGCGACCTGTGCGTTCCTGCCGATCATCCGCACCTTTACCGAGCCGGCCGGCGTCGAAATCGAAAAGGCGGACATCTCCGTATCGGCACGCATCCTTGCCGAGTTTCCCGATTACCTGAGCGACGAGCAGAAGGTTCCGAACACGCTTGCCGACCTCGGCCGCCGCACTCTGCTGCCCGAGACCAACATCATCAAGCTGCCGAACATCAGCGCATCGGTTCCGCAGCTCACCGCGGCGATCAAGGAACTGCAGAAACGCGGCTACAAGGTGCCCGACTTCCCGGAGAGCCCGAAGACCGACGAAGAGAAGGAAATCAAGGCACGCTACGCACGCTGCCTCGGCAGTTCGGTCAACCCGGTGCTGCGCGAAGGCAACTCCGACCGCCGCGCACCGCTGGCCGTCAAGAACTACGCCCGCAAGAACCCGCATTCGATGGGCAAGTGGAGCATGGCTTCCCGCACCCACGTGGCGCACATGACCCATGGCGATTTCTACCACGGCGAAAAGTCGATGACGCTCGACAAGGCGCGCGACGTAAAGATGGAACTGCTCACCAAGAGCGGCAAGTCGATCGTGCTCAAGCCCAAGGTCTCGCTGCAGGATGGCGAGATCATCGACTCGATGTTCATGAGCAAGAAGGCGCTGTGCGAGTTCTACGAAGAGCAACTCGAGGACGCGCGCGAAACCGGCGTGATGTTCTCGCTGCACGTCAAGGCGACGATGATGAAGGTTTCGCACCCGATCGTGTTCGGTCACTGCGTGCGGATCTTCTACAAGGACGCCTTCGAGAAGCACGCGGCGCTGTTCGAGGAGCTGGGCGTCAACGTCAACAACGGCATGTCCAACCTCTACGACAAGATCGCCACCTTGCCCGAGTCCCGCCGCGAGGAAATCCTGCGCGACCTGCACGCCTGCCACGAGCACCGCCCCGAACTGGCGATGGTCGACTCGGCCAAGGGCATCACCAACTTCCATTCGCCCAGCGACGTCATCGTCGATGCCTCGATGCCGGCCATGATCCGCATCGGTGGCAAGATGTGGGGCGCCGACGGCCGTCCCAAGGACTGCAAGGCGGTCATGCCGGAATCGACCTTCGCCCGCATCTACCAGGAGATGATCAACTTCTGCAAGACCAACGGCAACTTCGACCCGACCACCATGGGCACGGTGCCCAACGTCGGCCTGATGGCCCAGCAGGCCGAGGAATACGGCTCGCACGACAAGACCTTCGAGGTTCCCGAAGCAGGCGTCGCCAACATCACCGATCTCGCCACCGGCGAGGTGCTGCTCTCGCAGAACGTCGAAGAGGGCGACATCTGGCGCATGTGTCAGGTCAAGGACGCGCCGATCCGCGACTGGGTCAAGCTGGCCGTCACCCGCGCCCGCAATTCCGGCATGCCGGCGATCTTCTGGCTCGACCCGTATCGTCCGCACGAGAACGAGCTGATCAAGAAGGTCGAGACCTACCTCCAGGATCACGACACCACCGGCCTCGACATCCAGCACATGTCGCAGGTGCGCGCCATGCGCTACACCCTCGAGCGTGTCATCCGCGGTCTCGACACCATCTCGGTCACCGGCAACATCCTGCGCGACTACCTCACCGACCTGTTCCCGATCATGGAACTGGGCACCAGTGCCAAGATGCTTTCCATTGTTCCGCTGATGGCCGGCGGCGGCATGTACGAAACCGGGGCGGGCGGTTCGGCACCCAAGCATGTCAAGCAGCTGGTCGAGGAAAACCACCTGCGCTGGGATTCGCTTGGCGAATTTCTCGCGCTGGCGGTCTCGCTCGAGGAGCTCGGCATCAAGAGCGGCAACCCCAAGGCCAAGATCCTCGCCAAGACGCTCGACGAAGCCACCGGCAAGCTGCTCGACAACAACAAGTCGCCCTCGCCGCGGACCGGTGAGCTCGACAACCGGGGCAGTCAGTTCTACCTGTCGATGTACTGGGCCCAGGCGCTGGCCGCCCAGACCGAGGACAAGGAGCTGGCCGCCCATTTCGCTCCGCTTGCCAAGGCATTGACCGAAAACGAGCAGAAGATCGTCGAGGAATTCGCCGCGGTGCAGGGCAAGCCGGTCGATATCGGCGGTTACTACATTGCCGAATCGGAAAAGTGCAAGGCGGTGATGCGCCCCAGCACGACCTTCAACCAGGCGCTCGCCGCAGCGCGGGGCTGACCGGCAATACGGCCTGCGGGCCGTGATCTGCGGCCATTCCACGGAACATCGTGGAATGGCCGCAATGTTTTCGGGGGTTCGCTCATGTACGCGCAGCGGGAACGCTGCGACCGCCTCCGACTGCACCCGATCGCCTCGGTCGGGAATCAATCCGCCCGGGCGCGGTCCGAATTGCCTGCGTGCAGCAAAAGCCGCAGCCATGTGGGCCATCGGCCCGTGGCCCTGACACCCCGCCCCCCGTGAAAGGGTGGCAATGAAAAGGATTCACGATGCGGATCGATCCGGAACAGATCAGGTTTTTCCAGAGTTTTGCGCGAGGGCAAACCACGCCGATGAGCCCGTTGCGCAAGTTCTTCACTGCACTGGCCACCGTTGGCGTGTTCGGTCTCGCGCTGATGTTCTCGGTCATGCTGTTCGCCGTCGTGCTGACGGCCGGCGCGGTGGTGTGGGGCTATCTGTGGTGGAAGACACGCGACCTGCGCAAGCAGATGCGGGACCACCCACCGGGCGGTCTGATCATCGAGGGAGAGGTGATCCGCGAAAGCAACGGACGCGAAGACAGGCCAGGCTGAACCACAGCCCCCAAAGACTCAATAACGCGGCGCGTTCGCTGAGTTGATCATCAGCTTGAGCTTGTCAACCCGGCGCTGGGCCTGCTCGAACCATTCGGCAGGGCCGAGAATCGTCGCATCGAAGGGAATGTCGTGTTCCGACGCGAAGGGCGATCTCATGCGCGTCGCAGTCTTGGCCAGATCGATTCGCACCTGATCTGGCTCGGAAGGATGCGCCAATTCCTCCAGACCCAGATCGGTGAGAATCCGGTAGAGGCTCGGCAGGTGCGCGCGTCGCGCAAGATCGAGAATCTGGCTGCGATCGAAACGTGCCGTGCGCGAGTTGTTCAGGCTGGCCAGAAAGGCGAACTGCGGCAAGGTATGCGTGAGGCCATGGAGCATCGACAGCTCCGGTGTCGGCGAGCGATCAAAAACCGCGACCGCTTCACACAGACAGGCCACTTCGAAGGTGAACTCCCACAGCTCCTCGGCCATCAAGCGCGCACTTGCATTCCCGATGCCGCGCTGAAGCTGCTGCACGGCCAGGGAGATGGAGAGTACCCGTGCCGCCGAAAAACCAAGTTTCTGGATCGCTTCGCTCACCGACGGATGCATCATCGGCGAACCGTAGGACGATGCGTTGGCTGCCCGGATCAGCGCTGACGCAAGTACCGGTTCGGCACGCAACAGGTCTTCGATCTGTGCCAGGTCGGTACCCGGATCTTCGAGCATCTGGCGAAGCGCAAAGGCGACCCGCAGACTGGTCGGAAGATTTCGTACGTCATAAAGAAAGATATCGCTGGAATCGCTTGACACGCTGTTCTCGACTGCATCTCGGGGTGACCAGGCACTGCGTAACGAGCCCGTCCGCATAAGTTACACGAAATACGGCAGGGCGCGAGAGCGAGGTACATCGCCGACGCCCCGGCGCGAGCGGGGCTACAATCCGGTCACTACCATCAAAGCCGGAGCGCGACCATGCTGATCACCTTCAAATCCGCCGCCAGCGGCGACGTCATCATGTTCGGCAAGAACGGCAAGCAGATGCTGGAGATCATCGGCAAGGACCAGAACGATGCGAAGGGAATCGTCACGGTCGAGCAGTTGCCGGACGCCATCGCGAAGCTCAAGGCCGCGGTGCAGGAAGACAAGACCCGTCAGGCCGAGCATGGCAGCGAAGACCCCGGGGTCGATCCCAAGACCGGGGTACAGTTGATCAGCCTTGCCCAACGTGCGGTGCCGCTGATCGAGCTCATGGAATACTCGCTGCGCGACAAGGTGCCGGTCACCTGGGGCGTGTGATCCGGGGACGCCGCGCCTGAACGGCAATGAGCCTGCGCGACATCGAACTGGCCATGGCGACGATCGCCGCCCGCCTGCCGCACCTTTCCCCGCCGCGTCGCATCGACGCCGTGCGCATCGGCGAGGCGAGCCGCACCCTGGGGCAGTATCGCTGGCTATCCGACACGCTGTGCCTGAACGGCCGCTACCTCGCCAAACTCGACCAAGCGCGTGCGCTCGAGCTGCTCGACACGCTGATTCACGAGCTACTGCATCGGCACAGCCCCCCTTGGCGCCAGCTTCGCGACACCTTCCGTCGGCACCCCGATGTGTATGCCGAAGCCGCGCGACTGGCTCGGCTGCTCGCCCCCCATTTCCTCGCCCGGCGGGAGGCCGCGTGAGAATCCTGCTGGTCGAGGATGATGCGATGATCGGCGCCAGCGTGCAGCGCGGCCTGCGCCAGGATGGCCACGCGGTCGACTGGGTACGCGATGGCGTGGCCGCCGAACTGGCGCTGCGCGACACGCCTTTCGAACTGATGCTGCTCGACCTTGGCCTGCCGCGACGCGACGGCATCGAAGTCCTCAACCGGCTGCGTGCCGAGAAGAATCCGTTGCCGGTACTGGTGCTGACCGCCCGCGATTCGGTCAGCGACCGGGTACGCGGGCTCGATGCCGGCGCCGACGACTACCTGGTCAAGCCTTTCGATCTCGACGAGCTCGCCGCACGGGTACGCGCGCTGGCCCGCCGTCAGCGCGCGCAGGCCGAGCCGCTGATCACCCGCGGCCGCCTGGTACTCGATCCGGCGGCCCACTCGGTGAGCCTCGACGGCGAGCCGATCCGCCTCTCCGCGCGCGAGTTCGCCCTGCTGCAGACGCTCATGGATGCCGCAGGCCGGCCGCTGTCGCGCACCCAACTCGAGGAGCGGCTCTACGGCTGGGGCGAGGAGGTCGAGAGCAACGCCATCGAGGTCCATATCCACGCACTGCGACGCAAACTCGGCGCGGAATGGGTGCGCAACCTGCGCGGCGTCGGCTATTACGTGCCCGAATCGCCATGAAATCGCTGCGCCGCGAACTGCTGGTAAGCCTCCTCGGCGCCGTCGTGGCGGTTTTCCTGGTGGGTGGCATCGCCACCTACGGCATGGCCCGCGTCGAGATCGACGAGGTGATGGACTACCATCTGCGCCAGTTCGCGCTGTCGCTACGCGACCAGAGTTTCGGGCAGCCGGCGGCGCCCATCGTCGCGCCCGAGGAAGCCTTCGACATCGTCATCCAGATCTGGGACGGCCACGGGCTGAGGCTCTATCTGTCGCATCCGCACACGGTACTGCCCGATCGCGCCCAGTTCGGCTACACGACGGTGGCCACCAGCGAAGGAAGCTGGCGGGTGTTCTCGGTGCCGCTGCACGACCGGGTGATCCAGGTCGCCCAGCCGATGCGCGTGCGCAGCGGCATGGCCGCGGGTGCGGCACTGCGCACACTGAGCCCCCTGCTGCTGATCCTGCCGCTCATGGGTTTCATCATCTGGTATCTCGTGGGCCGCGGCCTGCGTCCGCTCGACCGCCTCGCCGGCGCAGTGCGCAGCCGCCGCCCGGACGCCATGGCACCGCTCTCGAGCCGGGACGTACCGGCGGAGGCCCAACCGCTGGTCGAATCGCTCAATGGCCTGCTGGGCCGTCTCGATCACGCGCTGGCCGCGCAGCGAGCCTTCGTTGCCGACGCCGCCCACGAACTGCGCACCCCGCTCACCGCGCTGCAGCTGCAGCTGCAGCTGACCGAACGTGCCGACAACGAGATCGAGCGCAAGGCCGCCCTTGCCGAACTGCGTCAGGGCCTGCAGCGGGCGATCCACCTGGTACAGCAACTGCTCACCCTGGCCCGCCAGGAGCCCGACGGCGCCACACGCCAGATCCACGAGACGGTACCGCTGGCCGATCTGGCGCGAAGCGTACTGGCCGAACACGCGCCGATGGCCGACGCCGGCGGGATCGACCTCGGCGCAACCACCCTCGATGACACCGCGATCGTCCGCGCCGACCCGGCCGCACTGCGTACGCTGCTTGGCAACCTGGTCGACAACGCGATCCGCTACACGCCCGGGAACGGTAGCGTCGACGTCGCGGTACGCAGGCAAGCGGACCTCGTCTGGCTCGAAGTCAGCGACTCCGGGCCAGGGATCGCACCGGCCGAACGCGAGCGGGTCCTCGACCGCTTCTACCGCCACGCCGGCCAGGAACAACCCGGCAGCGGCCTCGGCCTGGCGATCGTCAAAGCGATTGCCGATCGTCACGGCGCCGCGTTGCTGCTCGAAGCCTCGGATTCCGGTGGCCTGCGCGTGCGGGTCGGCTTCCCGCCGGCGCCGTACGAAAGCTGAGCGTCACGGCGCGAAGACGAAATCCTCGCCGTCCGGCGCAGTGCTGAGATCGATGTCGGCCTGTTGGGGCGCGCGGCCATCGACTGTCGCCTCGAGCACATAGGCACCGGCCGGCGCGGCCTGATCCGGCGCGAACGACAGCACTTGGGGGCTGACCACGTATGCGGCCCGCACCGCTCTGGCCACCGGCAGGTCGAAGGCATACGTTCCGCCAAGTGCGTCGGTCGGCTGCGCGGCCACCTCGACACTTGCCCCGCCCGCGAGCGGCTTGAGCGCGCTTACGATCGCCGCCGGCACGCTGGCGTCGCTGTTCAGGACGGTCCCTGCGGCCCGGCGCTCGGCGGACGATGGCGGATCGATCGGCTGTCCGGCGGTATTGACCGAGGTGGGCGCGGTGTTGACGACCGGCACCCCGGTCACCACCGCAGTCGCGCGGCCCGCCGCGCTGACGACGAGGTCGTAGGTGCCCGCCGGTACCGGGTAAAGCTCGAAGCGGCCATTCGCGTCAGGCGGTGAGGCCTTCGCCGGGACGCCGTTCGACTGCACCGACACGGTCGTAGACGTGCCTGCAATCGCCGGCGCGACGTAGCCGATCACCCGCATCCCCGCGTCCGAAAGCACCGTGATCGCGCTGAGCACCGGCTTGAGGTTGTAGAGGCCGGAATTGCCCCGCTTGACGACCGACTTGCAGGCATCGAAGTCGATTACCACATCGGCCACCTTCCCCTCCGGCACATCGACGTCCATGTTCATTTTCAGGCCGCTCTGCTGGCCGCTCGGGGTCGTCAACGCGATTTCGTTCCCGGAGCCGCTCAGCACCACCGAGTTGGCCATCGGCGTCGCGCCACCGTTGGCGGCCAATACCAGACGCATCTGCGTATACCGGCCTGCGGGCAGCTGCGTTTCGCCGAGCGATTCGAGTGCGCCATTGGTCAGATCCAGCAGATTGATGCGTCGCGTCGTGGGCAGCACGATTTCGTGCCAGCCGGCATCCGTATCGGCTGCGCTCGCGCTCCGATGCACCCGCACCCTGTCTACCGAGACGTTGACTTCGTCGAAACCGCAGGCCGGCGAGTCGGTGAGCGACACTGAGAGGGTGCCCGAACCGCTTCCGTCACTGCCACCTCCCCCGCCACCACAGGCCGCCACAAACAGCGTCGTCGCCGCGAGCAGCACCGCGCCGGTATACGCCCCCCTGCCTTTTCCCATGATCCACTCCCGAACGTATAGTGTTGGCAAACGATTCACACCAAGTCCGGTGAGAGTCTGCCCCTATCGACGGCAAGTGACAACGTGCCCGCACTCGAGGAGACAACCATGCCCGTCCAACCTTTCCATCTCGCATTCCCGGTCGACGATCTCGACGCCGCGCGCGCCTTCTACGGTGGCTTACTGGGCTGCGCGGAAGGCCGCAGCGCCGATCACTGGATCGACTACGACCTGTACGGCCACCAGATCGTTGCCCATCTCGCACCCGGTCGCGGTGGCCGTCAGGCCAGCAATGCGGTCGACGGTGACGAGGTCCCGGTGCCGCACTTCGGCGTGGTGCTGGCAATGGACGACTTCCATGCGCTCGCCGCCCGCCTCAGGGCTGCCGGCGTCGCGTTCATCATCGAACCCCATATCCGCTTCGCCGGCCTGCCGGGCGAGCAGGCCACCATGTTCTTCCTCGACCCATCGGGCAACGCCCTCGAGTTCAAGGCCTTCGCCGACATCGGACAGCTCTTTGCCAAACAATAGGTCGCCCTAGACCTCGCCGGCAGCGAGCTTAGCCCTGTCTGCAGCGACGAGGTGCGACCGCCCGATCGTTCCTTAAGTCAGCTTTAAGTTGCGTGCGCCTACAGTGACTCCATCGCGAGAAGCCCTCGCAGTTCTTCACGCAAGGAGTCAGACATGAACACAACCGCACTCAAACTCTCCGCAGGTGCGCTGGCCGTGGCCCTGGCCGTTGGCGGCGGTTACGAATTCGCGCGTCACTCGGTCTCGTCGGCGCATGCTGCGCCGGCTCCGGTCAGCACCATGGCCACTGCGCCGGCTGCGGCGCCGACGGTACCTACCATCTCGATGCCGAATTTCGAGTCGATCGTCGAACGCAACGGTCCGGCGGTGGTGAATATCAGTGTGGAAGGCACGGTCAAGACTTCCGCGCGTGCCGCAAGCCCCTTCGGCAACCTCGACCCCAATGATCCGTTCTCGCAGTTCTTCCGCCGCTTCGGCCCGCAGTTCCAGATGCCGCAGGGCGAGCAGATGGTGCGCGGCCAGGGCTCGGGCTTCATCATCAGCCCGGATGGCGTCATCCTGACTAATGCACACGTGGTCGCCGAAGCCGATGTGGTACGCGTCAAGCTCACCGACAAGCGCGAATTCACCGCCAAGGTGATCGGCATCGACAAACCCACCGATGTGGCGGTGCTGAAGATCGACGCCACCAACCTGCCTACGGTGGCGCTCGGCGATCCGGCCAGCGCGCGGGTCGGCGACTGGGTGCTCGCCATCGGCTCGCCGTTCGGCTTCGAGAACAGCGTGACCGCCGGCATCATCTCGGCCAAATCCCGCTCCCTGCCCGACGAAGGCTACGTGCCGTTCATCCAGACCGACGTGGCGGTCAACCCGGGCAACTCGGGCGGCCCGCTGCTCAACCTCAAGGGGGAAGTCGTGGGTATCAATTCGCAGATCTATTCCCGCTCGGGCGGCTACCAGGGTCTTTCCTTCGCCATCCCGATCGACGTCGCGGCCCATGTCAAGGACCAGATCCTTGCCAGCGGCAAGGTTACCCGCGGTCGCATGGGCGTCATGATCCAGGACCTCAATCAGGGTCTGGCCCAGTCCTTTGGACTCAAATCCGCCAACGGCGCGCTGGTGAGCCAGGTCGAAAAGAATGGCCCGGCTGCCAAGGCCGGGCTCGAACCGGGTGACGTGATCCTCGGCGTCGACGGCCGCGACATCGGCAACTCGAGCGACCTGCCTCCACTCGTCGCCGCGATGAAGCCCGGTACCAAGGCCGATCTGACGGTGTGGCGCAAGGGTGCGCGCAAGGACATCACGGTCACGGTGGGCGAACTCAAGGACACCCAGACCGCGGCAAACGACAGCTCGCCCGCGGACCAGGGGCGGCTCGGTGTGGCGGTTCGTCCGCTGACCCCGGAGGAACAACAGCAGGCCGACACCAAGGGCGGTCTGCTGGTCCTCGATGCAGCCGGACCTGCGGCCCGCGCCGGCATCCAGCAGGGTGACCTGATCCTGGCCGTCAATGGCAAGGCGATCGACAGCGTGGACCAGCTCAAGAGCGCTGTCGGCAAATCGGGCAAGCACATCGCGGTGCTTGTGCAGCGCCAGGATGCGCGCATCTTCGTGCCGATCGAGCTCGGCTGACGACCCACACCGGCCCCGTCCTCGCGACGGGGCCGCGCTATCCACAAGGCGATGAACGGATGACATCCCGACGAACAAGAGATCCAATCCTGCGCGGCTTCATGCGTGCGGCGGCGATCGCCTTCGCGCTCGGCGCCGACAGCATCCCGGCCCTCGCCGACGACGACCTCCCCGAGGCTCTCCCCAACAGCAGTGCACAGGTTCGCGCAGCCGGGCACAGGTCGGACGCCGTGCGCAATGGCCAGTCCCGGAACGCCAGTCTTACCCTGGAACCGCGCTGGCGGGGTGTGCCCGATCCGGCCGCCCAACTTCGGCTGCTCGACGGGCACGGGCACAAACTGCTGCAGAGCCCGGTGCATGGGCATTGCAGCTTCGGCGGCCTGCAGGCCGGCCCGTGTACGCTGCTGGTCAAGACCTCCGGGCACACCACCCTGCACCGGATGGAACTCATCGCCGGCCGAACCATCGTGCTCGAACTCGAGATGGACGCCTGACATGTCGTCCCCACCGGTACGGCCCAACCGACTGGTCCTGGCGTGGCGACTGGCCGCCCCGTTCTGGCGCACCCGCGAGAGCCGCCCGGCGCTGGCCCTGCTCGTCGGGGTGGTCGGCCTGACCCTCGGCACCGTGTGGCTGAACGTCCAGTTCAACAGCTGGAACAGCGCTTTCTACAACAGCCTGCAGGGCAAGGACGCCGCCGCTTTCGGCCACCAGCTGCTGATCTTCTCGGGCCTCGCCACGGCCTTCATTGTCGCCGCGGTGTATCGCCTCTATCTCAACCAGCTGCTGCAGATGCGCTGGCGCGAATGGATGACCGCGCGCCTGCTCGGGCGCTGGCTGGAGAGCGGTATCCAGTACCGCATGCGCTTCGCCGACGGCGGCAGCCCGGACAACCCGGACCAGCGGATCGCCGAGGACGTGCGGCTGTTCGTGTCGTCCACGCTGGAACTCGGGCTGGGCCTGCTCAACGCGGTGGTGACCCTGGTTTCGTTCGCCGGCATCCTGTGGGTGCTGTCGGGCGACTATGTGCTGCCGGTCGCCGGCGGCATCCGCATCCCCGGTTTCATGTTGTGGGCGGCACTGGTCTATTCGATCGTCGGCTCCTGGCTGATCCACCGGCTGGGCCGGCCGCTGACGCATCTCAATGCCGAGCAGCAGCGCCGCGAGGCGGATTTCCGCTTCGGCCTGGTGCGCGCTCGCGAGCACGGCGAGGCGATCGCCCTGTCGCGCTCCGAGCAGGCCGAGCAGGTACGCCTCAAAGGCGCCTTCGGCCTGTTGCTCGACAACTGGTACGCCCTGATCCTGCGCATCAAACGGCTCACCTGGTTTTCGTCCGGTTACGGCCAGCTCGCGGTGATCTTTCCTTTTCTGGCCGCGGCACCGCGCTATTTCTCGGGCGGCATCGAACTGGGCGGACTGATGCAGACCGCCCAGGCCTTCGACCAGGTCCAGGGCGCGACCAGCTGGTTCGTCGATGCCTACGCCAGCCTCGCCGAATGGTTTGCCACCATTGACCGCCTGAGCGGTTTCGAAGCGGCCATCGCCGCAACCCATGCACAGGCGGGCCGCAGCGGGATCAGCCGCAGCACCGGTGGCGAAGGTGTCACGATCGAGGGCCTCGAGACGCGCCGACCCGACGGTACGGTCCTCGGTCGCCTCGACGCCCTGACGCTGTCCCCGGGAGAGCACGCGCTCATTGCCGGCCCCTCGGGCATCGGCAAGAGCACTCTGCTGCGCGCGCTGGCCGGACTGTGGCCGCATGGCAGAGGCTCGCTCACCGTACCTGCGGAAGCGGACAGCCTGTTCCTGCCACAGCAGCCCTACCTGCCGGCGGGAAGCTTGCGCGAAGTACTCGGTGATGAGTACGATGCGTCGGATGCACGCCTGCAGCAGGTGCTGGACGAAGTTCTTCTGCCTGAACTGGCTCATCGGCTCGACACCCGTCGCGACTGGAGTCGCGAACTGTCGCCCGGCGAGCAGCAGCGCCTGGCCTTTGCGCGGGTCCTCCTGAAAAAGCCACGCTGGGTATTCCTGGACGAAGCGACTTCGGCGCTCGACGAAGCCACCGAAGCCCGCCTCTACGAGTTGCTGCAACGCGAGCTGCCGGACACGACCGTGGTGAGCGTCGCCCATCGCAGCAGCCTTGCCCGTCATCACCGGCGCCGCATCGAACTGGGCGACACACCTCAGGCACCCGCCCCCGCGCCGACCGCACTTGCGCTGGAAACCTGAAATGCGATCTATTTACATGCTGAAACCCTGTTCGTCAGAAAGAAATACGAAAATTCGGGGAACCCTCTTGCACTGCAATAATCAGTCCCCAACTACCCTTCTCAACCTTCGGCCTCAGGCCGACAATGGACGCACAACGTCCATCGCACCACGGAGTTCGACATGAGCAGGAAATCCGATCTGGCCATGCGCCAATTGCTGTGCACCGCCGCCGTAGCCCTGGCCGTCCCCACTGCCGCGGGCACCGCACATGCAGCTCCGCTGACCGGAAAGCAATCGATGACTGGCGTAGAAAGCAAGCGCAACTCCCGTACCCGGGGACGCGCCGAAGAAGAGGCGGCACAGGCCGCATTGTTTCCCCTGACCCTGCGTCCGGTCGCGCGGACCACCGATGAAGAGACATCGGACGCGATCCAGGTCCGCGTTGAAGATGCCAGCGGCCGGCGGGTGATCCTCGCCCGTGCCCACGGCAAGTGCGTGGTCGGCCCGCTGCCCGCCGGTGAATATACGGTGCACCTCAAGGCGGGCAACCGTACCGAAGAGCACGCCATGCTGCTCGGCGCCGGCAAGCGCGGCTTGCTGCGCTACGAACTGGGTGCCTGATCCGGCACACGTTTCAGCCGACCCGATCCCGGTGCATGGTGCGCGCCGGAATCGGGCTGGTCATGCTTCGGCAGTGATGGGGAAAAACGTCCGCTGCCGCAACAATGCGGCGGCGGCTTCGCACGAAGCTCACTCAGCGTCCGGCTGCACTGCGGGCGCCGCAGCCTGGAAGGCCGGCAGGGCCTCGCAGGCGTCGACGATCGCTGTCACGGTCGGCAGGTCATCGAGCCTGCAGTCGAAACGCCGCGCATTGTAGACCTGCGGGACCAGGCAGCAGTCCGCCAGCGTCGGCGTGTCTCCATGGCAGAAGCGGCCGCGCCGGGACGCCTGCAGCAACATCGCCTCGACGGTGGCCAGACCTTGCTCCACCCAGTGCCGGTACCACGCGTTCTTCTGCTCGTCGCTCACCCCCAGCGGCCCCTGCAGGTACTTGAGCACGCGCAGGTTATTCACCGGATGAATGTCACATGCCACCGCCTGGGCGATGCCGCGGATGCGTGCGCGATCCAGCGCGCTGCCGGGCAGCAGCGGGGGCTCGGGGTGGCACTCGTCCAGATACTCGATGATCGCCAGCGACTGCGTCAGCAGGGTGCCGTCTTCGGTCTCGAGCGCAGGCACCAGGCCGGCCGGATTGACCGCCAGGTAGGCGGGCTTGCGATGCTGCCCACCCTCCTTCACGAGGTGCACCGCCACACTCTGGTATTCGATGCCCTTGAGGCCGAGGGCGATGCGCACGCGGTAGGCCGCGGATGAACGGAAGTAGGTGTAAAGCTTCATGAGGATCTCCGGGGTCTTCAACCACCGAGCAGATGGACCAGCCACAGCGCGATGGCGGGGAAGAAGGCGATCAGCACGATGCGCAGCAGATCCGAGGCAAGGAAAGGCAGCACGCCGCGGAAGGTCTCCTTCATCGGGACGTCTTTGGCCAGCGAATTGATGATGAACACGTTCATGCCGACCGGCGGCGTGATCAGGCCGATCTCGACCACCATCAAGGCGAGGATGCCGAACCAGATCGCCTTGTCGCCCTGATCCAGCCCCCAGTAATCCAGCCCCATGATGATCGGCAGGAACACCGGGATGGTGAGCAGGATCATCGACAGGCTGTCCATCACGCAGCCCAGCACGAGGTAGGCGAGGATCATCGCGAACAGCACCAGCATCGGCGGCAGACCGCTGCCCAGCACCCATTCGGCGATCGCCACCGGCATCTGCGACAGCGCCAGGAAGGCGTTGAGCACGTCGGCGCCGAGCAGGATCAGGAAGATCATCGCCGTCGCCTCGGCCGCGCCGAGCACCGCCGCGACGAACTCGCGCCAGCGCATCTCGCGCGAGATCACCGCCAGCGCAGTGGTGGCGAAGGTGCCCACCGCGGCCGCCTCGGTGGGCGTGAAGATGCCGCCATAGATGCCGCCGATGACGGTGACGAACACCGCCAGGATCGGCCACACCCGGCCCAGCGCATGCAGCCGGGCGCGCCACGGCAGCGGCGCCGAGGCCGGGCCGCTGCCGGGCACGAAGCGCGCATACAGACTCACCACCAGCATGTAGCCAAACATGGCGATGAGCCCCGGCACCAGCGCGGCCATGAACAGTGCGGCGACGTTCTGCTCGGCCAGGATGGCGTAGATCACCAGCACCACCGAGGGTGGGATGAGGATGCCCAGCGTGCCGCCGGCCGCCAGCGCACCGGTGGCGAGCGAGGGCGAGTAGTGGCAGCGGCGCAGCTCGGGCAGCGCGACCTGGCCCATGGTGGCGGCAGTGGCCAGCGAGGAACCGCAGATCGCGCCGAAGCCGGCGCAGGCGCCGATGGCGCTCATCGCCACGCCGCCGGGATAGTGGCCGAGGAAGGCGTTGGTGGCCTCGAACAGCCGGCGCGACAGGCCGCCCTTTGAGGCGATGTTGCCCATCAGCAGGAAGAGCGGCACCACCGACAGGTCGTAAACCGAGAAGCGACCGTAGGCCAGGTTCTTGAAGTAGCTCATCAGCGGGTCCCAGCCGGACACCAGGGTATAGCCGATGGAGCCGCCGAGCAGCATGGCCATGCCGATGTGCACCCGCAGGGCGAGCAGCACCAGGGTGAAGGCGCCGATGGTGAAACCGATTTCGACGCTCGTCATTCCATGCCCCCTTCGCTGTGCAGCACGCCTTTCCAGGCGGTGTAGGCGGCGGTCAGGCCGAGCAGGAAGAAACCGGGGCCGAGCGTGGTGTAGGACCACCACAGCGGCCAGCCGAGCAGCATGGTGGTCTCGCCCGTCTGATAGGCCTCCCAGGCGCCGGCAAAACTGCGCCAGGAGATGATGAAGGCCAGCACCGTCAGGATGATCGCGGCGATGCGGTCAAGCACGCGGCGCACGGCCGGCGAGGCGGTGTGGGTGAAGAAATCGACGATCACGTGCGCGTTCTTCATCTGCGCCCAGGGCAGGAAGGCGGCCACGGCGAGCGCGCAGCCCATCTGCACCAGCTCGACATCGCCGAGCACCGGCTCGTCGGTCAGCCAGCGGCCGACCACGCTGTACACCGACACCCCGCAGATGGCGAACAGCACCAGGCTGCCGCCGATGGCGGAGAGCTTCGACCAGCCGTAGAGGAAGCGTCCGAGGGGGTCGCGCGGACGCGGATCCGGCGCATCGCCGGATCGGGGAATTGCTTCAGCCATGGAAATCTCTCGGTCTGAGGCGCGCGTCGCGGACGCGCTGGCGATTCGGCGGCCGGGGCCCGCGATGCGCCCCGGCCGCCGTCGTCTTATTGTGCGTTGTACTTCTGGATCAGGCTCTTGGCGGTATCGAGCATGGCCTGGCCCTGGTAGCCCTTGCCATCCATCTCCTTGACCCAGCCGGCCGCCAGCTTGTCGGTGACCTTGCGCCACTTGGCCAGCTCGTCGGCCGAGATCATGGCGAACTGGTTGCCGTGCTCGACCGCCTTCTCACGCGCCGGCGGGGCGGAGACATCCCAGGCCTTGCCGATCGAGGCCGAGAAGTCGGCGCCCGAGTTGGCGTCGATGACCTTCTTCAGGTCGTCCGGCAGGCTGTCGTACTTGGCCGGGTTCATGGCCACGATGAACAGCGCGGTGTACAGCGAGGGCTGCGATTTGTCGGTCTCGGAGTGGTACTTGGTCATCTCGTGCAACTTGACCGCCGGAATCACTTCCCAGGGCAGCACGTAGCCGTCGACCACGCCCTTGGACACCGCCTCGGCCACGGCCGGCAGCGGCATCGCCACCGGGGTGGCGCCGAAGGCGGCGATCATCTTGTTGGTCAGGCGCGTCGGTGCGCGCATCTTGAGGCCGCGGAAGTCCGACAGCTTGGTGATCGGGTGCTTGTTGTTGTGAACATAGCCTTCGTCATGCACATGGAAGGCCAGCGGCTTGACCTTGGCGAAGTCTTCCTTGCCGAACTGCTCGTAGTAGTGCCAGGCGGCGCGGCTGGCCGGCTCGGCGCGGTTGGTCATGAAGGGCAGCTCGAAGACTTCCATCGAGGGGTAGCGGCCGGCGGTGTAGCCGGGCAGCGTCCACACGATATCGGCTACGCCGTCCTGCACCTGTTGGATCAGCTGCGGCGGGGTACCGCCAAGCTGCATCGCCGGGTAGATCTGGCACTTCATGCGGCCGGCCGAGTCCTTCTCGATCTTCGCGCACCAGGGTTCCAGCACCTTCTGCTGGCTCATCGCCGTGGGCGGCCAGAAATGCGCCACCTTGAGGATGATCGGGTCGGCCGCGCCGACGCCACCCGCACCGAGAGTTGCACAGATGGCGAGCACGCCACTTCGAATGATTTTTTTCATGTCCTTGTCTCCTCCGTCTTGCTGCAATGCTCAGCGCGCGAGCGGCGCCACGGTGTTTTCGATGCGGCCGAAGATGCTCTCGCCCGCGGCATCAAGCATCTCGACCGTGACCGTATCGCCAGTCTTCATGAAGGGCGTCTGCGGCTTGCCCTGCTCGATGGTCTCGTAGGTACGCAGCTCGGCGAGGCAGCAGTAGCCCACGCCGCCGTTGTCGATCGACGACCCCCACAGGTCGCCCTGCTTGTTGGAGACGGTGCCCGAGCCGATGATCGAGCCCGCCTCGAGTTCGCGCGTCTTCGCCACATGGGCGATCAGCTGGCCGAAATCGAAGGTCATGTCCACGCCGGCCTCCGGCTTGCCGAACAGCTTGCCGTTGAGATGCACCACCAGCGGCCGGTGGAGCTTGGCGCCCTGCCAGGCGTCGCCGAGCTCGTCCGGCGTCACCGCCACCGGGCTGAAGGCGCTGGCCGGCTTGGACTGGAAGAAACCAAAGCCCTTGGCCAGCTCGGCGGGGATGAGGTTGCGCAGCGACACATCGTTGACCAGCATCACCAGCCGGATCGCCTTCGCCGCCTCGGCCGGGGTCGCACCCAGCGGCACGTCGCCGGTGACCACCGTGACCTCCGCTTCGAAGTCGATTCCCCAGGCCTCGTCGGCAACGATCGCGTCGCGCGGACCGATGAAGCTGTCCGAGCCACCCTGGTACATCAGTGGATCGGTGTAGAACGAAGCCGGAACCTCGGCATTGCGTGCCCGGCGCACCAGTTCCACATGGTTGATATAGGCCGAACCGTCTGCCCACTGGTAGGCCCGCGGCAGCGGCGAATGGCAGGCCGCGGGATCGAAGGGCTCGGCTTCGAGCGCACCGCTGTTGAGCGCCTCATACACCTGGCGCAGTTGCACCTCGAGTTCGCCCCAGTTATCGAGCGCAGCCTGCAGCGTGCGGGCAATCACCGGCACCGCGCGGCAACGGGTCAGGTCGCGGCTGACCACCACCAGCGTGCCGTCACGCCCGCCTGTCTTGAGGGTTGCAAGTTTCACTGGAACATCTCCTTGTAGCGTCCGTCGTGCATCCAGGCGGCGTGCTTGGGCGCCTTCTTGGTCTGCGCCCATTCCTCGAGCATGTCCCACTTCACTTCGTCGAGGGCCTCGAGCATGCCCGGCCGCAGCGTGTTTGCGGCAAGTTCGAGACGGTGGCCGTTGGGGTCGAAGAAATAGATGGATTGGAACAGCGCGTGGTCGGTGGGGCCGACCACCTCGACGCCCCCGGCCTCGAGGCGCGCCTTGGCCGCCATGAGAGTTTCGACCGAGTCCACCTCGAGCGCCAGGTGCTGGGTCCAGGCCGGGGTGTTCTCGTCGCGCCCCATGGCCTTGCGGGTCGGCAGCTCGAAGAACGCCAGCACGTTGCCCATGCCCGCGTCCATGAAGATGTGCATGTAGGGGTCGGCCTCGCCGGTGGATGGCACCGCATCCTCGGCAATCGAAAGCACCAGCTTCATGCTCAGGTGCTTCTCGTACCAGCGGGCAGTTTCGAGCGCGTCCTTGCAGCGGTACGCGACGTGATGGATCTTGCGGATCAATGACATGGCTGTCTCCTTCGTTTTTCGTTCGCTGCCCTTGCCGGGCAGGTGCCGGCGGCCTTGACGCACCGCTGATGGATTCATTACAGCGCAAACGGATCTATCATACAAACGACTTTTTACGATCGATTTATCGGATTTTCAGATGAATATCACCCTCAAGCAGCTGCGCGCCTTCATTGCCGTATCGCGTACCGGCAGCTTCACCCTCGCCGCCGAAAGCCTGTTCATCACCCAGTCGGCCCTCTCCGGCCTGATCAAGGAGCTCGAACAGGCGCTCGGCCTGCGGCTGTTCGACCGCAGCACCCGGCGCATCCAGCTCTCCGAAGTGGGACGCAACATCTATCCGCTGATCGACAAGATCCTCGACGACCTCGACGGCGTGCTCGACGAGGTATCCAAGCTCAAGGCGCTGCGCAAGGGTCTGGTGCGAATCGCCGCGCCGCAGCTGATGGCCTCGACCCTGCTGCCGGAAGTGATCGCCGCCTACGGGGTGGCGCACCCCGAGATCGAGATCCGCCTGGTGGACTGCGCGGTGGAGAGCGTGGTGTCCCGCGTCTTCTCCGGCGAAGTTGATTTCGGGGTCGGACCGGAGCGGGATTCGAACTCCGAGATCACCGCCACGACCCTGTTCGAACTGCCCTTCGTGGCGGTCTTTCCGCCCGGCCATGCGCTCGCCGGGCAGCACGAGGTGAGCTGGGCGGATCTCGCCGAGCACCCGCTGATCACCCTGCAAGGCCAGTTCACCGAACGCCTCGCGGTCGACCTCGGCAGCGCGCCCCGCAGCCGCGCGCTCGAGCCGCACACCTCGGTGGCCTTCATGTCCACCGCGCTGTCGATGGTGAATGCCGGCCTCGGCGTGACGATCTGCATCACCTACGCCGCTTCGCTGGTGAGGCTGTACCGCCTCGAGATGCGCCCACTCGTCGATCCGCAGGTCACCCGACGCTTCTACGTATTCACACGGAATAATCGTTCGCTTTCGCCGGCGGCGCAGAGCTTCCGGGACTTCCTTTTTCGCTACGTGGCCGAGCATGCGGGCTTCGGCGAATAGTGGGCGCCCGCCGCCCGCCACGCGGGCCCCCGCTACACCCCTTCGCAGGCGATCTTCATCGCCTCGCGCAGCACCGAGATGTCGCCGACGTGATTGGCGAGGAGCAGGATCAGCCGCGCATTGACCATGGCCGACTGCTCGTCCGAGAGATCTCGATGCATGTCGATGAGCGACTCGTAGAAGTCATCGCCCGGACTGAAGGTCTGGAAGTAGCGCTTGCCGGGTTCGGAGAAGTTGTTGGTGGTGATCAGTGACATGGTGTTCTCCTCAGGCGTTGCAGGTGGCCACGGCAAGGGCGGCGGCGATGCGACCCGCGTCGAAGCTGCGCCAGCGGGCGGCGACGTGCTGGTCGGGGCGGATCAGGTAGCAGGTGCCGACGCGCGCGTCATAGCGCTCGGCGACGCGCCCCTTGCTGTCGAACACGCTGGCCAGCCCGGTCGGCGCGACGCCGCCGCGTGCCACCACGATGGCCTGCACCGGGATCGGCGCGTCGGCCAGCCCGGCCAGCGCCTGCGCCTGCGCAGCATCGATTGCCGAGGCATCGTCGGCGAAATACAGCAGCTGGAAGGCGTTGCCGACCGCCTTCAGCAGCCAGCGCTCCCCGCCGGCGGCTTCCACCGGCGCGTCGTCCATCGGTGCGCCCGGCACCATGTCGCCGGCAAAATCGTCCGTATCCGGCGTGTTGAGCGTCGATTCGGTGAGGTAGGCCGGCACCGAAAGCCGGCCGGAATTGACCAGCGCGCGCGCAAAGGGATAGTGCTCGGCGAGGCCCAGAACGGCATTGCGGAAGGTCTTGCTGGTGGTGCTCTTGGGGGTGATGAAATCGGTCGAGCGGGTCGAGTTCATGATGTTCTCGTCCGCGGCGAAGACGCGCTCGCGCGAGTAGCTGTCGAGCAGCGATGCCGGCGCCTTGCCGTCCATCACCAGCTTGAGCTTCCACACCAGGTTGTCGGTGTCCTGGATGCCCGAGTTGGCACCGCGCGCACCGAAAGGTGACACCTGATGCGCCGCATCACCCACGAACAGTACGCGCCCGTGGCGGAATTCGTGCATGCGACGGCACTGGAAGGTATACACGCTGACCCACTCGAGCTCGAACTCACGATCGTCGCCGAGCATCGCCTTGATGCGCGGGATGACCTTCTCCGGCTTTTTCTCTTCCTGCGGGTCGGCATCCCAGCCGAGCTGGAAATCGATGCGGAAGACGTTGTCGGCCTGGCGGTGCAGCAGCACCGACTGGTTGCGGTGGAAGGGCGGATCGAACCAGAACCAGCGCTCGGTCGGGAAATCGGCCTTCATCACCACATCGGCGATCAGGAAGCGGTCCATGAAGATCTTGCCTTCGATGTCCAGCCCCAGCATGGTGCGGATCGGGCTGCGGGCGCCGTCGGCCACCACCAGCCAGTCGGTCTCGATCTGGTACATGCCGTCCGGCGCCTCGACCTGAAGCGTCACCAGCTCCGCCCCCGGCTGCACCGAGACCACGCTGCTCTTCCAGCGCATCTCGAGCCCGGGCAGCTGGCGCGCCCGGCGCACCAGGTAGTCTTCGAGGTAATACTGCTGCAGGTTGATCATGCCCGGACGGTGATGATCGGGCTGCGGACAGAGATTGAAGTTGTACACCTCCTCTTCACGGAAGAAGGTGCGACCGACGTTCCAGGTGACGCCCTTGTCCACCATCTCGTCACCGCAGCCGAGCCTGTCCAGCACTTCGAGCGTGCGCTTGGCATAGCACACCCCGCGCGAACCGATCGACACGGTGTCGTCGTTGTCGATCAGCAGCACCTGCTGCCCCTGCTGGGCCAGGTCGATGGCCGCGGCTAGGCCCACCGGGCCCGCTCCGACCACCACCACCGGATAATGCCCGGTGCCGGCACCGGTCTCGTCGGACAGCTCCGGCGGCCGCCGGTACTCGAATTTCGGATACTGATAGGTACTCAACACGACGTGTCCTCCTTTGGACTTTGGTAGCGGACCGCCGGTCTTGTGGGGACTTGCCGGCTGGTTCTCTGTGCATTCCCAGGCGGCGCCCCGCGGGCCGCCGCCGTCATCGCTGTCGGGGGGTTGCGTCAGCCTTCCTGCAGCGCGTGCCACATCTCCTTGTCACGCTGCGCGGTCCAGATGCGCGGGTGCTTGATGCCGCTGGCCTCGTCGACCGCGCGGGTGACGTCGAAGGGCAGGCAGTGCTCGTAGATGAAGACCTGGCCGAACTTGGGGTCCATGTTCCTGCGCGCATGCGCCATCGCCGCCTTGAGATCCATGTTCTGCGCCACCGCTTCGCGAGCCGAGGCAAACAAGGTGGTGACGAAGTCGCGGGTGTAGGCCAGGCCTTCGGCGACCTTCTGCGGGCTGGTCAGGGCCGGGCCGCGGCCCGGGACCAGCTTTTCGGCCCCCAGCGCAGCAATCGCGTCGAGCGTTGCCGGCCATTCCTCGAGCTGGGCATCGCCGGTGTAGCAGGCCGCGTCGCATTCGACCAGATCGCCCGAGAACAACACCTTCTCGGCCGGCACCCACACCACCGTGTCGCCCTTGGTGTGGCCGGGCCCGAGGTGCATCACCTTCACCTCCAGCTTGCCCATCCACAGCGTCATCTCTTCCTTGAACACCATCGTCGGCCAGGTCAGGCCAGGCACCGACTCGAAGTTCTGGAACAGCCGCGGGAAACGCTCGTACTCGGAGCGCATGTCCTGTTCGCCGCGCTCGACGATCATCTCGTAGGTGCCCTGGCTGGCGATGATCTGCTCCATGCCTTCGGCCTTGTAGCCCGAGGCACCAAGCACGCGAACCGCGTGGTAGTGCGACAGCACCACGTACTTGATCGGCGCCTGGCTGATCTTGCGGATCTCGGCGATGAGGTTCTGCGCCATCAGCGGCGTTGCCAGGGTGTCGCAGATCAGCACGGCCTCGTCGGTGATGATCACCCCGGTGTTGGGATCACCCCCGGCGGTGTAGGCCCAGCAGTGCTCGGAGAGCTGTTCGAAAGTGGTCTTCTTTTCTTCCAGATCGGCCTGCGAGGCAAAGGCTTTGCTCATGTGCGTGCTCCTGAATTCATCTGTGCGGGGACCGGCGGGACGGCTGCGATGCCAACTCGACCGCGCCGAGTTGAGGTGTATCCTAGCTACGAATTCGTTATTGGTCAATCTATTTGCTATTGATTAATTTTTATCCTGAACCCTGACCAGCCTTTCGTGACCGCGAACCTGCTAACATCGCCCGCCGAAAGGGGACATCAATGAGCGCTGTGGAAAAGGACCGTCGGGGCATCCAGTCGATCGAGGTAGGCGGCAACCTGCTGCAGGCGCTGGTGCGCAATGGCGCGCCGATGATGCTGCGCGATCTGGCGCGCGAAGCCGGCATGCCGCCCGCCAAGGCCCACCCTTACCTGGTGAGCTTCGGCAAGCTCGGGCTGATCGAGCAGGACGCGCTCACCGGCCGCTACGGCCTCGGTCCCTTCGCGCTGCAGATGGGCCTCGCCGCCCTGCATGGCCTCGACCCGCTACGCGTGGCCCTGGCCGAGATCGCGCCGCTGGCCGACGAGATCCAGCTCAACATCGCCGTCGCAGTGTGGGGCAACCACGGCCCGACGGTGGTACGGATCGAGGAATGCAGCAAGCCGATCCATGTGAACATGCGCCCCGGCACCGTCATGACACCCCTCATGGCTTCCGCCACCGGCCGCCTCTTCGCCGCCTTCCTGCCGGACCGCATCACCCGGCCGATCATCGAGGGCGAGCTCGCCAGGCTGGTCCTCGTCGACCAGCCCACGCCGCGCCCCTCGCGCAAGCTCGCCGACGAGATGCTCGACGAAGTCCGCCACCACGGCCTCGCCCGCGCCCTCGGCAACCCGATCCCCGGCATCAACGCCTTCTCCGCGCCGGTGTTCGACAGCGGCGGCAACATCGCCCTGTGCATTACCGCGATGGGGCCTGCCGGCACCTTCGAAACCGAATGGGACAGCCCCACCGCCAGCAAGCTGCTCGCCTGCGCGCGCGAGATCTCGCGACGGCTCGGCTTCACCGGGCAGTCCTGAACAGCGCCACGACGCAGCCTGCCGGCGGCGGCAAACGCAACGCACTGCACCCCGCCAAGAAATCCGTTTGGGATATTTACTGGCACGGCGTTCCCGGGTACGCTCCGCTCCATTCCAGCCCGGCCTGTCGAATCGCATCGAAGCGGGCGCAACCGCGGAGCGCCCCCCCCTCCACAGCAACGGAGCCGACGACGATGGGCCGTCTCATCAAACTCCTGGCAAGCCTATGCTTGCTCGCCAGCGCGCCATTGGCTAACGCAATGACCGCAGCCGAGATCCACGCCCGCATCGCACCGGCAGTGTTCCCGCTCGAGTTGCTGGACGCGGACGGAAACACGATCACGCGACGCAGCGCGGTGCAGGTCACCGCCACGCGGCTGATCACGCAATGCGAAGGCCTGGAGAACGCGGTACGGCTTCAGCTCGAAGGCGCCGCCGGCATGCGCGCGGTGCAATTGCTCGCCCGTGACGACGAACATCGACTGTGCCTGCTCGAAGCCGACAGCACAGCGGGCGCCACCCCGTTGGCCATCGACACCCCCCTTCTGGCCGGCGCCGGCAGCCGGGTCTATGCGATCGCCAGCACGCAGGACTTCGGAGTCGGCATTGCCGACGGCGTCATAGCCGGCATCCGCCATGGCCGCGACGGCCCTTCGATCCAGTTCACCGCACCACTCACCCGAAGCGCTGCGGGTGGCGCACTGGTGGACGAGCATGGGCGGCTCATCGGTATCATCGACGACCCCTCGTACGGGGGGCACAACGTAAGCTTCGCACAACCGGTTACGCTGCTCTCGGGCCTGGAATCGCGCGCTGCGGCCCGCGCCGCCGACCACGCGCGCAGCAGCCGCGCGGGAGAGTTCATCCGCAACGGCAACTGGGATGCACTTGAAGCCATGAGCGCGGAATGGACCGCCGCCGACCCGCGTTCCACACAGGCATGCGCCTTCCACGCTCGCGCTGCCGCAGAGCGTGGCGACTGGCCGAACGCCGAGATCCGGTGGCGGAAACTGCTCGCCCTGCAACCCGACTCACGACCAGCCCTTGCCGGCCTGGTGGTCAGCCTGCTGCGTCAGCAACGGCGCGACGAGGCACTCGCGACCAGCACCGCAGCGCTCGCCGGAAACGACGGCGACGCCGATCTGCTGCAACTTCACGCCGGCATGCTCGCCGCAGCCGGTCGCACGAACGAGGCCGAAGCCGCGTATCGTCAGGTGGTCGAGCGCGATCCATGGCAGATCGGTGCATGGGCAGGGCTCGCTGCGCTTGCCGGCCAGCGCGGCGACCATGATGCGGCGGTTCACATCTGGGCGCGCATTGGCGGCCTGCTGCCCGAGGACCCCCGGGTCCGCCTGGCACTCGTCGAAGCGCTTCTGAAGGCGGATCAACCACAGCGTGCCTGGCGCAACCTCGCGCGGCTCCCCGAAGCCATCGCTGGCACGCCCGCCGCGATTCGCCTGCGGGCCCTGACCCTGCAGCGTCTCGGCCGAACCCGCGACGCCGTCGCCCTGCTCCGCGATGCGGGCGCCAACGCCGGCGACGCGGGCCAACGCGCGGACGCGCTGCTCACCCTGTCGATCCTCTACGCCAAACAGCAGCGTTGGCCGCAGGCGATCCAGGCCGCGGGCGCGGCCGTGGCGCTGCAGCCGGAAAACGATCAGGCTCGTTTCTGGCAGGCGGTCCATCTCAAGGACGGCGGTCGTCCGCAGGAAGCGCTCGTGATCACCTCCGACCTGATCGTGCGCCAGGCCGCAGACGTCAATGCCTGGCGACAGCACGGCTTCGTGCTGGCCATCCTCGACCGGCAGGCCGAGGCGATTCCGGCGCTGCGCAAATCCCTTCAATTCGACCCGCGACAGACCAAGGTGTGGGGCGCCCTGATCGAAGCCCTCCATGCGGCCGGAGACCGCGACGGGGTACGCAAGGCCTGCGTCACGATGCGCGAAGTCGACGCCGCGAAGGCGGACGAGTCCTGCACCGGCCTCATGACGCTCTACCAGGCGTTGCCGCAATGAAGCGCCTGGCATTCGCCCACCTGCTCGCCTTCGCGCTGCCTGGCCTCCTCCCCGGACCGGCGGCCGGGGCGGCCGATCCCGCGGGTCCCGATGCGATCTATGCGCTCGTCGCGCCGGGCGTCGTCACGATTCGCGTGTTCGACGAGACCGACCACGAGCTGGGCCAGGGAAGCGCTGTCGTGGTGGCGCCCCGCCTGCTGGCCACCAACTGCCATGTGATCCGCGATGGCGCCCGCATCGAGGCGGATTCGGGCGCCGCCCCGTTGCCCGCACAGCGACACGGAGAAGACGAATCAATCGACCTCTGCCTGCTGCAGGTCGACGGACTCGCCACGCGCCCGGCACCGCGGCGCAAGCTCTCCGAACTCGCCGTGGGCGAGCCCGTCGTGGCGGTTGGCAACCCGCTCGGCTTCGGGCTCGCCGCCAGCTCGGGCATCGCCGTCGCCACCCCCGGGCAGAGCGGCCAATCGCGCTTCATCACCTCGGCCCCCGTCTCGCCCGGCTCGAGCGGCGGAGGCCTGTTCGATCTGTCGGGCAGGCTCGTCGGTATCACCGCGGCCAGCCTGGGAACCGGCCAGCGATTGAGTCTCGCGATCGGTACCGACCGCATCGACGCACTGCTCGACCGCCCGTCTTCCAGCCGCCCCGCAATCACCATTCCCGAAGCCGAACCCGACCGCCCGCAAGAGGCCCTGCGACTGGCCGCGGCCAAAGACTGGCACGGGCTCGAAGAACTCAGCCGTCGCTGGATCTCCGAGCAAGCTGATTCCGCCCTCGCCCATTTCAACCTCGCCATGGCGCTCACCGAGACGAACCGTAGCGATGAAGCCGAAGAAGCCGTCGATGAGGCGCTCGCCAGGGACCCCTACCATGTGCTCGCGCTGGGTCAGAAGGCAATCCTGCGACATGCCCGCGGTGACCTTGCCGGTGCAGAGACACTGATCCAGCGCGCACGCAACGGATACCCGGCCAACGCCGGGGCACACCGCCTGCGCGCGGAATGGCTGCTGCACGCCAAGCGATACGACGAGGCCCGTAGCGAAGCGCTCGAGAGCCCCCGCCTGGATCCTTTGAATCAGAACGGCTGGGGCCTGCTGGGCCGCGTGGAAGACGCGCTCGGCAACCGCGCAGCCGCCACGCGGGCATTCGCAATCGCGCTCGAGCTGGGTGCAACCGAAGATGCCCTGCGCTTACGTCTGGCCGAACTGCAGGCGCAGCAAGGCGCTGGCGACAGCGCGCGCGCAACCATTGCCAATGCGCCGCCATCGTCGCAGGCGCCCACCTGGGAGCACATCGCCGCCAGCGAACTGGCCGGCGGCCGCTTGCGCGCAGCCGAGGACGCGGCCCGCAAGGCGGTTGCGCTGCGCCCCGATCACGCGACCGGCTGGGCCCTGCTCGGCGAGGTCCTCAATCACAGCAAGCGTGATGAAGAGGCCGAGCGCGCCTTCGACAAGGCAATCGCACTGGAGCGCGAAAATACGTCGCACATCGCCAATCGCGGCCTGGTGCGGCTGGCGCTCGGCCGCATTGACGCGGCAATCTCGGACGGCCGCCGAGCCACCGCGCTGTCGCCGCAGCAGCAGGCCGGTTGGCGCGTTCTGGCAATCGCCAGCATGCGCCAGAACGACTTTGCCGGCGCAGTCTCGAACTATCGCAAGCTCGAAAGCCTGGGGCCGGCGAACGTATCCGATCTGACCAGTCTCGGCGAGGCCCTCATCGCCACCGGCGGGACCGACGAAGGCATCGCGACCCTCAAGCGGGCGGAACGGATGGATGCCGCCAATACGCCCCTGTTGCTGTCGCTCGCAAAAGCCGTCGGCAACCGGGGCGATATCGAAGGCGCGCTCGCCTACCTCCTCCGCGCCGAAGCCATCGAACCCTCGAATGCCGTAGTGCGCAGCAGCAAGGGCTACGCCCTGATGCGCCTCGGCCGTCTCGATGAATCGGCACAGGCGCTGGAGACCGCAGTGCGCCTCGACCCCGATTCGATCAACGCCTGGGTCAACCTCGGCCAGACACAGATGAACAGGCGTCAATACGGCCGCGCGATCGAGGCGCTCGAAAAAGCGCTCTCACTGAATCCCGATGCAATGGACGCGCGTCTCTACCTGGCCCAGTCCTGCCTCGCCACCCGTCAGCCCGCCAAGGCACGCGAGCATAGCGGCCTCGTGCTCAAACGCAGTCCGAACCATCCCGGCGCGCTCGCCCTGCAGACCATGGGCTGGCTGATGCAAGGCGATGCGCAAAGCGCCGCAGTACCCTACGCGCGGCTGCGGGCGACAAACCCGGCCGCGGCACGCTCGATCCGGGAGCAAGCCCTGCGCGCCGGCGTGAGCGGTGCGGCCGCGCTACCGCAATAGCGCCAATCGGCGTCACAGCCTGTACCGACGAGCCGCGACCGAAACCGGCTAGACTCTGGCCCATGAACGCTTTGCTCCCGACACTGGCCCTCGCCGCCGCGCTCTGGGGGGCGCCTGCCCTTTGCGCCGCGCCAGTCCCGCGGGTCGCGGTGGACATCGGCCACACCCAGGCAGCGGGGGGCGCAACCAGCGCCCGCGGGCGGGCCGAATTCGAGTTCAACCGCGATCTCGCCCACGATCTGGTCGATGCCCTGCATGCGCGTGGAGCGGTCGTCACCCTGATCAACGACGACGGCCTCATCCCCTCGCTTGCCGCACGTCCCGAGGCAGCCGGCGAGGTCGACCTTTTCGTCTCGATCCATCACGACTCGGTCAGTGAATCCGAACTCGAGCCGTGGACCTGGAACGGTGAGCCGCAGACCTACTCTGACGTGTGGCAAGGCCACTCGCTATTCGTCTCGCGCGACAACCCCGACCTGCCGCGCAGCCTGCTATGCGCCCGCAGCATCGGCGCCCGCCTGCAGCACATGGGCTTCGTCCCCACCGACAAGAACGCCCGCCGTCGCCCGTGGGCCGACCAGCAGCTGGCGGTGCACTACTACGACAACCTGGTGGTCCTCTACCGCACGGCGCTGCCGGCGCTGCTGTTCGAAGCCGGGGTGATCAAGAACCGTGACGAGGAGCTGGCCCTGACGGACCCCGCCCGCCGCGCCCGCATGGCGGACGGGATCGCCACGGGAATCATGGCGTGCCTGTCGGTCGCGCCGCGGGAAGAGGGCGGCGAGCGGCCCTGAACGCTTCCGGCAGGCCCGGCGGTCGGGTCGCGCTCTTTCCCGGTTCACCGCGTTCGAAAATCACCGTGCGTCGCGAGCGGCCAGCCACTCGCGCCCTCGGGCAGGCCGAACTCAGTTACACCACTGCTTTTCACAAGGCACGCCGTCGTGGTCGCCGTCCATCTTCACGCTGGGGCAATTCCGGAGAAAGAAGGTGGCCTCCTCGCACGAATGCATCTGCGAGCAATACTGGCGACCATCGCAGCGGAAGCGTTTACGGCTCTCAGACTGCGGCGGCGGATCGAGCGGCCGAGGCCGGGACCGCGGAGCCTCCGCACGCTCGGCCACCTCAACCGCGGCTGCGGCCTGATGGCCCCCGGCTTCCCAGTATTTGCCGCCTTGCAAGACGAGGACGCCGAATATTGCCGACACGATGAGTTTCTGCATGATTTTCCCGTGACCTCCATGGCTTTTGCAGTACAGCTGGGTCATGAACGGAATCCGGTTCTGTGGCCCGGACCCGACACCTCGAAAATCTAACTCGCATACGCAGCGCACGCCAGCATTCAGCCGCTGGACACCGTTCAATGCAGCCCCTCTTCCGACCCCGTGCTCAAGCCCTGTCCGCCCCGCCCGTCATGCCGAGCCGATCGCTGTCCCGTCGTGAATGACGCGCAACAACACCTGCGGAAACCGGAGTCTCGTTATCGGCCGATCCGTTCGCCCTCCTCAGCGGGCTCCGCGTTTCCGCCGCATGGCCCGCCGCGGGCCATGCGGATGGCTCCATCGGGCGATGTCGCCGAGGGGTGGATCGAGCGACTCTTGATCATCACCGGAAGGCGCTTTTCTGCCTGCGCCTTTCGTTCGTCAATCTTGAAGATCAGGAGAAATGCACATGAAGAGAACGATGTGGCGCGGCGCCATGCTTGCAGGCGCAATGCTGCTTGCGGCGTGCGGCGGCGGGGGTGGCAAGGATGCAGCCTTGGGCGGGGGGAACGGACCGCAGCCGCCCGGCGCTACCGCTGTCGGCCAGAGCCTCGGGGAAGCCAGCAGCACGGTGATCGGTGCCGCCGGAGGCAGCCTGGCGTCACCCGATGGCCGCCTGTCCATCCAGATACCTGCGGGAGCGCTCACGACGGACACCACCGTGAGCATCGAGCCGATCAGCGACATGACCCGGCAGGGCAATGGCACCGCCTACCGCCTGTCGCCCCACGGCGAAAACTTTGCACTGCCGGTCACGCTAAGCTTCCACTATGGTGCCGCGGACGTGGCTGGTAGCTCAGCCGATCAGCTGATGCCTCTCTACCAGCGGGCTGACGGCATCTGGCAAGTCGCGGGCACGCCGACACTCGATCCTCAGGCAGGGACGGTATCGGTGCAGACCGCCCATTTCAGCGACTGGTCCTTGATCGCCCGCCTGCTGCTGTCACCGCCCGAAGCGGGCGTGAAGGTGGGCGAGTCGCTGCGCCTGCGAGTGCTCGAGTGCGTCGCGCCGCTCGTGGACGATGTCGACGTGCACGTTCTCCTTCCGGGCTGCCGCCCGATCGATGACGATGACTACATGCTCTACGGCGGCGACGGCTGGTCGGTGAATGGCATCAAGTGGGGCAACGGCTCGGTGGGCCTGATCGACCTCGTGAATGCCGTCAGCAACACGGATCTCGAGTATCTGGCCCCGGACGTCAAGCCCGATCCGGCCGTCGTGGCGGTCAGTGTGGACTTTCAGCACCTGGGATCGAGCAAGCGGACCACGCTGGTATCCAACCTCACCATCATCGGTGATGGCCGCAGCTACAGCGGCAGCGCGCGTATTCGTCGCAGCGATCTGGATGCGACCGCCACGATCAACTGGAACATTGCCGACGAGCAGGTGGATGTGAGCGACTACACCGGCAGCGGTGTGTTGCAGGGCACGCTCACGATGTCGGGTTGCGCACCCCTGCCATTCTCGATTGCGGTCTCGGCGGGCAGTGCCGATTCGCCCGCGACGCGCATGTCGGTGTTCAACGATCTGGCGAGCCCACCCTATCAGAACGCCTACTTCTTCTATGTGGAACCGGCCGAAGGCGCGACGCTTACGCTCGAGTGCAGTGGCCAGTCGGTCACCATCCCCGCCTCGACGGTAGCGGCCTGGGTAGACTCGCGAACCTGTCCGTCGGGCGGGGACCTGCTCTACCACACGAATCCCGACCACCTGTCCGGGAGCTGGAGCTGCGCCGCCAGGGATCTCGGCGTGGACTGGGATTTCGTCAGGGAATGACGGGCACGCGTGGCGGGTCGGCGTTGTGCTGCGCGTGCCACCAGGCGGCGGCCTGGCCTCGGGTTTCGAGCCCCAGTTTGGTGAGGATGTTGGCCACGTGCCGCTTCACGGTGTGGGGTGAGAGTGCGAGCGCGCGGGCGATCAGCTTGTTGCTGTGACCGGCCGCGATGTGGTCGAGCACTTCGCATTCGCGTTCGCTGAGAGTAGTGCGCACCCCCGCCGCCGGGGCGGGTGCCGCACGGCGCAGCGCGAGCCCCAGTTCGGCCAGTGAGCGCACCCAGGCCAGGTCCTCGGCGGGCGCCAGGGCCCCCCAGGGCTGATCGGCGAAGGCCCGCAACATGGCTGCACCACATAACATGAGCGAGAGCTTCTCCCCGGGCTGGCGCGACAGCGCGATGGCGGGCGCGGCGGTGTCCCAGGCCTCGGCAAGCCGCCCGAGGCGCGCCATCGCCAGCGCCGCGGTGAGACGCACATTGCTGCGGGTGGCGGTGATGTCGTAGCGATCCGCAGCGTCGAGCCAGGGCGCAATGATCTCGAGCGCACCGCTGGAATCGTCTTCGTTGAGGGCCCAGAGACCGTTCAGGGCGGCCCGCGCCACCGCCACGTAGGGCCATTCGCCATCGGTGCTCTTGGCATTGAGCTGGCCCCGCAGCATGCCGATGGCCGACCAGTCATCGCTGACCAGATACCAGCGGCTCACCTGGTAGAGATAAATGCCCTGCCAGGTGCGGCGCCGCTCGCCATCGGTGTCCACCGCGGCAAGGGTCCGCACGGCTTCGTCACGCGCCTCGCGCTCGGCACGCAGCCCGTGGATCACGCCATGGACCACGGTGATCGCGTGGTGCAGGTTGTTGGGACGACCAAGCCACTCGGCGTCGGCCTCGGCCTCGCGCAGCAGCGCCTCGGCGTCATCGAGGCGGGCATCCCACATCGCCAGCCAGGCCTTGAGCGTGTTGGCGCCGGCTCGCAGCTGCGGATGGGTCTCTCCGGCGAGAGCCAGCGCGTGCGCCACGTAGCGCGCCATCTGCGCGCTCACGCCGGGATGGCCGAGGAACAGGAAATGCGGCAGGCAACGCAGCCACAGTTCCGCACTGGGATGCTGTTCGAGCCGGTCGATCATGCGCGAGAGGTGGCGCGCCGGGCCCTCCATGGGACCGCGGGCGCCGCTGTCCCAGTACCGGAGCAACTCGGCGAAGGCGCCCAGCTCGGGATCATCGGGATGCGGCGGGAGCGCGGCGAGCCGGACGGCAGCCTCGTCGAGCCGTCCCAGGTTGAGCAGGGCCATGGTCTCGAAGGCGCGCGCCTGCAGCGCTTGCGCGGTCTCGCCACTGCGCTCGAAGCCGTCGGCGGCCATGCGCATGGTGCGCTGCAGGGTTACCCAGTCGAAGTTGGGCCACGCGCACAGACCATGCGCATAGGCGAGAGTGGCCGAGGATTCGCGGCGGGCGCCGGGAAAGAGCTCGATGAGGCGCAGCACCTGGGCGGCCGCACCCTCCAGCAGCATCACGGGAGCGGCCGAGGCGAGGGCTCGTTCGGCGGCGGCGAGATCGCCGGCACGCAGCAGGTAACCCACCTTGCGCACCGGATCGGGTTCGGTTTCAGCGGCACGACGCAACAGCGCCGGCAGCTCCGCAGCGTGGTAGCGCTGCAGGCGCTCCTCGAGAAAATCGCGGAACAGGTCGTGGAGCCGCAGCGTACGCTCGCCGCTCTCGAGCGCCGTGACGAAGAGCGCGCGCCGCTCGATCTCGTCGAGCCAATGTACCGCTTCGCCGTCACCGCTCACCGCCGCACAACGGCCCGCGGTGAGCTCCGGCAGCACCGCGCAACGCTGCAGAAAAACCTGCAGGCCGGGCGGCATGTCGGCCAGCACTTCGCTCGCAAGATAGTCGAAAGTGTGGCGGTCGCCGCTCCAGCCACTGCCCGCCGTTCCCGCGCGCAGGGCCAGATGCAGGCCGGCAGGCCAACCGTGGGTGCGCTGCCACAGCGCAACGACGCGCTGACCGGCCTCGGGCGCCAGGGTGGCGGCCAGGGCCTCAGCCTCGTCGCGGGAAAAGCGCAGGTCCTCGGCGCGGAATTCCGCAAGCTCGCCGCGCGCCCTCAAGCGCGCGAGCGACAGCGGCGGATCCACGCGCGAAGTGAGCGCCACGCTCCAGTTGGCCGGCAAACGTTCGACGAGCCGATCAAGCCACTCGAAGATCGACGGGTCGCCGAGGCGATGGGCGTCCTCGATGACGATCACGCCGCGACCGATCTCGGCGCCTGCCAGCGCATCGTGAAGCACATCGAGAGACTGGCGCTGGCCGGCGGCGGCGAGGGTGCCGAGAGCTTCCGGCGCCATCCGCCAGGGCAGGTCGTAGGGCTCGAGCGCGATCACCAGGGCGTGCACCAGACGCTGGAGATCGTCGTCCTCGTCGGCGCTCACCCACGCCACCGCGTGGCGCAAGGCGCAGCGGCCAAGCACTCTGCTCACCAGAACGGTCTTGCCATAGCCCGCGGGTGCGCTGACGAGCACCAATGCGCGCGCGCCGAGCGCGTGTTCGAGACGCTGCTCTAGCGCAGGCCGCTCGAGTTGCTCGATGCGCAGGCGCGGCTGCTGGATCTTGGCACGGGCGAAGGCGGCGTAGTCGAGCGTCGGCATGCGGCGGGTTCTGTCGAAGAATGGCTCCAGATCGAAAGATTACCGCGCATCGCCGGCGCCGGTGTGACCAAGTTCGACCGCCTTCGCGGCACTTCGGCGTGGCCCGCAGCGGCACGCCTCGTGGCTCTTATGGGCGATGCCCGCAAGCCGCCTCCTCCCTAGTCTGTGCACACCAGACATGGACACCTTCCGGAACCGGGCAGGAGTCCTCCTCGAAGACCAGCCAAGGGACGAATTCATGAACGCACGATCCGCAACGGCGCTTCTCGCCGGCCTCCTCATCACCCACACCGCTTTCGCCGCGGACCCGGCCGCCACGACCGAGCATGCACGCGGTCGCTACCTGATCGCCGTCGGCGGCTGCAACGACTGTCACAGCCCGGGCTATGCAGAATCCGGCGGAGCGCTTCCCGAAGCGGAGTGGCTCACCGGGAGCAATGTCGGTTTCCAGGGGCCGTGGGGCACCACCTACGCGGGCAACCTGCGCGCCAGCGCAGCGACGCTGGACGAGGCTGCCTGGCTTGCGCTCGCGCGTACGCCACTGCGCCCGCCAATGCCTTCGCCCAGCCTGCGGGCGATGACCGATGCCGACCTCGTGGCGGTGTATCGCTTCATCCGCGGTCTTGGGCCGGCCGGCCAGGCTGTGCCCGCCTACGTGCCGCCCGGCGGAGCGGTACGCACACCCTATGTCGATTTCACGCCCCGCAGCCCGTCAGGGGCCCTGGCACGCAACTGAGTGCGCCTCCCCAATCACCTAAACCGAACGCCTACTCGTCATGAACGTCCGAATCAAGCAAGTCCTGCTCGCGGCCACGCTCGGCCTCGCCTCCGCCACGGTCTCGGCCGGCGCCATCCGCGACACCGCCCTGTTCGTGGACCACACCCTCATGCCATTCGATGACAACAATTCGGGGAGCTTCGCGAGCTTTCCGCTGAACTTCCTCGGCACCCAGGCGCAGAGCCTGTCGGTAAACAGCAACGGGGTGATCTCCCACGGCAACCTGTGGCCGATCAACTTCAACCAATTGACCCAGATCACCCCGATGCTCGCACCCTTCTTTGCGAACGTCGACAACCGCCACGGCGGGGTCATCCAGTGGGGTTTCGACGAGCTCGACGGGCGCCGCGTGCTCGGTGCGCAGTGGCTGGAGGTGCGTGCCTACAACAACCGGCCCGAGCTCACCAACAGCTTCCAGCTGATCATCACCGAGCGCCTCGACGCGGGCGCGGGCGCCTTCGATTTCGAGTTCAACTACGACCACATCGGCTGGGACACCTCGGACGCCGCCTGGTGGGACCCCGACCGGACACCCGATGTGGCAAGGGTGGGATGGGTCAACCCGCTGACCGGCCAGGCCTTCGAGTTCGAGGGCTCGGGAGTCCACGGCGCGCTGCTCGACACCAACCAGGACACCGGCCTGATCCACAATTCCCGGAACTCCGGGGTCATGGGGCGCTACGTCTTCGAGGTCCGCGCCGGCGCCGTACTGCCCGAAGCGCAGGATCCGCCCACCTCGGTACCGGAACCGGGTTCGCTGGCCCTGCTGCTGGGCGGCCTCGCAGCGCTCGGCCGGGTTGGCCGGTCGGCACGCGTCACGGGCGCGAGACGCACATGCGCCGCGCGATGAGGCGGCTCGCAGGCCTCGCGGCCGTGATGCTGGCCCTTGTCGCTCGTGCCGGGACGCCGCCCAACCTGCTCGTGCAGGAGTCGGGCGCGCGGGTGGCGGGCTTCAGTTCCGCCGCCGGCGGCGCCGATCTCGACGTGCTGCTGCCTCCACGTGCGCTTCTCGAGCAGGCCGGTGTCGACCTCAACGATTTCGTGTGGTGCAGCGCCGACCAGGCCCCCTTCCCTCACTGGGTGCTGTTCGAGTTCCGGCGCAGGCAGTGGCTCACCACCCTGGTCTTCAACAATGCGCTCAACGACGAGATGGCCTACCCGGGAATCGCCGCGCGACATGTGGAGGTCTGGGTTGGAAGCGAACGCCCGGATCGGCTCACCCGGGTGGCCTCCTTCGAGCTGGAGCGCAACCGCAACGACCAGGCAGTGCAGATCGCGCCCGTGGAAGCCCGCTGGCTCAAGTTCGTGATCACCGGCAACTGGGGCAACGACACCTGGACCGAGCTTGCCGCCTTTGCCGCCTACGACGACGGTTCGCGACCCGCGGGTCTTGCCGCTGCCCTCAGGAGGGACGGCAAGGTGGACGTGTACGGCATCTATTTCGACTTCGCCAGCGCCACCTTGCGTCACGAGAGCGGCCCGGCGCTGCAGGAAATCCTGGCCTTCCATGCGGCCGAGCCCCAGCGGCGCCTGATCATCGAGGGCCATACCGACGCGCGCGGCAGCGTGGCTGCGAATTCCGCCCTGTCGGCCGCGCGTGCACGCGCGGTGCTCGCCGAGCTTGTGCGCCACGGCGCCGACGAAAGACGCCTCGAGGCGGTCGGTCGGGGCGCAAGCCAACCGGTGGCAGACAACGCCAGTTCCGCGGGGCGTGCCCGCAACCGCCGCGTGACGGTGCGCCTCGCCGCTGACTGAAACCACGCAACGCGCGACGCGCCCGGACAGGCGATCGCCCGCTGGCGTACGCCTGCCAGCCCGACGCGCCATCACCGTGCCGACAACGGGATGCCCGCCGCAAAGGCAGGCAGCGTGTCGACGCGCCTCACACGAATACCGGTTCCGCCTCCAGCTCCACTCCGAACCGTGCCCGCACATCGGCGCGTATCGCCTCGGCGATACGCCGCACATCCTCACCCCGTGCGCCGCCGCGATTCACGAGGACCAGCGCCTGCTTTTCGAAGGCACCGACGGGCCCCAGGTCACGGCCCTTCCAGCCGGCCTGTTCGATCAGCCAGCCGGCGGCCAGCTTCTGGCGACCATCGGGCTGGGCGTAGTGCGGCAGGCCGGGATGGGCGGCTTCGAGCCGCGCAAAAGTGGGCATGTCGACCACGGGATTCTTGAAGAAGCTGCCGGCATTGCCAAGCACCGCCGGATCGGGCAGCTTGCGGCTGCGGATGGCGATTACCGCATCGGAGACCTGCAGCGCATCCGGTTGGGCGATGCCCTGCGCTTCGAGCTCGCGCGCGACATCGGCATAACCGGTGATCGGTTGCCAGCTCTTGGGCAGGCGGAACACCACCGAGGTGATCAGATAACGCCCGGCGGCTTCGCCCTTGAAGACACTGTCTCGGTAGCCGAAGCGGCAGGCCGGGGCGTCCATGTGGCGAGACTCGCCGCTGCCTAGATCGACCGCATCGAGCGACTCGAAGCGCGCGCACATCTCCAGCCCGTAGGCACCGATGTTCTGGATCGGCGCGGCACCCACGGTGCCGGGGATCAGGGAGAGGTTCTCGAGGCCCGGCCAGCCCTGCTGCAGGGTCCACCGCACGAAGTCGTGCCAGGTCTCACCCGCGCCCGCCTCGACATACCACGCTTCGTCGTCCTCGCGCACGAGCCGCCGGCCCTTGATGGCGACCTTCAGCACCAGGCCATTGAAGTCGCCACCGAAGATCACGTTGCTGCCGCCGCCGAGCACCAGCTGGGCCGTGCCGGCCAGCGCACCGGCCCGTACAAGTGCCTGCAACCCGGCCACCGAGTCGACCACGACGTAACGGTCCGCAAGGGCGGGCAGGCCGAAGGTGTTGAGTGCCTGGAGGGGAAAATCGCGCTGGATCTGCTGCATGACTGGATGTCGGGGCGGGGCTACGCGGAGTGCGGATGGTACCCGCCTATTGCATCAACCGGAACCGCAGTCTCTCAGGGGCGCGGCCTGGGGCTCAGCAGCAGATCGGCTTCGAGCAGGGTCACGGGCGGCACGTCGCCGCCCCGCAGGCTGCGGGCCGCATATTCGACGCCGAGATAGGCCTGCTTTTCGATGCGCGGATCGACGGTGAGTGCGAAACCGCCCCCGGTCAGCGCCGCACGCGCCTCGGGCAGCGCGCCAAAACCCGCCACCCGCACCTGCGGCCTGCGGCTGTCGCGCAGATACTTGAGCGCGCCGAGCGCCATCGCGTCGCTCGATCCGATCACCAGGTCGATCTGCGGATGGGCGGCAAAGAGCTGGCGGGTGGTTTCGTAGGCCTGGTCAATCCTGCCATTGGCTCTCTGCCGCGCGAGCACCTGTACCTCGCCATGCTCGGCAAGCGCCCGATCGATGCCCGCCCGGCGCGCACGGGTCTGGATGCTTTCGCTACCGCTCTCGAGCACCGCCACCTGCAACCCATCCACATCCCCCGCAAGCAGCGCCGTGACTGCCAGATAGGCGGATTGCTCGTCATCGACGGCGACATAGGGCAGCGCCGCGGCGGGATCAGGCACCGCGCCGACCGCGACGAGCGGAATGCCCGCCCGGCGCGCCATGTCGAACAGTGACTCGTGCCCCGCACTGCTCGCCGAAACGAAGACGATGGCGCCGGCTCCCGAGCGCCTGAGCCGCTCGACCTCGCCGGACGGATCGGCCCGGCCGTCGACCCGCAGCACTTCGACGTGATTCTCCCGGGCAGCGGCCTGCGCGCCCTTCTCGATATCATCCAGATAAGGCGCCATGCCATCGCCGAGCACCAGCGCGACCCGCGCCGCCGCCGGTATGGAAGCGGCACGGTATGCTTCATGTTCCGGCGGATTCGCGCCCTGCAGGCAGCCGGCCACGCCGATCGTCGCCACGCCCGCCAGAAGTATTCGCCACATCGCCGCTATCGCCACACTGCTCCCCGTACTTTCCGCAGGCGGAAAAGGGGCCTGCAGTGTGACGAATTGTCACGCTGGCGCAGCCTACGGAATGCGGAAATGCGTCACGACATACCGCACATCGGCCAAAAAAGACCGTTCATGCGCCGATCGGGAAGTGCCGGTCGTAAAGCAGGTTGAAACAGAAGGCGTAGAGCAGATAGGCCGCGCTCAGGCCGAGATCGGCCAGCAGCGCCTCCATCCATCCCATTCCGGTCCACCACGCGATCGCCGGCAGCGACATGAGCAACAGCCCGCCTTCGAAACCGGTCGCGTGCAGGATCCTCATCCGCAATGGACGCCGGTCCGCGGTGCGGCCGGTGAGGCGCCCTTCGATCCAGTCGAAGACAGTGTTGTAGCTGCCGTTCCAGAGCGCGGCAATGATCGCCATCATCACCAGCAGGCCGGCCGACTGCTCCATCGGTACCCCGCTCAGCCAGGTGAATGGCGGAGTGATGAGGAACAGGCCGCCCAGCTCGAAAAGCGCGATCTGGCGAAGCCGGTCGGAAAGAGAACGAAGTGCTGGCTGGGTCACACCGGTGCCGTCCCGGGCCGTTTTCAGGAAAGCGCCGAGGATACCCGATCGCAGGCCGGTCTAAAGCGCGGCACCGAACGTGCCGATAGATGAAGCATTGGCCGGCGCGCCTTGCGAGCCGGCAGCAAACGTCGTGGCGCCGCCGTGCCGCAGACATCGAACCCCGACACAGACAAACCTGGCACCCGGCGCCGGAGCGCAACATGAAACAATTGCTGGTGGTTGACGACATGGACGTGATGCGCAGCGTGGTCAGCTCGATCGCGCGCGATTGCGACTTCGACGTCACCCAGGCCTCGAACGGCGAACAGGCCCTGCAGGCCCTGGCGATGAGGCGATTCGACGCGATCTTGAGCGACTGGAACATGCCGAACATGAACGGTGAGGAATTCGTGCGCGAGCTGCGTGCACGCGGTGCGACCACGCCGGTCATCATGGTGACTGCCGAAGCGGACCGCGCGAAGATCGAAACGCTCATGGCGATCGGCGTCCAGGGCTACATCCTCAAGCCCTTCAAGCCGGAAGCCCTGCGCAAGGCGCTACAAGCGCTGCACCAGCGCCTGAAACGATCGCGCTTCTGACCGCCGTATGCGCCGGCACAGCCCGGAAATCAGAGACAGAGCGTACTGAACCGCCAGATGGCAAGTGCGCCCAGCAGGACCGCCACGCTACCGCAGGTGGCCGCACGCCAGGCGTGGCGCAGCGCACGCCGCTGGCCGCGTCGGCGCTCCCGCGACCACAGCATGAGTTCCCCGATCGCGCATACCGCGGCGCCGGCAAGAAAGGGCAGGCCGGACATGAAGATCAGGATCTCGGTATCGCTGGGCCGGCTGCAGAAGCTGTGATAACGCGGGTCGACACTGCCCGCCATCCAGGCCAGCAGGCCGGCACCGGCGAGCAGTGCGAGCGTGACGATGAGGGCACGCCAATTCATGCCCTCCCGGAACTCGTTGCTGATATCCAGCACGAAAGAATGTACCGCCGCCTTCAGATTCACCGCACCCGCCATGCCGTTCGAAGTTTCGCGGGCCGGGCGGCCCGCTGAGCCACCAACGGCAGGATAGCGGTGGACTTTAGGGCGGTGACTAAACAGCGGCACGACTCTGTGCCACACTCGTCCGCGTTCGCCAGCGTGGAGGCCGCACAATGCGCACGACTGTCAGCCTGATCGGCGCGCCGACCGATATCGGCGCGGGCGCCCGAGGCGCCTCGATGGGCCCCGAAGCACTGCGCGTGGCAGGCATTGAGGCCCGCCTGCGCGCGCGCGGGCTCGACGTGATCGATACCGGCAATCTCGTTGGCCCTCACAACCCCTGGCTGCCGCCGGAACAGGGCTATCGGCACCTGCCCGAGGTGACCGCCTGGAACCAGGCTGTGTTCGCCGCGGTGGCGCGCGAACTCGAACACGACCGCCTGCCGATCCTGCTCGGTGGCGACCATTGCCTGGCGATCGGCTCGATCACCGCGGTCGCGCAGCATTGCCGTCGGCAGGGCAAGCGCCTGCGGGTGCTGTGGCTCGACGCCCATGCCGATTTCAACAGCAGTGCGATCACCCCCAGCGGCAATATCCACGGCATGCCGGTAGCCTGCCTGTGCGGTCACGGCCCGGACGCGCTCACCCGCCTCGGCGGCAGCGCTCCCGCAATTTCGGCCGGCGAGATCCGCCAGCTCGGCATCCGCTCGGTCGATCCCGACGAGAAGCGACTGGTGCACGATGTCGGACTCGAGGTGTTCGACATGCGCTACATCGACGAGATGGGCATGCGCGATGCGGTCGAGATGTCGCTGGCGCTGGTCGACAGCCGCACCCACCTGCATGTCAGCTTCGATGTAGACTTCCTCGACCCGGACATCGCGCCGGGCGTCGGAACCACCGTGCCGGGCGGCCCCACCTACCGTGAAGCCCAGCTGTGCATGGAAATGATCGCCGACACCGGACGCCTCGCCTCAGTCGACGTGGTCGAGCTCAACCCGGCCCTGGATGTGCGCAACCGGACCGCCGAAGTCGCGGTGGAATTGATCGAGAGCATGTTCGGAAAGTCGACGCTGATGCGTCGATAGCCGCATCTTCGGTTGCTGCACTGCGGAACCATCGCCACCCGCAGGCGTCAGGAAAGGGCGAGGCCGTTCCGTCCCGCGCGGACGGCGCGCAGCGCAGCTGCGCATCGCCACGGCCCACGACGACGCGTGTGCCGCCCAACAACTTCAATAACCAACAGGAAAGACATGTTCGACAAGATGGCATCCACTGCATGGATCAATGATTACGCGCTCCCCTGGGGCATCAACATTCTCATCGCGCTGGCCGTCTTCGTGGTCGGCCGCTGGATCGCGAAAGGCGTGATCGCAATCATCCGCCGCCTGCTGGAGCGTGCCGGGCTCGACGAGATCCTGCAGAACTTCATCCTCTCGATCGCCAACGGGGTGCTGCTGCTTGTGGTGGTGATCGCCGCGCTCGACCGCCTCGGCGTGGACACCACCTCGCTGGTCGCGCTGATCGGTGCCGCCGGCCTGGCGATCGGCCTGGCACTGCAGGATTCGCTCAAGAACTTCGCGGCCGGGGTGATGCTCATCGTCTTCCGCCCGTTCCGCGCCGGGGACTTCGTCGAAGCGGCAGGAACCCAGGGCGTGGTCGAGAAGATCAACATCTTCAGCTCCACCTTCCGCACGCCCGACAACCGCGAGATCGTGATTCCCAACGGTGCCATCTACGCCGACGTGATCACCAACTACTCGGCGCGCCCGACGCGGCGCATCGATCTGGTCTTCGGCATCGGCTACGGCGACGACATCCGCAAGGCCAAGGCAGTGATCGAATCCGTGCTCCAGGCCGAGCCGCGGCTGCTGAAGGATCCCGCGCCGGTCATCGCGGTTGCCGAGCTGGGGGCCAGCAGCGTGGATCTGCATGTGCGCCCGTGGGTCGCGACTGCCGACTATTTCGCAACCATGTGCGACCTCAAGGAACACATCAAGATCGCCTTTGACGAGAACGGCATCTCGATTCCCTTCCCACAGATGGACCTGCACCACTTTCAGAGCGAGTCCGCCAAGGCGGCCTGAAGCCGCATGGCCGGCACCCGCTCAACTGCGCAGTGCCGGCAGCGGCTCACCCTCGGGCACGAAATTGAGCGCCACCCCGTTGTTGCAGTAGCGCTTGCCGGTCGGTCGGGGGCCGTCATCGAAGACGTGCCCCTGATGCCCGCCGCAGCGCGCGCAGTGATACTCGGTACGCGGCAGGATCAGCCTGAAATCGGTCTTGGTGCCCACCGCGTCGGGCAGCGGCTGCCAGAAGCTCGGCCAACCGGTGCCGCTGTCGTATTTGCTGGCACTGCTGAACAGCGGCAGGAAGCACGCGGCACAGACGAAGGTACCCGCGCGCTTCTCGTCGTTGAGCGGACTCGAGCCCGGCGCTTCGGTGGCTTCCTCGAAGAGCACCCGGTAGCTGGCCGGCGGCAGCAGCGCCGCCCAGGCCTTGCGGCTCTTTTGAAGCGGGAAAGCCGCGTCCGCCGCGCGCGACAGGGGCAATCCGGCAAGGGCGGCAAGCCCGGCCATGCCGGCGATCCAGTGACGACGATTCATGATTCACCTCCGGTGTGTGCAAGGGTAGACCCGCGTCGGCACCGAAAGCTTACCCCGCCGGCCTCAGGCGGATTCGCCCATCACGGTGATCACCACGTTGCGATCATGCGCTTCGGTGCGGTGCTCCCACAGGTAGATGCCCTGCCAGGTGCCGAGCAGCAGCCTCGCGCCGGCCACCGGCACGGTCAGGCTGGCCCCTGCGATCAGGGTACGGGCATGGGCGGCCATGTCGTCGGGCCCTTCCGCGTCGTGCAGATAGGCCGGATCGCCGTCCGGGGCAATGCGGCCGAAGAGCGTCTCGAGATCGCGGCGGACGTCCGGATCGGCATTCTCGGTAAGCAGCAGGGAGCAACTCGTGTGCTGCACGAAGATCTGCGCAATGCCGCAACCGATGCCCGCAGCGCGCACCTGGGCGGCCACTTCGCCGGTAATCTCGCGGCTGCCGCGACCCGCCGTGCGAAATGTCAATCGAGTCTGGATCAGCATTCAGTTTCCCGCCTTTCGGTCGTAATACTTTCGATCTACCTGCCAACGCATTGATGATGACCCGAAAGAACGTCCTCGTGATCGACGATGTGTCCGTGATCCGAAGTTTTGTCAAGGCCGCGCTGCGGAGTCTGCCGATCGACTTCCGGGAAGCGTCGGACGGTACGAAGGGACTCGAAATGCACAACGGTTCCCGCGCCGACCTCATCATCTGCGACATGAACATGCCCGCCATGAACGGCGAAGCCTTCCTGCGCGCCCTGCGCGAAAGCGGCGATCTGACCCCCCTGATCCTGCTGACCGCGGAGAGTGACATGGGCGTCCTCGGCCGGCTGATCAAGCTCGGCATCAATGGCTACGTCCGCAAGCCCTTCAAGCCGGCGGCCCTGACCACCCAGGTGACCAGCCTGCTCGGTCTCGCCGAGCCGAGCTAGAGACCGCGGGCCCATGCCGGTCGCAGCGGCGCCGCGGCCGGATCGGCGATGGCGGCGTGCAACTGGTCGAGAAGTCTCTGCTTGTCGGCGCCAAGCGTGCCCTTGAGCGCCAGCCAGTTCGAGGCGTGATCCGAGCGGAACACGGTCCGCCGCAGTTCGAGTGCGGCGATGAAGCGCGCCATCTCGGCAAACAGCTCCCGTTGCCCGAGCGGTTCCCACTCACCATAAGCGGCCCTGAAACGCGCCTCCCCGCCGGGAAAGCTGACCACCAGGGTGGACAGGTATTCGGGCTGGGTCGCGTTCATGAGACGCGCCGAGTTGTCGGCGTGACGCTCGGAATGCACCCGGCCGCCGAGCCCGTTGAGGATCATGACCGACCGGCCGATGCCCGCCTCGCCAAGCTTGTCGAGTGCAGCACGGGTGGATTCGAAGGTTTCACCTTTCGCGACCCGTTCGAGTACGAGATCGTCGCCCGACTCTGCCCCGAGGTAGACCAGTGCGAGACCGGCTTCGCGCAGGCTGCGGACTTCCTCGAGCGACTTTCTCGCCAGGTTGCGCGCCAGGCAGTAGCTCGATATGCGGCGTACCGAGGGCAGGTGTTCGCGGATCGCGGCGAGAATCGCGAGAAGACGCCGGGTCGGCAGCACGAGCGCATCACCGTCGGCCAGGAAGACCCGCCGGAAACGGTCACCGTACTGCGCGGCGGTCCGGCGGATGCTCTCCAGCACCTCTTCCTCGCTGCGGGCACGAAACGCCTTCTGCGGCGCGGTGTACATCTCGCAGAAGGTGCATTTGTTCCAGGAGCAGCCATCGGTGACCGGCAGGATCAGCGACTGCGCCTCGCTGGGCGGGCGGAAAACGGGCTCTACGTAACGGATCGGAGCATTCATTTGGTGCGCGGCTGCGGCGAAGGTCGGTGATGCCGATTCTGGCCGCCCCGGCCGGCAGACTCAAGGGCCCGCGCCGATCGCGCGAGTTGATTTGCACCGGGGGCGACGACAGAATGCCGCCATGACCCGCACCGACAGCGACATCCCCGCCCCATCCGCCCCCTGCACATCGCACTGTGGCTGCGGTGCAACGACCGCTGAACATGACCGGGACGCGGAACCCTCTGCCGGCGGCACGCTGGCCTGCTCCCGCTTCGAGATCCCCGGCATGGACTGCCCCAGCGAGGAGCGGCTGATCCGCATGTGCCTTGCCGGATGCGCGAATCAGCTCGAGTTCGACCTGCCGGGCCGGCGTCTCGCCGTATGGCACGCGGGCACCGCCGAGGCCGTGCTGGCACTGCTCGCGCCGCTCGGCTTCGGCGCGCGGCTGCTGAGCAGCGAGGCGGCCGTGCCACCACCGATGGGCGACAGCCCGGCCACTGACGCCCAGGGCCGGACGCTGCTGCAGTTGCTCGCGATCAACGCCCTGATGTTCGTCGTCGAAGGCCTGGCGGGCTGGTGGGCTCAGTCTTCCGGTCTGCTCGCCGACGGCCTCGACATGTTCGCCGACGCGGCCGTCTATGGTGCGGCCCTGTGGGCCGTGGGCCGCGGCACCGCCGCCGAATTCCGCGCCGCCAGGCTCGCCGGCTGGCTGCAGGCGCTACTCGCGGCGGGTCTTTTCGTGCAGGTGGGCTGGCGCGTGGTGCATGGTGCGGAGCCAGTCGGCATGGCGATGATGGGTGTTTCGGTGATCGCCCTGGCGGCCAACCTTGCCTGCCTGCTGCTGATCGGCCGGCACCGCGACGGCGGCGCCCACATGCGGGCGAGCTACATCTTCTCGGCCAGTGACGTGCTTGCCAACATCGGAGTGATCGTTGCCGGGGCGCTGGTCCTGTGGAGCGGCTCGGAATGGCCGGATTTCATCATCGGCGCGGCGATCGGCGCGGTCGTGCTGTATGGCGCGCTGAAGATCCTCAGGCTCAGACCGGGCTGAGTGCGGCCGCCTCGCCCATTGCCTCGCCCATGCGGATCGCCCCGCCGGGCACCCAGGCCGGATTGAAATCCAGCGCGCCCTGCGGAAACAGCATCACCACGGTCGACCCCAGCAGGAAACGCCCCATCTCTTCGCCGCGAGCAAGCTCGATCCGCTCCTCGTCGTAGCGCGAATCGACGATCCTGCCCGGTCGTGGCGGATTGACCACGCCATGCCAGACCGTCGCCATGCTGCCGACGATGGTCGCCCCCACCAGCACCAGCACGAACGGCCCCGATGCGGACTCGAAGACGCAGACCACCCGTTCGTTTCGCGCGAACAGGCCGGGGACCCCCCGCGCAGTCACCGGATTGACCGAGAACAGCTCGCCGGGCACGTAGATCATACGTGCGAGCCGTCCCGCGCAGGGCATGTGGATGCGGTGGTAATCACGCGGGCTGAGATACAGCGTGGCAAAACTGCCGTTCTCGAAACGCGCGGCGAGCGCCGCATCGCCGCCGACCAGCGCGGTGGTGGAATAGCGATGCCCCTTGGCCTGGTAGATCTGGTCGCGCTCGATCGCGCCGAACTGGCTGATCGCACCATCGACCGGGCACAGGAATGCAGCCTCGGCCAGCGGGCGTGCACCGGTCCTGAGCGGACGGGTGAAGAATTCGTTGAAACTCGCGTAGGCGGTCACGTCCGAATTGGCGGCTTCGGCCATGTCGACCCCGTAGCGCGCCACGAACCAGCGGATTACGGCGGTCGTCAGCCCGCCTCCTTGCAGACCGGCAAGCTTGCCGGCAAGCACGGTCAGCGCCTGCTTGGGCAGCAGATATTGCGGCAATACGGCGAGTCGATCTGACAAGGCGCGGTCTCCGGAGGGCGGAACAGCCGCCGATTATAGCGGCGACATGGCCCGCTGCCTTGCCCGGCGCGGATCGTTCCGGGGAAAGGCCCGGCTCAGCGCTGCGAATCCCCGGGCTGCTCATCCGCCGACGCCGCCTCGGCCCCATCGGCCGAGGTATCCTCCTGCTCGCTGGACGCTTCGTCGCGGCCCGCACCAGCGGCCTTCTGGGCAAGTTTGTGCAAGCGTTTTTCTTCCTGCTTGCGCTTCTTCGCCAGATCCCGCTGGCGTTTCTCGAACTGGTAATTTGGCTTGGCCAAGAGGTCTCCTTTGATCGCGACACGAGGCGCATCGCCCCGGATGATCCGGCGGGCGCGGGTGCGCACCGTTGCCATTGAATACCAATTCGGCAGCGCTGGCCACCCCGAATCCGGGCACGACAGTGCCGGCCCCGGCGGCGCTGCAAGGTCTGGTGCAGCGCCCGCGCAATCCGCCGTCGGCCCGCAACGCAGCTAAACTACGCGCCCCGGCCCGATCCGACGACACCCCGATGCAGGACCTCCCACTTCGACCCCACCCAACCGAGCAGCGCACCCCGGCGAACACGCTGGGAGTACGGGTGGCGTACCGCGACAATGGCGACCTCTGCCTCGTCTATGCGCTTACCGGCGCCCTGGCCGGCATCGCGCTGCCCGCGCCAGCGGCCGCGGCATTTGCCGACGGGCTGTGGCGCCACACCTGTTTCGAGGTCTTCATCGCCGCGGATCGCGATGCGCCCGGCTATCGGGAATTCAACTTTTCGCCGTCGGGCGAATGGGCGGTATACGACTTCCTCGCCTACCGCGAACGCGATCCTGCCTTCGTGATTGCGGCGCCGCCGACGATCGAAACGATCCGACATGACGACCGCCTCGAGTTGCAGGCAACGCTGCCCGCGGCCTTGCTGCCGGCATCGGTATCGCCCGGGCCGCGGTTGGTCGGCCTGTGCGCGGTCCTCGAGTCGGCGGATGGCAGCATGTCCTACCGGGCGCTTCACCATGCCGCAGACAGGCCGGACTTCCATCATCGCGGGAGCTTCACGCTCGAACTGAGCGACCCGCGACACCATCAGGAGCAACCATGAAATTCGGCGTCGAACGCCTTCTCGAAGACCCCGCGATGCGCCGCCCGCTAGCCGGCAGGCGCGTCGCGCTGCTGGCCCACCCGGCCTCGGTCACGCGCGCACTCGTCCATTCGCTGGACGCGCTCGCGGCGCTGCCCGACATCACCCTGTCGGCCGCATTCGGCCCCCAGCACGGGCTGCGCGGCGACAAGCAGGACAACATGGTCGAATCGCCCGACTTCGTCGATCCACGGCTCGGCATACCGGTATTCAGCCTCTACGGCGCGGTGCGACGGCCCACCGATGCAATGATGGACAGCTTCGACGTATTGCTGATCGATCTGCAGGATCTGGGCTGCCGCATCTACACCTTCATCACCACCCTGCGCTACATGCTCGAAGCGGCGGCCAGACACGGCAAGACGGTGTGGATCCTCGACCGGCCGAATCCGGCGGGCCGGCCGGTCGAGGGCCTGAGCCTGCGCGCGGGCTGGGAGAGCTTCGTCGGCGCAGGCCCGATGCCGATGCGCCACGGCCTCACCATGGGGGAGATGGCCGGCTGGTTCCGGCGCGAGCTCGCGCTCGACGTCGATCTGGCGGTGGTCGAGATGGCAGGCTGGCAAGCCGACGCCGCGCCGGGTCATGGCTGGCCGCTGGGCGAGCGCAGCTGGGTGAACCCGAGCCCCAACGCCCCCAATCTTTCCATGGCGCGCGCCTATGCCGGCACGGTCATGCTCGAGGGCACGACGCTCTCGGAAGGCCGCGGCACCACCCGCCCGCTCGAACTCTTCGGCGCGCCCGACATCGATGCCCGCGCCGTCATCGCCGAAATGCATGCCCTCGCCCCCGACTGGCTGAACGGCTGCGTGCTGCGCGAATGCTGGTTCGAGCCGACCTTCCACAAGCACGCCGGCAAGCTGTGCCACGGTGTGCAGATTCACGTCGAAGACCCGACCCACTACGACCATGCCGCCTTCCGGCCATGGCGCCTCATGGCCGCCGCCTTCAAGGCGATCCGCCGGCTGTATCCGGACTACCCGCTGTGGCGCGATTTTCCGTACGAATACGAGCACGACCGACTCGCCATCGACCTGATCAACGGTTCGCCGCTGCTGCGCGAATGGGTCGACGATCCGGCGGCGGCAGCCGGCCAGCTCGAATCACTCACGGCTGAAGATGAAAACGACTGGACTGCATCGGTCGAAGGGGTACTGCGCTACGGGTCGCCCGGCGGTGCGAACGCACCGGGCTGACGACCAGGAACCCGCGGGGCGCGTCAGGGCCCAGACGTTTCCGCCGCGGAGCCGGCCTGCACCCACAACAGGGCCTCGATCTGCAGGCGGTTGAGTTCGTCCGGGCCAACCCCCAGGCGTTCGCCGGCTTCCGCCAGCGCGGCCTCGTCGCCGCGCTCCACCGCCTGCGCCAGCAACAGATAGTCGGCCAGCGGCCCGCTGCCCGACAGCAGCGCATCGGCAACCGCCGGCTGCAGCTTGAGCGGCCCCAGCGCGCGCTCGAGGGGTACCTGCGCAATGATGTCGATCAGCGAAAACAGGCCCAGCATGAAGAGTTGCTCGCATTCCTCGCGGCTCACCCGATCCCTGCCGAGCAGCTCCATCAGGCGCGCGCGCGTCAGCGCGAGGTCCATCAGCGTGCTGGCCCCCGCGCTGTTTCGCGCGCCGCCGAACAGCAACAGCACGAGCCAGCGCCGCAGCGGGTAATTGCCGAGCACCACCAGGGCATGCTCGATCGACGTGATCGGATTGTTGATGCCCCATGCGACCGCGTTGACATAACGCAGCAGCCGGTAGGTGAGCGCCACGTCGTGCTTGAGAACTTCGGCGATCTCGCGGGTACCGGTATCGTCGCGCAATTGGTTGATGAGCCGTGCCACGCGCAGCGAATGGGGCGCAAGGCGGTTCCCGCTCCAGTCCTCGCGATGGGTGACGAAACCGCCGTGGAAGCCGTGGCAGCCGAGCCGCAGGAGATAGTCGAAGTCCTCCTCGGTCGCCACGTTCCAGCCCAGCCACTGCATGCCGGGGCTTTCGCCCTTCAGCCTGCCGGCGAGACTGCGCAGCTCGGTCGGGGAATGGCTGGCCGAATCCACCACGACCGTTCCGGCAAGGGGCGCCAGCGCCGTGAACCACGCGGTGCCGAGGTGCGCCTCCAGCGCGATCGGCAGGCCATCCGCCTGCAGCGCCTGCGCCCGCGCGAGGATCTCCGCTGACGGCGCAGCATCGGGCGCTTCCGCCCGCAGCACCAGAACCGCCTTCGTGCCGACCAGGCGCGCCGCCGCCGGACAGAGGATGGAATGGCTCCAGACCGGAACATGGACGGTTCGACTGGCAAGCAGGCCGGCCGCCTTGTCGAGCAGGGTGTCGATCAGGACTTCGTCGAGAAAGCCACGCGTGCGCTCGGTGCGCGCCCGCACATTCCCCGCCGCGGCAGCGTGCAAGGTGAAGGCATGACCGAGCAACTGCCGATCGCGGCCAAGGATTTCACTGCGTGCAAGGATCGAACCCTCGCCGGCCGGGCCGACCGTCCCCGGATCTGCCGCAACCGCCGCCGGCTCGGGCCGCGGCGCGGCCGGCGGCGCCACCGCGGCCGGGGTCGGCGTCGGCTCACCGGTGATCAATCGCAGCAGGCGCCTGAACAGGGACATCTTGGGGTTCCGCGAGTCAATGCCGGACGCTATCACGGGTGGGTATCCCCGACAACCGGCGGGCCTTCACCGGCCCGCCACCCCCGCGCCGCACTCAGGCGGGGGTTGCCACCGGGCGTCCCGTGAAGTTCACGACGGTCAGCGCGAGCAGGCCCAGCACCACGTACGCTGCTGCCAGCGGCATGACGCTACCGTCGAACAGTTGACCTACGCCGAAGCCGATGAGCGCACCGCAGGCAGTGCTGACGAAACCGATGATCGACGAAGCGGTGCCGGCCACATGGCCAAGCGGCTCCATTGCCAGGGTGTTGAGATTCGAGGCAAGGAATCCGAACACGAACATGCTGCCGGCCTGCAACAGCAGGAACACCGGCAGACTGACCAGGCCCGCCAGCGCGAGTCCGAGATGGATCACGTTCAGGCCGACCAGCACGGACAGGCCGACGAGGCTGAGCCTGCGCATGCCGACACGGTGCACCAGGCGCGAGTTGGTGAAGGCCGCCACCGACATCGCCAGCGCGATCAATGCGAACAGCAGGGTGAAACTACGGCCCGCGTCGAAGACATCGACGAAGATCTGCTGGGCGGAAGTGATGAAACCCATGTGGGCCCCCATCACCAGGCCCAGGGCGGCCATGTAGCCGACCGCGCTGCGGGTGGTCACGGTGATGCGGTAGCCTTCGAGAATCGCATCGGCGGAGATCGCCCGCCGGCGCTCGAGCGGCAGCGACTCCTGCAACCGCAGCAGCGTCCACGCCAGCACCGCGCTGCTGGCCAGCACCAGCGCCCCGAAAGTCCAGCGCCACGGCAGCACCAGCAGGATCAGCTGACCGAGCGACGGCGCGAGGATCGGGACCGCCATGAAAACCATCATGGCGAGCGACATCACCCGCCCCATCTGCGGCCCGGAATAGGTGTCGCGCGCCAGCGAGACGGCGACCACCCGCGGCGCACCCGCGCCGACGCCCTGCAGCAGACGGGCGGCGAGCAGCGTGCCGAAGCTGTCGGTCACCGCCGAAAGCAGGCCGGCCAGCACGAAAACCATCAGACCGCCGATCAGCACCGGCCGACGGCCGTAGCGGTCCGACAGCGGTCCATAGAAGAGCTGTGATGCGCCCATGCCGAGCAGATAGATCGCGATCACCATCTGCGCGTGGTTCGGGTTGGCGAGCCCGAAGTCCGCATTGAGCATCGGCAGCGCCGGCAACATCACGTCGATGGCCAGCGCGTTGAGCGCCATGCAGGCAGCAATGAAGCCCACGAATTCGGTAAAGCCCATGGGCGTGCGCGAGGTCTGGAGCGGGCTCATTGCGCGGCCCGCCGGCGCTCGGTGTGGATTGGAGGATTCATCGGTCGAGTGTCTCTGTAAAGGGTTTCAGCGCTTCTGCGAGCGCATCGAGCTGGGCGGCATCGGCCACCCGGTTGAGCATCGCCACATCGCTGCCGATCACGGTCTTCATCGCCTGTTCCGCGAGTGCGATACCGGCAGGCGTGAGGCGGACCAGCGAACCGCGGCGGTCGTCCTCATCGTCCTCGCGCAGCACGTAGCCGCGCTCCTCGAGCGTCTTGAGGACCTTGGTCAGCCCGCCGGAGGTGAGCAGCATGCCCTTGTAGATGTCCGAGGGCTTGAGCCGGTGCGGCGCCGGTGTCTTGCGCAGCGTGGCGAGCACGCTGTACTCCGCGGGACTCAGGTCAAAGCCCGCCATCTCGCGCTGGGCGTTCTCGAAGATCACGTCGCGCAGGCGGAAAAGGCGCGCGATGAAGCGCATTCCCGGCGAATCGATCTCCGGAAAACTCTCGGCGGTCTGGCGGAGCATGTGCTCGCAGCGGGTTCGGCATTTGCGGGTCATGGGGGCGGATATTAGACGCCAAATTGCTTTCTAGCAAGCATTCTATTGATCATTTCACCCCTTTGCTGCGTGACTGCCTTACGACGCGGCGGACCGACTGCTTCGGGCGACGGCGAGGGCCTTCCCGGGCACCCCACTTCCGCTAACATGTCGCGCGGATACATCCTGATACGCTTTGCTCCCCTGGGCGCGGGCTCGCACGAACAACACGCACAAATGAACCACCAGGCCCTCTCATCCTTCATCTGGTCCGTCGCCGACCTCCTCCGTGGCGACTACAAGCAATCCGAATACGGTCGTGTCATCCTGCCTTTCACCGTGTTGCGGCGACTGGACTGCGTGCTGGAGGCCACCAAGGCCGAAGTGCTGGCCGAGTTCGTCGACAAGACGGCGAAGAATCTCAACCCGGACCCGTTCCTGCTGCGCAAGGCGGGCCAGAGCTTCTACAACACCTCGCCGCTCGACCTGGTGAAGCTGCTTGGCGACCAGGACCACATCCGAGAGAACCTGTACGAGTACATCCAGGGCTTCTCCCCGGCGGCGCGGGACATCTTCGAGCGCTTTGAATTCCATACACAGGTCGAGCGCCTGGCCAAGGCGGGCCTGCTCTATCTGGTGACGGAAAAGTTCGCGAACATCGACCTGCATCCGGAAAAGGTCGACAACACCCAGATGGGTCTGGTGTTCGAAGAGCTCATCCGCAAGTTCGCCGAAATCTCCAACGAAACCGCCGGTGAGCACTTCACCCCGCGCGAAGTCATCCGGCTGATGGTCAGCCTGCTCTTCATCGAGGACGACGACGTGCTCACCGCCGGCAACGCGGTCGTGCGCACCCTCTACGACCCCACGGCGGGTACGGGCGGCATGCTTTCGGTGGCGGATGACTACCTGCGCGAGCACAACCCCAAGGCACGGCTCACCCTTTTTGGCCAGGAGCTCAACGACGAGTCCTACGCCATCTGCAAGGCGGACATGCTCATCAAGGGGCAGGACGTCGGCAACATCCTGGTGGGTAACACGCTCTCGGACGATGGTCACTCATCGCGCAAGTTCGACTACATGCTCTCCAACCCGCCTTTTGGCGTGGAGTGGAAGAAGGTCGAGAAGGAAGTGCGCAAGGAGCATGCGGAGAAAGGTTTCGATGGTCGCTTTGGCCCGGGCCTGCCGCGCGTCTCCGATGGCTCCATGCTGTTCCTGCTCCATCTGGTCAGCAAGATGCGCCCGGCGGTCGATGGCGGCAGCCGCATCGGCATCGTTCTGAACGGCTCGCCGCTCTTCACCGGTGGCGCCGGCAGCGGCGAATCCGAAATCCGTCGCTACGTGCTCGAGAACGACCTGGTTGAGGCCATCATCGGTCTGCCGACCGACATGTTCTACAACACGGGCATCTCCACTTACATCTGGATTCTGTCGAACAAGAAGCCCGACGACCGCAAGGGTTGGGTGCAGCTCATCGACGCCAGCGGCTTCTGGCAAAAGATGCGCAAAAGTCTGGGTAGCAAGCGTAAGGAACTCTCGGACCAGCACATCGCGGACATCACCCGCATGTTTGGTGACTTCGCTGAAACCGAGCTGGCTACCGTGTTCGACGCGGATGGCAAAGAGGTCGAGCGCACGCTCTTGCTGGCCGGTGAGCAACCACCCGAGGCCCCGGAAGGCGGAAAGGTCAAGGTCGTGCCCATCTCGCGGGTCTTCCGGAACGAGGAGTTCGGCTACACCACCATCACGGTGGAGCGCCCACAGCGCGACGAAGACGGCAAGGTTGTCGTCGGCACCAAGGGCAAGCAGAAAGGTAAGCCGCAACCAGACAGTGCGTTGCGTGACACCGAGAACGTCCCTCTCGCAGAGGACATCGAAGTCTACTTCGCACGCGAGGTGCTACCCCACGCTGAAGACGCCTGGATTGACCACGACAAGTCGAAGGTGGGCTACGAAATTCCGTTTAACCGGCACTTCTATGTGTTTGAACCGCCGCGCAGCTTGCATGAGATTGACGAGGACTTGAAGACCGTCGCCGCAAACATCACAAAGATGCTTGAGGGGCTCGCGGAATGAGTTTGCCGACTTATTCGGAATGTAAAGACTCTGGGGCGCCGTGGCTTGGAGTTGTGCCACGGCATTGGAGCGTGCGACGCCTCAAGAACATCTTCGAGATTCGAAAACGAATCGCGGGAGAGGTAGGGCATCAAGTTCTGTCAATCACGCAGCGAGGCGTCAAGATTAAGGACATCGAGAGCAACGACGGACAACTCTCGATGGATTATTCGAAATACCAGCTTGTTGAGCCTGGTGATTTTGCAATGAATCACATGGACTTGCTGACCGGCTACGTTGACATCTCGCCGTACGCTGGCGTGACGAGCCCTGATTATCGAGTGTTTGCAATTAGGGACGAGAGGGACTGCGAGCCAAGGTATTTTCTATACTTGCTGCAAAACGGGTATCAACAGAAAATTTTCTACGCGTTCGGCCAAGGGTCGTCGGAATTCGGTCGCTGGCGATTCCCAACCGATGAGTTCAAGAACTTTCGATTCCCGTTTCCTCCCCGTGAAGAACAATCCGCCATCGCCTCCTTCCTAGACCGCGAAACCGCGAAAATCGACGCCCTCATCGCCGAACAGGAAAAGCTCCTCACCCTTCTGGCCGAAAAGCGCCAAGCCACCATTTCCCATGCGGTCACCAAGGGGCTGAATCCGGATGCGCCGATGAAGGATTCCGGGGTGGCGTGGTTGGGAGAGGTACCGGCGCATTGGACCGTCACTCGCATGAAACACCTTATCCGCGAGGGCATTGCCGGACCGTATGGTTCGTCACTGACTAAGTCGATGTATGTTGCGTCAGGTTATCGAGTTTATGGACAGCAACAGGTCATCCCGAACGACTTTTCCATCGGTGACTACTACATCTCGCAGGACAAGTTCTCTGAGATGACACGCTATTTGGTGCGGCCGAACGACGTCTTGATTAGCGTCATGGGGACAATAGGCCGGGCCGCATTGGTCCCTGCGGACGCAGAACCGGGCATCATCAACCCACGGCTGGTTCTTTACCGAGTGAAAGAGGCGCTTATTGCTCCAAAGTACTTGCAGGTCTTCATTAACAACCCGACCAGTCAGAAGTACTTTTCGCTAGCCGCCCAAGGAACGACCATGGAAGGGCTCAACATGGTCTCGATAGGTGAACTAGGAATTCCTCTTCCGCCTTTAGACGAGCAACAAGAAATTCTAGAATTTATTGTCGAGGAAACATCACACCTTGATGCGCTGAACTCGGAAGCTACTCGCGCCATTGAACTCCTAAAAGAACGCCGCACCGCCCTCATCTCCGCCGCCGTCACCGGCCAGATCGACGTACGCGCGCTGGCATAACAGGGCCGCTTCCAGCCGCTTGCGGAATGCATGAATTACGAGCATATTCGCTATTCGCGAATCGCGAATAGAGCCGCCGATGGAACTCAAGCCGCAGGATCTGCTGGTGTTGCTGAAGGTCGTGGCGCATCCGCCGCAGCGTTGGACCTATGCCGCCCTGGGGGCGGCGCTGGGCATGAGCGCGTCCGAAACCCATGCCTGCGTGAAGCGCGCGTTGGCGGCCGGGCTGGCGGTGTCGCAGGGGCGCGACGGCTGGCAGCCGGTGCGCCCGGCCCTGCTGGAATTCATGCTGCACGGGGCGCGCTATGTGTGGCCGGCCATCAGCGGCCCGGTCAAGCGCGGGGTGCCGACCGCGTTTGGTGCCCAGCCGCTGGCCAGTGCGCTCAATGCCGCCCCCGGCGAGGCCCCGGTGTGGGCGCATGCCGGGGGCAGCGCCAAAGGGCCGACCCTCTCCCCCCTCTATCGCAGCGCGCCGGAGGCGGCGCTCGCCGACCCGGCCCTGCATCGCCTGCTGGCCCTGCTCGACGCGCTGCGCATGGGGCGGGCGCGTGAGCGCGCCCTGGCGGCCGAGCTGCTGACAAAGGCGCTGGGGGACGAGGGCCATGAACCCCAATGACCCGAACCTGCCGCAGCTGCGGCGCATCGCCGGGGCGCTGGGCGAGCTGCGCGCGCAGCTGGTGTTCGTGGGCGGTTCCGTGGCGGGCTTGCTGCTGACCGACCCGCTGGCCGAGGGCGTACGGGCGACCACGGATGTGGACGCCATCGTCGAGGCCGGCCGCGCCGCCTTTCAGCACCTGGAAGGCAAGCTGCCGGCGCTGGGCTTCGGACGCGACATGAGCAGCGAGGTGATCTGCCGCTGGGTGCATCGCGAGTCCGGCCTGCCCTTCGACCTCATGCCGGTGGATGACGCGGTGCTCGGTTTCACCAATCCCTGGTATGCCTACGCGGTTCACAGCGCGGAATCAGTGGAGATCGCCGCGGGGGTGCATATCCGCCGGCTCAGCGCCGTGGCCTTCGTGGCCACCAAGCTGGAAGCCTTTGCCAGTCGCGGCAAAGGCGACTTTCTGAGCAGCCACGACCTGGAGGATGTGCTCAACGTCGTCGATGGCCGTGAGTCGCTCGCCGGGGAGATGGCGGGTGCGCCTGCGGCATTGAGGGCGTTTGTGGCACGCACTATTGCCGGCCTGCTGGCCCAGCCCGATTTCATGAATGTCTTGCCCGGCCTGATTGCGGAGCCGGAGCGTGCCGACGTGGTACTGGCGCGCCTGAGGGAGATGTGTTGATGAGCCTGCATCAGGAGCGTCACTTCGAAACGGAAATCTGTGCCCACCTGGCGGCCCATGGCTGGCGCTACGCCGACGGTGATGCGGCCCGGTATGACCGCGAGAATGCGCTGTACCTGCCCGACCTGCTCGCCTGGGTGGAAGAAACGCAGTCGGACAGCTGGGAGAAGCTTGCCAGGACTCATGGTGCCACCGTGGGCAAGGTGGTGGCCGAACGTGTGCGCAAGTGCCTGAACGAACAAGGCACGCTCGAAGTGCTCCGGCGCGGAGTCGAGATGGTCGGCTTAAAGAAGCCCTTGTCTCTCGCGCAGTTCAAACCCGCCTTCGGCCTCAACCAGACCATTCAGAAAGCCTACGCAGCCAACCGCGTTCGCGTGGTTCGGCAGGTGCGTCACTCGCTGAACAATGCCCAGGACGCACTGGACCTGGTGCTGTTCGTCAATGGCATTGCGGTAGCGACGGCCGAGCTGAAGTCGAATTTCACGCAGAGTGTCGGCGATGCGGTGGACCAGTACCGCTTCGACCGAGAGCCGGCACCCAAGGGGGGCAAGGTCGAACCACTGCTCAGCTTCCCGGGTGGCGCGCTTGTCCATTTCGCGGTCAGCCAGTCCGAAGTGATGATGACCACCTTGCTGGCAGGCAAGGCAACGCGCTTCTTGCCCTTCAACAAAGGCAATGAAGGTGGCGCCGGTAATCCGCCGAACCCGGATCGATTTGCGACGTCTTATTTGTGGGAAGAGGTGTGGCAGCGCGATAGCTGGCTCGAGATTCTGGGGCGTTATCTCATCGGCAAGCGCAACGACAAGAAGCAGCTCACCAGCGTCATCTTCCCCCGGTATCACCAGCTCGACGCGACGCGGAAGCTGATTGCGGATGTGCTGGCGAACGGCGCCGGTGAGCGCTACCTCATCCAGCATTCAGCGGGCTCAGGCAAGACCAACTCGATTGCCTGGAGTGCGCACTTCCTGGCTGACCTGCACGACGCCGCCAACCAGAAGCTCTTTGATAGCGTGCTGGTCGTCTCAGACCGCACGGTGCTGGACGCTCAATTGCAGGAAGCGATCTTCGACTTCCAGCGCACGACCGGCGTGGTCGCGACCATCAGCGACGAACATGGCAGCAAGAGTGCCCAACTCTCTCAGGCACTTAAAGACGGCAAGAAAATCATCGTCTGCACCATCCAGACCTTTCCGTTCGCACTCCAGGCAGTGCAGGAGCTCGCTGCGACTGAGGGCAAGCGATTTGCGGTGATTGCGGACGAAGCTCACAGCTCCCAGACCGGTGAGGCCGCGGCCAGGCTCAAGCAGGTGCTCTCGGCAGAGGAACTGGCCGAGCTGAAAGACGGCGGCGAAATCGATACCGAGGCGCTGCTTGCGGCACAGATGTCCGCCAAGGCAAGCCAGGACAGAGGGCTGACCTACGTCGCCTTCACGGCCACACCGAAGCAGAAAACCCTGGAGCTTTTCGGGCGGAAGAATGCTGACGGACTCCCCGAGCCGTTCCATGTGTATTCCATGCGCCAGGCCATCGAGGAGGAATTCATCCTCGATGTACTGAAGAACTACACCAGCTACAAGCTCGCGTTCAAACTGGCCAATGACGGCAAGGAGTACGACGAGACTCAGGTCGAAAAGTCGGAAGCCCTCAAAGGCATCATGCAGTGGGTGCGCCTGCATGAGTACAACATCGCGCAGCGGGTCCAGCTCGTTGTCGAGCACTTCCGGGAAAACGTTCAGCCGCTGCTCGATGGCAAAGCCAAGGCCATGGTGGTCGTCAGCAGTCGCAAGGAAGCAGTGCGCTGGCAAAAAGCCATTACCGGCTACATCGCAAGGCGGCGGTACCGGCTGGGCGTGCTGGTGGCCTTCTCGGGCGAGATCGACGACCCGGATTCGTTCCCCGAACCCGTCAGCGAGCACAGCAGGCTGCTCAACCCCGGCCTGAAAGGCGACATTCGCGAGGCCTTCAAGGGCCCCGAATACCAGCTGCTCCTCGTGGCCAACAAGTTCCAGACCGGCTTCGACCAGCCCTTGCTGTGCGGCATGTATGTGGACAAGCGCCTCGCCGGCATCCAGGCCGTGCAGACCCTGTCTCGCCTGAACCGCGCCTATCCCGGCAAGGACACTACCTACATCCTCGACTTCGTAAACGAACCCGAGGAGATCCTGGCAGCGTTCAAGACCTACTACGACACGGCGCAGCTCGAATCGACGACCGATCCTCACCTGGTCTTCGACCTGCGCGCCAAGCTGGACGCGGCGGGCCTTTACGACGGCTTTGAAGTCGACCGTGTGGCCAGGGTCGAAATGGACCCGAACGGCACCCAGCAACAGCTGAGTGCCGCCATCGCCCCGGTGGCAGACCGTCTGCTCAAGCGCTACAAGGCGCTCCAGGCCGAGCGCACGAATGCGCTTGCGAACGAGGATGAGCAAGGCGCGAAGGCGGCCAAGGACGGGATGGACGCACTCGTACTGTTCAAGGGCGACATGGGCACCTTTGCACGTCTTTATTCCTTTCTGTCGCAGATTTTCGACTACGGCAACACCGACATCGAAAAGCGCTTCATCTTCTACAAGCGCCTCATCCCGCTGCTCGAATTCGGCCGGGAACGCGACACCGTCGACCTTTCCAGGGTCGTGCTCACCCACCACGTGCTGAAGGACAGAGGCAGGCAGTCGCTCGATCTGAACAAGGGCGACGCGGTAAAGCTGATGCCGATGGATGAGACCGGCAGCGGTACGGTTCACGACAAGGAGAAGGCCCTGCTAGCCGAAATCATCAGGCAGGTGAACGGCCTGTTTGAGGGCGACGTCTCAGACAACGACCAGCTCGTGTATGTAAATGGCTCACTGAAGGGCAAGCTGCTCGAAAACGACACCCTGGTCCAGCAGGCCGCCGCCAACGGCAAGCAGCAGTTCGGCAACTCCCCCGACCTGGACAGCGCCCTGATGAACGCCATCATGGACGCCCTCGACGCCCACCAGAGCATGAGCACCCAGGCCCTTGCCTCCGAACGGATTCGGGAAGGGCTGAAGTGCATCCTGCTGGGGCCGGCGGGGCTGTATGAGGCGCTGCGTGCAAAAGCGGCTCGGGACACCGGTCGAGGCTTGAACGGCTAGCAGCCCCAACCGGGGCGCACCACATTCGGCCGGTCGCAGGTAAGTGCCGTAACGCCGACGCCCGGCAGGGCTGCTTCGGACGCCAGGCGCAGGCATCGCTGGATCGTGCGCTGGCTTGATTTGCCTGTTGGCACAAAATCGGTCACGGACGAGCTGCCCCAAGGCTGGCGCCAGGGCATACAATCCCGAACTCCGCCTGCTCTCTTCGCGACGCCTCGTCGCGCGCTGCCCGAAATGAACGACGCCCTCCAGATCTTTGCCTGCAATTCGAACAGGGCGCTCGCCGCCGAGATCTGCCACAAGCTCGGTTTGCGGCTCAGCCCGCTCGAGATTTCACGCTTTTCGAACGACAACCTGCATGTGCAGATCCAGGAGAACGTGCGCGAACGCGACGTGTACGTGATCCAGTCCTTCACCGAACCGGTGAGCGACCACATCATGGAGCTGTTCATCACCCTCGATGCGCTGCGCAGTGCCTCGGCACGGCGCGTGACCGCGGTGATTCCCTACTATTCCTATGCGCGCTCGGACAAGAAGGATGCGCCGCGGATCTCGATCACCGGCCGCCTGATCGCCGACATGCTGAAGACCGCCGGCGCCGACCGGGTGCTGACCATGGACCTGCACGCCGACCAGGTGCATGGCTTCTTCAGCGTACCGGTCGACCACCTCACCGCGATCCCGACGATCGCCGACTATTTCCGCGACAACCACGATCTCGGCAACATGGTGGCGGTGGCCACCGACGCGGGTGGCGCCAAGCGGGTCGGACGCTTTTCTGAGCGCCTCGGCATCCCCATGGCGATCATCGACAAGCGCCGGGTCAGCGATACCCAGGTCAAGCAGGGCGAGGTCGTCGGCCAGGTGGCGGGCCGCGACGTGGTGATCTTCGAGGACGAGATCTCCACCGGCGGCACGCTGGTGTCGACCATCGAGACGCTCAAGCGCGCGGGCGCCCGTACGGTGCATGCCGGCGCGGTGCACGGCGTGCTGTGCGGACCGGCCATCGAGCGGCTGCGCGCCGCCGAGATCGAGTCGATCGTGGTCACCAACACGGTCAATGTGCCGTCAGAGAAACACTTCGAAAAACTGACTGTTCTTACCGTTGCGCCCTTGCTGGCCGCGGCCATCGAGCGTATCCACAGCGGCGCGAGCGTCGGCGCGCTGTTCGAGTGAAACCACCGGGACCCGGGTCCCGGCACGCGCGGCGCGGCGCAAGCGCCATCCTGCGATTCCGGAACTTTACGGAGGCAACAGCATGTCGGACGTGACCCCCTTTCAGGATCGTGCCGCCGGCGCCATCATGGGCGCCTTCATCGGTGACGCGCTCGCGCTGGGCCCGCACTGGTACTACGATCTCGACGAGTTGCGGCGCGACTACGGCGAGTGGATCGACGGCTACACCGATCCCCGACCAGGCCGCTACCATGCCGGCCTCAAGGCCGGACAAGCGTCGCAGGCGGGCTACATCCTCGCCCTGACCCTGCGTTCGCTGGTCGAGTGCGGCGGCTACGACGAGACCGACTTCTGCCGGCGCATGGACGAGACGCTCTTTGCACAGATCGACGGCACACCAATCAACGGCCCCGGCGGCTACACCAGCCAGTCGATTCGCGACGCGTGGCACAAGCGCGTCGAGCAGGGCCTGCCGTGGGGCAGCATCGGCGGCCATGCCGACACCACCGAGGCGATCGAGCGGGCGCTCGCCATCGCGGTACGCTACGCCGGCGACCCCGGCCGGCTGGCGAGCGCGTGCGCCGGCAACACCCTGCTCACCCAGAACGACGACACCGTGGTGTCGATGAGCGTCGCCTTCTGCGCGGTGCTTGGCCAACTGGTGCAGGGCCACAAGCTCGACGGGGCGCTTTCCGACAGACTCATGGCACTCGTCAAATCCGGCGAACTGCCGTTTCATGCGGTGACCACCGGCAAGCTGCAGGCGCCCCGTGCCGGAGAGGCCGAGCCGTCCCGCGCCGGCCGCTTTGCCTCGCCTGACGCGCTGCTCTCGCCTTCCTACATGGCGAGCGCGGCGATCGACCCCGACATTCGCATCGAGCCGGCCTGGAAGGTCTCGATCGTGTATGGCATGCCGTGCGCGATCTATCACCAGCTGCCGGCAGCCTATTACCTCGCGGCGCGTTTTGCCGACGATTTCGAATCCGCGGTGCTGCACGCGGTCAACGGCGGTGGCCAGAACCAGGCGCGAGCGATTCTTGCGGGGGCGCTGGCCGGCGCCCAGGTCGGACTCGATGCCATTCCCGCCCGCTTCATCGACGGCCTCCACGATGCGCCGGTGCTGGTGGCGCTCGCGCGCCGGCTGGCCGAACAGGCCGGGGACGGACGGGACGCCGGCGCCAGGTCGCGTTAGGCGCCCGCGCTGCTGCGTGTGGCCGGACTCAGCCGGTGCGCAGAGGCACGCGGAAGACGAAGGTGCTGCCTTCTCCCGGCACGCTCGATACGCTCAGCTGGCCGTTCATCAGGGCGGCCAGCCGCTGACTGATCGAGAGGCCCAGCCCGGTGCCGCCGTAGCGACGCGAAACGCTCGCATCGGCTTGCGCAAAGGCCTCGAAGATGGTGCCGAGCTGCGCCTGTGCGATGCCGATCCCGGTGTCGTGCACACTGAACGACAGTTCGACCCGGTCATCCCTTCGCGCGACCACGCTTGCCGCCAGCCTGACCTCGCCGCGCTCGGTAAACTTGATCGCGTTGCCGACCAGATTGATGAGGATCTGCCGGACTCGAGTCTGGTCTCCGATCACGGTTTCGGGCAGGTCCGCCGCCGTCTCGAGCCTCAGTGCGAGCCCCTTTTCGCGGGCCTGGAGGGACAGCAGCGCGATGGTCTGCGCCAACATGTCGGCGAGGCCGAACGGGTTGCTGTCGATCGATATCTTGCCGGCTTCGATCTTGGAGAGATCGAGGACGTCGTTGAGGATGCGCAGCAATCCGTGCGCCGAAGAATGGATCGTCGCGAGATAGCCATGCAGCTCGCTGTGCGCGTCGGCGTCGAGCCGCGCCAGCTCGCTGTAGCCGATGATCGCATTCATCGGCGTACGGATCTCGTGGCTCATGTTGGCGAGGAACTCGCTCTTGGCGCGGTTCGCGGACTCCGCGTGATCGCGTGCCTGGCGTAGTTCGCCGACGAGTTGCTCCTTCTCCAGGTTGAGGCGGATCGACCCGTTGAGCACCACGCCGAACTGCCGCGCGGCGCCGTACATGCCGCCCAGGAACAGCAGGCAGGCCACGCCCAGAAAGGGATCGAGCGGGCCGCTCGGGTCGACGATGAAGACCAGCGCGACCGGCACGATCGACAGCGCCGCATAGGCGCCGAACAGCGAGGTTGCGCCGCCCAGGATGGGCACCGCGCCGGCCACCGTGCCGACGATGATGATGCCGGTGAAGATCCGCATCTCGAGCGGCGCGGCGGGCATGAACACCAGCGATGTCAGCCCCCAGCCGCAGGCGGTCGCGATCGACCCGGGCACGAAACGCCGGAACCACGCCCGCGCTTCATCCGCCGACGGCTGCGCCGCTCGGAAGCGGATCAGCGTGTGCTGCCGCCAGGCAGTGACGCCGAGCGTGGCGACCAGCCAGGTCATTCCGACCGGCATGGGAACCACGCCGGAATAGAGATTGCCCCCGGCGATCAGCAGCGCAATACCGACGATCAGCCGATGGGCACGCGGGGCACCCCGGTACAGCAGCTGCACCAGCTGATGACGGCAGGCTCGCTCGATCGCATCGTCCGGCGCAACCGGCTTCATGGGCTCGTCGTCAGCGGCGTGCGACGGTTGATCCATGATGTCGGTCCGCCGCACGCCTACAGCAGCGGCGCCAGCCAGCGCTCGGCGGATGCGATCGGCAGCCCGGTGCGCCGCGCCCAGTCTTCGAGCTGATCACGACCGATCTTCGGTATCGCGAAGTAGTGGCTTTCGGGATGGGCGAAGTAGAAGCCCGATACCGATGCCGCCGGCGTCATGGCGAAGGACTCGGTGATGCCCATGCCGGCATTGGTCGGGGCATCCAGCAGCTGGAACAGGGCGGCCTTGACGGTGTGATCCGGGCAGGACGGGTAGCCTGGCGCGGGACGGATACCGCGGTAGCGCTCCTTGATCAGCGCCTCGTTGTCGAGCGCCTCGTCCGCCGCGTAGCCCCAGAACTCCTTGCGGACCCGCTCGTGCAACCATTCGGCGGTCGCTTCGGCGAGGCGGTCGGCGAGCGACTTGAGCATGATCGCGTGGTAATCGTCATGGGCAGCCTCGAACTCCGCCAGCTTGATCTCGATGCCGAGCCCGGCGGTCACCGCGAAGGCGCCGCACCAGTCGCGCACGCCAGCATCCTTCGGCGCCACGAAATCCGCCAGGCACCAGTGCGGCTTGCCGGCGGGACGCTCGTGCTGCTGACGCAACCCGAACCAGGTCATGATCGGCTCATCGCGCGCTTCGTCGTCGTAGAACTCGATGTCGTCGCCGACGCTGTTGGCCGGGAAGAGCCCGAACACCGCCTTGGCCTGCAGCCATTCCTGGGCGATGAGGTCCTCGAGCATCTCCTTGGCGTCGGCGAAGACGCTGCGCGCGGTCTCGCCCACCACCTCGTCTTCGAGAATCTTCGGGAAGCTGCCGGCCAGGTCCCAGGTCTGGAAGAACGGGCCCCAGTCGATGTAGTCACGCAGATCGTTGAGATCGACATCCAGCGCCATCACCCCCAGTGTGTTCGGCTCCGGCGGATTGTAGGGCTGGAAGCCGGCCTGGTGCGAATTGCTGCACGCGGCCACCGCTTCGGCGGTCCAGTCGGTACGGAAGGCGTTGGCGCGCGCGGCCTCGAGACCGACCAGCTGCACGCCCTTCTTGTTGGCGTGCTGGCTGCGCAGCTTCTCGTAGTCGGCCGCCAGTTGCAGCCTGAACTCCTCGGCACCGCCTTCCGAGAGCAGCGCGGTGACCACGCCGACCGCCCGCGAGGCGTCCGGCACATAGACCACCGGCTGGTCGTAATGCGGCGCGATCTTGATCGCGGTGTGGGCACGGCTGGTGGTGGCGCCGCCGATCAGGAGCGGCAGGTCGAAGCCCTGGCGCTTCATCTCGGCGGCGACGTGACTCATCTCCTCGAGCGAGGGGGTGATCAGGCCGGACAGGCCGATCGCCTGGGCACCGTGTTCCTTTGCGGCATGCAGGATCTTCTCGGCCGGCACCATCACGCCAAGATCGATCACCTCGTAGCCGTTGCAGCCGAGCACCACGCCGACGATGTTTTTGCCGATGTCGTGCACGTCGCCCTTCACCGTGGCCATCACGATGCGGCCCTTGCTGGTGGCGCCGGTGCGCAGCTTCTCGGCCTCGATGAAGGGAATCAGGTGGGCCACCGCCTGCTTCATCACACGTGCGGACTTGACCACCTGCGGCAGGAACATCTTGCCGGCGCCGAAGAGGTCGCCGACCACGTCCATGCCGGCCATCAGCGGACCTTCGATCACGGACAGCGGCGGCTTGCCTTCGGCGGCGAGTTTCGCACGCACTTCCTCGGTGTCGGCCACCACGAAGTCGGTGATGCCCTTGACCAGCGCATGCTTGAGCCGCTCTTCCACCGAGCGCTCGCGCCATGACAGGTCCGGGCCGCTGTTCTTCGCCTTGCCTTCCTTGACCGTCACCGCAAACTCGACCAGCGCCTCGCCGGCACCCGGATGGCGGTTGAGCACCACGTCCTCGGCCTTCTCGCGCAGCACCGGATCGAGATCGTCATACACGCCGAGCATGCCGGCGTTGACGATGCCCATGCTCATACCGGCCTTGATCGCGTGGTAGAGGAATACCGTGTGGATGGCCTCGCGCACCGGGTCGTTGCCGCGGAAGCTGAAGCTCACGTTGGAAACCCCGCCGGAGGTCTTGGCGTACGGCAGGTTCGCATGGATCCACTTCACCGCCTCGATGAAATCGACCGCGTAGTTGTCGTGCTCCTCGATGCCGGTAGCGATGGCGAAGATGTTGGGGTCGAAGATGATGTCTTCGGGCGGGAAACCGATCCCGGTGAGCAGCACGTAGGCGCGCTGGCAGATCTCGGTCTTGCGCGCATAGGTGTCGGCCTGGCCCTTCTCGTCGAAGGCCATGACGATCACCGCCGCGCCGTACTGGCGGCACAGCCGCGCCTGACGCAGGAACTCCGCCTCGCCCTCCTTCATCGAGATGGAGTTCACCACGCCCTTGCCCTGGATGCATTTCAGGCCAGCCTCGATGACGCTCCACTTGGAGGAGTCGAGCATGATCGGCACTTTCGAGATGTCCGGCTCGGAGGCGATCAGCTTGAGGAATTTCTCCATCGCCGCCATGGAGTCGAGCATCGCCTCGTCCATGTTGATGTCGATCACCTGCGCGCCGTTCTCGACCTGCTGGCGAGCCACCGAGAGCGCGTCGTCGAAGCGCCCTTCGAGGATCATCCGCGCGAAGGCCTTCGAGCCGGTCACGTTGGTGCGCTCGCCGACGTTCACGAAGAGCGAATCCGCGCCCACGTTGAAGGGCTCGAGGCCGGACAGGCGCAGCTTCTTTTCGATCTCCGGGCGCACCCGCGGCGCCACACCCCCCACCGCCGCGGCGATCGCGGCGATATGGGCCGGGGTGGTGCCGCAGCAGCCACCGACGATGTTGAGCATGCCGCTCGCGGCCCAGTCGGTGATCTCGCCGGCCAGCGCTTCCGGGGTCTCGTCATAGCCGGTGGGCGAGAGCGGGTTGGGCAAGCCGGCGTTGGGGTGGGCGGAGACGAAGCAGTCGCACACCCGCGAAAGCTCTTCCACGTACTGGCGCAGCTCTTTGGCACCGAGCGCACAGTTGAGGCCGAAGCTGAGCGGCTTCGCATGCGCCAGCGAATTCCAGAAGGCCTCGGCGGTCTGGCCCGACAGGGTGCGGCCGGAGGCGTCGGTGATGGTGCCGGAGATCATGATCGGCAGCCGGCGACCGAGGTCGGCGAAGAGCTTCTCGACCGCGAACACCGCGGCCTTGGCGTTGAGCGTGTCGAAGATGGTCTCGATCAGCAGCAGATCGGCCCCACCCTCCATGAGGCCACGCGCGGAGTCGTAGTAATCATCGACCAGTGCATCGAAGCTGGTGTTGCGAAAGCCCGGGTCGTTCACATCGGGCGAGATCGACAGGGTGCGCGACGTGGGGCCGAGCACACCGGCGCAATAGCGCGGTTTGTCGGGATTGCGCGCGGTGAATTCGTCGCACAGGCCGCGCACCAGCGCCGCGCCGGCCACGTTCAGCTCGTAGGCCAGCGACTCGAGGCCGTATTCGGCCTGGGAGACGCGCGTGGCGTTGAAGGTGTTGGTCTCGATGATGTCGGCACCAGCCTCGAGGTAGGCGCGGTGGATGCCGCCGATCACTTCGGGCCGGGTCAGCACTAGCAGATCGTTGTTGCCCTTGAGGTCGCGCGGATGATCGGTGAAGCGGGTGCCGCGGTAATCGGCCTCGCCGAGCTTCTCCTGCTGGATCATGGTGCCCATCGCACCATCCAGGATCAGGATGCGGCGGGCGAGAAGGTCGCTGATTTCGGCACTGCGGTCGGCTTGCATGGATCGATCCTCGGTATTTCTGGACACTCACCGGACTGGCCACACATGCAAAACGGCGCGGCAAACCCGGCTGAAGGTTTGCGAGCGCCGTTGTTCGTTGCTGAGCCTGGCCCGGGGTCACAGCCCGAACGGGTCGCAGCGCTCCTCAGCAAGCGGCGGATTTTAAGGGGTTTTCGGCAGGGTGTCGAGACGCAGCGGCGGGAGCGTCCCGATCGGGCAAGGCCTGCAGCAGCCGGCGGGCCAGACCCGCCGCAGGCGCGGGGCCGCTATCGCCACTTGATTCCGGTGATCATCGCCACGACCAGGTTCTCGCGATGACGCAGGCTCTCGTAGATGGCCGCGCATATGTGCACACCAACGGCGGCAAGCGCCAGTTCGGCGGCGCCCTCGTGAATCGTTTCGAGCGGATCGCTGCCCCAGCCCCAATCGGTGGTCATGAGCCAGCCGGTGGTGCCGATCACCGCGACCATCGCGATCAGGAACAGGATCATCACTGCAGCGGCCGGATTGTGGCCAAGGTAACGGGGCTCGCGCCGGCGCAGCATCAACAGCACATAGGCCGCCAGCGTTCCCGGACGGGGCACGAAGTTGGCAAAACGGGCGTGGTGGGAGCCGACGAAGCCCCACACCAGGCGAAAGGCGATCAGCCCGAGCGCGCCGTAACCGAGCCATTGATGCAGCGCTTCGGCATCGTCGGAACTGAGCCATGCGCCCGCAAAGCAGGCCACCAGGCTCCAGTGGAAGAGACGTACCGGAAGGTCCCAGACCTTGACCGGCTTGGCTTGCGTCCGCATCGCGTGTTCCTCCTGTCGCGCCAGCCCCCGCCGCCGGGCGGAGGGGGCGGCAAGGCGCTCAGCCTTCGCGCTTCTGCTTGACGATGCTGCCGTCGACCGGGTTGAAGTAGATCTCGACCTTCTTGCCGAGCTTGTCGTGACCGTAGATCTCGTAGCAGTTGCCCGAGGTCTTCTTGAACTTGGCGATGGTGTAGCCGTCGGCGGCGATCTTTTCCTTCATCGCGGCCTCGCTCATCCACTGGTCGGACGGCGCCTTGGTGCATTCGGGGCCGGCGACGGCCGCCATGCTGATGGTGGCGAGGGCGAGCGAAGCGACTACGGTACGGATCTTCATTTCTGCGTTCCTTGTGGTTGAAGCCGGATGGCATGGCGTGCACTTTGCAGCGACATGCTTAACCGCCGCTTAACCGGAACGCATCGGCATGGCGGGCCTACCACGCACCGCAATCGGCTCAGGACGTAGGCGCCGCTGCCGGTTTCTGGCTCATCAGGCGCTCGATCGCGTCCTGGATACGGCCGTTGGGCTGGCGCTGGACCCAGTCGTTGGTGAGCACCACCAATGGCTCGATCCGCGCGATGTCGAGTTGTTCGTGACCCAGCAGCTCGAACAGTTCGCAACCGGCCGCGTGGATCTCGGAGCCGGGCTCCGCCGCCACCTGACAGACCATCGAGACGGCCATCAGGTCAGTCAGATGCGTTTCGCAGAACCACGGCTTGCCGATTGCCTCGAGCGCAATCAACGCGGGCAACTCGGTGGTCGTGCGCTTCTTGATACCGAGCGGGAGCAGTTTCCTTTTCTTCATTTTGCGGACTACGGCAACGCGCGAAGAAGCTTTAGCGGGATTCACGAGATGCGCCCGGCACCGCGCCGCGAGGGGTACGACGACCTCTTAAGCAGGCCTTAATGAAATCCTCTCAGCATTATCCCGAGCGGGTCACTCACGACAGACCGTCCCAACGCTCCGTGCCCGGCAAAACCGGGCATGTTCCATTCGATATCGCGCTGGAGATGCATCAGATGAAACACGCCCCCACCCTTTTCGTGATGGCCTTTTCGGCCATCGTCGGCATGGCCCGTGCGGCCGATTGGCAGGCGCTGCCCGGGCAGCCGCCGATCCCTGCCGACAATCCACAAACGCCAGCCAAGATCGAGCTCGGGAAGATCCTCTTCAACGATCCGCGCCTCTCATCCACCGGCACCGTGTCCTGCGCCTCGTGCCACAGCGTGATGGAAGGCGGCGACGATCACCGCCCGGTGTCGATGGGGGTGCATGGCCAGGCAGGTGGACGCAACGCCCCCACGGTGTGGAACGCCGCCTACCATTCGGCGCAGTTCTGGGATGGCCGTGCGGCCACGCTCGAGGACCAGGCCAAGGGCCCGGTGACCAACCCGGTGGAAATGGGCATGCCCGATCTCGCCTCGGCAGTCGGCCGGCTCAAGGCGATTCCGGGCTACGCGCCCCTGTTCGCGAAGGCCTTCGGACAGGGCGACACCATCACGGTCGACAACATGGCCAGGGCCATCGCGGCCTACGAGCGGACCCTGGTCACGCCGAACAGCCCCTACGACCGTTACGTGAAAGGCGACCACAAGGCCTTGTCGGCCCGCCAGGTGCGCGGCATGAACGCATTCGCCGCCACGGGTTGCACCGCCTGTCACAGCGGCGCGGCCTTCGACGGCCCTGCCATGCCGGCCGGCCAGCCCTTCCTCGCCAGGTTCCCGACCTTTACCGATACCCCGTATGTCGCGCAATACAAGCTCGATGTCGACCAGGGTCGCTACGCCAGCACTGCGATCGAGTCGGACCGACACATGTGGCGGGTGCCGACCCTGCGCAACCTGATCTATACCGCGCCCTATTTCCACAACGGCTCGGTGAAGACCATTCCCGAAGCGGTGAAGGTCATGGCCAGCACGCAGCTGAACAAGCAGCTCGACGATGCCACGGCCACCGACATCGCAGCCTTCCTGGAAGCCCTGACGGGTGAGTTCCCGACCCAGACGATGCCCCGTCTGCCGGCGACGCCGGGCAACCTGATCGAGTGATCGCCCGCTTCGCCTGCTGCACGGGGCGTTCGATCGGACGATAATCGGGCCGACCCGCGCGGCCCGCTTCCCTTCCATCAATCGTCCCGTGTCCCTGATCCAGAGCTTTCCACCGCTCGCCGGTGCAGACGCGAAGTGCCTGGTGCTCGGCAGCATCCCGGGCGTCCGCTCGCTGACCGAGCAGCAGTACTACGCGCATCCGCAAAACGCCTTCTGGCGAATCTTCGCGGCCCTGCTCGGATTCGACGCGCGCGCGCCCTATGTCGAGCGCTGCGCCGCACTGACTGGCAGCGGCATCGCCTTGTGGGATGTGCTGGCGAGTTGCCGGCGCCCCGGCAGCCTCGACGCCAGCATCGAACAGGATTCGATCGTCGCCAACGACATTGCCGGTTTCCTGCAGTCACGCCCGACGATCACCGCGATCCACTTCAACGGCGCGCTCGCCGAAAAGACCTTTCTGCGCCACATCCTGCCGACGCTTCCGCCGGCGCAGCAGTCCATCCGGAGGCTGCGCCTGCCCTCCACCAGCCCCGCTCACGCGGGCATGCGCTTCGAGGAAAAACTGGCGGCCTGGCGCTGCGTGGTGGAAACCGGGCGGTAGCGGCGGCGCCGCGCACGCTCAGACGGCATCGACGAAGGCCAGCACGTCCTTGACGAAGCGCTCGCGCTCCCACAGGTGCGGCGCATGATCGACGCCATCGTAGATATGCAGCAAGGCGTTGGGGATGCTGTCGCGCACATAGCGTGCGGTACGGGTGTGATAGAAATTGCTCGCGCCGCCGTAGACGAGCAGCGCGGGAATGTCGATGCGCGACAGAACGTCGCGGTAATCGGCCTCGGCAAGGCTGGCCCAGCAGTCGATCAGTGGCCCTGACTCGAGCGCCTGGAGTCGCCTGCGGATGGTCTGCGTGCCGGAGTCGTTGGCAAGGTAGCGCTCGCGGGCCGGCGCATTCATGCCGTCGGCCACCAGCCTCAGCACGGTCTCCGCAAAGTCCTGCCGGAGGCTGGCGATGAAGCGCTCGTTGCGCGCCTGATTGAAGTCGCCATAGATACCATTGGGCCACTGAGCATCGGTCACCAGCTTGGGTGACTGGTCGATGAACACCACGCGCGCGAGGCGTTCACAGCCGAAATCGCGGATGTATTGCCACAGCGTCAGCGCCCCCATCGAATGACCGACCACCACCGCGTCGGAGAGCCCGTGCTGCTCCAGCAGTTGCTGCAGGTCGCCCGCCATGCGCGCCACGCTCGGCAGGGTGTTGGTGCGCAGTCGATGTCCACCGTGCCCGCGGGCATCCCAGCGGAACACCCGGTGGCGGGCCTCGAAATTTGCGAGAAACGGATTCCAGTCGCGATGTGTGGAGGTCCAGCCGTGCAGCAGCACCAGCGGCGGCCCCTCGCCCGAAGCCTTGTAATGGATGGCTTCGCCATCGTCGGCGAGAAAATGTTGCATGGCGGCAGGGGCGGATGGGCGAGGCCGCCATTATAGCGGGGCGGCCTGCCAACCCGCCCTTCCCGGGCTCAATCCACCGGAATCTTCAGCGAGCGCGGCGCACCCTGCTCGGCCTTGGGCATCTCGACCCGCAGCACACCGTTGCGATAACTTGCCCGCGCCTCGTCAGGCCTGACCGCCACCACCAGCGGCACGACACGCCGGAAGCTGCCGTAGGCACACTGCATGACCCGCCAGCGCCCCTCGGTCGACTCTCGCGCAAAGCGTTTCTCGCCGCTCACCACGAGTGCGTCGTCGAGCACCTCGACCTGGAGGTCCTGCTTGTCCATGCCCGGCAGCTCGAGCCGCACCACCAGCCGGCTGTCATCCTCGAACACATCGCCGCCGAGCACTGCCCAGCCGCGCGACGGCAGGTAGAAACCGTCGTCCACCTCGCTTGCGGCCGGCACGCCGCTGTCCTGCTCCGGGCGGAAGCGCGTCAGGGCACCGGCCGCCGACTGGATCAGGTGATTCCAGCCTTCCGAGACCGACTCCCACAGCGCGCCGACGCGATCCTTGATTTCATCGAGTTTCATTGCCTTGCTCCTCTTGCCGAGGCGGGCCGGAGCGCCGCCGGCCTGCCCCCGCCGTCGTCACCCCACCTGGACCTCGATCCTGCGCGGCCGCGCATGCGAAGCCTTGGGAATGCGCAGTCTCAACACGCCGTGCTCGAAAGCCGCGGCCACCTTGTCCACGTCCAACTCGCGCGACAAGGTGAAGGCCCGCCGGTAGCGCGGCACCGCCACCTCGACATGCGTGGCCTCGCCGCCACCGGCCAGTTCCGGGCTCATCTGCCCTTCGATGGTGAGCGTGTCGCTTTCCACGTGCAGGCTCAGCCGATCCCGCGGGACACCCGGCAGATCGGCGTAGAGGGTGATCCCGCCTTCGTCCTCGAAAACATCCACCGCCGGCATCAGGACTTCATCCTGACGGACGGCCTCGTCCGGCCGCGCGGCATTGCCATTGTTCGTGCTCATGCTCATGTCCTCCGCTTACTGGATGTCGATGCGACGCGGCTGCGACGCCTGCTTGCGACTGACGCTGATGTGCAGCACGCCGTCACGATAGCGTGCCACCACGCCATCCGGATCGGCGTCCTCGGGCAGGGTCAGCACCCGGCGGAAACGCCCCGAGAAACGCTCGTCGATATGTACCGCGGCCTTCTCGTCGCCGGCCGGGGCCTCGGCCTTGCGCTCGCCCTGGATGGTCAGCACGCCCTTCTCGAGATGGAGCTCGATGTCGGCGGGATTCATGCCGGGTGCAAAGACGTGGATTTCGGTCGACTGCGGGCCGGCGGACACGTTGATGGCCGGGAAGCCGCCGCGCGCCAGACCGCGAATGCTGGGCGAGAGTTCGGGCGCCGCACGCATGCCACGTTGCAGCCGCTCGAGCTGCGCCAGCAGGTCACCGGGAAACACTGATCGATAAAGCATGTCTTCCTCCATGCGCTTGTGAAATGGCACCGCAGCGGCGCCGACAGGTACAGATGTAGGCACTGCCCCGCACATTTCAAGACCTTGATCTGCAGGGCCCGCGTCCTCATCTATAACGAAGTCGAAGCCCATCCGAAGGACTGCTCATGGAATTCCGGGATTACTACAAGGTCATCGGTGTCGCCCGCGATGCGACGGCCGACGAGATCCGCAAGGCCTACCGCAAGCTCGCACGCAAATACCATCCGGACGTCTCCAAGGAGCCCGACGCGGACGAGCGCATGAAGGAGATCAACGAGGCCTACGCGGTGCTCTCCGACACCGAGAAGCGCGCCGCCTACGACCAGCTCGGCAGCGGCTACCAACCCGGCCAGGACTTCCGTCCGCCACCGGGCTGGGACAGCGGCTTCGAGTTTTCGGGCGCCGGCCCGTCAGCCGGCGAGGCGGCCGATTTCAGCGACTTCTTCGCCGAGCTGTTCGGTCGCATGAACGGTGGTGGCGGACATCATTTCCACCAGGCCGGCGGCGGTTTCCGCTCGCACGGCGAGGACCACCACGCCAAGGTCATGCTCGACCTCGAGGACGCCTTCCACGGCGCCACCCGACAGGTCGGCCTGCGGGTACCGAAACTGGGCGCCGACGGCCGCATCGAGCTCGAATCACGCACGCTGAACGTCAAGATTCCGAAGGGTGTGCGCGAAGGCCAGTTCATCCGGCTGGCCGGCCAGGGCAGCCCGGGCATCGGCGGCGGGCCGGCCGGCGACCTGCTGCTGGAGATCCATTTCAAGCCGCATGGACGTTTCCGCGTGGACGGCCGCGACCTTCACCTCACCCTGCCGGTCACGCCCTGGGAGGCGGCACTCGGCGCGGTGGTGCCGGTGCGCCTGCCGGACAGCAGCCTCAAGGTGCGTATCCCCGAGGGCAGCCAGAGCGGCCGCCAGCTGCGGGTGCGCGGCAAGGGCATTCCCGGCAGCGCGCCGGGCGATCTGCTGATCGACATCCAGGTGGTGATGCCGCCGGCCGACACGCCGAAGGCACGGGAACTGTACGAGACCATGGCACGCGAACTTGCATTCGATCCGCGCGAAGCGCTGGGGGCCTGAACGATGCACGACAAAGACATTCTGACCGGCAGCCTGATCGAGGAGAGCTGGCTGACCCTGGAACAGGTTGCCGCGGCCTGCGCGGTCGAACCCGAATGGCTGATCGGCCATATCGAGGAGGGCCTTTTCCCGCACGCCGAGAGCGTCGCCGGGGTGTGGCGCATCACCGGCACGGGCCTGCTCCGCGCCCGGCGCATGCGTCAGCTCGAACGCAGCTTCGACGCGGTGCCGGAGCTCGCCGCGCTGATGGCCGACCTGCTCGAGGAGCTCGACGAGTTGCGCGCCCTTCAGGGTCTGCCGCGACGACGCAGGTAAATGCCGCTCCGCTCCAGCGCCACTACAGCCCGTAACCTCCGAACACGCCGTCGGCCGGGAACACGTAGGTGGTGCTGGTGCGCACCACCCTCCCGTCCTTGAAGTGCACGTTGAATCGCGTCGCCACACCGGGACCGTTGCGATTGTCCACGTTCCAGTCCCACACCTCTTCGCCACTGAGCCGGAAGAATTCGACCGAACGGTGATTGCCGAGCAGGCGCGAGACCTGCTCTCGGCTCATGCCCGGCTTGACGCGTGCCAGTCCCGCCTCGGACAGGGCATCGCGGACGCTGACAAAACGTCCCGCGGCATCGAGCCGCACCATGTGGCAGGTAATGCCGTTCGGCTGGCTCGAGAATTCGAGCGTCTTGCCGCCATCGGGTTCGGCATAGCTGCGGTAGGGCTGACCGAACGCGGCGCGTACCTCGGCGAGCCCCGATACGCCTGGCTCCAGCGCGACCGGGCTGCGCAGGCTCGCGCAGCCCGCCAGCACGATGGAAAGCAACAGAAGATGTACTCGTTTCAAGATGGCGGCTCCGCGACGATGATCGACCCGGCTGAGAGCGGTCGACGACGAAAAAGATTCACGCCGAGCAGCACGCCCGCAATCAATAGCGCGATTCCGAGCGCAGTCGCCGGATCCGGCAGGGCGCCACGCAGCGCAAAGGCATAGACGAGCGCCGCGAGGGTTTCGAAGACGATCAACTGACCGACCAGTGCAGCGGGCAACAGGCGGCTGGCCCGATTCCACAACAAGGTCCCGAGCCACGATGCGAGCAGCCCGATGAGCAGCATGACCATGACGAAGATGAGCGGTCGCGGCCCCAGCGGCCACTCGAATCCACCATCCCGACCCGAGATCATCCCCCACGCCAGATAGCCGCCGATTGCAGGCGGCAGGCTGGCGAGACCCTGGGCCGTTGCCCAACTGCCCGGCGCGATCGCGGCGTGCGCTTTCAGCCAGGCCGCGTTGCGCAGCGGATACCATGTCCAGCAGGCGAGCGCCGCAACTGCCGCGAGGATTCCCAGACCGTAGCCCGCCGGCGGATGCGCACCTTCGAGCTGGCGCATCTCGTGATGATTGACCAGCAACAGTCCGCCCGCCAGCACGCCCATCGGCACGGCCAGGCGCCGCCACGAAACCCGTTCGGCGCCAAGGTTGGCGAACACCGCGATCACCAGCGGCAGCGTGCCGATGATCATCGTCGGCACTGGTGCGCCGGCAAGCTGGATCGCACTTGCCAGGCAAGTGTAATAGAGCAGGTTGCCGACCAGACCGAGCTTCATCGCTTCCAGCCAGTCGGCACGCGTCAGCCGAGCCATGCGCCGACGATCGAGCCAGGCGGGGATCAGCGCGATCATGCCGAAGGCGATGTAGCGCCCGCAGGCCAGCAGAGCCGGCGGATAGTCGGGCAGGATCAGCGGTGCAACGAAGACCAGCCCCCAGGCGAGCCCGGCGCCGAGTGCGCTGGCCACGCCGACCAGCAGCGCAGGCCTATCCACAGCCGCAATCGTCGGCGCCCGCCGGTGAATCGACGGTGACCGGATAGCCGTCCCGCCGCCACCAATCCAGGCCACCGATCAGCTCCTTGACGCGAAACCCGAGACGCAGCAGGTTCAGCGCCCCCTTGGTCGAGGCGTTGCAGCCGATGCCGTCGCAATAGCTGACGTAGAGCCGCGCGCGATCGAGACCGGCAGTGCTCGCGGCGTCCATCAGGCGGTGCGGCAGATTCAGCGCACCCGGGATATGGCCGGCGGCATACGCTGCCGGCGAACGCGCGTCGATCACGGTCACCGGCTCGGCGCCGTCCAGCGCAAGCTTGAGGTCCCAGGCGTCGATCTCCCAGGCGAGTTTGTCGGCGTAATGCCGCATTTGCGCGTCGCGCTCGTCCATCATTTCCTCCGTGGCCCCCATCAGGCGGGAGCGTGCGCGATCAGACTAGCGCCTTAACGGCAACCCGGCTTGGACGAACTTGCTGTTGATAACGACCCGGCGTGGTGCCGTAGAGACGAAGGAACCAGCGGTTGAGATGACTCTGATCGCACAGTCCGACCGCAGCCGCCACGTCGGCGGCCTGCCGGCCCGCCCGCAGCATCTGGCGGGCACGCGCCAGGCGCCGCGCCTGCAGATAGCGATGCGGCGGCACATGAAAGGTCCGGCTGAACGCTCTCACGAAATGAAAGCGCGACAAGCCGACCAGCGCGGCGAGCACATCGAGCGACTGCGGCTGGTCGAGGTGGGCTTCGAGATGATCGAGCACCGGCTGGAAGCGGCGGCGATCGAAGCCGGCTTCGATCGCCGGCAGTTCGCGGGCGTGGCGGCGACAGACCGCGTCCAGCAACGCCGACAGCTCGCCGGCCGCGGCGAGCGCGTCGGGCTGCTGCCACAGACGATCGATCACCCGACGCATGGCTTCCGCGTCCTGCGGCGCGTGAACCATCGCCTCCGCGAACCATGGGCTGGCCGGCCGCTCGCCGAGCAGCTCGCGCAGGGTCGCGGGTTCGATATGGAGAAAGCGGTAACACCAGCGCTCCGCGCTCGCGGCGCTGCCGGTATGCAGTTCGTCCGGATTCATGAACATCAGCGCCGAACGGTCGGCCACGTGATTGCTGCCGCGGTAATGGAAGCGCTGGGCGCCGCTCACCACGGTGCCGATCGCGAACGCGTCATGGGTATGCGGCCCGAAGGCATGCCGGGAGAGATCCGCGGAAAAGAGCTCGACCCCCGGCAGGCCGCTGACATACCGGTATTCGACACGCTCCCCGGGCAACTCGGGCAGATCCAGGCTCACCGCTGCGCGCTCGCTCAGGGACCCGCCCTGGTGCTCTTGCTGGTACGCACGACGACACCGTTCATGTCGAAGTGAACGTTGAAATAGGTCGCCAGATCCTGCTCGGTGGGAATCCGCCAGTCCCACACCTCCTCGTTCTTGAGACGGAAGGTTTCGACCGAGCGCTGTTTGCCGAGCAGCCGGCGGACCTGCTCCTTGGTCCAGCCAGGCTGGATGCGGGCCATGTTGGCAGGCGTGATGACCTGCTCCATCGCCTTCACGACATTGTCGCTGCCGATGGTGATCATGAAGCATTCCACCCCTTCGGGCTGGCGACTGTATTCCCAGGTGACGGTGCCGTCGGCATTCTGCCATTCGGTATTGGGCGCGCCCATGCGGTCGCGCACCTCGTAACCGGTGGTCACACCGGGCTTGATTTCCTGCATGTTCATCACATCGCAGCCGGCAATGCCAAGCAGCGACGCGAGGGCACACAACAGACGCATCAATCGACTCATAAATACGCTCCGAGGCTTGTCAGGGCGGCAGGTCCGGGTCGGCCGCATTCAGCTAGAATGCTGATCCGGCCGCCCGCCCGCAGGGCTGGCGCCACTTTGCGACGGCGCAGGGCAGCCGGCCGATTGTTGCATGCCGTTCGCACTAGCTGAGGAAAAATCATGAAAAAAACCGTTCTGACCCTTGCCGCCCTCGCGCTCTGCGCAAGCACGGCCAATGCAGACGTGACGATCAAGATCGGCCACGCAGGTCCGCTCACCGGGCCAATCGCCCACATCGGAAAGGATGGCGAGAACGGGGCCCGCCTGGCAATCGAGGATGCCAACGCGAAAGGCATCATGATCGGCGGACAGAAGGCGAAGTTCGAACTCGTCGGCGAGGATGATCAGGCCGATCCGCGCCAAGCCACCACGGCCGCCCAGCGGCTGGCCGACGAAGGCGTCGCGGGTGTCGTCGGGCATGTCACCTCCGGTGCATCGATTCCGGCCTCGCGCATCTACGACCGGGCCGGCATCCCGGTGATCACGCCGTCCTCGACCAACCCCAAACTGACCCAGCAGGGCTACAAGGTCACTTTCCGGGTGATCGCCAACGACCTGCAACAGGGGGCGGCGATGGCCAAGTACGTCACCGAGAACCTGAAGGCGACCAAGGTCGCGGTGATCGACGACCGCACCGCCTACGGTCAAGGTCTGGCCGATGCCTTCGTCGACAATCTCAAGCGGCTCGGCGTGCAGGTCGTCGGCCGCGAGTTCACCAGCGACAAGGCCACCGACTTCATGGCGATTCTCACCAAGATCAAGTCCAAGACCCCCGACGCGGTGTTCTACGGCGGCATGGACGCCCAGGCTGCACCGATGCTGCGCCAGCTCAAGCAACTGGGCTACACAGGCAAGTTCCTCGGCGGCGATGGCGTATGCACCAGCGGCATGCTGAGTCTTTCGAGCGCGGCGCTGTCGAGCGATGTGTATTGCACCCAGGCGGGCATTCCGATGGAGAAGATGCCGGGCGGCGCCCAGTTCAAGGCACGTTTCAAGGAACGCTTCAAGACTGACGTGCAGCTCTACGCGCCGTACAGCTACGACGCCGCGATGGCGCTGATCGAGGCGATGAAGAACGCGAATTCGGCAGACCCCGCCAAATACCTGCCCGCGCTCCAGAAACTCGATTACAAGGGCGTGACCGGACACATCGTGTTCGACAAGAACGGCGACGTCAAGGAAGCCGGCGTCACCCTCTACCAGTTCCAGAACGGTGCCTGGAAGCCACTCAACTGAGGAGGTCGCCTGTGTCGCGCACGACGGCAGTGCGTCCACTGCGCGAATGCACTGTCACGGGGCCCCGCAAGGGCCCCGTTTTTCGTGGCGGGGGTTGAATCCGGCCACAGGCGGAGTTCTTCGGACGAGGAATAGGGGTTATCCACAATCGGCACGGATTGTGCATTGCACCAGCCAACCCGAATACCGGAACCGCCTTCCACCCTTCTGAAATGCTTGGCCATGTCGACTTCAAACCCAACGATCAGAGCCCGAAAGCAGCCGACAGCCCGCCAAAGATGCCGCGTCGCACAATTCGACGCATCGCGCTAAATCCGCGATTCCGTGGACAAATCCACCGCCTTGGCACATATTTTTTGCAGAATGAGCACACTTTGTTCTTGCAGTCCTTCGTAACATTCGCCCACTCTGTCGGCGATACGCATGACGAAGGGACAAAGCGAGCCAGCCTCGGCCGCGCCCGACCGCGGGATGGTCGATACGCAGCACCCGTCGCCGGATCGCTTCGGTCCGGGTCGATGACAACACGGAAAACCCGTCCGACCGGCCGGGTTAATGCAGTCTTTCTCACGAGTACGCTGGAGGATCATTCATGAAAAAAACCCTCGTCGCCATCGCCATCATGGGCATGGGCATCGGCGCTGCAAGCGCTGCCGATATGGTCGTGAAGCTGGGCAGCGTCGCACCGCTGACCGGGTCGATCTCCCACCTCGGCAAGGACAACGAGAACGGTGCCCGCCTGGCAGTGGAAGATGCGAACGCAAAGGGCATCATGCTCGGCGGCAAGAAGGTCAAGTTCGAGCTCATGGGAGAGGATGACCAGGCCGATCCGCGTACCGGCACCACGGTTGCTCAACGCCTTGTTGACGCTGACGTGAAGGGTATCGTCGGCCACCTCAACTCCGGCACCACGATTCCGGCATCGCGCATCTACGACCAGGCCGGCATCCCGATGATTTCGCCGTCGGCGACCAACCCCAAGCTGACCCAGCAGGGTTACAAGGCGGTCTTCCGGACCATCGCAAACGACGTGCAGCAAGGCTCGGTGGTCGGCAACTTTGCCGCGAAGACCCTTGGCGGCAAGAAGATCGCGATCATCGATGATCGCACCGCCTATGGTCAGGGCCTCGCCGACGAAACCGAGAAAGCCGCCAAGGCAGCCGGCGCTCAGATCGTGGCCCGCGAGTTCACCACCGACAAGGCCACCGACTTCATGGCCATTCTGACCAAGATCAAGGCCGCCAACCCCGACGTGATCATGTTCGGCGGAATGGACGCGCAGGCCGGCCCGATGGTCAAGCAGATCAAGCAGCTCGGCATCAGCGCCAAGTACATCACCGGCGATGGCGGCTGCAGCCCGGAGATGATCAAGCTTGCCGGCGATTCGATCTCGGGCTCGGTGTATTGCACCATGGCCGGCATCCCGCTCGACAAGATGCCAGGCGGCAAAGACTTCCGCGACCGCTTCAAGAAGCGCTTCGGGGCCGACGTGCAGATCTACTCGCCCTACGCCTATGACGCAGCGATGGCGATCATCCACGCCATGGAAAAGGCCGGCTCGCCCGAACCGTCCAAGTATCTCCCCGCACTCAAGTCGGAAAGCTTCCCGGGCGTGACCGGCACGATCGCATTCGATGCCAAGGGCGACATCAAGGAAGGTGCGGTTACCGTCTATCAGTACAAGGACGGAAGCTGGGTGGCACTGTAAACCGGTTCCGGTCTTGCACATACCGACAGGACCCCGGCCTTGGGAAGGGCCGCGACTCACAGGGTCGCGGCCCTTCTCGCTTGATGGTCACGCACTCATGGCATTCGCATTTCACGGCAATTCCCGCGACAACCCACGAGGGCGAAGCGGGTCCATCGGTGCTGGACTGGCCGGTTCCTCACAACTTTCAAAAGAAGACTTCTGATGGATACCTTGCTCCAACAGCTTCTGAACGGTCTGGTCGTCGGCAGCGTCTATGCGCTGGTGGCGCTCGGGTACACGATGGTGTACGGCATCCTCGGGCTGATCAACTTCGCCCATGGCGAGGTGCTGATGGTCGGCGCCCTGACCGCGCTGACGGTGATCACCACCCTGATGGGCGTCTCGCCTGACATGCCCCCCCTCCTGCTGCTCGGCATCGGTCTGCTGGCAGCCATGGTGGTCTGCATGATCGTGGCCTTCCTCATGGAACGCCTCGCCTACCGGAAACTCAGGAATGCGCCGCGCCTCGCGCCGCTGATCACCGCGATCGGCGTCTCCTTCCTGCTGCAGACGCTGGCGATGATCGTCTGGGGACGGAACTACCACACCTTCCCCCAGCTGATCTCCACCACCCCGATGCAACCCATCGAGGGGGTCTATATCAACCCGATCCAGATCACCACGATCGTCGCTTCGGCCATCATCATGGTCGGCCTGGTGTTGCTGGTGACGCGCACCAAACTCGGCCGCGCAATGCGCGCGACCGCCGAGAACCACCGTGTGGCCAGCCTCATGGGGGTGGATGTGAACAAGATCATTTCCCTGACCTTCGTGCTCGGCGCCGCACTGGCGGCCGTGGCGGGCGTACTGTTCGCGAGCAACTACGGCATCGCCCACTACGCGATGGGTTTCATGCCTGGCCTCAAGGCCTTTACCGCGGCAGTGCTGGGCGGCATCGGCAACCTCGGCGGAGCGATGCTTGGCGGCATCGTACTCGGCCTCGTCGAAGCAGTCGGTGCGGGCTATATCGAACACCTGACCTTCGGCTTCCTGAATTCGTCCTACCAGGACATCTTCGCCTTCGTCATCCTCGGCATCGTGCTCATCTTCCGGCCTACCGGGCTGCTCGGTGAGCGGGTCTCGGATCGGGCCTGAGGGAGAGACAGACCATGGATCAACTTGCAGAAGCCGTTCCCTACCTGGGCAAGCGCAACCTCAAGGCCGCGCGCTGGGTGGTGATCATCATCGCCCTGGTGGCGCCGATCATTGCCATGATGTTCGGCCGCACCTGGGTGCGCATTCTCGACTTCGCGCTGCTCTACATGATGCTCGCGCTGGGCCTCAACCTCGTGGTCGGCTTTGCCGGGCTTCTCGATCTCGGCTACATCGCCTTCTACGCGGTGGGCGCGTACACCTGGGCCTTCCTCGCATCACCCCATTTCGGCGTGCACTGGCCCTTCTGGGCGATCCTGCCGCTCGGCGCCGGTTTCGCTGCCATGGCGGGGATCATTCTCGGCTTCCCGGTCCTGCGACTGCGCGGAGACTACCTCGCCATCGTCACGCTGGGCTTCGGCGAAATCGTGCGCATCTTCATGAACAACCTGAACTATCCGGTCAACATCACCAACGGCCCCCAGGGGATCAACGCTCTCGACTCGATGAATCTCTTCGGCTGGGACCTCGCGCGCAACCTCACCATCGGCGACGTCCAGATCCACTCGCTCTACCTCTACTACTACTTTTTCCTGCTCTGCGTAGCCGGCTCGATCATGTTCATCCAGCGTATGCAGATCTCCCGCATCGGCCGAGCCTGGGCGGCAATGCGTGACGACGAACTGGCGGCCAAGGCAATCGGCATCAACACCCGCAACCTCAAGTTGCTGGCCTTTTCGCTGGGCGCCACCTTCGGCGGCGTGGCGGGCGGACTGTTCGGCTCTTTCCAGGGCTTCGTATCCCCCGAGTCCTTCTCGCTGATGGAGTCGATTGCGGTGCTTACCATGGTGGTGTTCGGCGGCATGGGCAACATTGCCGGCGCGGTGGTCGGTGCGCTCGCGCTGACCGCACTTCCGGAAATCCTGCGCAATATCGCGGTCCCCCTGCAGGAAACCCTGTTCGGCCACGTCCTCCTCGATCCCGAGGTACTGCGCATGCTGCTGCTGTCGCTGGCGATGATCCTGATGATGCTGCTGCGTCCGGGCGGCCTCATACCGGCCCATGCGCGCTACTCGCGGCCCGAACTGCTGGGCAAGGGAGTGCGCACATGATCAAGCTCCTCGAGGCACGCAACGTCGGCAAGCGCTTCGGTGGCCTGACCGCCCTGTCGGAGGTGTCGCTGACCATCAACAAGGGCGAGGTATACGGCCTGATCGGCCCGAACGGCGCCGGCAAGACCACCTTCTTCAACGTGCTCACCGGCGCTTATATCCCCGACGATGGCGAATTCGTCTTCAACGGCATCGAGCTGCCGGTGGGCAAGCCTCACCTGGTCGTCGAAGCGGGCATCGCGCGCACCTTCCAGAACATCCGCCTGTTTTCGCAGATGAGCGCGCTCGAGAACGTCATGGCCGGCCATCACATCCGCACCAAGGCGAACATCTGGGGCATCCTCACCCAGAACAAGCACACCCGCGAGGAAGAACGGCTGACTACCGAGCGTGCCTACGAGCTGCTCAAGTATGTCGGCATCGAACGCTTTGCCGACACCATCTGCAAAAACCTCTCGTACGGCGACCAGCGCCGCCTCGAGATCGCCCGTGCGCTTGCGACCGAACCCCAGTTGCTGGCACTGGACGAGCCGGCGGCCGGCATGAACGCCACCGAAACCTCGCAACTCAAGGTGCTGATCGAGCAGATCCGCCGCGACGGCGTCACCGTATTGCTGATCGAGCATGACGTGAAGCTGGTGATGGGCCTGTGCGACCGCCTGTCGGTGCTCGATTTCGGCAAGAAGATCGCCGAGGACGTACCGGCCGTGGTGCAGAAGAACGAGGCGGTGATCAACGCCTACCTGGGGGGTGGCAAGCATGAGTAACTCCAATCCGGTGACACCCATCCTGCAGCTAAAGGATGTAAAGATCGCCTACGGCGGCATCCAGGCGGTCAAGGGCATCGACCTCGAGCTCTACAGGGGCGAACTGGTCTGCCTGATCGGTGCCAACGGCGCCGGCAAGACCACCACCCTCAATGCACTGGCCGGCACGCTCGGTCTCGCCGGCGGCGAGCTGATCTACGATGGCGAGGCCATATCGACGATGCCGGCCCATAAACGGCTGCGCAGAGGCATCGCACTGGTCCCCGAAGGTCGCGGCATCTTCACCCGCCTGACCGTCGAGGAGAACCTGCGGATGGGGGCCTACATCCGCAACGACTCAGCCGCGATCGAGGAGGACCTCGAGAAGGTCTATACCATGCTGCCACGCGTCAAGGAGCGACTGCAGCAGGTCGCCGGCACCCTTTCCGGCGGCGAGCAGCAGATGGTCGCGATCGGTCGGGCGTTGCTGTCCCGACCCCGGCTGCTGCTGCTCGACGAACCGTCGATGGGACTCGCACCACTGGTCGTGGAGAAGATCTTCGAGGTCGTACAGACCGTCAAGGACGAAGGCGTCACCATCCTGCTGGTCGAGCAGAACGCCAATCTGGCGCTCGAATTCGCGCAGCGCGGCTACGTCATGGACTCCGGCAAGATCAGCATCACCGGCAGTGGCGAGGAACTGCTCGCCAATCCGGCAGTGCGCGCCGCCTATCTCGGCGAGGCGGCCTGAAGCCGGCGCGGGGCGGCGACCGGCGGTGTGCGGTCTCCGCCGATTTCAGATCGGCAGCGCGGTATCGTTCTTGATTTCCCGCAGGGTCACGCCAGTCCTCACCACATCGATCTCGGGGAGCTTGAGCAGGAAGCCATGCATGAAGGCGGCGTAGGACTCCATGTCCGGCAGGTACACCTTCATCAGGAAATCATGTTCGCCAGTCAGCTCGTAGCACTCGACCACCTCTGATCGCTCGTGCACCAGCGTCTCGAACTGCCCGATGATCTGCGCGCTGTGCTTCTTGAGCCGCACCTGGCACCACAGGCAGGCGTCGAGCCCGAGCTTGCGTCGGTCCAGCACCGCGACGTAGCGCTGGATCAGGCCGGCCTCTTCGAGTTCGCGGACCCTGCGCCAGCACGGAGAAACGGACAGGCCGACGCGATCGGCGAGATCCTGGTTGCTGATGCGCGAGTTTTTCTGGAGTTCAGCGAGTATCTGCCGCTGGATTCGATCGAGCTTCATGGGAATCCTGGTCGAAGAGGATCGCAATAGTATTTCCCCAAACCACGCTTCCGGGCAAAAATTCGCACCACTGCCATTACTGTCTCGAACGGCAGAGCCCGACCGAAAGGAGAAGAACACGCATGCAACACCTGAATCCCGTCGAAGCCAGCCAGTTCCTGCATGACAATCCGAGCGCGCTCTTCATCGACTGTCGCAGCGAGATGGAATTTCTCTTTGTCGGCCACCCGGTAGGGGCCATCCATGTCTCGTGGCACGATGGCCCGGACTGGGAAATCAATCCGCACTTCGTCGGCGAGGTGCGCAAGCTTGCCGGCCATTCGGGTGACCGCCCGGTGGTCCTGATCTGCCGCAGTGGGAACCGTTCCGAAGAGGCTGCGAAAACGCTCGAGGCCGCAGGTTTCAGCCGGGTTTACAACATTCGCCACGGCTTCGAGGGCGAACTCGACGACAGCCACCATCGCAATTCGATCAACGGCTGGCGTCACGAGGGCCTGCCTTGGGAGCAATGCTGAGCGCAGCGCCCCTCAGCCGCCGGACGCCTGCACCCCGCCGGTCCGCCGCCACGCCACGAACGCCCCGAAGCCCAGCAGCAGATAGGCGCTCATGCCGAGCGCGAGGCCGAGCGTGCTGGCCCACAGCAGTGGTGCCGTGATTGCGGCGGTAAAGGCGTTGAACGCCATCTGCGTGAAGCTCTGGCAACTCGAGGCTAGCCCCCTGCGTGCCGGAAAGAGATCCAGCGCAAGGATGGTCAGACTCGGCATCGCCAGCGCCATACCGAAGTTGTAGATCATGATCGGCAGCACCGACCAGGGCAGCGCCGGCGGCAAGGCCATGTTCAGCGCCACATTGAACGTTGCCGCGGCCCCCATCACCACGAAACCAGTGGCGATCGCACGGGGCTGGCTCCAGCGGCCGGCAACCCGCCCGGAAAGCATCGAACCCGCCATCATGCCGATCACGCCGGGCACGAACAACCAGCCGAACGCCTGTGGGGAGCGACCGAGGTGCTCGATGAGGAAAGCCGGCGCCGACAGAACGTAGATGAAGAAGCCGTTGAAATTGCAGGCGACCGCGATCACCAGCAGGAAGAAGGGCAGGCGCAGGAAGACCGTCATGTAAGCCTTGCCGAGCTTGACCGGGTGAAGGCTCTGGCGACGCTCCTGTGGCAAGGTCTCGGGAAGCATCTTCCACGACACCCATCCGAGCAACAGTCCGAACAGCGCCAGAAACGCGAAGATGGACCGCCAGCCACCAAAGGCGAGTATCGCCCCGCCGACCAGTGGCGCCACTGCAGGCGCGAGCGCGAACATCATCGTCACCTGCGACATCAGCCGCTGAGCCTCGGCACCGTCGAGCAGATCTCGAATCACCGCCCGGCCCACCACCATCCCGGCACCGGCAGTCATGCCCTGCAATGCACGCGCGATCCACAGCCATTCGATCGATGGCGCGAGCATGCACGTCACCGAAGCCACGCTGTAGAGCAGCATCGCCACCACCAGCACGCGCCGGCGGCCGAGCGCATCCGACAGGGCACCATGCCACAACGCCATGAAGGCAAATGGCAGCATGTAGGCGGCGAGGGTCTGCTGGACCTGGACCTGGGTCGCACCGAGATCGTCAGCAATCGCGTGGAAGGCCGGCAGGTAGGTGTCAATCGAAAACGGACCTATGGTTGCCAGCGCAGCAAGGATCAGTGCCAGAAGCGAATGGGGCAGAGGCAAGACGGGGCTCGCGGAAGAGTAGTTCTCCATGGTAACCCGCGGCCACCTCGCTTGCCGACCGCATATTGCCGCGCCCGGGCGTAATGATCGCGCAGAAGCGCGCAGCCCTGCAGCTCAGATTCCGCGCCGGTACTGGATCGCCTCGGCCACATGCTCGGCTTCGAGCCGAGCCTCACCGGCGAGATCGGCGATCGTACGCGCCACACGAAGGATGCGATGGCAGGCACGGGCCGACAGTCCAAGCCGGGTGACCGCCGATTGCATGAGGCGGCTTGCGGCCACGCTGGCGGGGCAATGCCGTTCGAGACTTCCGGCCGCGAGGCGACTGTTGGCCGAACCCTGGCGCGCGAGCTGGCGTTGCCAGGCCTCCTCCACCCGCGCCCTGACCTGCTCCGAAGACTCACCCGGCGCGGCGCTGAACAGCTCGCCGTCTGCCAGGGCCGGCACCTCGATGACCAGATCGATACGATCGAGCAGGGGGCCGGAGAGCTTGCCACGGTAGCGGCTGACCTGTTCCGGCGTGCAGCGGCAGCGTCCGCGCGGGTCGCCGAGAAATCCGCACGGGCAAGGATTCATTGCCGCCACGAGCTGGAAGCGCGCCGGGAAGGTCGCCCGTCGAGCCGCCCGCGAAATCGTGACCTCGCCGGTCTCGAGCGGCTCGCGCAGCGCTTCGAGAACACGCCGGTCGAATTCGGGGAGTTCGTCGAGGAAGAGCACGCCTTCATGCGAACGGGATATCTCTCCAGGCCGGGGAATCGTGCCGCCACCAATCAGTGCGGCGGACGAAGAGGAGTGATGCGGACTCAAGAAAGGTCGCACGCCAAGCATCGCCGGATCGAACTGGCCATCCAGGGAGAGAATCGCGGCGCTCTGTAACGCACCGGTCTCGTCCATGGCGGGCAAGAGACCGGGAAGCCTCGCCGCCAGCATCGACTTGCCACTGCCCGGCGGGCCGAACATCAGGATCGAATGCAGGCCCGCAGCGGCGATCTCGAGCGCACGGCGCGCCTGCGCCTGCCCCTTTACGTCGGCGAGATCGGGATAGGGCCTGGCTCGCTGCACCGCTTCGCCCGCATAGGGGGTGATTTCGGTCACCCCGTTGAGGTGAGCACACACCTCCAGCAAGGTCGATGCGCAAAGGATGCGCAGCCCCGGCACGAGTGCGGCCTCCGCGGCATTCTCCGCCGGAACGATGAGCGTGCGCGCCTCACGCACCGCCTGGCATGCCATCGCCAGCACACCGCGCACCGGGCGCAACTGCCCGGACAGAGACAGTTCGCCGACAAACTCGTATTCGTCCAGGCGCTTGCCTTCAAGCTGTCCCGACGCGACCAGAATGCCGACCGCAATCGGCAGGTCGAATCGACCGCCTTCCTTGGGCAGATCGGCCGGTGCGAGATTGACCGTGATGCGCCGTTGTGGAAATTCGAAGCAGGCGGTCTGCAGGGCGGCGCGGACCCGATCGCGTGCTTCGCGCACTTCGGTATCGGCCAGCCCCACCAGGCTGAATGCCGGCAGGCCATTGGCCAGATGCGCTTCCACGATCACCACCGGGGCATTCATGCCATCCAGCGCACGGCTGCGGACTTGAGCAAGGGACATCGGGTCGGTAGGCGATCGGCAAAAGGCCGATTCTATCTTTCATGAACCTGTCATGCATATCCCAAAGGCATGAATGGATCAGGCGGCAGAGCGTATCGCCTTTTCGACTTCGTCCACCGCGCGCAGCAGCAGGGCCGGATCGTTGCTTTTGAGCAGAGCATGATCGGACAACATCCGGCGCCAGCTTCGCGCACCCGGCAGCCCCTGGTAGAGGCCGAGCAAATGGCGCGCGATGTGCTTGAGCGGCACGCCTGCGGCGACCTCGGCCTCGACAAAGGGCATCAGCTGCTCAATCACGTCGGCCCGTTCCGGTAACGGATGATCGTCGCCAAAGACCCGCCGGTCCGCCTCGGCCAGGATCCACGGGTTGTGGTACGCCTCGCGGCCGATCATGACCCCGTCGACCTGTCCGAGCTGGCCCTCGATGTCGACCCATCTGCTGAAACCGCCATTGATGACGATCTCGAGTTCGGCGAACTCCTGCTTCAGGCGGTGTACGTAGGGATACTTGAGGGGCGGTATCTCGCGATTCTCCTTGGGCGAAAGCCCCTTGAGAATCGCATTTCGGGCGTGGACGATGAAGACCCTGCATTCCGCCCGCCTTGCCACGGTTGCCACGAAGTCGCGCAGGTAATCGTAACCCTCGATCTGGTCGATCCCGATACGGTGCTTCACGGTGACCGGAATGGACACCGCATCCTGCATCGCCTTCAGGCAATCCGCGACGAGATCCGGCTCCGCCATCAGGCAGGCGCCGAAGGCCCCCGACTGGACGCGCTCGGATGGACAACCGACGTTCAGGTTGACCTCGTCGTAACCCCATTGCTCGGCCATCCTCGCACAACGGGCGAGATCGACCGGCTCACTACCGCCGAGTTGCAAGGCAAGTGGGTTTTCGATCGGATCGAAACGCAGAAAGCGCTGACGATCGCCGTGGATCAGCGCGCCCGTGGTCACCATCTCGGTATAGAGCCAAGTATGACGACTGATCAGGCGGGCGAAATGCCGATAGAAACGGTCGGTCCAGTCCAGCATCGGAGCGACCGAAAGTCTGCGCTTGTGCATCGCGAATCAGGATCCTGGATGAGGCATGGATTCAGCCGGAGATCGGAAATACCCTGGCAAGGCATTCGCCGCGCGCCGTTCCGGAGGAAGGAAGAAGTCGTCTGCCCCTCGCATCCGGGAGCGGCGTAGCGCTACCGATCAGTCGACTTCGAGCCCGTCGGCACCCGCACTACGCAGTTTGGCCAGTTCCGCCTCAAGACCGGCAACCCGCTGCTCCAGCGCCTCGAGCTTTTCACGCGTACGCAGCAACAGATCCCGCTGTATCTCGAAATCCTCGGTCGTCACCAGATCGAGCTTGTTGAAACCGCTCGACAGCACGGCCTTCACGTTGCGCTCGAGATCCTTGGCCGGGCTGTTCGCCACGAGTTCGGACAGTTTGTTGCCGATTTCATCGAACAGACGCGGGCCGACCATGGATGCACTCCGGAAGAACTTTTGATGGGCCGGATTCTAGCACGCGGCCATGACGCGACACCGTCAGGGAAAGCGCAGCCTGCACTCGATCGGTGCATGCACCACTTTGGTGCACAAGCCTCCGAAATCGCAATCTGTCGGTGCATGGTGCAATGCACCATTTGCCATCCTTTATGCAACACACTGTTTTTTTGAAACTTTCCCAACTGGCACGATTTCCGCTTAGGAGGAGCCACAGCAACTCACTCATCCAGGAGAAAAACATGCGGAAATCCCTGATCACCCTCTCTGTACTGGCAGCCCTGCCGTTTGTCGGTGCCGCGCCCGCAATGGCCGAAGACAGCCCCCACAGCGTCAGCGCCAACGTCGGCTTCGTTTCCGACTACGTTTATCGCGGCTACAGCCAGACCAACGAGAACATGGCCGTCCAGGGCGGCTTCGACTACTCGCACGCCAGCGGCCTGTACGCCGGCGTCTGGGGCTCGAGCATCGACTGGCTCGACAAGGGCGGCACCGAAGTCGACGTCTACGGTGGCTACAAGGCCGCGATGGGCGACTTCGGCTACGACGTCGGCGTGCTGCAATACGTGTATCCGGGCGGCAAGATCGGCGGCAAGACCCCCGACACCACCGAACTCTACCTGGGTGCCAGCTGGAAATTCCTGAGCTTCAAGTTCTCGCACGCCTTCACCGACCTGTTCGGCATTCCCGATTCCGACGGCAGCCAGTACTACGACCTGTCGGCCTCCTACCCGGTCGGCGCATTCACCCTGGGCGCCCACGTGGGCCGCCAGAAGGTTGAGAACGGCACCTCCTACAACGACTGGAAGCTTGGCGTATCGACCGAGTATGCAGGGTTCGGCTTCGGACTCGCCTACATCGATACCGACCTCAACGGTAGCGATGACAACGCCGACCAGCGCGTCGTCTTCTCGGTCACGAAGTCCTTCTAATCAGCACAGTGCAGTGGAGCCCCTCCGGGGCTCCGTGTCCCGGAGAGGAATACCACCATGAAATTCGTAGTTGCAGTCATCAAGCCCTTCAAGCTTGACGAAGTGCGCGAAGCGCTCTCGGAGATCGGCGTACAGGGCATCACCGTGACCGAAGTGAAAGGCTTCGGTCGCCAGAAGGGCCACACCGAACTCTACCGCGGCGCCGAATATGTCGTCGATTTCCTGCCCAAGGTGAAGATCGAGGCCGCCGTTCGCGAGGATCAGCTCGAGCAGGCGGTGGAAGCGATCGAGAAATCGGCCCGCACCGGGAAGATCGGTGACGGCAAGATCTTTGTATTCGACCTCCAGCAAGTCGTGCGTATCCGCACTGGCGAAAACGACGAAGACGCGCTGTGAGCAAAGGACGAAAGGGGATAAGGAAATGAAGAAACTGTTTGCAATCTTGCTGACTGCCTGTGCGGTCAGCCTGTCGGGAGGCAGTTGGGCGGACGAAACTCCGCCTGCGAGCGAACCCGCCGTCGTAACCGAAGCGGTCGCCGTGGAAGTGGCGACGCCCGCTGCCGCGGCGCCTGCCGCCGAAGCGCCTGCCGCTGCACCGGCTGTCGAGGTGAACAAGGGCGACGTCTCCTGGATGATGGTCTCGACCCTGCTCGTGCTGTTCATGGCCCTGCCCGGCCTGGCACTGTTCTACGGTGGCCTGGTGCGCTCGAAGAACATGCTGTCGGTGCTGATGCAGGTGATGGTGGTGTTCTCGCTGATCTCGGTGCTGTGGGCGGTCTATGGCTACAGCCTCGCATTCGGCGGCGAAGGCACGATCATCGGCGGGCTCGACAAGCTCTTCCTCAAGGGCGTGACGATCGACTCGCTGGCAGACACGTTCACCGATACGGTCAAGCTGCCCGAGTACATCTTCATCGCCTTCCAGTGCACCTTCGCTGGCATCACCTGCGCGCTGATCGTCGGTTCCTTCGCGGAACGCATCAAGTTCAGCGCGGTGCTGCTGTTCTCGGTCATCTGGTTCACCTTCTGCTACATCCCGATTGCCCACATGGTGTGGGGCGCAGGCGGCTACCTGCTCGACAAGGGTGCACTCGACTTCGCTGGCGGTACCGTGGTGCATATCAACGCCGGTGTGGCGGGCCTGGTGGGTGCGATCGTGCTCGGCAAGCGTATCGGCTACGGCAAGGAATCGATGGCACCGCACTCGCTGACGCTGACCATGGTCGGAGCCTCGATGCTGTGGGTGGGCTGGTTCGGCTTCAACGCCGGTTCCAACCTCGAATCGACCGCTGGCGCAACCCTGGCCTTCATCAACACCCTGTTCGCAACGGCTGCCGCGGTGCTGTCGTGGTGTGCGGCTGAATCGGTGATCAAGGGCAAGGCCTCGATGCTCGGCGCCGCTTCCGGTGCAGTTGCCGGCCTGGTGGCGATCACCCCGGCCTGCGGCAGCGTCGGCCCGATGGGCGCCATCGTGCTCGGACTGATCTCCGGCGTGGTGTGTCTGTGGGGTGTGACCGGCCTCAAGCACATGCTCGGCGTGGATGACTCGCTCGACGTGTTCGGCGTGCATGGCCTTGGCGGTATCCTCGGTGCGATCCTCACCGGTGTGTTCACCTCCCCCTCCCTGGGCGGCACCGGCGGTGAGGACTTCTCGATCGCCAGCCAGATCGTCATCCAGGCCGAAGGCGTGGTGATCACCATCGTGTGGTCTGCGGTGGTGGCCTTCATCGCCTACAAGATCACCGATATGATCATCGGGCTGCGCGTGCCGGAAGAAGAGGAACGCGAGGGTCTCGACATCACCTCCCACGGCGAAGCGGCTTACGTACGCTGAACCCTCCGGGAAAGTCGGAAAGCAAACGGGGCACCTTCGGGTGCCCCGTTTTTCATTCGGGCCGGTGATCGCGGCCGGTTCCCTCCACGCTCCCCCGCCGCCGAAACCCCTAACAGGTCTCCCGATCCTCGTCGGCAAGCCAGTCCGGCGAAAGCCGCCAGGCCATCGTGCCAGGCACCGTAAACGGGCAGCCCGTCTTCGCCCTCACTTCGTCGAGCGTGACCCCCGGGTGCAGTTCGATCAGAGACAGACCACCCCCGTCCTGGACATCGAAAACGCAGAGGTCGGTGATGATCATGTCCACCACACCCTTTCCGGTGAGCGGAAGATTGCAGTGGCGAAGGATCTTTGGCGAACCGTCCCTGGCAGTGTGTTCCATCAGAACGATGACGCGCCCGACGCCCGATACCAGGTCCATGGCGCCACCGGGCCCCTTGACCATCTTGCCCGGCACCATCCAGTTGGCCAGGTCGCCCCGTTCCGAGACCTCCAGCCCGCCAAGGATGGACAGATCCACGTGGCCACCCCGGATCATCGCGAACGAATCCGCGCTCGAGAAGAAGCTGCTGCCTGGAATGCTGGTAATAGTCTGCTTGCCGGCGTTGATCAGGTCGGCATCGACCTGATCGTCCGGCGGAAAGGGGCCGATGCCGAGCAGGCCGTTTTCCGACTGCAGGATGACCTGGATGGTGTCCGGTATGTGGTTGGCGACAAGGGTCGGGATGCCGATGCCGAGATTCACGTAGTAACCGTTGCGCAACTCCTGCGCCGCCCTGCGCGCCATGCGTTCGCGGACGGGGTCATGCTTGCCGGGCGCCGCGGCGCCAGCGGTGGTCCGGAACTCGATGCGCTTCTGGTAATCCGCCCCCTGGATGATGCGGTCGACGTAGATGCCCGGCACATGGATCTGGTCGGGATCCAGCTCGCCGACGTCCACCAGTTCTTCGACTTCCGCAACCGTGACGCGTCCGCAGGTGGCGATCATCGGATTGAAATTGCGTGCAGTCTTGCGAAACACCAGGTTGCCGGCGCGATCCCCCCGCCAGGCCTTGACGATCGACAGGTCAGCGCGGATGGCAGGCTCGAGAACGTAATTCAGGCCCTCGAATTCGCGCGTCTCCTTGTCCTTGGCCAGCAGGGTCCCATAAGCGGTTCGCGTATAGAACCCCGGAATGCCGGCGCCTCCGGCACGCAGGCGTTCTGCCAGCGTACCCTGCGGTACCAGCTCAAGCTCCAGTTCGCCGGCCAGCACCTGACGCTCGAACTCCTTGTTTTCGCCAACGTAGGAGGCGACCACCTTCTTCACCTGGCGCGTCTTGAGCAGCGGTCCCATGCCGAAGTCGTCGACCCCCGCATTGTTGCCGACGATGGTCAGTTCGCGCGTGCCGGCGTCCAGCAACGCGCCGATCAGGTTTTCCGGAATGCCGCAAAGGCCGAAGCCTCCGGCGGCGACAGTCATGCCGTCGAAGAGCAGGCCGTCGAGCGCGGCTTTGCTATTGGCATATTTCTTGTTCATGTCTCGCAGTCCCCGAATCGATTTGATGAGGTATAAAAAAAGGGGCGCGGAGAATTCCGCGCCCCGCTCACGTCAGTGCTCAGTCAGCCCGTTCGGGGACCGGCAGATTCACCCATTCCTTGTAGAAGGCTTCGATGTCGGGCTCGAAGTCGTGGATCACCGGATACCACGGGGTGGGTGCCTCGACGTCGTGCATCGCACCGCAGGTCGGGCAGTAGTACTCGCGGTAGACCTGCCACTGGGTATCGGGCGCCATCAACTTCGGATAGACCTCGGTCATCGCCTCTTCGGTGTCGCGCACATAAATTGCCGCGTGCAGCTTCCAGTTCTCGCGGTAATCGCAGAACTCGTGGCCACAATCGCACTTGATGACCCACTGCTTGGTCTTCGCCGATTGCACGATGTGCATGTGCGGTCCGAGCGGCAGAACGATGCGGTCCTTGAAGCTCACCTTTTTCTGCAGGGCGTCGATGTACTGCTGGAAACGGCTGTTGTCCTTGGGCATCGACAGCATGCGAAAAGTCGTTTCCCAGTCCAGCGAGCCATCCACCAGGTGAGCGACCTGCTCGTTCGTGTATGTAGAAGACATTTCTTGCTCCTTGATTCAGGTAGTCGTTTGGATGGAGGTCACTCTTCGACCTGGACAACGGTCGTGACGTCGGGCATCAGCGAGAGATCCATGCGGTGCTTGGAACCGTAGGTCGGCACGCCAAGGTCTTCTTCCAGCAACTGCCAGTCAGCGGGCAGGTTCCAGAAGGCCTTGAACTCCTTGGTGAATTTCTCCGACAGCGCGAAGCTGGTGGCGAACATGTGCTGGACCTGCACCGATGCGTGCTTGTTGATGATGCGTTCGCGCTCTTCCTTCATCCACTCGCGGGTCGGAAGGGCACGGGCCAGGCGCTCCTTGCGCATTTCGGCGCGGCGAGCCTTGGTCTTGGCCTCATCGACAGTGAACACGCCCTTGGCATCCTGGCTGAACACCGCGCCGTAGACCTTCTGCGCATACTCCGGCAGCAGGAATTTCTGGTTGAGGTCCTTCTCGATGGCCTTGGGCTCGCGATCGATCGGATCGCCGAAGCCCGGGCCGCCACGCAGGTAGTTCAGGTACAGGTCGTGGTTGTCATAGCAGTCCTCGGTGGTGACGCACTGCTTGTCGCGCTTGACCACGGCGGTAGCATCGAGGTGACGCTCGTAGTCCGGCTCCGACGGGTCGATGTCACCGCCCAGGGGCAGGGAGTCACCGATGGCGATGCGATGCTCGAGACCGGTCTTGTGCGCCTCGAAGCGATAGCCGGTGGCCGAAGGATAGCCGCCCATCATGCCCCAGTCGCTGTTCATGAAGCCGTTGCCCATGAAGAACATCGTCCAGTCCTGGGCATTCCACACCATGCGCAGCGTCTCGAAACCGCAACCCCCGCGGTACTTGCCGTAGCCACCAGAGTTGGCCTTGACGTTGCGACCCAGATAGAGGAGCGGCTCGGCCATTTCCCAGATCTCGATATCGCCCATGTCGCCTTCGGGGTTCCAGATCGCAGCGGCATGGTTGAGGCCGTCCTTGACCGCACAGGCACCGGTGCCACAGCTGGAAGCTTCGAAACTGTTCACCGCGTGAATCTCGCCATCCTGGTTGATACCGCCACCCTGCAGCCAGTTGGAAGTATTGGCGTTGCCGGCATTGACCTCCTCGAGGTAGCCGCGGCTGAAGTAGGACTGGCCGAGGCCGCGCCACAGTGCGGCCCAGCCCGAGACCAGGAAGTGCCAGGCATAGGCATGGCCGGTGCGGCGGTCGTCCGGGTTGCACCAGGTGCCCTTGGGCAGATGGAACTCGGTGGCGTAGTAGGCGCCATCGTTGATGCGCTGGGTCGGCACCAGAGTCTGGCACATCATCACCCAGATACCCGAGGTGAAGGCCACCTGGTGGGCATTGAAGGTGTGCCAGCCCCAGCGGCTCGCACCTTCGAAGTCGAGGCGCCACTTGCCGTCCGGCTTGATGGTCATCTCGCAGGGCGAGTGCATGATCGAGTCGAGCTTGGCGAAGGCGTTGGAAACCTGCACGTCCTCATGCTTGTAGGGCACATCGACGAAGGACACCTTGCGGTACTTGCCCGGCAGAGTCATCGCCTTGATGCGGCTCATCAGGCCACGGCGGCCCTCCTCGATCACTTCGTGCGAGAACTTCTCGTAGGCTTCGAGGCCATCGGCACGGATCACGTCCTCGACCAGCTCGCGGATCATGTGGCAGCCGGCGATACGGGTCTTCTCGTCGAGGATCCAGTACTTGGGCGTACGCACCGAACGCTGCGACTCGTGCAGCCAGTCGCGCAGCGGCTCGTCGTTCACGCCGGTCTTGCGGCAGGTCACCATGTAGCCGTCGCCGAAGCGCTGGGTCTGGCCGGTGGACATCGAGCCCGGGGTGACCGCGCCGGTGTCGATCACGTGGGTGACGCCGCCGACCCAGCCGATCAGCTTGCCTTCCCAGAAGATCGGCACGATGGTGGCGATGTCGCAGGGGTGCACGTTGCCGATGGCGCAGTCATTGGTGGTGAACATGTCACCGGGGTTGATGGTCGGGTTCGCCTCCCAGTTGTTCTCGATCATGTACTTGATCGCCGCACCCATGGTGCCGACGTGGATGATGATCCCCGTCGAAGTCAGGACGCAGTCGCCGGCGGCGTTGTACAGCGTGAAGCAGAGCTCGCCTTCCTGCTCGACGATCGGGCTGGCCGCGATCTTCTTGGCGGTTTCCCGTGCGTGCACCAGGCCACCGCGCAGCTTGGAGAACAGTTTCTCGTAACCGATCGGATCGCTGTCACGCAGCTCGAGCTTTTCCAGACCGTCGTAGTAGCCGGTCTCCTTGGTACGGGCAATGATTGCATCGCGGTTCTGCTTGAGGGTCAGGCCGTTCCTGAGCAGGTTGCCGATGCCGATTTCCTTCTGGCTCATCATGTTCATGTCTTGTCTCCTCACTTGACTTCTTTGAGATGGAACAGGCGATGCTTGTCGATGGTCGTCTCGAAGCCGTCCGGCACGACGAAGGTCGTAGCGTCGGATTCGATGATCGCGGGGCCGACGATGTGGTTGCCGGCCTTGAGCGATTCCATCTTCCACAGCGTTGCTTCCACCCACTTCTTGTGGCGATAGAACGGACGGGTACCGAGGTAGGCTTCCTTCGGCGGGGTCGGACCGGCATCCGGATCCTCCGGCAGCACCGGCTTCTGGGTCACCACCATGCCGCGCAGGATCGCGCCGGTAATCGAGAAGCCGAGCTCCGGCGAACGCGCGGAATTGGCATAGACGCGGCCGTAGGTGGTCTCGAAGGTCTCGATGATCCGGTTCCAGTCGTCAGCGGTCGCAGCGGTAGAAACGGGCGAGACGATCTCGAGGTCGTTGAGCTGGCCCATGTACTGCATCTTGTAGCCTGGGATCAGCATCACGTCTTCGGCCTTGTAGCCGTTGATCACGAACTCTTCGATGACCTTCACCGCCAGCTCGCTCCAGGCTTCCTGCAGGCTGACGCAGGCCGCGGCCTTCTCTTCATCGCTGGCAAACTGCGCGACCCCGAGGTCGACCGATTTGTCGTAGCGGTACTCGAAATCGGCGCAGGCGCAGCCGAAGGCGGAGAAACCGGCCGCCCAGGCAGGCACCACGACATCCTTGAAACCCACGCCTTCGGTGTAGCCGTAGGTATGGACCGGGCCGGCGCCGCCGTAGGAGAAGCAGGTGAACTCGGCCGGGTTGTAGCCCTTGGCGCTGATGTTGGCGCGCAGGTATTCCGACAGGGTGAGGTCGAGCAGCTCGATGACGCCGGCTGCCGCGTCTTCGACCGACAGGCCGAGCGGATCGGCGATCTGCGCCTTGATGTGATCGCGGGCGCGCTGCACGTCGAGCTTGATCGCACCGCCGAGGAAGTTCTCGGGGTTGAGGTAGCCCAGCACGACGTGGCAGTCCGACACCGAAACCGTGTCGAGTCCGCTGTCCGGCCAGCAGGTGCCGACGCGGTAACCGGCACTGTCCGGACCGAGCTTGATCGACTTGCTGTACGGATCGAGACGCACGAAGCTGCCGGCACCGGCACCCACCGAATCCATCGCCACCAGCGGCAGCGAAAGCACCAGGCGGGCCATGTCCGGATCGGATTTGATCGCGAAATTGCCCTTGGTGATCAGCGCCACGTCGAAGCTGGTGCCGCCGATGTCGGAGCAGGCAATGTTTTCGTCGCCGAGGTATTCACCGAGCAACTTGGAACCGATCACGCCGCCGATCGGGCCGGAGACGATGGTGCGGGCGAGTTCCTTGGCCTTCCAGCTGATCGTGCCACCGTGCGTGGCCATCACCCGCAGGTCGAACTTGGCACCGTGCTTCTTGAAGCGGTCGCTCACCTTCTTGAGCGTCTGGCGCGACGGCTCGGCACCATAGGCTTCGAGAATGGTGGTGTTCATGCGGTGGCTTTCCTTGCGCGACGGGTAGTAATCCACCGACGCAAAGACCGGAATGTCCACCTTGAGCTTCTGCAGCTCATCGATCGCGAGATCACGGGCGCGCTGCTCGCTGGCCTCGTTCTTGTGGGACTGCAGCAGGCAGATCACGATCGCCTGCGAACCCACCTCCACCAGTTCGCGTACCGCCTGGCGCACTTCTTCCTCGCGCAGCGGAATCACGACCTTGCCCTGCACGTCGGTGCGCTCGGTGACGCCGCGGGTACGCGACACCGGCACCAGCGGCTCGTCGTAGCGGTGGGTGTTGAGGTGGATACGGTCTTCCAGCGCATAGCCGAGGTAGCTCTGCAGGGCGCGACCCATGGAATGGATCTGTTCGAAGCCGCGATTGCAGATCAGACCGACATCGAGACCCTTGCGCATGAGGATGCGGTTGAGCATGGCGGTGCCGGAATAGACACAGGTCGCCAGCTCCGGGTAGACGTCGTCCACCGTGCGGTTCCAGTGGGCCAGCGCATCTTCGGATGAATTGAAGATCGCCAGGGATTCATCCCCCGGATTGCTCTGTGCCTTGCCCACCACGAAGCGCCCGTCGGCGCGAACAAAGAAGGTGTCAGTCATCGTGCCACCGGCATCGATGCCCATCACCTGTACGGTTGAGTCCTGGACTTGCATGTCGCCTCCTGTCATTGGTGTGTTGGACCTTGAGTCCTGTCCGCCCCCCGCGACTGCGGGCCGGCAGGCCGTCTCAAGCGACCGGGTTATCCCCGGTGGCCAATACCGCAAGCGGCGTTCCAGTTCGGGCCGGCGATGCAAAATCGAGCGACAATCGCAAATTGAATCAACGTCTTAAAATTTTTTATCGGGTTGGAATCGCAATCTCCGACAAGCTGTCGAACTGTCTGGAGTCTGGACAAATGTGTCCGGGTGTCCGGAATCCGGACACTTCCAAAGCCTCATGCTGCATCGCACAAGCCATTGATCTTAAAAGCCTTTTGTTGACGTCACGGCACAAAGGCATTAGTTTTCCCCGATTCGGAATCCCCATTCCCGCTACAGGGCCATACCAGGCGCAACATGCATCACTCCCACCCGCTGATCCCCCAGACCGGTAACGAAAAGGCGGTTGCCGAATCCTGGGAGCGGTTCGTACACAACGATCCGCTCGTCGGGGCACCGGTGCGCGAGGTCGTCCTGGAGTCGTGGCGGCGCTGCCGCACCGAGGCAGTCGACCCCACCCGCAGCAGTGCGCCGGCCGCGGACGACGACGGTGTCAAGCTGCTGCAGGAAAAGCATCGACAGCTGCAGGAGGCTGCGCGTCCGGTCTTGATCAGCCTGCAGGAGGTCCTGCGGGAATCGGGCAGCATCATCATGCTCACCGACCCCGGCGGCACGATCATCGACCTCCACGGCGATTCGCGGACACGCCATGCCGGCGAGCGCGTGAATCTGGCGCGGGGCGGACGCTGGGACGAGAACGTGATGGGCACCAATGCGATCGGCACCGCAATCGCCGCATTCGGGCCAGTGCAGATCTACGCCAGCGAACACTACTGCCTGGACGTCAAGCGCTGGACCTGTGCCGCGGCGCCAATTCTCGACCCCACCGGCAGCACACTGCTCGGCGTGATCGACGTCTCGGGCGTGAAGGACACCTTCCACGGTCACAGCCTCGGTCTGGTCATCGCCGCAGCCAAGCAGATCAAGGCAATGTTCGCGAGTCGCGAACGCGACCTTCGCGCCCGTCTGCTCGAGCAATCGATGGACTGCTTCGTGCGCTACAGCAACGACTGCGTGATGCTCTTCGATCCGCGTGGTCGTTTGCTCAAAAGCAATGGGCGGCTCCAGGAGGCGCGCGAGCAGCATGGCGTGCAGGTCCCGCTGACCGCCACGGGGCAGCTCGAAGCGCTGGATCTGGAGTTACCCGCGGGCGAACGCGCGATCCGGATGCCGCGCTGGCTGCGCGGCGAATGGGTCCATGTCGTGGGCTCGACGAGCGGTGCCTACGGCAGCATCGTCGTGGTCCCGCTGCATCACGCGAGCAGCAATCCGCCGCTCGCCACGCGCCTGGAGACGTCACCCCGCCGGACCGCCACCCCGGACGATGACCCCTTTGCCGAAATCATCGGATCGTCGGAAGCGCTGCTGGCCGCGAAATCCCGCGCACGCCGCCTCGCCCAGCTCGACCTACCGGTCATGCTGCTCGGCGAGACCGGCGTCGGCAAGGAGGTCTTCGCGCGCGCCATCCACAAGGCCGGCGAGAAACCGGAGGCGCCGTTCGTTGCGGTCAATTGCGGTGCCCTGACCCGCGAACTGCTTGCCAGCGAGCTGTTCGGCTACGTCGAAGGCGCCTTCACCGGCGCGCGCCGCCACGGCCTGCCGGGCAAGTTCGAGCTGGCCGACCAGGGGACCCTGTTCCTTGACGAAATCGGCGAACTGCCGCTCGACATGCAGCCGCACCTGCTGCGCGTCCTGCAGGACGGGATCGTGGTACGCATGGGCGATACGCGCGAGCGCCATGTGACGGTCCGCATCATCGCCGCCACCAACCGCGACCTGCGCGGTGAAGTGAGCGCAGGACGCTTCCGCGAAGACCTGTTCCACCGGCTCTGCGTGACCACCGTCCGCCTGCCGGCACTGCGCGAGCGACCGGACGACATCACGCGCATCGTGGACCATCTCAACGAGCGGCTGGCCTGCAAGTACGGCTGCCCGACAAAGGCGCTCACGGCGGAGGTGAGGCAGGCATTTCTGCATTACCACTGGCCGGGCAACGTCCGTGAACTGCAGAACGTCTTCGAAGGCGTATTTGCGCTCAGCGACAGCGGCATGATCGACCATGCGCTGCTGCCCGACGAGTTGCGTTCAAGCGCACAGGCGGAGATTGCGGCGGCGCCTGCCGCAATGAGCGGCACGCGCCTCGAAGACCTCGAGCAGCAGGCCATCCTCGCCGCGATCTCGAATGCCCAGGGCAACATCTCGCGGGCGGCGAGAACGCTGGGCATCTCGCGCAGCACGCTGTACGTCAAGCTCGCGGCCCTGCGCGGGCGGGTGGAAAAGAGCGCCCCGCGACACTGAGCCGGAATCGGGCCGCCTGCGCAAGCGCATCGGGCAAAGACCGGGACGGCGCTTCCCGGCGATCAGCGAGAGGCGCTCAGCGGAACACCACCGTCTTGTTGCCATGCACCAGCACCCGGTCCTCGAGGTGGTAACGCAGACCACGGGCCAGCACTGCCTTTTCGATGTCCTTGCCGTAGCGGACCATGTCCTCCACCGAGTCGGAGTGGTCGATGCGGATCACGTCCTGCTCGATGATCGGCCCCTGGTCGAGATCGGCGGTCACGTAGTGGCAGGTGGCACCGATCAGCTTGACGCCCTTGGCGTAGGCCTGGTGGTAGGGCTTGGCGCCGACGAAACTCGGCAGAAAGCTGTGATGGATGTTGATGATGCGGCCGGGGTAGCCGGCGCACAGCTCGGGCGAGAGAATCTGCATGTAGCGCGCCAGCACCATGGTATCGCCGCGCACTTCGTCGAAGATCCGCTGCACCTCGGCGTAGGCCCGCGCCTTGTTGTCCGGCGTGACCGGTACGTGATGGAAGGGGATACCGTGCCACTCCACGAAACCACGGAAGGTATCGTGGTTGGAGATCACGCAGGGAATCTCGATGTCGAGTTCTTTCGACTGCCAGCGCGCCAACAGGTCGTAGAGGCAGTGTTCCTGTTTCGAGACCAGCACCACCACCCGCTTCTTGACCGCGCTGTCGGTGATCTTCCAGTCCATCTCGAGTTCCGCCGCAATCGGCGCGAAGCGCTCGCGGAACTCGGTGAGCATGAAGGGCAGTGAGTCGGCACGGATCTCGATGCGCATGAAATAGCGACCACGATGTTCGGCGTCCACTGCCGGCTCCGCATGGAGTGCGGTTTCGAGAATCCAGCCCCGGTGCTCCGCGATGAAACCCGACACTCTGGCGACGATGCCGGTGCGGTCGGGACAGGAGGCGGACAGGGTGTAGAAACGTTCGCGGTGCATGATCTGGTTGCTTTCCATGAGGGGGGCCGACGGGCGGGGCGCCGGATCGCGCCCCGGAAACATCACTGTCGGGCGAAGGCGCGGTCGATCTCGACCCGCAGGGCGTCATAGTCGCGGGTAACGGGATACTGCGGGAACTCGCGCACCACGTTCTCGGGCGGGCGATACAGGATGCCGCCATGCGCTTCGCCGAGCATCGCGGTGTCGTTGTAGGAGTCGCCAGCCGCCACCACGGTGAAATTGAGCTCCTTGAAACGCTTGACCGCTTCGCGCTTCTGGTCGGGCATGCGCAGGTGGTAATTGACCAGCACCCCGTTCTCGTCGGCCTCGAGGCTGTGGCAGAACAGGGTCGGCAGACCCAGTTGCAGCATCAGCGGCTTGGCAAACTCGTAGAAGGTGTCGGAGAGGATGATCACCTGGTAGCTCTCGCGCAGCGCATCGAGGAAGGTCCGCGCCCCCGGCATCGGCCCCATGCTTGCGATCACCGCCTGGATATCCGGCAATCCAAGCTTGTTGCGGGCAAGGATGTCGAGCCGGTATTTCATCAGGGTGTCGTAATTCGGCTCGTCACGAGTGGTGCGACGCAGTTCGGAAATGCCGGTGCGTTCGGCAAATTCGATCCAGATTTCGGGAACGAGAACCCCTTCGAGGTCGAGACAGACGATCTGCACGGCAATTTTCCTGTGGCAGCTTGGACAAGCCGCGAATTCTACCAGTCTGTCGATGTGCCACGGTATCGCACACTGCACGGACGGGAATGCACGGGGAAGGCCCTCAGCCGCGCCCTATTCCGTATTTGCGCAGCCGCATGGCAATCGCCGAATGCGAGGTCGCCAGGCGCCGGGCGAGCAGTCGGGTAGATGGGAACTCGAGATAGAGCCGCGAAAGCAGTGCCTTTTCGAAGCCCGCCACCGCCGCTTCGAGCGAGTCGGCACCGAGCATCGACTCGGGCCCGCCGGAAGCCGCACCGGCCAGTTCCAGCGCCGGTGCATCGATCACTGGCGTCTCCGCCATCGTCACCGCCCTGAAAATCACGTTCTGCAATTGACGCACGTTGCCCGGCCACGGGTTGGTCAGCAGGGCCGCGGAGGCCGCACCGGTGAGCCGTGCCACCGGCTGACCGGCCTGGGCGCAGGCGCGCGCCACGAAATGCCGCGCCAGCGGAAGGATGTCGTCGGGTCGCGCCCGCAGCGGTGGTACATCGAGATGCAGCACATTGAGCCGGAACAGCAGATCCTGCCGGAACGCCCCCTCGGCCACCATCTTTTCGAGCTGGCGGTGGGTGGCGCTGATGATGCGCACGTCCACCCCGATCTCGCGGTCGCCTCCGACCCGGCGGAAGCGGCCATCATTGAGAAATCGCAGCAGCTTGGCCTGCAGGTAGGGCGACATCTCGCCGATCTCGTCGAGGAACACGGTGCCCCCGTCGGCCAGTTCCAGCAGGCCGGGCTTGCCGCTGCGCAGCGCCCCGGAGAAGGCGCCCGGTGCATAACCGAAGAGCTCGCTTTCCGCCAGGTTCTCGGGCACTGCCGCGCAGTTGAGCGCAAAGAAGGGTTCGCCATTGCGCGAACTCGCGGTGTGGCAGGCGTGGGCAATGAGTTCCTTGCCGGTACCGGTCTCGCCGGTGATCAGCAATGGCGCATCGACCGCGGCCATGCGCGCAGCGCGCTGCTTGAGTTGCTGCAGCGGCGGCGACTCGCCGAGGATTGCCTCGAAGCCGCCCGCATCGAAATTCTGCAGTGCGCTCAGACGCTCGCCGAGCCGATGCGGCGCGTGCAATGTGGCCACCGCCCCGACCGCCCGACCATCCTGTTCGGCAAGCGGCACCGTTTCCAGCAGGAAGGATTCGCCTCCGAGCTCCACTTCGCAGGGCGGCAGGTGGTAGCCGCTGTCGGCGAGCCGCTCTGCAAGACCGCTTGAAGCCAGCAAGCTGTCGATCGGCTGCCCGACCAGCGACGCACCGCTGACACCGGCCGCGGCCTCCGCCGCCCCGTTCGCAACCTGCACCACGCCCTGATGATCGACCGCCAGCACCGGGTCGGCCAGCGCACGCATCAGGGCATCGAGATACAGCCGCCGCCGCACGCCCGGCAGCATCGCCAGTTCGGTGACGGCCTGCACCCCATCCACTGCACGCAAGGCCTGCTGCAATATTCGAAAGCCGGACTCGGAGAGATCGGGGACATCGATGTAGATGTGGGGCGGATCGACCTCCACCGCGACGACATTGAGCGCGCGGACCGCGAGCACCGAGAGAATCTCCTGGGCAATGCCGACACGGTCGGTGAAATGGACGTCGATCCTCATACGCCATGTATCCTTTTCGATACGTCGCAATGAATTCGTTACAAAAATATAACTGATTGTTTTAATTAAGACAATTGATTTATTCGCCGTTCGAGACGGATCATCTGTATCGATTTCGCTACAACGGCCATACGCCACAGCCCATGAAAATTCAACAACACCTTGTTTTTTAAGCACATTTCCAGACTGGCACCGTAATTGCGTAATACGCTTCAGCCAGGCCATCCCGAGTCTGGATCGACCGTGAGGAAAAGCGATGCAGGTTCTGGTACTCGGCAGCGGGGTAATCGGCGTTTCGATGGCCTACTACCTGGCCCGCGCAGGTCACGAGGTCACGGTGGTGGATCGGCAGGCCGCGCCGGCCATGGAAACCAGCTTCGCCAATGCCGGCGAAGTCTCTCCCGGCTACTCGGCCCCCTGGGCGGGCCCCGGCGTACCGCTGAAGGCGATCAAGTGGATGCTGATGCATCACAGCCCGCTGGTGATCAAGCCGATGCTCGACCCGGCGATGTGGCGCTGGGGCATGTCGATGCTGGCCAACTGTACCGAGGCGCGCTACCGGATCAACAAGAGCCGCATGGTGCGCCTCGCCGAATACAGCCGCGACTGCCTCAAGGCGCTGCGCGCCGAGACCGGCATCGCCTACGACGAGCGCAGCCAGGGCACGCTGCAGCTGTTCCGCACCCAGAAGCAGCTCGACGGGGTCGGCAAGGACGTCGAGATCCTGCAGCAATACGGTGTGCCCTTCCAGGTACTCGACCGCTCCGGCTATCTCGAGCACGAGCCGGCACTGGCGCTGGTCAAGGAGAAATTCGTCGGCGCGCTGCGCCTGCCCGGCGACGAAACCGGCGACTGCTTCAAATACACCCGGAATCTCGCAAAGATGGCCGAGGCGCTCGGCGTGAAATTCCGTTTCGGGGTCAATATCAGCAGCATCGAGCGAAGCGGCACCGAAATCACCGGCGTCAGCACCGACCGAGGGCTGCTCACTGCCGACCGCTACATCCTCGCACTGGGCAGCTACTCGCCGCTGCTCGCCAAGCCACTCGGCATCGATCTGCCAATCTATCCGGTCAAGGGCTTCTCGATCACCGTGCCGATCAGCCAGCCCGAGTTCGCCCCCGAATCGACCATCATGGACGAAACCCACAAGGTAGCGGTCACCCGTCTGGGCGATCGCATCCGCGTCGGTGGCACCGCCCAGCTGTCGGGCTACGATCTGCGCCTCGACACGTCCCGGCGCAAGACCCTGGAATTCGTGGTCAGCGACCTGTTCCCGCGCGGCGGTGACGTCGCCAAGGCGGAATTCTGGACCGGCCTGCGGCCGATGACGCCGGACGGCACGCCGATCATCGGCGCCAGCCCCTTCACCAATCTCTACCTCAGCACCGGTCACGGCACGCTGGGGTGGACCATGGCCGCCGGTACCGGTCGCGTGATGGCCGATCTGATCAGCGGCAAGACGCCCGAAATCGACATGGAGGGCCTGACCCTGGCCCGCTATCGCTAACCCCCAAGACCATCGGAGAGAACCACACATGAAGATCGTTTCAACCCCCACCGCACCGCAGGCAATCGGGCCCTACTCACAGGCCATGGTTACCGGAGGCATGATTTTCACTTCCGGGCAGATCCCCCTGCGTGCCGACGGCAGCAAGCTCAAGGGCGACATCGCTGCCCAGACCGAACAGGTCTTCGATAACCTCTCCGCGATCCTCGAGAGCCAGGGCAGCAGCCTCGGCAAGGTCGTCAAGGTCACCGTGTTCATGACCGACCTCGGCGAGTTCGCGGCCATGAACACCGTCTTTGCACGACGTTTCGGCGAACACCGTCCGGCCCGCTCTACTGTCCAGGTCGCGGCCCTTCCGACCGGCGCACGCGTCGAGATCGAAGCCATTGCACTCGTCACCCCCACCTGACCGCCCAAAGGCCCAAGAATCCAAGGGAGCAAGAAAATGAACGAATTCGTCAGCATGCTCAACGGCATCATCTGGAGCCCGGCCCTGATCTACCTGTGCCTGGGCACCGGCCTGTACTTCTCGATCCGCACCCGCTTCATGCAGGTGCGTGGCTTTGGCGAGATGATCCGCCTGATGTTCTCCGGCAAGAGCTCCGAGTCGGGCGTCTCGTCCTTCCAGGCGCTGGCCATGTCACTGTCCGGACGGGTCGGCACCGGCAACATCGCCGGCGTGGCCACCGCCATCACCTTCGGCGGCCCCGGCGCGGTGTTCTGGATGTGGATGGTGGCCTTCCTGGGCGCCTCCACCGCCTATGTCGAATCGACCCTCGCCCAGATCTACAAGGAGCGCGACGACGACGGCATGTACCGCGGCGGCCCGGCCTACTACATCGAGAAATGCATGGGCCAGAAGTGGTATGCCTGGATCTTCGCGGTCGCCACGGTGATCGCCACCGGCCTCCTGCTGCCCGGCGTGCAGGCCAACAGCATCGCTTCGGGGCTGGCCAACGCCTGGGGGGTCGATACCGCGGTGAGCGCCGCCTGCATCGTCATCCTGCTCGGCTTCATCATCTTCGGCGGGGTCAAGCGCATCGCGCTGTTCGCCGAGATCGTGGTGCCCTTCATGGCGCTCGCCTACATCCTCGTGGCGCTGGTGATCGTGCTGCTGAACATCGATCACCTGCCCTCGATGATCGCGCTGATCTTCAAGAGCGCCTTCGGCCTGGAGGCCGGTTTCGGGGCGGTGCTGGGCATGGCGGTGCAGTGGGGTGTCAAGCGCGGGGTCTATTCGAACGAGGCCGGCCAGGGTACCGGCCCGCATCCGGCCGCCGCCGCCGAGGTCTCGCACCCGGCCAAGCAGGGTTATGTGCAGGCCTTCTCGGTGTATATCGACACCCTCTTCGTGTGTTCGGCCACCGCCTTCATGCTGCTCTCGACCGGCATGTACAACGTCAAGGCACCTGACGGCTCGATGCTCGCCAACGGTCTGCCCGGCGTCGAGGCCGGCGCGGGCTACACCCAGGCGGCGGTCGAATCGGTGCTGCCCGGCTTCGGCTCGACCTTCGTCGCACTGGCGCTGTTCTTCTTCGCCTTCACCACCATCGTCGCCTACTACTACATGGCCGAGACCAACATCGCCTACATCAACCGCAAGGTGCACCGCCCCTGGCTGTCCTTCGTGCTCAAGATCGGCATCATGGCCGCGGTCACCTACGGCTCGGTCAAGAGCGCGGGCGCGGCCTGGGACCTCGGTGACGTCGGCGTCGGCCTGATGGCTTGGCTCAACATCATCGCCATCCTCATCATCCAGAAACCCGCCCTGCTCGCCCTCAAGGACTACGAGGCGCAGAAGAAGGCCGGCAAGGACCCCACCTTCAACCCCGAAAAGCTCGGCATCAAGAACGCCGCCTTCTGGGCCGAACGCAACTGAGGGCACATCACCGGCCTTGCCGGCGCAAACCGGCACGTCCCCGGACCGCCCCGAGCGGTCCTTCGTGTTGCGAAATTCTCAGCGCTCAATCAATCTAGGCGACCGGGTGTGCAGACAAGGTGGGTGCTTCCGATACCGGACGCCCGCCGCCCGGCCAGAAAAATCGAACGACGTCATCGCGGAGACACTCATGACGATCCCGTTTCCAGGCCTTCGGATTCGTGTACTGCCGGCCTTGCTGGCAGTCTTTCTCGCCGCCCCGCTTGCCCACGCGGCCGACAGACCCGGCGTGGTCATCCAGGTAAGCGACAACGACCCCGCAAAGTGGAACCTGGCACTCAACAATGCCAACAACCTGATCAGCGCACTGGGCGGGCCCGACAAGGTCGAGGTGGAGATCGTGGCCTACGGCCCCGGACTCGCAATGCTCAAGGACGATTCGGTGGTGGGCGAGCGTCTTGGCGACGCGAGCAGCCACGGTATCGCCCTGTCGGCGTGCAGCAACACCATGCGCGCCCAGCATGTCACCGAAGCCGAACTGCATGCCGGCGTCAGGACGGTCAGCGCCGGCGTACTGGAGATCATGCAGCGCCAGCGCGAAGGCTGGTCCTACATCCGGCCCTGAGAGCGAGGATGTTGGCCATCGAACGCCTCCTGCTCCGCACCGGGCTCGCCATAGCGGCAGCGCTGCTAGGCGCCTGCAGCGCGATCGTCCCGACCACGCCGCCCGCGGGTTTCATCGCACCCGAACACCCCTCCGGCTGGCAGGACCGACAGATCAGCTTTGCCCCCCGTGACATGGTCGCCGCAGCCAACCCGCTGGCTGTCGACGCAGGCGTCGGGATACTTGCTGCGGGCGGCACTGCGGTCGACGCGGCGATCGCGGTGCAAATGGTACTGACCCTGGTGGAGCCGCAATCCTCGGGGATCGGTGGCGGCGCCTTCATGCTCCATTTCGATGCCGACGGCCGGCAGCTGGCGAGCTACGACGGCCGTGAAACGGCCCCCGCGGCCGCCACCGCAGCGTTGTTCTCGGACGCGAGCGGCAAGCCAATGCCGTTCAGACAGGCGGTCATTGGTGGCCGCTCCGTAGGGGTGCCCGGGGTGCTGCGCATGCTCGAGCTCGCCCATCGGGAACACGGCCGGCTGCCCTGGGCACGACTCTTCGAGCCGGCGATCACGCTTGCCACGCAAGGCTTTCCGGTCTCGCCACGCCTGCATGCGCTGATCGCGGCCAATGCCGCAGAGCTTGCCGGCCAGCCCGACGCAGCGCGCTATTTCCTGACACCCGACAGCCAGCCGCTAGCGGTCGGCGCACCGCTCCGCAACCCCGCCCTGGCCGACACCCTGCGGCGCATCGCAAGAGGCGGTGCAGACGCGCTCTACCACGGCGATATCGCCGCCGACATCGTCGCCGCGGTACGTGGGCACCACGACAATCCGGGGCTGCTCAGCGCCGCGGACCTGGCCGGCTACCGGGCGATCAAGCGTATGCCTGTGTGTTTCGAGTATCGCGCGGCCTATCACATCTGCGGCATGGGCATGCCGAGTTCGGGCGCGGCGACGATGGGCATGAGCCTGGGCATGCTCGAGCATTTCGACCTCGCCGCGATGCAGGCCGACTCCGCCGACACGGTGCACCTGATCTCCGAAATCTATCGGCTCGCCTACGCGGACCGTGCCCGTTACATGGCCGACAGCGATTTCGTCGATGTGCCGCTCGCCGGCCTGCTCGACCCCGCGTATCTCGCCCGTCGCGCAAGCCTGATCCGCATGGACCGCTCGATGGGCACGCCCGAGGCTGGCCAGCCGCCCGGCGCGAGCACCGCACGCGGCACCGACTACAGCCAGCCGCTGCCCTCGACCAGCCATATCTCGATCGTCGACCGCGACGGCAACGCGGTGTCGATGACCACCTCCATCGAATCGGCCTTCGGCAGCTTCCAGATGGCGCGCGGCTTCCTGCTCAACAACCAGCTCACCGATTTTTCCTTCCGCGCCAGCGACGATCAGGGGCGGTTGGTCGCAAACCGCGTCGAGGCCGGCAAGCGACCGCGCAGCTCGATGTCGCCGACCATGGTCTTCAACCGCAACGGTGAACTCGAGGCAATCATCGGTTCGCCCGGCGGCAGCACCATCATCCAGTTCGTGACGCGCAGCCTCACCGGGCTGATCGACTGGCACCTCGACATCCAGCAAGCCATCGATCTGCCGCATTTCGGCGCCCAGACCAGCGCGGTGACCTACCTCGAGAAGAACACCCGGCTCGAGGCGCTCAAGCCTGAACTCGAACGCCGCGGCCACACGGTGCGGTTCATGGATCTCACCAGCGGGCTGCACGGGATCGTTTTCAACGGCCGGCGTGAAGACGGACGGGGCGGGCTGTTCGCCCACGACCCCGGCCGCGGCCGGTGGGCCGGCGGCGCGGACCCGCGTCGCGAAGGCAGCGCAGCGGGCACCCCCTGAGCTGCCGACGCGCGCTGCATTTCCGCTGTTGACCGGATTGCCGTTTCAGCCACTCGACAGCGCGCCGCCGCCTGGTGTGGAGTTCCCGGATTCTGCGTCCGGCCCCGGTGCCACGCATGGAAACCGGACCTCGAAAGTCGTCCCGCTACTCTCGCCGCTGGTCGCGATATCGATGCACCCGCCCAGCACATCGACCGCCAGCTTGTGGCAGATATGCAACCCCAGTCCGGTTCCGCCACGGTTTCGTCCTGTGGTGTAGAAGGGATCCCAGACCCGTTCGGCGTCCTCGCGCGGAATCCCGCAGCCATCATCACGCACCCATAGCCTTATCCACGAACCATCGCGCCGCGCGCCGATCTCGATATGGCCGACGCGGCCCTGCGGGAAGGCATGCATCACTGCGTTCTGCACCAGATTCTGGACGATCTGGCCGAGCGGACCCGGATAACCGTCGATCTGGAGGCCGGGCTCGATCGCACATTCGACCGAATGCGGCGTGCGTTTCAGCGCCCCGCCCATCAAGGTCACCACGTCGTCGACCAGCTGCGCGAGGTCGAAGCGTTCCCGCGACACCGAGGCACGCTCGGTGGCGACCTGCTTGAAGAGCTTGATGAGATGGGCTGCACGCTGCAGATTCGCCTCAAGAAGGGAAAGCGCCTCGGCATGATCACCATCGAATTGCGCCAGATCCGAGCGACGCAGGCCCGCTGCGCAGGCCTGGCGGAAAGCATCGAGCTGCTCCTTGAGCACACCGCCAGCCATCATCGCTGCGCCAATCGGCGTATTCAGCTCGTGCGCCACACCGGCCACCATGAGACCGAGCGAGGAGAGCCGCTCGCTGCGGACCAGTTCGTCCCGGGAGGCCTTGAGCAGATCGCCCGCCTCGGCCAACTCGACGTCCTGACGCGCCAGATCATCGACCATGCCCGACATGCGGAAACGCGCGCGGGCAAGCGCGAGGGTGAGCACCGTAACGACCATGATCACCGAGCCACCCAGCAGCCAGAAGGTCTGGGCGGAGCGTACACGAATCGCTTCCAGCCTGGCCTCGGGAATGAAACCGACCACGTACAGTGTGGGGGAGATCAACGATTTCTCGCCCTCGCGTGCAACGAACACCAGGGATGTCCACAGCCCTGATGACAGTTCGAACTGGGCGGTGTCTTCGCCCCCGGAAACAATCCGCTGCCACTCGTGCGGATGACGAACAGGCATGCGGCGTGCGGAATCTCCCCGGGCAAACGCCATTTCGTCGGCCGCATCCGGCGAGTGAAGCCAGTAGCCGGCGTCGTCCAACAAGCTCAGGGTCTGCCGATCGGTGAGGCGAAATCGCGCCAGCAAGGACGTTGCATCCAGGTTCAGGATCACCATCCCGCCGGGTCCCATTGCATCACCCGAGACACGCGCGATGATCCTGAGCGTCGGCTCGATGGGAAACACCACGCGCCCATGCTCGATGTTCGCATCGAGCCGCGAAACATAGGCCTGGCCGGTCTTCAGCGCCTGGCCGGCGACACAATAGTCGCGACCGGATTTGTCCTGCAGAGCCTCGGGCGGCGTGCGGACAAGTTCCGCCCCCTTACGGTCGACGCGCACGATCTCGCGGCATGCGTTGTCGAGAAAACGTGCCTGCGAGTAATCCGGGAAGGTTCCGAGAAACTGCACCATGAAACCCGCCACCGCGTCACGCCAGCCAACGGCGCCGGGGTCGGGACCGAGGTCGTGTACGACACGTGACAGGAGGCGGATGTCATGACTGAGCTGATCGACAGTCCGGTGCAGACCACGCATGGCCCCGCGCACCTTGATCGCCTCTGCTTCGCGGATCGGCGTCAGTTCGGCATCGACACGGGCACCGTGCAGCAGGACCGCAATCACCGGCACCAGAATCCACCAGGGCAGCAGGTAGAGCAACGCCCTTTTCGCGTGGCGCCGGAAGCCGCCGTTTCGCCCCCCCTTTTCGGGCGCCACCATGGCTAGGTGCCCGGACTCCGCCCTGCCGTTCGCGCATACGCAATGAACGCGTCGAGCCCCATCGGTCTGCCGAAATGCCATCCCTGCGCAATATGACAGCCCTGCCCGCGCAGCCACTCCGCCTGGGCCTGAGTCTCCACGCCTTCGGCGATCAGCGATGCGCCGAGACGCCGACCGAATTCGATGATCAGCCGGGCAATCTGCCTGCTGCGCTCGTCGCTCTCGAGACCGGAAACAAAGGCACGATCGATCTTCAGGTGGTCCATCGGCAGTCTGAGCAAATATTCGAGCGATGACATCCCGGTGCCGAAATCATCAATCGCCACCTTGCCGCCGCCATCGCGGTACTGCTGAAGGGCACTCGCCACGCGGTCGAAGGACCCCATGACCGCGGTTTCAGTGACCTCGATGCCGAGGCTGCCCGGAGCCACGCCATGTTCGCGGCAGATCGCCTGAATATCGTCCACGAGGCCCGGTATCTCGAACTGTCGCGCCGAGATATTGACACCAAGCACGGGAAGATCGACGCCGGCCTCGGCGAGTGCACACAGGCCGCGGCAGGCCTCGCGCACAACGAACTCGCCGATGGCATGAATCAGCGAGGATTCTTCGGCGATCGGGATGAATTCCGCGGGTGAAATCTCGCGCCCGCACCGCGACCAGCGCAACAGGGCCTCGGCACCGGCCAGCCGCCCCGTCGCAAGCGCCACCTGTGGCTGGAACACCAGGCGCAATTCCCCGGCGGCGATCGCCCCTGCAAGTTCGGACGCCCGCTCGAAGCGCTTGGCGGCCATCTGCTCGAACGCGGGATCGTACGCGAGGGCTACGCCGGTACCCCGGCGTTTGGCCGCCCTCAGGCCGCTGCGCGCGGCGCGCAGCAACTCCGCGCCGTCGCCATCGGTGGCGTCGAGATCGATCTGTGTCGCGCAGGCACTTACGCGAAGCGTTGTCCCGCCGAGCCTGAACGGCTGGGACAGCGCCTCCAGTGCGCGCTCCATGGTGACCGCTTCCGCATCGCCGACCACGGCGAAAAGGTCGGCACTCAAGCGAGCAAGAAATACCGGGGGTGGGAACGCCTGCTGCAGTGGCCCCCGTACCGCCTTGAGGAGTTCGTTTCCGACGCTGACCCCGAACGCATCATTGAGGCCCCCGAAGTTGTCCAGGTCGATAAGCACCAGACGCGCCCCGCGCCCCAGCGCACTGATGCGCAGGCGTTCAATCTCGCGGATCGCGGCACTGCGATTGGGAATGCCGAGCAGTTCATCCTCGAAGGCGAGCCGGTCAAGCCGGCCGATCAGCGCCAGGTTGCCGAAGCCCTTGGAGACATTGGCCATGAAGACCCTCAGCAACTCGATCTCGTCACGCGCGAGCGAGCGGGGCGTCTGGACATAGACCACATATTCGGCAAGCGCCTGCTGGGCGGGGAAGTAGATGACCTGCGCATCGCTTCGCTCGATCGACGCATGCGCGCGAAAGGCCTGCATGATCAGATCGCGAATGGATGCCTCGCCAATGTGCGACAGCGGACGGTCGATCCAGTCAGCCTGCGAACCCGCGGCCCCGATCACGATCGGCTCACGCTCGCCGGCCAAGGCACCGGTTCGATTCGAGCGCTCGTCCGCGGCACCGGCACAGACGATCCCTTCCGGCGAAATCCTGAGCAGGCCTGCGATCTCCACCAGCATGCCGTGGGCGAGTTCGCCGATGCCGCGCGCGCAGGAGAGGCGATTGCTGGATTCGAGGATCAATTGCAGGCCGCGCCGCGCGGCACTCAGGGTACATAGGTCGCGATACCCACGCACCGCTGCCACGAGCACGTTCTTGATCCCACGGTGGGCAAGATCGCTCTTCAGACAGTAGTCCGAAATGTCATAGTCCACCATCACGTTTTCGATCGGTGCAAAACCGGGCTGACCGGTGAGCAGGACGATTCGCGTCTCCGCAAAACCGAGCATTTCACGCACGCCCTTGACCAGTCGCAAGCCGGCATCGTCGGTCTCCATGACGACGTCGGCAAGAATCACCGCGATATCCCGCTCGCGGGCCAGCACGCGTGCCGCCTCTGCAAGACTTCCCGCCTGAAGCAACTCGACCGGGCGGTCGAAGATCGTGAAATCGCGAAGCGCGAGCGCCGTCGCTCGCTGGAACAACTCGTCGTCATCGACTGCCAGCACACGCCATGCAGGCCCTGCCGATACGCCGGCATTCGGCTCCTCGGGCAGGAATCCGACGTATTCGTCGCCTGCACCCGACAATTGGGACGACATGTTTGCACTCCTGCACACGCCCGACAAAAGGCGCTGACAACACGATTTTTTGATCTCTATCCGATAGCGCTGTTAACGATTCGCGCAGCGCTAACTTAACATCAAATTTGCATATTTAGTGCGCTCGCGAGCGGTGCGTGAAGTGCCTCGCTGTTGCGCTCGAGCTCCTCCATCAAGGTTTCGATCCGGCCGGCCGGCGCCGCGTTGCGCAGCGCGCTCTCCAGATTGGCCGCTGCGGCAGCCAACTGGTCTGCGCCAATGGTTGCGGCCGAGCCCTTGAGTGAATGCGCAAGCCGCTCGGCCTCCCGCAGATCACCCGCGGCAAGCCTTGCTCGCAACTTTTGCGGATGGGTCACGTACTCCTCGGAAAACAATCGCAGCATCGCGGCATAGCGTGCGGGGCGGTTGCGCATCAGGCGCATGCCTCGATCAACGTCCATCAGGCCACAGCGCCGCAGCCGCCCCTCCAGATCGTCTTCCTCGCCCGTGACGGCCGCATCGGGGGCGATCGTCACCGGTTTCGCCGGCTGCGTCGTACCGAGCCAGTAAGCAACGGTGGATTCAAGCAGCGCGGGATCGACCGGCTTGGCGATGTGATCGTTCATTCCGGCAGCGAGACAATTGTCACGATCCTCGGCAAACGCGTTTGCCGTCATGGCAACGATCGGCAGCCGATCGCGCCCGGGAAGTGCGCGGATCGCGCGGGTCGCCTCAAGACCGTCCATCTCGGGCATCTGCATGTCCATGAGAATCAGGTCGTAGTGCGCGCCGCTGACCTTCTCGACCGCCTCCCGGCCATTTCCTGCGACATCGACGCGGTAACCCGCGTCGGCAAGGATCGCCACCGCGACCTCCTGGTTCACCGGGTGATCTTCCACCACCAGCAGACGGCAATCGCGCCGCGCCCGCGCCGGCCGCTCGGCCGATTCGAGTGGCGTCGGCCGACGCAGCGACACGGGGGCGGGTTCGAGCTTCGCGGTGAACCAGAACGTGCTGCCTTTACCCGGCGTGCTGCTGCCACCGGCCTCGCCACCCATCATCTCGGCAAGGCGCTTGCTGATCGTCAGGCCCAGGCCGGTCCCGCCGTAGCTGCGCGTGGTCGAAGAATCCGCCTGTTCAAAGGGTTTGAAGATTCGGGCCATCACTTCCGGCGCGATACCGATGCCGGTGTCCGCTACCGCGAAGCGGACATACGAGCCCCCCCTTCCTCCGGTAGCCGCTCCGCGGACAGCACGATTTCGCCACGCTCGGTGAACTTGATCGCATTACCGAGATAGTTGAGCAACACCTGGGTGAGCCGTTGACGGTCGCCAAGCAGGCTGCCATCGAGCCCCGGACCAATCCGGGTATCGATCCGCAAGCCCTTTTCGCTCGCCTTGCCGCCGAGCAGGCCGGTAACCGTGCCGAATAGCTCAGCAAGTGTGAACGGCAGGCATTCGAGCGTCAGCTTGCCTGCTTCGATCTTTGACAGATCCAGCACGTCGTCAATGATGCTCAGCAGGTGCGTAGCCGCAACGGTGAGCTTGTCGAGTCGCTCGATCTGTTGGGAATTCATTTCCCCACGCCGCATCAGATGTGCAAGGCCGAGGATCGCGTTCATCGGGGTGCGGATCTCGTGGCTCGTATTGGCGAGAAACGCACTCTTGGCACGGCTTGCCACGTCGGCGGCATCCCGTGCCTGCCTGAGCTCTTCTGTCCAGGCCATCAGCCGCGCATTGAGCTCCGCCACTTCCTTCACCCGGCCCTCGAGCGCCCGGTTGCTCGCGGCCAGCTCGCCGGTACGGGCATTCACCAGCGCTTCGAGATCGCGTCGATGCCGCTCGAGCTCGGCCTCGACTGCCTTGGCGGCGGTAACGTCCTGCATGATCATGAAATAGTTGCTGACATTGCCGTCCGCTCGCCGTACCGGCGCCACCAGGGCAAGGCCGACGATGCGTCCGCCGCTGCGGTTGCGACAGATCAGTTCACCGCTCCAGCTGGCACCCGATTTCACGGTCGCGGACATCGCCCGGTAGGCGCCCAGCTCCGCCCCCGTGCCGGCCAGGAATTCAACATGACGGCCGAGCAGTTCGTCCCGGCTGTGTCCGGTCGAGCGCACCATCGCCTCATTGACATATTCGAAACGCCCGGTCAGGTCGGTAATCCCGATGGCGCCGGGGCTCTGCTCGACCACGAGCGAGAGCGTCCGCACGGTTTCTTCCGCCGCCCGCCGATCGGTGACATCGAAGAAGGACACCACCGCGGCGCCCAGATTTCCGGTCTCAGGATCGAAAATCGGCTCCGAATTGACGATATGCCAGACGGTGGCTCCGTCTCGGCGCTTGTGGCCGAGCAACACGTCGCGCTGCGGTGTGCCCTCGCGCAAGGTCACCGTCACGGGCAGATCGGCGACCGCGATCGGCCGACCGTCTTCACCGAACACCTGCCATTCCTGAAGCGATCCGCCCGCACCGGCCGCGCTGCCACAGAACGCCTCGGCCGTGGCCGCGTGGTTGGCGCTGATGACACGGCCTGCCGGGTCAAAGACGAGGATTCCTTCCGACAGGGCGGACAATACGGAACGGTTTCGTGCTTCGCTGGCCTGCAAGGCCCGCTCCGCATCCTTTCGCTCGGTAATGTCGTGGCACAGGCACAACCATACCCTTCCGCCTTCGCGGTACAGACGAGAGCTGCGCACTTCCACGTCGCGCAACGCGCCGTCTCGACGGCGCATCCGGGTCTCGAAGACGGTGTTCCCGCGAGATTCGTCACGCAGGGCATGAAGCACGTCTTCCCGCGACCAGCTGCATTCCCAATCCCACACGTGAAGCACTGCGGCCTCGCCACGGCTGTACCCAAGCAGACGCGCAAACCCCTCGTTGAGTTCCACCACCCCGCCATCCGTGTCGAGCACCACCACGCCGTCCTCGAGCTGCTCGAGGAGCAGCGAACGACTCGAAATCTCGTCGGCCAACAGGGTCTCGTTGCGGCGCATCCGGGTAATGTCGCGGGCGACGCCGAGAACTCCGACGAGCAGGCCGCCCTGATCGTACATGGGGGTCTTGGTGGTCTCGAGCAAGCTGCGTTCGCCCCCCGCCGAACCTATCCATTCCTCATATGTTCCCGGGCTGCCGCGCCCCAGCGTCTCGCGATCCTTTCGTCGAAAATGCTCAGCCAGCCCGGCATCCACGAGATCGTAGTCGGTACGGCCGATCAAGTCCGTCTCGGACACCCCGAAAAAATGCTCGAACGCCTGATTGCACGCAAGATAGACGCCGCCGTCATCCTTCAGCCAGATCATGTCCGGAATACTGCGGATCAGAATCCGTAAGCGGGCGCGCTCGGCCTCGAGCGCGTCCTGGGCGGCGCGCGTCGCACTTACATCGCGCCCCATCAGCAGATAGCACCCATCGTCGAGGCGCTGAGCCAGCAGGTCGACCTGCAGTACCACGCCGTCGGCACGCAACAGCCGCCAGTTGCGCGTATCGGACCGTCCGCCGGGCAGCGTCGTCAGATATTCCTGAAAGGACTGCCGGTCGGATTCGGCGAAGCACGCCGAGATGTCATCGTTCTGGAGCGCCTCGGGCGAGCGCTGCAGCAGGACGGCCAGTGCGGGATTCGCTCGCAACAACCTGCGACCGTCGCGCTCGACCACACAGATTGCTTCGCCTGCCTGGCCGAGCAGCAAGCGGGCCTGCTGCTCGCGCACGGCCAGCTGCCCGCCGTAACGCCTCATGAGTACCCACAGGAGCACGCTGGTGACCGCCACGAACAGCCACCCCTTGAGCGTGGCAAGCATGGCGACACGCTCCGGGTCGTGGACCGTCGCGTTCAGCAGCCGGTCCGAAAACAGTATCCACAGGCACGCGAACAACGAATATACGAGACAGATCCGCAGCGCTGGAGAGGGGCCTTTCATGCCTTCCATTGCCGGGCCGCCCATTGTCCACCGGCGCACGCCTGCCGGCAGGCGCCACGCTGCGCATCTTCACGCGCCGACGCAACCTCGATTCGAGGGTCCATGATTTTGGCAAGATGCCAGAGATTCGATGACAGCCTGTATCGACAGCCGGACCGAAAACTTGAACTGGCGCCGCTGGACCCGACGACGCTGGCGAGCATGGCGGCCGCCAGCCGGTCGAATCACGGCCGCAGCCGTCCTCGACCCGAGCGCCGCTCCGTCGACGGCCGCCAGCTTGGAGGAACGACGGACGGGGAATCCACCGCACCTTCGCCCATCACGTGAAGGAATCAGGTCGAGATGACGGGTGCCGGCTCGTCGACACCGGCAAACCAGGTCGACTTGATGACGTCGTGAATCTCGCCGATACCCACCTGCAGGTCGTCGACAAAACGGTGCAGATCATCCGCGGAACCGGCCAGCCAGCCGGCGTCCACCGACTCCAGGCGATTCTGCAGCGCGGTCACCACGGCGCAAGCCTCGCCATTGCGCGGCAGGCTGTACATGTTGCGATGCAGATCCATGAGGCAACGATTGATCGAGCGAGGGAACAGATGGTCCTTGAGGATGAAGGCCACCACATCGGGCCCACGCACTCGGTGGCGCATCTGCTGACGGTACATCTGGTAGGCCGAGAGCGATTTGAGCACACCCATCCACTGCAGATTCTCGAACGGGGTGAGATCACCCGGCGTGCGCGGCAGCAGATTCGCGGAACGGACGTCAAGGGTGCGGGTCGTCATGTCGGCGCGCTCGAGATAGCAACCGATGCCGATGAAAGTGCGCGCCGGTGTGTGACTCAAGGTACCGATGATCATGCCGGTGACGGTCTGGCAGCCGCGGATCACGCTTTTCAGGAAGCCATCCATGCGCCGCATCGCGATGCCCCGGCTGACCTGTTCGGTTACCGAATGGTAGAGCTGGTTGATTTCCTCCCAGACTTCGCGGGGCATGACTTCGCGCGTGGTACGCAGGTTTTCGCGCGCCGCGGCAAGTGCGGAGACGATCGATCCGCCATAACGGCGATCGGCGCACAGGAAGGCCAGCACGCTGGCTTCGTCCCGCTTGCCGTAATGCTCGTCGAACAGTTCATGGCTGCCCGTGATGTTGATCAACGAGGACCAGCCCATCACGGCCGCGCCCGGAAAATCCAGCATCACATGGCGACTTACCTGGATCAGGCGGGCAGTATCCTCTGCCCGCTCCAGGTAGCGGCCCAGCCAGTACAGGTTTTCAGCGACTCGGGACAACATGGTCAGGCTCCCTCCGTATCCACGATCCAGGTGTCCTTGCTGCCGCCACCCTGCGATGAATTCACCACCAGCGACCCCTTCACCAGGGCCACCCGCGTGAGCCCGCCGGTCGTCACGTAAGTGTCGCTGCCCGAGGACAGGATGAAGGGCCGCAGGTCGACGTGTCGCGGCTCGATGCCTTCCGCACACAGCGTTGGTGCCGCCGACAGCATGAGCGTCGGCTGGGCCATGTAGTTGCGCGGATCGGCCTTGATGCGGTCGGCGAACTCGGCTCGCTGTCCCGCAGTCGAATGCGGCCCCACCAGCATGCCGTAACCGCCCGATTCGTTCGCCGGCTTGACGACCAGCTTGTCGAGGTTGTCGAGCACATAGCGCCGGTCCTCGTCATACATGCACAGGTAACTCGGCACATTGGGGACGATCGCCTCTTCCCCGAGGTAGTACTTGATGATCTTGGGGACGAAGGCATACACCACCTTGTCGTCGGCAACGCCGGCACCCGGTGCATTGCACAGCGCAACATTGCCGGCACGCCAGGCTCGCATCAGTCCGCGCACGCCCAGCATTGATTCGGGATTGAATGCCTCGGGGTCGATGAACAGGTCATCCACCCGTCGATAGATCACATCCACCCGCTTGAGGCCATCGATGGTGCGCATGTAGACGCAATCGTCGGTGCCGACGATGAGATCCGAACCTTCCACCAGATCGACGCCCATCTGCTGGGCGAGATATGCGTGCTCGAAATAAGCTGAATTGTAGATACCCGGCGTCATGATCGCGATGGACGGCACGTCGCCTGGTCGCGGCGACATCGCGGCGAGCATGTCGTAAAGCTGGGCGGGATAGTCGTCGACCGGCATGATGCGGCCGGTTTCGAACATCTCGGGCATCACGCGCTTCATGACGTTGCGGTTCTCGAGCATGTAGGAGACGCCCGAGGGAATGCGCAGATTATCCTCGAGGACGTAGATGGTGCCGTCCTTGTCCCGCACCAGATCAGATCCGCAGATGTGCGCCCAGATGCCGTGAGGCGGACTGACGCCAACACATTGCGGACGGAAATTCACCGATTGCTCGAGCAGTTCGGCGGGAAAAACGCCATCCTTGATGATGCGCTGATCGTGGTAGAGATCGTCGATGAAGAGGTTGAGGGCATGAACGCGCTGCTTGAGGCCGGCTTCGACACGTTGCCACTCGGCAAGTGGAATGATCCGCGGAACGATATCGAAGGGCCACGCCCGGTCGATCATGTTTCCGTCGGAATAGACCGTGAAGGTGATCCCCATGACCTGGATCGCCACCTCTGCCGCGCTCTTGAGTTCCGCCACCTCCTGCGCGGACAGGCTCGCCAGGTACCTGCACAATTCCAGCGCCGCCTCCCGGGGCACGCCGCCCTCCGTCAGCAGCTCATCATACAAACCCGAACAGGCGTAATCGCTCCACTCGATACGTGACATGGCGTCCTCTGCATTGCGGGCGCCCGGGGATCCGGGCTGCGGGTACTACAATAGCCCGGCAACGCGCCTTGCGCCAGTGCTGCACCTGCACAGGCACTACAGACCGAGCAGATTGCGCACCGTCATGCCTTCACCGGCGAGATGGGCAAGCAGTTCGCGCTGGTGCTCGAAGTCACGGGTTTCCATCTGCAGGATCACCTCGGTCATGCCTACCGGCACGTGCAGCTCGCCCCGACGGTGCTCGACATGACGGATGTTCATGCCCAACTCGGCAACCGACTTGATCAGTGCCATGAGTCTGCCCGGCGTGTCCGCGATGGTGACCGCGACGCTCATCAGGCGCCCGCTCGAGGCAAGGCCATAGTCGATCGAGCGCCCGACCAGGGTCATGTCCACATTGCCGCCGGAGATCACGCACACCACCCGGTCCGCCGCATTGAGGCGGATCTTCTTCTGCATCAGCGCGGCAAGGCCGACCACGCCCGCACCCTCGCCAATGGTACGGGTGCGCTCGAGCAGCGTGACGATCGCCTCGGCAATGGCGTTGTCGTCGACGGTGACGATCTGGTCGACATGGCGCGCGATCACCTGGCGATTGCACTGCCCCGGCCGTTTGACCTTGATGCCGTCGGCGATCGTGTGGGCAGCCGGCGAAACCTCTTCGAGCGAACCGTCGATCAGGAAGCGACGATAGGGCGCGACCGTCTCGGTCTGCACGCCGATGATGCGGATGGCCGGGTTCTGCAACTTGAGCGCAAGGGCGATCCCAGAGATCAGCCCACCACCGCCCAGCGGAACGATCGCGACCGTCATGTCGGGCGCATCTTCGAGCATTTCGAGGCCGCAACTGCCCTGCCCAGCGATCACGTCCCAGTCATCGTAGGGATGCAGGAACTCGAGCTTGTCGGCCGCCGCGATACGCCGGGCTTCGTCGGCCGCCTGCTCCAAATTGTCACCGAACAGGCGCACATCCGCGCCCATCTTGCGACATGACTGGATCTTGGTAAGCGGTGCGCTCACCGGCATCACCACCACCGCGTGCAGGCCGGCAAGGATCGCGGCCCGCGCCACGCCCTGCGCGTGATTGCCCGCAGAAGCGGCTATTACACCGCCTGGCGGATGATCCCCGGCCATCAAGCGCCCGATCTTGTGAGTGGCGCCGCGGATCTTGAACGAACCCGTACGCTGCAGGTTTTCGAGTTTCAGCTGCAGCGGAACACCGAACTCTTCGGAGAGCGGATCGTTCTGCCACTGGGCGGTGCGGATCACCGCGTCGGCTATGCGCTCACGCGCGAGTTCGAGGGCCGCCAGATCAAGTGGCAGGGTGCGGGTCATGCGGGGTCTCCTTCATGTCGTGACGCCCCTGCGGCTTGTGGCCGAAGGGGCGCTCGGGTTCCGCATTATCCGCGCGGCCGGGCAGGCCTCGCAAGCCGCATCGCGGCCCGCGCTCGCTCAGACGACCGCGGCCTCCTCGGCCGGCGCGGGGCTTCGAATCAGGTGATCGAAAGCCGACAAGGCAGCTTTGGAGCCCTCGCCCATGGCGATGATGATCTGCTTGTACGGAACGGTCGTCGCATCGCCCGCCGCGAACACACCGGGCAGCGAAGTCTCGCAACGGCTGTTGATCTCGATCTCGCCATGTTTCGAAAGGGCGAGGGTGCCCTTGAGCCAGTCGGTGTTGGGCAGCAAGCCGATCTGCACAAACACGCCGGAGAGCGCAAGCGAATGCATTTCACCGCTCTTGCGATCCTTGTATACCAAGCCGTTCATCTTCTCGCCGTTGCCGGTCACTTCGGTGGTCTGGGCGTCGGTGATGATGGTGACGTTGGGCAGGCTGCGCAGCTTGGTCTGCAGCACCGCATCGGCGCGAAGCTTGCTGTCGAACTCCAGCAGGGTCACATGGGCCACGATGCCGGCGAGGTCGATCGCTGCTTCGACACCGGAATTGCCACCGCCGATCACCGCGACATCCTTGCCCTTGAACAGCGGACCGTCGCAGTGCGGGCAGTAGGCCACGCCGCGACCGCGGTACTCGCGCTCACCGGGGACGTTCATCTCGCGCCAGCGCGCGCCGGTTGCGAGAATCACCGAGCGGCTGCGCAGTACCGCGCCGTTGGCAAGCGTGATCTCGATCATGTCCCCCGCCTTGAGCGACTCCGCACGCTGCAGGTTCATCACGTCGACTTCGTAGCTCTTGACGTGCTCCTCGAGCGCCATCGACAGCTTCGGTCCGTCGGTCTCCTTGACCGAGATGAAGTTCTCGATCGCCATGGTGTCCTGCACCTGGCCACCGAAGCGCTCCGACACCACCCCGGTGCGGATTCCCTTGCGCGCCGCGTAGATCGCCGCCGCCGCGCCCGCCGGACCGCCGCCGACCACGAGCACGTCGAAGCTTTCCTTGGCGGAAAGTTTCGCCGCATCACGCGTCGCAGCCCCGGTATCGACCTTGGCGAGAATCTCCTCGAGCAGCATGCGGCCCTGACCGAAGGCTTCGCCGTTGGCGATCACCGTCGGCACCGCCATGATCTTGAGTTCGTTGACCCGATCCTGGAAAAGCGCGCCGTCGATCATTGTGTGGCTGATCTTCGGGTTCAGGATCGACATCAGGTTGAGCGCCTGAACGACTTCCGGACAGTTGTGGCAGGACAGGGAGATGTAGGTCTCGAAGTGGATCTCGGCGTCGAGCGCCCGGATCTGTTCGATCACCGCTTCTTCCACCTTGGGCGGGTGGCCGCCCGTCTGCAGCAGGGCGAGTATCAGCGAAGTGAATTCATGGCCCATCGGGATACCCGCGAAACTCACCCGGGCCGTCTCGCCGGGACGTCCGACGCTGAACGACGGCCGCAAGTCCGCACTGCCGTCGCTGCGCATTGCGACCTTGTCGGAAAGGCTCGCAATGTCCTGCAGGAGCGCGTGCATTTCCTGCGATTTCGCGCTGTCGTCGAGCGATGCAACCAGTTCGATCGGTTGCTGCAGGCGCTCGAGATAGGCCTTGAGTTGCGTCTTGATGTTTGCGTCGAGCATGGCTTTCTCCCCTCTTAGGAATCCCAATGAAAAGGCGCCAGGAGGCAGACTGAGCTTCCCTGCTGGCGCCTTTGCGCTGAAATCCGGGCCTGGAGGCCGCCTGGTGGCGACCTCCGGCAACGCATGAACTTAGATCTTGCCGACCAGATCGAGCGACGGAGCGAGGGTTGCTTCGCCCGGGGTCCATTTGGCGGGGCAGACTTCACCCGGGTGAGCGGCCACGTACTGGGCTGCCTGCACCTTGCGGATCAGCTCCTTGGCGTCACGGCCGATACCCAGATCGTGAATCTCGGCAACCTTGATCTGGCCTTCGGGGTTGATCACGAAGGTACCGCGCAGGGCCAGGCCTTCTTCCTCGATCATCACGTCGAAGTTGCGCGAGATCACACCGGTGGGGTCGCCGATCATCGGGTAACGGATTTTCTGGATGGTCTCGGAAGCGTCATGCCAGGCCTTGTGGGTGAAGTGGGTGTCGGTCGAAACCGAGTACACCTCGACGCCCATGTCCTTCAGCTGCGCGTAGTTGTCGGCAAGGTCGCCGAGTTCGGTCGGGCACACGAAGGTAAAGTCGGCCGGGTAGAAGAACACCACCGACCACTTGCCCTTGAGGTCCTCGCTGCTGACCGGCACGAACTTGCCATTGTGGTAGGCGGTTGCGTTGAAGGGCTTGATTTCGGTATTGATGAGACTTGCCATCAGTGTTTCTCCGTGAGTGGTTTTAAAGACAACAGCGACATCTTAGAAAGCGTCGAAAAATGAATCCAATTGATTGTAGAAATTACATCGATTGGCCTTGCCTATCGACGGGCAAACCCGCCGATGCTCCCTGCCGCCCCGAACGGGATTCCCGACCGATATGCGTGGCGGGATTCTCGCTTGATCTTCGCGGCAGAAAAAATCTGCGCAGCGCTCGAAATAGCGTGACGAAGCGCTGCCGGAACAGCGAAATCGGGTATTTTATGCGCTCTTCCCCAAATCTGCCCTCGTGGTGATGAGAACAGCCTCCCTCTTCTGTCTCGCCTTGCTGGCCGCCCCTTGTCTGGCCGCCGACCCTCCCCAATCCAGCGATGCACAGGCCATCGAACGCGCGACCACCTTGCGCAGGGAAGCCGCCGAGCTACGGGCACGGGCAGAGCGAGACGAAACGCTCAGAAAACCTGAGTGCGATCGCGCCTTTCAGGTGAACCGGTGTCTGCAGGAGGCCCGGGAGGCGCGCCTCGTCGATGTACGAAAGGCCCGCAACCTCGAACATCAGGCCCATCAGCTGGAACTCGGCGTAAAGCGCAGACAGGCAGCCAGCGCCCCCCACGCGGAACCTGTCCGGCCACACGAGACGAAAACACCTGCGCCGCCATTACGCATCAGAATGCGCAATGGTCCGAACGGGTCGGCACGGGATCCAGCGGACGCCGCAGGCGCACGCCAGACCCACGAAGCTCGGCTCGCGGCAGCGCGGCACCAGGAAGAGGCCGCAGCAGCGCGTCGCGCCGCGCAGGCAAGGGCAGATCGCACCCGCTACGACGCACGCCAGCGTGCCTACGAGGAAAAACAGGCCGGAAAAGAGTGAGCCGACACGGCGGGGTGCGCGCTCAGGATGCCGCCGGCATTCGCATTGCGAGCTCCACGCGACCGCGCCCCAGTGTCTTGGCGCGGTAAAGCGCGCGGTCGGCCGCGAGCATCAGTTCGGATGTTTCGGTAAAGCTCGGAAAACACGCAACGCCGATGCTGACATCGACCGTCTCGAGTTTCGGCACGCCAGGCCAGGACGCCGAGGCGAGGTGCTGCCGCAGCTTTCCTGCCAGCGTAAGCATTTCTTCCTCGGTGACATCGACGCACAGGAGCAGGAACTCCTCCCCACCCCATCGAAAGAGGTAATCGGCGTTCCGGATCAGGCTGCCAAGCAGTTCCGCCACGCCGCGCAAGACGTAGTCCCCGGCGAGATGGCCGTGCACATCGTTGATCTGCTTGAAATGGTCGACGTCGATCATGGCCAGCCCCAGACCGAGTCCGAGACGCTGGCACAGCCTCAGCTGTGCCGGAACGATTACCTCGCTCTCACGTCGGTTGAGCAGACCTGTCAGGCTGTCGTGACTGGCCAGGCGCTGGAGTTCGATCTCGATCTGCTTCTGCTCGGTCGTGTTGTGCACCATGCCCGCCATTCGAAGCGCCCTGCCCTGATCGTCCCGCGCGCATATCCGGCCACGGTCGCGCACCCACACATAGTGCCCGTTGCGGTTGCGCAGACGGTATTCGGCATCGTAGCGCTCACGCAGACCGCTGAGGTGGTCCGACACCGTCTGCAAGACGCGCCGTTTGTCGTCGGGGTGGATGTTGTCGCTCCAGTCGGAGAGTTTCGGCGACGCCATCTCGTGCGGCCCATAACCTAGCATGCGCTTCAGTTGAGGACTGAAGTAGACGTGATCGGTCTGGATATCCCAGTCCCATAACCCGTCGGTTGCTTCGTTGAGCGCGTACCGCAACTGCACGTCGCGGGACAGCAGATCATTCCCCTGGGCCAGGCGGCCGCCGATGTTGCGGGCCACCGACAGGAAATACTCCCGCCCGTCGAACATGAGGGTTCGGGTATGCACCTCGACCGAGACCTCGTGACCGGCCTTGTGGCGGTGCCGCCCGACGAAGACGTAGGAACTGCCCTGCCGGATCACGTTGGCGATTTCCCGCCATTGCTCCGGGCCGACCACGTCCATCTGCAGGCTCAGGACGGAATGACCGAGAACTTCATCGCGCTCCATGCCGAGTTCAAGGTATGCGGGTCCATTGCAGAAGACGATCCGCGAGGTGTCCGGATCAATGAGGTACACCGCGTCGGGCAGGCGCTCGCACAAGACCTTCAGCAATTCGGTTTCACCTGCACTCGACAGGACCAGTGACGGCATCGGCCACCCCCGCACGCGTTTTTCGATAACCCGCTGGATTCCACGGCACCGGAACAGCCTCGGAAGTATAGGACGACCACCGACACTGCGGCATACCATAACGTTGGCATATCTTCATCCGGCACGCACTTGACCCCGGGCAAGGTAATGCGGCCAACCGCGACATAGGCTCGACCCAGCCATTCCTTTCAGGTGCATTCATGGGCATCGTGCCACTCGAAGAACCCCGGCCATCCAGCGCCACCAGTCAAGGCAAGATCGCGCTGCTGGCACTCGGTTTTCGCCCCTTCTACCTGCTTGCTGCCGCTTTCGCGGCCATCGTGATCCCTGCCTGGCTGGCAATCTTCGCCGGGCTTCTGGCGCCGCCCAGCGCGATCCCGGGATTGCTATGGCACGCCCACGAGATGCTCTTCGGCTTCGCCTGCGCGGTCATCGCGGGTTTTCTGTTTACCGCGGGTCGTGCCTGGACTGGCCAACCCACGCCAACCGGCATCCCGCTCGCAATGCTGGCCCTGCTGTGGCTTGCGGGACGCCTGGCGTTCATCGTCGCCCCGATCTGGATTGCGGCACCACTCGACTTCGCCTTTCTTCCCGCGGTGGCGATCGCGCTCGCGCGCGTGCTCGTCCGGGCCGGCAACAAGCGCAACTATTTTGCACCTTTGCTTCTCGCCGCACTTGCGGCTGCCAATCTTCTCTTTCATCTGCGCGTATCGGGAATCATGGGCGGCGACCCCTTGCAGGGCGTCATCATCGGTCTTGCGCTGGTGACGGTCCTCGAAACGATAATCGGCGGCAGGATCATTCCAAATTTCACCAGCAACGGCCTTGGCGGCCTGAAGATCGATCGCAATCAGGCACTCGAAAAGGCGGCACTCGCACTCAGCATCGTCGCACTGCTGGCCTGGGCACTCGGTGCGCCGGGCTGGCTGGTGGTGCCCGGCGCGACGCTTGCCGCCGCACTGCAGTTCGCGCGGAGCCTGAGCTGGCATCCGGGCGCGACGCTGAAGACGCCACTGCTGTGGATACTGCATCTTTCCCATGGCTGGATCGTGCCGGGGTTATTGCTGATCGCTGCCTCGGAACTCGGCTGGGTTCCGCGGAGCGTCGCGGTACATGCACTGGGAATCGGTGCGATGGCCGGCCTCATCATGGGCATGATCACCCGCACCGCGCTCGGTCACACCGGCCGCACGCTGGTTGCGGGCGGGATCGAGACGACATGCTATGCCCTGATCCATCTGGCCGTGCTTGCCCGCGTGCTGCCGACCCTGCTCGCACCCGCGCTGTACTGGCCGGGCCTGGTATTGGCTGGCGTCGCCTGGAGCGCTGCCTTCCTGCTCTACCTGACGCGCTACGGCCCGATCCTCTGGCGTCCCCGCATCGACGGCAAGCCCGGCTGAGTCAGCTGCCCGGCAGGGCAGACCGCTTCGTGTGAAAATGCAGGCTCGAAATTTCGCCGCGGACGGTATCGCCTCTGCGGGACGGAGCGACGTCATGCGACTGACAACCCTCTGCCTGAGTGGCAGTCTGGTTCTTGCGTTGCCGGCATTCGGGGCCGATACGCTGGAATCGTGCATTACCGAGAAGAACGACACCCGCCGTCTGGCCTGCTACGACCGGATTGCGGGTCGCGCGCCCCGCGCCAGCGACGCGGTGAGCATGGAACAGTCCGGCCCGCCCGCTCATCTGCGCGTCACGGCGCGTGAATCGCGCGGCAGTACGCTGTCCGAACGCTGGGAACTCGCCGCGGACGACAAACGCGGCCTGTTCCTCTTCCGGCCATACAAACCCGTGTATCTCCTGCCGCTGCGCTGGTCGGACAATCCCAACGAACAACCCCGCGGTTACACCGCCCGCAGCACCGCCGACGAAGCGAGCCCGGTGAAGCAGATCGAAGCCAAGTTCCAGCTCAGCTTCAAGACCAAACTGCTCGAGAACGTATTGGGAGACAACGGCGACCTGTGGTTCGGTTACACCCAGCAGTCGAACTGGCAGCTATACAGCAAGGGCGAATCATCGCCCTTCCGCGAGACCGTGTTCGAGCCCGAATTCATGGGCGTGCTGCGTACCAACATCGACGTGCTGGGGATGAAATGGCGCTTCCTCAATATCGGCGTCAACCACCAGTCGAACGGCCGTTCCGACCCCTATTCGCGCAGCTGGAATCGCATCTACGCGCAGTTCGGTCTCGAGGGCAAGGACTTCGCGCTGCTGGTCAAACCCTGGTACCGGATCCCGGAGAAGGCCTCGACGGACGACAACCGAGACATCCTCGATTACATGGGACGCGGCGAAGTGCTCGGCATCTGGAAGCGTGATGGCCACGTGCTGTCGCTGACCCTGCGGCACTCGCTGCGCCTTGGCGAGGTCAGCCGTGGTTCGGCCGCGATCGACTGGGCTTTCCCGCTGCAGGGTTTCCTGAAGGGGCATATGCAGCTGTTTACCGGTTATGGCGAGAGCCTCATCGACTACAACCATCGCCAGACCGTCTTCGGCCTCGGCATCTCGCTCGCCCAGTGGCTGTAAGGGACGGAGTCTAGAACGAGAGCGCGAGCCCCAGCCACACCATCGCCGAAACCGGATTGATCGGGCGACCTGGATTCAGGAACTGCATCGAGCGATCGGCGATTTCCTGGTGCCTGGCACCAACGTTGATCGCCGAGAGGCTGTAGCGGACCGCCGTGTCACGCACGCGCACGGTGCGCCACAGGTTGAGATCCCAGCTGGTATAGGGTTCGGCGCTGTATCTGAAACGGGGTACGAAGCCGTCGCCACCCGCCAGCGCACCCATGCGCAGCATGCTGACCATGCTGTGCCAGCCACCGCGCCAGTCCTGCAACCAGCTCATGCTCGCCGCGTAGGGCGAAACCCGCCGGTCTACGTCGGGGTCGCCGGCGCGTGGATCCACCAGTGTATGGGTCAGGCGAAAGCGGGAGCCGACCTGCGGTTCGGCCTCTAGCTGATATTCGAGGCCGCGCAAGTCGAAGGCGTGCCCGTAGTTCTCGTACCGCGCGGAGCCCAGCACCGGAGAGAGCACCGGCGCCGGGAACGGATCGGGTTGCGGCACGCGCAGGATGAAGTCGCGGATACGCTCGTTGAACACTCGCACGTCGAGGCTGGCGCGCCACTGCGGGAGACGGCCGAAGTAGCCGACTTCGACACTGTCCACCCTGCTCTGGCGCAACCCCGGGTTGGGCAGGTAGGGTCGCACCAGCACGTCGCCGGACACCGGATCCACCGCGCGGATATCGCCGTATTTCTCGAACAGGGTGAGCTGCTTGTACGCCCGTGCATACCCGGCGCGCAGGGTGTCGTTCGCGGTGGCCTGCCAGTTGAGGAAGGCCCGCGGCGTGAAATGCGCCGCCTCGCCCTGATACTTCTCGTGCAAGACGCCGGCATTGAGGTTGAGATCCTCGCGCAATCGCCATTCGAGGTTGGCAAAGAGCCGCTGCAGATCGAGATGATCCGGGCGGCCCTGGCTGAACAGAAAGGGGGCATCCACCTCGTCGCGGCGCCATTCCAGCCCCCACACGGCCTTGATCCCCGGTGCCAGCAACTGGCGACGCTGCAGTTCGACACCGTGGCGGACGCTGTCCCGGTCGCGATCGAGCGGCACCCCGTCATAGTAGGGCAGGGGGGGCGACTCGGCTGCCGTGCTGGCGGCCCAGCGATCACGGATCCGCTCATGGTTGCGGTACAGGTTGAGCATCCATTCTTCGTCGGCCCCGGTGGTACGGCGCCATTGCAGGTGCAGGGTATCGGCAAACGACCGGGAATTGCGCAGGCCATTGTTGTTGAGCGAAGACGCGGCGTAGCCCTCTCCGCGAAGCGCGCTCGAGATACCGACTCTCAGCACCAGCGCGTTGTCGGTATCGATCTGTACATCGCCGCGCAGCGTGAGCACGTCGAGCTGGCTGTTGTCCTCGAGCTCCTCGAATCCACCGTCGCGGCGGGACACCGCGCTGAGTCTGAACGCCGCGCCGTTGGCCGCGTTGCTGACGCTCGCGCTCAGGTCACGGATGCCATCACCACCCATTCGCACGTGAACGCGACGCTCGGGCAGTTCGGAAGCATGACGCGTGAGGATGTTGATCGCGCCGAGAAAGGCATTTGCACCATAAGCATTGGTGTTCGTGCCGCGAACCACCTCGATCCGGTCAATCTCGTCCATCGCGAGCGGCAATGCATACCAGTCAACGCCGCCGAAGGAACTCGGAGAATAAACCGATCTGCCATCGATCATGACCTGCATCTCGGTCGGAAAGTCGTTACCCAGACCGTGGTAGGTGACCCACTGATAATGCCCGCGCTCCTGTCCGATCATCATCCCGGGAACGAGACGCAGCACACGTGCCAGATCGCGATAGCCGGTCGCCTCGATGAAGCTGCGATCGATCATCGTTGCCGCCCCCGGCACTTCGGGCAAAGGCTGCGGGAGACGAGAAACGCTCAACACCACCGGCATCGGGTCAAAGAACAGCGCTTCGGTCGACTCCGCCATGGCATGCGGGGCCGACAGCACTGCCAGCAGCACGACACCCGCACGAACAGCAGCACCTTCGGACATGACGCATACCGGGATTCGAAGCCTCCGAGTATAACGACACATCGGACCGCTGAAGCGGTCCATCGAAGCACCCGCGCGATGATCGCGTCCCGCTTCCGGGCTAGAATCCGTGGCCAGTCACGATTCGCCACCGATCATGAGCACCCACAGCTGGGACGTCGTCATTCTCACCGAGGACCGCTATCTCGACCCTGACCCCCACGACTGGTATCAGGCGCAGATCCGCAACGAAGACGGGCTCGTTTCCCGCGCCTTGACGGAACGCGGCCTGCGGGTCGGCCGGGCGAGCTGGTCCGATCCCGATTTCCCCTGGCGGCACACCCGCTCGGCGGTGTTTCGGAGCACCTGGGACTATTTCGACCGCTTCGACCGGTTCGCGCCCTGGCTCGAGGCTGCGGCGCAGCAGACGCGGCTGTTCAACCCCGCCGAGCTGATCCGCTGGAACCTCGACAAGCACTATCTGCTGGATCTCTCGAGCGCCGGCATCCGCATCGTTCCCACGCGTTACGTCGCTGCCGGCCGGACCGACAGCCTCGGCGGAATCATGGACGATGCCGGCTGGGACGAGATCGTCTTCAAGCCGATCGTGTCCGGTGCGGCACGTCTTACCTACCGGGTAGACCGGCACACGCTGGCCGCGCACGAGGCGTTGTTCCTGCGCTGCACCTCAGCCGAAGCGATGATGGTTCAACCCTTCCAGCCCGCCGTGCTTGGCGAGGGCGAACTATCGCTGATCGTGATCGAGGGTCGCACCACCCACGCCATCCGCAAGACTGCCGCAGCTGGCGACTTTCGCGTCCAGGACGATCATGGCGGCACCGTCCATGCGCATCACCCCGGCGATGATGAACGGGCATTCGCGGAAGCGGCAGTCGCGGCCTGCCCCGCACTTCCGCTTTATGCACGGGTGGATTTCGTTCGTGCCCCCGACGGTGGCTTGTGCCTCATGGAGCTCGAACTGATCGAGCCCGAACTGTTCTTCCGCTTCCACCCGCCCGCCGCCGCGGCACTCGCGGAAGCGCTGCACGAACGACTGAACGACGGCGCCTGACCCCCTGGTGGCCTTCGGACATTGAGGTCGCGGGATGATCCTGCGATCATGCGACCAATGCGCCGGCAGCCACGGCTCCGCGCTGCATGCACACCGGCGCTGCACACCGGAACGGAGAAAACGATGATCAGGAAAATTCTGCTGCTGGCCGGGCTCGTCCTGGCAGGCCAGGGCGCGTTGGCGAAGGACTGGGATCAGATCCGCTTCGCCACCGAAGGTGCCTATCCCCCGTTCAACGTCACCGCGCCCGACGGCTCGGTACAGGGTTTCGATGTCGACATCGCGAACGCCCTGTGCGCCGAGATGAAGGCGAAATGCAGCTGGGTCAAGCAGGAGTGGGACGGCATGATCCCGGCCCTGATGAGCCGCAAGTTCGATGCCATTGCCGCTTCGATGTCGATCACCGCCGAGCGCCGGAAGAAGGTGGATTTCACCGACAAGTATTACGCCACGCCACTCGCCCTGGTGGCCCGCAAGGGCTCGCCCCTCAAGCCCGACCTGACGGCCCTCAAGGGCAAGCGTATCGGCGTGCAGCGTGGCACCGTCGCCGACAATTTCGCGGGCCGCTTCTGGGCCGACCACGGCGTGGAACTGGTCCGCTATGCCAAGCAGGAAGAAGCCTATCTGGATCTCGCAACCGGTCGCATCGACGCAACCTGGGTCGATGCCCTCGAGGCGGATGCGGGCTTCCTCACCAAGCCAGCCGGCCAGGACTATGACTTTTCAGGCAGCAAGATCTACGGCCGCAACGCCGACGAAAAGGCGGTGATCGGCGAAGGCGTCGGTATCGCGGTGCGCAAGCGCGACACCGAGCTGCGCGACAAGCTCAACAAGGCGCTCGCCGCGATCCGTGCCAACGGCACCTACGAGCAGATCCGCAAGAAGTACTTCCCCCACGACATCTACGGCGAGTAAGCCCGCCCCGGCTGGGCCGACAGGATGCTTCAAGGCTACCTCGTCTCGCTGCTCGAGGGCGCATGGCTGACCCTCCAGGTGGCCGTGCTGTCGCTCGTGCTGGCCTTGCTGCTGGGGCTCGTCGGCGCATCGGCCAAGCTCTCGCGGATCGCCCTGCTGAGGATTCCCGCGCTCGCGTACACCACCGTGGTGCGGGGCATCCCCGATCTGGTGATGATGTTGCTGGTGTTCTACGGCGGACAGATTGGCATCAACGAGATCACCGACCGGCTCGGGTGGGACTATGTCGACGTCAACCCGTTCGCCGCCGGCGTGGCGACCCTCGGCTTCATCTTCGGCGCCTACTTCACCGAGACCTTCCGTGGCGCCTTCCTCGCCGTACCGGCCGGACAGCTCGAGGCCGGCTACGCCTACGGCATGACCCGCTGGCAGGTATTCCGGCGGATCCTCTTCCCGCAGATGCTGCGCCACGCCCTGCCCGGCCTCGGCAACAACTGGCAGGTGATGCAGAAGAGCACTGCGCTGGTCTCCATCATCGGCCTCTCGGACCTCACCTGGTTGGCTGACCAAGCCGGGCGCAGCACCCACCAGCCCTTCCTGTTCTACGCCGTGGTGTGCGTTTTCTACCTCGCCATGACGGCGGCGTCGAGCGTGTTCTTCCGTCACCTCGAGCGGCGCTTCAACGTCGGCGTAAGGCGGGCCGCGGCATGATCGAGTGGGCGGTGATCACCGACAATCTGCCGGAATACGCGGCCGGCCTGTGGCTCACCCTGCAGCTCACCTTTCTGTCGCTGTGCGCCGGGCTGCTGCTCGCCATCCCGCTGGCGGTGCTCCGCAGCTCCGGCCCGTCCGCGGTTTCACGGATGGTATGGGCCTACACCTATTTCTTCCGCGGCACACCGATGCTGGTGCAGTTGCTGCTCATCTATTACGGGCTCGGCCAGTTCGAATGGATACAGGCACGCTGGGCCGAGGGAAATCCGCTCTGGCTGGTGCTGCGCGAACCCTATGGCTGTGCGCTGATCACTTTCACGCTGAACACCTGTGCCTATACCACCGAGATCATTGCCGGCGCGCTGCGCACCACGCCACACGGCGAGATCGAGGCGGCCCTTGCCTGTGGCATGAGCCGGCTGACGATGATCCGCCGCATTCTCGTTCCGGGCGCGCTGCGGCGCGCCCTGCCGGCGTACAGCAACGAGGCGATCTTCATGCTGCACGGTACCGCGATCGCCTCGACCGTCACCCTCGTCGACATCACCGGCGCGGCCCGCAATGCCTATTCTCAGCACTTCGCGCCCTTCGAAGCCTTCATCTTTGCCGGCCTGATCTACCTATGCATCACATTCGCCCTGGTCGGCCTCTTCCGGCTCGCCGAGCGGCGATGGCTGAGCCATCTGCAACCGCGCAAAGCGACCGCAACGAGACAATGAACGATGCCCCTCGAGGACAGGACATGACCCAGCTTTCCGTCGAAGACCTGCACAAGCGCTACGGCGATCACGAAGTGCTCAAGGGCGTCTCGCTGGATACCGAGGCGGGCGACGTGGTGAGCATCATCGGCTCGTCTGGCTCGGGCAAGAGCACCTTCCTGCGCTGCATCAACTTTCTCGAGCAGCCCGACGCCGGTCGCATCACCGTCGCCGGCGAAGAGATCCGGCTGACGCCCGACCGAAACGGCCATCTCAAGGTGGCGGACGCGAAGCAGCTGCAACGACTTCGCACCCAGCTGGCGATGGTGTTCCAGCATTTCAACCTGTGGGCTCACATGACGGTACTCGAGAACGTCACCGAAGCGCCGACCCACGTCCTCGGGCTCGGCCGGAAAGAGGCACGCGAACGCGCCGAGGCCTACCTCGACAAGGTCGGCATCATCCGTTTCAAGGACAGCTATCCTGCGCACCTCTCGGGCGGCCAGCAACAACGTGTGGCGATCGCCCGTGCGCTGGCGATGGAGCCGGCGGTGCTGCTCTTCGACGAACCCACCTCGGCGCTTGATCCGGAGCTCGTCGGCGAAGTGCTCAAGGTCATGCGTGGTCTCGCGGAAGAGGGACGCACCATGGTCGTCGTCACCCACGAGATGGGCTTTGCCCGCGAGGTCTCGAGCAAGGTGATGTTCCTGCACCAGGGTACTGCCGAAGAATACGGCCCGCCCGCCGAGGTCTTCGGCAACACCCGCAGCGAAAGGCTCAGGCAGTTCCTGTCCGGCAATCTCAAATAGACCCGGGCAGAATGTGAAACGGCCCCGTATCAACGGGGCCGTAGCGATTCCGAAGCGGGGCGGCTCACTCGAGCCTGATCGGCACGAAGATGCGGCTCGACCCCCGCTGGACGAGCAACGCAAAGCGCTTGCCGGCCGCTGACAACAGTTTCCGGAACTGGGCGACACCGGTAATCGGCTGATTGTTGAGCGCGAGCAACACATCGCCCGGCTGCAACCCGGCACGTGCCGACGGCCCCTCGACGGACTCGATTACCAAGCCACCGCCTTCGATGCCGAGCTGCGCCGCCTCCTGGCCGGACAGCGGGCGTGCCGACAGTCCGAGCTTGCCGCCAGCATCCTCCCCCTTCCTGCCCGCCGAGGCTTGCTCTTCACCGCCCATCGCTCCGAGCGTGACCGACACCTCCCGGGCCTTGTTATCCCGCCAGATGCCGAGTCGGGCACGGGTTCCGGGGCGCAGGTCGCCGATCATTCTCGGCAGGTCCGAACTCTCGCCTACCTTCTCGCCATTGACCGAAAGGACCACGTCACCCGCACGCAGGTCGGCCCGCGCAGCCGGACTGTCCGGCTCGACGCTGGCAATCAGCGCGCCGTTCGCATCTGGCAAGCCGAATGACTGGGCGAGGTCCTTGTCGACACCCTGGATTGCCACGCCCAGCCGGCCGCGCTGAACCTTGCCGTACTGCCGCAGCTGCTCCTTGACCTTCATCGCCACGTCGATCGGAATCGCAAAGGAAATGCCCATGAACCCGCCCGAGCGCGAGTAGATCTGCGAGTTGATGCCAATCACCTCGCCGGCCAGATTGAACAGGGGGCCGCCTGAGTTGCCAGGGTTGATCGCGACATCCGTCTGGATGAACGGGACGTAGTTCTCGTCCGGCAGGCGACGGGCCTTGGCCGAGATGATGCCGGCGGTGACCGTGCTTTCGAACCCGAAAGGCGAACCGACGGCCACCACCCATTCACCCACGCGCGACTGCTCCGCGTCGCCGATCCTGACCACGGGCAAGCCGCTGGCGTCGACCTTGAGCAAGGCAACGTCGGTCCGCTTGTCGACACCAACCACCTTCGCCCTGAATTCGCGCTTGTCGGTGAGCTTCACGGTTACCTCGCTGGCATCGTCGACGACATGCGCATTCGTCAGCACGTAGCCATCTCCGCTGACGATGAAACCGGATCCCACACCGCGCTGTACCGGCCCGTTCCCGCCGCGCGGACCGCTGCCGGGCGGCATCTGCGGCAAGGGCACGCCGAAGCGGCGCAAGAAATCGTAGAAGGGATCGTCCGGAGACACGCCACCCCGCGCGATCTGCTGGGTCACGCTGATATTGACCACTGCCGGGCCAACCTCGCTGACCAGGTCCGCAAAATCCGGGAGCCCGTGGCGGCCGGCGAGCGACGCCGACGCGCCTGCCGTGGCGGCATTGGCGGGGGCGACAAGCCCCGGAACCGGCAGGGTCAGGCCGAACGCCAGAGCGAGACTGCCCAGGAACGGGGCAATGCGGGTCATGCCATCTTTCATGATTTCTCCTGTCTTGCGACGATAGCCGACGCGATCCGGTGGCAGAGCCGGTCGCGCAGTCCTGCGGACCACAAACTGGGGGCAGCGGCGGTGATTGTCAAGCCGTCCGGGCAGGCTGCTAACATGGCGAACGAGCTGGAGGAGCGATTATGCGATTACTGCGGTGGGGGGCGCCTGGCGCCGAGAAGCCCGGCCTCGTCGATGACGAGGGAATCGAACGCGATCTCTCCCCATGGCTGCAGGATCTGGATGCCTCGGCGCTCGAGCCCGCAGTGCTGGCGCAGCTGTCCGCACGGTCCCCCTCCGGGCTGCCGCGGCTCCCACCCGACAGGCGCATCGGCGCCTGCGTACCGAACGGCGGCAAGATCATCTGCGTCGGCCTGAATTACGCCGATCACGCACGCGAAGCCGGCATGGCGATTCCAACGGAGCCGGTGCTGTTCATGAAGGCTTGCCGACCCAGCGGCCCCACTGACCCGATTCAGATGCCACCCGGCCACAGCAAGGTGGACTGGGAAATCGAACTCGCAGTGATCATCGGGCGCGAGGCAATATGCGTCAGCGAAAGCGAAGCGCTCCAACACGTGGCCGGCTATTCGACCTTCATCGACATGTCGGAACGCAGTTTCCAGCTTGAACGCGGCGGACAATGGGTCAAGGGCAAGAGTTTTCCCGGCTTCGCGCCGATCGGCCCGTGGCTGGTCACTCCGGATTCGATGGAGGACCCTGCTGCGCTCGATCTGTGGCTTGATGTGAATGGTGAGCGCGTGCAGGCGAGCAACACGGCACAAATGATATTCCGCGTACCGCGCCTGATCAGCTATATCAGCCACTTCATGCCGCTCTATCCGGGTGACGTGATTGCCACTGGCACACCGCCGGGCGTGGGAATGGGCTTCGATCCGCCGCGTTGGCTCGAGGTGGGTGACAGTGTGACGGCGGGCATCAGTGGTCTCGGCGTTCAGCAGCACCGCTGTATCGAGTGGGCCGGCGCGATTAACTGAAGCTCAGACATTGGACCTGAGGCTGAGGTGGGCACGCGGCGGCGCCTCGTTCGGCGGGCTTGCGTTGCGCTCGGACCCGAACCACGCGAACACACCTCCAGGCACCGCCCAAACAGGTCCGTGCCACCCGGCGCCACCTCGGGCGCCAGTCCCGCTCACCAGGGCCTCTGCACAATCCGCGCATCCGACGATGCCAGCCCGGGTCGTAACCGATCTCCGATCGGAGCGAAACCGTGCTGAAGGTCGGCCCGTACTTCGTCAGCCCGAGCCATGATCCTTTCGCCATATAAGGCTTGCCAAGGGGCACACCCAGGGCTTGACATGCGTGCTGTCGATCTTCCGGTCGATGACGCTTGCGCAAACCGCATTCACCCACCCGACCATGGTTGCCACCGCAATTGATACTCCCGCCCTTTCAAGCGGATCGCCTTGTGGCAGTTTTGGACTCCGGAATAGCCAGGCACCGGCCAGGACAGCGAATCGATAGGTGAGTGGGCGAGGCTGCGGCGCACGGATCACGTAGTGGCTCACGAGCGCCGCGAAAAGCCGACTTTCAAGCTGGAAGGCATTTGCGGGCAAGGGTCCGGATTGTGGATCCGGCGCTGCTGCAGGCCCGACTCGACCCGGGATCGACGATGTGTGCTACATCGCCGTGGCGTTCGAAAAGTGTTGGCTGTCGCCAGGCGTGCGACACGCCAACACGCCGGCTCTGGTGGTGCTCGGGTTGCAAGTTGGCAAAGACCCGTGGAGCAAGCCGCACCGCTTCGCCAGAACAGCTGTGGCAGGAGATGATATTGACCGCACCCAGACACGCATTCGAGCCGATCGGGACAAGTGCGTCAGCCACTGAATACGCTTTTTGCATTTTCAGAGGGCGGAATATCGCTTCCGCGACCATGGACCCACACCTGCAACTGCGCTGGAGTAAGATTTGATCGATAGCCTGAAACTTCTGCGGAACGCATTTCGATGACCTTGACCGATCTGAGATACCTTGTTGCCCTCGCGCGCGAACGCCATTTCGGACGTGCGGCCGAACGCTGTCATGTGAGCCAGCCGACCCTGTCGGTGGCGATAAAGAAACTTGAGGAGCAGCTCGGCGTGCTGCTTTTCGAGCGTAGCGCGGCCGATGTCAAGATCACCGGGATCGGCCGCCAGATCATCGAACAGGCCGAACGGGTACTGCTCGAAGCCGCGCAGATCAAAGAGATCGCAGCATCGGGCAAGGATCCCCTGACCGGGCCGCTGCGGCTGGGGGTGATCTACACCATCGGCCCCTATCTGCTGCCCAGGCTGATTCCGCTGATGCACGAAATGGCACCTCGAATGCCGCTGATAATCCAGGAGAACTACACGGCGCGGCTGACCGATGCGCTCAAGCGTGGCGAACTCGACGTGATCATCATCTCGCTGCCTTACGAAGAGCAGGGCATCGTCACGCAGGTGGTTTACGATGAACCTTTCCGGGTGCTCATGCCCGCCGAGCATCGATGGCGTACGAGCAAGGCGATAGAACCCGAACTCCTTGCCGACGATCAGTTGTTGCTGCTTGGTGCGGGTAACTGCTTTCGCGACCAGGTTCTCGAAGTGTGCCCACACTGCAGGACGAGCAGCGGCCTGCAGCGCACGCTCGAAGGCAGCTCCCTGGAGACGATCCGCCACATGGTGGCAACCGGAATCGGTGTCACCATCCTGCCAAGCTCGGCCGCCGACGAGTTGCCCGAGCAGAATGCGCTGCTGACGGTACGCCCCTTCGCCGACCCTCAGCCTGCACGACGCGTAGCCATCGCCTGGAGGGTGACATACCCTCGCGGCGGAGCGATCGACGTGTTGCGCAAGGCGATACTCGGAAGCACGCTGCCCGGCGTCACACCGGTCACCTGAACCTCCGGCACGGCCATAAACGCGACCGGTCGATGGAACCCTGAAGCCCTCGGCCACTCTGATAGCGTGACCGCATCCCGGTGATCCGGATTCGCAATTGGGAAAATCCGGGCCCGCGCAATAAGATGAATCATCGCTTCCGTTAGCTAGTTCCGGGCAGGAACCAGGCGGACAACTCAAAATCAACGGCAAGGAGCATTTCATGGATATCAATATCGGCATCAGCAAGAACGATCGCTCGAGGATCGCGGAAGGCCTCTCGCGCCTGCTTGCGGACAGCTACACGCTCTATCTGACGACCCACAACTTCCACTGGAACGTGACCGGTCCGATGTTCAATACGCTTCACCTCATGTTCGAGGCGCAATACACCGAACTGGCGCTCGCAGTTGACGTAATCGCCGAGCGCATCCGCGCACTGGGCTTCCCCGCGCCCGGCACCTACAAGGCCTTTGCGGCACTTACCAGTATCGATGAGCCCGAAGGTGTGCCTGACGCTAAGACCATGATCCGCCAGCTCGTCGCCGGCCAGGAAGCCGTGGTACGGACTGCACGCGGCCTCATGGACGCGGTCGGCGAGGTCCACGACGAGCCGACTGCGGACCTGCTGACACAACGGATGCAGGTGCACGAAAAGAATGCCTGGATGCTTCGCAGCCTGCTCGAGGATTGACACGGCACTTCCGGATCACGCCGGGAGAAAGGAATGAAATGTGGGTGCAGCACCGATCCTGATCGTCGGTGCCGGCATTGCCGGTTACACCTTGGCGCGCGCGCTCCGACGCCGTGACGCCACGATCCCGATCGGTCTGCTGGCCGCCCACGACGGAGACGTCTATCCGAAATCGGCCTTGCCCTACGCGATGGGCGCAAACCGCCGTCCCGTGGAGCTCGTTCAAGCCACCGCACGCATGATGCAGGATCGCTTGGGGATCACGATCCACCAGCACAGTCCCGCGCATTCAATCGATATTGGCGCATCGGAAGTCGTACTCAAGACATCACGGCTCCCATTCGGTCAGCTCGCCCTGGCTCTTGGCGCGGAGTTGCCCAAACCCAGGCTTGCAGGCGATGCAGCAAGTCGTGTCCTGACCGTAAACCGGCTCAGTGACTACGCCTATCTGCATCACCAGCTGCAGGGTGTCCGTTCGCTTGTTCTGATCGGCGCCAGTGTGCCGGCATGCGAGTTTGCCAACGACCTGGTGAGTAGCGGCTACACCGTCACGATGGTCGACCCCGCACCCTATCCGCTTGCAGATCGTATCCCTACTCTGGCAGGCCAGCGCCTGATGGCCCGTCTGGCACATGCTGGCGTACGCATGCTGATGGACGATAGAGTCGTTCAGATCGACTCCCGGGGAGACAGCGGTTTCGTCATTCGGACCGCAGGAGGTTCGGAACTCGACGCCGACATGGTTTTCGCCGCCCCCATCCCGCGGGCACGCACCGAGCTTGCGGCAGCTGCGGGAATCAAGGTCGGCAAGGACGGAATCCGGGTAAGCGACCGACTGCTCACTTCCACATCCGGTATCTACGCCCTCGGGGCCTGTGCGGCGCTTCCAGGACCGATCCATGCGGCTTCCGTCGATGCCCAGGCCGAAGCACTTGCCGCCACGCTGCTCGGCACACCGACCCGACCGGATCCTCGACCCATCCCCTTGCGCCTGAATACGCCGGCCTGCGCCATGGTGCTGATGGCCCCGCCTCACGTACCCGGCGAATGGCACGAAAACGCCAACAAGCGGGGCGTGACGGCCCTGTTCCATGACATGCGCGGGCAACTCAGGGGTTTCGTGCTCGAAGGCGGAGCGGTCGACAGCCGCGATCGCTGGCTGGCAAAACTGACGATTGCCTGAGTCCGCGAACGCGGGTCACTCATCGCCCGACACTGCGGATACCCGAATGCCGTCCCGAAAACGGGCTAGAAACCCGAACCCGGCCTCGCAAGATATTCGATCTCCGCCGGCGTGGAGACCCGGCCGAGTATGCGATTGCGATGCGGAAATCGACCGAACTGACGAATCACATCGCGATGTCGATGGGCATACTCGAGATACCCTGTGAATTCGTTGCCGTGCCTGCTCAGATCATCGAACAGCGCCACCGCCCGATCCTGGTCTGCCATTGACTCCGAATGCTCGAAAGGCAGGTACGCAAAAACCCGTTCGAGCGGCTCCAGCGACATATCCCCTCCATCCGCGAGCAACTCGACGGCAAGCGTCCGTGCCAGCGCATCACCCGCGAAGGCCTTCGGCGTATCACGGAAGACGTTGCGGGTGAACTGGTCCAGCAGGACGATCCCGGCAAGGCGCTCGCGCGCGCAGACGCAGACAGGCGCCGCCCCCTGCCGGAAAACATCGTCCAGCAGGTAGCCAAAACTCGCCCGGAGCATCGCATCGAAGTCGGGATCCTTTGCAAACCAGTGCTTGAGGGGCGTCAGCCTCCCGGTCACACTGTCGCGAGGAAACCAGAAGGCCAGTACCGCTTCCGGATCCCACCGCTTCAAGTCATTCACCGGTCGCCCTTTTCCGCTTCGGTGCCGGTTTCTTCGTGGCGGGCGCCTGGGTTTTTTCAGTGGCATTCTTGGCGGCAGTCGCTGCCTTGGGTGCCCTTGGCTCGAACTCGAAGCCTACCTTGCCGCTCGAGGCATCCCATTTGAGAAAGGCCGAGAACTTGCGGTTGGTCCGCGCCGATACAAAGCCCCTGAGCAGATCGGTCTTGCCTTCCGCGAGCAGTTTAGTCATCTGCCCACGTTCAATCGGTTGCTGCAGGATGATCTTGCCCGAGCGGAAATCGCAACTCTTTTCCGGCCCGACAGACTTTTCGCATACATACGACATGCCGTGCTCGAATACCCGCGCAGCGCATTTCGGACAGGCCCCGAGACTTTCCTGACTCGAGAAATCGACCGGCTCGGCGTTCTCGTCTTCCTTGGGCTGGCCGAAATCGAAGGTCGGCTGCTTGTCCTCGTTGAGCTTGATCTCGGCGTTGAAAAGACGCCCCATCTTGTTGCGAAAACCCATCAGCGGGCCAACCTTGCCTTCAGACAGGAGGGTCTCGATCTCATCGAGTTCAAACTGCCGCCCAGCCACGATCTTCCAGGCGCTCCAGTCACAGGCCTGGCAGGCAAATTTCTTGTAATTCTCCTTCACGACACCACCACACTTGGGACAAGGGGTCCTCAGGGTGGCAAAGTTTCCTGGCACCGTGTCCGACTCGTAGGCCTTGGCACGCTCGACGATCTCGCGCGTCATTGCCTGGATATGATTCATGAACTCGGTCCGCGACAGGGCGCCGCGTTCCATCTGGGCAAGCTTGTATTCCCACTCGCCGGTCAGCTCCGGGGAGGAAAGCTCGGTGATGCCGAGGCCACGAAGTAGCGTGATCAGGGAAAACGCCTTGGCCGTGGGAACCAGCTCACGGCCGTCTCGCGTCATGTAGTTTTCGCCGATCAGGTTCTCGATGATCTGCGCCCGGGTCGCCGGCGTGCCGAGGCCGCGACCGGCCATCGCCGCCCGTAACTCCTCGTCGTCCACCATCTTGCCGGCACCTTCCATGGCCGACAGCAGCGTCGCTTCATTGAAACGGGCTGGTGGCTTGGTCTGGAGCGCCTTGATCAGGATGTCCTCGGTACTGACCTGCTCGCCGGCCTTCACGGCGATCAGCTGCGCACCGCCATCCTTGTCGTCGCCAGCTGCCTCCTTGCCATATACCGCAAGCCAGCCGGGGTTGACCAACACCTTCCCTTCTGTCTTGAAGGCCTCGCCTTCGACGCGGGTGATCCGCGTGGTCACCTGGTACTCCGCAGGTGGAAAGAACACCGCGAGAAAACGCCGCGTCACAAGATCGTAGATCTTCTGCTCCGCTTCGGTCAGGTTCTTTGGCTGCGTACCGGTGGGGATGATCGCGAAGTGGTCTGAAATCTTGGCATTGTTGAATATCCGCTTGTTCGGCTTGACCCAACCGTGCTCCACGATCTTGTTCGCGAACGGCGCATAGTCGGCCGGCAGGCCGGCCAGAACCTGGCCGACGGTGCCGATATAGTCCTCGGGCAGCGCACGCGCGTCGGTACGAGGATATGTCAGGACCTTGTGCTTTTCGTAAAGCGCCTGGGCAAGGCCGAGCGTATTGCGGGCCGAGAAACCGAACCGGCCGTTGGCCTCGCGCTGCAGCGAAGTGAGGTCGAAGAGCAGCGGAGAGAGCTGCGTCGATGGCTTGGCCTCCTCCTCAACCGTGCCGATCTTGCCCTCGCACTTCGCCTTGATTGCTTCGGCCTGCGCCTTTTCCCACAACCGGCTGGCCGCGGCATGCTCGTCGCCCTCGGGTTTCTTGAACTTCTCGTCGAACCACCGTCCGGCATAACTGCCCTCACTGGCGCCGAAGGTCGCGTCAAGCTCCCAGTAATCCCGTGATCTGAATGCACGGATCTTCTCTTCGCGCTCGATCACCAGCGCCAGCGTCGGGGTCTGCACGCGCCCGACCGTTGTAAGGTGGAATCCTCCGGTCTTCGAGTTGAAGGCCGTCATCGCGCGGGTGCCATTAATGCCGATCAGCCAATCGCTCTCGGCACGGGACATCGCCGCCTGTCGCAGCCCTTCCACCTCGTCGGCACTGCGCAACTGGGCAAACCCGTCGCGGATGGCCGCCGCAGTCATCGACTGCAGCCACAAACGCCTGATCGGTTTGGTGGTCTTGGCGTGCTGGGCGATGTAATTGAAGATCAACTCGCCCTCACGCCCCGCATCGCAGGCGTTGATGAGGCCGGTAACGTCCTTGCGCTTGATCAGCCGCGAAAGCAGTTTCAGACGATCATCGGTCTTTTCGATCGGCGACAGGGCGAAGTGCGGCGGAATCACCGGCAGATGGGCAAAAGACCACTTGCCTCGCTTGACCTCGTACTCCTCCGGAACGGTCAGCTCGAGCAGATGGCCCACCGCGGACGAAAGAACATAATCGTCCGACTCGAAGTAGTCCTTCTCCTTGGTGAAGCCGCCCAGCGCACGCGCGATGTCCTGCGCAACCGAGGGTTTCTCCGCAATGATCAGTTGTTTGCTCATGCCGTGGCTGACAGGGGCACCGAAGGACGGTTCCCGAATGGGTTGTAAAAGCACGGCATGATAAGGAAGGCGCCGCAACGCATGCAAGCCGGCCCGGACAGGCAGGTCCGCCGGAGCATGCAAAAAAGCGCGCCGGACGGTAGGCGCTTACTGGTAGGTAAGCGCGAGATCTTCGTCTTCTTCGGTGAGCAGTTCGTCGAGGATCAGGGTATCGATCGACTGTTCCTGCTGCCACAACACCATCAGCACGATCACCTTGAGCCGCGAGCGCGTCAAACGATGGTCGGACAGCGCCATCGCCCGTTCGATGATCATCTCGCGCGTCAGCGCATCGAGTACGCCTGCGTTCTCGAGAAAGGTCAAAAAGCCGCGGCATTCGGCATCGAGCCGCCGCATCTCCTCATCGGCGTAGACACGCACCGAGTCGCTGTCGCTGCCGATATCGGGAATCGAAATTTCGCCGCGCAGCCCTTCGAGCCAGCTGAGCGCTTCGGAAATCTCTTCTTCCTCGAAGCCCGCGGCGGAGAGCTTGCGGGCGAGCTGATCCGATTCCGGACACGCACCGGCATGGACATAGGTTTCGAACAAATAGACGAGGATATCGAACATGGCCTTTGCTCACACATGAAGACGTTGGAACCGGCCACCCGGCAAGCGGCTGACCCGCCCATCTAGTTCCATGGTCAAGAGCATGGCCGACAGCGTCTCGGGCGTCAACCCGCTGCGCTGCAGCAAGGTGTCGAGGGTCACGGGGTCATGACCGAGGGCCGCGAGCAATTTGGCTGCGTCCGGCGCATCGTCACCGCCCCGGTCAACCGCCGCGTCAGCGCCACCCTGAGGCGTCTCGCGGTGGGGCCAACACAGCTCCTCGAGGACATCCTCGGCGGTTTCGACGAGCTTGGCGCCGTCCCTGATCAGACGGTGACACCCCTTTGAAAGTGGCGAATGTATCGAACCGGGAATCGCGAAGACCTCGCGACCCTGCTCGGCGGCCAGCCTCGCGGTTATCAGAGACCCACTGCCGATCGCGGCCTCGACCACCAGAACGCCACGCGAAAGTCCGGCAATCAAGCGATTTCGCCGCGGAAAGTGATGTTGCAGCGGTTGGGCCCCGAGCGGATATTCGCTCACGACTGCACCTTCCGCTGCAATCCGACGGGCCAGCGCTGCATTGCGTGCCGGGTAGATGCGATCAGCCCCGGTCCCAATCACTGCGACCGTAGCGCCCTCGGCCTTGAGCCCACCTTCATGCGCGGCCGCATCGATGCCGATTGCCAGACCACTCACTACGCACAGGCCGGCGGCCGACAGCGCAGCAGCGAACGCACGTGCGTCGGCCAGACCCTGCGCCGTCGCCGAGCGCGCACCGACCATCGCGATCGATGGTGCGGAAAGCAACTCGATACGACCCTTCACGTAGAGGAGCGTCGGCGGGTCGGCCATTTCGAGCAGGCTTGCCGGATAGGCCGGATCAGCGAGCGTAACGATGTGGTTGCCGCCTTCGTCGAGCCAGGCGAACGCATCCTCTATCTGCTTGCTGCTGTCGTGTTCGAGCAGGCCGTATGCAGCCTTTGCCCCCACCAGGCGCTCGAGCGCCCCCCGATCAGCCGACAGAATGTTGCCCGGCAGGCCATAAGCGCTCAGCAACTGGCGTTGGCGGCCCCCACCAACGCCGGGGGCCAGCGTCAGCCGCAACCAGTCCGCAAGTTCGCGCCTCGAATCCGACCCGCGCTCAGGGCTGCCGGACCGAATCACCGACGGTCACCGGGCCATCGCTCTCAAGGATCAGGCCGTAGGAGACACGATCGAAAGTCCGGAACACGAACACCAGACCCGAGCGCTTCTCGGGGAGTTTGTAGGTTTGCTTGCCTTCCGCGTCACGGTAATCGACCGAGCCGCGCTCACGATAGAGTGCCAGCACATGACCGACTTCGGCGCCGTCACGCTGTCCGAAGCTCAGCGAAATCACGTTGTTGCGGCCGGCCTCGTCTACACCGTCATAGATGGACACCACGCGCGCCTCGACTTTCGATTCAGGCGCATGCGGCACATAGCTGAAGAACTCGCTTGCCACTGCGGGCGCCAGCAGATCGTCCCGTCCCACCTCCTGATAGGCTTCGCTGAGCCGCAGCGTTGCAGGGGAGCCGTCTGCAATCACCTGTGCGGCACCGAGATGGAAGGCCTCGTAAGCCAGAATCTCGCCAGTGAGCGGGTCCTTGAGCGCCTTTGCCGGCCGATAGACCTGCCATGAGCCGATGCCCGGTTTCACGTTCTTCGCGAAAACGGTATCACCCGGCCCCGCGTAAACACTCTTCTCGTCGACCGCGATGATCGTTGCCGACTGCGCCAGCACGCCATCGTCGACAACCAGAGGCCTCGTCAGGAAAGGTTTGATCGCCGCCAGCGAAATGCTTGGAACAGGCGTACCCAGCTGCTCGGAGTAGGCCTGCGGGAAGCGCTTCTCGTACAGCGAGCCGACCGGCTTGCCAAGGCGAAGATATGGGCCGCTCCGGTCGAGATAGACGATCTGCCCCGGATAGATGAGGTGCGGATTGCGGATCTGGTCGCGGTTCATTCGCCACACCTCCGGCCAGCGCCATGGCTGCTTGAGGAAGCGGCCCGATATGTGCCAGAGCGTATCTCCGCGCTTCACCACATAGCTGTCGGGCGCGTTGTCGGCGAGCGTCACCGGCGCGGCAACCGCCCCCAGCGGCAGCAGGGTGGCAATTCCTAGCAACAGAGGGAATATAATGCGAATCATTGCGCTCGCTCTCGAGGTGAACATGGAACCCCGGCTCCATGTGGAAATCAAATCGTGGCGCGACCGGGGCATCAAGAGGCCGGCACCGCCATCGGGTGCATTCGTTCCGACTGCACGCCTCCGGTTCTCGCAAATTGCATGAGATTCTGCATCCAAATACTTAACGCAGCAAGCAAAAATGGCTCTACTCCCCATCCTTCGATACCCCGACGAGCGGCTTCACACCAAGGCGAAACCGGTCCCGCAAGTGGATGATTCGATCCGCAAACTTGTCACCGACATGGCCGAGACCATGTACGAGGCGCCGGGCATCGGCCTGGCCGCCACGCAGGTAAATGTGCACCTACGGGTTGTCGTCATCGATACCAGCGAGGACAGATCGAAGCTGCTCGCCTTCATCAATCCCGAGATCGTCGAGCGATCGGGCGAACAAAGCTGCGAGGAGGGCTGCCTGTCGGTGCCCGGCATTTACGAAACGGTCACCCGCGCCGAACGGGTGAAGGTAAGGGCGTTAGACGAAAAGGGCGAAGCCTTCGAACTCGAGGCAGAGGGCCTGCTCGCGGTCTGCATCCAGCATGAGCTCGATCACCTCGATGGCAAGGTCTTCGTCGAATATCTCTCGCGCCTGAAGCTGAACCGGATCAAGAGTCGGCTTGCCAAGAAGTCCCGCATCACTGCCTGAACGCCAGTCTCAATGGGCGACGTCGGGCCAGCATCACCGGACCCAGAAAATGAAAGTAGCATTTGCCGGAACCCCTGAATTCGCTGCTACGGCACTTCGTGCCATTCTTGCTGCCGGACACGAGGTGCCCCTGGTACTGACGCAGCCGGACCGCCCGGCCGGACGCGGGATGAAGCTGCAGCCGAGCCCGGTCAAGCAGCTCGCGCTCGAGCATGGTATTCCGGTGGCCCAACCGCAGCGGCTTCGCAGCGAGGTCGAACGCGCAGCGCTTGTCTCCGCAATGCCGGATGTTCTCGTCGTGGCTGCCTACGGCATCATCCTGCCGCAGCCCGTTCTGGACCTGCCCCAATATGGCTGCCTCAACATTCACGCCTCACTGCTGCCGCGCTGGCGCGGCGCGGCGCCGATCCACCGAGCGATCGAAGCCGATGACCGGGAAACCGGCATCACCATCATGCAGATGGATGCGGGGCTCGACACCGGCGCAATGCTCCTGCGCAAGCCGATCGCGATCCATCCGGACGATACGACCGGGAGTCTGCATGACCGGCTGGCCGTTCTCGGCGGAGAACTGATCGTCGAGGCGCTGGCACGGCTGCCTGGTGGACTCGACGCCACCCCGCAGCCGCCCCAGGGCGTGACCTACGCGCACAAGATCGGCAAAGCGGAGGCGCGGCTCGACTGGCGACGCAGCGCAACCGAGCTCGCCTGCGCGGTACGCGCGTTCAATCCGTTTCCGGGGGCCCAGGCGCTGTTCGACCAGAACGCAGTAAAGATCTGGCATGCCTTTGCCACGACAGGCCAGGGGGAGCCCGGCGAGATCCTCGCCTGTGACGAAACCGGCGTGACCATCGCCTGCGGCGATGGAGCACTGAAGTGCACCGAATTGCAGCGCCCCGGGGGTCGGCGCCTCGATGCACGACAGTTCGTGCAGTCCGGTGGACTCATACCCGGAATGCGTGCTGAATCTACGCCGTAACCAGCAGTTACATCGACGTCGTTGAATTTTCCGGCGTAACCCTGATCTGAGGCTACGATTGGAAACTCGTTAAAGGACGGAACACGACCATGTTCGGAAACTGGGTCAAGACATCAATCCTGATGGCTGGCATCGTCGCGCTGTTCGGCGCGGTGGGTGGCATGCTTGGTGGCCAGCAAGGCATGCTGATCGCGCTGGTGTTTGCGGGTGGAATGAACGTATGGGCATACTGGTTCTCGGACAAGATGGTGCTGCGCATGTACAACGCGCGGCAGGTGGACGCCACCAGCTCGCCCTATCTCTACAACATGGTGAAGGAACTGGCCGGCCGGGCGGGCCTGCCGATGCCGAAGGTATACGTCATCGACGAGGCCCAGCCGAACGCTTTCGCCACCGGACGCAATCCCGAGCATGCCGCGGTGGCGGCCACCACCGGCATCATGCAGATGCTTTCCGAGCGTGAGCTCCGCGGCGTGATGGCCCACGAATTGGCACACGTGCGCAACCGGGACATCCTCATTTCGACCATCTCCGCGACAGTCGCTGGCGCGATCTCCTCGCTGGCACAGTTCGGCATGTTCTTCGGCGGTTCGCGGGACGGGGAGGATCGACCCAACCCGATCGTGGCGATCATCATCATGATCCTTGCGCCACTGGCTGGCATGCTTATCCAGATGGCCATCTCGCGTACCCGCGAGTTCGGTGCGGACCGCGGTGGCGCCGAGATCTCCGGCGACCCTCAGGCGCTGGCCAGCGCGCTCGCCAAGATCGATGCCTATGCTCGCGGGATTCCGATGCATACCGCCGATGCCCACCCCGAAACGGCGCAGATGATGATCATGAATCCGCTCTCGGGCGGCGGTCTCCGGGGGCTGTTCTCGACCCACCCGGCCACCGAAGAGCGGATCGCGCGACTGAACGCGATCGCGGCCGGTCGCTAGGAGCCAGGTCCGAGACGCCCGACGGCCCGGTCACCCGACCGGGCCTTTTCGCTTTTTGGCAGATCCGGCGCCGCGACATTCTCGGTGGCCGCGATCCGCGGCAGTACCACGCGAAAACGGCTTCCCTGATTCAGCGCACTTTTTACCTCGATCCGCCCGCCATGAGCCAGCACCACCTGTCGCGCCATGGTCAGGCCAAGCCCGCGCCCGCCCTCGGCCGATCGGGTCGTAAAGAACGGCTCGAAGATCCGGTGCTGAACGTCGTCCGTCATGCCGCATCCATTGTCGATGATGTCCACCCAGACCTCTTCGCGCTCCCGACCTGCCAGCACCCGGATCGCCCCACGCGCCCCGACCGCACGGGCGGCATTGTCCAGCAATGCCTGGAAGGCCCGCTGCAACCTCGACCTGCTCAACCGGACCGGCGGCAGGGTGTCCCAGTTGCATGACACCACCAGGCCAGGCGCCCTCGCGCAGGCGCTCGCGGAGACGGCCGCCTGCAGTACGTTCTCCAGCCGCCCAGGCTCGGTTGGCGGCACTTCCAGCCCGGCCATGTCGCGCATTGCCGAAGCGATTCCGGTCAGCCCTTCCACTTCCTTGCCGATCTCGCCGAGCGCGCTGACGAATTCGTTGCGGACCGCGTCGTGCCCGGAATCAGCCTGGGCGCTGTCGGACGCGAGCAGCTTTTCCGCGCAGCCCCGCAGGGCCTCGAGCCTCGATGCAGCACGAGCCAGTGGCGCATCAAGCCCGTCCGCCAAACAGACCGCGAAGTGGCCGAATGCATCAAGCTTCCCAGCTTTCGAAACTGCGTGCCCGACAAGCCCCGGCGTGGCAACGCAGGTCTGCCCTTCCCGCTCCACCGCAACCGACGCGGCATTCCGTTCGGTCACCGCATCAAGCAGGACGCCCACCGCGTCGAGCACTGCCGCAGTTCCTGGATCGGACGGCACTGCATGCAGAACGAACGCCTCCGCCGGTTCGACACCGGAACCTATCGCGCGAATCTGCCGTGTCATGGCCTGATCGGCGTCGAGTATGTGAACGCTCAACCAGCTCGCGATGAACCGTAGCAGTAGCGGTGCCGACCTTGCGTCATCGCTCAGCGCGGCAATGCGCATCCGCTCGATCTCAACCAGGAAAGCCGCATGTGCCTTGCAATGCGGCACGGCGTGCCGCGGGTCGACACGCGCTTCGCACATCAGCGTCTCTTCGCCGGCGAAATGAAAGCTGACGTATCGGCTGAAGCCATCCAGCACCCGCTCGACGGTCTGCACACTGGCACCCTGCGTCGACGCGACCCGATTGCCGAGCAGGTTGATCAGCTCGACAAGGCGGTGATGCTGATCGTCAATGCTTTCCAGACCGGTTTCGAAATACGACGACCATTCGAGGAAATGTCCGGCCGTATCGCTCATTCCGCGTCCTCTCGGACCAGCCTGGCACGGGAACGCTTCGGTTGGACATCTCGGTAGCCGTACCGCCTCGTCCGAACCCCTGTCGAGTCATCGGCGCCGGATCTGAAGCCTGCGCGGTAGAAGGTGGAGAAATTCCGGCGCACGATGCACGCCGGCACCGCCGTGGCAGAGCGTCCGTGACTGGTGGAAACGACGACAGGGGTTGCGGACGGCGGCGTGGACATCGGAATGACGGCGATCCTGCAGGGCGATGTCATAGCCTATCGGCAGTCGCCGGTCGATCCTTGAGCACAAAAAGCACATGGTCTCGACAACATGACGAGAACTTGTCGCGGGGGGCGCATCCGGTCAATGCAGGACGACTCCGGATGATCGACTCACCGGCGTTTGAAGGTCTTGTGGCAGTTCTCGCAGGCAGCCTCGACGTCCCGATAAGCATTTCGTGCGGTCACTTCATCGGGCGCACCACCTGCCGCATCGACGACCCTCGCCAGGGCATCGGTCGCATCGAAGAAAGCCTTCTTGTCAGCGGCAAACCTGTCGGCCTCGCTCCATACCTCGGCGCGCGCATGGCTCGGCGGGTACAGCGTGTCCGCGGTGAAATACTGCCAGGGGACATCGCGACGCGCCATGAGCTGCGCCGTCAGCACCTTGAACTTGGCCGCATCGTAGCTGTCGGTTCGCATCATCACGCCCATCGGCTCGAAAGCCTTGATGATTTCCTTGAACGCGGCGCGACGATGGGCAACCGGCTGCCCGGGCCGGGTATCCTCCGGCTCACTGTTGCAGCCGGCCAGGGCAAGTGCGCAGAGGAGGATCGCGAAGGGCTTTCTATACATCACGGCGGCGGTGCTCGAAAGAAAATTACTCAAGGGCGCAGTATGCAGGAACGCGAAAAATCACCGCGGAAATCGAAATGCTCCCGGAGGCTTGCCGCCGGATCGGCAACCGCCGCAAGCGATCGCGCACGGTACGCCCTTGAAATCCGACGGCACATCCCCCATATTGTCTGCATGGTTGTAACTCCGGCAATCTGGAGGCGTTCTGGACAGGGGTTCGATTCCCCTCACCTCCACCTAAGCGCATCGGGGTGTGCTTAGGTGGGGGTGTACCGGTTTCGACAGGGCGGGCGAAGGTGAGCAGGCAACCCGAGAGGCGACGGACGTAATCCGCGCAAATCTGTAAACGCCAACGATGAGCGTTTCGCACTGGCCGCTTAAGGTCAGAGCCGGGGCCGCTGAAGCCTTGTAACCCAAGACAGCCGGCGGGGACTTCGGTCCCCGTCGTCATTTCCGTCTTTCCCTGCGGTGGCCCGCCGCTACGTGGAGGCCTCATGCCCGAAGCGATGCATTTCTACGAACCCCGCAAGGGCCACGGCCTGCCGCACGACCCTTTCAATGCAATCGTCGGACCACGCCCGATCGGCTGGATCTCGACCGCAAGCAGCGACGGAGTCCTCAATCTCGCGCCCTACAGCTTCTTCAACGCGTTCAACTACACCCCGCCGATCGTCGGCTTCGCCAGCATCGGGCGCAAAGACACGCTGCGCAACATCGAGGCCACAGGTGAGTTCGTCTGGAACCTGGCTACCCGGGAACTCGCCGAGGCGATGAACCAGAGCTGCGCCGCGGTTCCGCCCGAGGTTGACGAGTTTTCGCTGACCGGACTGACGCCGGCCGCATCGCGCCTGGTGACACCGCCCAGGGTCGCGGAAAGCCCGGTAGCCTTCGAATGCCGATCGACCCAGATCCTGCAGCTGTCGGGTCTAGACGGAGCCAAGGTACCGACCTGGCTGGTGCTGGGTGAGGTGGTCGCGGTGCATATCGCCACCCGGCTGCTCCGTGACGGCGTATACGACACTGCCGCCGCCGGCCACATCCTGCGGGGCGGTGGCGCCGCCGATTACTTTTCGATCGGTCCCGAACAGTTGTTCAGGATGTACCGCCCCGGCTGAGTCAGCGCTTTTTCAGCAGCAACCCGCACTCGAGGTGATGGGTGTAGGGAAACTGGTCGAACACCGCTGCCGCAGCGATGCGGTGGGTGTCCGACAGGGCAACGACGTTCTCGTGCAGCGTCTGCGGATTACAGGAAACATAAAGGATGTTGTCGAAACCACGGGCCAGCGACAGGGTGGCCGCATCAAGCCCGCAGCGCGGCGGATCGACGAACAGGGTGGTGAAGCGGTAGGCATCCAGATCGACGTCCTTCATCCGCCGGTATTCGCGCACCCGGGCGATCGCGCCGCTGATCTCGTCGCTCGACATGCGCACCATGGCAACGTTGTCGATCGCGTTAGCCGCGAGGTTGTAATCTGCCGCCTTCACCGATGACTTGCTCACCTCGGTTGCCAGCACCCGTCCGAACAGCGGCGCCAGGGCGACCGTGAAGTTGCCGTTGCCACAGTAAAGCTCGAGCAGGTCGCCGCCAAGCCCGTTGGCACAGGCGCGGGCCCAGCCGAGCATCTGGCGGTTAACCCCGCCGTTGGGCTGGGTGAAACTGCCTTCGATCTGCTGGTAGCGCAGCTGCCGGCCGTCGAGTTCGAACGCCTCGAGCAGCCAGTCGCGGTCGAGCACGATCTTCTGCTTGCGGCTGCGGCCGATGAGGCGCACCTGCAATGTTTCGGCGAGCTCGCGGGCTGCCACCTCCCACGCCTCGCCGAGCGGCCGGTGATAGATCAGGCTGACCAGCATCTCGCCGCTCAAGGTGGCGAGAAACTCGACCTGGAACAGGCGCCGCCCGAGCGTGTCGCTACCTTCGAGCCGCTCGCGAAGACGCGGCATCAGGGCGCAGATCGGCTCGCAGGCGGGCGGAAAGTCCAGCAGGGTGACCGGTGTCTTGGGGTCTTCGGCAGCGTACATTGCGTAATCCACCCGCGGCCCCTGGTGCCACATTCGGAACTCCGCGCGCAGCCGGTAATGCAAAGGCTCCGAAGCGAAGACCGCCGGCTCGGGCAGATCCAGGGTGGCGAAGCTGTGCTTGAAGCGCGCCACTTTCTCCGCCAGTTGTGACGGATATTCGGCAGGGTTGATGCTGGACAGGGGCATGGCTTGGATCGATGTTCGGGCGCTTCGGCGAAGCGCGGAATATACGCCCTCCGGTACCTGGCGGGGAGACCCTGGCGACCGGAGCGGACCGTCGATCCCCGGTATGCCGATCGAGATGGCCTGCGTCGGCGCTGCAAAATCCGCACGAAACTTGGAAGCACCAGCATGTTGCGGGACAATATCGCCCGGCTCGACGTCCCGTCGGCCGAGGCACCCCGAACCCTTCCTGCTGCACGCCGTTGCGGGACAAGTCACTGGAGTTTCGCCCGCATGATCACCCTCAGGAACGTCACCCTGCGTCGCAGCGCCAAGGTGTTGCTCGACGGCGCTTCGGTCAGCCTCAACCCCGGCGAGAAGGTGGGCCTGGTGGGCCGCAACGGCGCCGGAAAATCCACCCTGTTCGCGCTGCTCAACGGCAACCTTCACGAAGACGCCGGCGATTTCAGCATGCCGGCCCAGTGGCGCATGGCCCAGGTGGCGCAGGACATGCCCGAGACCGACCAGTCGGCCACCGATTTCGTCATCGAGGGCGACGTGGCGCTGGTCGCCGCACAGAAGGAAGTCCACGCCGCCGAAGCCGCAGACGACGGAGAGCGCATGGCCTACGCCTACATGGCACTGCACGACGCCGGCGCCCACGACGCCCAGGCCCGCGCACAGGCACTGATCCTCGGCCTCGGCTTCAAGACCACCGAGCTGTGCAACCCGGTCAACAGCTTCTCGGGCGGCTGGCGCATGCGCCTGCAGCTGGCGCGTGCGCTGATGTGCCCGTCCGACCTGCTGCTGCTCGACGAACCCACCAACCACCTCGACCTCGACGCCCTGGTGTGGCTCGAGTCGTGGCTCAAGCGTTACGCCGGCACCCTGGTGGTGATCAGCCACGACCGCGAGTTCCTCGACGCGATCACCAACGTCACGCTGCACATCGAGAACGGCCGGCTGACCCGCTACGGCGGCAACTACAGCACCTTCGAAGACACCCGCGCGATGCAGCTTGAGCTGCAGCAGAACGCCTACGCCAAGCAGCAGGACAAGATCGCCCACCTGCAGAAGTTCATCGCCCGCTTCAAGGCCAAGGCCAGCAAGGCCAAGCAGGCGCAGAGCCGTGTCAAGGCGCTTGACCGCATGGAGCGGCTCGCGCCGGTGCTGGCCAGCGCCGATTTCACCTTCGAGTTCAAGGAGCCGCCCAACCTGCCGAATCCGATGCTGGTCATGGAGAACGCCAGTTTCGGTTATCCGCCACCCGCGGACGCACCGGCCGGCAACGCGCCCACCGTGATCGTGCGCAACGTGAACAAGTCGGTGATGGCGGGCCAACGGATCGGCATCCTCGGTGCCAACGGCCAGGGTAAGTCGACCCTCGTCAAGACGATCGCGCGCACGCTCAAGCCGACCGGCGGCACGGTGCTCGAAGGCAAGGGTCTGAACATCGGCTACTTCGCGCAGCAGGAACTCGACGTGCTGCGACCGCTGGAGAATCCGCTCGAGCACATGGTGAACATGGCTCGCGCCGGCCTGCCCGCGGGGCAGAGCGGCCGCGAGCAGGACTTGCGCACCTTCCTCGGCACCTTCAATTTCAGTGGTGACATGGTCAAGCAGCCGGTCGGCACCATGAGCGGCGGGGAGAAGGCGCGGCTGGTGCTGTGCATGATCGTCTGGCAGCGCCCTAACCTGCTGCTGCTCGACGAGCCGACCAACCACCTCGATCTCGCCACTCGCGAGGCGCTGGCGGTGGCGCTCAACGAGTTCGAGGGCACGGTGATGCTGGTCAGCCACGACCGCTCACTGCTGCGCTCGGTATGCGACGAGTTCTGGCTGGTATCGCGCGGCGGCATCGAACCCTTCGACGGCGACCTCGACGACTACCAGCGCTATCTGCTCGACGAGGCGCGGCGCGCGCGCGAGGATCTCAAGGAGTCGCTCAAGGCGACCCGCGAAGAGACGCCGGTGCCGGTGCAAGCCGCGCCGGTGGCCAACAAGAAGATCAGCGACCGGCTAAAGACACTCAGGCGCGATCTGGGCAAGCTCGAGCAGCGCATTCTCGACCTGCAGACGAAGAAGCACGCGCTCGAGGCGCGCCTTGCGACGCCGCTGCCGCCGCAGGAGATCGGCGCGCTGGGACTCGAGCTTCAGGCCATCCAGGCCGACCTCGACGCGCAGGAAGAACGCTGGCTCGAGGTGTCGGAAGAGATCGAGGTGGAAAGCGCCGCCTGAAGGTGGCCGGCGCGTGTCTGCCGCGCCGCGGATCGCGACGCGAAGCGGGATCAGCCGTTGGGCGTCGCCTCAGCGCTGGTGGCAACGGAAACCAGCCGCCGCTTCACCGCCATGACCTTGCGGGCATAACGCTGCGAGCGGTCACCCAGCGATCCGTTGTAGTACTGGAGCGCGCGCGGAAGACTGCCGTAGCGGGTCAGTCCTTCCTGCAGCACCTGGGTACCGACGTGGACGTTGAGGGTGGGATCGAAGAGCGCATTCTTCTTGCCGCGCCGCGCACCCAGCTTGTCCTGGTGATAGCGCGGCATGACCTGCATGAGCCCCTGGGCACCTACGTGACTGACCGCACGCGGATTGAAACTCGACTCGACGGCCATGATCGCGACGATCAGCAACGGGTCGAAGCCCCGGCTGCGGGCCGCCTCTTCGGCCGCCACGAGGGCTGGCTCGAGGCCGTCGGACGACACCCGGTAGCGGCTCGCCACCCAGTCGCGGACTCGTGCCATCTCGACGCTGAGATCGCCGCCGACCGCGGTGAGTTCGCTTGTCGGTTGCGCGTGCTTGGGCGCAACGGCAAGCTTGACCGCCTTGCGGACCTTCTTCATCAAGCCGGAAGAATCGGCAACGGCCTGCGCCTCAACCGCGCTCTGCGATACCGTCGCGAGCACGGGTTCGGGCTCGCGCGAATCGGTACCGATCATGGCCAGTGCGGCAATCCCGGCGGCCAGCACGGCAGCATAGGTCAGGTTCAGGAACGCGCCGCCCGACTGGTCGACGCGACGGTGATCGTGATTCGCCTGTTTCATGTGTTCCTCCTCGTCCGGCCCCGGGGCAAGCACATGTGCCAAAGGCTGCCGCTGGCAAGCCTTCGGGCATGAGACTGTCCCGCCGGGCGACGGGTCTCGAATCGCCTGTCGCACAAGTGCGAACTGGCAACCCTGCGGTGCGTGGATCCATGAAACGGCGCCCCTTCGGGGAACGCTTCACCGCAGTATGAATATCCGGAAAAATGCCGCCCGATCGAAGACCGTGCGGCATTCAGGCCCGGACGGAAGGCTCCGTCCGGAACGATTCGGGCAGCTTAGCTGGCCTTGCGAGCGCGGGTCGTCTTGGCGGGCGCCTTGGTTGCAGCGGCAACGTTGGCTTCGGCCAGGTCGGAAACCTGCTTGGCGGCCTTGGTCATGCTGTCGTAGGCGTTGTTCGCGGTAGCGATTGCCTGCTTGGCAGCGGCGAAGATCGGCTCGGAACCGGCCGGTGCGGACTTGGCAGCCTGGTCGAGCGAGGTCACGAAGAACTTGTTCAGTTCGGCCAGCTGAGCCTCGAAGACCTTGGTGAACTCGTCCTGACCTTCGGAAGCGATTTCATACACGCTGCGGGCATAGGCAACAGCCTTCTCGACCATCGGCTGGGTAAGGCCGGCCTGCAGCTTGAGCAGTTCCTGCGGGTCTTTGGCGGCCAGCACGGCCTTGGCGTTGGCAACACCGTCTTCCAGCACCGAACGGGCGGTGTTGAGGTTCAGCGCGGTCAGACGCTCGGCCTTGACGAAGGCCGAATTGGCCTGGCTCAGCATGGTTTCGATATTGGCTTTGCCAGCGGCGACGAGTTGCTCGGGAGCAGCGAATTTGGTCATGGTCTCATTCCTCGATGTGGTTTCAAAATCAGGCACTGAAACATCAGACATCACTTCCTCGCGTCTTTATGTTGCAGTGCAGCATGGGGCGAATTATACGAGGATGATGCGGCATGTCAACAATTATGTTGCATCGCAACAACACCTGTAAGAACCGCGCGCCATTGCGAAAGCGGACTCGACGGGCGGCGTATGCCGGCTTCAACCATGCGGTGGCGCTGCGCCGTCATTTCGGGACCGATGCCGCCGCGTTCATCGCGGGTTCAGGCCGAACTGCCAGAATCGTCGGGAACCCTTCACCCGCCGGCCCGCTCCATTGCGTGGCCGGCACCACCCGATCGACATTCCAAGCAGGAGCCACGATGAACCCGCAACAGCAACAGGCCATCCTCGGCATCGCATTGCTCGCCGCCTTTGCCGACGGCGCCAACGACGAGCGCGAACGCGAGCGGATCCGCCGCCTCGCCGTCTCGCTCGGCGACGGCGACGGCACACCCGATCTGCAGGACCTCTATCAGCAGGTGCTGCTCAAGCGCTTCGGTCTCGAGCACGCCGCCACCGCGCTCGACGATCCCGACCACCGCCAGCTGGCCTATGAGATGGCGGTCGGCGTGTGTGATGCGGACGGTCAGCTCAAGGACGCCGAACGGGCATTCCTCGCGCAGCTCGCCACAGCGCTGCGGCTTGACAGCGCCACCACCTCGCCGCTGGTGGCACAGGCGGAAGACATGGCCGGACTGCTGGAAGCCGCCGCGCCGGCACAACTCACACCCGCGACTTCGCCCCCGCCTGCGCGTCCAGACGAAGCCGCACTGGACCGCAGCATCCTCAACTACGCGATCCTCAATGGCGCCCTCGAGCTGCTACCGCAGTCGTGGGCGTCGATGGCGATCATTCCGCTGCAGATGAAGATGGTCTATCGCATCGGCCAAGCCTGCGGCCACGAACTCGATCAGGGCCACATCCGCGAGCTGCTGGCGACCCTCGGCGTAGGCCTCACCTCGCAATATCTGGAACAGTTCGGGCGCAAACTGCTCGGTGGCCTGTTCGGCAAGGTCGCGGGCGGACTGGGGCGCAGCGCGGGCCGCGCCGCGACCGGCATGGCTTTCTCGTTTGCCACCACCTATGCCCTCGGCCAAGTCGCCAAACGCTATTACGTCGGCGGCAGGCAGATGAGCAGCGCACTGCTCAAGGAGAGCTTCGACGGCATGCTCGGGCAGGCAAAGGAGATGCAGACGCGCTACATGCCGGAGATGACGCAGAAGGCCGCCACGCTCAACGCCAACCAGATCATGTCGATGGTTCGCGGTTAAGCATCGGTGCAGCGCGCACCATCATGGTGCACAAACCGGCCGTGCGCGAAGGGTGGTGACCCGCAACGCCAGGGAGGAAACCTGGCATCCGAAGTGCCGGTATCGTGGCCGGATCTGGCGACACGGGGGATAATTCCTGCTGGATGCAAGCCAACGCGCATGGTTCTTGCTCCCGACTTAGCACCTTTCAACCGGCCCGGATCGGCGCCAACAGCCAACAGGACAAGCACATGAGCTCCATCAATTTCATCGGCGGCGAGAAGGGCGGCGTCGGCAAATCCGTCGTGGCACGGGCTCTGGCCCAGTACTTCATCGACAAACAGAAGCCTTTCGTCGGCTTCGACACCGATCGCTCCCACAACTCCTTCACCCGCTTCTACGCCGACTACGCGTCGCCGGTGGTGGTCGACAGCTACGAGGGACTCGACCAGATCGCCGCCTGCTTCGAAGAGGAATCCGCTGACGACGCACAGACCAGCGTGATCGTCGACCTCGCTGCCCAGACCGCCGCCCCGCTCGCCGGCTGGATCAAGGACTCCGACCTGCTGAGCCTGCTCGACGAGATGGGCATTACAGTGAACTTCTGGCATGTGGCCGACGCGGGCAAGGACTCGGTCGACCTGCTCGACGGACTCATCGAGCAGTACGGTGCCGGCCCCAATTACATCATCGTCAAGAATTTCGGCCGCGGCTCCGATTTCTCCGAACTCGATGCCTCCGCGGCCCTGGAGACCGCGCGCGGACTGGGCGCCCGGGTCATCAGCGTGCCCCAGCTGCACGAATCCAGCATGCGCAAGATCGACCGCCAGAACACCAGCTTCTGGGCCGCAATCAATCTGCGCGACCGTCCCGAGGCGCTTGGCCTGCTCGAGCGTCAGCGGGTCAAGACTTGGCTGAAGAACACCTACGCAGCCTTCGACGAACTGCCGCTCTGAGTCCTTGCCAAACCCGCCGGCCCCGGGCCGGTGGCATTAGCACCACGCGGAATCGGGGCGCAAGGCGTTACACTTGCCCCCTCGCGCTGCGGGCACCGGCCGGCGACACCCTCGCTGCGGCGTCCGGATCCATCGACACTTCCTGCCGCGTGACGGGAACACAGGCCATTCAATGCGACACGTACGTGATATCGATGCACTTCTCCTGCTTGCCACCACGCTTGCCTCCAAGCGACGGCCTGCCGAACTGGTCGAAATCATCGCGGCGTTCGACTTCTTGCAGACCGAAATCGGTCCGGAGCTACGCCTGCGCGAAGCGTTCGCCCACCTCTCCGAAGACGGCCTGATCCTCGAGCGCGACGGCGGCTACACGCTCGGCCCCGAAGCGCAGAAGATCATGGCGGCGGTGCCGAAGAAGGGCGGCCTCGCCGCCAAGATCTTCAGCATCAAGGACGACCTGTCCACCCACACCACCGAAGCCCCGCAGCCCGCCATCGTCATCGGCGAAGCACAGCTCGCCGAAGCCATGGCGGCCCACAAGGACGCCGGCAGCGGCGCCGGCAAGAACCTGCTGATGCCCAAGCCCAAGCCTGCTGCCGACGACAAGAAACGCCCGGCTGCATGGCGGCCTTTCGGGATGCGCCGGCGGACCCGCTGACCGGCACGCGCCCCGGCGCGGCAAAAGGTCGAAACCCGCACGAAATCGCCGCTGATCCGCAGCGCCCGGCGGGGTTCTCACCGGGCACCGCCGCCATCGAAGTCCGGGTCGGCGCAGGCCGCGCAAAGATCACACCCGCCCTCTCGCAGATTCCTTGCCTCGAAAGCGCCGGCAGGCGGGATAATCCGGCATGACCGAAATCACCCCCGCCCCGTCCCCGGCCGCAGATCCCGCTGCCTCGATTCCTTTCGACACCCTGCCGCTACCCACCGCCCTGCTCGACAACCTGCGTCAGCTCGAATACCGCACGATGACGCCAATCCAGGCCGCCAGTCTGCCGCTGGCGCTGGCCGGTCACGACCTCATCGCCCAGGCCAAGACCGGCAGCGGCAAGACCGCAGCCTTTGCCTTGCCGATGCTGTGCCGGCTGGACCCGCGCCGCTTCGCAGTGCAAGCCATGGTGCTGTGCCCCACCCGCGAGCTCGCCGACCAGGTGAGCAAGGAGATCCGCCGACTGGCGCGCTTCGCCGACAACATCAAGGTGCTGTCGCTGTGCGGCGGGGCGCCGATGAAGCCGCAGATGGCGAGCCTCGAGCACGGCGCGCACATCGTTGTCGGCACGCCGGGGCGGCTCATGGACCACCTCGAGCGTGGCAGCCTGAAGCTCGACGCGCTCGATTCGCTGGTGCTCGACGAGGCCGACCGCATGCTCGACATGGGCTTCCATGACGACATCGCCTTCGTCGCGCGACGCTGTCCGGCGCAGCGCCAGACCCTGCTGTTCTCCGCCACCTATCCCGAAGGGATCGCCCGGCTGGCGGGCGAATTCCTGCGCCAGCCGCGGGAGGTGAAGCTGCTCGAGCAGCACGCCGAGAGCAAGATCCGCCAGCGCTTCTACGAGATCGAGCATGCGGCGCGCCTCGAGGCGGTGGCAACGCTGCTAAAGCACTACCGGCCGGCCAGCACGCTGGCCTTCTGCAATACCCGCCAGCAATGCCGCGACCTGGTGGAGGTGCTGCACGCTCACGGCATTGCGGCACTCACCCTCAACGGCGAACTCGACCAGCGCGAGCGTGACCAGGTGCTGATCCGCTTTGCCAACCGCAGTTGCCCGGTACTGGTGGCCACCGACGTGGCCGCACGCGGCCTCGACATCGAGCGCCTCGAAGCGGTGATCAACGTCGACGTGACCCCCGACCCCGAGGTCCACGTCCATCGCATCGGCCGCACCGGACGCGGCGACGAGGCCGGCTGGGCGCTCAGCCTGTGTAGCCAGCCGGACAAGCGCCGGGTGGTGAACATCGCGCAGATGATGGGCTTCGAGCCCGAGTGGCACGACCTCGCAGCGCTGGAGATTGCCGACGACGGCCCGCTGCTGCCGGCCATGACGACGCTGCAGATCATGGGCGGGCGCAAGGACAAGATCCGCCCCGGCGACATCCTCGGCGCACTCACCGGCGCGGCCGGCTTCGGCCGCGAGCAGGTCGGCAAGATCACCGTGATGGACCAGTCCAGCTACGTCGCGGTGAGCCGCGACATCGCCCGCGACGCGGTGCGACGGCTGTCGGCCGGCAAGGTGAAGGGCAAGGCGCTGCGGGTGAGGGTGCTGGAGGACTGAGGCGGCTGGCCGGACTGCCACCCATACTGCAGCAGCGCGGTGCAGATCGCGTCGCAGCAAAGAATGTCGGCCGCGGCCGGATCCGTCGTACCGGCGCAGGCCGATACCCGGTGCGACGCATGGAGCCGCAACGGACGTGGTTTCTGGATTCCGGCCTGCGCCGGAATGACGGGCGGGTGGCGCTCACCGTAACCGTGTTTCGGGCCTGTCGCGATCGTGGCGGCATTAGACTCCGGAAAGCCACCCGCGTTTGATCCCGTCATACCGGCGAAGGCCGATACCCGGCTCGACGCATGGAACCGCACCGGACGTGGTTTCTGGATTCCGGCCTGCGCCGGAATGACGGGCGGGTGGCCCTCACGGTGACCGTGTTTCGGGCCTGTCGCGATCGTGGCGGCATCAGACTCAGGAAAGCCACCCACGTTTGATTCCGTCATACCGGCGAAGGCCGGTATCCAGAACGGCCGTCGACCATGCACACCACAGCGATGGGATCGCCCCACGCCGGTCACCAAGGCACGCCGCAGCATCCCCCTACGCCCACAACGCGCGTCCGGTGGCCTCGAGATGGCACATGTAGGCGCGCAGGTCGAACTCCAACTGATGGTAGTCCGGCTCCATGTGCCGGCACAGCTGGTAGAAGGCCTTGTCGTGCTCGCGCTCCTTGATGTGGGCGAGCTCGTGCACCACGATCATGCGCAGAAATTCCTCAGGCATCTCGCGGAACACCGCCGCAACGCGGATCTCGCGCTTGGTCTTGAGCCGGGCGCCCTGCACCCGCGAGATGCTGGTGTGGGTGCCGAGCGCCTGGCGGATGTCATGCAGCTTGCTGTCGAACATCACCTTGCTGAGCGGCCCCGCGCTGCGCAGGTACTCGTTCTTGAGCGCCAGCACGTAGTCGTACAGCGCACGGTCGGTGCGTACCGCGTGGGCATGCGGGTATTTGCGCAGCAGGACTTCGGCGAGGCGATCCTGCGCCATCAGGCTGCTGACCTGTTCGACCAGCGCAGGCGGATAGCCGGCGAGGTAGCGCGGCGGCGCGCTCACGCGGCGGGCTCGTCGGTGCCCGCCGCGGGCGCGGCCCGCGCGGCGACCATCGGCTCGCCGACATAACGCTGCACGCGTGGCTCTTCGTCCAGCCTGTGGAAGGCCCGGCGGCGCTCGCGCAGGCCGGCGTCGGATGCGGTGAAGCGTTCCAGCCGGCGTTGATGCTCGATCCAGTTCTCGTCGAGGAAATACTCGATGTAGCGGCCCGGCACGGTGGTGTCGCGGAACAGCCCCCACGAGAGCGCGCCCTGGCGCAGTCGCGCGCGGCGGGTCTCCTGCATCACCGCGTTGAAACCGGCCGCGCGGGCCGGGTCGATGTGGTATTCGACGGTGACCATCACCGGACCTTCGTCAGGGGCGATGTCGATCACCGGCTCGGGCGCCCTCGCCGAGGGGCGCACCGGCGTGTGATCGGTATCGAGCCCGCCATCGACGCTCAGGCGGCGTGTCAGCAGCAGCGCCAGCGGGCCGAGCACCGCCGCCACCGCGATGCTCAGCGGCACCGAGCTTGCGCTCGCCACATACCCCCACAGCGCCGCGCCCACCGCGCTGCCACCCATCAACGCCATCTGGTAGATCGACATGCCACGCGCGCGCACCCAGTTGGGCAGCGCCAGCTGTGCGGCGAGGGTGAGCGAGTTGGCTGTGGCGATCCAGGCCATGCCGGCCAGCGCCGAGGCCGGCATGGCCAGCCAGATATTCGGCGCCAAGGCCGTCAGCAGTGCCGCCACCGCATGCACGCCGGTGCCCCAGGCGACGAAGCCATCGCGCGAGATGCCGCGACGCAGGCGCGGCAGAAACAGCGCGGTGACCACCGCGCCGGCACCCATCGCCGCCAGCAGCGCGGTGAAGGTGGTGGCGCCGCCTTCGAGCCGGCGGGCGATCAGCGGCAGCAGCGCGAGCAGCGAACTCGATTGCAGGAAGAAACAGAAGATGCGCAGCAGCACCACCCGCATCCGCGGCGACTGCAGCACATGCTGCAGTCCGACCCGCATCGCGCCGAAGAAGCGCTCGCCCGGCAGCGCACTGGCCTTGGGTTGCGAGCGCCAGCGCAGGATGATCACGAAGGCCGTCGCGGACAGCAGCGCGTTGAGCAGGAACACGTACTGGCTGCCGAAGCTGGCGAGCAGCATGCCGGCCACCACGGGGCCTACGATGCGAGACATGTTCATGGCGATGCCGTTGAGCGCCAGCGCCGCGGAAAGGTCGTTGCGCGGCACCACCTCGGGGACGATCGCCGCGAACACCGGCCAGCGCATCGCCATGCCGATGCCGTTGGCAAAGGTCAGCGCCAGCAGCAGCGGCGCATTGAGGCCGCCGACAAAGGCCAGCGTGCTGAGGATCAGCGCCACCGCCGCCACCCACAGCTGGGTCACCGCAAAATAGCGCCGCCGGTCGACGATGTCGGCCAGCGCGCCGCTGGGCAGGCCGAGCACGAAGACCGGCAGCGTTGAAGCCGCCTGCACCAGCGCCACCATGACGACGCTGTCGGTCAGCGTGGTCATGAGCCAGGCCGATGCGACATCGTTCATCCACATCGTGACGTTGGCCGCCAGCCAGGCCAGCCACAGCATGCGGAACACCGGGTCGCGCAGCGGGGCGAGCGTCGAGGGTGGCTTGGGGGGATCGTCCGGAGTCATCATCTCAAACGGTCGAGCTCAGGATAAGTTCGCGGCAGGCAGGTGAATCACTGCGTGACCATGGAGGCGCGCAACACGACACATGAGGGAGCCAAGGGTCGAATCCTTGGGAACAAGTGCAACCGGGTAGCAGGGCTCGACGATCATAACCCTTCGAGTTCGGGCATGTTTACCCCACCCAGGCTGCGTCAGCGCATCGCGCCCAGGATGCAAGCCGGCCTGGGCGCGGCCGCCCGCCTGCTACCAACGCCCCTGCGCTTATCGATTCGTCGGCTCAACCATCTGATCGGCGCGCCATCATCGCGTCCTTTTCGGCACGCACGGCCGGATGGTAGCAGTCGGCCGGTTGTGCGCCGAGATGACCGACGCAGCCATTGCAGTCGACGCAGCGTGGCCCCGGCGTGCGGTCCCGGATGTGCTCGAAGAAGTAGGGATCGGCTATGAACGGACGACCGGCCGAACAGGCGTCGCAGAGTCCATCGCGCAGCGCACGCTCCATGGCCGCGCGGGTGCGGAAACCGCCCACGCAGATCACCGGTATCTTCAGCCGCGCCTTGAACGCCCGTGCGTAGTCCAGGTTGAAGCCTTCGCGTCGGCTCCACAGCAGGTTGCTGGCGAGGGTCACCAGCGGGCGGAACACGCGCATCAGGTTTCGGCGCAGCGGCGGCAGGTGCGCCATGCTGCCGCGGATCATGTGCCGCAGGCAACGGCCGAAGGTGCCCCGCACCATCGGGAAGCCGCTCTCGTAGTGGCCCACCGAGATCTCGACCGCATCGACCCCTTCCCTTTCCATGATGCAGGCCACCTCGACCAGCTCAGGGGTCTTCAGCCCGTCGCGCAGCGGCAACCAATCGGAGCCGTTCATTTTCATGATCACCGGAAAATCGGGACCGACCCGGGCGCGGATGGCCCGCAGGATCTCGCGCCCGAAGCGGGTACGCGCCTCCAGCGTGCCGCCGTACGCATCGCCGCGGCGATTGGTGTAGGGGGTGAGGAACTGGCTGAGGAGGTACCCGTTGGCCGAATGCATCTGCACCCCGTCGAAGCCGGCCCGCTGGCAGCGCGCCGCGGCATCGGCGAAATCCTCGATGATGCGGTGGATCTCCGGCACGCTCATCTCCCGCGGGCGGGTACCGGTCAGCAGGTCCTTGACGCCCGACGCCGACACCACGTCCCGCGCCCCTACGAAGTCCGGCACCACCTGGCGTCCGCAATGGTTAAGCTGCGCAAACATTCTCGCGCCGTGCGCATGCACCGCGCCAACGAGACGGGCCAGGCCCGGAATCTTGTCATCGTCGTCAACACCGAGCTGGAAGGGCGCGGATTTGGCCTGGCGGCTGATGTAGATGTTGCCGGTAATGATCAGCGGCGTGCCCGCCTTTGCCATCGGCTCGTAGAAATCCAGCACCGCATCAGTGACGAAACCGTCCGCGCTGGCCCGCGTTTCGGCGGTCGCGGTCTTGAACAGCCGCGCCGGCAGTTCCAGCTTACCGATGCGGATCGGCGAGAACAGCATGTTCGCAGTCGGGTCCATGGGGCACCCTCCATGAAGCGCACAGGTTCATCGAAAAATGCGCCTTTCATGTCGTTATAGCCCATGTCCCCGATCCGGCCCGTTGCAGACCGGTCTCACCCGCACCGCGCGATCACCCGTACCACCGACTCGGTCAGCACTTCGAAGCCCATTCCCTGGTAGAGCCGGCGCGCATTCACGTTGTCGCGCATCACGTGCAGGAAGGGTTGCTCCCTGCGCAACAGCTGGCGTCGAACGAGCTTCAGCATCAGCCTGCGCGCCAGCCCGCGCCCCTGGAAATCGGGATGCGTGCACACCCCGCTGATTTCCCGGAAGGCGCCGGTGAACAGCCGCTCTCCTGCTATGGCGACGAGCCGCGAACCGTCGAAGTAACCGAAATAATCGCCCAGCTCGACCGTCCGGCGGCCAAGTGGTCCCGGCCTCGTCAGGGTGCCCAGTTCGAGTGCCTGGTCGGCATACTCGCCGCCAAGCTGCACCGCGTCGGGGGCTTCGTCGACCGCCGGCATGGGGCCGGCCCAGACCATCCTGAACATCGAGGTCTCGGCTTCGACCTGCCAACCGACCGGCGATGCGCCGGACCAGCCCGCGCAGTAAAGGTGCTCGCCGGGCTCGCAGAACGGTTCGATGGCGCCCAGGTTCGGCCGGGCGTAATCCGCAAAGGCGACGAGCGGGGGAAAGCCCGGCGCGTAGCGCAAGGCCTCGGCTCCACCTGTCGCAAAACCTTGCTGGGCGCCCGCAAGCGCACGCCACAGAATGTTTTCCTTGAGTTCGTTCATGATCGGTTCAATCCTTCGCGCGCCCGCCCGGCCTGCGGCCACCTTCCGCAGCTCGCCTAGCCAGTCGCGACATCGATGTAATAGACGCCCCACGGGCAGAGCGCGAAGCGCTCCTTGAGGGGCTTGTCCCGCAAGGCCGGCACTGCGGCCGGGTCGAACACCGCCCACTGCGGACCGAGGCCACCCAGCGGCAGGGGTCGATCATCGAGATGCGTGGCGAGAATCATCCGGTAGGCGGCGATGTCGGCCGAGGTGATCTCGATGCGGTAACCATCTATTGCCCGGATGCCGACCCGTGCGGCGGCGCCGGTATCCACACCTGCCGCCTCGAGCACCTTTGTCAGCAGCGGCCCGCGCAGGCGGTGCGGGGTCTCGTCGTATTCCAGCGTCGGGCGGATCGTGATCGCGGGCAGGCTCAGCAAGGCCGGCGAATCGAAGGCAAAGGCGCTGGAAAAGTGCACGCCGTGCCTGACCATCAACTGATCGAGTGCCGGGTCGACCGCGCCCCTGTTGCCACGGGCGATCGCCCCGCCCACCGTGAGCAGGGCCGGGCCGGCATGCGCTCCGGCGAGCGCCGGTGCCGCTTGTGCGAGGCCGGCGAGGGAAGCGGTGGCAAGAAAGCCGCGTCGGTCCATGATGACTGCTCCCGTTAATGTGCGTCGGAAGGCGCAACATGAACCGAAGTCCGCAAGCGCACAAGGGCCGGCAGCGCCCGGGAAGACGGGCCGGCCCGGACGCGATCAGCTGCCGGCCATCGCCTTCACGTCGGCGGCGGTGAGCGCCTGTCCGCCGATCCCCCAGTCGCCGCTGCCGACCTCCAGTACGCGCACCCAGGTCACTCCGCGCAGGGCTTCGCCTTCGATGCCGACCATGACATTGGTGACCTTCTCGATCATCTCCTTCTTTTGTGCCGCGGAAAAAACACCCTGGATGACGTTGATATCGACGAGTGGCATGATGATTCTCCTTCTTGATCTGTTGGTTGGTTTCGCTTCGGCTTGTCCCCGTTGCGTGAAACCATTGTGCCGATCGACCGACCCGGGCGCTTGAGGATGGCTTGAGGATTGGCTGAGGATTTGATGGGGTTTCGCTGTATCGCGGCGATGGTGCGAGTACGGGCCGGTGCTAGTATTGGTCCAGCGCCGCAAGCAGGTGGGGATGCCCATGATTTGCAGATTTGCCGACTGGGAGCTCGACACCGGACTGTTCGAACTGCGGTATCAGGGCAGTCCGCGGCAGGTGGAGCCGCAGGTGTTCAACCTGATCGAACTGCTGGTTCGCAACCACCACCGCGTGGTCGGCCGGGACGAGATCCTCGCCGAACTGTGGAAGGGGCGCGTCGTTACCGACGCCACGCTGTCGACCTGCGTCAAGAGCGCCCGGCAGGCGCTCGGCGACACCGGGCGGGCACAGGCGCTGATTCGTACCGTATCCGGGCGGGGTTTCCGCTTCGTTGGCGAGGTCGACATCGTGGAGAGCGACGCTCCGACCGCGATCACGCCCGTCACGGGGGGAGGCGAGATCCTCCCGCCCGCCGAAACCTGCGAAGACGCGCTGGTCACCCGCCCGAGCATCGCAGTACTGCCGTTCGAGACGGTCGGCATCGGCGAAACACCCTCGACCATCGCCGACGCGTTGCCCCACGACCTCATCGCCGAACTGTCACGGCTTCACTGGCTGTTCGTGATCGCGCGTGCGTCGACTTTCCGCTTTCGCAGCGCCGAAGCCGATCTCGACGAGGTGCGCAACAGCCTCAAGGTGAGGTACTGCCTGAGCGGTGCGGTCGAGCTGCTGGGCCGCGTGATCACCATCTCGGTCGAACTGTGCGACACCGACGACAAGGGCGTGGTGTGGAGCGATCGCTTTCGCGCCGAACTCGACGCGGTTCACGAGATTCGCGAGGAAATTGTCCGCGCGGTGGTGACGGCGCTCGAGATCCGCATACCGCTGCACGAGGCGCAACGGGCGCGGCTGCGCTCCCCGCAACATCTCGATGCTTGGTCGGCCTACCACCTCGGCCTGCACCACATGTACCGTTTCAACAAGCTGGACAATGCCCGTGCGACCGCCATGTTCCAGCAGGCTGTCGCCCTCGAACCCAACTTCGCCCGCGCGTACGCGGGCCTGTCGTTCACCCATTTCCAGGATGCCCTGCTGCGCTACGACGACAACGTGCAGCGCGCCATCCAGCTCACCTACCAGTTCGCGGCGAAAGCGCTCGAGCACGACGAGGTCGATCCCTTCGCGAACTTCACGATGGGCCGGGCCTTCATGCTGCGCGGCGACCTCGAAGGCAGCCTGTCGTGGCTCGATCGCGCAAACGCACTCAACCCGAACTTCGCCCAGGCGCGCTACTCCCGGGCATGGAGCCAGTCCCTGCTGGGAGAGACCGCCGAGAGCCTCGTCAACACCGATGCGGCGCTGGCGCTCAGCCCGCTGGATCCGCTCGCCTACGCCATGCTGGGGGTGCGCTCGTTCTCGCACATGGGCCGCGACGAACCCGCCGAGGCGGCCGCATGGGCGGAACGCGCCGCAAACTCACCCGGCGCCCATGTGCTGATCGAATTGATCGCGGTGGCCGCCCATGGCATGGACGGCAACGACGCGCGCGCACGTTCATGGGCCGCTTCCGCGCGCCAGCGCGCGCCAGGCATCAGCAGCGAGGAGTTCCTGCGCGCCTTTCCCTTCCGCGACCCACAGGTACGGGCCCGCATTGGTGCGATCCTGAAGAAATACGGCTTCTGAGCGGCGAGGGCCTGCGGCGCCGCGCCGTCGCCCACAAGCGCGTGACGAGCCGGAGCGACCGGCGCTCGCCAATCCGTCACACGCTGCGCGATGACCGGACCCGCAGCGGTGGGGCGCATCCCCCACCGGGTGGGGGATATCCCCCGACGCGCACCACCGGCACTCGCCGAAAAAACGTAAATCATTGATTTATAAATTAACTTTCACCCCTCGAAAGGCTGGCATGGGGGTTGCGTTGATTGGTCTGCCCCAACCCGAAACACGCGGGCAATCCCATCAAGATCGCTTCAATCAGGAGATCATCATGTCCAAGCTGCTCAAGACCGCCTTCGTCCTTCTCGCCCTTTCCGCCGCCTACGTGCCAACCACCTACGCGCGCCAGGGTGCGGACGATCTGTCCGTCGGCGACGTTCGCCAGGAAGACCGCCGCGCGGATCGTCAAGCGGACCGCCGTGCCGACCGCCGGGCAGATCGCCGGGCTGACCGTCGCGAGGACCGTCGTGCCGATCGGCGCGCTGACCGCGGCTGAGCCGGCTGGCCATGGCACAGGCCATCGATGCACGCTTGCGCGGGGTGGCACTGGGGCTGGCCATCGCCGGCTTTGCCGGTGCCGCTCCGGCGGCCGGGCCGGCCAGCGGCGCGGGGCCGGCCGAGTTCAGCCTTGAGCTCGCTGCCGGCAGTGAGCGCAGCAACAATCCCGACGCTTTCATCGATGATTTTGACGTGCTGCGTCCGAACGGCCGGCGGATCGCCCGCGAAAGCACTTTCACAAACCTGCTGGCGCTCGCCGAACTCGAGTGGCCGCGCGGCGAGGCCGGTGCCTGGCTGTTCAACGCCGAAGCGGAGCTGCATCAGTCGCACCGGGTACCCGATTTCAACCGCCGCAACCTCGCGCTGCAGGCCGGCTCGGTCCTCGAAGCAGCCGGCGGCGAGCTCGAACTCAGCGTGCTGACGCAGCAACTCGTCCTCGGCGACGAATTCCTGCGGCGGCGTTCGGGCGGCCTTCGTGGCGTGTTCTCGGCGGGTGACGAAAAGGTGCGCCATCGCACCAGCCTCGACTGGCTGCGCGATCGCTACGACCGCGACAACGACCTGTACGACGCGGATCGGCTGCAACTGCGTCACCGCCGCAAACATGTGCTGGCGCAACGCTGGAAACCCGTGCTGCAGCTCGAGGGTGGCCTTGCGCTGGAGCGCAATCGCTGGCACTTCGAAGACCTTACCTCGCGCGAAGTACGCCTCGGGCTCGGCCTCGATCTGCACCCGCGCGACACGGTGGAGATCTCGATGCGCGTCACCCGCCGCCGCAGCCGATTCGGCGCGCCCACTCCGGACGAGGACCATCGCCGCACCGACTACCGCACCGATCTGTCGCTCGGCGCCTCGGTGACACTGTCGCCCCGCTACACCGTCGGCTGCGAATCGAGCCGCAGCCGGCGCAGTTCCAACGATCCGCTCGCCAAAGCCTCGCTGAACCGTTTCGATTGCACGCTGACGATCGACCTGTAAGGATTCCGCTCATGGATACTCCGGCCATGTCGACCAAGCCCTTCAACCTCAGCCGCCGCTTCGCGCTCATCGGCCTGGTGTCGATCGCCACGCTCAGCGCCGTGTGTGCGCTGTTGATGTCGCGCTTCCTCACCGAGCGAATGCTGCACCAGGAAGCCGTGCTGACCATGGAGTTCATCCGCAGCGTGGTGCTGGTCGAAAACGCCGGGCGCTATTTCCGTGAAGGCCAGGTTGGCGCGCAGGAGGTCAACAGTGCCTTCAATCACGTCGCCAACATGCCCGACGTGATCCGCGCCAGCGCCCACAGCGCCGACCGCCAGGTGATCTGGTCGAGCGACAAGGCCATTGTCGGCCGACGCTTCGACGACAACCACGAACTGGACGAGGCCCTGTCGGGAATGCTGGTGGTGCATGGCGACTCAGTCGACGATTCCGAAGGCGAACGCAAGTCCGAGCACGCCAGCCTGAAGCCCCAGGTCGGCTACTTCGTCGAAATCTATTTCCCGGTGCAGGATGCCTCCGGCCAGATTGTCGGCGCGGTCGAGCTCTACAAGAAGCCGCGCGCGCTGTACGAGGCGATCAGCGCCGGTCGCCGGGCAGTGTGGCTGGGGGCGGTAGCGGCTGGCCTCTTTCTCTACTTCACCCTGTTCTGGCTGGCGCGCCGCGCCGATGCGCTGATCCGTACCCAGCAGGAACAGCTGGTACAAAGCGAAACCCTCGCCGCGGTCGGCGAGATGGGCTCGGCGGTGGCGCACGGCATCCGCAACCCGCTGGCCTCGATCCGCTCCTCGGCGGAGCTCTCGCTCGAGCTCTCGCCCGATGCCGGCGAGCCGGCCCGCGACATCATCGCCGAGGTCGATCGCATGGAGCACTGGGTGCGCATGCTGCTCTCCTACGCACGCCCGGTCGCTTCGCAGCCGGTGGCGGTGGAGGTCGGCGAGCTGGTCGCCCACGGGCTCGCCGAATTCGAGCGCGAAACCGCACGCCGGCAGATCACCGTGCGCAGTTTGGTGCCGCCCGACCTGCCGCCGGTAAGCGCCGATCCGCTGCTGCTCGGCCAGGTGCTCGGCAGCCTGCTCGCCAATGCGGTCGAAGCGCTGCGCGAACACGGCGAGATCGAGGTCTCGGCCGGGCACGCCGAACGCCAGGTGTGGGTGCGTGTGCGGGACAGCGGCCCGGGCCTCACGCAGGCCCAGCTCGGCAAGGTGTTCAAGCCCTTTTTCACCACCAAGACCAAGGGGTTGGGTGTCGGCCTGCCGCTCGCCCGGCGCATCATCGAGCGCTTCGGCGGGAGACTTGAGTTGCGCAGCGAGCCGGGTCGCGGCACGCTCGCCGAGTTCAGGTTGCCGGCCTTCCGGCAGGGATAGATCATGGGAAGCGCAGTACTGGTCATCGAGGACGAGGCCACCCTGGCCAAGAACATCGCGGTCTATCTCGGCCGCCAGGGCCACGAGGTGGTGACCGCCGACACCGCGGAGACCGGCCTGGCCGAACTCGAACGCTTCAAGCCGGACGTGGTGCTGCTCGACTTTCACCTGCCGGGCATGGACGGCATGGCCGCGCTCGGCCGGCTGGCCGAGCAGGCGCCGGGCATCCCGGTGATCATGGTCACCGGCCACGGCACCGTCGAGCTCGCGGTCGAGGCGATGAAGAACGGGGCCTACGACTTTCTCACCAAGCCGCTGTCGCTCGCCAAACTGCGGCTGCTGATCGAGCGTGCCCTCGGCGAGTCACGGCGCGAAGAGGCGCTGTCCTACTACCGTCGGCGCGAGGCCGCGCTCGGCGACCGCTGCACGCTGATCGGCGAATCGCCACCGATGATGGCGCTCAAGGCCCGCATCGACCAGCTCATCGAGGCGGAGAGCAAGCTGCGCGACGGCGAACCGCCAGCGGCGCTGGTCACCGGCGAGACCGGCACCGGCAAGGAGCTGGTGGCGCGCGCGCTGCATTTTTCGGGACCGCGCGCAAGCAAGCCCTTCGTCGAGATCAACTGCGCCGCGATCCCCGCGCAGCTGCTCGAGTCTGAGCTGTTCGGCCATGAGCGCGGTGCGTTTACCGATGCGCGCGAACGCAAGATCGGCCTCGTCGAAACGGCCGAGGGCGGCACCCTGTTCCTCGACGAGATCGGCGACCTCGATCTCGGCTTGCAGGCCAAGCTGCTCAAGCTGCTCGAGGAGAAAACGGTGCGCCGCCTCGGCAGCCTGCGCGACCAGAAGGTCGATGTGCGCATCGTCGCCGCCACCCACCGGCCGATGGAGCAGCATGTGCGCGACGGCCGCTTCCGCGCCGACCTCTACTACCGGCTGCGCATCGTCGAATTCCGCCTGCCGTCGCTGCGCGAGCGCGGCGACGACGTGCTGCTGCTGGCGCGCCACTTCCTGCAACTGCACGCCGGCCGCTACGGACGCAGCGGGATGCGCTTCTCGCCGGCCGCAGAGGCGATGCTGGTACGCCATCGCTGGCCCGGCAACGTGCGCGAGTTGCGCAACCTCATGGAGCAGTCGGTGCTCATGTGCGCCGGCGACGCGATCGGGCCGGAGCACCTCAACCTCAGTCCGCTTGGCCTCGACGACGATGAGGCGCTGCCCGGCGCCGGCGCGGCCAGCGGCCGTCTCGAGGATGTGGAGCGCAACATGCTGGTCGGCGCGCTCCAGCAGACCGGCTGGAACATCACCCAGGCCGCCCGCCTGCTCGGCATCAGCCGCGACACCCTGCGTTACCGCATCGAGAAATACCGCCTCGCGCAGGAAGGCTGAGGCCGCCGCGGCTCAGCGGGTGCGAAAACCCGCGTCCTCGACCGCGGCGAGGATATCGCCCGCGTCGAGCATCGCGGTATGGTCGACTGCGGCTTCTCCGCTTTCCATCGACACCTCGGACCAGTTGATGCAGGGCAGGTCCTGGATGGCGTTCATGACGAGGCGCAGATCGTCCTCGTTGCGGATTCCTTCGATGATGAATTCGGTGGTGGGCATGGCAGGCGTTCCATTCTCGAAGCGTCGACTGTAACCCACCCGCACCGGTCAGGCCGGTTCAGGCGGCCCGCTGTGCATTGCGGCGAGCGGGCTCATTCCTTGCCGAACAAGGCATCCAGCGGATTCACCTTGGTCTCCGCGGTGCGCGCGGAAACCCTGCGGCCGGAGAATTCTTCCTCGATGTTGTCGCGGTAATAGCTCCAGGCCGAGCCGGACTGCTCGAGGCGGCGCCAGACGTCTTCGCCGACACCGGAATACTCGACCGCGCTGCCGTCATCGAGCTCGACCCGCAGCAGGCGTGCCCTGCGGTCGTAGCCGATTGCACGAAGCCGGCCTGAGCTGAGGCGTTTCATGTCCATGAGGCTACCTCACTGTTGCTGGCCCTGTTGGGCGATCAAGGCATTGTCGATCGCCTTGGCCGACTGGTAGGCCGCTCGTTCGCGCAGCCGCGCCGCGTAGGCGAGCAGCGCCTCGCGTTTGGGCATGATGCCGAAGGCGATGCCCCAATCCACATGGCTGCCCACGTAGACATCGGCCATGGTGAAGCGGCTGCCGCAGACGAACGCGTCTTTCTCGAACTTGGCGGTCAGCGCATCCATGACCCGTTCGGGGTCGCCGCACCCGACCATGCGCTGCTGCTCGTGGGTGGGCGTGACGCCCATCGCCTTGAGCGAATTGGCCTGCTCGATCGGCCCCGCCGCGAAGAACATCCAGCGGTAGTAGTCGGCCCGCTCGTGCGCTTCGGGCGCCAGGCCCGCCGCGGGAAAGGCCTCCGCGAGATAGGCGCAGATCGCCGCGCACTCGGTCACCACCTGTCCGTCGTGCACGATGGCGGGCACCTTGCCCATCGGATTGATCGCACGATACGACGCACTGTTCATCGGCTCGCCGTAGCCAAGAACATGCGTCTCGTGGTCCGCCCCGACCTCGTGCAGCGCCCAGCGCACGATCTGACCGCGGGACATGGGGTTGGTATAGAAATCGATGCGCGACATGCAAGCCTCCTGGAGCGACCCTGAACAGACTCGAAGCATAGCGCCCAAGCGACCCGCGCGGCATGACGAATCGAAGACCGCACCCTCACCGTACCGGGGATGCGCCGCTCAAGGGCGACACATCACGAAGCCATGCGGCGTCGCAGCCTCGACGACGAAACCATGCCGTTCATAGAACGCCCGCGCGAAGGCGTTGATCCGGAACACCTCCAGGCTCACCGGGCGCGACAGTCGGTCGGCCGAGGCGATGACCGACTCGAGCAGGACGCTGCCGATGCCGCAATGCTGGTGCTGCGGATGGACGGCGATCATCCTGATGAACAACCGCCCGTCGCGGTCCTCGACCTGCGAATAGCCTGCCAGCGTCTGCCCGAGGCATGCCAGGGTGATGCCTTCGGGCATGAAGTGGGCCGAAAAGTCGGCTTGCTGCCAAACCTCGTCCCAGCCCCAGATCTCGCTGATGAGGTCCTTCATGGCGGGGCGATAGATCGCTTGAATCGCCGCACGATCGCCTGCCTGCGCCGTGCGCAGGGTGCAGCGCGCCGTCATGATCCACCCGCAGCGCGCGCCTTCGCCAGCCGGTAGAGGCAATGCAGGCGCAGACCGCTCTCGTGTGACACATGCGGATGCTCGAAGTGGCCGCAGGCGCGCATGCCGAGGCGCTGCATCACGGCACGCGAGCGGTGATTGGCGAGGGTGGTGAAGGACACGATCTCGTCGAGGCCGAGCTCGTGGAAGCCGACATGGATCGCCCCGCGCGCCGCCTCCGAGGCGAAACCCTGGCCCCAGTGCGCGGCAGCGAGTCGCCAGCCGACCTCGACGCAAGGCGCGAAGGGCAGCTCGGCTGATGGCTGGTGCAGGCCGACGAAGCCGATGAACTCGCCGGAGCGTCGCAGCTCGACCGCCCAGAAACCCCAGCCGCGCTGCGTGATCAGGGACGCGCAGCGATCGGCCATCGCATCGCTCTCGGCACGGGTGAGCAGTGACGGAAAGAAGGCCATCACCGCCGGGTCGGCGTTGAGCGCGGCAAAGGGTGCGCGGTCGGACGCCTGCCACTGGCGCAGGCGAAGCCGTTCGGTGTCGAATTCGATTATCCCGGGCATTACTGCTCCGATGCGGCCGGGCGGGATTGCGCGCCGATACGAGCCCACGCAGGACGGCCGCTCAACCACCGTAGATGACCGCATCGGGAATGCGGTAATGCTCGTAGTCATTCACCTTGATCAGCCAGGTGTCGTCCTCGCGGCTGGCCTTGATCGCCTCGCCACCCTGCGTGGCGGGCTTGCCATCGATGAAGCTCAGTACCCGCTCGAGCCCGCCCTGCGGCGTGACATGCACCTCGGCGTTGCCCTGCTTGCCACGAATCACCCCGAAGCTGCACTGCGCGGAAGCTTCGGGCGCATCGCCCATCGAGCATGGCAGCTGCCCGGTCGCATGGTAGGGCGTGCCCTTGACGCGCGCATCGCCCGACGGAGCGGGTCCGAGCGCTTTTTCCGCGGTAGGACTGCCGGTGATGCCGACGGTGAGGGTGTAGCTGGCGGTCTCGTTGCGCCGTGCCGCACTGCGCATCAGATAGACCCGAACGGTGTATTCGCCGGTCGCAGCGAGTGGCCCGCTCCATTCGTTGCCGCCACTCGAACCAATGAAGATCGCCACATCTTCGGAGCCGGGCGGGAGCACATTGAAGTAGTTGGCAAGATTGCTGGTCTCCAGTCTGACGCTCATGGTCTGGCCAGCTGCGGCGCGCAGCCGGTAATCGACGATGCGCTCGCCCTTGAGCACTCCCTTGAGTGTCGCCGACGATGCACCCTTGGCGAAATGTACCGTTTTCGTCTCGATCGCGCTGCCCGCAAACGCCGACGCCACCGAGAGAAGCGCACAGATCAACGCGAAACGCCCCATGACTCGCCTCATCACATCCTCCCGGCAGAACCCTCCGCGCCGCAGTCCGGGCGCCGACCCCCGCCAATCTATACCGGGTAGGCGTAAGGCACCAGCCTGGCAGCGGCATGGAGGGCAGCCGACGCATGAGCACGGAACGACCCTAGCCGATTATTTTTATCCGGATTTTATTGACGGATATTTTTATCCGGGTATTATTCGCGCATTCCATCGCGACATGACGACACGAGGCTTCCAGGTGACCGCTCCACACAACCCATCCTTTACCAGTTTCAACGGCTTCCAATGCATCGCCAGTGGCTCCCTGCTTGCCGCCGCCCTTGCGGCACGAGATGCACTTGCGCAGGGGACCGCCGGGCCGGTGCTCATCTTCGACGACGCCACCGGCCGCACGCTCGATGTCGACACCAGGGGTTCCGACGTGGACGTGGCGAAGCGGCTCTCCGCCGCCTTTCCCGACGAGGCCCCCGCCGCGCCAGCCGCGGAAGCGACCACCGAGGACGACGCCCAAGGCAGGCCGCGAGGTCGCGGACGGCCCAGGCTGGGCGTCGTGCCGCGCGAGGTCACGCTCCTGCCGAGGCACTGGGAGTGGCTGGCCAGCCAGCCGGGCGGGGCCTCGGTTGCGCTCAGGAAGCTGGTCGAGGAAGCGCGACGCGCAGCCAGCGGCAAGGATGCAATCCGCAAGGCGCACGAGCGTGCCTACCACTTCATGAGCGCCATCTCGGGCGACCTTGCCGGCTTCGAGGAAGCCACCCGCGCGCTCTTCGCCAACGACCGCGGCCGGTTCGAGGCGCTCATCGAGACCTGGCCTGGCGACGTTCGCAGGCACGCAATCCGGCTGGCGTTCGGCAACGCCTGAAGCGGTCGGCGTCGCCGCCCGCGACGCATATGAAAATGCCCGGTACCGAGTGTGCGTCCCGGCCTATCATTCACCTGCGGCGGGCGTCGACCCGGCAGCCCCGAGCCGCCCAACCTGACTTCTGAAGCGGATCATGGACAGACTGAAACTCACCTATTTCGACTTTTCCGGCGGACGGGCCGAGCCCGCGAGACTTGCCCTGCACATCGGCGGCATCGCCTTCGAGGATGACCGGTTTGCGCCTGCCGACTTTGCGGAGGTGCGCAAGATCACCCCGCTGAACCAGGTTCCGGTCCTTCACGTCGGCGATCTCCAGATCACCCAGAGCGACGCGATCACCCGCTACGCCGGAAAACGCTCCGGCTTGTATCCGGATGACGATTTCCAGGCCTTGTTGTGCGATGAAGTAATGAGCGCACTCGAGGACATCAACATCAAGGTCGGCGCCACCTTCGGCCTGAGCGGCGACGACCTGAAGAACGCGCGTGCAGCGCTCGTCGCCGATGTGCTGCCGAAATATCTCCGCTGGCTCGAGTCACAGCTCGAGCGCCACGGCGGACGATACTTTGCCGACCAGCGGCTCACGGTTGCCGACCTCAAGGTCTTCGTGATCACGCGCTGGCTATGCTCCGGCAAACTGGATCACATCCCGACCGACCTCGTCGCAAGGCTCGCCCCGAAACTCGAAGGACATATGCAGCGCATCGGCAGCCTGCCGGCGATCGAGCAATACTATGCGACGCTCGGCGCCGTCTGATCGCGACGGTGTTCGAGCGCGGTCGACACGCCCACCACGCTCAAAGGCTTGTCCAGGCAGGAAACACCGTGCCCGGCCTGCGGCCTGAAGACCACCCCGCCGCACCCGCTCGAAGAACCGGAAACGCAATCGACCGGTGACAGGGAGCATGTCCGACCGCCGGAGCAGGCATCACCCGAGGATGCTGCGCACCGACTGCAGATGAAGGGCAGCGTCCTGGCCCAGCTTGGTCAGGTAGCCGCCATCGTGCTGACTCACCAGCCCCTTCTCGAACAGGCGCTGCGCCGCAGCGATCACTTCCGGCGCGGCATCATGGTGCACCTTGAGGCCGGTCTGCGAGTTGTCCGCGTCGTATTGAAGAAGCAGACTGAGTTCGTGAGCAAAGTCGGCGGGTAGCGTCATGGAGGTTTCCTTCGTGGCACCACCGACCCCGGTGGCAAAGCGGCACTTTACTTCGGCGCGGACGCGCAGGGCAACGTGTCGGTGGCGAGTGACGGCCGTCCATGCGTTCCCGCCAGCCGCATCGAACGATTCGACACGGTGCATGCGGATCGAGGCCGAGCGGCCGCAAAGACGACGCTCCGGCGGGCACTTTGGCATGGCGCGATTCAATCTCATTCTCGAACCTCCCAAGCACCTTGTTGTCAACCGCGCACCGGCACATAGACCGAGGAGAAGACCATGGCCAACTCATCAAGTCATCTCGACCGCCACTTCACGATGCCGACGATCCGCACCGTGGACGCCGCGCGGCCGCTGGTGTGGTTGCGCAAGGCCTGGAACGACGTGCTTGAAAGCCCGGTTGCCAGTCTCTCCTACGGGGTATTCTTTTCGGTGCTCGGGTACCTGACCCTGGCCTTCGCATCCGACAAACCCCATCTGTTTCCCGCTGCCATCTCGGGCTTCTTTCTGGTCGGGCCGCTGGCAGCCGCGGGCCTCTATGAGATCTCGCGCCGCCACGAGGCGGGCAGATCGTGCTCGCTCGTCGAATCCATGGCCGGGATCGTCCGCCACAAGGATCAACTGTTCCAGTTCGGATTGCTACTGGCGATCGTTCTGATCGGCTGGGAGCGCATGTCGGCAATCCTCTTCGCGATGTTCTTCGGGGGCGATGCGCCCGATCCCGGTAACTTCTTCACCGAAGTCCTGTTCTCGGGCCGATATGTCCATTTCGTGGTTGCCTACATGGTGCTGGGCGGCGCATTGGCGGCACTTGTGTTCGCACTCGCCGCGGTAGCGGTCCCGATGCTCATGGACCGCGAGAGCGACGTCGTCACCGCGATGATGAGCAGCGCCCGGGCGGTTGGCTGCAATCCCGGCGCGATGATCCTGTGGGCAGCGATCATCGTTGCGGGCATGTTGCTGGGCTTCGCTTCGCTGATGTTCGGCATGATCGTCCTGCTGCCGATCATCGGCCACGCCACCTGGCATGCGTATCGCGATCTGGTCGCCTAGGGCGACGCCGGTAACAGGACTCGCCTAGAATGGCGCTTTGATCGCCAATCCCAGCGGAGCACAGCATGAGCTACAAGGTATTCATCGACGGCCGTCACGGCACCACCGGACTCAAGATCGACGAGCGCCTGTCCAGCCGCGCCGACATCGAGATCCTCTCGATCCCGGAGGCGCAACGCAAGGACGCCGCGGTCAAGGCCGAATACATCAACAGCGCCGACATGGTGTTCCTGTGCCTGCCCGACGCGGCCTCGCGGGAGTCGGTGTCGCTGCTCGCGCCGGGCAACACCCGCACCCGCTTCCTCGATGCCTCGACCGCACACCGCACCCATCCGGACTGGGTCTACGGCCTGCCCGAGCTCAACGCCGGCCAGCGCGAGAAGGTGAAGAATGCGCAGAAAGTGGCGGTGCCGGGTTGCCATGCGAGCGGCTTCATCATGCTCGTGCACCCGCTCGTGGCAGGCGGCATCGTACCGGCCGATTATCCGGTCAGCACCTATTCGATCACCGGCTACAGCGGCGGCGGCAAGGAAATGATCGCCAGCTACGAGGAGCCGGCCTACCTCGCCGACGAGATGAAGAGCCCGCGCTTCTACGCGCTCGGCCTCGCCCACAAGCATCTGCCGGAAATGCAGCACATGACCGGCCTTGCCCACAAGCCGCTGTTCACGCCGATCGTCGGCAACTTTGCGCAGGGCATGGTGGTGGCGGTGCCGCTGCTGCCGCGCGCCCTGTCGAAGAAGGTGGCCCCGGCGGACGTGCAGGCCTTCCTCGCCGAGCACTACGCCGGCCAGACCTTCGTCAAGGTCATGCCGCTCGACGCCGCGCCGCTGCTCGACAACGGTTTCCTGCCGGCCACCACCTGCAACGACACCAACCGTGCCGAACTCTTCGTCTTCGGCCATGAGGATCAGATCCTCCTCGCGGCGCGTTTCGATAACCTTGGCAAGGGCGCCTCGGGCGCGGCGATCCAGTGCATGAACCTGATGCTCGGGGTGGACGAGGCAACCGGCCTGGCGAGCTGAGCCACACAGGCTCCGACAGACGCCAAGCCCCGGCCGCGGCCGGGGTTTTTCATGCGCGGGGCTATATCTAGTCACGGCCACTGCGCCTGATCGACACCAGCAACCAGATCGCGCCAAGCACGGCACCGATGAAACCCAGCAGCGCGACGGTGGACAGGCCACTGATACCTTCGCCGGGTACCGTCAGCACGATCGAGGTGCCGATGATCAGCGCCGCGGTGACGATGCCGATGGTCAGGCGGCTCAGGGCGCGGTCGATCCGATCGCCGAAATGCTTGAGCGGCAGCACTTCCACCTCGACCTTGAGCTTGCCCCGGCGTGCCGCCCGCAGCAGCTGGCCGAGATCCTGCGGCAGCCCGGTGAGCAGCTTGAGCGCGCCATCCACGGTACGCCAGCCACGCCGCGCCAACGCCGCCGGCGAGCGGTGGGCAAGCAGCGCCTGCTGCAGGTACGGCGCGGCTTCGCCGGCCATGTCGAAGTCCGGATCGAGCTGGCGACCCATGCCTTCAAGCGAGATGAAGGCCTTGACGAGCACCGCCAGCTCGGGCGGCAGAGTGAGCTGGTTGTCGCGCAGGATGGTCACCACGTCGGAGAGCATTGCAGCCAGGTCGAGCCGCTTGAGCGGCACGCCCTTGTACTGGTCCACGAAGGTGTCGATCTCGCGGCGCAGGCGGGCCGGGTCGGTTTGCGCTTCCGCGTCGCCATCGTCGCGCCAGTCGAGCAGGATCTCGGCGACCACCTCGGCGCCCCCCGAAACCAGTCCGTGCAGCAGCACCGCGATCTCGTAGCGGCGCGCCTCGGTGAGTCGGCCGACCATGCCGAAATCGATGAAGGCAATGCGGTTGCCGGGCAGGTAGAAGACATTGCCGGGATGCGGGTCGGCATGAAAGAAGCCGTCCTCGAGGATCATCTTCAGCACCGCCGCCGCGCCGCGCCGGGCAAGCAGCCGACGATCCATGCCGGCTGCGTCGACCGCGGCGAGGTTGCGGCCCGGGATGCCGTCGATGAAATCCTGCACATTGAGCCGCTCGCCGCTCCATTGCCAGTGGATCGCGGGGATCACGAACTCCGGGTGGCCCGCAAAGTGCCCGGCGATGCGTTCCGCACTGCGACATTCAGCGCCGAAGTCGAGCTCGCGGCGCAGCGAGGTGGTGAACTCCCTCACCACCTCGGCCGGTCGGTAGCGTCGCAGCTCGGGCATCTCGGCGTTGACGATCTCGGCCAGCCTGGCGAGCAGGCGCAGGTCGGCTTCGACCGTCGGACGGATTCCGGGCCGCCGCACCTTGAGCACCACCTCGCGACCATCGGTCAGCCGGGCACGATAGACCTGCGCCAGCGACGCAGCGGCCAGTGGCGTGGTTTCAAGCGAGGCGAAGGCGGCCTCCGGCGCCTCCCCGAGATCCTCGGCAAGCTGCGCGCGGACCTGTTCGAAGGGCACCGCGGGGGCCGCATCCTGCAGCTTGGAGAATTCGGCGATCCACTCCGGAGCGAAGAGGTCGACCCGGGTGGCGAGGATCTGGCCGAGCTTGATGAAGGTCGGGCCGAGATCCTCCAGCGCCCGGCGTGCCCGCGCGGGCGGCTCGAGGCGCGCGAACTCGTCGGAGACATGCCAGTGCAGCACCTTGCCGGCCTTGGCCAATGCGTCGGCCATGCCGAGGCGCCGCACCATGTCGCCAAAACCGTAGCGGATCAGCACCACGGCGATGTCCTGGGCGCGGGACAGGTCACGCGCCGCGCCGATCGCCTGCCAGAACATCAGTCTTGCGAGTCCTTCGGGTCCTCTTCCTTCGCGGTGCCGGCAGGCGGCTGAAGGCGCTCTGCAATGCCCCTGAGCATGCCGGCAGCGATGCCGGCCATGAGCGCTGCCTGGTGACGCAGGGTTTCCGCGCCGGCCTGCATCTGCTCGTGTGCCGCGCCGGCAAATGCCTGGCTCAGCTGCGACACGGCATCCCGTACGCGCGCGCCGACGGCGGTACCACTGTTGCGTGCGTGCTCGGCGAGGCCGTGCAAGGTGTCGCGCACGTGCCCGGTCGATTCGCGAGCCGCATCGCCGAGCGTGTCGATGAACATCGACTCCACCGAGCCAAGCTCGTCCATGGTCTTCCTGATGCTCTGCTTCGAGAACTCGCTGCTGCGGCTCGCCGCCTCTCGCACCGCCAGCTGGGTCGCCTCAGCCGCGGACGCGAGCGCCTGGTCGAGGCCCTTCACCGCCTCTCTGAGTGCCGTCCCGCTCGCCTCATCGGGGCGCTTGATGCCCTTCTGCGCGCCTTTCACCACGGCACCCATGACCTCCCTGAGCGCCGCGCTGTCGAGTTGCCCCTGCGACAAGACCTTGAGCGTGATCTGCCTCACCCGCTCCGAGATGCCGCTTGCGTCGTCGGCGACGGCTGCTTCGACGTCGCGCTCGATCCTGTCCGTGTCCTGCGTCATGTTTTCCCCCGCTGCTGCTGGTGGATCTGCGTGGTGAAAACGGACTCACCACCCCGGAGTCGTGACGATGTGCCGGCAGCCGGCACGATGACCCCTCCGGTCATGATAGCGCTGGCCGCTGCCCGCCGGCTTCCGCGAACTAGCGGGCGGCGGCGCGAATGCGCTGCGGCGTCGTGCCCGTCCAGCCGTGAAACGCGCGCACGAAGGAATTGGGATCCTCAAATGCCAGCAGAAAGGCGATCTCGGCACCCTGCAGGCGCGTCCGCGTGAGGTAGTGCCGGGCCAGCGACTCGCGCACCTCGCTGAGGACTTTCTGAAAAGCGTGCCCTTCCTCCTGCAAGCGCCGCTGAAGGGTGCGGACGCTGGTTTCGAGCGCGCGGGCCACGGCCTGAACCGATGACTCACCCGCTGGCAGGAGCCTGAGCAATGCGTCGCGGACATGCTCCCCCATCGAACCTCGCCCGGCCAGGACCGCGGGACGGGGGCGAAGGGCGGGCTCGAACGGTGACCATATGCTCTCGCCGGGCGGCCGAAACGGCCGCGCCGCATCGCCGGCCGAAAACACCACGCAATGGGCGGCCGAGGTGCTGATCGGAGTGCCGAGATAAGCCTTGTATTCGGCCTGCCGGGCCGGCGGACGGGGCGTGCCGACCTGCAGCGGCTCGATTCGCAGACCGGTCGCGGCGCGGGCCAGTTCCACGATAAAAACCAGTTCGGCGGTGCACAGCGATTCGGGCGCCTCGCACGATGCGTCGACCCACTCGAGGGATACGGTGGTGGTATCGGCTTCGTGCAGGACGCGCAGCGCGATCGGCGCGACGAGTCGCCGGTACTGCGCGATGCGACCCAATGCGGCGTTGAGATCGGCCGAGCAACGGCCGACGAGCCGGGCCGGCGAACAGGGATCTTCGGAAGCGGTGGTGCCGATCTGCAATGCGAGCGCCGGAAACGTTGCGGCGACGTGCTCGTCGAGCACTCGCCAGAGGCGGAAATAGTCCGCGCCCGGGAGCACGGTGGGCTCGTCTGCCGAAAACAGTGCCACCGGCAACCTGGCCCGCCGCAGGGCATCGCTCGGGTTGATTCCAAGGCGAGAGAAAAGTGTCTGCCAGCCCGAACGTGCGACGGCTTCACCTGCCATGCCGCTGGCCCTGTTCTCAGACCTGGGGGTCAGCTCCTGCGCCGCTTTGCGTGATCCCACGAAACCGTTCGCTCAGGCTCGATCGCGATGGGTCAGGTACAGCGCCAGCGCGCCGATCGCGATCAGCGCGATCGCGCCCGGCTCGGGTACCCGCATCGCCACCGGGTTGGCGCGGATCTCACCGCCCGGAAACGCGGTGGTATGGATGTTCACATAGGTCTGGCCCGATGCCAGCGCGGTAGCCAGCGCCATCTCGGCAGCCGCCGCGGTGCCTCCCGAGGCGGAGAGGAACGAAGCCGCGTAGACGCCCGGATCGCTCAGATCGAAAAGGACGTTGTAGGTCCCCGCGGTCACGCCGGTCGCAAACCCGTCCAGCGCCACCGCAACAGCGGAATTGACCCCGGGACCACTGCAGCAATGGATGTGTGCCGCCGTTGTGGTACCGGTCAGCCCGGAGAAGTCGAGCATCACCTTGAGCGTATTTGCGTCCTCGTCATAGGCCAGGCTGAGCGATCCGGATCCAGCCGAGGCATTGGGAGAGGCCTCTGCGCTGCCGCTGAAACCGGAGAAATACGTGACCGTCGCGGCATGGGCGGCGCTACCCGCCATGCAAACGAGTGCCAACAGGAGCAGAAGCTGCCTTCTCATGACCATCACCTCGCCGAAAGCCTTTCACCGAGCGGTGAAACGAGTACACCATCGTGCGCACGCAATAAGGGTGCTAGGACTCGCAAGCCGTTGTTATGTCGGAATTGTTGCGGCACCACATCCGACCCATGCGGAAGCGCTGTAAATTCCGCCGACAGGCCGTGCGGCCGCGCACGCCCTCGCGGCGCATCGAAAATCCGCCCGCGGCCGGCTATGCTGAAGGCGTTGGGGCAAAGACCGGGCCGGAGTTCGCCGGGCGGCTGGCGCCTCGTCTTCAGGGAGAAAGCTCAAATGGCCAGATCAAAGGTCTATCTGCCCTTCGACACCTGGGAACCCGGCGAATTTCCGACGATTCTGGCAATCGGGGATTCGTGGTTCTGGTATCCCAGAAACAACGTTCTGCAGGCGCTGGTCGAACACCCGCGGCTCAAGGATCCGTACCGCTTCATGCAGTTGCTCGGCTACAACGGCGCAAAGCTAGAACAATACGTTTTCGGCCGCTACGCACGCGACCTCGAGAAGCACCTGTCGCCGGGTTTTCGCACCGCCTATTCGGCAATCATGATCAGCGGCGCCGGCAACGACGCGGTCGACTACAAGCTGTCGCTGGCAAAGGACTGCTCGTCGATCACCGACCCGGCCGCCTGCCTCGACGAAGCGGCGCTGCAGGGCTTCATCGGCAAGCTCATGGCGGCAATGGGTGCGCTGGTGCAGCGAATCACGCTCGCCTATGGCGGAGAGAGTGGACGGCCGGACATCTTCATCCACTGCTACGACTACCCGGTTCCCGACGGCCGTGGCTTCAAGCTGGCCGACCTCAAGGTGACCGGTCCATGGCTCAAGCCCGCGATGTCGAGCCGCAAGGTAGATAAGACACTGACCTTCCGCACCGAAGTCTGCCGCGCGCTGATCGACCACATCGCGAGGGTCTACAAGGATTTCGCCGCCTCTCAGTCACGGGTCTATTGCATTGATTCGCGCGGCTGCCTGATCAACGAGAAGTACAAGAAGGATTGGGACAACGAGCTGCACCCGAGCAAGGCCGGTTTCGGACAGGTCGTCGATCGGCACTGGATACCGGTGCTCGCCGAACACGGGTATGCGGATTGAGCGTCCACTCAGACCTGGATGGCCCAGCGGCGCGCATCGACGGTCGGTGGTGGAAGGATTTCCGCGATGCGTCCGCGTGCCGCGGGCTCTACGCCCGGTGCTCAGCCTGACAGGACTCAGGAAGCGCTGGCCGCGGCCGTACGCACCGCCCCCGGAGCCGGCGACAACAGGCGGTAGATCAGGCCGCCGATAAGGGCACCGATCAACCACGCGTAGCCCGACAGGAAACTCAGCGATTCGACCCAGACCGCGGAGATGGAGAACACTGCCGCGAGCGCGAAGGCAACCAGCGCGCGGTGATTCCAGCCACCGTCGTAGGCATAGGCACCCTGCGCGCTGCTGCTGTAGAGATCGGCAACGATCAGTCGCTGCTTCTTCACCAGGTAGTAGTCCACGACCATGATGCCGTAGAGGGGGGCGAGCGTCGCGCCGAGGGTATTCACGAAGCCGGCAATCCCGACCTGACTGATGAAACTGACCCAGAAGCCACCGATGACGAGGGCGAACAGGGATGTGATCCAGCCCGCGCGTTTGAAGTCGAGTACCCGTGGCGCCATGTTGGCGATGCCGTTGACCGCCGGGATGAAATTGGCGACGAGGTTGATGCCGACGGTCGCGGCGAAGAAGGTTACGGCAGCGAGCACGCTCAGTAATGCACTGTCGGCACGTTCCACGATTTCGGTCGGGTTGGTGATCTTCTCGCCGTAGATGACCGCCGCACCCGCGGTGATCAGCAGCGCAAGCGCGGAAAACAGCACCATGTTCGCCGGTAGTCCGGCGAGGTTGCCGAGCACCATGGCGCGATTGCTCTTCGCATAGCGCGAAAAGTCGCTGAAATTGATCATGACGGCGGCGAAGTAGGCAACCATGGTCCCGACGATGGCCACGAAGCCATTGAACTCGGACGCGAAAGTGGGATTCTCCGGCGCAAAGATCGTCTGTGCGGCCGACCACAACTGTCCGTCCGACTGCTGCCACAGCACGATCAGAAGCCCGATCATGACCAGGTAGACGAAAGGTCCGGCCACGTTCAGGAAGGTCCCGACCCAGTCCATGCCATGAGAGAAGATCGCGATCTGGATTGCCCACACCAGCACGAAGGAGGTCCAGCCGACCGCGCTGAGGCCCAGGAAGGTCTCGCCGCCATGCGTGCCGCTCAGCGTCAGGATCAGCAGCTCGAGCGCCGTCGAGGCGAAGTAGGTCTGCGCGCCATACCAGAACACGGCTACGCTGGCCCGCAGGACCGCGGGCAACCTGGCCCCCGCTACCCCCATGCTGGCGCGCGCCAGTACTGGATAGGGAATGCCGTAGTCGACCCCGGGTTTGCCCGACACATCGACCAGGACCATCACCACCAGGCCCGCCACGATGAGCGCCAGAAATGCGGTCCACCCGGTAACGCCGTAGGAGATGAAGAGCGAAGCGACGAGCGAGTAGCCGAACAGACTCTGTATGTCGTTGGCCCAGATGTTGAAAATCCCGAACCAACCCCAGGTGCGGCCCGCCTTCGGGATTGGTGCGAGCGAGTCGTTATGCAGGCCGGATTCCTCGCGCGGGCCGGCGGTATCGTTCCTGCTAGGCAGCATGGGTAGCTCCTCGTGGCATCATCGGCAATCGCGTTGCGACAGATTGTGCATCGCAACATCCATGCCGACACTGCAGGCCTAACAAAATCAACGATTTGTTCGCGCGATCGACCAGAGAACTGCCATGTCACGGTGCGCAGACCGGCACCATGCACCAGGCTGGACCGGTGATGGGCACGGGCACCGCCCCCCCGCTACGGTGTCATGATCCCGGAATGCGCGGCCAATGAGTGGCGATCCGGACACCCGGAACGCACCCCCTTGCCGGGACGAGGAACGGCGGACCGCTTCAGGACACCCCCTTCGGCAGCGCACCATCGCTTTCCGGGCGGACCGTCGGCGCCGTGACGACCTGGTTGCCGCCTGCAGCACGCGCTTCATCAAGCGCCGCCTCGGCCCGGCCAAGCAGGTACTGGTAGTCGGGATGGCCATCGAACACCGCAACTCCGATCGACAAGGTGAGCTTGATCACCGCTCCGCCACCCAGGATGAAAGCGTGCTCCCGCACCCGCAGGCGAAGGAGCTCGGCGGAGCGCAGGGTGCCTTCCATACCCTGCTCGACCGCCAGCACCATGAGGGTTTCCTGGCCATAACGAAAGACATGGTCGCCCGCCCGGGCGAGGTTATTGACGATCAACGCCAGTTGCTGGAGCACCGCGCCCTGCGAATCGATTCCCTGCGCGTAGAGCGCCTTCTCCATCGCGTCCAGCCTCAGCAGGATGACGCCGAAGGATTCGCCCGCCGCCCGGTGGGCGTCCATCTCGCGATTCAGGACGGAAGGCAGATAGCGTCGGTTGAAGAGCTGGGTTGCGGCATCACGCCCGCGATCGCTGCCGAGCTGGCGCTGAAACAGGTCCGACAGCTGGAAACGCACGAATTCGAGCTGAGTCTCCAGTTCGGCGATGAGATGATCGGTCTGCTCGACGTCATCGCAGATACGCAGCTACGGTACCAGCACCCCGTCGATCGCCTCCATCGACTGGAACACCGCCACAAGGTCGGGATCGCCCTCGAAAGCCACGCGCCCCTTGTGCTTCAGCCACATCCCGAACTCGGATTCCGCCAACGGCTGTATCGCGCGCTTGCCACCCGGACGTCGCAATGCGAACAGCAACTGATGCGCCCATTCCGCCAGTGCGCCGCGCTGGCGTTCGCGCTCCAGTGTCGCATCCATCTTGAGGGCCACGCTGCGATACGCTTCATCGCTGCGGATCGAGCGCTGGGCGTTGAAGGCATAGGCACCGATCATCAACGAATCGGCCATGTGCAGCAGATCGGCGACGTATAGATGTGCCGCCAGCAGTGCTTCGGGCGTGGCGGAAATCGACGCCAGGCGCGCGCGGATCTCGTGCCGCATCACGCGGGTGCCGATCCCGAAGACATCCACCGGCAGCTTGATCCGCGCGTGCACGCTGCCCACCTCGATCTGACGTGCAACCACCGCGGCCGGACCGCTGCTCCGGTAATCAAAGATCTGCAGGATCCAGCCCTGCATCATCTTGCGCAGGCGCTGGTTGACCGCTTCGCTCGACAGGAAGGCACGGGCCCTCGGGTGCTCCAGCATCTGCGCGTAGAAGAGATCCGCGATCTCTCCGGCCTGTCCCGCAACCACCTCGCCCACCGCCTTGCGTACCGAAAGCGGAGTCAGTTCGACCGTCGCCTGCCACACCGACACCGCTTCATCCACCCACGAGGGCGGCAACTCGTCGCCGTCCTTGAAGGCGGCACGATCCTGATTCTTGTCCATGATGATCCTTTCATCGTTGCGGCTATCGCCGTGCAACGCTTCCAGCCTGCGCCCACCGTCGATTGGCCGGGCGCCTTCCGGCGCACTCGGGCTGCGGGCGAGGCAATTTCTCCGTTACCGATTTCTCCATTGCCGCCGCCGGACGATTCACGCGGACCGCCATGCGATACCGACGGATCACCGCCGGCCGGCGGGTCACTTCGTCATATCGAGAACGCGGCGTAATCGTTCTCGGTCGGCAAGCCCTGAACGGCCCAGAAGCGTCCCATCGCAGGCTGCATGATCGCTGCGCCACACGTCTCCATGTCGAGCGGCGGTTCGGCGCGCACGCAGATCTCCGGGGCGCGGGTCAGCGCCATCAGCGCCTCGGCAGTCACGCCTTCGCGTCGCAGGCCTCGCTCGCCAGCCGCCAGCCTGGCCTCGCTGGAGGCCTGCGAATCTGCCGCACGGGGACGACACAATGCAAGCGTGCGCGGATCGAGGCAGTGATTGGTGTGCACCAGCGCCGCCGACGCGGTGCGCGTGACATGGCAATGCGCCGGCATGGCTTCGACGTTGATACCGTTGCCGAGCCGGTCGAAGAGCTGAAAATTGTGTGCACCAACCAGTCGAGCCCCGGTAATGCAGGCCAGCGCGGCTTCGATGTCGGTCTGTTGCAGCGCCTTGCGCACCACCAGCGGCCAGGTCACGCCGATCTGCCCGCCCGCCCCGAGCAGATTGTTGATGCCGATGGCGATACCGGCATCGTTCATGCCGATCATGCCGACACAGCCGGTAAGGCTGAAGGCCATGAATGCGCGCCCACCGGCGGGGCGGCCGTGCAACAGCACCACATAGGGCGCGGAGCTGGCATGCATGTCCCAGGTCTGGCCAAAGAAACCCTTGCCGTCGGCACTGAGCCGGTCCGGGACGATGAAGGCAGTGCAGTCGTCCTCGACCCGTTCGGTGACGATCTCGCCGCTGCCGCGCGCATAGACCAGGTCGATGAAATCGGTGAAGCCATTGGTGATCACCAGCTCAGCCAGGCTCAGCCCGGTGGCTTCGGCGATGCCGGCCATCTCTTCGGTCAGCTCGGGCGAGTAGGCGGCATGGGCGGGAATGCACGCCTCGGCCAGCGCCAGCACCGCCTCGCGGCGCATCGCGTGGCCGGTCCACAGCGCACTGCCGGCGAGTGCCACACGCTCTTCGGTATAGCGGCGGATCTGCTCGCGAAAGGCCTGCCCGTGCGCCAGTCCCATCTCACGCGGCGATCCGGCCAGCGCCACGACCCGCGGGGCGCTCATGCCGGTCCCGCCTGCGCGGCGGCAATGGCCTCGGCAAGCACCGCCATGCCTTCGTCGATCTGCTCGTCGCTGATGGTGAGCGGCGGCAGGAAGCGCAGGCAGTTGCTGTACAGGCCGGCACGAATGGTGATCAACCCGCGCTTGAGGGTTTCGGCGTTGATCGCGTTGGTCAGTTCGGGCGCTGGCGCGCGGCTGACCGGATCCTTGACGAGTTCGATCGCGAGCATCGGACCCAGTCCGCGCATCTCACCGATGAGGTCGGGAAAGCGGGCCTGCAGGCGCTCGAGATGAGCGCGGACGTACTCGCCGATCGCGCTCGCACGTTCGAGGAAGGCGGGCGAGGTGAGACTGTCGAGGGCAACCAGGGCTGCCGCGCAGGCCACCGGATTGCCGCTGTAGGTGCCGCCCAGGCCGCCCGGATGCGGCGCATCCATGATGTCGGCGCGACCGGTCACCGCGGCCAGCGGCATGCCACCGGCAATCGATTTGCCGCACACCACGATGTCGGGCACCAGGCCATAGTGTTCGATGGCAAAAAGCCGTCCGGTGCGGCTCATGCCTGCCTGCACTTCGTCAGCCACGAAAAGCATGCCGTGTTCGCTGCAGCGTGCGCGCAGATGCTCGGCGAAGCGCGGTGGCAGGGGGACGAAACCGCCCTCGCCCTGCACCGTCTCGACCACCACTGCGGCGACCGCCTCCGGCGCGACCTGGGCAACCAGCGCATGATCGAACTGGGCGATGCAATGGTCCAGGTAGGCATCCTCGCTCATGCCGGCGGGGCGGCGATAGAGGTTTGGGAAGGGCAGGCGGTAGATTTCCGAGGGATAGGGGCCGAAGCCCTTCTTGAACAGCGCGTACTTGCTGGTCATCCCCATGGTGAGGTTGGTGCGGCCGTGATAGGCGCCCTCGAAGACGATCAGCGCCTGGCGGCCGGTGTGGGCGCGGGCGATCTTCACCGCCGCTTCGACGGCTTCGGCTCCGCTGTTGAGCAATACCGTCTTCTTCGCATGATCTCCCGGGACCAGCCGGTTGAGCCGCTCGCAGACCGCCACGTAGGGCTCGTAGGTGGCGACAATCGAACACATGTGGAGCAGTTGCTCGCTCTGTCGCCGGATCGCGTCGACCACGTCCTGCGGCGCATGGCCCACCGCCAGGGTACCGATGCCACCGGCGAAGTCGATGAAAGTGTTGCCATCGACATCGGTCACCGTCGCCCCCTTGCCGCTGGCGATGGCAACCGCCGTGAGGCGTGCCGCGCCGCGCGCGATCGCCGCATCGCGCCGCGCGACCATGTCTATGCTCCGGGGACCGGGAATTGGCGTAACAAGCTTGATCGAGGTCATGGGTTCACCGCAACGATAGAAAGCACGGGCCGCCTAAGACTGCGGCGGCAATGCATCTAGTAGGCAACCGCTCGAGGTGCGACGTCAAGTGCGCCGAACGACCCGGCAGTGGCCGATGCGAACTCCGACCTTACCGGACAAATGATCTGATATAGACTGGCGCGATCGCTTCGCCGGTCCCGCCGATCCCATCATGCAGAGCTTTCGCAGCAATGCAGTTCGCATATTTCTGACCCTGACTCTGGCCTTTCCTCTGTTGGCCGCCGCCGGGACATTGCGCGTTCTGGCATGGCCGGGTTACGCAGATGCCGATGTGGTCAAGGCCTTCGAGCAACGCACGGGAAGCAGGGTGGAGCTCACCCTGATCGCCTCGGACAGCGCCCTGTGGGAGCTGATGAGCAGGAACAGCGGCGGTGATTTCGACGTCTTCGCGGTGAACACGGCGGAGCTGCAACGCTACATCCGGGAAGGGCTGGTCGTTCCGGTAGACCTGCAGCGGATACCCAACCGCGCCGCCCAGCAGCCGCGCTTTCGCAAGCTCGAGGCGATTCCGGGACTGGTACATGACGACAAGGTCTTTGCCATTCCCTACACCTTTGCGGAGATGGGCCTGATCTACGACCGCAACCAGCTTGCCGCGCCGCCGGAATCGATCAATGCCCTGTGGGACCCTCGTTTCCGTGGCAAGGTGCTTGCTTTCAACGATGCGAACCACAACTTTTCGCTGGCCGCGCAGTCGCTGGGGCGCGCCACCCCGTTTGCCCTTGCGGAGCATGACTGGCGCGACGCGGTCGAGCGCCTGATCGCCCTCAGGCGCAATGTCCTGACCTTCTATACACAGCCCGAGGAATCGGTGGAGCTCTTCAGGCGGCAACGGGTCGCAGTGATGCTGGCAAACTACGGCTCGCAGCAACTGAAGCTGCTCGAGGCGGCAGGAGCGGACGTAGGCTACGCCATCCCCCGCGAGGGCGCGCTCGCCTGGCTGGATTGCTGGGCGATCTCCCGCGGAGTGCGTGACAAGGCGCTTGCCGAAGCCTGGATCGACTTTCTGCTCGAACCCGGGCCCGGCCAGGTGTTGACCAACCGGCAGGGGCTGGCCAATACCACCTCACCGGTCCCCCGCGGCCCCGAGGGCGCCAAGCTGGTCTGGCTCGAGCCACCGGAAAGCATCGAGCGCAGGACGCGCCTGTGGGCACGCATCATTTCCGGTGACGGTGCCGGCAAGGTCCTGGCCCGGTGAAGTTCGGGATTGCCAGCCGGCTGGCCCTGCTGCTCGCGTTGGTCGGGATTCTCGCCGCCGGGTTCACCGGCTTCTACGCTTACGATGCGAGTCGCTCGCTGCTCATCGACTCGGCCAAGAACGAGTTGCTGACCTCGACGCAGGTGCTGTCGCGGCGCATCGTCCTCGCGCGCGAACAGATTTCGCGCGACGTCCGCATTCTCGCCGAGCATCCTGCCGCGCTGGCGATCCTCCAAGGTGGGGGCGACGAACCGGTCGAGACGCTGGCGACCGTCGCCCGCGTGCTGATGTCGGTCAATCCCGGTTACTTCCAGATCCGCCTGATCTCGGCCAGCGACAACGGCAAGGAGCGGGTCCGCATCGACCGCGACGGCGCCAGGCTGGTTCGCGTGCGGGGAGAGGATCTCCAGGAAAAGGGACATTACGCCTACGTCTTCGATACCCTTGCGCTACCACCCGGTGAAACCTACGTGTCCCGCATCGTGATCAATCATGAGCAGGGCGCCCATTCCGCCGTGGGACAACCCTCGCTGCAGCTGGCGAGGCCGGTCTTCGACGCTCAGGGCCACTCACTCGGTGTGGCAGTGATCGATGTCGATCTCAACGGAATGTTCGCCCTGCTGGCGGCAGACCTGCCGCAGGATTACCGGCTGTTCCTCACCAACGCCCGTGGCGACTTCCTGATTCATCCGGACAGCACGCAGACCTTCGGCTTCGATCGAGGGCGGCGCGTCCGGCTGCAGGACAGTTTCGCCGGTACCGAGGCGCTGATCGACGGCAGGGTCGACCAGATCCTGATCGAAACACACGAGCCGGGCGATTCACAAACCCCGCTGGTGGCCGCCTTCGTCTGCAAGAAGGCGACGAATGCATCGGGCGACACCAGCCTGATACTGGGTCTCGCTCAACCGCTCGAAGCGATCGTCGCACAGGCCGACCGGCTCGGCTCGGCCATGCTCAAGATCGTGCTGGGCCTGTGCCTCGCCTGTGCGGTGGCGGCGGTCATGGTCGCGCGCGCGGTGACGCATCCGATCAACGCCATGAGCGCCGCAGTGAAGGGCTTCTCGGAACAGCGCGGCGGGCCCGGGCTGCCACTGGAGCGACGCGACGAAATCGGTGCGCTGGCACGCAGCTTCAACCAGTTGAGAGAACAGATCGGCCAGCAGCTGGCCGAACTGCAGCGCAGCCGCAGCGAACTCGAACATCTGTCGCAGCACGATACCCTGACTGGCCTGGCGAATCGGGCCCTGTTCGCCGACCGCGTGGCGCAGGCCCTCGCCGCCGCACGCCGCGACGGGACGCGGCTGGCATTGATGTTCATGGACCTGGACAAGTTCAAGCCGATCAACGACCGCTTCGGTCACGCGATCGGCGATGCGCTGCTCGGCGCCTTTGCCGACCGGATCCGCAGCGGCATTCGCGAATCGGACACCGCAGCACGCGTCGGCGGGGACGAGTTCATGGTGCTTCTGCGCGACATTCACGACAACGAGGACGCCCTCGTCGTTGCCAACAAGATTCGTTCCCTGGTGAACGAACCCTTCCTCGTCGATGGGCACACGATCAGCTTTTCGATCAGCATCGGGATTGCGTTCTACCCCGAGGACGGCGCGGACATCACCGAATTGTCAAAGCACGCCGACCAGGCGATGTACCGCATCAAGGGGCGCGGCGCCGATTCGGTGGCGTTCTTCGACGCCACGCTCGACTGACGCACCATGGCGGCACACGGTGCCGATCCTACGGCAGGGTGAAGTACAGGAGCGTCACCAGCACGAGCTGCGAACCCACCCACACCGCACCGCTCATCAGCGGACGGGCACGGGTGTAGGGCTGCGCGAGCCAGCGGCTGGCGACGAACACGCCGAGCAGCACGCTGATGACAAGCCGCGTCTCGCCCATGTTGAAGACACGCGTCAGCACGATGAAACCGGCAAAACTCGCAAGCGCCGCGATGACGAGAAAGAACGGCGTGACCTCGAGCCACGGCAGGGCACCGCTGTCGGCCGCTACGGGCATTGCCGGTCGCTTGGCCTCGGCACTTGAATGGCGTTTTTTCATGATTGCGGTCAGTCCTGAATTCGCGCCATTCTAGCGCCGAAGCGCCGACTGCCGGTGAGGGCGTTTCAGCTGTGCCGCAACCTGGAAATCGCTTCGAGATGTTCGTCCGCAATACCGCTGACGCTGGCAAAACAGCCATCCAGCGGGCATTCGGTACCCGGCGGACAACCGTGTTCCGCCGCGCATTGGGCCTGGGTTTCGTCCAGCAGGACCATTTCCCTCACTTCTGTACACCGGCCGATGGGCGAGTCAAGGATGCTCATGATGGTCTCCTGTTTTTTCATTGCGATTCATCGAAACATGTCAAGCAACTTTGCCGCGACACGCCCGCGTTCGATCCAAGTCTAGTAACAATCTCACGCTCGGCTGCAGAAATCGACGCTCTTCTGATCCAGGTCAACAACGACGGGGATCGGCTATAGCAGCGACGCGCGGGCGCTCATCGATTCGCTCACGCGGCGTGTCACGGAGCGGCCCCGGCCGCGCCTGCGCGTGATGACCGGATTCGTCCCATGCATGTCCTCTAATGGCGTTCCGTGCAGATTTCACGGGCGCTAACATGAAGATCATCCGTTGATAGCGAGGTACGAGAATGTCCCCGACCAGAGCCAGCCGAACGATCGCGCCTGCGGCGCTGCCATGTGACCCGAGAGGTGGCGCTCATGACTGAGGCAATCCGCACGGTAGGCATCTATCTCTACGACGGCGTCGAGGTACTGGATTTTGCCGGACCGTTCGAAGTCTTCTCGACGGCGTCCAGGGTCACCCAACGGCATGCGCCCGGCGTGACGGCGCCTTTCAGGGTCGTGACCATTGCCCGCGGGATGAGCGCGGTGAGCGCCCGGGCCGGCCTGCAGGTCTTGCCGATGCATACCCTCGAGGACCATCCACCGCTCGACGTCCTGATCGTGCCGGGTGGCGTCGATGCGCCGGAACGTACGCGCGACGACCTGCGTCGATGGCTTGCGCGACAGGCATTGCGGGTCGAGGTGCTCGCCTCGGTGTGCACCGGCGCGTTCCTGCTCGCCGGCGCGGGCGTGCTGGATGGGCAGGAGGTGACCACGCACTGGGAGGACATCGCCGAACTCGCCACGCTGTTTCCAGCCCTGACGGTGAAGGACACGGGCCGCTGGATCGACAACGGGGCGGTCATCACCTCTGCGGGCATTTCCGCAGGTATCGACATGAGCCTGCATCTCGTGGCCCGGCTTGCCGGACGCGAACTGTCCATTGCCACCGCACGGCAGATGGACTTCCAATGGCGCGATGCGGACACCGGAGCGACCTGATGACAGCTAGGACCATCACTGCGGCGATGCGCGCGCCCGACAGGGCGGGGCCGGCATGAAGCCGGCCGATGTGCTGCTGGCCCTGCTCGTGGTGGTGATCTGGGGGGTGAACTTCGTCGTCATCAAGGCGGGGGTCACCGAAGTACCGCCGCTGCTCCTCGGTGCGCTGCGCTTCGCCGCGGCGGCGATCCCCGCCGTCTTCCTGTTCAAGCGGCCGAACGTTCCGATCCGCCTCTACCTTGCCTACGGCATGACGATCTCGGTCGGCCAGTTCGCCTTCCTGTTCACCGCGATCCACGTCGGCATGCCTTCGGGCCTCGCCTCCCTGGTGCTGCAGTCGCAGGCCTTCTTCACGATGATCTTCGCGGCGCTATGGCTCAAGGAGGCCTCGCGACCGAGCCAGTTGATCGGGCTGCTGCTGGCGGCGGGCGGTCTGGCCCTGATCGGCTCGGCGCACGGCCTCGCCATGCCGCTGGCGGGCTTCCTCCTGACCCTCACGGGTGCCTCGCTGTGGGCCGCGGGCAATATCGTCACCCGCGAGGTGAGCCGCCACGGACCGGTGGACATGCAGTCCTTCGTTGTGTGGGCCAGCCTGGTGCCGCCGATTCCCTTCCTGCTGCTCTCCTGGCTGATCGAGGGGCCGCAGGCGATCTTCGTCGCGCTGACCGGCTTCAGCTGGCGATCGGCCGGAGCCGTGCTCTATCTCGCCTGGATCGCCACCCTGCTCGGCTACGGCTTGTGGAGCCGGCTGCTGGCGCGCTATCCGGCCAACCAGGTGGCGCCCTTTGCGCTGCTGGTACCGCTGGTCGGTCTGAGCACCGGCTGGCTGGTCTATGGCGAGCGTCTCCAGACGGTGCATCTTGCCGGTGGCGCGCTGCTCATGGCCGGGCTGGCGGTGAACCTCTTCGGCACCCGGCTGATGGCGAGACTGCGGGGTACGGCATGAGCCTCTCGGTGTTCTTCGTGCTGACGCCCAACGTCCTGCTGCTCGATTACGCAGGCCCGGCCGAAGCCTTGCGCATGGCGGCCGAGATGGGTGGCGATCTCGGTCTGGTCAACTGCGCACCGGTGTCGCCGCTGCCAACCTCGATGGGCCTGAGTCTCGACGGTCTGGCCCCCCTGCCCGAGGCGCTGCCGCCGGACAGTCTGGTGATCGTCGCCGGCAACGCCCGCGAAAGCGAGGACTACGCACGCCCCGAAGCGCAGGCAGTAATCGACTGGCTACGCCGCACCGCCCGGCCGGATACGCGCTTCGCGAGCGTCTGCTCCGCGGCCCTGCTGCTGGCGCGGGCGGGCCTGCTGAGCGGGCGGCAGTGCACCACCCATCACAACCTGATCGATGACCTGCGCAGGCTCGCCCCGGAAGCCCGGGTCCTCGAAGACCGGATCTTCGTCGAGGACGGCCCGGTGCTCACCAGCGCGGGCATCACCACCGGCATCGACCTGGCGCTCTACCTGATCGAGCGTCACTGCGGACCAGAGCTTGCGGCCGCAGTGGCGCGAAGGCAGGTGGTGTTCATGCGTCGCAGCGGGCACGACCCACAGCTCTCACCGTGGCTGGCCTGGCGCAATCACCTGCATCCGGCGGTTCATCGTGCACAGGACGCGATCGCCCGCGAACCCAACCGTCGCTGGTCGCTCGAGGCGCTGGCCGATGTGGCCCACGTCAGCGCCCGGCACCTCGCGCGCTTGTTCGCCTGCCACGCCGGCATCGGTGTGGTCGAATACCAGCAGCGCCTGCGCCTGTCCCAGGCCCGCCGCCTGCTGCTCGATACCGGCATGGCGGTCGAGCGGGTCGCGGAGCTGTGCGGGTTCGGCTCCGCACGCGACCTGCGGCGGGTCTGGTCACGCCTTGAAGGCGGCGCGCCCAGCGACCTTCGCCAGCAGCGCAGTTGATCCGGCTTCAGGCGGCGCGATCGAACCGTCCGGCGCCGATCTCCGCGAGCAGGCCGGCGGTGAGCGCGGTCTCGAGCTCGTCGGCGCGTCTTGCCGGGCAGAACAGGGTGAGATCGAAGGCGAGCTTGCCCTGGTCCGTGGTGCGGATGCGCACCGAAGCCTCCGGCCCGGGCACGTCCACGCCCAGCTTCTTGTCTATGAGCCTGCCGTAACGCTGCGCTTCGGCCGCAAAGTCTGCGCCGAGCCGTTCGCACTCGTCCTTGAGCCAGCGCCACGCCCTGCGGGCATCGATCTGCCCCTCGACAACGATCTCGAAGGGGTGGAAGACATAGCCGCCCGGCAGCTTTTCGTTTCGCACCGGGTGCGTCAGAAACAGGCTGTTCGGCAGTACCAGCTTGTTGCCGGTGTAGCTGTGGCCAAGGCGCGGCGGATTGAGTTCGAGCACGGTGGTGGACAGCAGATCGTATTCGACGACCTCGCCCCGCATCCCGTTGACCTCGATCCAGTCCCCCACCGAAAAGCTGCTCGCACCGGTACGCAACGCGAAACCGCTGACGCACATGATGAGCTCCTTGGTGGCCAGTACCACCGCGACGATCACGGCGGTAAGCGACAGCAGCAGATCCTGTACCTGGCCGAACCACAGCATGAGCAGCGAAAAGAACAGCAGCAGGTTGAAGCCGCTGCGCGCATAGAAGAGCTGGCGGCGCTGTTGCCCGTCGAGAATGTCGGCACGGCGGCGGATCGCGCGACTGGTGGCATGGCGCGCTGCGAGCACCAGGATCGTCAGCAGGATCGAGGCGCCGATGCGCAGCAGGGTCTGATCGTCGGCGAGCAGGGCGGATGGATTCATCGTCGGTGCAGGGATCATGCAATTTCGGCCCTCCGATGATAACCGCTCGTCCGGCACCATCGCGCCGCGCTTTCGACGGAACATGCCAACGTCGTTTTCCGGGCCCTGTTCGCGTACGCTCTGCGCCCCGGCACACGGCGGGAAAGGACCCGGCCCGCTCGAGTGGGGGACTTCCAAGCTGCTCAGGCTGTGGCAAACTATCTGAAAACGTGCATTTTTTCCTCGCGCATGGCGGCTTTTCCGCATGTTCGAGATACAGACCAGATGAACCTACCCGCGTCTTCCCGTGCTGTCGAATGCGTCATCCTGTTCGCCGACCTGGCGGGCAGCACGCAACTGTATGAGCGTCTCGGCAATCGCGAAGCATTCGCCCGCGTCGACCGCTGTCTGAAAGCCATGCAGAAGGTGGTCGCGAACAATGGCGGCCGGGTGGTCAAGCTGACCGGTGATGGACTGCTGGCGGTCTTTGCCGACGCGGGCCCGGTCATCGACACCACCATCGCCATGACTTTCGAGATCGGCGAGCTGCCCTCGAGCGGCGAGAGCCCGATCGACATCCGCATCGGCTTCCACTTCGGCCCGGTGCTCGAAAGCGAGGCGGATGTGTTCGGCGAGACGGTCAACATCGCCGCACGGCTGTGCGAACTTGCCTCGCCCGGCAGGGCACTCACCACCAGCGAGACCGCCGCCCGCCTGTCCCGGGGCAAGCAGCGCATGCTGCGCCAATTGCCGCCCAGGCCGCTCAAGGGCATCAATCGGCCATTCGAGTTGTGGGAGCTGGTCTGCGACGACCTCGGCAAGGTGACCGCGGTATTCGAAGGCTTCGACCTCACCCTCGCCACCCACGAACTGCATCTCGCCTTCGGCGACCGCAACTGGATTCTCGGCCATGCCACGCCCAGCCTGTCGATCGGCCGCGACCCGGCTTCCGACGTCGTGCTCAGGGACGAACTGTCGTCGCGACGCCACTGCTACATCGAGGAGCGTGCCGGGAAGTTCGCGCTGATCGATTGCAGCAGCAACGGCACTTTCGTGACTGGCAGCGAAGGCCGTACCGTCAGTTTGCATCGCGAAGAACTCGTGCTCTCCGACAGCGGATGGATAACTTTCGGCCAACCGCGCGGCGAAGGCGTTGCCGAACTCAGCTACCGCTGCACGGTGGAGCTACCGCCCCAGGCAATGTATCGATAGACCGGTCGCAGGCGGTGAGCCGGTCCCCGTCATCCCGCAATCCGCGAAACGCTTGTCCCTCCCCGGAGCAGCCCGGTGAGAGCAGGTGGCGGCACGTCATCGACGGACGGCTGTGATAATGCGCGGCGCGCCGGGTCCATGAAATGTCTCGTTCGCCGGTTGCGCCGCAGTTCACACTCCGGCCGGTATCGGACCACAGCCACGAAAGTGTCGGGCCTCTAGTCTGGATCCCACGTTCCCGCAGGGTCGCCTCCCGCGATACCGGCCGGGCGGAATCCGACAACCCGATCAGGAGTGACTGCCATGACTACCAAGCAACTTCCCCGTGCCGAACGCGTATCGGCAAACGACATCGCCAGCCTGGCGGCCGAAGGCCTGCAGCGCGCCAGCGCCGCACGCCAGGCGATGAGTGAACTCGACGCCGACCAAGCGGCTGCGGTAAGCGGCGGCGGGCTCAGCCTCGTCGCCCTCGACGACGACTGGTGCGGCACCGTGGTGCCGCGCATCCAGATCGGCGGCCTCATCATCGGGGGCAAGGAGCCGGTGATCATCAACGGCAAGTGGGGACCGGGAATCATGACCGGCATGCAGGGCTTCTGACCGAGGATCGCCGCCATGACCACGAAGATTCCGCAATGCCCCAGCGTGCAATCGACCGAGCCGGGCGCGCAGGCGTTTGCCGTGGTCGGCGGCAGCGTCGACAAGCCAGAAGTACGTTACCTGGATCGCGCGGTTCCGGTGACCCCGGAGCTGCGCGCCATGACCGCACCGCTCGACCCGGCGGAAGTGTTCCGCATCAGCGGACCCTGCGCACAGAGCACCGCCTGCATGCACTGGGACGAACCGCGTCGCAAGTGCCGGCTGGCGATCCGAACCGTGCGTCTCGCGCCGGTGGTGGTGAGCCGACCGCCACCCTGTGCCATCCGCCGCGATTGCGTGTGGTGGAACCAGGAAGGCACCAGCGCCTGCCTGCGCTGTCCGCAGGTGGTCACCAATGACGTACTGCCGAACGAACGGGTGGTCACCACCGCCAATCCGCTCAACATTGCCGACGCACTGTGACAGCAACGACTGCCCCGGCTTGTCGCCGGGGCAGTCGTCAGTTGTTGTCGCCGTCGAGCAGGCCGCCGAGCCCGCCCAGCAGGGAGCCCTCGCCACGGCTCGAGCCCCCCGCCACAGGTGCCGACATGACGATCCGGTTGGCCAGCCGGGATAGCGGCAGCGACTGCAGCCACACGTGGCCCGGGCCGCGCAGCGTCGCGAAGAACAGGCCCTCGCCCGAAAACAGCGCCGACTTGAGCTTGCCGACGTACAGGATGTCGAAATCCACGTTGGGCGTGAAGGCCACCACGCAGCCGGTGTCGACCCGCAGCACCTCGCCCGCGGCAAGCTGACGCTCGACCAGCGTTCCACCGGCATGCACGAAGGCCATGCCGTCGCCATCGAGCTTCTGCATGATGAAACCTTCACCGCCGAAGAATCCTGCACCCATCTTGCGCTGGAAGGCAATGCCCAGCGCCACGCCCTTCGCTGCGCACAGGAAGGCGTCCTTCTGGCAGATCAGCGTGCCGCCAAGCCTGCTCAGGTCCATCGGAATGATGCGTCCGGGGTAGGGCGCGGCAAACGCCACCCGTTTCTTGCCCTGCCCTTCGTTGTGGAACACCGTGGTGAACAGGGACTCGCCGGTCACCAGCCGCTTGCCCGCCCCCAGAAGCTTGCCGAACAGACCGCCCTGCTGGCTGGAGCCGTCACCGAAGATGGTGTCCATCTCGATGCCGTCCTGCATGTACATCATCGCCCCGGCTTCGCCGACGGCAGCCTCGCCGGGGTCCAGCTCCACTTCCACATACTGCATGTCGGTGCCGAAAATCTCGTAGTCGACGACATCCATCGCCATTGCGCTTGCTCCTCAGAATTGGGCCGCCGGAGAGGCGGCAATTGCCGGGTTCGGTCCGGCGCAAGCATACGCCAATCGGGTGCAGCGCCGGCGAATCGTCCGATACGCCGCACTTCTATGTCGTTCGATATACTTGTCGGAAATTTTTACACGCAACTGATTCTCAATCCCCTGGAATTCGTGAAACATTGCAAAAACAGCCGCTTGGCGCAATCGGCAAGCTCCTTGCTTTGTGGGCAGCCAAGCCGCTTTCCTGTCCGCCGTCCGAGGGTCCGGTTTGCGAATCAATCCGTTGCGGGCACCGCGGTGGCCGCGTCGAAATCTACAGGGGGATTTCATGAAAGCAGCTTTCGAGTGGGGAGCACCGGCGCGCAGGGCACGTCGGATTGCGGCACCATTGGCCATCGCCGCCGCCGCACTGTTCGGCGGGTCGGCTGCACAGGCGATGCCTGTACCAACGGACCTGGTGATCAATGCCACTGTCGAATTCGATGAAGCGGCATCCGCCTTGGTGTTCGGGACAACCCAGAGCGGCGACATGAGCGTCACGGTTGGCGGTACGGCATCATCATCGACCATCGCCAGTGGCGCCGCGTCACCAAGCCCTTCCATCGGTGGTCAATTGACCCATACCGGTGACGGAACGGCAATCAATCTGTCGATGGGCGCAACTGTCAATGCGACGAGTCGGGCACTCAGCGCCGCCGATCACCTCCTGAAGCTCACAAACAACTCAGCTACCGACGTCTACACGGTCAAGTTACGGGTAGTGGTCGGTAACGCCGCCGACGCGGACGGTCCCGACGCATTCGCCTGGTCGAACTTCCGACTCTGCGATGCGGCCCGCCCCGATTGCCCGAATGAGCTTCTGTTCTCGGCGCTCGAAAGTGACACCGTTATCGACTCACCTCCCCTTGGATTCCGTGACATGGTGAATGGAAATCCTGTCGGAACGTCAGGCGCCGAGCTCTCCGACTCCCTTGACGAGCTTCTTACCTTCGTCCTGAACCCGGGGCAAATGCTTGATTTCTGGGGCGAGGTCCTGCTTGAGGGGCAGATTGGCGAACAGAACGAAGACGCCTCCTTTGCTTCATCACTGCGTTCGTCCATTACCCTCGAGAGCGTTGATGTCGAGACGCCGAACGGCGGCGGTGGTGGCACTGTCCCCGAACCCGCGGCTGCGCTGCTCGTGATGCTTGGCCTCGGCCTTCTCGGCTGGCAGCGCAGGAACGCCCGCCTCTGATTGGCTCTCATGCGGGTGGCTGCAGCGCCGCCCGCACCCCTTCCCTCAAAGGAGGTACCACCGCATGACCCTCAAGATTCGCTCCGCCGCGGCCCGCTCCGCGCTTGCGCTGGCACTGGCTTCCGGTGCAATGCTCGCACCCAGTGCGCATGCCTGCAGTGGCACCGAGCCGATGCTCGGCAGCATGTGCCTGTTCGCCGGCAACTTCGCGCCGCGTGGCTTCGCCTTCACCGATGGCCAGCTGCTCGCAATCTCGACCAACACTGCGCTGTTCTCGCTCCTCGGCACCACATACGGTGGCGACGGCCGCACCACCTTTGCGTTGCCGGACACCCGCGGCCGCGTCGTCGTCGGCCCGCGGCAAGGCGCCGGTCTGTCCAGTTACCAGCTCGGCCAGCGCGGCGGCCAGGAGCAGGTTGCGCTGACACTGAACGAGATGCCCAACCACAGCCACTCGGCCAGCACCACGGTAAGCGTTACCGCCAACGGCCAGAGCGCCAGCGGCAACCAGGATGCTCCGACCGGCAACGTGTGGGCCAGCAAGCCGCGTGGCGCGCAGTACTCGAACCAGGCTCCGAACGTGACGATGGCCGCCGGGGCACTGACCGCCACGGCAACCACCGCTGTCGCGGCGGCCGGTGGCAGCCAGGCGCACGAGAACCGTCCGCCCTACATTGCGATCAACTACATCATCGCGCTTCAAGGCATCTTCCCTTCGCGGAACTGACGCAGTGAGCGTTTCTGCTGCATGCGGCCCGCTCGCCAGGCGGGCCGTTTTTCTTCTCGCGATGGCCTTTGCGGCCCTGCCGGCAATGGCGCAGGGCACCACCACCGAGCGCGTGCGCGACCTCACCCGCGGACTCGAGGATGCGCAGACCGCACTCGCGGCGGGCGACTACACGTTGGCCTATGCGCGCTATCTCGCGGCCTCGCGCGATGGCAACGGCCTTGCGGACTTCACGCTCGGCCTGTTTCACCGCATGGGCTGGGGACGAGCGCGGGACGAGGTTGGTGCCTGCAAATGGTTCGGCCGCGCCGCGGCGGTCAATCTGCCTGCCGCGCAACACTTCTATGGCGACTGCCTGCGCGATGGCACCGGCGGCGAAGCCCGGCCAGCCGAGGCGGCGCAGTGGTACCAGCGCGCCGTCGACCAAGGCTACGCGGCGGCACTGTGCCCGCTCGGCGCCCTTGTCTTCGACGGACACGGCGTACCCGAATCGCAAGCACGAGGCCTGGCGCTATGCACGCAGGCAGCGGAGTCAGGCGATCTCTCCGCGCATAGCACGCTCGCCGGCCTGCTGATGCGGCGTAGCCCGCCCGACCGCGCAGGCGCGATCGCATGGCTCACCCGTGCGGCGCAACGTGACGATCCGGCGGCCCAACTCGAGCTCGGCACGCTGCTGGCAACGGACAAGGATGCCAGCGCCGAAACCCTGGATACCGCGGCGTGGTGGATCGAACATGCCGCGTCGTCGGGCTACCTGCCCGCCTACCTACCCCTGGCGAAACTGTATTTCGGCGCCGGCAGGACAGCGGACGGTGGCCGGCCCTCGGCCGAGCGCCTCGCCAAATCCTATATGTGGCTGGCCGCACTGAAGCAACGCGGAGCAGAGTGGCCGGTCAGTGACGATGCCGGGAAACTGATGGACGAAATACTGGCGATCATGCCGGCATCCTGGCGTCCGGAACTCGATCGCAAGGTCAGCGAACATGTGGCGCAGCGCACCGAAAACCGCGCACATTGAGCGCCGCCGGGTAGTCCTCGCCGCGGCCTGCTGGCTCGGGCTCGCCTCACCGACCTTCGCCGCGGAGGCGCTGCGCGATCCGCAAGGCCGATTCACCTATCGCGGCGAGGCAAGCCAGGAGGAGGCGCTGCGGGGAATCGCCACGGCCGCAGGCCTGAGAGTGAGCGTCGCGGGCAAGCTCGATCCGACGCCGCGGGCCTGGTGGCTGAGCGCAATGCGTTTCGACGCTGCGCTGGCCGCGGTGCTTGGCAACTGCAATTGGGCGATGGTCAACTCCCCGACCCGCGCCGAACTTTTCATCCATGTATCCGGAAGCTGCCGCGCCGCACCCCAGGATGGGGCTGCAATGGCAGCGCTCGATGCAGCACCGCCACCACCCCGCGCCAACGCACATGTCGCCCCGGTTGCCGCCGGCAAGGCCGCGGTGGGACCAGGCAGCTCGATCGACGCACTCACCTCGGCAATCGATTCGGGCAGTTTCGACGTGCGCGAACAGGTGGTGCAAGCGCTCGGCCTGCAACGCTCCAGCGAAGCGATGCAGCTGCTCGGCCAGCTCGCCCTCGGTGACCAGGATCCACGCATCCGGGCCGCCGCACTGCGCGCGCTGGGCATGTACAGTGATGATTTCGCGCGTGGCCTCATCGCCCAGGCACGGTCCGACCGGGACCCCCAGGTTGCCGGACTCGCGCGCCAGCTGGCCGCGGCCGGACGCTGAAGCGTCTCAAACCGCTCGCGGTCCGCGCTCGCGATCGCGCCCCGTCGCGCCGTTCTCGATCTCCTCATCCGCCTGCGGCTGCCCGGATGTGGCGCCAACAGCACACTCGCTTTCCTGCGGGCAGCTTGCCTGATCCGCTTCCGGCATCATGCTCGGCGTCGTACTCGGGACCGCTTCGGCCTCCTCGGCGCCGGCCTCGCCGACCGGCCACAGCACCTCCCTGGCATGTCTCAGGGTGGCCAGATCCGCAGCCGGCAGATCGGGAACAAGATTGAAGTCGTCGAGATAGACATCGAGCCCGTCGATCTCGTTGAAGCCCGGCTCGGCGAACAGCTTCTTCATCGCCGCCTTTTTGAGTTCGGGCGCCACCCGGGCCTTGAGGAAGGGAGTGAAGTCATCGTCGAAGGTCAGCAGCGCCGGATCCGGCAACGGCTCCGCCACCGCGTCGGGCGGCTCGGCTGCCTGTGGCGGTGGTGGAGCCGTGAGCGGCTCTGGCAACGGGGTGCCGGCGGCTGCAGCCTTCTTGCGGCGCGACCAGCGGGACAGGAAGCCGCCTTCTTCCGCAGGCAACTCGTCCGCGGCGCCGCGCTCAGTGTCCCGGGCGCTCATTCCGGTCTCCGCTCGCTGCATAGCGCCGCTTGGGGCGTTTTTCTTCCGGTGGCTTGAGATTGGCACGGCCATAGCGCTCAATCGCCTCTTTCCAGCCGGCAGGCAGCGGCAGCCGTTCGACCGTCGCACCGCCGTCCAGCCAGCGGGCCGCTTCCTGGAAGCTTGCGCTCACCGCGGAAACCAGCGGCGGACCGTCCTCACCGGCGGCTTGCGCGGCCTCGTCAGGGCACAGCATGAAGAACAGCGAGGGCTCGTCGGCCAGCACGTTCTGTAGATATTAACCCGGCAATCAAATAGATATTGATATAATTCTGGCATGGAGAAAATCGACGCCAGAAAGCTACCGCCCGAAGCCCTCGAGCACATCCGTCGGCAGGCGTTCGTGCTTCGCAAACAAGGTTA
>NZ_WUAF01000039.1 GCF_009800965.1 Cognatazoarcus halotolerans | reverse complement strand
TCCATTCTGGTCACCGGTGGTACCGGTTCCTTCGGACACACGTTTGTGCCGATGACCCTGGCGAAGTACAACCCGAAGAAGATCATCGTCTACTCGCGTGACGAGATGAAGCAGTGGGAGATGGCCAAACTGTTCCAGGGCGACCCGCGGGTACGCTTCTTCATCGGCGACGTACGCGACAAGGACCGCCTCTACCGTGCGCTCGACGGTGTCGATTACGTGGTCCATGCGGCCGCCACCAAGATCGTGCCGACGGCCGAGTACAACCCCTTCGAATGCGTCAAGACCAACATGCTCGGGGCGATGAACCTCATCGACGCCTGCATCGACAAGGGCGTCAAGCGCGTGGTGGCGCTGTCGACCGACAAGGCCTCGAGCCCGGTGAACCTCTACGGCGCGACCAAGCTCGCCTCGGACAAGCTCTTCGTCGCCGGCAACTCTTACGCCGGCGGTCACGACACCCGCTTCGCGGTAGTGCGCTACGGTAACGTGATGGGCTCGCGCGGCTCGGTGATCCCGTTCTTCCTTTCGATCCGCGACAAGGGCGTACTGCCGATCACCGACGAGCGCATGACCCGCTTCATGATCTCGCTCGAGCAGGGCGTGGAGCTGGTCTGGCACGCCTTCGACGACATGGAGGGCGGCGAGATCTACGTCAAGAAGATCCCCTCGATGAAGGTCACCGAACTCGCAAGGGCGGTGGCGCCGGAGGCGAAGCTCGATTTCGTCGGCATCCGTCCGGGCGAGAAGCTGCACGAGCAGATGATCGGGCCGGAAGACTCGTTCTACACCTACGAGTACCCCGAGCACTACAAGATCCTGCCGGCGATTCACAACTGGGACACCAGCGCTGAGCGCATCAAGGACGGCAAGAAAGTGGCCGAAGGCTTCGACTACTCGAGCGACAACAATCCGGAATGGATGAGCACCGAGGAACTGCAGGCCTGGATCGCCGCCAACGCCGCCAAGATCGGGAAGATCTGAGCATGATTCCCTACGGCCGCCAGGAGATCACCGAGGACGACATCGCCGCGGTCGTCGCCACGCTCAAGTCGGACTTTCTCACCCAGGGCCCGGCCATCCCGCGCTTCGAGCGGGCGCTCGCCGACTACTGCGGCGCCACCCATGCGGTGGCGGTGTGCAATGCCACCGCGGCGCTGCACATGGCCTGCGAAGCCCTCGGCCTGGGCCCCGGCGATCGGCTGTGGACCAGCCCCAACACCTTCGTTGCCTCGGCCAACTGCGGGCTCTACTGCGGCGCCACGGTGGACTTCGTGGATATCGATCCACGCAGCTACAACATGAGCGTGAGCGCGCTCGCCGCCAGGCTCGAGGCGGCCGAGGCTGCCGGCACCCTGCCAAAGATCGTCATCCCGGTGCATTTCGCCGGCCAGAGCTGCGACATGCAGGCCATCCACGCACTCGGTCAGCGTTACGGCTTTCGCATCATCGAGGACGCCTCGCACGCGGTCGGCGGCACCTACCTCGACAGCCGCGTGGGCAGCTGCCGCTACAGCGACATCACCGTGTTCAGCTTCCACCCGGTGAAGATCATCACCACCGGCGAAGGCGGCATGGCGCTCACCAACGACCCGGCGCTGGCCGCGCGCATGGAGCGCTTCCGCAGCCACGGCATCACCCGCGATCCAGCCCTCATGGACGGCGAGGCCGACGGACCCTGGTACTACCAGCAGGTCGAGCTCGGCCACAACCTGCGCATCACCGACCTGCAGGCCGCGCTCGGCTGTTCGCAGCTCGACCGCCTCGACGACTACATCGCGCGCCGCCACGCGATCCGCGAACGTTACGACGCGGCGCTGGCAAGCCTGCCGGTGATCACCCCGTTCCAGTCTCCCGAGGGGCGCTCGGCGCTGCACCTCTACCCGATCCAGATCGACCCGGCACGCACCGACAAGGGGCGCCGCGAGGTGTTCGAGGCGCTGCGCGCGACCGGCATCGGCGTGAACGTCCATTACATCCCGGTGCATACCCAGCCCTGGTACCGGGGCCTCGGTTTCGCGCCGGGCGATTTCCCGCAGGCCGAGCGCTACTACGCGCACGCCATCAGCCTGCCGATGTTCCCGACCCTCACCGAGGCGCAGCAGGCCGAAGTGATCGCCGCGCTCGGAAGCGCGCTGGCGTGAAGCTCGCGGTGATCCCCGCGCGCGGCGGCAGCAAGCGCATCCCGCGCAAGAACATCCGCGACTTCGCCGGCCGGCCGATCATCGCCCACTCGATCGGCGCGGCGCTCGAATCGGGCTGCTTCGACCGGGTCATCGTCTCCACCGACGACGAAGAGATCGCAGCGGTGGCGCGTCAGTGGGGCGCCGAGACACCCTTCCTGCGGCCAGCCACGCTGGCCGACGAGCACACCGGCACCAACGCGGTGGTCAAGCACGCGATCGGCTGGTTCCGCGAGGCCGGCCACGCGGTCGAGCTTGCCTGCTGCATCTACGCCACCGCCCCCTTCGTGCAGGCCCGCTACCTGCGCCAGGGGCTCGAGCGCCTCGCCGCCAGCGACAAGGCCTTCGCCTTCTCGGTCACCTCCTTTCCCTTCCCGATCCAGCGCGCCATCCGCATCAACGCCGCAGGGGCGGTCGAAGCGATCTGGCCGGAGAACATCGCCCGTCGCTCGCAGGACCTCGAAGAAGCGTTTCACGACGCCGGTCAGTTCTACTGGGGCCGTGCCGACGCCTTCCTGGCCGACACCGTGCTGTTCTCGCCGGTCTCGCTGCCGGTGGTGCTGCCCCGCCACCTGGTGCAGGACATCGACACCCTCGAGGACTGGCAGCGTGCCGAGCACATGTACCGCGCGCTCGAGCTCGCCGGGGAGATCGGCGCGTGAGGGTCGCCTTCCGGGTGGATGCCTCGCCCGCGATCGGCAGTGGTCACCTGATGCGCTGCCTGACCCTCGCCGCGAGGCTGGCGAGCGCCGGCTGCGACATCGCCTTCGTCTGCCGTCAGCTGCCCGAATCGCTCGAGGCGCTGGTCCGCGAGGCCGGCCACGACTGCATCCGCCTGCCCACGCCGGCAGACACCACGCTGACCACCACCGCTGGCGATCCACCTCACGCGCCGTGGCTCGGCGTGCCATGGGAGACCGATGCGCAGGAGAGCTGCGCCGCGCTGGCAGGCGGTGTCGACTGGCTGGTGGTCGACCACTACGGCATCGATGCGCGCTGGCAGGGCCGACTGCGCGACGCGGCGCGCCGGATCATGGTCATCGACGATCTCGCCGACCGCCCGCACGACTGCGAACTGCTGCTCGACCAGAACCTCTACGCGGACATGACCGAACGCTACGCCGGGCGCGTGGCGGCACACTGCCGCCTGCTGCTGGGTCCGCGCCATGCGCTGCTGCGCGACGAATTCGCCACGCTGCGCGGGCGGATCGTGGCGCGCGACGGCGAAGTACGACGGCTGCTGGTGTTCCTCGGCGGCATGGATGCCGACAACGTCACCGCGACCGTGCTCGCAGCCCTCGAAGCGCTGCCGACACGCCACTTCGCCAGCGACGTGGTGATCGGCGCCGGCCACCCGGCGCGCGGGCGCATCGAGGGCGAATGCAGCCGCCTCGGACTAGCCTGCCACGTGCAGACGCCGCGCATGGCCGAGCTCATGGCTGCAGCGGACCTGGCCATCGGCGCGGGCGGCACCGCTACCTGGGAGCGCTGCGCGCTGGGCCTGCCGACGCTGGCGCTGTGCCTCGCCGACAACCAGCGCCAGCTCATCCACGACGCCAGCCGCGCCGGACTGCTGCACGGTCCCGACATTTCCGCCACCGACGCCGCAGCGATCGCCCG
>NZ_WUAF01000038.1 GCF_009800965.1 Cognatazoarcus halotolerans | reverse complement strand
TGTTGACGGTCTAGATTTGGTGTGTATAATTCGCCGCTCTCGTTGCTTGGCGGGGTTTTGCGGGGCGATGAGGGGTTGATGGATGCGGCGGGTTGTTAAAAATAATTCGCTGGATGTATTGACAAGCTGAAGCGGTTTCTACATAATTCCGCTTCTTCGCTGCTCCGGTAGCGACGCTCTTTAAAAAGTTGAACAGCCGATAGGTGTGGGTGCTTGATTGGCGAGGTAGTCGGAATTTATTCCGGCGAAAACGCAAAAATTAAGTGCTCAAGGAAGAATTGAATTTTTCTGCGAGTGCAGTGATTGAACTTAAGAGTTTGATCCTGGCTCAGATTGAACGCTGGCGGCATGCTTTACACATGCAAGTCGAACGGTAACGGGGGCTTCGGTCTGCCGACGAGTGGCGAACGGGTGAGTAATATATCGGAACGTGCCCAGTAATGGGGGATAGCTCGGCGAAAGCCGGATTAATACCGCATACGCCCTGAGGGGGAAAGTGGGGGATCTTCGGACCTCACGTTATTGGAGCGGCCGATATCAGATTAGCTAGTTGGTGGGGTAAAGGCCTACCAAGGCGACGATCTGTAGCTGGTCTGAGAGGATGATCAGCCACACTGGGACTGAGACACGGCCCAGACTCCTACGGGAGGCAGCAGTGGGGAATTTTGGACAATGGGCGAAAGCCTGATCCAGCCATGCCGCGTGAGTGAAGAAGGCCTTCGGGTTGTAAAGCTCTTTCAGGTGGAAAGAAAACGGATGGGTTAATACCCTGTCCGGATGACGGTACCACCAGAAGAAGCACCGGCTAACTACGTGCCAGCAGCCGCGGTAATACGTAGGGTGCGAGCGTTAATCGGAATTACTGGGCGTAAAGCGTGCGCAGGCGGTTGTGTAAGACAGGTGTGAAATCCCCGGGCTTAACCTGGGAACTGCGCTTGTGACTGCACAGCTAGAGTACGGCAGAGGGGGGTAGAATTCCACGTGTAGCAGTGAAATGCGTAGAGATGTGGAGGAATACCGATGGCGAAGGCAGCCCCCTGGGCCTGTACTGACGCTCATGCACGAAAGCGTGGGGAGCAAACAGGATTAGATACCCTGGTAGTCCACGCCCTAAACGATGTCAACTAGTTGTTCGGAAGGGAAACTTTCTGAGTAACGCAGCTAACGCGTGAAGTTGACCGCCTGGGGAGTACGGCCGCAAGGTTAAAACTCAAAGGAATTGACGGGGACCCGCACAAGCGGTGGATGATGTGGATTAATTCGATGCAACGCGAAAAACCTTACCTACCCTTGACATGTCTGGAACTTGTGAGAGATCACTTGGTGCCTTCGGGAGCCAGAACACAGGTGCTGCATGGCTGTCGTCAGCTCGTGTCGTGAGATGTTGGGTTAAGTCCCGCAACGAGCGCAACCCTTGTCGTTAATTGCCATCATTAAGTTGGGCACTTTAGCGAGACTGCCGGTGACAAACCGGAGGAAGGTGGGGATGACGTCAAGTCCTCATGGCCCTTATGGGTAGGGCTTCACACGTCATACAATGGTCGGTACAGAGGGTTGCCAAGCCGCGAGGTGGAGCTAATCCCAGAAAGCCGATCGTAGTCCGGATTGTAGTCTGCAACTCGACTGCATGAAGTCGGAATCGCTAGTAATCGCAGATCAGCATGCTGCGGTGAATACGTTCCCGGGTCTTGTACACACCGCCCGTCACACCATGGGAGTGGGTTTCACCAGAAGTAGGTAGCTTAACCTTCGGGAGGGCGCTTACCACGGTGAGATTCATGACTGGGGTGAAGTCGTAACAAGGTAGCCGTATCGGAAGGTGCGGCTGGATCACCTCCTTTCAAGAGAAAAACTTCGTTCGATCAAGTATCCACAACCTATCGGTTGTTTGCTATAGCGACCTGGTGAGGGTCTGTAGCTCAGCTGGTTAGAGCACCGTCTTGATAAGGCGGGGGTCGTTGGTTCGAACCCAACCAGACCCACCAACGTATCAAAATGGGGGATTAGCTCAGCTGGGAGAGCACCTGCTTTGCAAGCAGGGGGTCGTCGGTTCGATCCCGTCATCCTCCACCAGAACTCCAAAGATCAGAATCAAGCGGGCTCGAGCGCGATTGGGCGCCGGGTGTGTTTGCTTCTGGTTTTTACGCCAGTAAGGCTGTTGCTCTTTAACAAAGTGAAGAAGGTAGTGTCATCGATTGCAAAATGGATCGATGGCACGGTTGTGTGATTGCATTGCCATGACCATGCTTGTCAGCGATGGTTGTGGCGCACAAACGAGTTCGTGCCTAAAACGTAGGCCTTGGTAACAGGGTCTAAGGTTATAGGATCAAGCGACTAAGTGCATGTGGTGGATGCCTTGGCGATCACAGGCGATGAAGGACGTGTAAGCCTGCGAAAAGCGTGGGGGAGCTGGCAATAAAGCTTTGATCCCGCGATGTCCGAATGGGGAAACCCGGCCCGCAAGGGTCATCCCTGACTGAATACATAGGTCAGTGGAAGCGAACGCGGCGAACTGAAACATCTAAGTAGCCGCAGGAACAGAAATCAACCGAGATTCCCAAAGTAGTGGCGAGCGAAATGGGACTAGCCTGCACGACTAAACAAGTTGCTTAACAGAACGGTCTGGAAAGTCCGGCCATAGTGGGTGATAGCCCCGTATGTGAAAAGCTTCTTGCGGGTCTGAGCGTGCGACAAGTAGGGCGGGACACGAGAAATCCTGTCTGAAGATGGGGGGACCATCCTCCAAGGCTAAATACTCGTGATCGACCGATAGTGAACTAGTACCGTGAGGGAAAGGCGAAAAGAACCCCGGGAGGGGAGTGAAATAGATCCTGAAACCGCATGCATACAAACAGTGGGAGCCGACTTGTTCGGTGACTGCGTACCTTTTGTATAATGGGTCAGCGACTTACGTTCAGTTGCGAGCTTAACCGAATAGGGGAGGCGTAGCGAAAGCGAGTCTGATAAGGGCGCTTTAGTAGCTGGATGTAGACCCGAAACCGGGTGATCTATCCATGGCCAGGATGAAGGTGCGGTAACACGCACTGGAGGTCCGAACCCACTAATGTTGAAAAATTAGGGGATGAGCTGTGGATAGGGGTGAAAGGCTAAACAAACCCGGAAATAGCTGGTTCTCCCCGAAAACTATTTAGGTAGTGCGTCGTACGGACACTTGCGGGGGTAGAGCACTGTAATCGTTGGGGGGGTCATTGCGATCTACCCCGCGATAGCAAACTCCGAATACCGCAAAGTGATATACGGCAGACAGACAGCGGGTGCTAACGTCCGTTGTCGAGAGGGAAACAACCCAGACCGCCAGCTAAGGTCCCAAATGTATGGCTAAGTGGCAAACGAGGTGGGAAGGCATAGACAGCTAGGAGGTTGGCTTAGAAGCAGCCACCCTTTAAAGAAAGCGTAATAGCTCACTAGTCGAGTCGTCCTGCGCGGAAGATGTAACGGGGCTAAGCCATAAACCGAAGCTGCGGATGTCGAAAGACATGGTAGGGGAGCGTTCTGTAAGCCTGCGAAGGTGTCTCGTAAGGGATGCTGGAGGTATCAGAAGTGCGAATGCTGACATGAGTAGCGATAAAGGGTGTGAAAAGCACCCTCGCCGAAAGCCCAAGGTTTCCTGCGCAACGTTCATCGACGCAGGGTGAGTCGGCCCCTAAGGCGAGGCAGAAATGCGTAGTCGATGGGAAACAGGTCAATATTCCTGTACCGCTCTATGATGCGATGGGGGGACGGAGAAGGGTAGGTCAGCCGGGTGTTGGACGTCCCGGTTTAAGCGTGTAGGCGTGCCCTCTAGGCAAATCCGGAGGGCTAAGCCAAGGCGTGATGACGAGGGCTCATTGAGCCCGAAGTGATTGATCCCATGCTTCCAGGAAAAGCCTCTAAGCTTCAGTCATAGAGTGACCGTACCGCAAACCGACACAGGTGGGCAGGTTGAAAATACCAAGGCGCTTGAGAGAACTCAGGAGAAGGAACTCGGCAAATTGATACCGTAACTTCGGGAGAAGGTATGCCCCATTAGCTTGTAGGAGTACATCCGAAGGGCGAAGGGGCCGCAGAGAATCGGTGGCTGCGACTGTTTATTAAAAACACAGCACTCTGCAAACACGAAAGTGGACGTATAGGGTGTGACGCCTGCCCGGTGCCGGAAGGTTAAGTGATGGGGTGCAAGCTCTTGATCGAAGCCCCGGTAAACGGCGGCCGTAACTATAACGGTCCTAAGGTAGCGAAATTCCTTGTCGGGTAAGTTCCGACCTGCACGAATGGCGTAACGATGGCCACACTGTCTCCTCCTGAGACTCAGCGAAGTTGAAGTGTTTGTGAAGATGCAATCTACCCGCGGCTAGACGGAAAGACCCCATGAACCTTTACTGCAGCTTTGCATTGGACTTTGACGGGACTTGTGTAGGATAGGTGGGAGGCTATGAAACCGGGACGCTAGTTCTGGTGGAGCCGTCCTTGAAATACCACCCTGGTGTCGTTGAGGTTCTAACCCAGGCCCGTGAATCCGGGCCGGGGACCGTGCATGGTAGGCAGTTTGACTGGGGCGGTCTCCTCCCAAAAGGTAACGGAGGAGTACGAAGGTCTTCTAGGTACGGTCGGACATCGTACTGATAGTGCAATGGCAAAAGAAGGCTTGACTGCGAGACCGACAAGTCGAGCAGGTGCGAAAGCAGGTCATAGTGATCCGGTGGTTCTGTATGGAAGGGCCATCGCTCAACGGATAAAAGGTACTCTGGGGATAACAGGCTGATTCCGCCCAAGAGTTCACATCGACGGCGGAGTTTGGCACCTCGATGTCGGCTCATCACATCCTGGGGCTGTAGCCGGTCCCAAGGGTATGGCTGTTCGCCATTTAAAGTGGTACGTGAGCTGGGTTTAAAACGTCGTGAGACAGTTTGGTCCCTATCTGCCGTGGGCGCTGGAAGTTTGAGGGGACCTGCTCCTAGTACGAGAGGACCGGAGTGGACGTATCTCTGGTGTACCGGTTGTCACGCCAGTGGCATCGCCGGGTAGCTAAATACGGAAGAGATAACCGCTGAAAGCATCTAAGCGGGAAACTCGCCTCAAGATAAGACTTCCCCGGGGACTCGATCCCCCTGAAGGGTCGTTCAAGACCAGGACGTTGATAGGCTGGGTGTGGAAGCGTGGCAACACGTTAAGCTAACCAGTACTAATTGCCCGTGCGGCTTGATCCTATAACCTTACATGCACAAACCCGTTCAGCAATCACACAACAAACCCTTCTTCAGCTTTGACACAAGTTACAGTCTGACGACCATAGCGTCTTGGTACCACCCCTTCCCATCCCGAACAGGACCGTGAAACAAGACCGCGCCGATGATAGTGCCCATCCGGGTGTGAAAGTAGGTCATCGTCAGACTAACCAAAAAAGGCCCCTGATAATCCATCAGGGGCCTTTCCATGTCT
>NZ_WUAF01000037.1 GCF_009800965.1 Cognatazoarcus halotolerans | reverse complement strand
TTGCGCCTGAAGCTCTTGAACGAGGCCCAGGCTTCGATCAGCGTGCCATCGACGGTGAAGTGATCCGAAGACAGCAGCCGCTCACGGCGCGCAAGGCACACGACTTCATCAAAAAATCGGCGCGCGATGTCGGTGACCACCAGGCGCTCGCGCAGCCGACTGAAATTCGATTGATCCAGACTGGCGCTCTCCAGATCCATGTCGAGAAACCAGCGGAAGAGAATGTTGTAGTCGAGTTGCTCGCAGAACTGCCGATCGGACCGAATCGAATACAGCGCGATGAGCAATTGGCCCTTGAGCAGCCGCTCCGGCGGAATCGACGGGCGACCCGTGCTCGAATAGAGCGTATCGAGTTCAGTGGAAATGGCACGAAGCGCTCGCTCGGCCAGTTTCTTCACCCCTCGCAGCGGATGATCTGTCGGCACGCGGGATTCCGCCGAGAAGTAATGGAACATCGAGGACTGGGGATCAAGTTGGCCACGCATCGCTTTCAGGCAGAGAGTTTCGGGAGCGTTTTTATGACAAACCACCGCCCAGTTCGTTCACTGGGTTTTGCATCAACCTGTTAGGTGCAGAACACTCCGGAGGAAGATCATTGATTTACGTGAGCATCATCGCAGGGTTAATTATTGTGAGTTTGTCTGTTGTCGCTTTCAAGCGAGGCTGGTGGACTGTAATTCACCGACGCATCGTTGCTTGGACAGTCATTTTTTACGGGTTATATCTAGCAACTCTCACGGGTAGCTATACATCATTGGCTTTGCCTGGCATTGGCTCAATAGCCATTGGAGCAGGAACGGGGGCAGCAGTTGGCTTCATGACTTGGCTGGCAATTGGCACTGTTGGCGTCGCTACTGGCGGGGTCGGAATCGCAATTGGAGCAGGTGCTATGTCAGCGATTGGTGCCATCTTTGGTGGCGCTGGAGGAGCCGCCGGCGGTTTTGGGGTTACAACAGTCACATACCCACTTGTATCACCATTCTTCTGGGGTCCAGTGATTATTCTCGGCGTCTACATTTTGCGAGGAAAGAGGATAAAAATGCAGCAAATGCTTCCTCCTCCAGACGACAATGGCACCTAACTAATAAGGTTGAGGCTGTAGAAAAACCCTCCATTCCCGCCAGCGCCGTTAATGCCCCCGGTATAATTCGGCACCCTCCCCCGGAGCCTTCCGATGCCGCGCTTCAAGACCCCCGATTATGGTTTGAAGAAAGCTCGGGGTCAGGTCGCGCTTAGTAACACACCTTGGCGGATAGCTGGACCGGCTTGACCGCGTGAAGCTGGGGTCAGGTCGCGCTTAGTAACACACCTTAACGGATAGCTGGACCGGCTTGACCGCGAAACAAGCAACCGCCGAGACGACAAAAGACAAAATCCTGGACCCCGGCCTTCGCCGGGGCGACGAATCAGAGACCACACGCAAAGGCAGACAGAAATCTCATCGCAGAGATCCCATAGAGCCCCTCCGGCGAAGGCGAAGCCGAGCCGGCGACCCCTTCCCCTTCTGCGCCGCCGAGCGCTGGCCGTGGCCGGCGGGAATTGTCGCGTCGCTGTTTGAGCCCGCAGGGCGAGTTTCGACGCGACCCGCCGGACGCGGTCGGAGCGAGGGAACCGGCGTAGCCGGCGGTGCGGCAGGGGGCGCTTCTTTGGTTACTTGCTTGTCGCCACAAGAAAGTAACTCGCCCACCGGGGCGAGACCCGGCCAATCACCGCCAATAGACAGCACGCACAGGCTGGGCCTCAGCCTTCAAACCCCCACGCTCAGCCACTCATCTCCGCAAGAATGTTCCGCAACCAGCTCTCGGCATACCGGTGCTCCAGCCGGCCCCTGGACAGGTCAGGCGGCGAAGTACCGCCGGGCACCGGGGTGGCAACAATCCGGCCGTCGGCTACGCGAAACACCTGGGCGATGCTGATGTCCTCGTCCTCGCCGATGGCGGCATAGCAGACGTTGATGCCGTCGGAACAGGCTCGGGGTCAGGTCGCGCTTAGTAACACACCTTAACGGATAGCTTGACCGGCTTGACCGCGAAACAAGCAACCGCCGCGCCCGCCGAGACGACAAGAAACAAAATCCTGGACCCCGGCCTTCGCCGGGGCGACGAATCAGAGAACACACGCCCTGTCACGCAGCAATCTCGTCACAGCAATGCCGCAGATGCACACCGGCAATGGCGAAGCCGAGCCGGCGCCCCCTTCCCCTTCTGCGCCGCCGAACGCAGGCCGCGACCGGCGGGAATTGTCGCGTCGCTGTCTGAGCCCGCAGAAGCTCGGGGTCAGGTCGCGCTGAGCAACACACCTTAACGGATAGCCGGACCGGCTTGACCGCGACACAAGCAACCGCCGCACCCACCGAGACGACAAAAGACAAAATCCTGGACCCCGGCCTTCCCCGGGGCGACGAATCAAAGCCCACACGCCAAGCCAGACAGAAATCTCATCGCAGAGAACCCATAGAGCCCCCACCGGCAATGGCGAAGCCGAGCCGGCGACCCCTTCCCCTTCTGCGCCGCCGAGCGCAGGCCGCGACCGGCGGGAATTGTCGCGTCGCTGTCCGAGCCCGAAGGGCGAGTTTCGACGCGACCCGCCGGACGCGGACGGAGCGAGGGCACCGGCGAAGCCGGCGGTGCGGCAGGGGGCGCTTCTTTGGTTACTTTCTAGTCGCGACAAGAAAGTGACTCGCCCGCCGGGGCAAGACCCGGCCAATCACCGTCAATCAGAGGCTCGCACCCAACGAGACGACAGAAGACAAAATCCTGGACCCCGGCCTTCGCCGGGGCGACGAATCAGAGCCCACACGCCAAGCCACACAGAAATCTCATCGCAGAGAACCCATAGAGCCCCCACCGGCAATGGCGAAGCCGAGCCGGCAGCCCCTTCCCCTTCTGCGTCGCCGAGCGCAGGCCGTGGCCGGCGGGAATTGTCGCGTCGCTGTTTGAGCCCGCAGGGCGAGTTTCGACGCGACCCGCCGGACGCGACCGAAGCGAGGGAACCGGCGTAGCCGGCGGTGCGGCAGGGGGCGCTTCTTTGGTTACTTGCTTGTCGCCACAAGAAAGTGACTCGCCCGCCGGGGCGAGTCCCGGCCAATCGCCGTCAATCGGCGGCTCGCACCCGACGAAACGACAAAAGACAGAATCCTGGACCCCGGCGTTCGCCGGGGCGACGAATCAGAGAACACACGCCCTGTCACGCAGCAATCTCGTCACAGCAATGCCGCAGATGCACACCGGCAATGGCGAAGCCGAGCCGGCACATCCCTCCCCTTCTGCGCCGCCGAGCGCAGGCCGCTACCGGCGGGAATTGTCGCGTCGCTGTCTGAGCCCGCAGGGCGAGTTTCGACGCGACCCGCCGGGCGCGGCCGGAGCGAGGGAACCGGCGTAGCCGGCGGCGCGGCAGGGGGCGCTTCTTTGGTTACTTGCTTGTCGCCACAAGAAAGTAACTCGCCCGCCGGGGCGAGACCCGGCCAATCGCCGCAAATCAAAGGCACGCACAGGTAATGCCAAAACCTTCCAACCGCTAAAGCTCAGCCACTCATCTCCGCAAGAATGTTCCGCAACCAGCTCTCGGCATACCGGTGCTCCAGCCGGCCCCTGGACAGGTTAGCCGGCGAAGCACCGCCGGGCACCGGGGCGGCGACGATCCGGCCGTCGGCCACGCGAAATACCTGGGCGATGCTGATGTCTTCGTCCTCACCGATTGCTGCGTAGCAGACGTTGATGCCGTCGAGTTCATGGGGCGGTTTGCCGTTCATGAGCGCGAGCACGTTGAGCGCACAGACCTTGGCCTGGGCGTTGGCGGCGTAGCCGGACTTGGGCATGGCGCCGGCGATGGCGGCGTCGCCGATGACGTGGACGCCGGGGTGGCGGGTGGATTCGAAGCTGCGGGGGTCGACCGGGCACCAGTGACCACCCTCTTCCACCAGGTCCGCACGTGCGGCGATGGCGCCGGCGCGTTGGGGCGGAATGAGGTTGAGAACGTCGCCGCGAACCGACTCGACGCCTTCGACGACGAATGCACCGGCGGCCGTGTCGACACCGCTCACCCGAGTTGCCGGCAGGTATTCGATCATGCCCGCGTGGCGCGTCTTCCAGGCCTCGCGAAACAGCGCACCCATGGCCGTGATGTCGGGGTTCGCATCGAGCACGATGACTTTGGCGCGGGGTTTGTGGCGCCTGAGCCAGGCGGCGATCAGGCAGGCGCGCTCGTAGGGGCCGGGCGGGCAGCGATAGGGTGCGGCGGGCACGCTGATGAGCACCCGGCCGCCATCCGGCATAGCCTCGAGCTGGCGCTTGAGCAACAGGGTCTGGGGGCCGGCCTGCCAGGCGTGGGGCATAAGTTCCGGCGTGGTGCGCGGGTCGTAACCGTCGATCAGCTCGGTGCGGAAATCGATGCCGGGCGCGAGGACCAGGCGGTCGTAGCGCACCCGGCCGCTGCGGGTGACCACCGTGGTGGTGGCGGGGTCGATCGCGGTGACCTCGTCGAACAGCAGACGTACGCCGTAGCGGCTGGCGAGTGCGTCGTAGCCGAGAGTGAGTCCTTCGAAATCCCGCAGGCCGGTGATCACCTGGTTGCTGAAGGGGCAGGCCACGTAGCGACGGTTGCGCTCGATCAAGATGACTTCGAGGGTGGGGTCGAACAGGCGCAGATACTTGGCGGCGATGGCGCCGCCAAAGCCGCCGCCCACCACGACCACGCGGCGGCCGGACTTGGGCAGGATCTCGGGCGTGGCGCAGCCGGCCAGCGCCAGCCCGGTGAGGCCGGCGCCCGCACCCAGCATGCGCAGGAAGGCGCGGCGTCCGGCAGCCTTCATCGTTGCAGCTCCGTACGGCTCGCGAAGAAGGCGGCGACCGCGGCAAGGTCGGCGTCATCGAGGTGTTCGAAGGCGCGTGCCTTGCGCTTCGACATGCCGCGACTGCCATCCCGAAAGGCGGCAAGCTCCATCTCGAGATATTCGCGCCACTGGCCGCCGATCAGCGGCACCACTTTGCCGCGCTCGGGTCCGTAGTCGAGGTGGCAACGCCCGCTGCACTCGCGTTCGTAGCCGCGGTTCTGGTGGATGAGCTTCCACAGACTGCCGTCGAGATGGCAGGTCTTGCACCTGTCGTAGAACACCTTCATGCCGGCCTTGACCAGCGCCGGGTCGACCGGCGCGGTCTGCGCCAACGGTGTCTGGCGGGCGTAGTAGGCGGCCATGCCGCGGATGTCGGTATCGGTGAGGCCCCGGGCGAGCGGGCCCATCACGGTGGATGGGCGCTCGCCGCTGCGGAACGCCTGCATGGCAATGACGAAGTAGTCACGATCCTGACCGGCCAGGCTGGGGATGGTGGTGCCTGCGCTATGACCACCGGTGCCGTGGCAGCCATCGCAGACCACGCCGGGGACAATCCCCGCGGCTGGCGCCGGCAATGCCGCGACGAGCGACACGACCGCCAGGAACAGGCGCAGGAAGATTCGACAGCTCACGGCGTACATCGCGATTGGGCCCGCGGCGAAACAGGCGGGGATGCCTGACGGGGACTGACTCTATCCGCGCGCGACAGCCGATTCCTTAACGTCGATCAAGCGATCAGTCCTGCGGGGCGGGCCTGGACGAAGGACTGCTGGCCGGATCCGCCACGCCGACAAGCCGGCCGATCCGGCGATTAGTCCCGCGGGGCGGGTGTCGCGGGGGGAGCATCGGCTGCATCAGCCACGCCGACGAGTCGGCCGACATGGCGGCACCAGGCCTCGCTGTCGCGGGCCGGCACACCGGCCTTGCCGCGAATGCCGAGCCGGAACTCGATGACCGATTTCCACTCGTCGGAGCCGGGGTCCGGCCCGTGCCCCTGTCCGTCGCCGGTGGGAAGCGAGGCTTCGACGAGTCGATACCAGGCATCCGAGCACGACTGCGGCACTGGCGCAGAAGCACGGCCCGGCTCATCGGCGCAGGCCGGCAAATGGGCGATCAGGACAAGCACCGCGAGCCATTTGAACATCAGGGCTTCTCCTCTACGATTCGAACCGGCACGGACCCATGGCGGCGATCACGGTTTTGCGCGGACAATCGCGTGGTGCGGCACAGGAGACCGCCGCCAGACCTCAGGGCCCCCGACATTCGCCCCGCCGCCCCGGCCGGCTGCAGCAACCGGCCCACGGGGATGTCTCTTCCACGACACGACGCAACACACCTGGACTCATCGATCATGCGCCCCATTCTCACCACCATCCTGCTGCTCACGACCAGCAATGTCTTCATGACCTTCGCCTGGTACGCCCACCTCAAGGAGCTGAGCCACAAACCCTGGATCATCGCCGCGCTGGTGAGCTGGGGCATCGCCCTGCTGGAGTACATGTTCCAGGTTCCCGGCAATCGCATCGGCTACACGGTGCTGTCGGTCGCGCAACTCAAGATACTCCAGGAGGTCATCACCCTGTCGGTGTTCGTGCCCTTCGCGATCCTTTACCTGAAGGAGCCGCCCAAGCTGGATTTTCTGTGGGCCGGGCTGTGCATCCTCGGCGCGGTCTATTTCATCTTCCGCAGTCGCTGGAGCGGCGGCTGAGCGCGCAGGCGCTTTGCCTCAATGGCCGAAGTGGTCGGCGTCGAGCATGCCGGGGTCGGGCCGGTCGAGCGCATCCAGCGCCACCATGTCCTCGTCGCTCAGGGTGAAACCGAAAACATCCAGATTCTGTGCCATGCGCTCGGGATTGATCGACTTGGGCGCCGTCGCGAAACCCTGCTGGACGGCCCAGCGCAACACCACCTGCGCCGGCGTGCGGCCACATTTTTCGGCGATGGCGGTGATCACCGGGTCGGCGAGCATGTCGGAACCGCTGCCGAGCGGCCGCCAGCTCTCGGTGACGATGCCCTTCTCGCGGTGCAGCGCGACGAGCGCGTCACGGCGGTGCCACGGATCGAGCTGGATCTGGTTGACGTGCGGCACCAGCCCCTGATCGAACAGGCGCTGCAGGTGCGCGGGTTTGAAGTTCGAGGTGCCGATCGCGCGCACGAGCCCTTCGTCAAGCAGGCGGACCAGCCCCTGGAAGGCCTCGACGTAGCGGTCCTGGTCGGGGTTGGGCCAGTGCACCAGCAGGAGGTCGATGTAGTCGAAGCCGAGCCGTTCCAGACTTGCTTCGCAGGCGGCTCGGGCGCCGTCCACGCTGTGCCACTGGCGATTGAACTTGGTGGTGATGAAGACCTCCTCGCGCTTCACCGACGACGCTCGGACGCCGCGGCCGACACCCCGTTCGTTGCCGTAGTTCTCGGCGGTATCGACGGCGCGATAGCCCAGATCGAGCGCAGCGGCGACCGCCACGGCGGCTTCGGCATCGTTCATTGGCCAGGTGCCGAGTGCGAGTTGCGGCATCTCGACGCCGTTTGCGAGTCTGACGAGGGGAGCGGGGGACACGGTCATGGCGATCTCTTCTGTGTGTTTTCGGAGGGAGGGATATCCGGTATGTCCGGATGGTGACGCGAAGCGGCGCCATCGGCAAGCGGACAGGCGCCGCTACTTGCCCCCGGTCCGCGAGAGGTTGCGGGCGGCAAGGCCGGCACCGCAGTAGCCCGGAGAACCGGTGCCAAGTTCTCGACCGGCGGGAACACGCCGCTGCCGAGCTCAACCAAAGACTTGCGCAGGGCGCGCCCGAACACGGTCAGCCCTCCTCCGCCCCTCAAGAGCGCAGCACCCGCCGTCGTTATCACACGGGCTGCAGGGACGGGCGGGACAAGCGCCTGCGTGCTCGCGCCGCCATGGGAAGGCGCCGCACACATGAAGTTCAGGCCTCGTCGGGGCGAGGGCCCCGCCGCTTCCACGGTACATGTACAAGATGGGGTGAACAGGATGTTTTTCGTATCGCGTCGGGAGTTGGAAGCCAGCAAGAAGGAAGCGGCCGATCTGCGGCTTGCCCTGGACCACGAGCGCGCTGAGCGCGCAGTTCTCGAATCGCGCATTGAACAGGCCGATGCGAACGCTCTGAAGATGAATCGTGACTGGAGCAAGCTGGATGCGCTGTTCGGCCTGCTCGAAACCTACGGCGAATCGCTCAGGGACGCCCAGGGAACATTTGCCTGCCTGGCTGGCCGTCTCACTGGACAGGAAGCCCGCGCGCACGAAGCCACGACGTCGGCCGGCAGCAGCGTCAAGGCCATCGCATCGATATCCGAGGACCTGGACAAACTTGCCGGCGACACCCGTTCCACCGCCGGGTTGGTGGAAGAACTGAGCGGCAGCGCAGCAAAGATCGGTGGAATTGTTCAGCTCATCCGTGACATCGCGGACATGACCAACCTGCTCGCGCTCAACGCGGCGATCGAGGCGGCACGCGCAGGTGAGCACGGGCGAGGCTTTGCGGTAGTAGCCGACGAGGTGAGAAAGCTGGCGGAACGGACCGCGACGGCGACCAACGAGATCGCGGCGCTCGTCGAGGCGATCCAGACCGGAACCGGGAGCACCCAGGCCACCATCGAAGCGCTATCGCGCCAGGCCGTGAGCGCTGCCAGCAACGGGCGCGACGCGCGCGAGCGTTTGAGCGGCCTGTGCGAACTCGCCCAGTATCTGGCCACCGTCATGCAGCAAGCGACGATCGGCAGCGTCGTCGAACTGGCAAAACTCGATCACCTGATCTTCAAGATGGATGTCTATCGGGCCGCGTCGGGCAAATCCGACAAATGTTCGGAAGCATTTTCCGACCACACCAATTGCCGTCTGGGCAAGTGGTATTACGAAGGCGATGGCCGCGCCTTCAGCCATCATCCCGCGTTTCGCGCGCTCGAAAAACCGCATGCGCGGGTCCACGAAGCGGGCCGGATGGCGCTCGAAGCATTTGCTGCCGGGCGCGACGAAGAAGCCCTCGCGCTGCTGCGGGACATGGAGCACAGCAGCCTTGGGGTGATCAAGGCGCTCGACGAACTGGAGGGCGTCATCTCCACCTGAGCAACGTCGGAAGCGTATCGGGCATCACGAAACATACCCGTCCCCACGGCCGGGGCCCCGCGCCAAGGCGCATCGGCAGCGCGCATTCAGGATGGGCGCGCCCCCAAGGAGTCCGCGAAGCCGAAGATTGCCGCGCTTGCCCGCGGATCGCACGCCATATTCTCGGCAAGCTGCAACAGCATGCCGTTGGCCAGCTCCAGCGAAGACTTGCGCTGCGCGCGCTCGAAGGCAGTCTGCACCAGGCGTGCCGGCACCAGGCCGAGCGCCTTGCGCAATACCGATGCAGCCTGCTCCTCCCCGGCCCCGTGGGCGATGCCGCTTGAGTAGGCATGCCAGAAGCGCTGTGCCGCCGCACTGACCTGCTGCGGACCGAACTGCGCCCAGGCCATGAAACGTCCGGGCGGGAAATGCGAGCTGGTGGGAATCGAGTCGATGAAGTAGCCCGCATATTCACTGAACACACCGGCCAGGTCCCAGGCCGGATCGCCCATGCCGGCCAGCTCCCAGTCGATCAGGACCAGGCCGCTGACGCGGGCGGACGGCGCGCTGCGGGTGAGCAGCAGGTTCTCGCTGCGGATGTCGTTGTGGCACAGATGCGTCGCCTGCCAGCCGTCGTCGAGCTGGGCGAGCGCTTGCTGCAAGGGGGCCGAACCCTGCAGCAGGCCAATCGTGCGCAGAACTGCCGGACTGCTGTCGAGATAATTCGACGCTTTCGGCCGGCGCAGTTTCAGTACCGACGGACGCACCGCGCGCCAGCCGCTTGCAGCCTTCGGCTGGCTGCCGTGCAGCACCGCCAGTACGGTGCCCAATCGGCTCGCGTGAAACGCCGGCAGCCGGTGCCCGCGCGCCCAGTACATGCGCAGGTTGCGCGAGTGCTGCACGTAATCGAGCACGAAACAGCGCTCCGCATCGCTGCTGTAGGCACATCGCGGCAGCACCGCGCTCAGGCCGTGCTCGTCGCGCAGATGGGCAAGCAGTCCGGCTTCCGCCGATGGCGTCAGGACATCGGGATCTTCCGGTGACATGCGCACGACGTAGCGGGCCTGCTTGTCGATGCTCACCATGGCGTTGCTGTTGCGCCCGGATAAAGGCGTGACCTCGATCGTTGCGCTGTAGAGTTCGCGCGTGCTGATCAGCCCGGCGCCGAGCAGGATCCGGATCACGCGGCTCCAGGTGGCCGCCTCTCCGGCGACCGGATCCGGCCCTGCGGACGCCGGGGCGCGGGCAGAAACCGCGGATTCGATTTCATGGAGTGCCTGGTTCATCATGCGAGCCTCGCGGTTGCATCGCGGCGCGAAGGAGGCGCCGCGGGTATGGCGGACGGTAGCGCAAGCTGCCGCTCGTGCCCCGCCGGCGCGCCGAGGAAGACACTCAATGGCCCGGGCGCACCGCGGAGCCTTTGCAGCAGAAAGAGTCCGATCCCGGACAAGCCCTGCATCAGGGACGGATGCGCGAACCGCCCCAGCGGGCTGAACACGCCCGCTGGCATGAGCAGGTCGAGCACGGTGCGGGTCACCGCCTGAACGGCCCGATCACAGACCTCGTCATCCGGCGCCGCCGACTCCGGACGGCTCGCGTCGAGCATGCCGGCCTCGCCGACGAGGCCGTGACACAGGGCCAGATCGCCCGGCCCATTCTGCAGACGGGCCAGCAGGGCGTGGGCGACGCGCACCCGTTCCGCGCCAAGCGGTGCGCGCGGATTACCGTACCAGCCGTGACGCAATCCGCCGCCCTTGCGGGCCAGGCCGATGTCGATAGCGGCGGTCGTCGATGCCAGCACGGCGAGGCGCTGCCGGTCTGCCTCGATTACCGACCGCAAGCCCTCGTCGTGACCCAGGTCGGCGAGCCGGGACAAGGCTTCGATTCGCCCGCTGAGCGCCTCGGCCGGGCTGTGCAGCGCGCTGTCCGGCACCTCGTCGAGCGCCATCCGGCGGGCAGTCTCGACGGCTCGCGCGAGCAGGTCAGGATCGCCCAGGACGTGACCGGTCATGCCCACCGCCAGGCAGGTCTCCGGCCAGCCCACGATCGTGCCGGACTGCGCCTGAGTGGCGTCGAGCGCGGCCAGCGCATGGCGCGCGGCACCGCGCGCGCAGCGCGCAAAGCCCTGCGTCCCGAAATGCTCCCAGGCACTTGCCAGGAAGAGCGCGACCCCGCTCGCCCCGTCATCCAGGTCCGCTCCCAGTATTTCGTAGGGAAGCGTGGGCCAGCAGCCATCGGCCAGCGTGGGCGCGAGCCAGGTGCAGGCGTCGCCGTGCCAGATCGCGCCGGCGCACAGCGCCTCCGCAATGCGCGCCGGCGCCTGGGACAGTCTGTCGTCAATGCCCTGATGTGCGTTGTCATCCGCCAGCCGCCGGTCACCGTCCCGTTGGGGCAGGATCGACAGCGTGCCGAACGGGTCGCGCGCGGCGCCGTGCAGATAGGGCGCGGCCAGGCTTGCGCCGCGCTGTACGAAGCGTGCCTCGAGCAGGCTGATGAAACGCTGCGGGCCCTGCTCGGCGGACCCCAGCCGAGCATGCTCGACCAGCGCATCGGCCAGCATGCCGGAACGGCTCGAACCGAAGCTCTGCCCATCGGCCGGGTCTTCCGCCATGGCGACGCCGGGCAGGATCGGCAAGGTGAATGGCGGGACGCCGGTCAGGGTCGATGTGCGCAGCAAGGGCACGGCATCTTCCAGCAGCTGCCGCACCTGCGACAGGTTTTCGGCGCGGAAATACAGTACCGCGGAATCGCGACGGTCGATCATCGGCGCCTCGGTCAGGACCTTGAAATGGAAGGGAGCGTCGAGCGCGTTGAGCTCGCAGGTGATCAACCGCATCAGGCATACCGAGCCTTCCGGCGTGCAGTTGAAGTACGCCCGGATCAACGGCGTCCCTCCCTGAACCAGCGCCCGGTTGCCGACCGCGAGATAGAAGCCGACCGAGCGTGACAGGAACTGCTTCGGGACGCTGAGCTGCAGCCGGGCATCGCCCGGCGACACGACATCGGCCTGCCCGCCCGCCCCGGCGGCATCGCCGAGATCGAGCATGCAGCAACCGTTCGAGATCGCCAGCCGCCCATCGGCGCGCGTGGTCTGCCAGCCACCCTCGACCGTGCCGCTGCCGGCATTGGCCGCCGACAGCGCGGCAATCAGGGTTTTCGACTGGGCGTGACGACGCCGTGCCTTGTCCGGTGTGCCGGCGGAGTGCTCGTCGCCCACCGTCGAATAGAAGTGCGAGTAGATCAGCCGGGCAAGCGCGACCCGACGGCAGTCGGCCTGCTGGCCATCGTCGAGTTGCCGCCAGACCCGCAGCGGCAGGATGCGCGTGGAGGACGCGCCAAAATCCACCTCGTTCCGGCGAAAGCCCTTGAACAGCGCCAGACAACTCAGTGCCTGGGCCACGTAGGGGGACGCTGCTGCGGATCCGGCTTTCATGACGACAGGCCTCGGCTGATCTCGTTCATCGGAATCTCCCGGTGATCAGGACAGGGTGATCGCAATGACGATTGCACAGGAGGGTGTGGTCGCCAGCGTGGTGAAGCTCCACAGGCTGTCGTAGTCGCCGCCCTTGGCGGTACCGCCGGTGGTGCCGACACTGAGCGAGGTCTGGACCTCCTTGGTGATGGCGCCGTCGAGTCGCGTACCGCCGGTGACCAGCCCCCACTCGGCCGGAACGAGTTCGGTCATGCTGGTATCCGCAGGCAGATGCTGGCGGGACTTGGTCTTGTGTTGGATTGATTTGCTCATTGGATTCTCCTTGAAAGAGGAAACGGAGTCGGGAAGCGAGTCCCGAAGGCTCCCGCACGGATGAAGCCGCTCACGGGATGCCTCTCACCGTAAAACCCGGACAAGGAGGTGTCAGTGCGCTGTGTCACTCGCAAAAAGTGACCCTGCGCGGCGGATCGGGCCGCACGCGCAGCCGTCACGCGTGTCAGGGCACCGGCCGCGCGGTGCGGGCTCGGGGGGGCAGGGCTCCCGCAGCTACCCACATGTCGTTGACCTCACAGGAAAGTCGTTGACGATCATGCACTTGCAGCACCTCTGTTCACAGCGCCTCGATTTGTGTAGTTTCCTGCCTTTTTGGACGGGCGAT
>NZ_WUAF01000036.1 GCF_009800965.1 Cognatazoarcus halotolerans | reverse complement strand
GCGCCCTCCGATGTGCGATTCGGCACCTCGAATCGAATTGAAAAATCAAATCTCGCCCTGAAGTCGCCATGAAAATTACGCTGGGGTCCTTTGCCGGTGCGGAGTCCGGCACTTTTGCATCACCCTGTTAGGGCACCTGACCGTGCGCCGCGGTAACGTATCGTTCTGGGTCATGTTCAGAGATTGCAGAAAGTCAGCTCGAAATTGACATCGACATCGGTCTGCCGCGGACGCGAGACCGTCTCGGGCAGCATGAAGCGAATATTGAGCGCATATTTGTTTGCGCTGATCTCCGGCACGGCGGAAATTCCCCGTGCGATACGGACACGGATCATCTGCACGGTCCGGCCCGCCATCATCAACTGATACACACCACGTGGCGCCCGTTGCGCTTCCGGCCGGCCGCTCGCCCGAAGCAATCGAAGCACAATGGTCAGGCCATCACGGATCGGTACGATCGGGCCGAGCCAGTGTTCGAGATCGACACGACGCAATTCTGGATCCCTGTTCAGCCAGAAATGATACGAGGGAAGGTCGAATTCGCAGGCACCACCCGGAATCGCGGCACGGCTCTTGATCGCCATCAGCCACTCATTTTCGCGCAGATACTGGCCGATCTTTCCCGCCATCGCCAACAATGCGGCCGATGACTGTTCGATCTCGTAAAGGGCACCTGCAAGCGCCTCTTCCGAAATCTCCGGATTGTTGCGAAAGCTCAGCAGAATCTGCCGCTGGCGCTCGAGTTCCTGCACGAGGTCGACCTTGAGATCGGCTCTGCTCGCCACCTCCAGCACCTCAAAGGTCGCGAGGAGTGCACTGTGGTGGGCATGCGCTTCATCACTGTGGCTGAAATGGGCGATCCGACCGAACAAATCCTCCAGGCGGAGCAGCGTGCGAATGCGCTCATTCAGAGGATACTCGTAGGTAATCACCGTATCGGGCCCCGCATGGTTTGCCGCTTCAAGTGGCGCCGATGATAGCACACCCCCTGCCAGCCCCTGCTTCCACCGGACCGCAAACAATATTGCTCTGCAGCGGGGCTTTCAGCCCGATTTTGCAGCGAGCGCGAGATAAAGACGATGCAATGTTTCGACGCGGGACCGCAGGTCTGTGAGATCACCGCTGTTGTCTATGATGTCATCGGCAGCTGCACGGCGTGTCTCGCGACTGGCCTGTGCGGCCATGATCGAACGAATTCGGTCGCTGGACAGACCGCTGCGCCGGAGCACCCGCTCGATCTGGAGCTGTTCGGGTACATCGACCACGCAGATCCGATCACATCGCCCGACGTAACCTCCTGATTCGATCAGCAACGGCACGACAAGCACGACATAAGGCGCTTCGGCCAGCCCGCACTGCCGATCGCTCTCACGACGGATCATCGGATGGAGGATCCTCTCGAGCCGCTGCCGCTCCGAGGGATCCGCAAAAACCCTCTCACGCATGGCGACGCGATCCAACGCGCCGGTTTCCGAAATGGCTGCATTGCCAAAGGCATCACGCAGCGCTTCGATCGCACCACCGCCAGCTGCGGTCAATTGATGTGCAATCAGGTCAGTGTCTACCACTGCAGCCCCGAGTGCGGCAAATCCATCTGCGGCAGCACTCTTGCCGCTGCCTATGCCTCCGGTCAGCCCGACAACGAACGGCCTTCTCACGGCGTGCAACCAAGCTTGGTCGCGCCGGGATAGCGGCCACCGAACTCGCTGGCAAGGCTGCTGACAGTATCCCCCGGACCACGGATTTCGACGCGATGGGTTTCGCTGTTGCGTTCGGCTACGCGGGCACTTCGCACCCCCTGCGCCTGCAGGCGTGCGAGAAGCTGCCTGGCTGAAGTCTCGGTCTTGAAAACTCCGAGGGAAATGGCGTACTGGTGTGGCCCGGCTTCCTGAATGATGAACAGATCCTTGACGCCGAGGGCGCGCAGCTCGGTCACCTTGACCGCCGCAGCATCACGGCTTTCCTGCGAAGGCACGAAGACCCACCACCCATTGGGCGAGCCGACGCGCACATCGTCAATCTTGAGGCCGTTCGCTGCGCGCCGTGTCCGCTCGATCATGTCAGCGGCCTGCTCCGCACCGAGACCGGCAAATCGTACGCATGCCGGTGGCACGCTCACCTCGACCGCCTCCGACGGTGGTGAGACGGGTTGATCGGGCACACGATCAGACTCCTGCTCCGGAGCGGCAACGGGCGCCCCGACAGAAACAGCCCGGGTTGCGATCTCTGCAGAAGGTGCCGGTTCATTCGGCACAGGCTCGGCCAGCGGCGCACCAAGCACTATTTGCGCAGGCCGAAGCTGATTGGTCAGCCGCTCCGGTTCGCCACGTGGCCCGCTACCCCCGAGCCAGCCCTGCAGAAGCGCGAAGGCGAACAGGTTGACGAGCAGCAGGATGAAGAACAGCAATCGAACAAGGGGCATCGTGTATCCGGTCAGCCGAACCTGGGCAGATGAGCGAGAGAATCAAGCACCGCTGCGGCCGGATACTCGTAATCTTCCAGCCCTCCCGAGAAGTACCGTTCGTAGGCGCTCATGTCGAAATGGCCATGACCCGTAAGATTGAAGAGAATCGTTTTGCATTCACCGCTTTCACGACACACAAGCGCTTCGTCGATCGCAGCCCTGATCGCATGGCAGGACTCGGGGGCAGGAATGATTCCTTCACTGCGTGCGAACTGAACGCCGGCCTCGAAGGTGGCAAGTTGGGGCACCGCCACGGCCTCGAGCAGCTTTTCGTGATAAAGCTGCGATACCAACGGCGAATCACCGTGATAACGCAATCCGCCGGCATGAATTCCGGGAGGCATGAAATCATGTCCGAGGGTGTACATCTTCATGAGCGGCGTAAAACCGGACGCATCGCCAAAATCATAGGCATAGGCACCCTTGGTGAGCGTCGGACAGGAACTGGGTTCGACAGCTACGCAACGAAGATTCTTAGCCCTCGCGTCACCGGCAGCCTTGTCGGCAAGAAATGGAAAGGCCAAACCGCCGAAACTCGATCCTCCGCCACATGGGCCAAGTACCACATCGGGATAAAGCCCGATCTTGTCGAACTGTTTCTTTGCCTCGAGGCCGATGATGGTCTGGTGCAGCAGAACGTGATTGAGCACCGATCCAAGCGTGTAATTGGTATCCGCCCTGCCCGCCGCTTCTTCTACTGCTTCCGAAATCGCGATCCCCAACGACCCTTGATTCTCCGGATCGCGCTCGAGAATGGAACGGCCGGTGCCCGTCAAGTCAGTCGGGCTGGCGAAGACTTCCGCGCCCCAAGTCTGCATCATGAGGCGGCGATAGGGTTTTTGCTCGTAACTCACCTTGACCATGTAAACGCGCACATCGAGGCCGAACATCTGCCCGGCGAACGCGATCGACGAGCCCCATTGGCCGGCGCCCGTCTCGGTGGTCAGGCGCTTGATTCCCGCCTGCCGGTTGTAGAAGGCCTGCGGCACCGCCGAATTTGGCTTGTGAGAACCGGCGGGTGACACGCCTTCATACTTGTAGAAGATCCGTGCTGGGGTGCCGAGCGCCCGCTCCAGACGAACCGCACGCATGAGCGGACTCGGGCGCCATATCTTGTAGATCTCGCGGACCTCGTCCGGAATCGCAATCCAGCGCTCGGCCGACATTTCCTGTTCGAGAATCTGCCCCGGAAATATTGCCAGCATCTGCTCCGGCGTTGCGGGGTTCCCATCCGGGCCAAGCGGTGGCGCCGGCGGGTTTGGCAGATCGGCAACCACGTTGTACCAATGCGTCGGAATCTCATCCGCTTCAAGCACGATTCGTGTCGGCTCGCTCATCGACTTCCCCTCAGGCAAGACGCATGGCCTTTCAGCCACCCATCGTTAGAAGCGCAGATGTTAGCCCAAAGCGCTCAATCGCGGCATTGCCCGAGCTCAAGACCGATCTCCGCAAGGCCGTGCAGCACGAGATTGGGCTCGTGCCGACATGGTATCGACAACGCAGTCATTAGCAGTTCGGCGCTGCCTCCGCCCACCAGACAGATTGGGGCGGGGTGCATCTCGAGTTGCGGGAACATGCGCTCCACCGCCCCCACCTGGGCCTGCAGGCAACCACTGAAGATCGCATCGGCGGTACGCCTGGGCCGATCTGCATAACGGCCGTCAGCCAACGGGAGTTGCGCCGTGTTGCCAGCCAGCGCGGTGCGCATGAGATCGAAGCCGGGAAAAATCAGGCCGCCTAGAAACGCCCCTGTCTCGTCAAGCAGATCGACTGTGGTGGCAGTACCCGCCATCACAACGAGTGCGGCCCCCCGGTGCCGGGTTCTCGCCCCGATCAACGCGGCCCAGCGATCGGCACCCAGTTGCGAGGCTACCTCGTAGCTGTTCTGCACCCCGCACTGGCGGCGACATGCGACATTCCAGCGTGGCATGAAGCCATACGGCTTGAGGGCAGTGACAATGGATTCAGCAACCGCCGGGCCCGCGACGTTGACACCAATGACCGGGGTCCCAGATCGAAGGCGAGCGGCCCTGGTTTGCAGCTCGGACAGATCGCCGTAGTCGATCGCGCCCGACTCCACGATTGTCTGGCCGTCATGCAATGCCCATTTCAGGCGAGTGTTGCCGGCATCAAGCAGCAACATCACGGTGCAAGCCGTAACGAAATCTCACCGGAAAGGACCCTGCGCAATCCATCCGGCGTCTCTAGAAGCAGAGCACCGTCTTCGTCCACACCCGCGCAGACTCCGGATTGCGACCAGCCTTCGCCGGAAAGCAACACCGGCAAGTCGGCAAACGCGTTGCGTTGCATCCAGGCTCCACGGAGTGCTGCAAAGCCGGCGCTCGAATAGGTGTCCAGCAGCGTAGCGAGTTCGCTCAGCAACATTGCGAGCAGTGTGTTTCGATCCGGCAAGCCGGATAACACGCCGACCAGATCGGCCACTCCGCCCACCACATCGATCGCGGCATCCTGGGGCACGTGCAGATTGACACCGATGCCGATCACGGCCGAGGCGCGCTGACCCCGCCCCTGGACCAGTTCGATGAGGATTCCAGCGAGCTTCTGGCCGTTGACCAGCACGTCATTCGGCCACTTGAGCTGAACGCCTTCGCCCCCCAGTCGTTCGAGCGTTCTCGCCACCGCGAGGCCCGCGACCAGCGAGAGCCCCGCCGGCATGTGCGGGCCAGGCTCGAAGCTCCAGCGAAGAGAGAAGGTAAGGCTCCCCTCGTCCCACGACAACCAACTCCTGCCGCGACGGCCACGACCACCGGTCTGCCGCTCGCAGGCAAGCACCTGGATGCGCCCGAGCGGATCCGGGGCTGCTTCAACCAGCTCCGAATTGGTCGAGCCACACTCGTCGATCACCCGCACCTCGAAATACCGGGCACGATCTCCGAGTCCGGCAAGAATACGGGATGGATCGAGTGGCGCAAACTTGGGTGGCATGGGCGAGATGCACGATGATAGTGCTCGCATTATCCGCCATTCATCACCGCTTTGTCCGCCCGATGCGCGATGCAAACCGCCGCGGTTCACCGGGCCAACACCCGCAACCGATCAGCTCCCGCCACGGTCCTGCAATTCGGAGCCCGAATCGGCATCGATACCGAGTTCCTGAATCTTGCGCGTAATCGTGTTGCGCCCAAGGCCCAGCAGTTGGGCAGCCTCGACTCGCCGGTCGCCTGTTGCATGCATCGCCCTGCGGATCAGCACGCGCTCGAACTCTCTCAACAAGCGCTCGTGGACTTCGCCGGGAGATTCCGCGAGTAAGCGATCGGCTTCCGCGCCGAGCGCCTGCGTCCAGTTTCCCGGTCTCGGCGCGGTATCACCGGAATCCCGCATTTCGGGCGGAAGATCCGCCACATCGATCAACTGGCCAGGTGCCATGACAGTCAACCAATGACAGACGTTCTCGAGTTGGCGCACGTTACCCGGAAAAGTCTGGGCCTGCATGTGGTGCAGAGCGCCCTCGGTCAGCCGCTTTGGCTCGACCCCCAGTTCACGTGCACTTTTCTGCAGGAAATGCTTGACCAGCAACGCGACGTCCTCGCGCCGCTCCCTGAGCGGCGGCAAACGCAGACGAATCACGTTGAGTCGGTGAAAGAGATCTTCCCTGAACATGCCCTGTCGGACACGATCCTCAAGATTCTGGTGCGTCGCGGCAATGACTCTGACGTTTGCCTTGATCGGCTGATGCCCACCGACGCGATAGTAATGCCCATCGGAGAGCACACGCAGAAGACGGGTCTGGAGCTCCGGTGGCATGTCGCCGATTTCATCGAGAAACAATGTCCCACTTTCCGCCTGCTCGAAACGACCCCGTCGTTGGGCGGTCGCACCGGTAAAGGCGCCCCGCTCGTGCCCGAACAATTCCGACTCGAGCAGATCCCGGGGGATGGCCGCCGTGTTTATGGCGACGAATGGCGCATCGCGTCTCGGGCTGTGACGATGCAGTGCCCGGGCAACCAGTTCCTTTCCGCTGCCTGACTCGCCGGTAATCATCACCGTCGCATGGGACTGCGAAAGCCGGCCGATGGCCCGGAAAACCTCCTGCATCGACGGAGCCTGGCCAAGAATCTCCGGCGCGAGCGCCGATTCCTCTCCGACACCCTGCTCATCCGCGCCCTGCTCGATCGCACGGCGGACAAGGCTCACCGCCTGGTCGACATCAAAGGGTTTGGGAAGATATTCGAACGCTCCGCCCTGGAAGGCTGCCACTGCGCTGTCGAGATCCGAGTATGCCGTCATTATGATCACGGGCAACTGCGGGTGCGCGGCCTTCACCTCCTTGAGCAGCTCGAGCCCTGACTCCCCCGGCATACGAATGTCGGAAACCAACACCCTGGGCAACGTGTTGGTACGTTGCAACTCATCGAGGACGTCACGTGCCGACGCAAAACTCCTATGCTCTATCCCTTCCCTGGCAAGAGCTTTTTCAAGCACCCAGCGGATTGAACGATCGTCATCCACGATCCAGACTGCATTCATCATGAGTGTTCTTGGCCAGTTATTGCTCCCTATCGCTCAGGAAGCCAGAATCTCAAGTTATATGCACCACTATGGTGCATCGCGTTCGGTCCCGGCACCTACCGGCAGCAGTATCGAAAAGCAAGTGCGTCCAGGCCGGCTCTCCAGTTCGATCATGCCCTGATGCTGTTCGACGAAGGTCTGGGCAATCGACAGCCCCAGCCCACTGCCGCCGTCCCGTCCGGACACCAGTGGATAGAACAAGGTGTGTCGAATGGCTTCGGGAATTCCGGGACCGTTGTCGATCACTTGCAATTCCAATGCCAGCTTGTGACGCCGCTTTGCAAAAGTCTTCTGTCTGGCAATACGGGTCCGCAAGGTTATCTCGCCGTTTCCATCCATCGCCTGGGCGGCATTTCGAGCGATGTTCAGGATCGCCTGGATCAATTGCTCTCGATCACCCATGAGTAGGGGCAGACTGGTGTCGTAGTCGCGGCGTACCCGGACATCGGGGAATTCGGCCCTCACCAGACGCCGCACCCGCTCGAGCACATCGTGGGTATTGAGCAGGGTCGGCCGCATCATGGAGCGAGCGGAAAGCAATCTGTTCATCAGATCCTGCAGCCTGTCCGCTTCGGCGATGATGACTTCGGTATATTCGCGCAAAGCAGGATCCGAAAGCTCGCCCGCCAGTAACTGCGCCGAGCCGCGGATACCTCCCAGTGGATTCTTGATTTCGTGAGCGAGGTTGCGAATCAACTCACGATTTGCCTGTTGCTGCTGCAGCAATTGCTCTTCCCGCGCTACCCGAAGCTGAGCATCGATTGGACGAAACTCGAGCAGAAGTTGGCGGACGCCGTCCGCCTCGACCTGCGTGACGGTGCAATCAAGACGCAACAGTTCGCCACTGGGGCGCAACACCTGGAGATCGTGCCCCGTATAGCTCCAGTTGTTGTGCAAGGCGTTGGTAAGCGCCGGTTCAAGCTCTGCCGGATTTCCAAGTAGCTCCGCCAGAGGCGCTCCCGACAGTTTCCGGTAGCTGACCGCAAAGAGATTTTCCGCTCCCGGGTTGAGATAGCGGATACGGAACGCATCGTCGGCAAGCACCACTGCGGACGAGAGCAATTCCAGTCCAGCGTAGGCCTGGGCCGGATTGAGTCTGGATCGTTTCAAATCTGCCATATAGCGACCATTGAGCAAGATCCACGCCACCGCAAAGAGGTCACACCGCTACGCCGACGAAGTTTCCGTGGCCAGGCAGTCCAGGCGTCGTAGCGCACGCTCAACGCAGATTACCGATCTCTTTTCTGAGCGCCTCGATATTGCGTTCGTGCAGCGCTACCTTGTCCTTGAACGGCTGGATCCGGTCCAGTTTCTTCTGATAGTTGCGTTCGTCGCCAAGCCTTATCGACTCCTGTTCGTCGAGGTTCTTGCGCGCTTCGAGGAGCGATGCCTCTTCGGCTGCAAGCTCGTCCATGAGAATTCGACGGCGGCTGTCATCCCGCTCGCGCTGGGTATCCGGCGTCACACGAGGAAAGGAGGTTGCCGCTGCACCTGCCGGCGGGGCGGGCACGGACGACGTCTGCGGCCTGCCAGACGACGGAATCGATGAAACGGGCAGGTCACGGCTCAACGGTGTGCACCCCCGCGCCGAGGATCTGTCGTTCGTATAAGTTACCCGGCCCTGCGAATCCACGCATTTATAGATGTCGGCATGCGCCGCTGTCTGCCACATCATCGCAAAGACACTCGCGAGAACGAGTTTCTGCATCAATCGCCCCTCTCAACGCAAGGACACGAGTGTAGGAAGCCCTCACGACAAATGCAAACCGGTCGACCCGATTCAGCAATGAAAAAGGGACGGGCAAAAGCCCGTCCCTTTTAAAAACGTACCAAACCTGCTTGAAGCTTACAGGCTGTAATACAGATCGAACTCGACCGGATGGGTCGTCACGCGCAGACGATCGACTTCCTCGCTCTTGAGCGCGATGTAGGCGTCGAGGAAGTCATTCGAGAACACGCCACCACGGGTCAGGAACTCGCGATCCTTGTCGAGGTACTCAAGCGCCTGGTCAAGGCTGGTACACACGGTCGGGATCAGTGCATCCTCTTCCGGCGGCAGGTCGTAGAGGTTTTTGTCGGCCGGATCACCCGGATGAATCTTGTTCTGGATACCGTCCAGGCCAGCCATCATCAGTGCCGAGAAGCAGAGGTAGGGGTTGGCCAGGGGATCCGGGAAGCGCGCTTCGATACGACGACCTTTCGGATTCGCGGTGTAGGGGATACGGATCGAAGCCGAGCGGTTGCGGGCCGAGTAGGCCAGCTTGGTCGGCGCTTCGTAGTGCGGCACGAGGCGCTTGTAGGAGTTGGTTCCCGGATTGGTGATCGCGTTGAGCGCACGGGCATGCTTGATGATGCCGCCGATGTAGTACAGCGCCAGTTCGGAAAGGCCTGCGTAGCCATTACCCGCGAACAGGTTCTGGCCGTCTTTCCAGATGGACTGGTGAACGTGCATGCCGGAACCGTTGTCGCCAACGATCGGCTTGGGCATGAAGGTCGCGGTCTTGCCGTACTGATGCGACACGTTATGAACAATGTACTTGAGCACCTGGGTCCAGTCGGCACGCTGGGTCAGGGTGCTGAACTTGGTGCCGATTTCGCACTGGCCAGCGTTGGCCACTTCGTGGTGATGCACTTCAACCGGCACGCCGGCGGCTTCGAGCGCAAGACACATCGCAGCACGGATGTCGTTGAGGCTATCGACCGGCGGAACCGGGAAGTAGCCGCCCTTGACGCGCGGGCGGTGACCGGTGTTGCCACCTTCGAACTTGTCGGCGGTCGACCAGGCAGCCTCTTCGGAAAGGATCTTGCTGTAGACGCCCGACATGTCGACCGACCACTCGACGGAGTCGAAGATGAAGAATTCAGGCTCCGGGCCAAAGAACGCGGTGTCACCCACACCGGAACTCTTGAGATATGCCTCGGCACGCTTGGCGATCGAGCGCGGATCGCGGTCATAGCCCTTACCGTCGGACGGCTCGATCACGTCACAGGTCAGAACCAGTGTGGTTTCGTCGTAGAACGGATCGATATAGGCAGAGGAAGCCTCCGGCAGCAGGATCATGTCAGAAGCCTGGATACCCTTCCAGCCGGCGATCGACGAGCCGTCGAACGGGTGACCGTGTTCGAAGTGATCTTCTTCGAACGCGGAGATCGGCAGGCCGACGTGCTGCTCCTTGCCGCGGGTATCGGTAAACCGCAGGTCAACGAAGCGCACTTCGTTATCCTGGATCAGCTTCATTACATTTTCTACGGACATGCTCAACTCCTGGTTTTGGCTCGTTGATCAGCAATTAAGAACGAAAAATTCGTCGGACGAATCCTAGCACTTAGTGTGCCACAGCAAAAAAACCTCGGCGCGTCGCCATCACCCGGCTTGCGCACCAAAAAAGGGACGTCAAAATGCACCATTTAAGTGCATAAAAAACCCTAACGCACCACTAGCGTGCAACAGTGCCATGCAAGGTGATCTGGCGAAAAAACCGGACACGTCCCGGCCCCATAAGACATCCTGTTGCGCACGTTGCGCGATCATCCTCCTGAAGCCATTCGAACGGAAGATACAGTTCCGCTTCAACCTTGCTCCCGGGGTAATGCAGCCGGACCTGCATCGGCTGGGGCAATTCTTTCCCCAGCACGAGGCCAGGCTACGCAGCAGTTCGTCACGCTCAGGCAAGGTGCCCTGGCGGACCATATCCACGTCGTTCTCCACACCGACATCGACTGGCACATCCAGCACATCCGAATATGCCTTCCGCACGCGCGCCCGCACTGCCCAGGCAATGTGGCGCCCCTCCCAAACCGCAATACGCGGATTTGCTTGGACATGCGCGTCCACGCGCACCTGATGGGCCATCCTGCGGGTACGCAACGCGTGCAACCCCACTACCCCCGGCGTGGTCAAATTGGTCACCCGAAAACGCTCAAGTTATCGATTCGACGAGCCCACGCGCAGTCAGAGACAGTCGCAGCGTGCGGATCATTGCGATTTTCGCCGGTCATGGGCCAAGCGTTATACTCATGAGCCGCCATTCTAGCCGGACCCAAGCCATGGGAAAATTGAATGAACTCCTCTCGCTGGCGCACCGACGTGCCAGCGACCTGAATTTGCCTTACGCAGGGGCGCTGACGCCCGCTGAGGCCTTCGAGGTGTGGAAACTTGCACCCGGAGCCCAGCTGGTCGATGTTCGCACCCGGGCGGAATGGGATTGGGTCGGACGGGTACCTGAAGCGGTCGAGATCGAATGGCAGACCTATCCCGGTGGACAACCAAACCCGAACTTCCTGTCCGAACTCACGCATCAGGTCGACAGGGAAGCGCTCGTGCTGTTTCTTTGCCGCAGTGGCGGACGCTCTGACGGCGCGGCCCGTCGGGCGCTCGAGGCCGGTTACACCAATTGCTACAACGTCCTCGAAGGCTTCGAGGGCGACAAGGATGCCCGCGGGCAGCGCAACCATGCGGGGGGCTGGCGCCGCGCCGGGCTGCCCTGGATTCAGAGTTAGGTTCCATCGCCGGATCCGCGTCGAACGTTTTCGGCCGACGCGCCCGGGTCATTGCAAGAGGCCCTACAGATGCAAGTCGCCAACATCAGTTTCGATCGCTTCAACACCCTTCAGGACAAGGAGGCCGAAGAGCGTATCCGCATCGCACGCGCCAGACTGGGTGATCGCGCGGTACTGCTGTGCCACCACTATCAGCGCGCGGACGTCTATCAGTTCGCCGACCTCACGGGCGACTCGCTCAAGCTATCGAAACTCGCTGCCGAGACCGATGCAGAGTACATCGTCTTCTGTGGCGTCCACTTCATGGCGGAAGTCGCCGACATCATGTCCAAGCCGCACCAGATTGCGGTCTTGCCTGACCTCGCCGCCGGCTGCTCGATGGCCGACATGGCCAACCTCGCGAAGGTCGAACGCTGCTGGCGCGAACTCTCCGAGGTCCTGGACAAACCGGATGACGTCATCACCCCGGTGACCTACATCAACTCGGCGGCCGATCTCAAGGCATTCTGCGGCGAACACGGCGGCATCGTGTGCACGTCCACCAATGCACCGACGATTCTCGACTGGGCGTTTGCCCAGCGCGAGAAGGTCCTCTTCTTTCCGGACCAGCACCTCGGCCGCTGGACCGGTTACAAGAAGAACATTCCGCTCGACCAGATGGTCGTGTGGGATCCTGACCTCGAGTACGGCGGCCTCACCCACGAACAGATCCGCAACGCGAAGATCCTGCTCTGGAAAGGTCATTGCTCGGTGCATCAGATGTTCCAGGAAAGCCACATCCGCCGCTGGCGCATGCAATATCCTGACGGCATCGTCATTTCTCATCCGGAAAGCAATCTCGACGTATGCATCAATTCGGATTTCGTCGGCTCGACCGAGTACATCATCAATACCATCAAGGCCGGCGCACCCGGCACACGCTGGCTGGTAGGTACCGAACTCAACCTTGTAAATAGGCTTGCCGAAGAGGTCAAGCCTGAGGGCAAGATCGTCCAGTTCATGGCACCGACGGTGTGCATGTGCTCGACCATGCAACGCATCGACCCGCAACACCTTGCCTGGACGCTGGAAAACCTGGCCGAGGGAAATGTCGTCAATCGCATCTCGGTTCCGCCCCACGAAGCGGAGCAGGCAAAGATCGCGCTTGAACGCATGCTCGCCATTTCCTGAACTGGAGCACGCGCTCCGCGCAAAGCCGCCACGTGCGGCTTTTTCAAACGCGAATGAAAGCCGCGATTTCAGGATCACGCCGCAACTCGGCGAGATCCTCTTCCGCGGGCAAACGGGGCCGGTCCCTCTTCGCATTGACCAGGCACAGGAAGCCGAGGGAAACCTCCTCGTCAGCACGGAACTGATGCCACGTATCCGCGGGAATGCTGACGAGATCGTGTGGAGCAACAGCATATAGGCTGCCCCCCACCAGACACATGCCGCGCCCTTCGAGGATCATCACGGCATGCACATGCTGATGCCGCTCGAGCGTCGAATGCCCGCCCGGAGCCACCTCGAAGTAGCGCCACTCAGCGGCAAGCGCCGGATCGCGAAACAGCACCTGTCGGGTGACATCGCGAAACGGCGCGCTGCCCGGCTGTTTGTAATCGTGCACCTCGACCTCTGCCCAATGCCCGGGACCGAGCGCCTTGCGAACATACGGCGCGCTCACGACCCTGTCGCCTTGACGCCAAGTGAGAAGGATCTCGCAGCCACTTCGACTCCTTCTGCCGCACCGAGAAGCGCACCGCCGATCAGCAGCATCACATCAGAGCCGTAAAAGTCCACCATTTCGCCCACACGCGCCGGCGTCATCCCCCCGGCAGGCACCGGCATCGCCGGCTTGAACCTCCCCCAGGGCTGTCGTGCCGCCTTGGCAAGGGCCTTGCAGCATGCTGGCGAATAGCTGAAACGGCCACCGTGATTGGGAAAGATCACCGCGTCGGCACCACACAGTCTAAAGAGTCTGCCGATCAGGGTCTGCGGCGCAATGCGTGCTGCGCCGGCCATCGCAGGATGGGCAAGAATCGGCACCGATCGTGGCAAGGACGCGAGGTACTGCAGGGTCGACAAGCCCGAGATCATGGGTGCAAGCATCATCATCTCGACGCCCTCATCGCGGGCAAGCTGCCAACGCGCCCGCACCGCCTCCGGCCCCCCGGTCAAGCTTGGCACATACAGCGTATTGCCTCCGGTATCGCGGTTTGCCTTTGCAACAGCCGCCTGTACCGCCGGAACGCGCTCGGCAAAAGGCGAAAAGTCCTGATTTGCGAGTCCGTGATCGTCCTTGATGATGTCCACGCCGCCACGCGCCAGCTCGCCCGCCAGCGCCGCAAGCTCTGCGGGTGCAAGGCCCTGAGGTTTGAGCGCACTGCAGGTGAGCGGTCTTTCGACTGCCCCGACAAGCTCTCTTAGCCCCTCGATGCCAAAGCGGGGACCTCCAAATCCGCAAAGCGCGTCTGGGTCCGCCTCGAAATCCAGCAAGCTCACCTCTGCCTGCAGCGATGTGTTGCCGAACAGCATGTTGAGGAGCTGGCCTGCATCGAGACCGGTGGTCGCGAGCGAAAGTCCGATCGTCACCCGATAGGCCGATGGTTCGATCGGCTCGATTGCCGTCACCTCACCGATCACCTCATCCCTCACACGCTGGCTGCGTACCGCGGCCGGAGGCATCTCGATACTCTGCTCGACCGCAATCGCCTGCGCCCGCGCGTCGACTTCGGAAGCGTCGCATTCGATCCGGTAGGTAACGTGTAAATCCTTCATTCGCATCTCTGGCATTACAATGAACGCTCTTCGGTGAGCACTCGAGGGCAGTCGATCCTGCATGAAGCCACTTCGAATCTGCACCTACAACATCCACAAGGGATTCTCACAGTTCAACCGCCGCATGGTAATTCATGAACTGCGAGATCGTCTGCGCACCCTCGACGCTGACATCGTGTTCCTGCAGGAGGTCCAGGGGCTGCACGTCGGTCATGCCCAGCGGCACACCGATTGGCCGCCGCAACCGCAGCACCACTTCCTCGCGGAAGGCGGCTGGCTGCAAACGGCTTACGGCGGCAATGCCATCTATGATCACGGCCACCACGGGAACGCCGTTCTGAGTCGCTTCCCGATCCTCTCGAGCACGAACCAGGACGTCTCCGACCACCGTTTCGAGCGGCGTGGACTGCTCCATTGCGAGATCGAGCTTCCCGGCTCTACGCTCAATGCACACTGTGTGTGCGTTCACCTTGGCCTCTTCGCGGGCAGCCGCCGCAGGCAGATGGACGCCCTCGCCTCGCGCATGGAGATGCTCGCGCCGGGCGACTCTCCACTGATCATCGCCGGCGATTTCAACGACTGGCGTAACCATGCCGACGATTTTCTGGCTGCCCGCCTGGGTCTTCAGGAAGTCTTCTGCGGAGACCGCGGACGCCCCGCCCGCAGCTACCCAAGCACCTTGCCGCTCTTCCGCCTGGACCGGATTTACGTCAGGGGTTTCAATGTCAGGGCCTCACAATCGCACTTCGGAGGTCCCTGGTCGAAGATATCGGACCACGCGGCACTGACCGCGGAGCTGCTACCCCGGACCTGACGCGGCCCGGCTCAACGCGACAGCTCCCAAGCAAACAGCCTCATCAACGCGGGTCGCTTGCCGGCCGCGGCGGCATCGGTGGGCGGCGTGACGAGATTACCCCGGTATTCACGCCAAACCATCCCAAACCACCAAACAGGCGCGCGTATTCGATCTTGACGCATCGGTCCATGACCACCCGCAGACCCGCCGATTCGGCCTTGCTCTCCGCCTCCGGATTCACCACGCCAAGTTGCAGCCACAGCGTGCGCGCACCGATTGCAATCGCATCGTCAACCAGCGGGGGGATATCCTCGGCCTTGCGAAAGCAATCGACCATGTCCACCTTCACCGGAATATCGCGCAGGCTCGGGTAGCACTTCTCGCCGAGTACCTCCTCATAGGCGGGGTTCACCGGGATTATTCTGTAGCCGCGCTCCTGCATGTACTTTGCGGCGAAATAGCTGGGCCTGAACCAGTTGGCAGACAAGCCGACAACGGCGATGACCCTGTCTTCGGCCAGTACCCGCCGCAAGCCGTCTATATCATCGATCATCACACATACTCCCTTTGCTCACCCGGTGCCAGCCCGGTCCGCTGCCGGGGCACCAGGCGTCTATTCCAGTTCTCAATCGCCCATTGCCGGATAGTAGCAACTCCTGCGCGGGCGAGTTCCGGCGGCGGGCACTGGCCCAGAAACGCGAGGCACCTGAACATGACGTCCGCGGGCGGCAATGTATCGACCGCGGCAGCGAGCGTCTGCTTGGAGAGCTTTTCGCCCGCCGCGTTGACCACCACGGGAAAATGCATGTATTGCGGCGTCGGGAATCCGAGGGCGCGCTGCAGCAGGATCTGCCGACAGGTGGAATCAATCAGGTCCGCCCCCCTCGCCACGTGCGTGACACCGGCATCGGCATCATCGACCACGACCGCAAGCTGATAGGCAAACAGTCCGTCTGCGCGAAACAGAACGAAATCACCGACATCCGCATCGACATCCTCGCAGATCCGGCCCTGCAGGGAATCATCGAAGCAGACTTCCCCGGGTGTGGCACGAAAGCGCCACGCCCGGGCTGCACGTCCCGGCGGCAGGCCATTGCGGCAGGTACCAGGGTAACGATGGCTGCCGTCTCTCGCCAGCACCGAATCGGCGATTTCGCGCCGAGAACATGCACAGGCAAAGACCCGGGCGCCCTCCTTGAGCCGCGACAGGGCGGCCGCATAAGCCTGTTCGCGATCGCGCTGGCACACCACCGCGCCGTCCCACTCGAGCCCGAAGGTCTCCAGCGTTCGAAAAATCGCGTCTTCTGCACCTGGCACGACCCGCGGCCGGTCGACATCCTCGATGCGCAACAACCACTGCCCGCGGTAATGCCGCGCATCGAGATAGCTGCCCAGCGCCGCGACCATCGAGCCGAAATGCAGCGGCCCGCTTGGTGACGGCGCGAAGCGTCCGATATAGGTGCCGTGCTTGCTCATAAGCGCATGTTAACAGGGACGGGGTGAGGCGAGCATGCACCGGTCACGTGCAGCGGCGTAGCCGCCAGACGCTCCAGACCTGCGCGTCGGCACAGGCCGGGAAATCCATCGCGGGAGCGCGGACGCTGGCGTCCCGCATGCGCGATCCCGTAAAATGCCGTAGTCATTTTTCGAACCGGGCCGATGCTCTCCTCGCACACCATCCTTGCCTCCAGCCTCTCCCAGCACGCGCGCCTGATCCGGATCGAAACTTCATCTCCCGATGTTGCCCTGGTGGTCGAACGCTTTACCGGCCGCGAAGCGATCAACGAGCTGTTCCGCTTCGAGGTAGACTGCCTGTCGGATAACGCCCACCTTGAGCTCGATCCGCTGCTGGGCGAGGAAATCACCCTGCGACTCACGCAGGCAGACGGCAGCCTCCGTCACTGGCACGGCCATGTCACCGAGGCCATGAGTCTGGGCGCCGACGGCGGTCTCGCCCGCTACCGACTGATCATCGAGCCGTGGCTTGCGTTCTGTACCCTGCGGCGAGACTGCTTCCAGTTTCAGGGCAGGGACGTGCTGGGCGTTGCCGAAGCCCTCTTCGCCGATTACCCGATGGCCGACTGGCGCGCCGAGATCACCCAGACACTCAGGAGCTACAGCCGCATCACCCAATATCGCGAAACCGATTTCGATTTCCTGCGTCGCCTGCTCAGCGAGGAAGGCCTGTCTTTCCGCTTCGAGCACGACCAGGTCGCCGTGGCTGGCGACGACGCGACCCGCGCCCGCCACACACTGGTGATCTTCGACCGGGACGCAGAGCCCCCCGCCTGCGGGCAGGAAGCCATCCGCTTCCATCGCAACGACAGCCCCGAGCGCGAAGACAGCATCAGCGTGCTGCATGACATCCACCAGATAGTGCCCAACGCGGTCACACGCAGCAGTTGGGACTACAAAAAGCTCATTGCCACCGGCGCCCGGGCGGCCAGCCAATCAACTACCGACATGCTGCCGCAACTGGAGATCCACGAGGCCGCGAGCGCCTACCGATTCGAGGATAGCGCGGCCGCGCAACTCCGCGCCGATCTTATGCTGGCGGCCCTGGAATCCGCGCAGCACCGCCTGCATGGTGAAGGCGCCGCGCGTCAGATGGCCGCAGGCACCCGCTTCATGCTCACGCAACACGACGGCCATCGAGGCGAGGACGCCCATCTCCGCCTACTTAGCGTGGAACACCATGCGGCGAATAATCTGAGTGCCGCAGCAGCTCAACTGCTCGAGCGCACGGAACTGGAACGAGGCACCTATCGCAACCGATTCGTAGCCCAGCGCCTAGCCGCCCCGCTAGTCCCCCTGCCGCTCCCGCGTCCGCGCGTCGGCCAGCAGACAGCATTGGTTGTCGGTCACCCAGCTACCGCAGTCACCACCGACCGCGAGCATCGCGTGAAGATCCAATACCCCTGGCAGCGTGGCACGGCCGCCAACCGGGGTGGGCTCACGGACACCGGCGCGGCTGACGACAAAGGCAACGCACCAGGCGATAACGCATCGGGAACCTGGGTCCGGGTGGCCGAATGGCTCGCCGGCCCCAACTGGGGCAGCCATGCCTTGCCGCGCATCGGCACCGAAGTGCTTATCGACTTCACGGACGGCGACATCGACCGCCCCCTCATCATCGGCCAGCTCTACAACGGCGAAGACCTGCCGCCGTTCTCCGCCGGCATCGAATCAAACGCCAACCACCCCGGCACCGTCTCCGGCTGGCACAGCCACAACCACGAAGGCAGAGGCACTGGCACCAACCAGTGGCTCACCGACGACGCCCCCGGCCAACTGCGCACTCGCCTGGCCACCAGTGAAACCGAGGCCCAGCTCGGCTTGGGCCACCTCATCGACCAGCCCCTGAACACCGCCACCCGCGGCCCCTGGCGCGGCACCGGCTTCGAACTGCGAACCGACGGCTGGCTCGCCGTGCGGGCCGGCGAAGGCATCCTCATCAGCAGCACCACCCGCCAGAACGCCACCGGCACGCAAATGAACGTAAGTGAAGCGGTCGGCCAGCTCCGTGCCGCCGAACGAACCGCCCAGGCACTCAGTGAAGCTGCCACCGCCCAGGGGGCCAGAGCGCTCAACACCGACAAACGACAGACCGAATTCATCGACGGCATCGACCCACAAAAGGACGGCAAATACGAAGGCAGCGTCGGAGGCCAGGAGGCAAGGAAAGCCGCCGCCAACAGCAGAACCCTGGGCGCACCCACCGAGCGCTTCTCCAAACCCTATATCGTCACCGAAGGGCCGGACGACATTGGACTCTCCACCCCGGCCAGCACCGTGCTGTTCGCCGGCCAGCATCTTCACGCCACCGTGCAGGAAGACCTGCACATCGCCAGCGCCCATACCGTCAGCTCCGCCGTCGGCACGGCTGCCAGCCTGTTGACCCACGGCGGAGGCATCAAATCCATCGCCGCCGCCGGCAGCCACACGATTCAGGCGCACACCGACGAGATGGAGATCCTCGCTGACGATTCGGTGACCATCACCAGCAGCAACGACGAGATCCACATCAGCGCCAAGGACACCATCGTGCTCAGGGCAGGACAGAGCTCTGTGACGCTCAGGGGTGGGGATATCACCTTTGCCTGTCCGGGGACGTTCTCGGTCAAGGGGAGTGGGAATGCGTTTGAGGGGCCGGGGAGTGTTCCTGTGGTACCGGAACACCTGCCCCATGAGTCTGCGATACCACCCGAAATGCTCTGCGTGCGTGTCCAGACCCAGTACGGCCACCAATCTTTGGCCGGAAAACCCTATCAACTGAAGATCGGCGGCCAGACGTTCAACGGCACGCTCGGGTCAGACGGCTCGATCTCTGCGGACATGGCGTGCCCTGCGAAGAAGGGGACGCTCACAGTGTGGCCGTATGGCTTGGAAAACGAGCCGTGGATATGGACTCTCGACGTCAAACAGCAAGTCAAGACCAATGATGTTAAAGGCATCCAGTCTCGCCTGAAAAATCTCGGCTTCTATACCGCCTCTGTCGATGGGCAGTACGGGCCGAAAACGCGTGCGGCGTTGCGACGTTTCCAGTCATCGAGGAACGTCTCCGCAACTTCCAACATGACATCCAGCACCCTTTCACTCCTCGGCAATCAGCACGACATCTGACCCCAGCGATCTCTGAACCTCGCCTCACCTGATTTTGGATTGGCATGATCTACGGCAACTACTCGCTAAAACGCAATGACAATGACGGCAATCCCGCAGCCAACCAGCCGCCGACATGGGGCGGTACGATCGCGACCCCAGTGCCACTGTCGGCTCAGACACCACAAAATCAAGGCGGAGCGACGCTGGCAATTCCCCAACATGTTCACCAGCTTCAAGAAGACCTTCGAGAGCTTGGTTTCTTCATGATCCAGGTGGTCGATGGCGACTTCGGGAGATACACCGAATGGGCCGTCAGAGAGTTCCAGATATACGCTGGCATGCTGCATGTGGCTGGACTGAACCGTAACGAACTGGCCACCCTTACCAACGATCCCAACGCAGGTGAAACAGCACCCGAGGTCGCAGCGTTAGGTCAAGTACCTAATCAGACGCCGCCGATGACCTATTACGTCGCGACATTAGAACAAAGAACTAACAGCGCACCATATACAGGACCAATTAGTGGCGTGGTAAACCAAGAAACCAGGGGTGCCATTGAACATTGGCTAGCCAACAATTATAGATGTCCTGTTGTCATTGAGGCATGGAGAGTTTCCGGAAACAATAGATCTACGCTCTATAGCGATGGATGCAACATATGGAGGCTTGATCAGGCAGCTTCAACAACTCCGAGGGTATTTTTTAGGGATTTTACGTCTTACTATCAATATCCAACAACGAGGAATCAATCGGAATACCACGTCCTTGGCACCTACATGACTAATGTATCGACCTCCGGGCCATTGAGCAAGGTTCCGAAACACACTTGGAATGAAGCCGAGCTTCTCCCCGAAAGACTAATAGGTGCCTCCTGCACGATTCAAGCACTTTCAATCTCCCCGAATTCACCTACAACTTCTACTTTTCGCGTTGTACGCGCTGTGTCGGAAGTTGAATGCATGGGAAACTTCGACTGCGTCAATGCTTATGACGCAGCGCTCGTATCTGTCGGACCTTGCCATTGGACTCTTGGGCTCTACCCAAGCGGAGGATACGACGATGCAGAGCTTCCTGCGTTCTTAGCCTATTTTTTACGCAAAAGCGAGACGGGCTATCGTACTGCTTTCGGAAATTTCGGCCTCTTCCCCGCCCAAACATGGCAAGGAGTCAGCTCACCAAGCCATTGGGTTCAACAGCAGAGAAAGTATGTCGGATGGATTCGTGCGCACAATGATGTAGTTTCGCCAACCCTGTCGCCTCCACCAATCTCCTCAATGGATCTGGTCGATCGCTCCCCAAATGAAGCTGACTATTATAAGACTTGGCATTGGTTCTTCCGCTACGTAATGGCAGGAAGAACGAACCGGGACTACTGGAGTAGCATTTGGGGAATGGTTAGAATTCGCTTAAGGGACATCCGAAGCCGGACAACGAGCATTACTGAAGGATCTGTGACGATTAGCGCTACAATAGGCGAAATTCTCACATCCGAGAAATCAAATGCGCTAATCCTTAGATGGCACATCTTTGCACCATCTCACGTCTCCACATCGTCACGGCTAGACTCAGCGATTGCTTCTGCAATTTCGAGTAACCCACACCTCCCTTGGAGCAGCCCTACCTCTCAATGGACGGACCAGATTGAGGCGGCACTGACGGCGGCAATATTAAGTGAATCACTTGCGGTAAATAACACACACGCACAAGTTGCTGATTGGCCAAACTATCCTTATCGAGCAAATCGTGGCTACACTCTCAATAACCAACTTGGCCAACTTAGAACAAAAAGAAACTCTTTCAGTTTAGATTTAACAAACATCTAACCATGAAAAATATTCTCAGAATTATCTTGGCGCAGCTATTAATAACCGCATGCAACACATTGCCCCCGCTCCATGCACAGCCACAGCCACAGCCACAGCCACAGCCACAGCCACAGCCACAGCCACAGCCACAGCCACAGCCACAGCCACAGCCACAGCCACAGCCACAAAATAGTTCCATTTGCTCACCAAACGACGAATTGTTTTCTATTCGAAAGCATGTCGACGAATCGGTAACAATATGCGGGCCCGAAGATTCTGAGGAGTGCCACAATGACCACTATCTTCCAGCGTACGAATATGGGCAGCCGGATCTCAATGGAGACGGAGGATCCGATTTTATTATTCGTCGCTTCGATGGAATGTCTGGCGACAGCGACAGCTTGAGCTACTTCGTCATCTTCGTTGCGTGCTCCCCAGAGTTTTATAGGCGGATTCATTGGAGCGCATATACGTCTATAAATATAGAGCCGGGAGAATACGAAAATGGCTTTGCCGTCATCAAGGTTATACGAGAGTGTTTTTCCATGAAGACAAACTCTGAGCAACGGAGAGAATATGATATTGGATACAATATTAAATCTCGCGAGTATGGCCCACCAGCAGGCGATTCGCGACTTTCGAATTACTGCTCGGATTATGAAATGTCCTTGCCGTGGAAGCCAGCAACTGCGAAACCCATGCCAAGCCATCTCTAGCAGGTTGATGCAAAACCCAGTGAACGAACGGCCCTGGCAAATGTCATAGCCTGGTCTTCCGAACCCTTGTCCTGACAGCGATGCGTGGCCAACTTGATCCCCAGTCCTCGATGTTCCATTACTTCTCGGCGGAATCCCGCGTGCCGACAGATCATCCGCTACGCGGGGTCAAGAAACTGGCCGAGCGAGCACTTGGCGCGATTTCTTCTGAACTCGATGCGCTCTATTCG
>NZ_WUAF01000035.1 GCF_009800965.1 Cognatazoarcus halotolerans | reverse complement strand
TCAAGACCTCGATTTCCACATACACCTCGTCTGTGATCAACGGGACTCCAAAAAGCCCCGATCTTCCCTACTTGGTGTATCAATTTTCAATCGGCAGCATGTGTCAATTTACATCCGGCAGCGACAACCTTTGTGCTCTTCCCAGAACCGTTCAAGCTCATCGAGTGTTCGCAGGGTGACGAACATGACGCCCTCCTCAAGCAAAACGCGCTCGGGCAACTTGATGTCCACAGGCAACAGCGGCTTCTTCTTCGGCTTCATCGAACTGGCATCCCAAGTTGGGCAGAAGGGTAGTCAACGCTTGCCAGCGCCTCTCGCTCACGCACCAATGGCAGGTGATCACGCGGCACCGCCTCGGGCGACACCCAGTCGGTTTCTCCAATCGCGAGGAAGCGGTCAATCGCAGCTTCGATAGCTGCTTGATTGATGACTTCCACATCCTGGACGATACGAAGGCCAATCCCGTAGGCGTAGCTCCTGTCGAGCTTGAACGATTCGTAGATCACAGGCGGCTCGTCGCGAATGATGGCTGTTTCCAGCAGGTCGATCTGCTCGGAGAGTGTCCGTCCGTCGAACTGTACGTACCGAACAGGTTCTCGCTTCACCATCCGATAGGTGAGAACCTTCCCCGTGCGCGAGACATCGGCTGGCTCGAAATCCAGCTTTGATTCCCTGTCCAGGCCGGCGTCTCCCAGTGCTGCGTAGGCCCGCGAGGATGCCTCGTGGTGCGCGGCATCCCAGAACGCTTGCCGTGCCGTCACAATCTCGGCGTTCCAGATCGTGAATCGATCCATGCCGAGGAAGTAAAAGTCGAACCATTGGTTGTACAGATCGGGGCGGCCCGGCTCGTTTAGCACGAGATGGCTGGTGAATCGCCCGCCATATTCGGCGGCGTCGCGACGCATCTTACCTTTGAGGCGGATGACCTCATCGCTTCGCTTATGCCGTGGCAAAGAGCTGAAGGGAGGGCGTTGCTTTCGATGACGCAGGCTCATGCATCCATTCCCACTGTTGCAACCCATCCAGTTTGGGTTCTCAGGCATGCAAAATCATTATGCTAATGTTGCAACGCAGAGTTGTCACTCATTAGCAATAGGCGCCTTTCAACAGCTATTGCCCCACATTCTGCCCCTGCCAGACCTCCGTGCAGCTCACTAAAACCTCTGCGCTGGGCTGATCTGCCGATAGCTGGCCGATGCGCCCGCGCTGGCTGGCAAGCTTCAGTTGCTCGCGCACCTGTTCCAGGCTGCGCTTTTCAATAACCGCTGTATAGCTTGCACCCAGCTCGCCATCCGGGTCGATGAACAGCTCGATCCGCTTCACCGGCAACCCGAACACCGTGAAGCTGCGTGCCGGCGTCAGCGCCCAACTGCCGGGAGCATTGGGCGCAATGCCCTCCAGCACGCGCATCGGCAAGGCTTGGCGGCATTCCACGGCGGCGACAATGGCCGGCTCGATCCGCAACCAGCGGTCGATGTCTGTCGTATTGCCATCCATCAGCACAACCGGCATGGCCGCCAGCAGCAACGCCTTCATCCCTTGATGTTCCTGATCCAGAAGCGGCGGTCATCGACCGTGAAGTTGGGGTCGTAGCCGACCAGGGTCAGCAGCGAACCGACATAGTAAAGGCCGAACTGATTCATCAGCCAGCGCTCCATCGCCGGGTCGCCGGGCAACTTGCTGTACGGTGGGGTTGGGCCGTCGCTGCGAACCTGACCACTGGTTTTGCCGGAGATGGAAAAGCTCTTCCAGGTCAGCACGAAATTGTTCGACTGTTTCGGCAGCTCCGGCGCGCAGAGCGACAGATTGCTGAAGCGCTCGGAGCGCTTGGCGTCGTGCCAGAGTACTGCGTCAAAGCGAATGCAATCACTGGCTTTGAGCGTGAGGCTACGGGTCAGCGTCATCTGATCAGCCGGAATTTGCAGATTGCTGATCGCCACCTTGGGCCATTCCGGGGCGCGGCCGTCGGTAGACAGATTCTGGCGCAAGGCGTTATGCAGTGGAGTGCCCAGCAAGCTGTTGCGGGTTGCCGCGCTTGCGGGCGTAGCCGCTTGCGACAGACTGGTTCCAATGGAGTGTCCTAGTCCGTTCAGGGAATCCAGCGCCCCCTGCATGTCGGTTGTGGCACAACCCGTCAATACAAAAGGCAGAAGCAATAAGCTCCGGTAGTGTTTCATCGCAGTTCCTCGCGAGGTTATCCGTTGAAGATGGTATTGAGCCGGGCGCACCAGGTTTCCGCCGCCCGACGGCTCATGGGAAAACTGAGCAGCGGTCGTTGCGGGTCGGCGGTTTGCAGCTCGATGGCGAAGTCCTTGGCGCGCACCGTGCGCTCGAAGGTCGGCACGCTCATGCCGCTGGCGTTGACCTGACGGCTACCGCCGTTCATCTCCATGCTCTCGACCTCGCGCCAGGTCATCCGCCACCCAAGCAGCCAGGAGAAGTCGTGGATACGCCAGGCTTCATCCACGATTGAGCAGACAGCCAGTTTGCGATGCTGCCGGTCAAACACTAGAAAGGCCGGCGCGGGGTAGCCCAAGAGATGTCCAGCATCGAATGACAGCCCCTGCTGAGCGTTGAGCTTGGCTACAAGTGCCTGACAGCGGGCCTGCAAGCGCGCCAGAAAGCGGAAGGGCAGCATGAAGATCGCCAGCGAAATCAGCAGATAGAGCATCAGCTCACTGGTCAACAGTCCCCAAAGCGATGTCTGTGACAGGCGCGCAGGCCCCACGCCGAACATCGCCAGTACAAGAATCAGCGTAAGAGCAGTGGCAGCAAGACCTGAAAGCCCAGCCACCGGAACTGCCAGCCCCGCAGCCGCCCCCATCCCAGCAGTCTTCCAGACGCTTGCCATACGTCATCACCTCCATGTTGTTACTCATAGAGGTCATTCTATGGCGCTTGAATTAAATTGTCACTTATAGTGCGGGCACCTATCGGGCGTAGCCCTATAGAGGGGGTACTCATAAAGTCATTTCTCTTTAAGAAGAGAGAAATATGGCCCTTGATCCCCGACTACGCTTCGGCTTGAAGCTGATAGAAATCAGAAAGACCAGAGGGTGGTCGCAAGAACGCCTGGCACTGGAAAGTGGCTTGGCGCGCAGCTATCTGGGGGGTGTTGAGCGTGGGCAACGCAACATCGCCTTACTCAACATCTTCAAGCTGGCCGAGGCGCTGGGGGTGGAGCCTTCAGTACTGCTGGAGGCGCCGGCTGCTGGACAGGAGCCAACTCCGTAACATCGTAGCGCTACGTTATCGTAGCGTTACGATGGTCTCCGCATGATCGCTCGCGGCAGCTATCGCAGCCATCTGCTTTCAAGAATAAGTAAAGCTCACTACAATGGCGCTTACGCAATTTTTTTCGCGTTAAGGGTCATAAAAGTGACTTTTCATCTCTCAACTCCCGCTGAGATCCTGCATGCGCTGGGTGTTCGTCTGCGCGAGCAGCGGCTTGCCCAATCGCTCACGCAGCGTGAACTGGCGCAAATGGCCGGACTGTCGCTGGGGGCGTTGCGCAAACTCGAAAGCGACGGCCAGTGCTCGCTGGAAACGCTGGTCCGCGTTGCGCAGGCACTTGGCTTGCTGGAGGCGCTGGACGATCTCTTTGTACTCAAACGGCAATCCATCGCCCAGATGGAGCAGGTGGACCTTGTGAGCCGCCGCCAGCGTGCGCCGCGTAAGAGAGCATCATGAAGCTGCTTACCGTGCATTATTGCGGCTGGGGAGAAGACTGGCCGTTGGGACGCCTGGCCGATGACGGTCAATCCCTGCTCTTCGAATATTCTCCCGAAGCCTTGTCTCAAGGCTTGGAACTGTCGCCCTTGCACCTCAAGCTGCGTGCGGATGCCTACGGAGGTTTTCCGATCCATTTGCATCGCCTTCCGGGCCTGATCGCCGACAGTCTGCCTGACGGCTGGGGTTTGCTGCTGATGGATCGGTTGTTCCGTCAACACGGCTTGCGCCATCCCGGGCCACTGGACCGGCTGGCCTTCATTGGTGAGCGCGCGATGGGCGCGTTGCGCTTCGTTCCGGCAAGCGACGCCGGCGCCCACGAGCCCGACTGGTCCTTGCTGGCGCTGGCCGAGCAAAGCCGTCTCGCGCTCGCGGGCGAGGCGGGGGCAGCCCTGCGCGAGCTCGCGCTCACCGGTGGCTCACCGCAAGGGGCTCGACCCAAGGCCTTGGTGCAGTACGACGCAGCGACCGGGCAAGTCAGCACCCGTCCGGATGCGCCCGGCAGTCCATGGCTGGTCAAATTCCCGGCGCAGAACGAACACAAGGAGGTTTGCGTCATCGAGCAGCTCTATGCCGAGTTGGCTCGGGATTGCGGACTGGATGTGCCCGAAAGTCGCTGGTTCGACCTTGGTCCCGAACTGGCCGCCTTCGGCGTCGCGCGCTTCGACCGGGAGGGAGGGCAACGCGTCCCGGTGCACAGTCTGGCTGGATTGTTGCAAGTGGATTTTCGCCTGCCCGGTGCCACCGACTACACCGCCTTCCTGCGGGCTACCCGTTTCCTGACGCGCGACGAGCGCGAAGTGGAGAAAGCTTACGCGCGAGCCGTCTTCAATGTGCTTTTCCACAACCGTGACGACCATCCCAAGAATTTTGCGTGGCGTCTCGGGTCTGACCGGCGCTGGCGTCTGGCACCGGCATTCGACCTGACCTTCAGCGAAGGCCCGATGGGCCAGCATCACCTGGACGTTTGCGGCGAAGGTGCTGCCATCGAACATCGGCATTTATTGCGTCTGGCGGAGGAAGGTGGCATCCCAAAGAAACGGGCGGAAGAGGTCATCGACCGGATGTTGCCGCAGGCAAGCTCATTAGGTGAGCGATTTGAGCGTGCTCCGATTAGGCAGATGTTGGCGCAGCAGATAAAATCCACCATTGATGCCTGTCGCAGGCGTCTGGAAAGTTGAATCCGAGCCGCCGCAACGCCGCCAGATCAGGGTTGAACGTACTCACTACTGAGTTTTTTGAGTACAAACATGAGTATATTTTTTAACGGAGCAGCATGGTGAACTGTTTATTCAATGATTTGCAGTCACAATCGCTGTTCAACGTCTGAGTTCGATCGCGCCGCATTTCGGCGGCCAACTGGAACCCCGTGCAGCTTCGTGCTGGCGGGGTTTTTTGTTTTGGGTCCGCCCGGGTCTTGCCACCTAAGCCGGGATCGGTGTCGTCGGCTTCCCGAACCGCGGACGGCGACCCGGCGCCGATCGGAGGCAATTCGAGTCCCGAATCGCGATCGCGCAGGGGTATTCATCAAGTTGGCCTCCCGATTGATTTGGTCTGATGAAAAGCGCCAACGGTGGGCAGGAGGTCAAGGTGCAAATAGGCCTCAAGGTTCCAAAGAAGTTGCCGTTGCTCAGCCGGAACATGACAAGAGGGCACGACCCGCTACCGTCGTTCGGACTTTCCCTGCCGGTTCTGCTCCTGCTGCCAGCGCTTGCTGAGATATTCGGCGTCCTTTGACCCTCCATTTTTATGCCAATCGGGCACACACCAATGAAGAGACCATTTCCCGTAACTGTTTCCGTGGCGCTGCTCGCGGTAGGGGTTCTGGGCGGCTGCGCCTCCATCAAGCCAATGCCGCTGGAACCAACCTTGTTGCTTGAGCAGGGTGCTGCCGACCGCGCGGCGGCGACCCGGCTGGCGACCCCTGTCGAGGGCGCCATGACGCTGGAAATGGCGATGGCGCGTGCCCTCAAATACAACCTCGACCGGCGCGCCAAGATGATGGAGGAGGCGCTCGCCTTCAAGCAGCTGGATGTGTCGCACCTGGACATGCTCCCCAGATTGCTTGCGCAGGCTGGCTACAGCTGGAGGAACAACGACAAGATCAGCCTGAGCCGTAACTCGCAGACCGGGCTGCTGTCCCAGTCGCAGTTTGTCTCGCAGGATCGCGAACATGAAACGGCTTCGCTGTTGCTGACCTGGAACATGCTCGATCTGGGGCTCGGGTATTACAACACCAGGCAGCAGGCTGACCGAGTCCTGATCGCCGGCGAAAGGCGACGCAAAGCGATGCATCTTCTGATGCAGGACGTGCGCACCGCTTTCTGGCGCGCCTACAGTGCGCAGAAGCTCCACGGCGAAGTGCGTGTCGCGACCGGGATGGCGGAAGAGGCGCTCGCCGATGCGCGTCGCGCCGAAACCGAGCGGCTACGCAACCCGCTCGATTCGCTGCGCTACCAGCGCCAGGTACTCGAAAATCTGCGTCTGCTCGAGGCCATCGATCAGGAACTGTCGACTGCGCAGCTCGAGTTGGCCGCCCTGATCAATGCGCCACTTGGCCAACCGCTGGACCTCGTTGCGCCGCAGGAGTCGGTAGACCGCGACGCGCTGTCGGTCCCGGTCGAGGTGATGGAGGAGGCCGCCATGACGGCCAACGCCGATCTGCGCGAGCAGCACTACAACGCACGCATCGCTCGCGAGGAAACGCGCAAGACCCTGGTCAGGCTATTTCCCAACCTGATCTTCAACTACGGTTATAGCTACGATACGGACAGCTATTTGCTGAATAACAATTGGCGCGAAGCAAGCGTGCAGCTGTCGTTCAACCTGTTCAACCTGTTTACCGGTCCGACCCAGATGAAGCTTGCCGAAGCGGGGGTTGCACTGGCTGATCAGCGCAGGATCGCCATGCAGATGGCTGTCATGGCCCAGGTCCATCTCGCTCGCCAGCAATATTCGAATGCGGTCAATCAGTTCGGTCGTGCAGATGCCATCTGGGATACCGATCGCCGCATCGCAGCGCACATGAAAAACCGCGAGGCCGCGCAGACCCAGAGCAAGCTCGACAGCGTGGCCAACCAGACCACCGCAATCCTCAGTCTGCTCCGCCGCTTTCAGGCTTTGGCCCTCGCCCAGGCTGCAGAAGCCAAATTGCAGTCCACCCTTGGTGTCGAGCCGCAGATCGGGAGCGTTGACGAGATCTCGCTTGATGACCTGACCCGGACCTTGTCCCAGCGGGGCGCGGTCTGGGGTGAGCTGTCCCAGCTCAGGCCGGCAACGCAAATCGAGGTCAGTCGGTGAGGCGGATCGCTGCACTGGCTGTTGCCTTTGGTCTTGCCCCGGTGGCTGGCGCGGTGGAGCCTTCTGCCGCTCCGACTGGCTTGACGCCGCCGACCGCTGCCGCCAAGGCCGGCATCGAACGTCAGGAAATACGTGCCCAGTTGCTGCCCCGGCGTTTCACCACCCTGGCCGCCGAGATCGGCGCAAAGATCAACCGCTTGCCGGTACCGGAGGGCGGCTCCTTCAAGGCTGGCCAGCTGCTGGTTGCCTTTGACTGTTCGATGCCGCAAGCGATGCTCAAGAAGGTGCGGGCCGAACTGAAAGGCGCCGAACAGATTCACAAGGCCAACAGACGCCTCGAGGAGCTCAATTCGATCGGTCAGGTCGAGCTCGAGCAGTCTGCCGCCAACGTCGCCAAGCTGAACGCCGAGGTCGGCGCACAGCAGGCCGTCCTGGGAAAATGCAATCTCGTCGCACCTTTTTCCGGTCGTGTCGCTGAGCAGAAAGCGCGCGAGCAGCAATATGCCCAGCCCGGTCAGCCCTTGCTGGATATCCTGGACGACAGCAGCCTGGAGCTGGAATTTCTGGTTCCTTCGAGCTGGCTCCGCTGGCTCAAGGTAGGCCAGGGTTTTCAGGTGGACATTGATGAAACCCGCAAGACCTACCCTGCGAAGTTCATTCGTATCGGTGCGCGCGTAGATCCGGTCAGCCAGTCGATCAAGGTTGTCGCCACCATCGATGGCAAGTTTCCCGAACTGCTTACCGGCATGAGCGGCCGCGTGCATGTGCCTCAGCCTTAGCGGCCGCTTTCTCCTGCGGCCTGCCCACACTTCTCGTTTTCGTCAAATCGTCCGGTGATCGAACATGACACAAGATTCCGTTGTCCAGCAGAAACCCGCCAAGGCACGTCTGGTTCGTCGTGGTCCGAGCCCGTTGGCGCTGGAACAGCGATTCATGTTCGATGGTGCTGCAGTGGGCGATGCCATCGATACCATTGCGCATGCCGGCCAGGCATTGGACGGGGCTTCGCCGCATGTTGCAACGGCAGAGACAGCATTGCCGGCAGCGGTTGTCACGGCCCGCGCGGATGCGGAGAAACTGATTGCCGACTACCTGTCACAGCCCGAAGCGAAAGATCAGCTGTTCGCGCTGTTCAATGGTGGTCTGAGCTCGCCGTCCGCGCAGTGGCAATCGACATTCGATCAGCTGCTGACCGATCTGCGAAGCGGCGACGATGCGGTGCGGATCGAGCTGTGCAGCGGTGCCGAATTGCAGGGCGCCAAGGGGGCGTTCTCGACTAGCGGGACCACTGGACAGCACACGATCTACCTGAATGCCGATTGGCTGGCGGGCGATGCAGGCGCCGGCATCGGCCCGGCCGATGGCGCATCAATCGAGTCGGTACTGGTGGAAGAACTGGGTCACAGCCTCGATGCGAGGCTGAACGGCGGCGCGGATACCGCCGGGGACGAGGGGCAGCGCTTTGCCGATGTATTGCTGAACGGTGCCGATCCGTACGGGATTGATGCTTCTGCAGCTCAGGACGACCACGGAACCGTGCAGATTGATGGTCGCGCGGTCGAGGTGGAATTTGCCAGCTACACCTTCGTCAATGCCTACGAGATGGTCTATGACCGGAACAACAACAGCACGATTGACGGTTTCGGCAATATCACCGGGGGCATCGATACAAACGAACGCTGGGCGGACAAGGAACAGAACCTGCATTACTTCAATTCGAGCGTCTCGCTGGGGCAGGTCCAGGTAAACGACGGCTCGAACGGGATCAATTTCAGTGGCAACGACGTTTCGGCCACTTCCATCGTAATCGGCGGAAATACCTACTACGGCTGGATCAGCCGCCCGATCAAGGCCAACGGGGTGGTGCGGGGTTTCTATTTCTGGACCGACCGCGACTTTACCGACTTTGCGACCGCGCAGGCGGACGGAAACCAGGATGGCGACAGTAAGGTCCTCGACAACCGTGGCTTTCTGCTCGTCGTCGATCAGGCCTGGTTCGATCAGCAGATCGTGGACACGCGCGGCTCCAGCACCGTCAACATCAACAATGCCAAGGACGGGAATCTCGGAAACGTCTGGGTTGCGGATGTCGGCTCGTCCTCGGACCGCGTGGATAGCGCGCTCAATGCGCTGTTGCCGACTTATGTGCCGGCCGTCGCGGTTGACGACCTGGCCAACGGTGTGCCGGACACGTCCGGAGGCGCCGCGCTCGAGCAGGGTTACGACGCAAACACGAGCGCGGTGCTGGTGGCCGGAATCGACGCCACCGGTAACGTCCTGGCGAATGACACCGCCAACGGCAACACGCTCAACGTGGTTTCGACCGGGAAGTCGGTTGCCAATCAGTTGGTAGCCGCCGCCAGTACGTCTGCATCGAACAGTACGACGGTAAGCGGCCTGTATGGCAGTCTGACCATCGGCGCGGATGGCAGCTACCGGTACGTGGTGGATAACAGCAACTCGACGGTCAACGCGCTGCAGGTCGGAAACTCCCTGACCGAAACCTTCGAATACACCCTCACCGACAACAAGGGTGGCACCAGCTCGGCGACCCTGACGGTGCAGATCAACGGCAGCAACGATGCACCGGTTGCCAAGCCGGACTACAACTCGGCGAAGGAATCGACGACCGCTGCAGTAAGTGGTTTCGACTCTACCGGCTACTCGGCAACCGGTAACGTCCTGCCAAACGATACCGACGTCGATGACAAGTACGCGAGCGGGGATTTCTCAATTTCGGGGATATTCGGCTCCGGTCTGTTCGGTTCGTATACGTCCGGTGGCACCAATACGACACTGACCTTCAGCGGCAACGGAGGTTTCTCTGCGGCGGTCGGCGACTACCTCTATACGGATACCGGTACCACCAAGAACTACGTTCTGTACGATGTCTCCAGTAATGCCATTCGGGTTACCGGGATCTCGACCGATGCGTCGGGGAACCAGGTGTTTACCTTCTCTGGGCAGGTTGATCACTACGTGAATGGTTCCAACCTCGCCTACAGCATTGCCAACGGCAGCAAAGTCGGTTTCTACCAGGATACGAGCAAGAGCGGTAACAACCTCCCGGCCAGCAAGGTCGCAACGGTCGGTACCTCGACCACCACGAACTACTCGACCGTCACCCTCGACAGCACCAGCGGCACGGTAGCCGCAGGCATGACGGCTTATGACAGCACCAACAGCGTGCTGGGCAAGGTCACCGCCGTGACAACCTCCGGCCCGCAGACGGTGGTCACGCTCGATCAACAGATCGGCAGCGCGCCCAGCGGCACGATCACCTTCAAGGGCGTGGGCAGTGATATCGTGGTGACCGGTGCCAACGGTACCCTGGTGCTGAACTATCAGGGGGTTCAGGGCAGTTATCGCTACACCCCGAAGATCGACAACCCCAATCTTTCTTCCGGGCAATCGGCGGTCGACGTATTCGACTACACGATGAGCGACAGCCGCGGCGCCACCAGCACCAGCAGGCTGTACATCACGGTCTATGGCAGCGGTGCCAGCGACCCGGTGCTGGCCGACGACAGCGGAACGGCAAAGGAGTCGGGGGTGCAGGATGGCGGCAGCACGGTGGAGCCCGGCTCGAATGCGTCCGGCAACGTGCTCACCAACGATGCGGCCTCGACCGGCAGGGCGGTGGCCAGCTACAGCCTGCAGGATGGCAGCAGCGTCACGGCCGCAGGCGGCGGGCTCACCGGCAGCTACGGCACACTCACCATCACTTCCGCGGGGGCCTTCACCTACTCGCTGGACAACACGAAGCCCGCAGTCAACGCGCTCCCCAGCGGCAGCACGCTGAGCGAGACCTTCCGCTACAAGGTCACCAACAGCGCGGGCGGCACTTCATGGGCCAATCTGGTCATCACCATCAACGGCACCAACGACGCACCGGTCGCCAACGGCGATGCGATCACGGTCACTTCGGGGCAACTCGTTGCGAGCGGGGACAACGTCCTGGGTAACGATACGGATGTCGATACCGGCGATACCAAGACGGTTACCCAGGCCGAGGCGGGTAGCACCGCTGCGCCGGGGACCACGGTCTCCGGCCCTACCTCGATTGCCGGCAGCTATGGAACCCTGACCATCGGTCCGGATGGCTCTTACTCCTACGCCATCGACGAAACCAGCGCCGCGGTGAAGGCTCTGGCAGCGGGCGCCACCACGTCCGAGACCTTCAGCTACCGGATGCAGGACAGTCAGGGTGCCACTTCGGTCGCCACGCTCACGGTGACGGTGGTCGGCCGCAACGATGCGCCGGTCAACACGGTGCCGGCCGCGGTGAGCACCGACATCAATACCGGGCTCGCCTTCACCGGTGGGAATGCCATTTCGGTTGCGGACGTCGATGGCAACCTGAACGAAGTGGTGTTGCATGTCGATCACGGGACACTGTCGGCGAGCGGTTCGGGCGCGGCCGTGATCACCGGCGCCGGCAGTGGCGACCTAAAGGTCAGCGGGACGCAGGCCGAAATCAATGCGGTTCTGGCCAGCCTTGGCTACCTGCCGGAAACCGGCTTTACCGGGACGGACTATCTCACCATCTTCAGCCGCGATTCCAACGGTGCCTACGATAGCGACGGCTTCGCCATCAACATCCCGACCGTCTTTGCCGGCCCGACCGTTCTGGAAAGCGATCTGGCAAGTGGAAGCAACGCCAGCGGCACCGGGGAGACGGGCAGCACGACGCTGACCGCTCCCTCCGGCCAGAATTTCGGCTCCGGCACCCAGAGCGGGAGCGGGAGCTACGGGTCTTGGACGCTCGATGCAGCCAGCGGGCTTTTCACATACACCCTGAGCAGTGCGCCGAACATCAGCGGCAGTTCGACGACCGACTCCGTCAACGTGATTACCTACGACGCCTTCGGCAACGTGACGACCAATACCGTGGTGGTAGCAATCACCGACGACGTTCCCGCGGCGGTGGGCGACAGCGGCTCGGTGATCTCCGGTGCCACGACCAGCGGGAATGTGCAGGGCAACGACGTCTTTGGCGCGGATGGTCCCAAGAAAGACGGATCGAATGCAAACGTTGCGGTTGTCGGTGTGGCGAGCGGTTCGGATACCTCCAGTCCGGTGAGCGGTCAGGTGGGCACGCAGATCTCCGGCAGCTACGGCAAGCTGACCTTGAACGCGGACGGCAGCTACGCCTACGTCGCCAATACGGGCGTCACGGGTAGCCCGACCGACTCCTTCGTCTACACGATCTCGGACAGCGATGGTGATCTTTCCACCGTGCCCCTGGTGTTTGCCGTCACGCCGGCGGGCGTCCCGACTGCAGACCTGGTCACCACCAAGACCCTTTACAGCAGCGATGCGACGCCCGACGTGGGCGACACGGTGAGTTTCCTGATCACGGTCACCAACAACGGCGCCGACACGGCGACCAACGTGCGGCTCACCGACCAGCTGCCGAGCGGGCTGAGCTACACGGGCGCGATCGCCAGCCTCGGCGGCTACGACAGTGGCACCGGCATCTGGACGATCGGCACGCTCGCCAACGGCGCCAGCGCGACGCTGCGCCTGAGCGCCACCGTCGATGCGGCGGCCGACGGCACCAGCCTCACCAACACCACCGGCAAGGCGATCTCCGACCAGAGCGACCCGAGCGATGCGGGCAACGACCTCACCGAGACGGTGGTGGTCGACCGTCCGCCGGTGGCAAGCAACGACAGCGCCGGCTTCACCCCGGGTAGCGCGACGACGATCGATGTGCTCGCCAACGACACCGGCGGCGATGCGGTGGTGGCCAGCACGGTGGTATTCACCGACGCCGGCGCGACCGACGCCGGTAAGACCCTGGTAGTGGCGGGCGAAGGCACCTGGCGCATCAACACCAGCACCGGTGCGATCACCTTCACGCCGCTGGCGGGCTTCACCGGCAACCCCACGGCGATCGAATACCGGGTGGCCGACGCCCAGGGCAACGTCGACACCGCCACGGTGACGCTCGCCAAGGGCGCAGCCGACCTGGTGACGGCCAAGACCCTATACAGCAGCGACGCGACGCCGGACGTGGGCGACACGGTGAGCTTCCTGATCACCGTCACCAACAACGGTGCCGACACGGCGACCAACGTGCGGCTCACCGACCAGCTACCGAGCGGGCTGAGCTACGCGGGGGCGATCGCCAGCCTCGGCAGCTACGACAGCGGCACCGGCATCTGGACGATCGGCACGCTCGCCAACGGCGCCAGCGCGACGCTGCGCCTGAGCGCCACCGTCGATGCGGCGGCCGACGGCACCAGCCTCACCAACACCACCGGCAAGGCGATCTCCGACCAGAGCGACCCGAGCGATGTGGGCAACGACCTCACCGAGACGGTGGTGGTCGACCGTCCGCCGGTGGCAAGCAACGACAGCGCCGGCTTCACCCCCGGCACTGCCACGACGATCGATGTGCTCGCCAACGACACCGGCGGCGATGCGGTGGTGGCCAGCACGGTGGTATTCACCGACGCCGGCGCGACCGACGCCGGCAAGACCCTGGTAGTGGCGGGCGAGGGTACCTGGAGCATCAACGCGAGTACCGGTGCGATCACCTTCACGCCGCTGGCGGGCTTCACCGGCAACCCCACGGCGATCGAATACCGGGTGGCCGACGCCCAGGGCAACGTCGACACCGCGACGGTGACGCTGGCCAAGGGCGCTGCCGACCTGGTGACGGCCAAGACCCTTTACAGCAGCGATGCGACGCCCGACGTGGGCGACACGGTGAGTTTCCTGATCACCGTCACCAACAACAGCGCCGACACGGCGACCAACGTGCGGCTCACCGACCAGCTACCGAGCGGGCTGAGCTACACGGGCGCGATCGCCAGCCTCGGCAGCTACGACAGTGGCACCGGCATCTGGACGATCGGCACGCTCGTCAACGGCGCCAGCGCGACGCTGCGCCTGAGTGCCACCGTCGATGCGGCGGCCGACGGCACCAGCCTCACCAACACCACCGGCAAGGCGATCTCCGACCAGAGCGACCCGAGCGATGCGGGCAACGACCTCACCGAGACGGTGGTGGTCGACCGTCCGCCGGTGGCAAGCAACGACAGCGCCGGCTTCACCCCGGGCAGCGCGACGACGATCGATGTGCTCGCCAACGACACCGGCGGCGATGCGGTGGTGGCCAGCACGGTGGTATTCACCGACGCCGGCGCGACCGACGCCGGCAAGACCCTGGTAGTGGCGGGCGAGGGTACCTGGAGCATCAACGCGAGTACCGGTGCGATCACCTTCACGCCGCTGGCGGGCTTCACCGGCAACCCCACGGCGATCGAATACCGGGTGGCCGACGCCCAGGGCAACGTCGACACCGCCACGGTGACGCTCGCCAAGGGCGTGGATCAACCCAATCCCCCGCCCTCGACACCACCTGTTGTTGTACCGGAGCCACCGGTACTGCCTGCGCCGCCCGCTGATCCGGGCGCGACGCCGCAAGACGTGTTGCCACAGTTCGATTCAGCAGTGGTGTTGCCGGTCGGTCCGCTTGCGCCACCGTCGCAGGATAGTGCCATCACCAGCATTGTTCAGGATGCAGCTTCCCTGCAGGCCGGGAAACGGGATGCGAGCATCGGCGATATCTACACCAGCCCGACCGGTTTCAGGGTGGTGGTGATCGAAGCGCCTCAGGCCAACCTGTCAATCTATCGTGGCGTTGCCGACCAGTTCGCCGAAGTCGGCAGTGCCACGTCGTTTGCGGTGCCTTACGATGCGTTTGCGCATACGGATCCGAGTGAACAGATCATGCTGTCGGCAATCCTTTCGGACGGCCGCAAGCTGCCAAACTGGATCGTCTTTGACGCCCAGACCGGGAAGTTCACGGTTGCAGCCCCCAAGGATTTTAAAGGCGAGCTGAAGATCAAGGTCATCGCCCGCGACAGTCATGGCCACGAAGTCAGCACCCTGTTCCGATTCTCAGTGGGTGAAAAACAATCTGGAGCAACGGGGGGCCGTCAGGCATTCAGCGACCAGCTCCGTTTCGCCGGAAAGCGTCAAGCGCTTGGATTCCTGATGCCCGGCGCCCGTGACGCAGAGCGTCCGGTGCCCGGCAAGGCGCCGAAAGTCGCTTGATGAGCCAAGCCCCGAATGACCCAGGGCAGCCGCTGGTCAAGCTGTTGGAACTCGGGCATCGCGTCCGGCAGGCGGAGTCGGTCCAGGAACTCGAGTTTGTCGCGGTAAATGACACGCACGCCCTGGCGCCGTACCGCCAGGCGGCGCTGTGGCTCAAGGATGGAGGCGTTCGTTGCCTGTCCGGCGTTGTCCAGATCGAGGCGAACGTGCCTTATGTTCTCTGGTTGAATGCCATCTTCGGCCAACTCGAGAAATCCGCTAAGGCGGCAGGTCCGGTGGATGCCGCCGATTTTCCGGGTGCTGACGGTGAGGCCTGGGCTGAGTGGCTGCCTGCGCACGGCCTGTGGCTGCCGCTGCCCGGGGCGAGCGCGTCGGGTGGCCTGTTGCTGGCGCGAGACCTGCCGTGGTCGGAGCAGGAAGTTTCGCTGCTGGTCGAATGGCTCGACCTGTGGGTGCATGCCTGGCGAGCATTGCAGCGGCCGGCAGTTCTGTCGTGGGCGACGCTCAAGCGCCGGTGTCGCGCCATGGTTCAGCATCCTGCCGGCTTGCACTGGTGGCAATGGCCGCTGACCCGCTGGTCGGTGGTGCTCATCGCCGTGCTGTTCTTTCCGGTGCGCTTGACCGTGCTGGCTCCGGGCGAGCTCGTACCGGCCCGGCCTGCGGTAATCCGCGCGCCGCTCGAAGGCGTCATCGCTTCGTTCGAGGTGCAGCCAAACCAGTCGGTCAAGAAAGGCCAGCCGCTCTTCGGTTTCGACGAGGTCTTGATCCAGTCCCGGCTCGAGGTCACACGCCAGGCTCTGGCTACCGCCGAAACGGAATACCGGCAGACGGCGCAGCAGGCGCTGACCGACAGCACGTACAAGGCGCAGCTCGCAGTACTCACCGGCAAGATCGAGGAAAAGCGCGCCGAGGCCGGCTTCGTGGCCGACCAGCTCAACCGCGCGCGGGTAGTGGCGCCGCAGGACGGCATAGCGCTCTTTGACGACCCGTCGGAATGGATCGGACGACCGGTGGCGGTGGGCGAACGCATCATGCGTATTGCCACACCCGGCGATGTCGAGATCGAAGCGTGGGTGCCGCTGGCCGATGCGATTCCGCTCGCCGACGACGCCGAGGTCAGCCTGTATCTGAGCGCGAGTCCGCTTTCTTCTGTCGACGCGCGCATGCGCTACCTCGCGCACGACGCCGTCGAACGGCCGGACGGAACCTATGCTTACCGCCTGCGCGCCCGCCTCGAAGACGCGACCACGCTCCGGATCGGCCTGAAGGGCACGGCCAAGCTGCAGGGGGGCAGGGTGCCCCTGATCTACTGGATCCTCCGCAGGCCGCTGGCCAGCATCCGCTTGACGCTGGGCTGGTGAGCATGGCGCTTCCCCTGCTACGCGAAGAGCTCGCCCTGCTGGACGGACCGACACTGGCCGACGGCCAACCGAGCTGGACCCTGCACGACCCGGCTCGCAACCGCTTCTTCAGCATCGACTGGGTGACCTGCGAGATTCTGAAACGCTGGTCACTCGATGATCCGGGCGCCATCGTCGAAGCCGTTGGCATCGATACCACGCTGCAATTGGGCATCGACGACGTTGAGTATGTCGGGCAGTTTCTGCTGGAAAATCAGCTGGTCCAGCCGCAAGGCCCCAAAAGCGCTCGGCAGATGGCCGAGCGCCTCGCGAGGCAGCGCGGCAGCCGGCTGAAATGGCTGCTTCATCATTACCTGTTTTTTCGAATACCGCTGCTTCGCCCGGACGCCTGGCTTGGACGCTGGCAGCGCGTAGCCGGGCTGTTCTTCACGCGGACGTTCCTGTTGCTGACGATCGGCGCGCTCTCGTTCGGTTTGCTGCAGGTCGCCCATCACTGGGATAGCTTCTTTGCGTCCCTTGTCGACCATTTCACCTGGGATGGGCTGAGCTCATATGGCATTGCGCTGTTCTCGGTGAAATTGCTGCATGAGCTGGGGCACGCCTTTACCGCCAAACGCTACGGCTGCCGGATCCCATCGATGGGGGTTGCCTTTCTCGTGATGTGGCCGATGGCCTACACCGACACCAACGAGACGTGGCGTCTGACAAGCCGCTGGCAGCGCCTGCACGTAGCAGCGGCCGGCATCGCCACCGAGCTGATCATCGCCGCATGGGCAACCTTTGCCTGGGCGCTGCTGCCCGATGGCCCGATGCGCTCGGCTGCATTCGTTCTCGCCACCACGAGCTGGGTTGCAACTCTCGCGGTCAATGCGAGCCCTTTCATGCGTTTCGACGGCTACTTCATCGTTTCGGATTGGCTGGAGATCCCCAATCTGCACGAACGCAGCTTTGCGCTCGCTCGCTGGAAGTTGCGCGAATGGCTGTTCGATCTCGGCGAGGAAAAGCCTGAGCATTTTCCTGAGGGTCGCGAGCGTGGATTGATCCTGTTTGCCTGGGCCGTGTGGATCTATCGCCTGGTGCTCTTCCTCGGCATCGCGGTGCTGGTCTATCACTTCTTCATCAAGCTGGTCGGCATATTCCTGTTTCTGGTCGAAATCGTCTGGTTCGTGGCGATGCCGATCCGCCATGAACTCAAGGCTTGGCAACAGCGTTGGCCGGCAATCCGCACGCGAAGAAGAAGCTGGATTACCGGCGCAAGCCTGGTCGCGATCTTGATCATGTTCGCACTGCCGTGGCCGGGCCGGGTCAGCGCCAGCGGCATGCTGCGGCCGACCGACGTGTGGCCGGTCTATGCCCCGGGGCCTGCGCAGGTACAGCGATTCGAGCTTCAGGAGGGGGCAAGGGTAACTGCCGGAGCGCCTCTCGTCGTTCTGGCGACGCCTTCGCTCCAGTCACGACAGGCGGCGGCCCGGGCGCAGGTCGAACAGCTTCGCTGGTCGGCGGCCACCGCCGGTTTCTCCGTGGATTCCCGCAGCAAACTCCAGAGCAGGCAGGATCAACTGGCTACCGCCGAGGCGGAGCTGGCGAGTGTGAACGAGGAACTGGCCAAATATGCCCCCGTTGCTCCCTTCGCTGGAAGGCTCCGCGACATCGACCCCGACCTGCACGCAGGGATCTGGGTCGGCCGCAAGGAAAGACTTGCACTGCTCGTCGGCGCCGACGCCTACGAGGTCGAAGCCTACCTCGACGAGGCCATGGTGAAACGTATCCAGGTTGGCGATCGCGGACTGTTCATGATTGATTCGGGAGTCGGGCCGCGTCTCGAGCTTACTGTTACCAATATCGATGCCGATGCCAGCAGGGTACTGAACGCCGGCATGCTGGCCGCCTCCGCGGGCGGCACTGTGCTGACCCGCGACCGGAGGGGTCTGGCCATCCCCGAATACAGCGTTTACCGCGTCACCCTCGCCGTCGATTCCCCGGTGGATTCACTCTCGTCCCAGTCGTGGCGCGGAAAGGTCGTGATTCGTGGCGATTGGGAGGCCCCTGCATGGCACTACCTGCGAAACGCACTCGCGATTCTGGTGAGAGAGGCCGGGTTCTGAATCGCGGGCCGGTCAATTCAAAGTCGGCGGCAGGGACTGCTCATGATCGCCACAAAAGTCGCGCAACGCTTCGTCGCCATCGGGTGGTCCATACCGGCCTGACTGGGTGTCATAGACAACCGAGTACTGGCGAGTGACATATTGGCCGGATGAAGCATCGTAGCAACTGCGCGTGACTCCCAGGGGGAGGTAGCCGTTGGTGTCTGACGAGCTCGCGAGGACTACGTTCGTAAATGCGTCGAACGTGACCTGACGTAACGGCCGTCTTTGCATGAGAGAAATGTCGCATAGCAGGTCGCTTGACGACGTAAACGCCCTTTGTATTGATATCGAGACAGAGACCGGTGGTGCGCTCGACGTTGAAATCCGCCAGCGGGGCAATGTCGCCGGGCTGCTTCGGCTCCAGATAAGCGATGCTCATCTGCACGCCCCGTCGCAACGCTTCAAGCGGTTTCGTTCCTGCACGGCACCTCCATCTCCTCGGGAAACGGACTGACCGCCATCCGTTTGGCCAAATGGTAGTAAAGCACTTCGGTGGGGTAAGTAATCAGAAACCAAACGACGCGCAGCGGGAACCACAACAGCAGGTCGAGTGGCCACCACCACCAGGACGTGCTGCGCAGGATGGGGAAGGGCCAGTGCAGCTTGAGCAGTTCACTCTTTTCCGCCGGGTTCCATACATCCAGGTCCGGAGCCGGCACACTTTGAGGTCCTTCTTCCATGTAGCGGCGGATGTATTCCCAGAAGGTGGCGGCCTGTTCCTCGTCGCTCAGGCCGAGACGCTCGGTACCCACGACGAAGACGGTAAAGGCATGGCCCTGGGCGTCATGGAATTCGATGTTGATCTGCGGATCGCGGATCGGTGCGCCCACGCCGCTGACGCCGACCTGCATCTTGAAATAGGCGCGCAGCGTATCCCAGTCCTCGATGTAGGTCGTGCCCTTCCAGTGGAAATAGACCTTGCGGGTCGCACGATTGAAACGAATCGGAATGTGATTTCGCCACACGCGGACCGGCCAGACGTAGAGGCTGATGCTGAAAAATAGAATTGAAGGCGCGTACAGGAAAATGATCAATTCGGATAGTTGCTGCAGCGATTGCGAACTTAAAAGCCCGTAGTCACCCCTAATCCCGGCGTAGAGCCACAGTAACGTTCCGCCAACGATGACAAAAAGGATCATCCAAATCATCCACCAGGCACCGCCTCCTCGCCCCTTGACGATGTATGCGCCTTTTGCATTGACATCGAGACAGTGCTCTGTGATGCGCTCGACGTTGCGATCCGCCAGGGGTGCAATGTCGAGGGGCTGCTTCGGGTCCAGATAAGCGATGCTCATGGTTCAATCTGTCTCGGTCGCGTCTGAAACCGTAATGAGTCGGCCCTGCGAAATTCGTTTTGGGCCACCGACTGCCCGGTTTTCATCCGTGGGCCGCATTACCGAGCAGCCGCCAACGGCAGCGTCATGCGACGCGAATCAGCCAGCACAGCCCCAATCCATGACAGCGTTATCCTCAGCGCCGCCAGAATTGAGACCCAAGAGAGCGGCTTCGCCAACAAACGGGCGATTGCCCGCATCAGCCAGCGCAAGTTGAAGCCGGCCGCACACAGCACCGCGTGCAACGCGTCGCCCATGCTGCCGGCGAGCCAGCAACGATCCATCCGGTGGTCCGCCTTGAGGTGGCCGATCGTTGGCTCCACCGCCTGGCGCCGCTTGAGCCAGCGCCGCCGTTGCGTGTCCATCGACTTGTACTTGCCTCGGTGCAGGATCTCGACGTCGGGGTTGTCCGCATCGACACCGCGATAGCCCAGGTCGCCAAACACTTGCTTGGGCTTGCGCCCGATGTCTTCGAGCAGGATCGCGGTCTGTTCGAGTTGCGCGGCGAGCGCGTGGCCATCGTAGGGGTTGCCGGGAAAGGTACGAGCGCCAACGATCAGCCCGCTCTTGTGGGTCACCGCGATGCTCGCCTTGACACCGAATTCGTAGGGCCGTCGCACCTTTCCCTTGCCGATGCATTCGACTTCCGGCGCGTGCAGGGCATAGAGTTTGTTCTTGTCCTTCGGGCGCTGACGATACAGCCGTGTGGTGCGCTGGACGATCGTGTCCAGGCCAATCAGCGTCGATGCCGAAGCGATCGTTGCCAGCGCGCGTTTGCGTCCGACTTCGCGCAGCAGGATGCCCAGGATCGTGCGCTGGCGTTTGACGACCTTGCGCAGGCGCCGGAACTGCTTGGCATGACCGTAACCACCCGCCCGTCGGCGCAGTTCCTTGCCTTCCCGGGCAAAGATCTGCTTGAGCGCGATGCCGGCGCGCTTGGCCGCGCTGACGAGCTTGCCACGGGCAATCTCGAGCAGGCGCGAGTCGACCGGATGGGCGATCGCCTTCTCCTGCACCGTGGAATCGACGATGACTCGCTCGAACTCGCTCGGCCGCACGGCTTTGGTTTCGACTGCAGTATCGATCGTGGCCTTGAGCAGTTCCTCGACGCCAGCCTCGCCGATCGCCGTGCGGAAACGCCCGATCTGGGTCGGATCGCACGGCCTTCTCGGCTCGTAATACTCCTGACCGCTGAAGTATTGCCAGACGACGTTCTCCGCCCAGCGATCGGCCACCGCCTCGTCGCTCAGGTTGAAGGCGTGCTTGAGGTAGAGCAGCGAGGCCATCAGCCGGATCGACAGGCGCGGCCTGCCGGCCGCGCTCACACCCCCGCCGGCAACGGCCAGCGTCGGGCCGAACAGCTCATCGACCTCTACCGCCTCCCCACGGCCGTCCTTGCGCGCAAAGGCCGGCGCCAACGCAGTTTCGATCTGACTCCATGGCATGCGACGCGCAAGCACCGCGAGCGGGTGTCGCAAGTCAATCATCTGGTCGAGACGAGCGCGGAAAAAGTCGTCGGTGGCCAAGTTCAGTTGCTCCGAAAACTCTCAAATATCCGCTGCATTACAACAGTTTCTCGGGAATCTCGGGCTGCAAATGCTCGAGGAAAGTCGGACGTGGTGCAGGTTTGCAGGATTTCGCAGGGGCGACTAACTATTTGACCTGTAAAGCCTGTGGCAGGGATTGCTCATGATCGCCACAAAAATCGCGTAAACCCTCGTCGCCATCCGGTGGCCCGTACTGGGCTGACTGCTTGTCAAAGACCACCGAGTACTGGCGTGTGACATATTGGCCCGAAGAGGCATCGTAGCAACTGCGCGTGACTGCCAGGGGGAGATAGCCGTTGATGTCAGGCGAGCTTGTGGGCTCTACGGTAGTAAAGGCGTCAAACATGACCTGACGGTATCGGCCGTTCTTGCATGAGAGATACGCCGCATAGTAGGTCACATCGTGGTCAATCCCGACGAGGCCGGACTGAATGATCGCGAATTGGTCTAAGCGACCATCCTGGTTGAGATCCACGCTGCGATGCTCGAATGCCTGAAGATAAAAATCATTGTGGCAACGAGCGGGCGCGTCAATCGGACATATCGTAAGCGTCTGATTCTTATGGTGTTGAATCGTGAACTGCGTGCCGCTTTCCTGACATGGATCAGATTGCTCGGGATCAACAGCTAAACTGAGGGTGGTGCCCCCCTGACCGATAATGAAGAGCAGCATCGAAAGGAAGGGTTTCACACACTAGATTCCTGTGGCATCGAAAGAAAATGTGTTGCGACTGGATCGCAGCGATGCCAATTCATAGGTCAGCGTGTAGCCGCGACCAGATCGATCTCCATAGTTTGGCCAGGGCTCCCATAGTTATGCGAACGTCATTAATTGTCCTCTTCATCCTCGTCTAACAGGGTGATGCAAAAGCGCCAGACTCCTCACCAGCAAAGGGCCCCAGCGTAATTTTCATGGCGACTTCACGGCGAGATTTGATTTTTCAATTCGATTCGAGGTGCCGAATCGCGCATCGGAGG
>NZ_WUAF01000034.1 GCF_009800965.1 Cognatazoarcus halotolerans | reverse complement strand
GCTCCTCGAGAAGGCGCGCACGTGCATGGAGCGAATCGCTGCGATGCCGGATCGAGTTCGGTCGTATTTCACCCATGAGTACGTTCGATATGCTTTGTAAGTTAGCTATTTGATTGCCGGGTTGATAGCCTTCCGATTCGTCGCTGTGCAACTCGAGCGGCGGGCAGGCGCGCGGCACATGGTCGGCACCGGCCACGTCCGCGCCGGCCGTCAGGGTCAGGCCGACCATCTCCCAGCGATGGTCGATCCAGCGGTTGCCCTCGACCGCCGTGCGGACGAACAGTACGGTAAGTGCGAGCGCGGCGAATGCGGTGTCGGTCTGGTCGGCCGTGGATGCGGTCATGGGACGGGTCTCGGAGCTGCGATGGGTGAATGATAGACCGCCGCCCTTTTCCGTTGTGCCCGGCGCGCCTCAAAGCCCCTCGGTTAGAATCCCCCTTCACCCGTGTCCGGCAGGCCCCATGTCCGACCTTCAGCATCCGACCCCGGTTTTCGAGATACCGCTCGGCAGTGCGGCAGATGCACCGCGGCTGTCGGTCACCCGTGCGGTGCGGCCGGCCACCACCGCAGTACAGGTGATCGATCATGAAGGCCAGCCCCGCGAAGTCCACGTGCCGGGCGAACACGCACTCACGCTCTACCTCGACCGCCGCGAGGTTGTCACCCTGATGACCCTCGGCCAGGCGCCGGAGGCGCTGGTGATGGGCTATCTGCGCAACCAGCGCCTGATCGACCGGCTCGACGAACTTACCGCGGTGCACGTGGACTGGGACAGCGAGGCCTGCGCCATCACCACCCACGGCGGCGACTGGAGCCCCGAGGCGCGCATGGCGAAGCGCACCGTCACCACCGGCTGCGGCCAGGGCACCATGTTCGGCGACTGGCTGGACGACCTCAAGCCGGTCGACAGCGACGCCACGCTCGACGTCACCACGCTCGATCTCGCGCTCGGCCGCATCCTCGCCCTCGACACCATCTACAAGCGCAGTGGCTCGGTGCACGGCTGCGCGCTGCTGCGCAACCAGGCCGATGCCCCCTTGCTCTACCACGTCGAGGATGTCGGCCGCCACAACGCAGTGGACAGCATCACCGGCTTCATGTGGCTGGACGAGGAGTACGGCGCCGACAAGATCTTCTACACCACCGGACGGCTGACCTCGGAGATGGTCATGAAGGCGGCGCAGATGGGCGTGCCCTTCCTGGTATCGCGCTCCGGCCTCACGCGCATGGGGCTGGAGCTGGCCGGACGGCTCGGCATCACCCTGATCTGCCGCGCGCGGGTCGGCCGCCACCTGGTGTACAGCCACACTCATCGCGTGACCCGGAGCACGACATGAACATGAAACGGCAATCGGTGGCCGGACTCATCCTCGCCGGCGGGCAGGGCAGCCGCATGGGTGGCGTCGACAAGGGCCTGGTCGAACTCGACGGCCGGCCGCTGGTGGCCCACGTCATCGAACGACTGCGCCCGCAGGTGGACAGCCTGCTGATCAACGCCAACCGCAACGCCGAAGCCTACGCGCAGTTCGGCGTGCCGGTGCTGGCCGATCGCAGCGGCGGCTTCATCGGTCCGCTGGCCGGTCTCGATGCGGCGCTCGCATCGCCGCCGCCAGGGATCGAGTGGATCGTCACCTGCCCGTGCGACTCACCCTTCCTGCCGCTCGACCTGGTCAGCCGGCTGCTGGCTGCGGCCGAGCGCGAGGGCGCCGAGCTTGCCATGCCGATCGCCGAAGGCCAGTTCCAGCCGGTGTTCCTGCTGGCCCGCCTCGGCGTAGCCGATTCGCTGGCCGCCTACCTGGCCGGCGATGGCCGCAAGATCGACCGCTGGGTACGCTCGCGGCCTCATGTGATCGTCGACTTCGAGGACTGTGCCGAGGCCTTCGCCAACATCAACACCCGCGACGAACTGGCGCGCCACGCCACCCGGGGCGGCACCGACCATTGAACGGGCCGCCACCGTTGAGCCGAATCAATGCACCAGCCGGCACTTGAACTAGGATTCGGGAATGGATGAACGGCCACCACCCGATCCGGCCGCGCTGCGCGCGCAACTGGCCGAGCTCTGTGCCCGCCTGCAGCAGGGCCTGGTGGAGCGTGGCCGCGAGGTCCGCCTGAGCCTGCTGGCGGCACTCGCCGGAGAACACACCCTGCTGATCGGCCCGCCGGGTACCGCCAAGAGCGGGCTGGCCCGGCGCCTGCACCTGGCCTTCGGCGGCGGTCGCTACTTCGAACGCCTGCTGACCCGCTTCACCGTGCCCGAGGAGCTGTTCGGCCCGCTCTCGATCAGCGCACTCGAACAGGACCGCTACGAGCGCCACACCGAAGGCTACCTGCCGCAGGCCACGATCGCCTTCATCGACGAGGTCTTCAAGGCCAACAGCGCGATCCTCAACGCCTTGCTGACCCTGCTCAACGAGCGCGAGTTCGACAACGGCAGCGAACGCCTGCGCTGTCCGTTGATCAGTGTCATCGGCGCCACCAACGCAGTGCCCGACGACGAGATCGGCGAGGCCTTCTTCGACCGCTTCCTGCTGCGCCTGCCGGTGGCTCCTGTGAGCGGCGAAGGCTTCGCCGAGCTGCTCCAGGTCGACAGCGCCACTCCGCAAGGTGTGGCGCCGATTGCCGAACACGACCGACTCGCCCTCACCGCCGCGGCGCGGCAGGTGGGCATCCCGGCAGAGGTCGCGGACCTGCTCGGCGAGTTGCGCGGCTGGCTTGCCGACCGCCAATGTCCGGTGTCGGACCGCCGCTGGGTCAAGATCGTCGGCCTGCTGCGCACCGCCGCGGCAAGCGAGGGGCGCGCCGCGCTGTGCCGCTGGGACCTGTGGCTGCTGCCGTGGTGCGTGGCGGCCGATGCCGCAGCGCAGGGCGAGATCGACGACTGGCTGTGCGCGCGCCTCGGCATCGGTGCCACGCTCTCGCCGCTGCGCATCGCGCGGGTTGTCGAAGCCTTCGAGGCCCAGCTCGAGGCCGAGCACAACGCCAACGACCTCGACTACGACGAGGCCGGCCGGCTGCGCCTCGACAAGCGCATCGAGGCGATCGACGGTGCCACCAACGATGCCAAGGGCGCCTCGCAGGTGCTGCGCATGAGCTATTCGCGCAAGCGCCGCTACGGCCGCAACCACCTCGAAGCGCGGCTCGGCCAGATCGACGCATTGATCAGCCGCATCCGCGACTATGCCGCCGAGTTCGTGACACAGCAGGCGGCACTCGATCACTACGCCGCCGGCAGCCTGTGGATGGACGCCGGCTTTGCCCGCCGAGCCACTCAAGGCCTCGCCAACGGCAGCGCCGGTGTCGATGCGCTGCTGCGCCGGGCCGAGGCCGCACGCGCCGGCTTCGAGGCCTTGCCACGGCTCGACGAAGCCGGGCCGGTGCCCGCGCCAGTGGCACACGCGCCGCTGGACGCATGAGCGCCACGCCGCCCCGCGCGCAGATGTTCGAGCGACTCGAAGCGCCGCTCGCCCCGCTCGAACGACTGCCGCGCGGCCTGTGGCTGTGGAGCCTGGTGCATTCGCAGGGCGCGCTGGAAGCACGCCTGCCCGGCATCGAGGCGCTGCGCACGGCGCTCCTGGAGGGGGTGCTGCCGAGCCCGGCATGGCCCGGCGGGGCGCTCGGCGAGGGCATCGCCACGACCCTGACCGAGCTCGACCTGCACCGCTACTGCGCCGGCAAGACGGCGCTCAGCGATACCGTGCTGCGCTCGCTGTTGTGGCACCTCGACCTGATCGTCGACTACTGCGACCGCGGCGCCGAGACCAGCGCCGCCGAGGCGATGGCGCTCGAATGCTTTGCCGAGGACTGGCGAGAGCGCACCGGCATGATCGACGAGCTCGGCGAGGTGCTGGGCGACCCGGGGGACATCAAGACCGAACACTGGGACCGGCTGCGCGGCCTGCTGCGCAGTGAGGGCTGGCGCGAGGCGCTGCGCATCCGCCGGCTGATCGAGGACCTGCCCGGCCTGGCGCGACTGATCCGCGGCCTCGGCCGCAGCGCACCGGGCGAGGAATTCGAGGACGCACCGGCCGACGGCAGCGCGCAAGAGCAGATCACCGAGGCGCCGCGGGCCGAGACGCGCGTCACCCGCGTGCCCGAGCTGCCCGGCGAAACACGCGGGGTACACCGCTCCGACCGCATCGCCCGCATGCTGCCGTCCGAGGCGCTGCTGCTCGGCCATCCGCGCCTGCGCCTGGTGTGGCATGCGCGCCGCGCCGAGCGCACACTGCTCAGTTACGAGGACGACGACCGCCTGCGCGAGACCCTGCCGCGGCCACGCCCGGCAACCCTGCCGCAGCGCCGACGCCGGCTCGAAGCCGGCCCGATGCTGATCTGCGTCGACACCTCCGGCTCGATGAACGGCGGCGCCGAAGCGGTCGCCAAGGCGGTGGTGCTCGAGGCGGCGCGGATGGCTCATGCGCAGCGACGTCCGTGCCACGTGTTTGCCTTCGGCGGACCGGACGAGATCGTCGAGCTGGAACTCGGCTTCGAGCCGGCCGGACTCGAGCGCCTGGTGCGCTTCATCGGCCAGGGCTTCCATGGCGGCACCGACATCTGCCTGCCGCTCGCGCGCAGCCTGGCCCGGCTGGCCGAGCTGCGCTGGCGCCAGGCCGATCTGCTGATCGCCTCGGACGGCGAGTTCGGCGCCACCGCGGCGCTGGCGGCGGCTGTCGACGAGGCCAAGGCCACGCTCGGCCTGCGGGTCCAGGCGGTGCTCATCGGCGACCGCGAGACCGTCGGCCTGCTGGAGCTGGCCGACGCGGTCTTCTGGGTGCGCGACTGGCGGCGCTTCGGCGGCTCCAAAGCTGCCTCGCCGGTGCACGACAAGAGCCTCACCGCGCTGTACTTTCCCGGCGCGCTGCGCTCGCCGCAGAACCGCGCCGCCACCGTCGATGGCGATTCCGCCGCGCGCGCGGTGCGCAGCGGCAAGACCGAGGATCAAGAATGAACATCGCCGCCGACCAGATTGCCCTGCTCGAGCGCCTCGCCGCCCATCATCGCCTGCCGCGGGTGCGGGCGCTGCACCTGCCGCCGGCAACCGGGGCCAATGGCAAGAACGGCGAATTCTGCGCCCTCGAACTCGAAGACGGTGCACTCGGGCTCTCCTACGTGATGCTCGACGACACGCTCGCACGGCTGCATCGCGAGGCCGCCGGAGCGCGCCTCGCCGGCGCCGACCCGCTGACGCTAGCGCGCCGGCTCGCCACCGCACCGGAAAGCGCCGGAGGGACCGAGCGCAGCCTCGGCCTCGCTGCCATCAACGCGCTGACCCGCCACTTCTTCGCGCTGGCCGGTTTCACGCCGCCACCCAGCCGTGACTCGATCGGCCAGATGGACCCGCAGCCCGGCGAGCGCATCGGCATGGTCGGCCACTTCCGGCCGCTGGTGAAGCGCATCGCCGAGGTCGGCGCCGAGCTCATCGTCATCGAACTCGATCCGGCGCTGGCCGGCCAGCACGATGGCTACCGGGTGAGCCTCGACGCAGCCGAGCTGCGCAACTGCGGCAAGGTGCTGTGTACCAGCTCGGTGCTCATCAACGGCAGTGTCGGGCGCATGCTCGCCGCGGCAGCGCAGGCGCAGCACTTCGCACTGATCGGGCCTGGTGCCGGCTGCCTCCCCGATCCGCTGTTCGCCAACGGCGTGAGCCTGCTGGGCGGCAGCTGGATTTCCGATCCACAGGCTTTCGTCGATGCGCTCGCCAGCGGCGGCGCGTGGGGCGAGCATGCCTTCAAGTTCGCGCTCGCCAGGGCTGACTACCCGGGCTTCGACGCCTTGCTGGCGCGCTGCTGAGATGGGCCGGCAAGGCGCCAGCGAAAAGCCGTCCGACCGGCGCGAGACGCGCCCGCCGCTGCTGCGCTGGCTCGGCGTGGTGCTGCGCGGGGTGCATCTGGCCACCGTCATCGCACTCGGAGCGACCGTTCTTGGCGCGCCACTCGACGGTCGTCACCAGGCCATCGCAGTGCTCGTCACCGGCATCGCGATGGTGGCGCTCGACCTTCGCGCCAAGCCGCACCTGTTTGCCGAATGGGCAGGCATCGCGCTGATCGCCAAACTGGCGGTGGTGGGCTGGATGGCGGCCGACGCAGCACTGCGGCCACTGCTCTACTGGTTGATCGTCGGCTGGTCGGTGCTGTTCGCCCACGCCCCGGCCTCGTTCCGGCACCGGGTGTGGTGGCACGGGCGTCGCTGAAACACAGGCCACGACGCCCAGGAGGTGGTTCAGGCCTTGAAACGTTCGGCCACTTCGGCAACCCGCTTGCCGAACAGCCGCGCGGTTTCGAGGTCGCCCGGCAGCATCTCGTCGACGCTGCTGTCGGAGGGCGACTGCGCCATCGCGCCGCTGAACGAGCCGACGTAGTTCACGTCGTTGCGCTGCGCCGCCTTGGTGTTGCTCGGCATCATGCCGGTGCCGACCCACAGGCCGCTGTGCTGCATCGCCAGCGTAAAGAGGTAGTGCAGGGTGGAGTGCTTGTCGCCGTTCATGGTGGCGCTGTTGGTGAAGCCGGCGAACAGCTTGTCCTTCCACTGCTGGCCGAACCAGGGTTTGGACGAAGCGTCGGCAAACTTCTTGAACTGCCAGCTCACGCTGCCCATGTAGGTCGGGCTGCCCATGATGATGGCGTCTGCAGCTGCAAGCGTCTCCCAGCCACCTTCGGGCAGGTTGCCCTCGGCGTCGATGGCGAGCAGGGTGGCGCCGGCGCCCTGGGCGACCGACTCGGCCATGCGCTTGGTGTGACCGTAACCCGAGTGATAGACGACTACGACTTTCGACATGTGATGCTCCTTGCGTTGGGGGTTTGATGAGGCACAACGAAATGCCTCCGGGTATGCAGGGGACGCCTGGAGCGTCCCCCGGTTGCAGACATCAGGCGCTGCGGCGTGCGTCCAGGCTCCAGGCGCCGGCACCCCAGGCGGCAAGGGTGAAGAGCCCGCCAGCGACGGCGATGTTCTTGAAGAACAGCAGCTGCTGCATGAACTGCTGGTCGGCCGGCGCGCCCCAATAGTTGTGGAAGAAGAACGAGGCTGTGAGCGTGAACAGTGCCAGCGCGAGCGCGGCGATGCGGGTACCGAAGCCGGTCAGGACGGCAAGGCCTCCGCCGATCTCGACCACGATGGCGAGCACCGCGGCGAGCGTCGGCAGGGGCAGGCCGACCGAGGAGATGTAGCCGACCGTTCCGGCAAACCCGGTGAGTTTGCCGAAGCCCGCAGGCAGGAACAGCACGGCGATGAGCACACGACCGAGCAGGCTGAGGGGGTTCTGGAGTGCATTGAACATTTTTGATTCCTCTCTGATTGAAGTTGGGGTTTGGGGGTTGAAGTGAAGCGTCAGGCAGCGAGGTCGAAGACCAGCACCTCGGCATCGTTGGCGCTGTCGAGTGCGATGTGATCCTCGTCGGCGAGCATTACCGCGTCGCCGCCGCTGATCGCCCGGCCATTGACCGAGATGGCGCCACGCACCAGGTGCACATAGCCCTTGCGGCCGCTGGCGATGTCGATCCGCGCCTGCTCGGCGCCGTCGAACAGCCCGACGTAGAGCCGCGCGTCGGCATGGATCACCACCGAATCGTCGGCGCCATCGGGCGACGCTGCGAGGCGCAGCGCACCGCGTTTCTGCTCGACGGGGATGGTCTTCTGCTCATAGCTCGGTGCAATGCCGGTGACGTCCGGCTCTATCCAGATTTGCAGGAAATGGGTGGTCTGGTCCCTCGCGTGGTTGAACTCGCTGTGCACCACCCCGGTCCCGGCGCTCATGCGCTGCACATCGCCCGGCGGGATCGCCTTGACGTGACCCATGCTGTCCTGGTGGGCAAGCTCGCCCGACAGCACGTAGCTGATGATCTCCATGTCACGGTGGCCGTGCCGGCCAAAGCCGGTACCCGCCGCCACGCGGTCCTCGTTGATGACCCGCAGATTGCCCCAGCCCATCCAGGCGGGATCGTAATAACCTGCGAACGAGAACGAGTGGTGGCTCTTGAGCCAGCCGTGATCGGCGTAACCGCGGTCGCTGGATTTTCTGATGCTGATCATGCTTGCACCTCCTTGTTCGATGAGCTGCAGTTTGGGCGCCAAAGGCAGTCCATCGACTCTGTGGATTTGATGGCATCATTCAAAAAAACTGAATGAAAAGGTATTCCATGCCGACCGCACGCGACGTTCTCACCCCCGACTCGCTGGCCATGCTGCAGACCATTGCCCGCACCGGCAGCTTTGCCGCGGCGGCACGCGCCAGCAACATGGTGCCCAGCGCACTCACCTACCGGGTGCGCCAGATGGAGGACGCCCTCGACGTGCTGCTGTTCGACCGCAGCTCGCGCCAGGCCCGGCTCACCGAAGCGGGGGCCGAACTGCTGAGCGAAGGTACGCGACTGCTCGCGGACATCGACGCGGTGGCCAATCGCGTCAGGCGGGTGGCCACCGGTTGGGAGCCGCAGTTCACCATCGCGGTGGACAGCATCATCGACCGGACCACCGTGATGGAGCTGTGCGAAGACTTCTTTGCATTGCAGCCGCCGACCCGCCTCAAGCTTCGCGACGAAACCCTGAACGGCACCCTTGAGGCGCTCACTTCGGGCCAGGCCGATCTGGCCCTCATCGGCCTGGCCATGGAATCCGGCGCGATCGCCGGATTGCAGCGTGAAGTCATCGGCACCGTGAAGTTCGTATTCGCCGTCGCACCCCACCATCCGCTGGCCAACGCCGCCGAACCGCTGGACGATGCGCTGATCCGCCAGCATCGCGCGGTGGCGGTGGCCGACTCGAGCCAGCGCGGCGGTGCGATGACCACCGGCCTGCTTCCCGGGCAGGACGTGTTCACCGTGACCGGCATGCCGGCCAAGGTCGATGCGCAGATTCGCGGCCTCGGTGCCGGCTTCCTGCCCACCTGCCTGGCGCAGCCCTACATCGACGCCGGCCGGCTGGTGGTGAAGCGGGTGGGGCGGGTCGAGCGGCAGGTCGAGGCGACCTACGCGTGGTTCGGTCGCGGGCGCTCGGGCCCCGCGCGGGCGCTCGACTGGTGGCTGGGACGACTCCGCAACCCGGTCACGCGCACCGCGCTGCTGGGCGGGAGACGTGCCTCCGGAACCTGAAGGACCGGCAAAGACCGTCAGCCGTGATGACGGTCACATCGCCCAACGGGTTGTCGCCCGCAGCGCATCAAGACTGCCGGATGATGGCCGTAGCAACGGATGCAAATCCGTCGAACATTGGAGCGCAAATCGCATCATGGCCAACAGAGCATTCACCCTCGTCAATGGAGACCGGCACGACAGCGCAAACGGACACTGGCATGGCGGTGTCGAGCAGGCGGTCACCCACGCAATCCACTCCGGTTACGGCATCGGCCAGCGCGTGCGCATCGGCCACGTCTATGGCGAAGTGATCGCCTACAACATCGGGAACTTCGGCAGCTTCAACGGCGCCCTCTACCCGCTGGTGATCGAGACCGAGTTCGGACCGGTCAAGTGCGGCCTCGACGAGCTCGCCCGGGCCTGACACCCGCGCGCGCCGCGCTTGCCTCGATCCGCAGCGGGCTCCTCGCTAGAATGTGGCCTGACTGACCCGCGCAGACCCTGCGTGCGGCAGGAGATTCGCCAAGGCCGACCGATGACCCGCATTCCGGGATGGGACCGAACGAGCGCGTTGCTGCAGGCAGAACTGCGCCATCTCACCACGATCAACCCGAGCAAGCGTCGCTGGCAGATGCCCTTCGCGGCCGCGCTTGCATCCGGCCTGCCGCTACTCATCGGGGCCGCCTTCGACCACCTCGACTACGGGCTGATCTCCTCGCTTGGCGGTCTCGCCTTCCTGTACATGCCGAACACGCCGCTATCCCAGCGCATGGTGTGGCTGATGGCCTGCGGCTTCGGCATGACGGCCTGCTTCGCGCTCGGGGTCATGACTCACTTCGTGCCGCTGCTGCTGATGTGGGTGCTCACCTTCATCGCCATCCTGGTGACCATGGTGTGCCGCTTCTACGGCGTGGGGCCGCCGGGCAGCCTGTTCTTCGTGATGGCGGCGGCGATCGGCGCCTATGCGCCGGGGACGGTCCTCGAGGTGCCGCTCAAGGTCGGCCTGATCACCATGGGCGCCCTGCTGGCCTGCCTGATCGGATTTTTCTACAGCCTCTACATCCTGCGGATCGAGGCGCCGGAGCCCGCCTCGGCACCGCCCGCAGCCACCTTCGATTTCGTCATCTTCGACTCGATCGTGATCGGCGCCTTTGTCGGCCTCTCGCTCGCGCTGGCGCAGTTGCTGCAGATGGAACGGCCCTACTGGGTGCCGGTCAGCTGTCTCGCGGTGATCCAGGGCGCGACGCTGCGGGCAGTGTGGAACAGGCAGCTGCACCGGGTTCTCGGTACCGCCTTCGGTCTGCTGCTCGCGTGGGGCTTGCTGCTCCTTCCTCTGGAAAAGTGGAGCATTGCGCTGACCATGATGGCGCTGGCCTTCATCATCGAGAATGCGGTGGTACGCCACTATGGCATCGCCGTGGTCTTCATCACCCCGCTGACCATCCTGCTGGCCGAAGCGGCGATACTGGGCCACGGCTCGCCGGCCACCCTGGTCCAGGCACGTTTCTTCGATACCGTGCTCGGCTGCATGGTCGGTCTCGCCGGCGCGGTGTGCCTGCACAGCCCGCGCTTCCGCGAAGTGATCGGCAGCCGCCTGCGGCGGCTCACGCCGGCACGACTTTCGCGTTGACCAAGGCGATCACGAGAGACGGCTCACCGCCCCCCTTCCGTGCTCCGGGCATGGCAGTGGACGAAAAAAAGGCCCCGAAGGGCCTTCCTGTGCGGCGCGACGACTTCAATGCCGCGCCATGCCTTGCTGGCGAATCGGCGTTCAGGATGCCGACTTGACTGCCGAGGCCATGGCCTTGGCGTTCTTGGTGAGGTTCTCGACGGCAACGTTGGTTGCATTCTCGAAGTTGCTTTGAGCGGTCTCGGCGAGCTCCTTGGCGACCTTGGCGGCCTGCTCGTAGTTCGAACCGGCGCTGGCAATCGCGCTCTTGAGCGCATCGACCGCAGCTTCGGAACCGGCGGGGGCGTTCTTGAACATTTCGTCCAGGGCGGCGGTGAACTTACCGGCGAGGGCGCTGGCCTGCGCTTCATAAAGCTTGGTGAGCGTGTCCTTGGTCTCGTTGCCGATCGCGGTCAGGGCACGAGCGTAGGCCAGACCCTGTTCGGTGCCGGGGTTGAGGAGGCCGAGTTGCAGGTCGAGCAGCGCCTTGGGTTCCTTCACGTCGGCCAGGGCCTTGGCGTAGCTGGCACCTTCATCGGCGGCACTGCGAACGGTCGAGATGTTCAGGGCGGAAACCTTCTCCACGGCACCCATCACGGCGCTGGTTGCGGAGGTACCTGCCTCGATGCCGGCTTCAAACTCGGCTTTGACGGAGGCGACGAATTTTTCGGGCGTTACGGACATGATCGGATCCTCGATGTGGGTCGTATGAAAGATGGCTTGCGATGGTCGTATGTTGCAGTGCAACATCAACAAATGCAAGCATTTTTGACGATTTATTCAACATTTTTTGTAGACAAACGTCCGTTTGATCGGATTTCCGAGGCGCCAGTCTTCCAGCTCGGGCACAAACCCCGCCGGCCAGCGACTGCGCGGCGGGCACCAATGTGCAGACGCAACATAGCCTTCTTCCGTGACAGGCCTGTTTCGAGCGCGACCGACTGCTCCCGTGCGGCGTCGGTTCGCTGAACGCATCGCGCTAGCCGGAAGATAAAAAAAGCCCACCGGAGAACCGGCGGGCCTGGAGGTCGGGGGCGAGGGAGGCACCCCCGAAGGGGCCCGGGACCTATTGGGCGGGCGTCGCCGCCTGCTTGTCCTGTCTGATCTGTGCCCAGCGCGCCGCGACCTTGTCCTGTGCCGCAGCGAGCGCGGCGTTGTCGCGAGCACTCGCCTCCGCTGCCTTGGCCTTCTTCGCTTCGGCCTCGGCCTTCTGTTCGTCGGTCAAGGGTGGCAGCTTGGCCAGGGCGCTGCCCGACAGGGCGATCGCCAGCGCGGCGAGCATGATGCGACTTTTCATGTGGCTCTCCTCAGTGCGCCGCCGAAGCCTTGTGGCCGGGACGCGGTGCGTTGTCGGGAATGCGTTCGCCGCGGGCTTCGCGGTACCAGTATTCATGGTGCTCCCTGGCCCAGGTCTCGTCGACATAGCCGGTCTTCATGCCCTCGAGCGCCCCCTCCATGCCGACCGTACCGATGTAGATATGCGCCAGCGACAGGGCAATGAAGAGCATCGCCCCGCCGGAGTGGAGCATGTGGGCAAGCTGCATGTCCTGGCGGGTCTGACCATACAGCGGAAAGTCGAGGATCAGGCCGGTGGTGCCCACCATCAGGCCGAGAAACACCACGCCCAGCCAGAACCAGGTCTTCTCGCCGAAATTGAAGCGGTGGGATGGCACATGCTCGCCGCTCAGCAGCCCGCCCGCCTTCCGGATCCACAGCGCATCGATGGCCTGCCAGACGTTGTCGCGCACGAACAGCACCACCATCAGCAGTACCGAAACGAGAAACAACGGCCCGATGAAGTTGTGCACGTTCTTGGCCGCCCAGGCGAGATAGCCGAAGGCGGTGTGACCGATCAGCGGCAGCAGGAGATGCTTGCCGAACAGCATCGCGATCCCGGTGAGGCCGAGAATCACGAAAGTGCCGGCCAGCGACCAGTGAGCCAGGCGCTCGATGAATTTGAAGCGCTCCATGAGTTTGCCGGTGCGCTTGTCGGTGAGCTTGATTTCGCCGCGTACCGCATAGAACACCACCAGCCCGAGAAACATCACCACGATCGCCCAGCCACCATACTGGGTGATCGGCCCATTGCGCATCTGCCGCCAGGTCTCACCCTGGGACTGAATCAGCACGCGATCGGGCGGTGCCGCAAAGGTGATCGACTGGTCCTCGCCACGACGGGCCTCGCGAAAGGCATTGGCGTTGTTGCCGGGCTGCACCAGGCCCGCGCCAATGGCCTCGGCCGCGACGTTGGCAGGCGGCGGGGCGTCCGCGGCACCGGCCGGAAGCGCAGCGATGGCGAGCGTCGCCACCAGCGCTGCCGCACCGTGTCGCAGACAGGATACGAGCTGTCGCTTCATGATCGCCTCCCTCAATCCGCGGGCATGCGCCGCAGTTCGTTCTGGTTGCCGATGCGTGCCCGCATGTCGCTTTCCCAACGGGCCTTGTCGCCGCCATAGGCAGCCGAGTCCCACGGCAGGGTGTCGCGCTTGCCCTGGTACTTGCCCGCCTCGTACTTGATGACCTGGGGTTCCTCGCCACAGCCGGCAAAGAGCGCCGCTGCGGCCAGCAGCGGAACCATCCTGAGCAGGGTTTTCATTTGGCACCTCCACCGCTTTCCGCGCCCTTCTTCATGTCGGCCTCGAGACTGCCCTTGCCGTAGGCGGTGTTCCAGCCGCTGATGTCGGCCCCGTTGCCGCTGCGACGCACCACCCGTTCGCGAAAGATGTTCGCGACCTCGGCCGCATCACCCGCCAGCAAAGCCTTGGTCGAACACATCTCGGCGCACAGCGGCAGCTTGCCTTCGGCAAGGCGGTTGCGGCCGTATTTCTCGAACTCGGCCTGCGAGCCGTCCTCTTCGGGACCGCCGGCGCAGAAGGTGCACTTGTCCATCTTGCCGCGCTGGCCGAAGGCGCCCTCTTGCGGGAACTGCGGCGCGCCAAAGGGGCAGGCGTAGGAGCAGTAGCCGCAGCCGATGCACAGGTCCTTGTCGTGAAGCACCACGCCCTCTTCGGTGCGGTAGAAGCAATCCACCGGGCACACCGCCATGCAGGGCGCATCCGAGCAGTGCATGCAGGCCACCGACAGCGACTTCTCCTTGCCGATCACGCCGTCGGCGATGGTCACCACGCGGCGCCGCGAGATGCCCCAAGGCACCTCGTTCTCGTTCTTGCAGGCGGTCACGCAGCCATTGCACTCGATGCAGCGCTCGGCGTCACAGAGGAATTTCATTCTCGCCATGGTGTTCTCCTTACGCCTTCACGATCTGGCAAACGGTGGTCTTGGATTCCTGCATCATCGTCACCACGTCGTAGCCGTAGGTGGTGGCGGTGTTGACCGCCTCGCCGCGCACGATCGGCGCCGCGCCCTCGGGATAGAAGTTGAGCATGTCCTCGCCCATCCAGCGCCCGGAGAAGTGGAAGGGCAGGAACACGGTCTCGTGGTTGACCCGCGGGGTCACCAGCGCGCGCACCTTGATCTGCGCGCCGGTCGGGCTCTTCACCCATACCCAGTCGCGGTCGCTGATGCCGCGGTCGGCCGCCGCCTTGGGGTTGAGCTCGACGAACATGTCCTGCTGCAGCTCGGCCAGCCACGGGTTGGAGCGGGTTTCCTCGCCGCCGCCCTCGTATTCCACCAGGCGCCCGGAGGTCATGATCAACGGGAAGTCCTTGCTCACGTCCTTGAACTGCTGCTGCACCGTCTTGTACAGCGTCGGCAGACGCCAGAAAGCCTTCTTGTCCTCGTGGGTCGGGTACTTGTCGATCAAGGCCGGGCGCGTCGAGAACAGCGGCTCGCGGTGCTTGGGCACAGGGTCCGGGAAGTTCCACACCACAGCCCGTGCGCGGGCGTTGCCGAAGGGCATGCAGCCGTGGTTCTTCATGACCACGCGGATGATGCCGCCGGACAGGTCGGTCTTCCAGTTCTTGCCTTCGGCGGCGGCCTTTTCCGCGTCGCTGAGCTCGTCCCACCAACCGAGCTTCTTCATCAGCACATGGTCGAACTCCGGATAACCGAAGGGCAGGTCGGAGCCGACCGAGGCCGAGCCGTCGCCGGCCAGCAGGGTCTCGCCATCCTTCTCGACGCCGAAGCGGGCGCGGAAGGTGCCGCCGCCATCCATCACATGACGCGTGGTGTCATAGAGGTTGGGCGAGCCCGGGTGCTTGAGTTCGGGGTTGCCCCAGCACGGCCACGGCAGGCCGAAGTACTCGCCTTCGCAAGGGCCACCCTCGGCCTTGAGGGTGCGCGGATTGAAGGTCTCCATGTGCTTCATGTGCAGCTTGAGCCGCTCGGGCGACTGGCCGCTGTAGCCGATCGTCCACGTGCCGCGGTTGATCTCGCGGAGGATGTCCTCGACGTTCGGCTCGTCCCAGCCCTTGGCGTCCTTTTCAAGCTTGATGTTCTTGACGAACTCGTCACCGAAGCCGAACTTCCTGGCGAAGGCATACATGATCGTGTGGTCCGGCTTGGACTCGAACAGCGGCTCGATGACCTTCTCGCGCCACTGCAGCGAACGGTTCGAGGCAGTGCAGGAACCGTAGGTCTCGAACTGGGTCGCCGCGGGCAGCAGGTAGACGCCGTCCTTGCGCACCGAGGCAGCCATTGCGGCGGTGGCCGACGGGTAGGGATCCACCACCACCAGCAGCTCGAGTGCCTTCATGGCCTCGAGCATGTCCTTGCCGCGGGTTTGCGAGTTGGGTGCCATGCCCCAGTACACCACCGCCTTGAGGTTGGCGTCCTGGTCGACCTGGTCGTTGTTCTCGAGCACCCCGTCGATCCAGCGCGACACCGTGATGCCGGGCTTCTCCATCATCGCCTGGCTGGCGAAGCGGCCCTTCATCCATTCGTAATCCACACCCCACACCGCACACCAGTGTTTCCACGAGCCGGCCACAATGCCGTAGTAGCCGGGCAGCGAATCCGGGTTGGGGCCGACGTCGGTGGCGCCCTGCACGTTGTCATGGCCGCGGAAGATGTTGGTGCCGCCGCCGGCCACGCCGACGTTGCCAAGGATCAGCTGCAGCACGCACATCATGCGGGTGATCGCATTGCCGACGGTGTGCTGGGTCTGGCCCATGCACCACACCACCGTGGAGGGCCGGTTCCTGGCCATGGTCTCGGCGATCTGCCTGACCTCGTCATCGGGCACGCCGGTGACTTCCAGTACCTTGTCGGCGGTCCATTGCATCGCTTCCTCGCGGATCTTGTCCATGCCGTAGACACGATCCTCGATGTACTTCTTGTCCTCCCAGCCGTTCTCGAAGATGTGGCGCATCACCCCATAGATCAGCGGGATGTCCGAGCCCGAGCGCAGCCGCACGTACTGGTCGGCCTTGGCGGCGGTGCGGGTGTAGCGCGGGTCGGCGACGATCACCTTGGCCCCACCCTCCTTGGCATGCAGGATGTGCAGCATCGACACCGGGTGCGCCTCGGCGGCGTTCGAACCGATGAAGAAGATCGCCTTGGCGTTCTGCATGTCGTTGTAGGAGTTGGTCATCGCACCATAACCCCAGGTGTTGGCCACGCCGGCCACCGTGGTGGAATGGCAGATGCGCGCCTGGTGGTCGGTGTTGTTGGTGCCGAACATGCGCACGAACTTGCAGAACATGTAGGCCTGCTCGTTGGAGTGCTTGGAAGAGCCGATCCAGTAGGTGGCATCGGGCCCGTCCTTCTCGCGGATCGCCAGCAGCTTGTCGCCGACCTCGGCGATCGCGGTCTCCCAGCTGATGCGCTGCCACTTGCCGTCGACCAGCTTCATCGGTGTGCGCAGGCGGTGTTCGCCGTGACCGTGTTCGCGCACCGAGGCGCCCTTGGCGCAGTGCGCGCCGAGGTTGATCGGGCTGTCGAAGACCGGCTCCTGCCCCACCCACACGCCGTTCTTCACCTCGGCGTCGATCGCGCAGCCGACCGAGCAGTGGGTACATACCGAGCGCTTGACCTCGACACCGCCGCCGCTTGCCGGCGCAGTGGCCGCCTCGGCCGGACGCACCATCGCGAAGGGCAGGTTGGCGCCGATCGCGCCGGCACCGGCCGCAATCCCCGAGCGCTTGAGGAAGCTGCGCCGGTCGAGGCGTCGGGGGGCGACGTAACCGGCCAATGCTTCGCTCGGACCATTACCGACGGAACCGGGGCTGCGACTTGATTTCCTGGTGAGCATGGCAGCCTCCTTACAGACGGGTCGAACGGTAGTAGCGCTGGATGTGGCCGGTGAGGCGATAGCCTTCGCCCTGGCCCTGCGGTTCGGTCACCGCTTCTGGCGGCGCGCTGTCCACCTTGCCGAGACCGGTCACCGCCGCCACCCCGGCCACGCCGCCACCGGCGGCCGAGAACAGGAAACTGCGGCGGCCGAAGCTGGCCGGCGGATGAGCCTGGGTATCGTCACTCTTTTTCATGCTGGTATCTCCCGCGTGGTCGGGTGCTCGGGCAGCGCTGGCGATGTGGGCATTCATGCCTCGATCTCCAGCATCCGCATTTCAAGGGCCAGGAAGGCGCCGGAGAAGGCGCCGACCGACTTGTAGAAACGTGCGTCCTCGGCGTTCTGCAGGGCAGTGCAGCAAGCTGCCGCCCAGGGCCGCAGATGACGGTTGAAGAAGTTCTCCTGCGCGGCGGCGCGCTCGGCTGGCGGACGACGAACGTCGATCAGCAGCGCCCGCATCACGTCGCACAGCGCCGCCAGGTGGTCTTCCGGTTCGCCGCAGCTGTCGCGCCGCGCGAGGCCCAGCGTGGCAAGGTCATCGCGCAGCACGGCGAGCGGCTTTTCCATCATGAAACCGGTCAGGTACCACGAAGCGTGCATCACCGCCTGCGGTTTGCCAGGGGCGGTGAACAGTGCGCGCCATTCGTCGGCGATGGCCGCCGAGTCGCCATCGCGGGCGGCGGCGCGCAGGCCCTTCCAGGCGCGCGCCAGTGCCTCTGCCTCGGCAATGCCGGCTTCCGGCTCGAGCGGTTCGGCACCGGCCAGGCTGGCCAGCAGCACCGGATGCGGCGGCTGCGCCAGCAGGTTGGCGATCAGCCCGTAGAAGCCGGCGCGGTCCTCGTCCTCGGGGCTGACCGGAGCGGCCCGGGTCTCGAGCGTGGTCATTGGCGTACCTCGGTGGTTTCGGCGCCGGGCATCTCGCCGTGCTCCATCATGTCGATCACGCGGCAGTCGCCGCACATCAGCAAGCGCTTGCGCTGCGCCTCGGTGGCGAACAGGGCGTGGCCCGAAAGCCGCGCCACCATGGTGCGCACCGTGGCGGTGGAACCGAAGGCCTTGCCGCAGCGCACACAGTTGCAGGGCGTGTCCTCGTGCAGGGTGCGGGCCTTCTTCGCTTCGGCGCGCAGGTCGAGCCGCGCGCTGAGCGACAGCGCATCCTCGGGGCAGGTGTCTACGCACAGGCCGCACTGCAGACAGGCGCTTTCAAGGAAGCGCAAGCGCGGATGATCCTTGTCGTCCGACAGCGCCCGCGCCGGGCAGGCGCCCACGCAGGACAGACACAGCGTGCACTTTTCGGCCGCCACATTCACCGTGCCGTAGGCGCTCCCCTCGGCCACCGCGATCGGCGCCGCCGCCGCGGCCTCGGGCGCCAGCGCGGTGAGGTGGCGGAAGCACAGGTCGAGCGTACCGCGCTTGTCCGTCTGCGGATGGAAGGTGGCCGTGCGGGTCAGCGGCGGCGGGTTGCCGTCGATCGCCCGCAGCAGCTCGTCGGCATCGCCGCAGACCGCGACGAAGCGGCGGCTGCCGGCATCGAGCCCGAGCCCGGCCACCACCGCCTGGGCAAACGAGGCCGCACGCGCGGCCGAGGCGCGATAGGTCGGCGGGGCGTCGTCCTGCTGCCATACCGCGACCCGCGCCGCACCGGCACACAGCGCGTAGAGGAGCAGGTCGGGACCAACGCTGGCCGCGTCATGCAGCGCGATCGGCAGCAGCGTCGGCGGCAGCGACGCGGTTTCGGCATGAGCCTTCAGCAGCGCGGCTTCCTTGCGGCCGTGGAACAGCACCGTGGGGGCACTGCCGCCCGTGCCCAGCCAAGCGCTCAGCGCAGCGCGCAGGCGCTGGCCCTCGTAGGGCACGTCCGGGTAGTTGTAGCGCATCGCGCCGGAGGGGCAGACACTGGCGCAGGCGCCGCAGCCCATGCACAGGTGCGGCTCGACACGGATGCCGTCACCGTCGGCGCTGATCGCCGAGGTCGAGCAGCTGTCGATGCAGCGCGAGCAGCCTTCCTTCCTGCTGCGCGAGTGGGCGCAGAGGCTGCGCTTGTAATCGAAGAAGCGCGGCTTGTCGAACTCGCCGACCAGCTCGGTGAGGGCCAGCGCCGCCTCGGCCAGCGCCAGCGCATCGCCCTGCGGCGCGAAATAGCCCTGCGGCGGATGCGCCATGGCGAGCCGCGGCGTGGCGGCGAGGTCGAGCACCATATCGAAGCGCGCGCTGCGCGGTCGCATCGAAAAGTCGATCGCACCGACCTCGCACACCTCGATGCAGCGCTGCTTGTCGTTGCAGCGCGCGAGATCGACATAGGCGGCAACCCCGTCGCGCACGATGGCATCGCTCGAGCACGCCTCGAGGCAGGCACCGCAGCCGGTACAGCGGCTGGCATCCACCGGGTTGGCCGGCGTCCACGCGATGTCGAAGGCGCCCAGCCAGCCCTCGACGCTAAGCGCACGGGCACGGTGCAGCGGAATCTCGCGCGGGGTGGCAGCCGGCAGCGGCGCCTCGTCCTCGGCAAACACCGTGACCTGGATCTGGCCGTCGGCCTTGCCCTGCAGGCGCCGCGCCCAGGCCATCGCCTCGGGACCGGCACCGAGTATCGCCAGGCGGCCGTTGCTCTCGTAGGGAACCGATTCGACCGGCGCCGGCTCGGGCAGCCGCGCCATCGCGATCAGCGCGGCAAGCCGTGGTGCCGCCGCGCTGCCGGCACCATATTCACGCGCGGGAAAGAAACGCAATGCCCGACCCGAGCGGGCCTGGCTGGCAAGAATCGGCGATTCGCGACTGCAGCCCACCGCCAGCGTCTCGCTGCCACCCGACAGCAGCGGCGACGCGGTGCTGCTGCGGCACAGGCCGTCCACCACCGTCACGCCCGACAGCTCGAGCGCCTCGATGGCACCGTCGGCAACCCGTCCCTGGCAGCGACACAACAATGTGTCACATGAGGACGCAATGGAGTCCTTGCTCGTCGTCACCCTTCCCCCTCGTCGTCGGCCGCGGCATGCAGCCCTTTTGGGGAAGTTCTCTGCAGTTTCCGTGCCCGGCGACAGACCCGCACGGCTCAAGGGTTATTCGCGTTGCGGCAGCGCGCAAAACGGGACATTTTGTCCATCGCACGCAGCGATCGGGTCAAAATGTCCCACCCGACAAACTGCCATCGGCAGGCTCATGCGCCCGCCGCGCCACTCTCCTGGCTGCGTCGCCAGCGCGCCTCGAAGCCCGGTGCACTGGGACTGTCGTCGTACTCCGGTTGACTGCGCAGCCACACCGAGAAGGCACTGCCGGCCCCCGGAGTACTGCTTACCGTGATGCGTCCGCCATAACGCTGGACGATGGTGTAGCTGATCGACAGGCCGAGACCGGTCCCACTGCCTTTCTTGGTGGTGAAGAAGGGATCGAAGATGCGGTCGAGGTCTTCGCCGGCGATGCCCTGACCGGTATCGGAGACGTGGATCACGGCGCCGAGGTGCAGCCCGTCCTCGAACCAGTCGGCGCTGGCGAGATCGAGCCGGCCGCCGTTCGGCATGGCCTGCACCGCATTGACGATCAGGTTGATCAGCACCTGCTGCAGCTCCGAACGATTGATCTCGATCCCCACCCCGGCCTCGAGGCGGGTATGCACTTCGATCTCGCGCTTCTCGAGATTATGTCTTGTGAGTACCAGGCAATCGTTGATCAAGCCGTTCACGTCCACCGCTTCGACATAGCCGGCGAATTCACCAGGCCGTGCGAACTGCAGCAGCTTGGTGACGATCTGGCGAATCCGGTCGGCCTGCTGGTGGATCAGCCGGATCTCCTCGCGCACCGGCTCGGCGTCGGGACCGAGCACCTCGCGCAGCACATCGAGATTGCCCTGGATCACCGCTACCGGGTTATTGATCTCATGCGCCACACCGGCGGTGAGTTCTCCGATCGCGGCAAGCTTTTCGCTCATCACCAGCTGCTGCTGGGCGCGGCGCAGGCTGGCGTTGGTTTCGGCCAGCTCGGCGGTGCGCTCCATCACCTTGCGGTCGAGCTCATCGGCCCAGCGCCGCAGCTCCGCCTGCTTGGCGGCAAGCGTGTCGAGCAGGTGATCGAACTCGCCGGCCAGCCGGCCGACCTCGTCGCGGCTCGCCAGCGGGCCGACCCGCGCGGCGGCGTCGCCACGCTCGATGCGCTGGATCACCGCGTTCATGCGCTCGATCGGTTTGAACACGCTGCGCGCCCAGCGCAGCGACAGCACCGTGCCGATGCCGCTCACCACCAGGAAGATCGCGAACAGCGCAAACATGCCGAGCTGCTTGGCCTGACGCAGCGGCGCTTCAAGAAAGCCGACGTAGAGCATGCCGATGCGCTGGCCCGCGCCGTTGACCACCGGCTCGTAACCCGACACGTAATGGTCATTGACCACGAAGGCGGTGCCGAGCCAGTCCTTGCCGGCGCCCAGAACCTGGTCGCGCACTGCCTTCGAGACCCGCGTGCCAAGCGCCCGCCGGCCCTCGAACAGGCGCACGTTGGTGGCGATGCGGGTATCACCGAGAAACAGCGTGGCGGTGCCGAGACTGCCCAGCGGCAGCGAGCCCTCCTTGTAGACGATCGCATTGATGCGGTCGACGATGGCGAGGTTGCCGTTGAGCAGCACACCGCCTTCGAGCACGCCGGCAAGTCGCCCGGCATCATCGAGAACAGGCGCCGCAGCGTGGATCACCATGCCGCGATCCTCCACGCTGCGCGGGTCCGGCGCGGCCGCTTCGGTCGGCACCAGCGGCAGGTAGGCTCGGCGACGAAGCGCCGGGTCGATGTGCTCGAGCGCGTTCGGGCCGACCAGCTCGATACTGGTGAAGGCCCCGCCGGCCAGCGCCGCCGCGACCGCCGGCATGGCCAGCCACGCGGCCGGCAATTGCGAAGACTGTGCGGCGCTGGCCCTGAGCGTGCCGTCTGCATTCAGCAGGCGCAGGAAATCGAGGCCATCGGCGAGCGCCATCGATTGCAGCTGGCGCTGCAGCGTGGCCGGCGCACTGTGGGCCATGGCATTGGCCAGCAGGCGCGAATTGGCGAGTGCCGAGAGGTCGCGCCCGACGCCGCTCTTGACCCGTTCGAAATACTCGTGGGCGGTGACCAGGTCGGAACTGATCTTGAAACCGAGCAGCCGTTCGTAGGCTTCGTTGCCCCAGCTCCACACCAGGCCCAGCAACAACGGCACGCCCAGCAGCAGGGGCGCCAGCACGAGTACCAGCAGCTTGGCTCGCACCGATCCGGCGAGGCGTTCGGCAAGGCTTGGGGCGCGGCTCATGGCGCGCCTATTGTTCCCATTCGGCGCACTTGCGTTCGAGCGTTTTGCGGCTCACGCCGAGCAACTGCGCGGCCTGGGTCTTGTTGTCGTTGCACTGCGCCAGCACCGCCAGCATGTGGCGCTTCTCCACCTCGGCGAGGCTCAGCGGCAGCGGTTCGCCACCGGCCGGCGCCTCGCCCGAGGCCGGGAAGGCGCCGAGAATCAGCGAGCGCTCGACGAGGTTGCGCAGCTCGCGCACATTACCCGGCCACGCGTAGGCCGCCAGGCGCGCTGCCACCTCGGGGGTGATCGCCAGCGGCGGCAGGCCCAGGCGCGCGGCGAGCTGGCGGTTGAAGTGTGCGGCGAGCACCGCGATGTCCTCGATGCGCTCGCGCAGCGGCGGAATCTCCAGCATCAGCACCTCGAGCCGGTAAAACAGGTCTTCGCGGAAACCGCCGCGCGCCACCTCGGCGCGCACGTCGCGGTTGGTGGCGGCGATCACCCGCACGTCCACCGGCAGCTCCTTGGCCGAGCCGATCGGGCGGATGCGACGCTCCTCGAGCACCCGCAGCAACTTGGTCTGCAGCGCCAGCGGCAGCTCGCCGATCTCGTCCAAAAACAAGGTTCCGCCGTTGGCGTAATAGAAGAGCCCGTTGCGGCTCTCGCTGGCACCGGTGAAGGCGCCGCGGGTGTGGCCGAAGAGTTCGCTTTCGATCAGCTCGGCCGAGATCGCCGCGCAATTGACCGGCACGAAGGGCCGGTCCGCGCGGGTACTCATCTGGTGCAATGCCCGCGCCGCCACCTCCTTGCCGACCCCCGATTCGCCGAGGATCAGCACCGTCGACGGGGTAGGCGCAACGCGCTTGATCAGCGCGCAGATCTGCAGGATCGCAGGCGAGCTGCCGATCATCCCCTCCACCTCGCCCGACAGCCCCGCCACCTCGCGGCGCAGGATGTAGTTCTCGCGGGTCAGCCGGGCACGCTCGAAGCAACGCTGCAGCGAATTGACGATCTGGTCCACCCGGAAGGGCTTGAGGATGAAATCCGACGCGCCCGCGCGCAGCGCATCGATCGCGGTTTCCATGTCGGCAAATGCAGTGATGAGGATCACGTCGCCCGAAAAGCCGCTCTCGCGCAGCTCCTTGAGCCACTCGATGCCAGCCTTTCCGGGCAATGCGATGTCGAGCACGATCGCATCCACATGATCCCCGGCCAGCGCCCGCGCCCCCGCCTCGGCCGACTCGGCCACATGCACCGTGCAGCCACGATTGGCCAGCGCCCGCTGCAGGAAACTGCGCATCCCCGCCTCGTCATCGACCACCAGCACCGCATAGTCGTGCCAGTCCGGATTGCTGGCGAGGGAGTCAGGAGAGCTCATCGGGTGCCGTGGGAAAGCTGAGGTATCCGATTTAAGCACGCGGGAGCGGGCTTTGGAAAACCAGCGGGACGGAAGTGACGATCAGACTGCGCGTGCGCGGCGCACTAGGCTGGTGTGGGATCCGTAAGCCGTTGTTGGTCAGAGATCTGCATCGTACAAAAATAGGCCGGACCCAGAGCTTCTCCTCGCATTGTCCCCAGTGCGGTGGGCACTTCGTGCTGTTGGGCGTGATCGCTTCGGGCCGGGTCGAGGGCACAGGCCGGGGCCGCCATGACCCGCGCGGCCACGCCAGTGCCGTATTTCCATCTGATCGACAGCCATGCCTCGCGCTAGGGACGTACTCGTGCCCATCACATTAATCAATCCACCGGCCGCATAAATGCCACGCACCGCTCCCGCCAACGGTGCCCACGCGCCGAACATGCCTGCCCAACCGGCAGTTCGCGACGCCAAGCGAATATGCGAACCGCTTGCGCGCGGCGGTTGTCGGCCTACAATCCCCATCGTTGCCGCCGTGCCGGCAGCTTAGTTCAGCGAGGTTTGTCCGCCGCAGTTCCGCCGCGGCGCGATTCAAACGGGGATCGGCGGCGGATAAACGCTATTCGTTAGGCCTCAGAAGAGACCAATATGCAGAAGCCCACTACCTTCTTTAGCCACTCGTCGCAGGATAAACGCGCTCTCGCCAAACTGAAGGAGCTGTTCGTTGCGAAGACTGGCGGCAGTATTGATGTATTCATGTCGAGTGACGGACAAAGCATTCCGTTCGGCCGAAACTGGGTTCACAGGGTAGAACAAGCGCTGGATCAGGCTAAGCTAATGCTCGCCTTTGTGACCCCAAACTCTCTTCGATCCAACTGGATGTACTTTGAGTCTGGCTACGCGTACTCAAAGGGCGTGCAGGTTGTTCCGGTCGGCCTTGGGGTTGATCTGTCATCAGTTGGTGCACCGCTAAGCCTGCTACAAGGGTTCAATGTCACATCCGAGGCGGGATTCAACAATATCATCGCTGTCGCAAACGAGGTTTTCTCCCACTCTCATGTCGAGACATTTTCGTCAGACGACTATCGGATTATTGCGAGCTCATCTGGTGCAGTCACTAACAGCACAATAGGTCCGCATGTGACCGCGATCGAGGAAATCATTATCCAGATCAGTCAGTCGAGCCTCGGTGAGCTTAGCGCCGCCCGAGCACTCCAGATGATCGCAGAGCACTTTGCGTCCGAGCAAGTCGAGCACACGCAGGGCGATAAATCCATTAGCAGGTTGATGCAAAACCCAGTGAACGAACGGCCCTGGCAAATGTCATAGCCTGGTCTTCCGAACCCTTGTCCTGACAGCGATGCGTGGCCAACTTGATCCCCTGTCCTCGATGTTCCATTACTTCTC
>NZ_WUAF01000033.1 GCF_009800965.1 Cognatazoarcus halotolerans | reverse complement strand
CATCGAGATCATGTGTACCCGCGAACTCGGTGACCCGTTCCGCCGCGATGCCCTCTCCAAACCCGTCCGATTCCTCGACAAGTACAAGGATTACGTCTGAGGAAACAACACCCGGCCAACCCCGCACAGGGGCGGCCGGGTAGCGGACAGGCATCACGATGCAGATCCGAATTGCGATCAACCCCTCCTCCTCCCCGCAACAACGGGGGTTGAATCTTTCGCCGGCGTCCGGCTGCCTCCCAAGGCCGGACCCGGCACCTCTTTTTCCGCACTCCGACGAATGCGGTGACGACGAGGAACCCCAGACATGAAAGCAATCAACAGAATCATCGATCGCGCCCGTGCAAACCCGCTGCGCATCGTCCTGTGCGAAGGCGACGATCCGCGCATCCTCCAGGCTGCGCTGCGCGCAACCCGCGAAGGCACGGCCCGTATCGTCCTGGCCGGTGACCGGACGCGCATCACCCGTCTCGCCGACGACGAGGCGATCGATCTTTCCGGCATGGAACTGATCGATCCGGCAGACTCGCCACGCACCGAGGCCTATGCCGAAGAGCTCTTCAGGCTGCGCGAAAAAAAGGGCATGACGCGCGAGCAGGCGCAGCAGGAAGTGCGCAAGCCGCTGTGCTTCGCCAATCTCATGGTGCATCTCGGTGACGCCGACGGTTCGGTGGCCGGTGCGGTCCATACCACCGGTGACGTGGTCCGCAACGCACTCCAGATCATCGGCGTGGACAAGTCCTTCAAGCTGGTCTCGAGCTTCTTCCTGATGATGCTCTGCGAGCCCTTCCATACCCTCAAGGGCGGCCTGATCTTTTCCGATTGCGGCCTGGTGGTCGATCCCGACGCCGAGGAGCTCGCCAACATCGCGATGGCCGCCGCCGACAGCGCCGCCAGCCTGCTCGCCGAAGAGCCCCGCGTGGCGATGCTCTCCTTTTCCACCAGCGGCAGCGCCAGGCACGCCGCGGTGAGCAAGGTGGTCGAAGCCGCCCGCGCGGTCAAGCGCCAGCGCCCCGAACTGGCGATCGACGAAGACGTCCAGCTCGACGCGGCCATCGTCGCCGAGATTTCCAACCGCAAGCTGCCGGACTCGAAGGTCAAGGGCCGCGCCAACGTGCTGGTGTTTCCGAATCTGGAGGCCGGCAACATCGGCTACAAGCTCGCCGAGCGGGTCGGCGGCGCGGTGGCGATCGGGCCGCTGCTGCAAGGCCTCGCGAAGCCGGCCAACGATCTCTCGCGCGGTTGCAGCGCCGAGGACGTGTTCCATGTGATCGCGGTTACCGTGGTTCAGGCTCAGACTGCGAGGGAATCGGCCGCCGGCTGAAGAGCCCTGCGCGCGCCGTCACGACATGGAGACGCTGCTTCACCTGCTGCCATTGCTCGCGGTCATCGCCTTTGCCACTTATTTCCAGACCGTCACCGGGTTTGGCCTGGGCATGATCGTGATCGGCGCGACCAGCGGTTTCGATCTGGCGCCGGTTTCGGTCGTCGCTGCAGTGGTAAGCCTGGTGACTCTGGTCAACAGCGCGGTGGCTCTGCCCGGCCGGCTGAACCTGATCGACTGGCCGGCCGCACGCGCGGTATTGCTGGGCGTCCTGCCGGCCAGCGTCACCGGAGTATTGTTGCTCGATTACCTCAGCAGCTCTGCGGCCGAGGTGCTCAGGTTCATGATCGGCGCGGTGATCGCCTACAGCGGTGTGAGCCTGGCGCTCAAACCACGCGTCCAGGCGGAGCGCTCGTCCAACCGCGGCTTCTTCCTGTGCGGCGTCTTCGCGGGGCTCTCCAGCGGCCTCTTCGGCATGGCCGGGCCACCGGCCATCTATCACCTCTACCGCCAGCCGATGGAGATCGCCTCGATTCGCTGCATGTTGCTGCTGGTGTTCGCCTTTACGGCGAGCGCGCGCACGCTGTTCGTCGCCACCCAGGGCGGACTCAGCACAGAAGTGTGGCTGCTGACCGCCTTCGCGGTGCTGCTGGTGGCGCTGGCGAGCTACGCCGGCCGGCGCTTTCCGCCGCCCTTCTCGGCAACGACGATGCGTCGCATCGCCTTTGGCACGCTGCTGGTGATCGGCCTGAGCCTCATGATCACGGCGGTATCGTGAAACCGGCCAGCCGGAATCCGTGCGCGGGCGTACACTCGAACAGACCCGCGCTACGGGCCCCAGCGACAGACACACGGCGTGGGACCGGAGAACCCGACAGGACGAAAAACGAATGACTCCCACCACCATTCAGTTGACCGGCACCCTGCTGTTCGCGATCGCGGTCGCGCACACTTTCATGACCAAGTACTTCGAGCGCCTCGCTCATCAACAACCGAAGCACGCCGGCACCTGGCACCTGCTCGGCGAGGTCGAAGTGGTCTTCGGCTTCTGGGCCTTCGTGCTGCTCGGCTTCATGAGTCTGACCAGTGGTACCGCGGCGACCACCGCCTATCTCGAAGGGCTCGATTTCACCGAGCCGGCCTTCGTCTTCGTGATCATGGTCGTGGCCGCCAGCCGGCCAGTGCTCGAACTGTGCAAGATGCTCGCGCATGCGCTGGCCCGCTACCTGCCCTTCGAGGACAGCGTCGCCTTCTACTTCATCTGCCTGTCGGTGATTCCGTTGCTCGGCTCCTTCATCACAGAGCCTGCGGCGATGACCGTGGCGGCCCTGATGCTGCGTGACAATTTCTATTCCCGGGGGATCTCGCACCGCCTCAAATACGTCACGCTTGGTGCGCTCTTCGTAAACGTCTCGATCGGCGGCACCCTCACCCATTTTGCTGCACCACCGGTCTTGATGGTCGCTTCACGCTGGAACTGGGATCTCTGGTACATGCTGGGGCACTTCGGCTGGAAGGCGGCGATTGCGGCCCTCGTCAATGCAGGCCTTGCAACCTGGCTGTTTCGCGACGAGCTCCGCGCACTGAACGTCAAGGCCGAAGGGACCCGCGCGAGCGTCCCGGCGCAGCTGATCGCGCTGCACGTCCTCTTTCTCTCCGGCATCGTCTTCTTTTCGCACCATCCCGTGGTATTCGTCGGCGTATTCCTGCTGTTTCTCGGCGTTGCCGAAGCCTACCGCCACTATCACGACCGTCTGATCCTGCGCGAAGGGCTGCTCGTCGGTTTCTTCCTGGCCGGTCTGGTGACCCTCGGCACCCAGCAGCAATGGTGGCTGCAGGACGTGCTCGCCGGTATGGACAGTACCGCGCTGTACTTCGGCGCAACCACGCTCACCGCGATAACGGACAACGCAGCCCTCACCTATCTCGGTTCTCTGGTTCAGGGCACCGACGACGCCTTCAGATATTCACTGGTTGCGGGAGCGGTCACCGGCGGCGGGCTCACCGTCATCGCCAACGCGCCGAATCCTGCTGCCTTCGCAATACTGCGCGGCAGTTTCGACGACGAGGCGATCAACCCGCTGGGGCTGCTGGTGACCGCGTTGCCACCGACCCTCGTCGCCATCATCGCGTTCCAGATCCTGTAGTCGCGGCCCAGCGGAACAGACCCGATGCGGATCCCGCAACCCGAGGCAGTGATACTCGACTGGGCCGGCACCACCATCGATTTCGGCTCGCTGGCACCTGCCGCCACATTCGTCGAAGCCTTTCGCAGCGCCTTCGATTTCGAGCTCTCCCTCGACGAGGCGCGCAAGCCGATGGGCCTCGGAAAGCGGGAGCATTTCGAGGCGCTCGCCCAAGACCCATCGGTGGCAGGGCGCTGGCGCGCGCGCTTCGGCCGGCAGATCGGCGAAACCGACATCGACAGGCTCTACGAGGCCTTCGTGCCCCGTCAGATCGAACGCGCCCGGGCACATGCCGAGCTGATTCCCGGCACCCTCGAGGCGATCGCCACACTGAGACACCGCGGCATGAAAGTCGGCACCACCACCGGCTATCCGCGAGCGGTCATGGATGCGCTGATGCCGCTCGCCGCCGAACACGGCTACCGGCCGGATTGCACCGTCTGCGGCGACCAGCTCGGCGCGGGCGGACGACCCGGACCCTGGATGGCACTGCAATGCGTGATCGAACTCGCCATCGGCAGCGTTGCCCGCTGTGTCAAGGTCGACGACACCTTGCCCGGCATCGCCGAAGGGCTCAACGCGGGCATGTGGACCGTCGGCCTCGCCCTGTCCGGCAGCATGGCCTCGCTGAGCCTCGCCGAGTATCACGAGAGCGCGCCGGAGAGGCTGGCGACCATCCGTGCGGCGGCGACCGCGAACTTTACCCGCGCCGGCGCGCACTACGTGATCGACACCATCGCCACCCTGCCTTCCGTGATCGACGACATCGCCGCCCGGCTCGCCCGTGGCGAGCGCCCCTGAACCGGGCACGCAGCGCCAGCAAACCGGCTTCGGCGGCACGTATCGGCGTCCGCGGCGACCATCACACGAAACGGAAGCGACGCGCCTCTTCCGGCCGATTCGGATGGAACGCCGCCGCACCTCGGGTCGAGGGCAGCCTCAGGGAAGCGCCGGGAACAACACCTCGCGCATCGCATCTGCGGCCAAACGCATCTGCGACACGCTGCTCATCAGATCTTCAAGCGAACGACGTGCCGTCGGTGCATGACAGGCAATGCCGGCGACCAGCTTGTCGTCACGGCCGAGCACCGGCACGGCGACGGCAATCATGCCGCGCACGAACTCTTCGTTGTCGATGCCGAGGCCCTTGCGGGCGATCCGGTCGAGTTCGGCATCGAGCGCCGCACGCTCGACGATGGTATGGGGTGAATGACGGTCCAGCTGCATGTTCGCGAGGAGCGCCTGGCGATCCAGCAGAGACATCGCCGACAGGAACAGCTTGCCGCTCGCAGTGCAATGCATCGGCACCCACGTACCCGGCCGCAGATGCATCCGCAGCGGCTCGCTGGTCTCGACCCTTTCAACGTAAAGCACGCGCCCGGCATCCGGCACGGTGAGGTTGCAGCTCTCGCCGAGCTTGTTTACGAGGCGTCGCAGCACCGCTCGACATTCGCGCCGCATGTTGGCGCTGCGCAGCGAGTTCAGCGCCAGCGTAGTGGACCTCGGGCCCGGTACGAAACCTCGTTCGGCCGGCATGTGAAGCACGTAACCGTGGACTTCCATCGACCGCAGCAGCCGCATCAGGGTGCTCTTGGGCACCCCCATCAGACTCGCCAGCTGAGCCAGCGTGAGGGGCTGGCGGGCTTCGGTCAGATGCTCGAGCACCGTTAGCGGCCGCAATCGCCTCACATCTTCGTTCGAGGCATTCGAATCGGGCCCGCCAAAGTCCTCGTCATCGTCTTCGATCGACGCTGCAGCGCGATTCTGATCCGCTTTTCCGGCGTTCCGTTTCAATTTCCACGTCTCCTGTCGATTGCACTTGGGTTTTCTTATCGACCAATCAATAGTGACTATAACTTAATTTTGAAACGTAACGTTTCATTTTTTACATGAAAACCGGAACCTCGGCCACCCCTCATTCGAGCCGACCGGCACTCAGGAGACAGGAGTAATGGCACAGGTAGTTGACTACATCGTCATCGGCGCAGGCTCGGCGGGATGCGTGCTCGCCAACCGGCTCAGCGAAGATCCGCGCAACAGCGTGCTCCTGCTCGAGGCCGGCGGTCCCGACAGCAATCCGTGGATCCATATTCCGGTCGGCTACTTCAAGACCATGCACAACCCCGAGCTGGACTGGTGCTACAAGACCGAACCTGACGAGAACGTTGCCGGACGGCAGATCCAGTGGCCGCGGGGCAAGGTCCTCGGTGGTTCGAGTTCGCTCAACGGCCTGCTCTACGTGCGCGGCCAGCGCGAGGACTACGATCGCTGGGCCGACCTCGGCAACGACGGCTGGCGCTTCGACGAGGTGCTCCCCTACTTCAAGAAATCGGAGGACCAGGAGCGTGGCGCGAGCGAATTCCACGGCGTGGGCGGACCGCTCAAGGTTTCGGACCTGCGCCTGCGTCGGCCGATCGCCGATCATTTCATCGCTGCCGCGCAGGATATCGGGATTCCCTTCAACGAGGACTACAACGGCGCGACGCAGGAAGGAGTGGGCTATTTTCAGCAGACGGCCCACAAGGGCTTCCGCTGGAGCACCGCCAAGGGCTTTCTCAAGCCGGCGCGCAAGCGTCCCAACCTCACCGTCGAGACCCACGCGCAGACGACCCGTATCCTGTTCGACGGAAAGCGCGCGATCGGCGTCGAATACCGGCGAGACGGTGAGCTACATGAGGTCCGCGCTGGCGCAGAGGTGATTCTCTCCGCCGGCGCCATCGGCTCACCGCAGATCCTCCAGAACTCGGGCATCGGCCCGGCGGCCTTGCTGCGCAAGGTGGGCGTGCCGGTGCTGCACGATCTGCCCGGCGTGGGCCGCAACCTACAGGACCATCTGCAGGTACGACTGGTGTTCAAGACCCGCGAAAGAACCCTCAATGACGAGGTCAACAGCCTGATCGGCAAGGCCTGGGTCGGTATGCAGTACATGCTCAACCGCACCGGTCCGCTCACCCTGGCGGCGAGCCAGGTGACGATCTTCACCCGCTCCAGCCCCGAGGCCGACCGACCGGACATCCAGTTCCACATGCAACCGCTCTCCGCCGACAAGCCCGGCGAAGGCGCACACCCCTTTTCGGCCTTCACCGCTTCGGTCTGCCAGCTGCGGCCGTTCAGCCGCGGTCATGTCGAGATCCAGTCGGCCGACCCGCTCAAATATCCGCTGATCCACGCCAACTACCTGTCGGATGAACGCGATTTTCCGGTGGTGATCGGCGGCATCAAGGTCGCCCGGCGCATTGCCGAGGCACCCTCGCTCAAGCCGCACATCATCTCGGAATTCGTACCCGGCGCCCAGTTCAGCAGCGACGAGCAGCTGCTCGAGGCCGCACGCCGTTACTCGCAGTCGATCTACCACCCGGCAGGGACCTGCAAGATGGGCAAGGACGCCATGGCGGTGGTCGACGAAAGACTCCGGGTGCGCGGCATCGATGGGTTGCGTGTGGTGGACGCCTCGATCATGCCCGAGCTCGTCTCGGGGAATACGAACGCCCCGACCATCATGATCGCCGAAAAGGCCGCCGACATGATCCGCGCCGACCGCCGCCAGTGAATCACATGGGCCTTGACGGACGGTAAAGCGCAAGGCTCGCGAGAACCGATCGACCCGCACGGTCGGTCGTGCTGTTCCACAACCGCAATACCGGGCAATGACGCCCAGCCAGCCACACAGAGGAGACACTCAAATGGCCAACCAGACACCGCTTGACCGCCGCGGCTTCTTCAAGATCGCCGGACGCTACGGGCTGACCTCGACCGTGCTTGCCGCAACCAGCCTCGCCGGGCCGCTTTCCGTCTCGGGGCTCGCACGGGCCGCATCCCAGACCGCCGATGCCCGCAAAGCCGGCACACCGTTGATGACACTCAAGTTCGGCGCCTCCGGCTTCAACGAGGAAAACCTCAAGATCCAGGAATCCGGCCAGCTGTGGTTTGCGCAAGAGCTCGAGAAGCGCAGCGACGGCGCGCTGAAGATCGAGTTCATCGGCAGCAATGCGATCTGCAACCAGCTCGACTGCGTCAAGAAGGCGCAGCAAGGCATCGTCGACCTGTTTTCGGCCAGTACCCAGAATTCCGCCGGCGCCGCGCCGTACTACAACGTGCTCGACTTCGCTTACATGTTCCCGTCGCGCGCCTCGCAGCACTATTTCTTCTACCACCCGAAGAGCGAGAAGCTCTTCCGCGATCCGATGCGCAAGCGCCACAACATCCAGTTCCTCTTCACCCACTGCGAGCTGCGCGGCATCATGCTGGGCAAGAAGTTCGCCGATGCGCCGCTGATCACCAGCGTCGAGCAGCTTGCCGGGACCAAGAACCGCGTCACCGGCACCCAGCTCGGCCGCATTGCCATGCAGCTGATGAACCTGAACCCGGTACCCATCTCCTGGGAAGAAACGCTCGACGGACTCAAGCAAGGCCTCATCGACGGCGCGGAAACCTGGATGGGCGCCGCCGCCTACGCCAACATGGCGCCCGTGCTCTCGCAGGCGGTGGACCTCCGGTTCTTCTGCGGAACCGAGCACACCGCGATGAACAACAAGACTTTCGAGAAGCTGCCCGCCAAGCTCCAGGATGTGGTCATGGAGACCGCCTTCGATGCGCAGCAATACACCCAGGTGCATCAGGAAAAGGCTCTCGTCGAGGTGGTCGGTGCAGTCCCCAACCCCGGCCCCGACACCGTGTTCGGCAAAAACAAGGTCCGCGTGGCGACGCTCTCGGACGCCGAGATCCTCAAGGCCGAGAAGATGTGCTCGCCCGAGTACAACCCCAAGCCCTGGGAAGAATGGCGCGAACGCCTCAACAAGATGTCCGGCGGCAGCGATGTCTACAAGGAGATCTACAACATCGCCCGCGAGATTCCGAAGGACGCCGCGGTGTCGTCGGTGAAGCCGCGCCGCTGGTGGCAGAGCGCCTGAGGCGAAGCCCTCCCCAGCCACAGCGGCTGGCTCCGCCGAAGGCGGGGCCAGTCTCCCCTGTCATGTTCTAGGAGGCATTCGCATGTCCTACCTGATGGCGCTACTCCGGTGGTTTGACCGCAACGCCGAACGCTCACTCATCCTTGTCGCCTACTCCAGCATGGCGCTGATCATCGTCTACGCGGTCGTCGAACGCTATGTCTTCAGCAGTCAGATTGCCTGGAGCACGTCGATTCCGATCTACCTGTTCCTTTGGGTGGCGTGGGTGGGCTGCGCCTACAACGTCAAGCAGCGGACCCACCTGGTGTTCAACGATTTGCGCCTGCGCATGCCCTACGGGATGCAGTTCGCCATGATGTGGCTCGACACCCTCCTGTGGATCGGCTTCGGCACCATCGTCGCGGTCTACACCGTCGAGCAGACCCAGCTTGCCTACGACAACTTCGCGATCGTTCAGGGCACCGACGACATCATGCAATGGTGGTTCTACCTTGCCACGCCGATCGGCTGGGGGCTGCTGATCATCCGCGCACTGCAGAATCTGGCGCAGGACATCGGCCGCTACCGGCGGCGCGAACCCTTCCTGGTCGAAATCCAGACCATCGGCGGAGACTGAGGAACGATCATGGACAACTCTGTACTCATCACACTCGTCTCGCTGGGCGTCGTCGGGCTGTTCCTGCTCGGCGTCCCCATCTTCCTGGTGATCGCCCTGTGGGTCACCGGCGTGTCGGTGGTCATCGATTTCACGCTCGCAAACATCGGCGTGACCCTGTTCGAGGGGCTGAACTTCTTCGGACTGTTGTCGCTACCGCTGTTCATCCTCACCGGCGACCTGATCGCCGCGGCGGGCATCGCCACCCGCCTGGCGAACTTCGCCCACGCCTGCCTGAGCTGGATGCGCGGCGGCCTCGGCCTCGCAACGATCGGCTCGTGCGGCCTTTTCGCGGCAATCTCCGGTTCCAACTCGGCGACCACCGCGACCATCGGCGGCATCATGCATCCGCTGCTGGTGAAGGATGGTTACGACAGCCGTTTCGCCGCCGCCACGGCTGCCGCCGGCGGCACGGTCGGCATCATCATCCCGCCGTCGATCATCTTCATCGTGTATGGCTTCCTGATGAACCTGTCGATCTCGGACCTGTTCGTCGCCGGCATCCTGCCGGGCATGCTGATGGTGATCGCAATGCAGGCGGTGTGCTGGTGGATGTGCCGCAAGAACGGCTGGGGCTCGGTCACGCCACTGGACATGAAACGGGTGCTGCGCAGCGCCAGGGATGCCTACCTCGGCTTCTTCGCGATCTTCATCGTCATCTTCGGCATCTATTCGGGCATTTTCTCGCCCACCGAAGCGGCGGCGATCACGGTCGGATTCTGCCTCGTCGCGGGCCTGCTGCTGACCCGCGAAATCAAATGGAAGGCCCTGCCCGACATCCTGCTGCGCTCCGGCCAGCTCACCGGCATGCTGGCGCCGATGATTGCCATCTCGATCGTCATGCAACAAGTGTTCGGTCTGCTCGGCGCGGCCGACGCGGTCTCGGCCTTCGTAGCCTGGTTCGGCAACGGAGAAACCACCGTCTTGCTGGTGTGCATGGCCATCGTGCTGGCCGCAGGCTGCATTCTCGAAAGCCTGCCGGTCACCGTCATTTTCGCGCCGATACTCGCACCGATCGCGGTGGCGACAGGCGTCGATCCGGTGCATTTCTCGGTCATCTTCCTGGTCGGCGCGGCCATCGGCTTCATCACCCCGCCGTTCGGCCTGAACCTGTTCGTGGCGAGCGGCGTGACCGGCATACCCTATTCGAAACTGGTGCGTTTCGCGGTGATGTACATGCTCGGGCTCATCGTCTCGTGGCTGCTGATCGCCTTCATCCCGTGGCTCTCGTTGGGGCTGATTCCCTCGCCGGGCTGACCCGGTCAGGGCGCCGGCAGCCAACCTGATCGAACACGCAACGCTTAGAAAGAGGCAATGGCCGCGAAGACATTCGCGGCCATTGCCTCTTCCAGCACCGCAAGAACCCGCACTGCTTCGGCCTGCCTTTCAGAAGGCCGAGTGCGTCGAACCGGTCCTTCCCGCGTTTTGGCACATCGCGGCCCGGTTGCGTTTCAAATCGTCGAATTTCATTCGATTGCACTTGGTGTTATTTATTTATGAATAAATAGTGGACATAGCTTGCCGTGAAAGAGGCCGCTTCATCTTCATCGCGGCCCCGTCTTCGTTGCGCCGGATCCGGGCACACACCCGGCCATCGCGGACAAGGCACGGCCGGCAACAAGGGCCACACATAGAACACCCGCGGAGACAAACAATGAACCAGGCAGCAAGGAAAGATCCAAAGGACGTCAGGCGCGTGGTCAGTGCCAGCCTGATCGGCGCGACCATCGAGTGGTACGACTTCTTCCTCTATGGCGTCGTCGCCGGCATCGTCTTCAACAAGCTCTACTTCCCTTCCGACGATCCGCTGGTTTCGACCATGCTGGCCTACGGCACCTTCGCCGTCGGCTTTCTGAGCCGGCCACTCGGCGGCGTGATCTTCGGCCACTTCGGTGACAAGCTCGGCCGCAAGAGCATGCTGGTGATGACCCTCATGATCATGGGCGCCGCGACAGTGCTGATCGGCCTCGTGCCCACCTACGAACAGATCGGCATCTGGGCACCCGTCCTGCTGCTGATCCTGCGCGTGGCGCAGGGTATCGGTCTGGGCGGCGAGTGGGGTGGCGCGGTGCTGATGTCCTTCGAGTACGCACCCAAGGGAAAACGCGGCTTTTACGCAAGCATCCCGCAGATCGGCCTGGCGCTGGGCTTGTGTCTTGCCTCCGGGGTGGTCGCCGGACTGTCGTCGCTGCTCAGCGACGCGCAGTTCCTTGCATGGGGCTGGCGCATTGCCTTTCTGCTGTCCTTCGCGCTGGTCTCGGTCGGCATGTACATCCGTCTCAATGTCACAGAAACGCCCGAGTTCGCCAAGGTCAAGGCCTCAGGCGAGGAGATCAAGCTCCCCATCAAGGAAGTGCTCACCAAACATTCCGGCAACGTGCTGGCCGGCATGGGCGCGCGCTACATCGACGGCGTGTTCTTCAACATCTTCGGGGTGTTCTCGATCGCCTATCTCACCCAGACGCTGCATCTCACCCGCACCGACGCGCTGCTCGGCGTGATGGCCGCGGCATTGGTGATGATCCTCACCATTCCCTTGTTCGGTCATCTCTCGGACAAGATCGGCCGCACCCGTATCTACTTCTGGGGATCGCTGCTCACCGGCCTGTCGGCCTTCGCCGGGTTCTGGTTCATGAAGAACAGTGGCGGCAGCATGCTCATGGTGTGGCTGGCCATCATCATCCCGTTCGGCGTGTTCTATGCATCGATCTATGGGCCTGAAGCGGCACTCTTCGCCGAACTATTCGACGCCAGGGTCCGCTACTCGGGGATCTCCTTCGTCTATCAGTTCTCCGGCATCTTCGCGAGCGGCATCACGCCGATGATCGCCACCTACCTACTGCAGAAAAACAATGGCGAACCATGGCTGATCTGTGCCTACGTGCTGTTCGCCGGCCTGGTCAGCGCGTTGTCGGCAGCATGGATCGGCCGACGCAAGCGTCGCCAGATCGAAATCGAGGCGGTGCCAGCTCGAGCCTGAGTGCCTGGCTGGAGGGCAGCGGCCGCGGGGCCTCTTGCGCAGGATGCGAGCGCTTGATCTATGCTCTAGCCCTGTCGTGAAACCGTCACCGCATGCCATGCCCCAAGCACTCCGCTACACCGAAACCCCGATCACCCGTGCCGAAGTGGACGCCTTCGACGAGCCGCTCGTTCTCGACTTCGGCACCAACTGGTGCGGCCACTGTCGCGCCGCCGAGACAATGGTTGCCGAGGTGCTGTCGCGTCATCCCACGGTCCGTCACGTCCGCGTGGAAGACGGCCCCGGCAGGCGCCTCGGCCGCAGCTTCGCGGTGCGACTGTGGCCTACGCTGATCGTCTTGAACAAGGGTAGCGAACGCGCCCGACTCGTCCGCCCTGCTTCGGCAGCGGAGCTCGAGGAAGCACTGGCGAGCATCGAGGCAGACGCGTGACCGCCGGCGACTTCGGCGCCCTTGAGCGGGTCGGTCTCAACCTGCAGGCGGTATTCGACATCGCCGCCCTGCCTGAAGGGCTGCGCACACGCCTCGCCAGTCTTGCGGACGACCCGGATCGATATCGCCAGCTGATCCTCATCGGCAACGCCGGCCCGACGCTCTGGGCGTCGGTCAAGGCAGCTAGCCTTGACAGCACCGACCCCATTGACGATTTCAGCACGCGGACCGTCGATGAATGGTTCGCCGCGCATTACGGCAACACGCCCTCGCAGCACCTCTATCCCGGCGATGCGCCACTCGATCTGCAAAGCCTCGGCCGCCTCGCCGGATGGCACCACTCCAGCCCCTTCAAGATAGGAATCAACGCGCGCTGGGGCACCTGGTTCGCCTATCGCGTCGCCCTGCTCGCCGGCACCGGAATTGCGCCCACGCCTGTCTCGCAAGGCGAATCACCCTGCAATCGATGCAGCGCAAAACCCTGCACCACCGCCTGCCCGGCAAACGCGATGGAAAGCGGCGACTTCGATCTCCCGCGCTGCATCGCCTACCGCCGCCGAGCCGGCTCCGCCTGCGCGCAAACCTGTCTTGCAAGGATCAGCTGCCCGGTCGGTACCCGGCACCGCTATGACGAAGAACAGATTCGCCACGGATACGGAAACTCGCTCAGGATGATCGAGTGGTACGCAGCGGGAGCGATACATCGAGGGTGATCGGCAAAGCCTGCAGATCCGCGATGACGACCGCCGCTCCGTCGCCGCCCTCGCTGGCAGGACAGGCGGGGCTCGGAACCATGCCGGCGTTCAAGACCTGGTATCCGGCGGCCGATCAGGCCGGCCAGTCGCTAACCCGTGAATGCGCCGGCCAGCAGCCTGTAGCTGTTCACCCGCGCAACAAAATCATGAGTCACCGTCACGACGGCGATCTCGTCGCTTCCGAAAGCTTTCGCCAGGGCCTCGATCTCCGCACGACACTGTTCGGGCGTGCCGATGGTGTAGCCGGATTCGATGTGCCGATATTCGGCCTCTTCTGACGGCGAAAAGCGCTTGCGTCGATCCTGCACCACTGCGGGCGACAGCAGCGCGTCCTGACCTCCGATCTGCACCATCATCTTGCGATAGATGGCGGTACTGGCCAATTCCATCGCCTCCTCACGCGTCTCGGCGCAGAAGCCGGCAATGGCCAGCATGCGCCGGGGCGTGCCTTCGTGGCCGGCCGCACGCCAGGCCTGGTCATGAGCATCGAAGATTTCGGGATGACAGTGGTCGGCCGAGATGAAGCGGGCCAGCGCCAGCGACATCCCGAGCTGACCGGCCAGCGCCGCGCTACCGCCGCCCGAGCCAAGCATCCACAGCTCCGGGCCACTGCCAAGCTGCGGGCTGATGTGCAGGCCTGCCCACGGGTGATCCGCCGGCAGTGTCTGCGTCACCAGCCCCTTGAGGGTTGCCGCCTGGGCCGGATAGTGGTTCGGCTCGAGCGGACTGGACGGCCAGGCCAGCGCCGAGGCGGCGCGCGCATCCCCGCCCGGCGCGCGACCGATGCCCAGATCGATCCGGCCCGGGAAAAGCGCGCACAGCATGTTGAATACCTCGGCCACCTTGTACGGGCTGTAATGGCTTAGCATCACGCCGCCACTGCCCACCCGCATGTGCTCGGTGACGCTGGCGATGCCTGCCACGAGGATCTCCGGGGCAGGCCCGGCGAACTGCGGGCTGTTATGGTGCTCGGCCACCCAGTAGCGGTGATAACCTTGGGAATCGCAGGCCCTGGCCAGGGCGATGGACATCTGGCCCGCATTGGCGCAGCCCGGCGCCGTTTCCAGCGGATGGGCGGGACTCTGGTCGAGAACGGAGAGCTTGATATCCATCGGCATTGCGCCTTCCTCGCTCGTTAATCACAAAATATCTCGAGATTTTAGCACAAGGCGCTGGAGTCTTGGATTGCGACACAGCAGAGACTCAGCCGAAGAGACGTGCCGTGTTCGGCACAACAATGCCCCGCTCCCTCTCATATCGGGATGCAAGCCGGCATCATGCTGCCGAGTATCCCGAAGCATGACGGTCACGCAATCGAAGTGAATGTAGGCCTGACCATGCGCACACCCGCCGCTGCAGGGCAGTTCAGTGCAACCACAAGCCTTGTCGCGATCCTCACCGCTCCGTGCAAACAAACTCGAACGCACTGCCTTTACCGCGGTCAGCACGCGGTTCGGCCTTCGCGTCTCCCGGAGACGGGGTCGACCATCCATCGTGATATTTCGGGCAGGTGTATCCGCTGCTCACAACGCCGAATGGGCCGCACCGCGAAAGTCCACCGGCTCGGGCAGACCCTTGCGCAAAGCCCGTTTGCGGGCGATCTCGTGATTCATGTCGGCGGCAACGAAAATCACCGGCTTTCCGGCGCGTCGGGCTGCCGCCATCTCGTCACGCGTGACCTCTCCGCCGCCGATCGCAAGGAATTCGGTACCGGTCTCGACGATGGCGACGGAGGTCGGCGACAAGTGTCCGGCAGCGGTCAATCCGCCCCAAGACGTATCCGGCACGTAGAACACGATATCCACGCAATCGGACAAGGCGGCGCCCTCGTCCCTGGCCAGCACAGAGACGATTCCCATGGTGGTGAAGCCGAGCGCCTTGGCCACCGGATAGGCCGCGCCGATGCCGGCGGCTGTGGCGCCGATATTGACGATCCATGTACCGGGGTCCCTGCCGGCCAGCGCCTTGACTACCGTTGCTCGCATCGCGGCGGGATCCTCATATTCCGCCCCGGAGTACCCCGCCAGAGTCAAAACCTGCTTGCCGGTACTGTGCACGTAGGCACGAATCGCCAGTGGCCTGGCTTCGCGCAGTTCGCCCGGCGGTGCGCATGGAGCCGCCATCGATGGCGCCACCGTCAGGGCACAGGCTGACAAAGTAGCCGCCAAGGCTAAAGGTTTACCAATCCGCATCTGCATCTCCTGTAGCCGATCGTGAATGCTGCGTGCTAGCGCCTGCCGGATGAGGAAGCGGCGACCCGCCGTAGCATCACGATGCACGTGCGGGCTCCGTCCGAACGCCCGGATAGGCTGCGGTAGTCTAGTGGCTCGCGGATGGGATAGTCCACGGTCATCTTTCGGCCGCTACCGGGGGGCCGCGCGCGGATGGCGTTGACGGGTGGTATGCCGGCACCATCGAGTGCATAATCATTCCCTAATAAACCGTCCGACTGGAGAACCCATGAAAAAGCCGACCCTTGCCCTCCTCGCCTGCGCCCTCCTCGCCCCCGTGAGCACGCTGGCGTTCGCCGACGAAACCGCCCTGCTCGAAGAAGCCCGCGGCGTTGCATCCGGCATCCCGCCAAAACTGCTGGCAGTACTCAAGAGCGAGATCGAGAAAGGCGGGCCGGAAGGCGCGATCAGTGTCTGTCGCGACAAGGCACCGCAGATGGCCAAGGAGGCCTCGGCAAAGACCGGCTGGATGATTCGCCGCGTCAGCCTGAAGAACCGCAACCCCAAGGCCGTACCCGATGCCTGGGAACGTACCGCCCTCGAGGAATTCGACCGCCGTGCCGCCGCGGGTGAGGCGCCAGCCACGCTGGAGAAGGGTGAGATCGTTGCCGACGGCGACGGCAGATCCTACCGCTACATGAAAGCCCTGCCGACTCAACCGCTGTGTCTTGCCTGCCACGGCAGCAGCGCGGACATCGGCCCGGCGGTGCGCACGAAGCTCGAATCGCTGTATCCCGCCGACCAGGCCACCGGCTACAAGGTCGGCGACATCCGCGGCGCGATGACCATTCGCAAACCGCTCTGACAAGCAATCGGATGGCGTCCGTGAGCGCTTGCGTGCAAGCCGGGAGGCCGCCAGAGCGACGCCCGGGGTGATCGTTTGGTCACCCCGCTCGCCATGCCCGCAGCAAGATCGGGGCTCACGACAATTCATCCTCCCCCCGGATTTCCGACAGCAGGTCCCTGACCAGACCGCGCAACCAGCGACTGCCCGGGTCGTGGTGATAGCGCTCGTGCCAGTGTTGCTTGACCGCGTAGTCGGGCAAGGGAAACGGCACCGGATGCACATTGAAATGGCCGCGTCCGGCGAGCAATTCGCCCAGACGCGCGGGAATGGTCACCAGCAGGTCGGTGCTTTCGACAACAAAGGTGACGCCCAGGAAACTCGGGATCCAAAGTGCCACGCGGTGCGTGATATTGAGGCGTGCCATCTCGCGCTCGACGATCCGGTGGCCGGTGCCCGAGGTGGTGACGACTGCATGCTCCTCGGCCTCAAAGGTCGCGAGGTCAAGCAGGCCACGAATGCGCGGATGGTCTGCGCTGGCGAGACAGACGTAATGCTGGCGAAATAGCGCCTGCTGGTAGAAACCGGCATCGAGCTGAGGCATGAAGCCCAGCGCCAGATCCACTTCACCCGCCTCGAGCATGCCGGCCGTATCTGCCGACAGCGGGAAAACCTCGATCAGTACATGTGGAGCCACCTTGCGTATCTCGCGCAGGAGATCCGGCAGCAACACCAACTGGCTGATATCGGTCATGGCGATGCGGAAGGTCCGTCGTGATTCTGCGGGATCGAATTCCGAGCGGTGGCCCAGCGCCACCTCGATCGCGTCGATGGCCGCGCGCATCGGCTGTACCAGGCCCTCGCCGAACGGCGTCGGGTCCATGCCGGTCGAGGTACGAACAAACAGCGGGTCCTTGAAATGGGTTCGCAATTTGCCCAGCGCAATGCTCACCGCCGGTTGACCGAGTCCCAGATTGTCGGCCGCCCGGCTGACGCTGCGGGTCTTGTAGATCTCGTCGAATACGTTCAGCAGTCTTACGTCGAGCATCTGCATCGCACGGCCCCTCTATTCGAAATTCGAATCACTCATATTCGATCCATTGCATGGATCGAATGCTATCACCTCGCTAGAGTGCGCTCCACAGGTAGTCGATTGATCCAGATCAATAAAACGGCCTTTCACGGGACCGCAGCACAAAAGGAGACGCAGCATCATGCTTGCACTGGGAACCCTCGAAGATCTACCCGCGGATTACCGCGAAAAGCTCACCCGCCAAAACCTCGTGCCGCTCTGGCCGAGCCTTCGCAGCGTACTCCCGCCGGGCAAGCCCGCCCTGCGGACCCAGCCGATTCTGTGGTCCTACCAGGCACTGCGCCCGCTGCTGCTGCAAGCCGGCGAGCTTACGCCGATCGAGAAGGCCGAACGCCGTGTGCTGGTGCTGGCCAACCCAGGCCACGGACTGGAAAAGATGCAGGCGAGCTCGAGCATCTACCTCGGCATGCAACTGCTGCTGCCGGGCGAATGGGCGCCGGCCCACAAGCACACGCCCAACGCGGTGCGCATGATCGTCGAAGGCGAAGGCGCCTACACCACGGTCGACGGCGAAAAATGCCCGATGAGCCGCGGCGACCTGATTCTCACCCCGACCGGCCTGTGGCACGAACACGGCCACGACGGCAAGGACCCGGTGGTGTGGCTCGACGTGCTCGACCTGCCGCTGGTGTACTACATGGAGGCCTCCTACGTCACCGAAGGCAAGGCCCAGGAAGTGAGCGCCACCATGAACGAGCGCGGCTACGCCCGCGGCGGCGTGGTACCGGCACCGGTCTTCAGCCGCAGCAGCGACCGTCGCTACCCGATGCTGCGCTACGCATGGTCCGATGCGCGCTCCGCGCTGCTTGGCCTCGCCGAGAGTCAGCCGGGGATCGACGCCGTGCAGGTCGCCTATGTGAATCCCGAAACCGGCGGCGACTGCCAGAACATCCTCGGCTTCTCGGCGCTGATGCTTCGCCCCGGCGAGACGCTGAAGCTGCCGGCCCGCTCTCCGGCGATGGTGTTCCACCTGATAGAAGGTGGTGCCGACGTCGAAATCGACCGCGCCCTGTTCAACCTCTCGCCCGCGGATACCTGCTGTGCGCCGGGCTATACGCCGGTGACGCTCAAGAACCGCTCGTCGGAGCAACCCGCCTTCGTCTTCATCGCCGACGAGGCCCCGCTGCACAAGAAGCTCGGCGTCTATGAAGTACGGGCCTGACCCGTTCGCCTGCGTCGCAAACCAATCCCCATCGGAGACAGAACCAGATGACACAAGACAACTACGCCTGGAGCCCCAACCCGGTCTATTCGCTGCCGGTGCGCGGCAGCGAGCAGCGCCTGCCGGTCAAGCGCATCTTCTGCGTCGGCCGCAACTACCACGCCCACGCCATCGAGATGAACCGCCCGGTCGACAAAGCGACCATGCGCCCCTTCTACTTCATCAAGGATGCCTCCACGCTGGTGGAATCCGGCGCCACGGTGCCCTACCCCACCGGAACGGCCAACTACCACTTCGAGATGGAGTTGGTCGTGGTGGTCGGCAAGCCCGGCTTCCGGGTGGCCGAAGAAAACGCCGGTGAGCTGATCTACGGTTACGCGGCCGGCCTGGACATGACCCGCCGCGACCTCCAGCTTGTCGCCCGCGAACAGGGCCGCCCCTGGGATCTGGGCAAGAACTTCGAGAAGTCCGCGATCTGCACCGAGGTAGTACCGGTCGGCGATCTAGGCGTGCTCGACAAGGGCGCCATCAACCTGCAGGTCAATGGCGAGACCAAACAGAGTTCGGATCTTTCGAAGCTGATCTGGGATCTGCGCGAGATCATCGCCGACCTTTCCACGTTCTACCACCTCGAGCCCGGCGACCTGATCTACAGCGGCACGCCGGAGGGTGTGGGCGCGGTCAAGCCCGGCGACGTGATCACCGGCCATGTCGATGGCGTGGGCGACATCGCGCTGACCGTCGGCGCCGCCGAATGAGCCACCGGCGGTAACCAAAAGAACGCACGCACGGCATCGACAGCCGTGCTGAAGAACCCACAAAAGGAGACTGGAAGATGAACGATCAACAACTACCCGTAATCGTTGCCGGCGGCGGCATCGGCGGGCTTGCGGCAGCATTGGCGCTGGTACGCCAGGGCTTCAGGGTCAAGGTACTGGAGCAAGCCCCGGAGATCGGCGAGATCGGCGCCGGCATCCAGCTCGGCCCCAACGCGTTCCACGCGTTCGACGCTCTCGGCATCGGCGACAAGGCGCGCGGCCGCGCCGTCTATACCGACTACATGGTGATGCACGACGCGCTGGACGAATACCAGGTCGGCAAGATCCCCACCGGCGAGGCCTTCATCAAGCGCTTCGGCAACCCCTACGCGGTGATCCACCGCGTCGATGTACACCTCTCGCTGCTCGAGGGCGCGCAGGAAACCGGGCGGGTCGAGGTTCTGACCTCCACCCACGTCGAACGCATCGAGCAGGACGACAGCAGCGTCACCGTCTACGACCAGCATGGCACCGCCCATCGCGGCCTCGCGCTGATCGGCTGCGACGGGGTCAAATCGGTGGTGCGCGAACAGTACGTCGGCGACCCCGCACGCGTCACCGGCCATGTGGTCTATCGCGCAGTGGTCGACAAGGCGGACTTTCCCGAAAATCTGCAGTGGAACGCCGCGAGCATCTGGGTCGGGCCCAACTGCCACCTGGTGCACTATCCGCTGCGCGGCGGCGAGCAATACAACGTGGTGGTGACCTTCCACTCCCGCCAGCAGGAAGAATGGAGCGTGACCGACGGCAGCAAGGAAGAGGTCGAGAGCTACTTCCAGGGCATCTGCCCAAAAGCACGCCAGCTCATCGAGCTGCCCAAGACCTGGAAGCGCTGGGCGACCGCCGACCGCGAACCGATCGGCCAATGGACCTTCGGTCGCGCCACCCTGCTCGGCGACGCCGCCCACCCGACCACCCAGTACATGGCGCAGGGTGCCTGCATGGCGCTCGAAGACGCGGTCACCCTCGGTGAAGCGCTGCGGGTGCACGGTAACGACTTCATCAAGGCATTCGAACACTACCAGCGCTCCCGCATCGCCCGCACCGCGCGCATCGTGCTGAGCTCGCGCGAGATGGGCCGTATCTATCATGCCAAGGGCGTCGAGCGCCTGGTGCGCAACGACCTGTGGCGCGGCCGCACGCCTGAGCGTTTCTACGATGCGATGGAGTGGCTCTACGGCTGGAACGTGGGCAACTGCCTGGCGAAGGACTGAACGCCCTTCATCGCTTCGGTGACCAGGGCGCCCGTTATCGCGTTCGTTACCGGACGGGATCCACACCGCGCTCCGGGCAGGCAACACGCCCGGAGCGCCACGACCACGAGGCAAGCATGGAGATCCATAACTTCTTTCGCAGCGGCACCTCGCATCGCCTGCGCATCGCGCTCAACCTCAAGGGCATCGCGTACCAGTACATCGCGGTCGATCTGCGCACCGAAGAACATCTCGGCGCCGCGTTCAAGATGCTCAACCCGCAACAACTGGTGCCGGCGCTCGTCGATGGCGACCTCACGCTGATCCAGAGCCCGGCGATCATCGAGTGGCTCGAGGAGCGTTACCCGACACCGGCGCTGCTGCCGGCCGAGGCAACCCAGCGCGCGCGGGTGCGTGCGCTGGCCGCAATCGTCGGCTGCGACATCCACCCGATCAACAACCGACGCATCCTCGAATACCTGCGCAAACAGCTGGGCTGCGACGACACGGCCGTGCAGGCATGGTGCGAAACCTGGATCCGCTCGGGTTTCGATGCAATTGAGGCGATGCTCGCTGCCGACCTTGGTCGTGGCGCCTTCTGCTTCGGCGAGGCGCCGACGATCGCCGACGTCTACCTGGTACCCCAGGTAGAGAGCGCGCGCCGTTTCAATGTGGATCTGTCCGCCTATCCGAACATCGTCGCCGTAGATGCGGCATGCAACGAACTGGAGGCCTTCCGCAAGGCCACGCCGGCCGTCCAGCCGGACGCACCGGCACAGACCACCAAGCCGTAGACCGGGAACGCAAGCAACAAGACTGCGCGGCCACGCGCCAGAACCTACCCATGGAGGAGACAAACATGAAATACAAGCTGATCCAATCGCTCAAGGCCCTCACCGCCGGCGGCCTCATCGCCCTCGGCAGCCTGGTCGCCACGCCGGCCTGCGCCGAGTCGCTCAAACTCGGCCACATCACCCCACCGAGCCATGTGTGGCACAAGGTTGGCGAACACATTGCCAGCAATCTCGCCGAGGCCTCCGGCGGCAAGATGAAGATCACCGTCAGCCCGCTGCAGAAGCTCGGTAATGAAGGCCAGATGATCAACCTGATGCAGGCCGGCGCGGTGCAGTTCGGTATCTTCACCGCTGCCGGCCTGGCCAACCGCGAGGAGTCCTTCCTCGGCTGGTCGCTGCCCTACGCCTTCCGCGACGTCGAGCATGCCTCGCACGCCGCGTCCACCCCGGCCGCCCGCGAGATGCTCAAGCGGCTCGAGCCCAATGGCCTGGTCGGCCTCGGCTACACCTTTGCCGGGATGCGTCATGTGCTGTCGCTGGAGCCGGTCAAGTCGCCCAAGGACCTCGCCAACAAGAAGATCCGCGCCTTCCCGAGCCCGATCTACAATGACTGGTGGGCCGCAAACGGCGCAGCACCAACCGCCATGCCGCTCTCCGAGGTGGCCCCCTCACTGACCACCAAGCTGCTCGACGCGGTGGATATCGACCTCGATGCACTGGTCGGCCTCAAGTTTCACCAGCAGGCGCCTTACCTCACGCTCACCAACCACATGGCCTTCCCGGGCGTGATCGTGGTCTCGAAGAAGTGGTGGGATAGCCGCAGCGACGCCGACCGCGCGATGATCACCAAGGCCGTCGCCGAAGCCGAAGCCTGGGGTTTCCAGGAAGCCATCGCCGCTGACAAGGCCAACCTTGTCACCGCCAAGGCGGACGGCGCCAAGGTGGTCGATGCCGACCTCTCGTCCTTTGAAGCCGTGGGCAAGCAGATCCGCGACAAATACACGGCGAAGAACCCGTTGATCGCGGACTTCTACAAGCAGGCCAGCGCGCTCAAGTGAGCGGCACCGGGCGGGCACTCCACGCGTCCGCCCGCGCGACCTGCTACGGCAGCCCCACCTGACCGGTGACCGCCGCGTACGACCGGCGGCACCGCATCGCCCTCAGAGGACGCCCATGTTCATCCACACCATCGAGTCGGCGGACCGCTGGCTGGCCAGCGCCGAGCGGGTGCTGGTCATCGCGCTCACCGCTGCCCTGACCTGCATCATGATGGTCCAGGTCATCCTGCGTTACTTCTTCAATGCACCGCTGTTCTGGGCAGAGGAAATCTCGGTCCAGATGCTGGTCTTCGCGACCCTCTTCGGCCTGTCCCTGCTGGTGCACCATCGCCAGCTGGTGACGATCGATTTCCTGCCCCAGGCGCTCTCGCCGCGCGGGCGCCACTGGCTGGCGGTGTTGCACGGCCTGCTCTTCCTGGCACTGCTCGGCTTCGTCGCAAAACTCGGCGTCGCGTGGATCACCCGTCCGGAGGTGCAGATCGAGCTCGGCGCCACCACCCAGCTGCCGCGCTGGTACAACTATTCCGCGCTGCCGCTTGCCATGGCGGCGATGTCGTTTCACCAGCTCGTCGGTGTGCTGCGCCATATCCGCGACCTCATCAAGCATGAGGGGGCCGGCACATGATCACGCTTATCGTCTTTTTCGGTCTGCTGCTCACCGGCTTTCCGATCTTCGGCGCGATCCTCGCAGGCGCCGTGGCCTTCATGGCCACCAACGATCTCGCCGTCCTCTACGATTCGATCCCGATCCAGTTCTACGGCGCGCTCGAGATCAACAGCCTGCTGGCGATTCCGCTGTTCCTGCTGGTCGGCGAGATCATGAACAAGGCCGGCCTCACGCAGCGCCTCATCGCGGTGGCCGAGGTGCTGGTCGGCGGGCTCAAGGGCGGTCTGGCCTACGCGAACCTGTTCACCAATGCGATGGCCGCATCGATCCTCGGCTCAGCGGTGGCGCAGATCGGCGTGATGAGCAAGGTCATGATCCCGGCCATGGAGCGCAGCGGCTACAAGCGCGCGTTCTCGGGTGCGGTCACGGTGTCCGCGGGCCTGCTCGGACCGATCATTCCGCCCTCGATGCTGATGATCATCTACGGCGTGGTTGCGGTGCAGCCGATCGCCCCGCTGTTCATCGCCGGCATCCTGCCGGGCGTGCTGATCGTCTCGGCGCTGGCGATCGTGATCTTTCTCTACGGCGTGTTCGGTCCGGGACTCCCGGCCGGTACCCGCGGCGAGCGCTCGGCCTCGGTCAAGATCCTGCTCGAAGGCCTCGCCCCGGCGGTGATTCCGCTGGTAGTGATCGGCGGCATCATGAGCGGCGTGATGACCCCGACCGAATCCGGCGCGGTGGCCTCGATCATCGCCCTGGTGCTCGGCCTGGTGTATCGCGAACTGCAAATGCGCGATCTGCCCGCGATCCTGCTCGAGGTGGGTACCAACACCGCCACCATCACCGGCCTCATCGCGGTTGCCTCGGTGCTCAGCTGGGTGCTGGCCTTCCAGGGCGTACCCGACATGGTGGTCGAGCACATGACCGGGCTTACCGACTCGCCCTTCCTGTTCCTGCTGCTGGTGATCGTGCTGATGCTGCTGCTCGGCATGTTCCTCGAGAGCATCAGCGTGCTCATCGTGGTGGTGCCGCTGCTGATGCCGGTGGTGACCAGCCTCGGCATCGACCCGATCCACTTCGGCGTGGTGTGTACCGTGGCCACCGTGCTCGGCCTGGTGACGCCGCCGGTCGGCCCCGGCCTGTACATCGCCATCGTGCAGGCCGACATCCGCATGTGGCCGCTGTTTCGCGCGACGCTGCCGTTCCTCGCGGCGGTGTTCGCGGTGCTGATATTGATCGCCGCGGTACCCGCGATTTCGACCTGGCTGCCGGCATTGATGATCGGCAAATGAACGACGCTCGCCCGCAATCCGATGGTTTTCCGGGCGCCGCATCGCAACCCTTTCAAAGGACGGGACCATGAACGCCTCATCCGACTCCACCAACGAACACCAGCCCGTAGACGACTTTTCGCAATGTCATGTCGGCATCCTGCGCAAGCTCGACATGCTGAACGAACTGCCGGCGCTGCTCGGCCCCGCTGCGCGTGCCCGGGAAATCGCCGCCAGTGCCCTTGAGTTCTTCCGCGAAGCGATCTTCGAACACCACCTGGACGAGGAGCGGGAGCTCTTTCCCGCGGTGCTGGCGAGCGCGGAAAAAGGCGCCGAACGCGACCGCGTGCAGGCGCTCGCCAGGCAGCTCACCGACGAGCACCGCGACCTGGAGTCACGCTGGAAACGCCTCGAGGCTGAACTCAAGCGCGTGGCCAAGGGCCATGACAGCCATATCGAGGTGGCCGACATCGAAGAGCTGGTCCGCCGTTATCGCTGTCACGCCGAGCTCGAGGAGACCGAATTCCTCCCGCTCTCGCAGACCATCCTCGGCCGCAACTCCCACCACATGTCGGCGCTCGGGCTGTCACTGCACATGCGCCACGCACCGAAGAAGCGCATGACGCCGATCTGAGCCATGCTGCACGGGGGCCCGGCTGCTTTGCGCATCCGGTCTCGTCCTCCCTAAGGGTGTCAGCCGCCCACCGGTCCGCGGTTCAGCCGGCCTGGCTCAGGCGCCACGCGCCCTCTTCCACCGGCAGGAAGGCTTCCACCGCGGCGGTCGCGACGATATGCGTGGTGTCCTGCTCGGCATCAACGACATTGAGCCCGCCCTTCACCGCGGTGACCCGGGCGTAGCCACGCGGCAGCTCGGCGGCGACCCGTTCGAGGTCAACCTTGTCGGGCTCCTGCACGCCGACGGTGACCTGCACCCGCATGTTCCCGTGGTCGTAACCGAGCGACTTGAAGAGCACGATCGAAGAATGATGCAGCGCGTCGTGCACCGCGCGGATGGCGGCCTTGGTGTAGTCACCGCCGTAGAGATCGTTGCCGGTCCCCATCTCGAGGATGATGCGCTTCTCAGCCATGTGCGGGCTCCATGTCGAATGACACCATGATTGCTGCGTTGGCGATGACGCTGAGGCCTTCACCGCCCGGCTTGGGCACATCGAGACCGCCCTCCACCACCCTGATCGTGGGCTGGCCGTAGGGAAAGATGCCGAGCAGTTCGGTCGTATCGACCACCTCGGGCCGCTGAACGCCGATCTCGACATCGATGATCATGGCGGTCTTCGGAAAACCGAATGCCTCCGCCACGTTCAGCGAGTTGTGCCACAGCGCATCGCGTATCGCGCGCGCCGCGGCCTGGGTGTAATCCTTGCTGCGGATCGAAGTGCCCATGCCGAACTGGGTCACCACTCTCTTCTTTGCCATTGCGATTCTCCTTCGCCTTTCGGTTCTTGCCCGGCGTGCCACCTTGCTAGCGTCGGTGCCGGCCGCCAATGAGTTGCACGATCTCGTTGAACAGATTGTTGTCCAGCGCCTGGCTCATGTCGGTGGCGAGGCAGCGCCGGTAGAACGGGCTGAGGTCCAGCCCGACTCCCAGCCCGAGGATCTCCACCGCGCCCTGCTGCTCGCGCCGCGCCACCACGTCCTTGAGGTGGTTGTCGAGGTAGAACTCGTCGTTGGCGCGACCGGTCGCGCTGTCGGCGGGGCATCCGTCCGAGATCACGATGAGGATGCGCCGCGCCTCGCTGCGCGCGAGCAGGCGGTTACAGGCCCAATCCACCGCCTCGCCGTCGATGCCCTCGCGGAAAAGGTCCGGCTTGAGCAGCGCCATCATGTCGAGGCGCGCCCGCCGCCAGTTGCGGTCGCCCTCCTTGAAGATCATGTGGGTGACCTCGTTGAGCCGCCCCGGATCGGCAGGCCGGCCGCCGCTCATCCACGCCTTGAATGCACGTCCGCCGTTCCATGCCCCGGTGGTGAAGCCGAGCAGCTCGGTGGTGACCCCTACCATCTCCAGCGCGCGGATCAGCAGGTCGATCATCGTCGTCACCGCTTCTGCGTGAGTCTTCATCGAGCCCGAGCAATCCACCAGGAAGCTCACCACGCAGTCGGCCGACGGCTTGTACTGGTCCTGGCGGAACAGGCGGCGCTCGGCCGGCGAGCTGATCAGCTGGGACAGGCGCGCGCCGTCGATGCGCCCCTCCTCCTGGCCGAAGAGCCAGCCATCGCGCTGTGGCCGTGCGAGGATCGCGCCGAGCATGCGGGCCAGCCGAGGGAGGTTGATGCCCTGCTCGACGATGCGCTTGTCGATGCGCTCGCGATACTCGCGTAGCAACGCCTTGCGCACCAGGGTACCGGCCGCCACCTCGGTATCGAAGCGCGTGGTAAACACCCGGTAGGCCTGTTCCGCATCTTCGAACGCCTTGCTCTGGCCGGTGCTCGCGGCAGCAATGTTGTCGCCCTCGCCTTCGTCCTGGTCGAAATCCAGCAGCAGCGCAAAGCGGCTCTTTGCTTCGTCCTCCTCCTCGGCGTCGTCCAACGTATCGTCACCGCCGGCTTCCGCCATGTCGGCGCGCATGGTCTCGCCGACCACCCGCACCACTTCCAGCGCATGCCGGGCAAAGGCGCGCTGGTCGTCGCGACTGCGCCGCATGCCGGCCAGCGGCGTACCGAGCGCGCCTACCAGCGAGGCCCGGGTGCCCTCGATGTAGTCCTCCGTCTCTTCCAGCACCGGTTTCGCCATGAGGCGCGACCAGGCCATCTGCGCCACGGTGTAGAGCAGGATGCCGAGACGGCCTTCGGTAAGCCCCTCGCGATAGAAAGCGCGCGACCATTCCTCGAAGCGATGGTGCAGATTGGCGGCCATGCCGGGCATGTCTGCCGGCACATGGGTCTCGACCCGCAACTGCTCGAGCCACTCGAACACCAAGCGCTCGACACCACCGGGCGGGCACAGGCTGCGATGCAATCCGGCGTCGGAGTGCAGCAGACGCAGCGCCATGCCATCGGCCGCCGCGCGGCAGTCGGCGAAACCGTCGAGGTCGGGATCGACGCGCAGGTGCGGCGCATGCATCGGCAAGGGCCGCACGCCCTGGTGCAGGAGTCGTCCGCGGTAATGCAACTCGGCATCGCCGGTCATCGCACGCAGCGTGGCGGCGCACAGCTCCTCGATCTTCTGCTGCCTGCGCGCCCGCTGCTGGGCAGTGCTCACGACTGCGCCTCGCGCATCCACGATTCGTCCAGTTCCTCACCGAAGCAGCGCTGGTAGTACTCGGCCACGATCGGCCGCTCGGCTTCATCACACTTGTTGAGGAAGGACAGGCGGAAGGCCAGCGGCGGGTTGCGGAAGATCTCGCAGTTCTCCGCCCAGGTGATCACCGTGCGCGGCGACATCAGCGTCGACAGGTCGCCCGCGGCGAAGCCCTTGCGGGTCAGGTCGGCCACCTGCACCATCTGCGCGATGAGCTGGCGACCCTTGTCGTAGTTCTTTGCCGGCACGCGCGCCAGCACGATCGCCACCTCCTCCTCGTGCGGCAGGTAGTTGAGCGTGGCGACGATGTTCCAGCGATCGATCTGCGCATGGTTGAGCACCTGGGTGCCGTGATACATGCCCGAGAGGTTGCCCAGACCGACCGTGTTCGAGGTCGCGAAGAGCCGGAAATAGGGGTGCGGGCGGATCACCCGGTTCTGGTCGAGCAGGGTGAACTTGCCGTCGCGTTCGAGAATGCGCTGGATCACGAACATCACGTCCGGCCGGCCGGCGTCGTATTCGTCGAAGATCATCGCCACCGGCCGCTGCAGCGCCCAGGGCACGATGCCTTCCTGGAATTCGGTGACCTGCAGGCCGTCGCGCACCACGATGGTGTCCTTGCCGACGAGGTCGAGCCGACTGATGTGGCCGTCGAGGTTCACCCGCACGCAGGGCCAGTTGAGGCGCGCCGCCACCTGCTCGATATGGGTCGATTTGCCGGTGCCGTGCAGGCCCTGCACCATCACCCGCCGGTCGCGGTTGAAACCGGCGAGGATGGCGAGCGTGACGTCGGGGTTGAAGCGGTAGGCCTCGTCGATCTCGGGGACGTGGTCATCGCGCTCGTCGAAGGCCGGCACCTGGAGGTCGGAATCGATGCCGAATACTTCGCGCACCGAAACCATGCGGCCCGGGCTGATCTGGGTAATGTCTGTCACTTGTCGGTCTCCAGTCGTTGCCGCGGCAAAAATGCGGCGATCTTGTTTCATTGCTGTCGAACCGGTGACGCCCTCCCGGCAAGGTCCGGCGCGGACCACGGCCATTCACACGATCCGACCCTTTGTCAGGTCAGCGGCCGCCCACCCAGGGCAAAGCCGCACGAAATCCACAACACGGGGCCGGCCTTGTGACGCCGCCCCCTATGCACTCCTTGCCGCTTCAGGCATTGCCTCGGTTTCGATTTTTGCGAGGGCCTGGGCGGCGCGCTGTACCGCGGGCAGCAGCTGCAGGGCCTTCTCCCGGCCCATGCGCATCACCGGCGCCTGCACCGCGATGCCGGTGTTCG
>NZ_WUAF01000032.1 GCF_009800965.1 Cognatazoarcus halotolerans | reverse complement strand
CCCCTACGTTCGGGCCTTCGGCCCTCTCTCCAGGGCGAGCAAAGCGCATGACTATGACTTGGGGGTGTATCAGTTTTAAATCGGCAATATGGGCAAAAGCGTGTCAGTTTTAGATCGGCATTGACAAAGGTCAATTCGAGCTTGCCTGCGAGGGCAAAGGCGTAACCAGCGGACAGACCTTCTTACGCGAATACGAATGGGTGTTCGGTACGTCGAAGTCTGCCGTCGTGCGAACCGTTATGCGGTGGGGACGGTCGGGCATCTGCTGTGATTTTTACGACTGGGCGAAACACGATCCGAGAATGCACGAATGCTTCTTCCATGATCGTGATGCCTACCGTGACTCACGGATTGAACGGGGTAAATGGTCGGATAAGGATGAGGCCGAGTATCTTGCCGATTGCGCCCGCCGCACGCCTGAAACCTATCGCGGATGGTGGCGTTTTTGCGATCTGCCCAATGGATACGACCCTGACGACTGGTTCAATCCGGGCATCGACCACGAAGAGCTGTTTGATCCGAACATGGCTCTTGCCGAGGTCGCGGAAAAACTGCATGGGCAGACCTTCGACGACTGGAGGCAACATGGCGCCTGGGAGGAGATCGAGGCTCACGACAGGGCAAGCATCGACGAGACGATCCGCTATTGGCGGAACGAGCAAGCGGCAGGCGAAAGCTACTACGGCGACGAAAACGAGGCCGCAAGTGTTCCATGACGATGAAAGCCACGCTGCAAGCCGCCATCACCTCTGGGCAAATCAACACGAAACAAAAACTCCTTGAACGTGCAGAAGCTCTCGGCCTGACGGTGACAAGGAATGGACGTGATTACATCGGGTTGCTTGGGCCTGATGGGAAGCGGTTCCGGATTCGTTTCGGGTTTGCCTGCGACTCACTGCCAGCAAGACCAGATACCCCGGTTGACACGGGCGCTGCTCCTGTCATCCGTTCACGCGGATACTGGATTTACGCGCTGACTGCGCATAGCCGGAATGGCGAGCGAAAAGCCTGCTACATCGGGCAGACGGTCAATCTCAAACGTCGATTTCGCGAGCACCTGCATCGACATCGCCCTGGCCATGCCTCGTTCGCTCTCTTCGAGTGGGCCATTCGCGAACAAACTGAGATTCGTGCGGCCGTTCTCTCATGGGTTGATGGCGACCAGAGCTATGCATCCCGATTTGAGGGCTACTGGCTGAGATTAGCGGTTGAGGCGGGCTTCGAGGCTCCCGATGCCCATAACTGGGGACGGCTGCCGCAGCCAGAAGACCCTACAGGCCAGCCGAGTCGCTGGCCTGCAATGGAAGTCTTTGCCGCGTCTTTCCCCCTGCTGGAACTGGTCGAGCGTGGCATCACGCCTGTCGAGTTGTTTGTTGCCAGTCGAGCTCCGTTGTGATCGAAGACGAAGGAAGGAAAGCATGATCGGATGGTGGATCGTCATTGCCGCCCAGACGCCCGAGGAGCGGGATACAGGCATTGGTCGAAGGGATGCGGTGCTGGCGAACTAGGAAACCAGTGTCGGCGGAAATGGCTGGGTGCAGCGGTTGGTTGATGAAGGCAAGGCGGTACAACTGCTGTCGGGAGGCTATCCCAACCGTTACACGGCCAAGGCCAGTGATGTCCTGCCGATCATCGAGAACGGCCCGCCGGCGCGCAACGATCCTGCCGTCATCGGCGACGACCATGTGATGCCCGCCAACCGGGTTCGCGACGTCATCTTGCATCACGACAAGATCGCCGCCTATCCGCCCGATAAGGTGCTGACCGTCGAAGTCTGGGATCTGTCCTGACACCACTTTCATTCACCAACAAGAACAGGGAGTTCATGCCTATGTCCAAACAGCTTGCCATCCTCGCCGTACTCGGCACCGTCACGCTCGCCGCTTGTGGTAGCAAAACCGATGCAAACGAAAAGAACTTCGGTGCGGCGCTGAGCCAGTATTTCGAGAAAAAGGGGCAGTTGTGCCTCAACCAGTACCGCGACTTCCCGGTGGCGGTCACCGAAATGGACATGCGTCTTCAGAAGACCATGCAAAGCGGTACAGCCAATCAGATGGCCGCGCTTGAGGCCGCCGGGCTGGTGAAGTGCGAAGCTGCGGACAATGGACAGCGTTGTTCGCTGACCGATGCCGCCAAACCCTTTGTCCGGGAGAAGGAAGCAACCAGTTGGGGTTTGAACGGTTCCCAGAAGGTGACCCAGACGGATCTGTGCTGGGGACAGAAGAGCCTCGACAAGGTAGTGAAGTGGGAAGGCCCGATGAAGCTCGGTGACTACCAGGAGGCAGGCATCACCTACACCTATAAGGTCAACAACCTTGCCGACTGGGCCAAGAAGCCCGAGGTGCAAGCCGCTTTCCCGGTGGTCAAGGGCATTCTCGATGGTGTTGGCAACAAGGAATCCAAGCACGCTGTCAAGCTGACCAGCCAAGGCTGGGAAGCAAAGGGTCTGGATTGATTGGCGTTCTAATGATCATCTCCGGCGGCCAAACCGGCGTAGACCGGGCGGCGCTGGATTTCGCCATTGCCCGGCAGATTCCGCACGGCGGCTGGTGCCCGGCAGGCCGACGGGCCGCTGATGGCGTACTGGATGCTCGCTACCAGTTGCTGGAGACCGAATCCAGCGGCTACCGCCAGCGCACCAAACGCAATGTGCTGGACGCTGATGCCACGCTGATCCTTTATCGGAGCAGACTCGAAGGTGGCAGCCTGCTCACTCGCAATCTGGCGACGGGGCATGGCAAACCGCTGCTGCTGTGCGATTTGCATGCCCCTACAGAAGAGCTGTTGGCGGCATGGCAAGACTGGCTGGTTGGTCATGCCATCGCTATTCTCAACATTGCTGGCCCGAGTGAAGCACGCAACCCCGGTATTTACCTGCAGGCGAGCGCGCTACTGGATCTTTTCTGGAGCACGGAACATGAGCCGATCTGATACCCGCTGCGCGACACCTTATATCTACTCGGGTGAGTTGCAGATTCGCCCCGAAGTAGATGCCGCGCTGGCTGCGCTGAAAGACAAACCCTACACCGCCATCCCTAGCTGGAAAAATGACGGAACCTGGGAGCTGTGGACGGTGGAAGGCGACGGCGAAACCGAGCCCTGCATCATCAGCGGCCCATCGACAACCTATGCCAGTGAGGCCGATGCGCAGGCCGCCGGTGCGGCCTGGCTATCCGGACAGCGCTGAGCAACCTCAATTCCATCCCTCGCTGACAAAGCCAACGCCACGGCGGCTGATCTCGACCAGCGGTCTGATGTCTTGCACCTGCACGAGTCTCCGGCCATTACGAGCCGCCGAACCCAAGGCGCGCTGAAGAACCAGACGCACACTGCGCGGTGGCAAGGCTTGCAGACGGGATAGGACATCATCATCGAGTCGCTCGGCAAAGGCAGTGCCCCAGCTCGCCTCGTCGCGCAGACGGTTGTAGATCGACTGCGCAATGCTTCTGACCTGCTCCGGTCTGGGTGGTTGAATGTGCAACACCGTCAGCCGTGAGCGCAGCGGCCCCGGAATCGCCTCCAGCTCATTCGCGGTCGCGATCCAATTCACATGACTGGCGTCGATGGAGAAATCACGAATCGACAGGTCGATGAAATCACGCGCACTGCGCGGTTCCAGAAGCGTATAGAGCGCCGCCAGCGGATCGTATTGCGGTCGGCCGTTGCTGGCCTTGTCCAGTTCATCGAGCACCACCACCGGATTGGCCAGCGGCTGGTAGGCCAGCAGCTCAAAGAGCTGGCCTGGCTCGGAATTGCTCCAGAATGATTCGGAACCTGCGAGCGGCGAACTCGATTGTGTACTCGCCATATCGAATACACGAAAGGGCAAATACAACTGATCGGCCAACCAGCGTGCTGCCTCGCTTTTGCCAATACCCGCCGGGCCGACCAGCAACACGGCAGGCCAGGACACCCGGCCATCGCCCAGGCTGGACAGGGCAAAGTGGTCACGTAGCAGCTCAGCCAGTTCATGGAAGTTTGGAAAGGCCTGCGCGAACTCATCCAGGAGGGCTATCCAATCCGGGGGCAGCAGGCCCAGTTGGCGGCTACCATGGCCCGCCCGCTTGATCCGCTCCGCCATCGCCTGTGCGCGCTTGAACTTGTCGTCGCCTTTCGGTCGGTGGCGATCCACGAACGTCTCCAGCCCGGCTTCATCGAGAAAGACGATGCTCGGCAAGAGTATTGATTTAGCGGTTTCTGTCGGCTGCTCCTGAACCTGTTCCGGTTTGGCTTCACTCGGGACGGGCTCATCCTCAACAGCCATGGCGGCGCGTACATCTTCAGTCGTCACCTTACCCAGATCGTGCACCACCTGCTGTACCCCCTGTTCGACGATGAGCTGGCGGCTGCGGCGCACTTCTTCGGCAAACAATCCTTGGATGCCGTCGTGTTGCGGACAGCGTTGCGGACGGATGCCGTCCCCGACAACCTGTACACCGCAAACGGGGCATTTTTGCAGCGAAAGGTGCTTGGTCTGGGCAATCAGATCGAACACTGCTGCTGCACGTTCGCTGTGGCGTCGCGGCGGCTGGTAATGAATGGCCAAGCGATCCCGGTTGCAGCTCACTGACAGTGAGCCCTTTCGTGCGACCACTGCGGGTGGCAGCAGGTATTCCACCTGGGCAAACAGATGTGCCACCACGGCCAAATGCCCCGGCGCGGGTTCGACGATTTGCCGCGCAAGCCAGGGATGCTGCGCCTTGAGTGCAGCAATGGCTGCTTCGTATTCCCCCAGGCGCAACGGACGGGCTTGCTTTGGCTTACGCATGATGGCCTCCCAAATAGCCTAACTATAAATTACTATAACAGTGGTTTACGCGAATCGCCAAACTCCGCACGCTCGTCTTGTCGGTCAATAAGTCTTATAGTGATTTACAGTGAATTCACAGAGCCCGACATGCCAACCCTTGCCAACGAACAATTGCCAGGCTTTGCCGCCGCCTTGATACGACTGCGCGGGGAAACGCTGGGGCGGATCGCTGAAACCACCGGTATCCGCACTGCCAACCTCTCGGTCTGGCTACGTGGCAAGGAGCAGGTGATCTCCGCCAAACGACTAGTCGGCCTGTTGCACCACCTCGGTGTGGAAGGCGGGCGCCTGCGTACCGACGTGTTGCACCAGTGGCAGGATCGTGGGGCACTGGATGACAGCAAGCTCGTGCTAGGCAAGCTGCTGGCCGACAAGCAGTCGGTGTGGTTGTTTCAGGATGAGCAGCCGGGGCTTATCAAGACCCGCTTTCTGTTGGCTGGCGATGTGCTGATCCGCATGGAGATCGAGCCGGGCGTCGATCAAGCCCTTGATTTGGCGACAGTCGTCAGGGTGGATCGTGTCATCAGCACCCCTGCAGCATTGGCCGGGGTGCCAATCGACTCGTTGGCATCAGCACACAACGTCCTCTTGGCGCTGGCGGAGCAGGCCGCAGCGGACGTGGGTGACGAAGAGCTGCTGGAAGGGCTGATGTTCCGTCTGACCGAAACATTAGGCAGTAATGTCACTTCAGCGCAGGGCTGGCAACAACTGGAGCAGGCGCTGAGGCGGTCCCTAGAGGCTGGCCTGGCCCCAGGTGACATTGCGAGCTTACTCAAAGGGCACCTACAGAACAGATAGCCAGACCGCTTCCTGTTCGAGCGCCCGTCCGGATTGGCGCATCTGTTCGGTTAACGGGCCTAGATAATCAGGTAACTGCGGAACAGCACTGGTGAACTCCCGAAGCGTATCCTGCCATAGCCGCTGGCTGCCATAGTCTGCCAGTTTGCTTTGCCAGTCGGGCATCAGCCAGCATTCGCAAGTGTCGCCAAGCTGTGCAAAGAGTCGCGCGAAATTGGCCAGCCCCACACCGTCATAGTCCGGGAACAGTACGACACGGCTTGCACGCGGGCGCTGCCCCAGCCAGGCGAGAAGCCGGCCATCAAGCTGTCCGCCGTAGTACAGCAGGGTGGCTTGCGTTCCTACTGGCAGCCAATCCGTGCGGTCAAACAGCGCCTGGTTCTCCACCAGCCAGAGCGACTGCCCGCTTTGCCAGGTGTCGCCAGTTTCAATGCGCAGGCTGGCAGCCCCGAAGTGGTGCGTGAGCTGGCTGAGTGGCAGTTCGCTCCCGTGTTCGCCTTGCCGCCAGAGAACCTTTTCGCCAACGGCCTTGAGCAAGGGGTAGTAGCACTCATGCTGATGATTGCGCGCTTTGCTGTCGCGCGCGTGGGCGATGTGTTGCGCCCGCAGCGGCAGGTCGTCCGTGGCCAGCATCCCGACCTGGGGGGAGAGTGCGCTCAGATGGATATCGAATAGTCGCGGATCGCTGACACGGTAAACATCACCGCGCCCCTGACGCTGGCAGATTACCGCTCCTGTCTGCCGGGCAAAGCGATCCAGAGCGCTGCGCTGAGCGGCGGTGAAATGGCTGGCCGGCAGGGTTTGTTGGCCATGCAGCTTGAGCAAGGCTGTGCGCAAGGTTCGATCCATACTCAGGCATCCAGCGGTTCGATGATCTGCCAGCTATGGCGGCTGATCTGGTTGCTGCTGTTGCGCGTGTGAATCGGCACGCAGTAGCGCACGGTCGTCAGCGGCGCGGGCGAGGCAAAAATCAACGAGAAGCCGAACTCCGCCGCCGTGTCGATCAGGCTGCGCTGATTGCGGGCGTCCAGGGCCAGTGCCTCGTCCAGATAGCAGATGCCCTGGATAGGGCGACGCTGATCCTGCATCAAATGCAGCATCGCCAGCCCCGTCACCAGTTTGGCCATCAGCACGGTGCCATTGGAGGCGGCACTGTCTAGGTCATCGAAGGCTTCCGGCTCGCGATCTGCCTTGCCGACCCAGAAGCGCAGGCGAAACAGGTCGGCCACACGCAGGCCATGGCGGGCGTTGCCCTCTTCGATCAGCAGGGTCTTTGCGCGATTGAGTTGATCATCGTCGAGCACGCTCTGCTGGTTGAACAGTTCGAAGGTTTCGCCACTGTCCACAGTGGCGGCGGTACTGATCAGCAGTTCGATGGCTTCGACCAGAATGGTTTCGTCTTCGGGTTCGATCTTGAACACGGCCAGATCGGAAAGTTGCCGGCCGCTGATCTTGCGGTTGAACTCGCGCATCCGGCGCTTGAAAGCAAACAGGCCGTCGCGCAGTTCGCGCAGGCAGGCTGCCACATTCACCACCGCCGAGCGTACCTTCTTTTCCAGGGCTTCGGCTTCCTGCGGCAGGTGATGGGCGAATTCAACGAGACGAACAATCTCGCTTTCCGGTTCGCCGACAAACTGATACTTGGTCAATCCGCCGCTATGGATTTCACCCAGCAGATGGCGGATCTGCTCATCCAGCTCCAGCAACTGGCGGCAGTCGACCTGATAGGTCTGCAGTCGCTCGGCCAGTTGCTCCAGCGCGAACTCGGGCTGGGCCAACCAAGGGCTGTGCGGCAGGTCGGCCAGCCAGGCAAAGGGGCCTTCGTGGTCGACTCGCTGATGACGGCGTTGCTCGATCTGCCGGTGTTGCTGCTGCAAGGCCGCCAAATCCTGTTGCCGCTGCTGCCGCTGCTGATCCAATGCGCGGTGCCGCTCTGCCGACTGCGCCAGACTGGCGCTGAGGTCGGCGAGCTTTTGCGCCAGTGCCTGCAGCCGCTCCTCGCGCTCGGCCTCGCTTTGCCGCAAGTCCTGCATGTGCGCGTAGTCCCGCAATTCGGCATCCAGCTCGGCTAGTTGCTGCTCTAGCGCTTGGCGTTGCTGTTTGACGTTTTCCAGAGCCAGTGCGGTGGCCAATTGTTCTTGCAGCTGAGCCTGCTGTTGCTGCAACTCCTGCTGCAATTCGCTCAGTTCCGCCAGGGTCCGTTGCTGATACTGTGCCGGCAGGGCTTTCAGCCGCAATTGCAAGCCAGGCAAATTGAATTGTCCGGCATTCGCATCGACCAAGGCCGCAAGCAGGGCCTTGCCATCAAGGCGGAAATCTTCGTTGCCCAGGGTCAGTACCGGCTTGGCCAGCACCTTGTTCAGCGCGTTGAGTTGTTCCGTAGATACGACACTGGCCAGTTGTTGATAGAGGTTCTGCCCCTGGGTGCGCAACTCCTGCGCCAGCTGCGCGGATTCCCGTTCGATCCGTGTCAGCTCGCGCTCGATGGCCGCTGGCGTGCGGCTCTGTGCCTGGCCGATCCGTACCACCAACGCATCCCGTTGCGCCAGCAACTCGTGGCGGCGCGCCTCCAGCAGGGCGCGGTCGGGGATCAAGGCAAAACGCTGCTGCAACGCGCGCAACTGTTCGCTTTGTTGGCGGAGCTGCTTTTGTTCCAGTTCGCACTCTTTTTTCTCGCCAGCCGACCGCATATCCTCTTCGCGCAGGCGCTGCAGCTCGACATCGCACTGCGCCAACTCATGCTGCAAGGTTTGCTGGTGGGTCTCGTAATGCTGTTGCCACTGACCCAGTGCCGCGTCGATCAAGGGGCGCCAGCACAGCAATTTGCCGCGCAACACCAAGCGGGCCTCCTGCTTCTGTTCCAGTTCGCCCAGAGTGGCTTGCAGCCGCACAGCGGCCAGGTACTGGCTACGTTCGGCGTTGAGGTCGGCAAACGCCTTGTCCCATTCCGCCTTGAAGTCGATGCTGGCATCCGGCAGATCGCGCCGGAAAATCTGCAGCAGATAGTCTTTCACCTCGCTGGAGCGCAGCTTGTCCAGGCGCAGCGTGCGGGTGAGCACACGCTGGAAGACGCTGGCGTCACCGGCGTGCTCCAGCCGGAAAACGCAGAAATCCTGCTGACTGGCGAGCTTGCGGCTGCGCCCGCCATAGATCATGTCGGCGAATTCGCTACTGCTGTAGCTGAATACCCGGCGCCCAAAGCTCGCCAGATGGCTAGCCAGTTGCGGTTGTGCCACCAAGGTGCCATCCGGCAGGCAGAACTCCTCGACCTTCAGCGGCCCGGCATAGGCGAAATACTCGTACTCGAAGCTCACCCCTTTGCCCACGCAACCCAGCACGACGGTGCCGGACTCCGGCAGCGACACCTCCAGCAGCACATAGGCGCTGTTGTTGGGGAAATAGAAGCGCCGGCTCTTGTCCACATCGTGGGCACCAAAATCCATACGGCGGCGGTCGATGATCAGCAGAAACTGCAGGGCATTGATCAGACTGGTCTTGCCGGTATTGTTGGGCGCTACCAGAGAGACCGCACCATCGAGCGGCAGCTCGGCACGCGAGTAGCCGGCGCTGCCCAGCAGGACCAGACGTTGGAACCCGTACTGCATCAGGTGTTCTCCTCGTCGTCTGGTGCATCCGCAGTCCAGTCTTCCGCTGCAGGCGTGCTCTCTTCGTCGCCATCGGTCTTGGCCGTCAACGCCAGGCTTTCGAAATGATCGAGGTAACGGCATACAGCGGGCAGCAGTCGCCAGCCCGCTGGCTCTGCCATGGCAAAGCCCAGGTTGCAGGCGCGGCCCAGCAGCTCCACCAGGGCGTCGGGGTTGAGGCCCTCGGCATCCAGCAGGTCTTGCTGTTGCTTGTAGACCTCGGCCAGCCAGGCGCTGTCGATCAGCCAATCGGTAAAGCGCTGCAGGGCCTTGCCGGCATTGGCCTGGGCATCGAAGATCACCATGAACAGCAAGGCCAGCTGGCGGCTGATCTTGCCAATGTTGCTGTTGGCCTCGCTGTTGTGAAACCAGGCAAAGCCCCTGGCATCCAGGCGCAGCTCGAACCCCAGCGCGGCAAACAAGCCGACATAGCTGGCCTCGTGCTGCTCCAGCTCCGCCCACAGCGCGGGCTCGGCCATTCGATTCAGGTGTTTGCCGGAGAGAAACAAGCGGAACAGCTCGGCCAATGCCGGCATTTGCGACAGGGCGGCTGCCAGAGCGTGTGGGATCGTCATTGCGGGATACTCACGCGGTGAGGGTGATGCAGGACGCGAATCGTCTGCAACGTGGTTTTTTCAGGCTGGCTGGCTGCCTCGAACTGCCAGCCGGGCTCATGTTGCAGGTCATGGAACAGGCGCAGCAGGGTGGCATCCTGCAGGTGGGCGTAATGGCTGTGCAGCCAATCGAGCAGATTTTCCACTGGCAGGCTGCGGGCCAGATGCGCACGAATAGCGGCTTCGTCCACCTGCTCCAGCAACGGAACGTCATCGCCGGGTTCATCCTGCGGAAAGGCCACCGCCTGCGGCTGGTATTGGCGTGCGGCAGCCATGACCGCCCGCACCTCATCGCCCAATTGCAATTTGAAACCGCGCTCATTGCGCCAGACGGGGAGTGCGGTCTCATCCGCCGGGTGCGACAGTGCGCGACGCAGGCCGCGTTTGCGCACCTGCCCCAACAGCAAGCTGATGGCACTGGTAAGTACGTTGTGCTGACGCAGTTCTTCGCGCAAGGGGAGCAGTGTATCGGCGCACTGTTGCGCAACCAGCCGCCCAAAGCGCCGCAGCTCCTTGGCCTGGTGCGCCACCTGACGCAACTGCAGGCGATGAGAGTAGAGCGCACCCTGTACCGACAATTGCTCTAGGCTCAAGTCGAGCGCACGCTCCGCTTCTTCCAGATAGCGATAGAAGGTGCCCTGCGAGCCGCTGTCCATCATCTGGTTCATCGGCTCCACATAATGATCGTAGGCTTCCAGCACCTCGCGGTAGCGCTGGCTGATCGGCATGCTGCTGTCGGCGCTTTTAGCGTTTTCCGCCAGTTCAAAGAGCGCGTGCCGGTCCTGATCGAGCTGCAGGCTGATCTGGCGGAAGAGTTCTGCCAGCTTGTTGGCGGCTCCGCGCACGCGATCCATGTCGGCCCCGAGCATCCCTTCATTGAGTGCTTCGGTGGCTTCACGGATGGCCGCAACACGCGCCTGCAGTACGGCAGCCAGGCCCAGCTCATGTTCACGGGTGAGGCCGCGCACGAACTCCAGCACATAGGCATTGAGCTGCAGATCGCTGCTGCGCGGCAAGGTTTGCAGGATGTCCGCATTGACCAAGGCACGTAGCACCGCGCCCTGCGTTTCGGCATCCCGTTGCCCGGATACCTTGGCAATGCCGTTCAACACCTGATCGCTGGTCAGCACGGCAAACTCGCGCGACAGCCGCACCAAAAGCTCCACGGTGTCCCAATGGGTGTAAAGCGCGTAGACCAGCGAGCGAGGGTTGGCCATGTCAGTTCAGTCTCCCACCACCGAGCAGGCATGCCCTGTGCGGCATGCTCTCACCCGCCAGCCGCACAGGGCGGCAACCCGGCGCATGGCCGCAGCGGGGTTTCATAAGGTGCAGGCTGGACGCATCGACCATTCGTTGTCCCCACGCCGCCGCGCCCGATTTCTGGCGAAATCGAGCCCAGCGGCCACCTTCTTTGTGCTCTCGCGAGCCAGCACAAAGAATGTGCTCATCGCGCCGGGGACAAGCGACTCTCGGCCTGCGTCCCACCCGGAATGTGTCAGGCATGGTGGCAACACTGTGTGCACAAAGTGGCGTCAATGTGGTGAACAGCGTGGCAACATTGTGTTGAACATGACGGCAGCATTGTGGCGACATGTGGGTCACCGTGTGGCAACAAGGTGGCGCTGACAGTTCAAGCGACCGCATGGATGAAAGCATTCAGTGCCGCCGCGATTCGTTTACGGCGCTCTTGCAAGAACGCCTTGTAGTGATCCAGTGCCAGCAGTTCCTCCTCCACAGGGATGCACTGTGCTGCGAATGGTGCTGCACCGTGCTGTGCCACCAGCGGCAACAGGTAGGTCACAGGCGCTTTGTCGCTGATCGCACGATTGGTTTTGCCGCCGATGAAAGCCAGGTTGGCGATGTCGTCGGCCTCGCGAGGGGTGTAGCTGCCGCGCAGCAATGCCTTGGGGAAAATGTGATGAAACTGCAAGCGGTGCTGACTGCCCGAGTGGTCCAGGGCAATGGCAAGGTGGCTGCGCCAATCCTTGGCACCTGCCGCACGAAATGCCAGGAACATGGTCTTGAACAGCGCACTGCGCTGGTTGCGCCCCTCCAGCTCTTCCGGCGTGATGTCAAGGCGGCCGAACTGCAGACGCAGCCGGTCGATCAGTTCATTGACGCCGCCGCCATTGCGGATGATCGCTAAATCCTGATCCAGAATGGTCTCACTGGAACCCCGCGAGAAACGGCCTTTGGCATTGGCGGCCAAGGCCCAGTAGCGCAACTGCTGCGCTTCTTCCGTGCTGAGGGCATAGTCACGGCGATGCCCAATGTAGGCAAGTACCACCAGTAAGAAGGGCGATGACAGCAAGGCAGGGCTGTCGATACCCAGATTGCTGCGTGCGAAATTGAGGGCAAATTCCATCCCCTCGCAGGCTTCTTTCCAGGCTTGCTGCAGTACGTCCAGGGTCAGGCTGCCGACGGTCAGAAAACGGGATTGCCCGGTGGCAAAGGCCATCAAATTCTTCAGGTGCAAACCCAGATCAAGCTCGAAGCCGTTCTGGGCGCAAGCACGCTGGAAGTCCAGGAAGGTCTGCAGCGAGTGCCGCCATTTGGCCGTGATCTGCGCCAGAGCCAGATCGGAGCTGCGCAGCTTGGCGCCCAGCGAGTTGACCCGCACGAAGATTTCCGTGACCTCGTCGTAGGACAGTGTTCGCTCCAGCACGTCCATGCGATACACGTACTTGCGAATGCCGCGTAGCCGGGCCAGGCGCTGACTGTATTTCTCGTAACGCGGATCATCAAAGCCACTGATGCCCGCACGTTTGAGGAAAGGCGCATCGCTGTCGGTCTTGAAGACTTCGGATACCTTCACCCACTGCGGCAACTGCTCCAGCTTCCGGGTCGCCACCACGAAGGTCATTTTGTTGAAGCGCGTCAGCAGTTCGTCTTCGCTGGCGTCGGCCTCGTCGCCGCCCAGTTCGCCTTCCTCATCGACCTCGGCGTCATCGCCGTTCTCATCCACTTCGGTCACGACGGCCAGTTGGTCGGGATGCTCCAGATTGAAGAGCAAATCGATGGGCCGACGGCGACCGCGCACCGACACCGGCTCGCCACGAATGACGGCAGACAACGAGGTCAGACGCTGTTGTCCATCGAGCAACAGGCGGGTGCTCTGATAAGGGTTATTGCTTTGGCTGACGGCAAAGCTTTGCAGGGGCACGGCCTCATCGGTTTCCCACAGCAGAATCGCCCCCGAGGGATAGCCCCGATACAGAGAGTCGAGCAAGTCGCGCACGCGCGTGGAGCGCCAGACATACTGCCGCTGCATTTCCGGCAAGCGCAGCTCACCGCGCTCGATCATCGAGACCAGTTCTTCAACGCTGGCTTCAGCCTTGGCCATGGTGCTTCCTTATCCTCTCAATCTCACTCAACTGCTGCGGGAGGCTCGGCAGCGGGGATGATCAACAACAGCTCGGAGTCATCCACTAGCCTGTAAACCGGCCGCTTGCCGGACAGCCGTTCACTTTGATCCAGAATGATCTGAACCCCTTCACCACGCTTGTCCATCATGGCGCTGCGGCCTGTGATCGCTTTATCCGCCTCGGGCACGGAACATTTGGCCAGCAGGCTTGTGATGGCTTCGTTTCGCGCGGCCTGGCGGTAGGGAAGGCTCTCCACCGTCATGGTGTTGGGGATGGCGCCTGGCGAATACAGCTCCAGCCGGTCCGCAAACATCCGCAGGCGGATTTTGGCGCCATGGATCGAGTAATCCCGGTGTGCAACGGCATTGACCAGGGCCTCGAAGACGGCGGTCATGTCGTACTGCGGCAGATCGTGCCTGCCCTCATCCTTGGTGGCATAGACCTGCATGTTCTTGCGGACGAAGTGGCAAGCCGCCAGCACCTGGGCATCCAGCGGCCCGGTGATGTCCTGGGCGTCGAGCTGATAGGCCGTGTCGCCTTGCGGCAGCACCTCGGTGCCACGGTAGGCCACCGCCTGAATGAAGGCATTCGGCAACCAGCGGCGAGGATCAGCACTGGCCATCAGTACGCCGGCGATGGTCGGCCGAAGTGCGCCGTCGGCATCGGTGCGCGCCATGGCCAGTTTGTCTAGAAGCACTTCGCGCGTATCTTGCACGCGAGGACTGGCAAAACGTTGCCAGAGGTCATCTGCAAGGTCATCGAGCGTGGCGCCAGGCACCGGCTGCTCGTCGAAGCGGATGATGCGGGCCTGGCTGCGTTGTTGGAAGAGACGCGCCAGATAGTCCGACGCCATCTCGCGCTTGGCGCTGCCCACGCGGTGCAAATAGCCGCCGGGGCTTTTATGCACGAACAGGCTGCTTGCGATATCGACTTTCAATACTGGCAAGGGCTCGCCTGACGTGCTGGGCAGGCTCAGACGCTCGATCACCGGCGCGAGCGGCGGGGTGATGCTGTCCAGGCAAATCTGCCGGACGAAATCCTCCACCAGGTCCAAGCGCTCCAGCGGGATACCGAGCACTTCACGGGTGTCGTCCACGCCGAGCACGCACACACCACCCCGGCTGTTGGCGAAAGCGGCCAGCTCATCGGCCAGCGAATCTTTATGGGGGGCTGACACCTTTTGACCGGCAAAGCGGACTTCCTTCAGCTCCAGATAGGAGTCCTCTCCCAGGCGAATCTTGTCGATCAAGTCCGCGATGTTGTCGAACATGTCAAACCTCTCTTCCCAGGCGTTGGTAACGCCGTTCGAACGCTTCTTCGCCGCCTTCCATCACTTGGCAGACTTCGCGGCGCATGGCCTGATCCTGCAAAGAGCCGGTTTGCTTCACATGGCACTGGTGATTGAAGTCCAGTACGTGGATCAACTCCGCATCGCCATTGACCACGATGTTGGGGTTGTGGGTCACGATGATGAGCTGACGGCGCAGCTTGTTGCTGCGGATTTGTTGCACGACCAATCCGTAGATCAGGTGGTTATCCAGGTCATCTTCTGGCTGGTCGAGCACCAGTGGCTCGTTGCCGTGCGCCAGCAGGAAGGCCAGCATGGCCGCCGCGCGCTGCCCGGCGGAAGCCTGGCCAATGGACTGAAAGTCCCGCCCGTCACCCTTGCGGCTGTATTCCACCTGCAAACCATCTTCGGGGAACCAGCACAAAATGTGATCGATGAACTCCGGGCGCTTGTCGGCTTCCGCCTTCAGGAATTTATTGAACCAGCCGCCAAACTCCGCCTGCCCGCGACCGGCTTGCGACAGGCGTTTCTTCTGCGTCAATAGCGCCTGCTCGAAGGCCGCCGTGTCCCATACGCCCGGCTGCTCGACCAGATCAACCGTGCCCAGCAGATCGGCCACAAGCCCTTTGGGGGATGCCCCCTCTTGCTCCTGATACAGGTCGTCCACGTACCTGCCTTCCGCGGCCCCAAGCACCTCCCGCAAGGAGCGCTCGATGCTCTGCGCATCCCGGCTGTACGGGATCAGCTCGATGCGCACAAAGGGATTGCCTTGCAGCGTTGCCTGCAGAAATGCGCTTCGTTGGGCGCTGATTGCGCAGCGGGCGGATTGCACCTGTTCCAGCAACGACTTGGCCTTCTCGCGCAACTCGGTGTGCTGCTTCTGCAAGGCTTCCAGCTTCTTCAGCTCGATTTCCAGGCGCTGCTTTTCTTGCACCAGACGACCGTACTCGCTGGGGTCGCTGACGCCTTGTTGCTGCAAGTCGGCCTTGAGCTGCTCGTAAGCCATCTTGGCCGCGTCGATCCGCGCAAACCAGGGCGAAGCCTCTAGTTCACCTCTCAGGACTTGCCCTCGCTCCTGCAGCACGTTTGCCGCGCGCTCGACGTCCTGCTGCGCCTTGGCGATGGCGGCGTGCAGCGCCTGGACAATGCCCAGTGCCGGGCCGTCCTCGGCGGTATCGAACAAGCCTTCCGGCAAGTCTTCCGCCAACAGATCGTCGGCAAGCGCTTTCAAGCGGGTTGCCAGTTCGGCGGAGGCGTCGAACTGGCGTTCCAGCTCGCGGCTTTGCCGGTTGGTGCGCTGATAGTTTTTCAGCAGGGCGGCATGATCGGCGCCCTCGAAGCGGGCCAGCTTGCGCTGAATATCTTGCAGGGTCAGCGTCAACGCTTCACGCCCTTGCAGCTTGCCATCCAGCTCGCGCATTTGCGCCCGTGCGGCCAGGAAGGCACGCTTAGCTTCCTCGAAAGCGGCTTGCTGCGATTGCGTGCCCGCCGCATCGTCAATCACCTTGAGCAGCGCCTGTTGGCTGTCACCGGCCAGCGCGGCGATCTGCCCCTGGCTGAACAAGCGCACCGGGAAGCGTTGCTCGGTGATGGCCTGACTGGCCGAAGGCTTGAAACTGCCCGTAGCGGCGTCCCATTCCTCCACCGCGTGGCCCTGGCCATCCTGCCGCCAGATCAGGCGATAGGGTATGCCATCGCGCTGCACTTGCACGCAGATGGCCGTATCTGTCCGCAGGCCGCCTTCGTCATTGCGGCTCCTGGCGACCTGGTTGAAGCGCTTGAAGGTCTGCCCGGCTTCCGAGCTGAGCGACAGCTCCTTCTCACGGCGATAAGCCAGACGCAGGGCATGCACGGTGGTCGATTTACCTGTGCCACGTCCACCGATCAACGCATTGAAGTAGGGGTTGAGCGGCAAGCTCGTAGGCGTTCTGCCGCGCCCCATGTAGCGAGCGTCGCGGATTTCAATCGACTCAATGAAATGCTCGGGCGTATTGAACGGCGCAAAGCCGTTGCTCTCATCGCTGCGCTTGACCGACACTTCCTGCCCATCCAGCAAGGCAAGGCGCAAGCCTTCCAGACTGGGCCGGGCCATCTTGATCCAGGTGTAGCGCGAACCGGGAATAGCCGTACCTTGGAAGCTGTGGCAATCGCTGCCCTTCACGCTGGCAAAGCGCAGTTTCAGTTCATCCAGCACCATCGGCACGGGGCTGTTGGAGGCGATCCACTCCAGCGCCAGGATGCCGGGCTCCTGCAAGACCGCCTTAACCGTATTGGCATCCATCACGCATCTACGCGTACCTGACTCGACCCGCAACAACCCCTTGTCGCCTTCGACGTGTGCCGGAATGGCCAGGCCGCCCGCCGCCAGAATGCGCTCCACCACCTGGGCGGCACCGAGACGGGTAACGCCATCGCTGTCGCCACGCGTGCCTTGGTAATCCACCTGCGCCAGCAGATCGCTGATGGTTTGACTGTTAGCGGACGGGTCAAAGATCGCCAGCATATGGATGCCACTCTGCACCGAGATTTCCACACCGGGGAACAGGTGCAACTCACGGAAGCCGCCCGGCGGCGTGCCCGCGTCGGCCTCGCGCTTCATTTCCGCATAGGCCGCCTTGAGCCTGTCGATCCACTCGCCCGTGTTGTGGTCGGTGACCGCCACGCAGTCGATTTCGGCGGCCATGTACTTGAGCAGCCATGTCTGCGGCGTTAACTCATTCGGCGTGCCGATGGCTACCTGCCATGCCCCGGTATCCTTGGAAGCCGGGGTGTGGGTATGGAAGTCGAACTTCCACCAGCGTGCGCCGGGGTAAGGCCAGGGGGGGCTTGCGTTGACGCTCATGTTCATTCCCTCAGTAATACTGCCGGATGTAGCTGTAGGCCTTCTCGAACAGCTCTTCATCCGCATGCAGCTTGTACTTGAACAGCGCTTTCCTGAGCGCTTTCTTGACCTCACGCTCGCCGGCCTGCGTACCTTGCCAGCCCGGGAAGCGGACCAAACGCACAATCTCGTCGATGTCCGCCACAACGCGTTCGACCATGATGGGCGTCTCGGCCGTCTTGACCTCATTGAACAGTTCAGTGAGCGCCGCCTTGCCGCGATCCTCGTCCTCTTCGGGCGGGACATCCTTCTCGGCTTGCAGCGTCTCCTTGGCGATCTCCAGCAACTGCTTCAGAAACTCGACGCTGTTGATCTGCCCGGATTCGAAGCGGTCCTTTAGCGCATCGAGCCGCTCCGACAGCTTCTTGAACTTGGGGTTGCCGCCATGCCCGCGGAGCCGGCGCTTGAGCTTGATCTCGATCTCCTTGGCCTTCTTCGGGTCGGGGTTCGAGAGCACGGCTTCCAGCAGATCAGCGTCCAGCACCAAGGTGTCGAGGTCATCCCGCACCGCGTCGACATGCACGTTCTGGTGGATCAGCTCGATGGTCTTTGCGCCCAGCGAATGCCAGATCAGCTTGCCGTGACCACTGGACGGCTGCACCGACTGGTACACCTGGGACAACCACTTGTAGTCCTTCTCGAAGGGGCCCAGAACAGTGTCCGGTGAAAGCGCCTCCCAGATCTTGTTGAGCACGCTGTACTCGGCGGCAAAGTTGTCTCGCACCTCGTTATTGGGCAGACACTGCTGCGCGGCGATCAGGCCCTCGTAGCCTTGCACGCTACGGTCGCAGCCGGCGAAGAACGCCAGGCATTTCTGCATCGCCTCAGGCAGTTTGTCCTTCAACTCCTGGATGTTGCTGACCACCTGCTTGACGCTCTGATCGTCGAACTCCAGCGCTGCCGCCACATCGTCGAAGATGCCGAGGTAATCCACGATCAAGCCGTGGGTCTTCTGCTCGGAGTAAGTGCGGTTCACCCGGCAGATGGCCTGCAGCAGCGTATGGTCGCGCAGCGGCTTGTCCAGGTACATGGCCTGCAGGATGGGCGCGTCGAAGCCCGTCAGCAGTTTGGCCGTGACGATGATCAGCTTCAGCGGGTCGGCCGGGTCGCGGAAGCGATCCAGCAGTCGCTCTTCTTCGTCGCGGCTCCGGTCGTAGGGCACGTACTCTGGATGTTCCTTCTTGTCCGCCGCCTGCACCGACATCACGATGTCTGTAGCCTCGGGCGGCAGCAGCTTGTCCAGCTCGGCCTTGAATAGCAGGCAGGACTCGCGGTCGAAGGTGACGATCTGGCCCTTGAAGCCGTTGGGCTCCACCTTGGTCTGGAAGTGCTCGACGATGTCCTCACAGACCTTGCGGATGCGCTCGGGCGTCTTCACCAGCACGGCCATCTTGGCGGCGGTCTTGGCGAGGTTGTCCTTGTCCAGATCCGAGAGGCCGCCGGTCAGGTCTTTGTAGGCGGCGTCCAGCGCGGCCTTGTCGATGTGCAGATCGATCAAGCGCGGTTCGAAGTGCAGTTTCAGTGTGGCACCGTCGCGGATTGACTCCTCGAAGCCGTACCGGCTCATGTAGCCCTTCTCGTCTTCGTCGGCACCGAAGGCGTAGAAGGTGTTGCGGTCGGCGCGGTTGATCGGCGTACCGGTCAGGCCGAACAGAAACGCGTTGGGTAGGGCCTCGCGCATCTTGCGGCCCAGGTCGCCTTCTTGCGTGCGGTGGGCTTCGTCCACCAGGGCAATGATGTTGCTGCGGTCGTTCAGGCTGCCCCCTTTTGTTGAATTGGGGCCCTCGCCAAACTTGAAGATCGTGGTGATGATGATCTTGCGCACATCCTGCGCCAGCAACTGCTGCAGTTTGTCGCGGGTATCTGCCTTTTCCAGATTGGGGATGTCCGCCCCGGTGAAGGTGCCCGTGATCTGGCTATCGAGATCGATCCGGTCCACCACGATCAGCACGGTGGGGTTCTTCAAGCCGGCATGCATGCGCAGCTTCTGCGCGGCAAACACCATCAGCAGTGACTTGCCCGAACCCTGGAAGTGCCAGATCAGCCCTTTCCTGGGGTAACCCGCCAGCACACGTTCGACGATCTTGTTGGCCGCTTCAAACTGCTGGTAGCGGCAGATGATCTTGATGCGCTGCTTTTTCTTGTTGGTAGCGAACAGGGTGAAACTACCCAGAATATCCAGCACCACATGCGGGCGCAGCATGCTCTCGGCCGACAGCTTGAGCGATTTCAGCGGATGGTGCTGACTATCCTCGCCATCACCATCCAGATGCCAAGGGCCCCAGTCCTTGACTGGTAGCCCGATGGAGCCATAGCGGTACGCTTTGCCCTCGGTGGCCACTGAGAATACGTTGCAGACAAAGAGCTCGGGAACGAACTTCTCGTAGTCGTCGTGCACCTGGACCGCGCCATCCACCCAGCTGATGCACTTCTTGACCGGTGTCTTGGCTTCGATCAGCACCAGCGGCAGACCGTTGACCAGCAGCACCAGATCGGCGCGGCGCTCGGTGGGGCCAGCTCGGTAGGTGTACTGCTGGGTGACGATGTACTGGTTCTGCGACAAGTCATCCAGGTCGATCAGTCGCACCGGCACATGCTGGTTGTTTTCGCCGAAGGGCATCGAGCGCTCACCACGCATCCAGGCGGTCATTTCCTCGTTGGCGCGGATCAGACCATCCGAGCGCACCGACAGCACGATGGCGCGCAGCTTGTAGAGCACCTCGTCGGCGCGGTCGGGCTGGGCGGCAATCTCGGGGTTTAGGCGGATCAGTGCATCGCGCAGCCAGGGTTCGACCAGCACTTCCTGAATCTGGCGCGGCACCTCAGCCGGGGCGGCGTAGCGCCAGCCGATGCCCTTGGGGCTGGGGCCGTAGCTAGCTTGAGGTTCCTTGACGGTGTTTGCCGGGATAGCCTTCATCGGACCGGCGAGCAAATCGCGGACGTAGGCTTCGACGGTATTGGCCTCATTAAACATTATTCACCTCCGGCGAAACCTTGGATAGCTTTTGCTCTTAGACTGAGAAGGTCATTGAGTCGTACTTTGGAAGCTTTTTTCGATTCGGTGAACTCATTAAATCTCCCCGCAATTTCAACTTGTGACTCATAGGGTGGAATGGGAATTTCGATCTTCTCAAACTCCCCTTTATTAATGATCGGTACTGCGGTCGTTCCAGAGCGCTTGCTCAGCTCAGAGCCAATCGTCGTGCTTACTGCATAGAAATAATCGGGATCAACTGAGTGACAGACAATTGCATTTATTTGTTGATTGAACGCAGTGCTGCCTATTGTCTGTGCGACCTTCCCAATCGTAGAGCCAATGCAAACAACCAAAGTTGCCCCCGCAGGAGCTACTCTTGAATATGATGAGCCAATCTTGCTAATGCTTCTTTCGACACACGCCAAGTGACCAGTATCAAATGCCAGGTCAGCCGGCGTCGCGAATGGAATTTCGCTTCCCCAACAATCCGGATTGCCGGTAGGTGGTGTTTTCCCGGTGATCACATTTCCGATTTCCGAGATTCTCTTCGTTTTCCAGCCCTTTCCTAGGCCATCAATCAACATTGCCTTCTGAGCAGCTTCGATTGAAGCAATCAATAAACGATGCTCTTCAACAGCAGCATCGATAGCCAGAAATAATTCGGTGACTTTTGATTGTTGGGATAGAGGGGGCAGCGAAAATTCCTGTACCGCCATCGTTTTCCAGTTGATTGTGGGCGACAGTGAACCAACCGATATTTCCACTGCCCGACTCATGAACAGGTCACTCTGCATGAAGAATGGCAGGAATTCAGGTAGTACAACGTCAGGCTTAGGTCGCAACACCATCGCATGGGCCGAACAGATGCCATCGAACTCGGCGACACCGAGCTTCCGCTGGTAAGCCCTGCGGCGCCCAAAAATGATGTCGCCCTTCTTGAACATCAGCTTGGTGGCTTCCACATCATCCGGTGTGCCCCAGCGACGTATCTTGAGGGAGTCGGCATCCAGATGTTCCAGACCAACGTAGTGGTCCATTCCGGACTCGGATGGGTTGTCGATGCGGACATTGACGTTCGTCGCCATCTGCTCGAAACGCCAGACTTTCCAACCAGGCTTCAAATCCCTTTCAATCATTACGCTTGTCCTCTGGGGCAACATACGCTTGGTGTGGATGTTTGGCGCTTTCCGGGTAGCGGAAACGTAATTGGCCGTCACGCACCATGGGTATTAGGTGTTTGTTGCGCAGGTAGTCGCGGTCTTTTCCCAGCAAGGTTGCAAGTTGATCACCGCTCTGGGGCGCCCACTGGCAAAGGCGGCGGATGCCGTCACGCAAAGCTTCGCCGCTGATTCGGCCCTGCAGGGTTGCAAGTAAGGTTGCAAGCTCAGGCGGCAAGGTTGCAAGCTGAGAGTTGCATGCTTGCTGGCCCGCTACCGCCTCTGCAGGCTGAGGCTGGCCAACAGGAGGGGTGTCTGCTGGGACATCCAACGGCAGCTCTGACTGTGCGCTCTCTGGAGTCGGACGAGGCTCATTACCGGCCAGGGTGTAATAGGTGCGACTGCCTGCACCCTGCTTCTCAAGCAGGCCCCGGTCGCGCAGCCGGCGCAGTACCATGCTGGCGGCCAGGGTATCCGAGCCACAGAAGTCGCGGCAGGCGGTGTTATCCACCGCGCCGGTTGCCCGCACATAGATCAGCACCTTGGCTTCGTCGGGGCCCAGTGTGCTGCCCGCATAATTGCGCAGCCAGGTGTGGTCTTCTTCGGTGAGCAGGTTGTGCAGAAACAGAGTGAGCTTAAATTCATTGGCCTGCCGGTCTGAGTGGAACTCTGGCAGCGGCAAGCCTGCATCTGCAGCCAGGCGACGCATGGCACGAATCCCCGTACCCTTGGCTTCGGCCAGATGCAGATCATGCAGCACTGCTGCAATGGCTGGGTTGCGCAGACGTGAACCTGGCAAGCCCAGCTGCGCTGGCTCCTTGAGGGAGTAGCCGACGTTACGAATTTCGATGCGGTTGCTGTAGCGAATGATCTGCGTTGGGCTGTGTAGGGTGTAGTTGCGGTGCATGGCGGCATTGGCCAAGGCTTCGCGGATCACCTTGCGCGGCAGAATGGGCTCTTGCACGCTCTGTAGCTGGCCCTCTGGCAGGCGAAAGCCTTTAGGCAGCTCATCAATAATGCTGGCTTCGGCGAGCGGCAATGCCAGTATCAGGGGCTTGCGGATGTCGATGGATTGGAAGCGATTTTCTGGATCTTCGACCCATTCGTTACCCGGCACACGTATGTAGTCAATACGCACCATGGGCAGTAGCCTGCGCAAGGCTAGCGGTTTACCGAACAAAACGATGCCAGCCAATGTGGGTTGCAAGGCACCATCCACACGCCTCAGTGCCCCCAGGGCTTCGAGCATGTCTTCGTCGCCATAGTCCAGCTCTTCCGCCTGGGGGTTGATGCGGGCACGTTCACGCCGATACGCGGCAATGGCGGTCGGGTCAAAATCGTCGGCACGGGCATCAGAAAGAATGCTCGAATCAGGGCCATGCAAGGGCTGGCTTTCACCGCGCAACACCCAGAGGTCTTCATCGACGCAGCGCTGGTCGCTTGAGCCGATGCGGCGGTAAGCGCCGCCTGGTAGGCCCGTGGCTTTTTTGTAGACGGGTTTGTGAGTGACGTCAGCCTCGGGCACATAAACCACCAGCAGCGTCTTGCCACCCACCTGCTCCAACTGCATCTCCGGCCGCAGAGCGACGTTGAGCATGCTGGCACACTGGCTGGCGAGATCACGCTGCACCTTGTCCGGATCGGGCAACCCCACCGGCCGGTACACGGTATCGCCCTTGTCGTTGATCGCCCAGTCCACGCCCAGTAGCAGGTAGCCGCCATCCAGGCCGGGCTCGTTGGCAAAGGCGATGACCGTTTCCATCACCGACTTACCCGTGTCGCTGGCACGCTTGGCTTCGATGCGGGCGGACTCGTCCACCGCATTGAGTTCATCCAGTAGATCGGTAGCGCTACGCATCGGCTGCCTCCTGAGCGACGAGGCCATCGAGCGTTTCGACCAGCGCATCCATCTGTTGCCAGAACGCGCGGCCATCGGTTTGCCATTGGTCCCAGGCCGAGCGCAGCGATACTGCGTCACCATTGCTGTCGGTGGCGATGGCTGCGGCAATGCGCTTCACGTACAGCGGAATCGACAGGTTGCCGGCATTGGCGCCGATTTCGGCCAGAGTGGCGACCTTGGCGAAACCGGGCACATCGGCAAAGGTCTGGTAGGCGGTCAGGATGCGCTGCTGGTGCTCGGGCTTGAGAAAACTCTGCGCCCGTTCCCGGGTGACCTCGTTCACCGCGTCGATAAAGATCACCTTGCCCTTGCGAGCGGCGACCTTCTTGCGGTTGCAGATGACGATGCACGACTCCATCGGGGAGTTGTAGAACAGGTTAGGGCCCAGGCCGATGACGGCCTCGACCCAGTCCTGTTCGACCATCTTGGCGCGCATGGCCTGTTCTTCGTTACGGAACAGCACACCGTGGGGCCAGAGCACGGCGCAGCGCCCCTTGGCGGTGAGGCTAGTCAGGATGTGCTGCTGGAAGGCGTAATCGGCGCGGCCTTGCGGCGGCGTGCCCAGGGAGTTGCGGCCCCACTTGTCACTGCTCCATGCCTCCCGGTTCCACTGCTTGATGGAGTACGGCGGGTTGGCCAGGATCACATCGAACTGGCGCAGGCGGTCGCCTTCGATGTGCTTGGGTTCGGCCAGGGTGTCACCCCGGATGATTTCGAAGTCCTCCACGCCATGCAGGAACAGGTTCATGCGGGCGATGGATGAGGTAATCAGGTTGCGCTCCTGCCCGTAGAGCTTGAGCGTGCGGTACTCGCCGCCCGAGCGCTTGACCTCATCCAGCGCCGAAATGAGCATGCCGCCAGTGCCGCAGGTGGGGTCGTAGATCGACTCGCCGGTCTGTGGCGCCAGAAGCTGTGTCATCAGGTGAACGACGGTGCGGTTGGTGTAAAACTCGGCGGCTGTGTGGCCTGAGTCGTCCGCGAACTTCTTGATCAGATATTCATAAGCGTTCCCGAGTTCGTCCTCAGGCACGTTGGCCACCGAAAGCGTCTGGGTCGAGAAGTGCTCGATCAGATTTTTCAGTGTTTCATCGGGCAGACGCTCGCGGTTGGTCCACGGGGCATCGCCAAAGATGCCATCGAGCATGTCAGGGTTGGCTGACTCGATGGCGCGCATGGCCTTCTGGATGGTCGCGCCGACGTTCTTCGGTGTTTGCCGTACATCGTTCCAGTGCGCCCCCTCGGGGATCTGAAACCGATGGTTTTCAGCAAACTCGGCATAGGATAGGTCGCCGTCCGAATCGGCCAGCGCGGCTTGGCACTCCTCGTCCCAGACATCAGAGACGCGCTTGTAGAACAGCAGCGGAAAGATGAACTGTTTGTAGTCGCCGGCATCAATCAGGCCTCGCAGCAGCACAGCGGCGCCCCACAGGTAGCTTTCCAGTTCTTGTTGGGTGATGCGCTTGGTGCTACGAGCTTTCTCTTGTTCCATCTGGGCAAACTTTTCCTTCAGTCGAGCGCGCGCAACGTTGGCCAGTTCTTCAGTAAAGATCTTGTTGTCTTTGAATGGGTGGTCCGAACTCATTGCAGCCATCCCCCTTCAGTCATGACCTGCGCGAGCCGTTCCTCTGCCTCACGGCAGCGAGTCAGTGCGTCCTTAAAGGCCTCGATGGCTTCAGGCAGTGGCGGAATGTCTTCTTGCAGCGGCGGCAGCACGTAGCGCGAGATGTTCAGCGTCCAGTCTTCGGCCTTGATCTCGTCGAGACTGACCACGCGGACTGCATCCTGCACGTCAGCAAAGCCGCGATACCAGCCGAGGATCTCGGCGGCGTGCTCGGGTTCCAGATAGTTCTGCGCGCGGCCCCGGCGGAATAGGCGTGACGCATCGGCGATCAGCACCTTCTTCTTATGCTTGGTTGACTTGCGCTTGCGCAAGACCAGGATGCACGCGGCCAAGCCGGTGCCGTAGAAAAGGTTGGGCGCCAACCCGATCACGGCCTCGACCAGATCCATTTCCAGCAGCTTTTGTCGAATTTCACCTTCGGCCCCTTTGCGAAACAGGGCACCCTGAGGAAGCACCACCGCCATTCGTCCGCTGACTTCGGCCATGGACTTCACCATGTGCTGCACCCAAGCGAAGTCACCGCTGGATGAGGGCGGCAGACCGGCAAAGTTGCGGCCGAATGGATCATTCAGCCACAGGTCTTCGCCCCACTTCTCGAGCGAGAACGGCGGATTGGCAATGACGCAGTCGAAGGCAGCAAGCCTGTCGCCATCAAAGAAGGCCGGGTTGCGCAGCGTGTCACCGCGCACCACCTGGAAGTCCTCGATGCCGTGGAGAAAAAGGTTCATCCGCGCGATAGACGAGGTGGTGAGGTTCTTCTCTTGCCCATACAGCTTGCCCCACAGCCGCTTGACGTCGCCGTGCATCTCTTTGACGTGCTGCACGGCTGCCAGCAACATACCTCCAGTACCGCAGGCTGGGTCATAAATGGTCTCGGCTTCCTTGGGATCGAGCATGTCGATCATCAGCCGCACCACGCTGCGCGGGGTGTAGAACTCGCCGGCCTTCTTGTTGGTGGCATCGGCGAATTTCTTGATCAGGTATTCGTAGGCATCCCCCAAAAGATCGGATGCGACGTTCTGGTTGCCAAGCGGCAACTGCGAGAAGTGCTCGATCAGGTCCTTGAGCAAGGCGTCTGGCAGTCGCTCCTTGTTCGACCATTGGGCGTCGCCAAACACGCCATACAGCGTATCCGGGTTGGCCTTCTCGATCTCGCGCATCGCGCGCTGAAGGGCGGCACCGACATTGCTCGCCTTCGTGCGCACGTCGTTCCAGTGGCAGTCTTCCGGGATCTGGAAGCGGTGTGACTCCGGAAACCAAGCAAGTTGCTCGTCGCCGGTCTCGTCCACGATCTCCTGGTACTCCTCGTCCCAGACATCGCAGATGCGCTTGAAAAACAGCAGCGGAAAAATGTAGGTCTTGAAGTCAGCCGCATCCACCGGGCCGCGAAGGATGTTGGCGGACTCCCAGAGGTGGCTCTCTAGTTGATTGAGGCTGATGGTGTTGTCGTGGAGAGAGTTCATTTCGATTGCACGTCTATGGCCTTGCTTGGCGGAGCGCTTTCGAGTTGCAGGTCGTGTGCGCGGGCATACTCCAGAACTAGGATTTCGATCATCGACGCCACCGAGCGGCGCTCGCGATCGGCAGCCAAGCGCAAAAGCTGCTTGATCTCAGCGGAGGTGCGGATGGAGAGGGTTTCGTCCTTCAGGCGTGACATGGCAGCGTCTCGTCAGTGATGTCACGCAAATGTACTGCATTTTGCCCCACCTCGCCATGATTCTCTTCAGGGCGTAGATTCCGTGCTTGAGGCTGCTCGATGACGCGGCACCTTAGCGGCAGTCGGCTTTACAGGGCGCTCAGCCTCGATGACGATGGGTTGCAGGGCATGCCGACTGCTGGCCTGATTGGCTTGGCCGTAGTGACGTCGTGTCTTGGCGCTGGCATGTCCCAGCCCCTGGCTAACTGAATCCGCAGCCGCGTGCCGTTTCAGGTCGGCAGCCCATTGGTGGCGCAGGCAGTAAGCCGTGATAGCGTGCTTGTGCTTCGGCCAGAGGCTACGTGCCAGCCGACGGATTTCGACGGTGAAGTTGACCGGGCTGTCAATGTAAACGAGCAATTCCCGCCGCCTCGCTAGCCGGATGCGCAGAGCCTCCAGCAATGGATGGGGATCGTGTGCGCCATAGGCGATCAAGCGGTGCGGCTGACCTTGATGCGCCTTGACCTTGGCGCCATCGATCTCGAATCTGATCTCGCCCATGCCGCTGCGCGGATTGTCCACCCGGCGAATGAGCACGCCGCGCCGCAGTTCTTCCGGGCGGCAGCCGGTCAGCGCGGCGACCAGAATTGCATCGGCATACTTGCCTTTTGCAGCGCGCTGATACAGTTGCTCGCGCCAGTCGCCGGGGAGGCCGCGCAAGGCTTGCCGCTTGCTGACACGCTTGCGGCGCTCTCCGGGATGGCCGCTTTGCCGGGCTATATCGAACTCGTGCAACACCGCCCTCTGTTGCTGCAATTGGGCCCGAATGGCCATTACCTGCAACCTGTCCACAGGTCGAGCAGAGAGCGCAGAATGCAAGCTTTTCAGGTGCCGGACCAGATCGGCGTACAGGCAGTAGCGAAGCGCTGCGAGGCGTTTGTAGTAGGTTGTCGGACGCTGGGTGGCCGTCATGACTTCGGCCACACCACCTTCGGCGTAGCGAGCACGCTGTAGCAGCGTGCGGCCAAGCTGGCGATAGTCTTGCCTGGTCTTGCTGCTCAAGCTGGCAAATTCATCGACCGGAAGCATGGCTTGTATCTCGCGTCGGCACGATTCGATCAGCGCAACCATCTCATCCGCGTCGATCATTTCGTTCACCGTGGAACATCGCTTTCAAATCGGCGATGGCCTTTGCGCGTTCAGCCTTTGTCTTTTGACGCTCGGCTTCTGACTGTTGTACAGGAGCGCGCGACTGCGCTGCCTCCATCGCCTCCTGTCGGTTCTTTCGCCAGCGGGCGATATTCGGTGCGAACTCGGCGATGAATTCTCCCGCGACAGCGCTATTCATCACGGCCAATAGCCATGAGCGCACGGAGCGGATGCCCGCGTGCTTGCCACTACCGGCTGCCGACAGGACGCCAGCCAGCTCGTCGGCGACAAGCTGTATCTGTTGTGCTGAGAGCGAGGGCCCGAAGCGGCGGGTTACGTCGCCAATGACGCGCAGGTAAGGTAGAAGGGAAGGGTGCGACAAGTCCAAGGGCGCGAAAGCCTCGCCAATTTTCTGAGAGTTATCCACAGCCCCTGTCTGTAGTAGTGGTTTTATATTTTTAACTACTACTTCTTCCTTGTATTCACCTACACCTATATCACCGCCCTGACCGGCGACGGATGTGCCGTCCACGGTTTCTCCGTCGCCGGCCAAGCCGGCCATGGATGTCTGTGGCACCTTTTGCGAAACGGGTGTCAACACGGACTCCCACCGCCAAAGCCCTTCCTCGTCCTGGAATTTCCTCCGCGCCAGGTAGCCGGCATCTTCAAGTTCGCGCAGGATGCGGCGGCAAAGGTCTCGGCCAAGATGGCCTTTCGCTCGTGACTGATCGTGCAGCACGCGCGGCAGTGCGACAGCGCGCAACTGCCAGTTGCGGCCCAGCGACAGCAAATGGCAAGCCACGCCTCGCGCTTCATAGCTCAACCGGGAGTCGCGTAACAGGCTGCAAGGCAGAGACCACCAGTATTCGGCGGAGTCGTCAATGCGGATGCGGCTCATGACTTCGCCCTCTGGCGAGCCAGACAACCGGCGTGCTCACGCTCCGCCGCCTGAGTCTCAAGCCATGCGTCGATCTCGTGGGCAAAAAAGCCAATCGAACGGCCGCCAGGGCCTAGCCGAACTGGCTTTGGAAAATCTTCAGTCTGGCAAAGTCGCCAGAGGGTTGTCCGGCTGACGGCAATTTTGTCGCAGACATCCTGAACCTTTATGACGCGCATGAAACACCTCGAATGATCTTGAACACGAGGCTATGCTGCGACTGACTGAAGCAGGGCTCCCGCAGCTACGCGAACGTCATCAATCGTCATCCTCGTCTTCCGGCTCGAATCCGAGCAACTCGGCGCGGTACTCATCGGATGTTGCCGCCAACAATCGCTTGGTCTTGATACTGGCC
>NZ_WUAF01000031.1 GCF_009800965.1 Cognatazoarcus halotolerans | reverse complement strand
TGGCCATCTCCCACTGCTTCATCTCGTCACGCGAGTAGACGATGATCTTCTTCGGGTTGTACTTCGCCAGGGTCATCGGCACAAACGTGTGTCCGAAGGAACCGGTACCACCGGTGACCAGAATGGATTTGCCGTTCAGCATGGGCGTGCTCTTGTGTTCGTGGGTGAATCGGCCGTCATCTTGAGCGGGCCGCACAGGTCAATCCTGCGATTTTCGGTCAGTTTGGGTGTGGCTGGAAAGCGCCGCGTCAAAATCGGCCTGCGCGGCGGTGTCCCGTGGCGCCGGCATGATGCGGATGTCGAGGTTCTCCATGAGCGCTTCGGTGCCTGCCTTCTTGCCTTCGCCCTTGAAGATCATGCGATCCATGCCGAAGGCGAGAATCGGCATCTGCGGGCCGTAGATCTGTCGCGCGGTAAACAATGCCGTCGAGCATACGCCGATGATTGCCGCATATCGATGGCGGGCCATGTGGCTTTCGAGTGCTTCATCGAGTTCGATGCGACGGTAATGCGGCAGACACAGTTCCGCGTCGTGGTCGCGCGGATGCTGCTTGTAGTGGATGCGCTCGATGCCGCGGGCACGGATCCATTCGCCGATCTCCTCGCTCACCGCGTCCAGTTCGCGACGGCTCATCGCCCCGATGCCGACCAGCGGCTGGCCGATGACGAGCGCGGTGTCCTGCAGGTCCGTGCTGGCGGCGCTGCTGTCGGCGAGTGGTGGCAGCGCCACCACCTTGTGCGGCGGATAGCGGTGGGGAAAGCCGGCGAGGGTGTAGATGCGATCGACGAAGGGCGCGTCCGAGCCGATGCGATCGCCCGAAAAGCACCAGTAGTCGAGGCGCGGCGAGATCAGCCGGCGCAGCTTGCGCAGGTACTGGCCGATGCGCTTGATTGCACTGAGCGGGTAGCGCTGGATGTTGAGCAGGCCGTCGGGCAGGATGCGTGCGTGCATGACGTGCGCACCCACCATGGGCGGCAGGCCGCGCAGGTAGTAGTTGATCGCTTCAGTGTCGAACACCGGGCTGTGGATCACCAGTTCGTCGCAGCGGCCGATTGCGGCAGCTACCGTGTCGAGATTTGCGAGCAGGCGCCGATGGCGGCCCATCGGGCCGGGCATCGGCGCGAAGCGCGGCCACGGTGCGGCGAGGGCGGCATCCCACTCGCCGGGATCTACCATCGTCTCGAGCGAAGGCTTGTACCAGACCAGGACGCGACGGGTCCCCGCCGGTGCGAGCGAGGCGACCTTGCGGGCCGCCAGGTAGTGCAGCGGCGTGGCGCACAGGAACAGCCAGCAGTTGGCGTGGCTCATCGCTTCATCTCGCACTGCGCAGCAGTCGCCCGTCGAGCGCGCGATCGAGCAGTTCGCCCAGGCGCGTCGCGTTGCGGGCCGCATCGTAGTCGCTGACGATCTGCTGGTAAACCGGGTCGATGACGCCCGGCAGGCTGCAGGCCATGAGTTCGTTGAAAGCCGCTTCCAGCGCTTCGTGGGAGAAGCTGCAGCGGGTGATTTCGTCGAGCGTCATGCCCGGGCGATAGGGCACGATGCCGGGCAGGCGCAGATACCAAGGGCGGCCGAAGACCAGCGCCGGCTTGCCGCCCGAGACTGCTTCCCAGCCCGCGGTACCGGTCACCGCCGAGACGAAACGGGCATTCTTGAGCAGCGCATAGGTATTCACCTGCTTGTCGACGTAGCGGACCCGCGGGATCGCCGAGAGCCGCCGGAAAAAACTCGCGCCACGCTGGCGGTGCGTCTGCTTGGGGTTCTCCTTCACGTAGATCAGCCAGTCTTCGGGAATGAGCCGGGTCAGGCATTCAAGCGCGGTGAGCTGGTCGGCGTAGCCGGCGCCCAGCGAGGAGGTGGTCATCTCCGGCTGCAGTTGCAGCGGGAAATACACATAGGGCACCTCGAGCGAGACGTCGCTGACCGAATGGCGCGGGTAGCCCGTGTTCCAGGCTCGGTTCTCGCGATACTTCTCGATCATCCCAGCGAAGCTCATCGGCTTGCTGCTGGCGCGCAGTAGGTTGCGTCGCATGTCGTTGGCAAGACTGGCGAAGGCGCGTTCCGGCCGCGTCTTGACCGACTTCATGTAGAACAGCTCCTTCTCGTGGCGCCGTTCGATGGACAACGGGGCCGGCAGCGGCTCGGCGATGGCATCCTCGAAATGCCCGAAGTCCTCCAGCCGCCGGACCACGAAGAAGCGGTCCGGGAAGAGCGTCTGGTAGCAGAACACGGTCTCGATGCCGAGCTTGCGTGCGGCGATGTAGAGCAGGTAATCCACCCCGAAGTGTGGCGGGCTGGAGAACATCACCAGCTTGACCGCCTCGTCGCAGAGCAGCTGGGCGAAGTAATGGAAATAGCAATAGGCGGTGTGCTGCAGCTCCTGGATGGAGAGCCCGCGCGAGCGGGATACCCGGGAGTACATGTCGCAGAAGGTCAGCAGCTCTTCCGCCGCGAGCGGGCCGAGCAGCGGGTGATCGAGCCGCGGCCGGGCATCGAAGCCAAACTGGTGCACGAAGGGATTGAGCCGGTGGGTACAGCCCGGCGCATTGCCGAACCAGGCCGCCACGCGAATCCTGCCGGTCGCCTTTCGAGCGTCGACGGCGGCGATCGCGCTTTCACTGTGCCAGCCCCAGAAGACCGTGGGGGTCGGGCTGCCTGTCGTGCTCATCGGGCGGCGTTGTCCGGTGTGGAGGTCATTCTTGCTCGCTGCTCCTGGAGAGTGGGCGAATTTCGAATCCGTTCGTATCGGCCTCGAGGAAAAACCCATCGACCACCGCCCGGCGCGGCGCGGAGATCAGTTCGGGCGGGAGGCGATACAGTGTGGTTGGCCGCCTGATGAGCCGGTGAAGCGTATTCACCGCGCTGCTGCCGAAGGACACGATGCGGGCTGGCAGGGTATCGATTTCGTCGAGCAGGGCGATCTCGAGCATGTTCTCGAAGCGTCGCAGTCGAAAACCATGCGCGTGTGAGAGCGACTGGAGCAGCTCGTCCGATTCCTTGCGATGGGGAATGTACTCGAGCGTCCGCATGTCTTCCCGTTCGGCCAACTGCGCGATGAGCTTCGGGTAGTCCTCGCTGTGGGCCAGCAGGTCGCCGGCGAAATTGCTGCCGATGAACCAGGTCGCGGCGCCCACCGGCTTGTGAGCGAGGAGTGCCGACAGCCACGCGAACTCATTGCGGATCGTGCGCTCCGCAAGGCCAAACCCCGAGAGGTCATACATGCTGAAGAATTTGGCCTTGTACAGGAAGCGTGGATCGAGCGCGAGTCCGTGCTTGATCCACGACACCACCGGCGCCTGTGGCGCCAGGTTCTTGCGGTAACGATGCAGCGACCGTGCCGCGATCAGGGGGGCACGGCTGAGGGTCGATGCGCCGTCATCCACCATCACGACGCTTTCCGGTTTCAGGCGCCGGTTCAACAGGCGGTTGAGGTATTGCGTGGTATCTCCGACGATCAGGCGCGCTACCGCCGGCGCCTCGCCAAGCAGGGGCCGAAGGGCCGCCTTCTGATTCTTCAGCGGGTAGAGCGGGAACAGCGAGACCTGGGAGAAACCATCGTAATGGGTGAGCAGCCTGGACATCATGGCTTCGTCTCGCGCCGAGACATGGCCGGCGAGGAGGACGGAGCGACGCGCCCGCCGGTCCAGCGCCTCGTTCGCCTCGATGCAGTTGAGGAGCTGGAGCGGGCTGCGGCAGATGAAAAGCTGAATTTCCACGGTGTCCACGCGTGTGCGCACTTGAGTCTCAGGTCGTGGGGAGGTGCGTGTCCGTGCCGCGGCCGCCATGCATGTTGTTGCCGGCCGATTCGAGCAGCTGTCGATATGCGCCACCGCGCTGGATGAGGTCGGCATGACTGCCGATCTCCAGGATTCTCCCGTGTTCCATCACCACGATGCGGTCCGCATCCTGGATGGTCGACAAGCGATGTGCGATGACCAGCACCGTGCGATTCTGGCGCAGCTCGTCGAGCGCATCCTTGACCGCCCGCTCGGACTCGTTGTCGAGTGCCGAGGTGGCCTCGTCGAGCAGCAGCACTGGCGCGTCCTTGAGGAAGGCGCGGGCGATGGCGATGCGCTGGCGCTGCCCGCCGGAGAGCTGACTGCCGTTCTGGCCGACGCGGGTGGCGAGGCCTTCGGGCAGTTTCTCGATGAACTCCCAGGCATGGGCGGCACGGGCGGCGCGGATGATTTCCTGCTCGTCGACGTCATGGCGTCCGTAGGCGATGTTGGCGGCGATGGTGTCGTCGAACAGCACCACCTGCTGTCCCACCCAACCGAGCTGGCCACGCAGCCAGGGCAGCGGAAGCGAGCACAGCGTTGCGCCATCGAGCAGGATGCGGCCCTGCTGGGGTTCGAAGAAGCGTGCGATAAGGTTGACCAGGGTGCTCTTGCCGCTGCCCGAGGCGCCCACCAGCGCCACGGTTTCGCCCGGCGCGATGTCGAGGCTGAAGTCCTCGACCGCCCAGGCCGCCTGGTCGGGATAGCGGAAGCACACGCGGTCGAAGCGCAGCGCGCCGGTGGCGGGCGGGCGTTCGGGATCTTCGTCGAGGGTGTCGGGCTCGGGTAGCGTGTCGAGCAGATCGAAGATGCTCTGCGCGCCGGCGAGGCCACGCTGGATCACCGCGTTGATGTTGGTGAGGCGGCGGATCGGCTCGAACAGCATCGACATCGCGGTGACGAAGGCGACGAACTCGCCCGGCGTGAGCTTGTCCTGCGCCGACAGCGTGGACGCGGTCCAGATCACCGCCGACACCGCGGCGGCGGCGAGTACCTGCACCAGCGGCACGTTGGCCGAAGACACCCGCACGGTGCGCATGGTCTGCTGGCGCAGCCGCTCGGCGATCGTTGAGAAGCGCCGGTCCTCGTGATCGTGGGTGCCGAAGAGCTTGATCTCGCGCACGCCGGCGAGGGTCTCCTCGACCGCACCGGTCATGCGCCCGGTGGTTTCCTGCATCTCGCGGTTGGAGCCGCGCAGTTTCTTGCTGGCCACGCGGATCAGCCAGGCCACTACCGGCGCGATGGCGAGGATCAGCAGGGTCAGCTCCCAGGCGGTGTACACCAGGTAGCCGGTCAGGCCGATGATCACCAGCGAGTCGCGGATGACGATGATCCAGGCATTGGACAGGGCCGCGCCGACCTGGGGGATGTCGTAGAGAATGCGCGAGAGCATGCGTCCGCCGGACTCGGCCTGATGGACCGACATCGGCAGGTGCATCTGGTGACGGAACACCTGCTGGCGCAGATCGGTGATGGCCTTGTTGGCGATCCACTGGCTCGATACGCTGGCCACGTACTCGGCGATGCCCTTGCCGAGAAAAGCCAGCATCAGGAACAGCGGCACCTGCCACTGGGCGGTCTGGCTCTTGGCGATCAGGCTCTCGTCGACCAGCGGCTTGAGCAGTGCCGGCAGCACCGGTTCGAGCGAGGCGGCCACCACCATCGCCAGCACCGACAGCAGCACGACCTTGCGATAGGGGCTGATCGAGCCGAGCAGGCGGCGGTAGAGCTGGAAGGAGGTCTTCATTCGCGGTGCAGCACCTTGTCGACCACCAGCGAGGACCAGCCTTCCTCGCGGAACTGCGCCTTCAGCGCCTTGTCGTCGTATCCGGTTTCCACCCATTCCATGAAACCGATGCGCTGCTTCGCATTGGCGGCGAGGTACTGGGCAAAGAAGAAGTCGAGTACGCCGGTCTTGGCCTTCTTGAAGTGGCCGTACTTCCAGTCGAGCTCGGCCATCGCTTTGGAGACCGGTTCGCCGAGATGGAGGATGCGGTACAGCGCGGCGCCCATGCCGGCGCGGTCGGCACCCGATTTGCAGTGCATCAGCGCAGGATATTCGATGCGCTCGAAGAGGTCGCGCATCATGTGCACCTCGGCCACTTCCGGCGGGTTGCGCGAGTACAGCTTGACGTCGTGCAGCGCGATGCCGAGTTCTTCGCAGACCTCCTTCTCGAAGAAGTAGGAGCCGTAGTCATGCTCGCCGCGCAGGTTGATGATGGTCTTGAGGCCGTACTTGCGATGGTACTTGCGGATCTGCGCGGGGCTGGGCTGGCTGGAGCGGAACATGCCGCCGCCGAGGTCGTAGAAGTTGTTGTAGATCGCGCGGACGAAGCCGTGGTCAACCAGGTGCATGTCGAGCCAGGCAAGGAAACGTCGCAGCGGCGTGTCGGGCGCCTTCATCGGAGGTCCTGGGCGTCGCCCACCGGGCTCACGCGGATCGCCGGCAGGTTCGGGAAGAAGGGCTCACGGCCGCTTCGCGCCAGCACGTCCGGGGCATGGCTGCCGAGCAGCGCCTCGACGGCGTCGGCGGGCATGTGCACCACCCAGTCGACCGCACGCAGGGCCGCATGCAGGCGTAGCGCATGTACGTCGCTGTCGTCGGCGGCGTCGATCAGCAGGAGCCGGTCGCCAAGCGCGCCGGCCGCCTCGATCTCGGCGAGCCGCGCTGCGTCGAGTGGTGTGAACGGGCCGAACAGCACCGCGACCCGCTCGCCCGCTGCGCGCGCGCGTGCCAGCACGGCTGGCAGTTCTGCGCTCTCGAGCAGGCCCTGGCGGGCCGGTGCATGCGCCTGAAGCGCCTCGCGCAGTTCGTCTGTGCTGACCGTTGCGGTGCCGAGCTTGCCGACCACGATGCCGGCGGCCACGTTGGCCAGCGCGGTGGCGTCGTGCAGCGACAGGCCTGCCGCCACGCCGCAGCCAAGCGCCGCGATCACGGTGTCGCCCGCACCGGTCACGTCGAAGACCTCGCGCGCACGAGTCGGCAGGTGGCAGGGCGGCTGGCCGTGCTCGAGGATGGTCACGCCGCGCTCGCTGCGGGTGACCACCAGCGCCTGCAGGGCCAGCGTCTCGCGCAGCGCCGCGCCCTTCTCGATGAAAGTGGCGTCGTCCGGGCAGGCACCGACGATGGCCTCGAATTCGGAAAGATTCGGCTTGACCACGGTGGCTCCCGCATAGCGCGAGAAGTCGCGACCCTTGGGGTCCACGATGACCGGCAGGCCACGTTCGCGGGCAAGGCGGATGAGTGGCTGGACGTTCTGCAGCGTGCCCTTGGCGTAGTCCGAAAGGATCACTGCATCCACGCCGGCCAGTGCTTCGGAAAAAGCCGCCGGCAGGGCCTCGGTGTGGGCCGCTTCGAAACCATCCTCGAAATCGAGGCGGATCAGTTGCTGGTGGCGGCTGATGACCCGCAGCTTGGTGATGGTGCGCGCACCGGCCGGGGTCAAGAGCCGGCAGCCGACGCCGGCGGCGGCAAGACTGGCGGCCAGCACTTCACCGGCCTCGTCCTGGCCGGCGATGCCGATCAGCGAGACCTTCGCACCCAGCGAGGCGATGTTGAGCGCCACGTTGCCGGCACCGCCAGCACGAGTCTCGTCGTTGCGCACCAGCACCACCGGGACCGGCGCCTCGGGCGAGATGCGCGAGGTGCCGCCGTGCCAGTAGCGGTCCAGCATCAGATCGCCGACGACCAGGATGTGCAGCGCAGCGAAATCGGGCAGCTTCAGGTTCATGTCGATGAAGACAGGTCGGGCCCCTGCCGGCATGTGCCGTCAAAGTGGCGGATTGTAGCTTCTAAACAGCTCGTCCGTCCGCCTGCCGGCGGCTTTCGAGCCGGGAATCAGACGCCGGGCGGGTGGCGGTTGAAGCAGCGCAGGGTGTTGCCCCAGGGCTCCACGCGGATCGTGGTCAGCGCGCCGCAGTCGAAATCGAGCGTCAGCCAGCGCTCCGGCGCGATACCGAGCAGCCCGCCGGCAATGGCCCGCAGCGGCCCGCCGTGGGCCACGATCACCACCGCCTGCGCATCGTGGCGGGCCCGGATTTCGGAGAAGGCCTCGTCGGCGCGGGTCGCCATCTCGCGGGGCGACTCGCCACCCGGCGCGCGAAAGCCGAGCGGGTCATCGGCCCAGGCGTCGATCGCGCTGCCGATCTCGGCAAAGCTGCGACCCTCCCACTCGCCGAAGTCGATCTCCTGCAGGCGCGGGTCGATGTGCGGCGTGCCGAGCGCTTCGGCAAGCAGGCGGGCGCGTTGCAGCGGGCTCGCGTAGAGCGCGAAATCCTCGGGCAGCAGGCGCCTCAGGGCCTTCGCCAGCACATCCGGTGGCTCGGCCAGCGGCAGGTCGCTGCGGCCGTAGCAGGTGCCGGGCGTCACCGCCGGCCTGGGGTGGCGGATCAGATGAAGTTCCATGCCGCCAGTATGCCGAGATAGCAGGCAAGTTCGCTCAGCTGCTGGGCCGCGCCGAGGCAGTCACCGGTGTAGCCGCCGATGCGGCGCACGAAGGTGCGTGCGGCACGCCAGGTGACCAGCGCGGCCAGGACGAGCGCGCCGAGCGCCGGCAGGGCCGGCAGCAACATCAGCGGCAACAGTCCGCCGAGCAGGGCGATGGCGAGCTCCCGGCCCTCGAGCCGTTTCGCCAGCGGCTTTGCCTTTGCGCTTTCGTCCTCGCGTACATAGTCGAGGAAGTGGATCAGGCTGGTCGAGGCCAGCCGCGAGAGCGGATGCGCAACCAGCAGCGCGACGATCGGCAGCGCGGGGTCGGTGTTGGCCAGCTCGGCCAGCGCCAGCGCCTTGGCGAGCAGCATCAGCACGAGGCCGGTCGCGCCGTAGCTGCCGATGCGCGAGTCCTTCATGATCGTAAGCACCTGCAGCTTGTCCCAGCCACCGCCGAGGCCGTCGCAGCTGTCCGCCCAGCCGTCTTCGTGAAAAGCGCCGGTGAGCCGGATCGTCGCGGCTATCGATAACACCACCGCGACGCTCTCCGGCAGTACCAGCGCGGCGGCCCACAGTACCAGCGCGCCGGCCGCGCCGACCACCCAGCCGACCAGCGGGAAATAGCGCGCCGCGTGGTTGAGCCGCTCCGGCGACCAGGGCACCCAGCCCGGCACCGGGATGCGCGTGAAGAAGCCGAGCGCGGTGAAGAAGAGTTCGAGCTGGTAGCGCATTGCGGTGATCGATCAGGCGAGGCTGCGCTGCGAGGTCTGCGCGCTCACGCCTCGCTGACGCCGGCCGATTCGAAGCTCGCCATCTCGGCGAGGAAATTCACCGAGGCCTGCACCAGCGGCCAGGCCAGCGCGGCGCCGGTGCCTTCGCCAAGGCGCAGGTCGAGCTGCATCAGCGGCTCGACGCCGAGGTGGCGATGCTGGATGGCGTGGCCGGGCTCCTGCGAGCGGTGGGTGAAGATGCAGTAGGGCAGGATCGCCGGGGCGAGGGCGTGGGCCACCAGCAGCGCCGAGGTGACGATGAAGCCGTCGATCAGCAGCACCATGCGGCGCTCCGCGGCGCCGAGCATGGCCCCGGCCATCATCGCGATCTCGAAGCCGCCGTACTCGGCCAGCGCGGCGAGCGGATCGGCCGGCACGCCGCCGCGTTCGAGCGCCGCGGCGAGCAGTGCGCGCTTGCGTATCAGGCCGGTATCGTCGAGACCGGTGCCGCGGCCGGTGACCACTTCGAGCGCGGCGCCGCCGGCGGTGCCGACCAGGCAGTGGGTGAGCAGCGAGGCGGCGGCGGTGTTGCCGATGCCCATCTCGCCGAAGCCCACCACGTTGCAGCCGTTGTCGGCGAGGTTGTGGGCAAGCCGGCGGCCGTGCTCGATCGCCTGGTCACGCTGGGCTGCGCTCATCGCCGGCTGTTCGATGAAGTTCGCAGTGCCCGGCGCGATCTTGGCATCGACCAGTCCGGCTCGCGGGCCGAAGTCATGGGCCACGCCCGCGTCGACCACGGTGAGGTTCATCTCCATCTGCCGCGCAAAGACGTTGATCGCCGCGCCGCCGGCCAGGAAGTTCTCGACCATCTGCCAGGTCACGTCCTGCGGATAGGCCGAGACACCGGCTTTCGCTGCGCCATGGTCGCCGGCAAAGACCAGCATCTGTGGTTGTTGCAGCTGCGGGTCGAGGCGCTGCTGGACGAGGCCGATCTGCAGCGCCAGCGCTTCGAGGCGGCCGAGTGCGCCGAGCGGCTTGGTCTTGGTGTCGATGAGGTGTTGCAAGGCCCCGGCGAGTGTGCGGTTGGGGGCAGTGATCTCGAAGTGCATGCGAGTGGATCCTTGCGCGGGCGGTGTCGGCAGGCGGCGGATGGTAGCACGCGGCGCAGGCCGTACCGGGGCGGTGCTCAGGAGCCCTTGAGGATCAGCGGAAGCCCTGCCGCAACCAGGGTGACGCGCTCGCACAGCGTCGCGAGTTCCTGGTTGAGCCGCCCCGCTTCGTCGCGAAACAGCCGCCCCAGCGGCGTTTCGGGGACCAGGCCGAGGCCGACCTCGTTCGCCACCAGAATCACGTGGCCGGGCAGGGCAGGCAGGATGTCGGCGAGGGCTTCCCGCTCGCTCGCCAGCCCGGTGAGCTTGTCGGCGTCGTGCGGGCCGCCGAGGGGTTCGGCCCCGTTCATGAGGTTGGCCAACCACATGGTCAGGCAGTCGACCACCACGCAGCGCCCCTCGGCACACTCTGCGCCCAGCGTTGCGGCCAGATCGCGGGGTGCTTCCACGGTGCGCCAGTGAGCCGGGCGGTCTGCCCGGTGGCGCTCGATGCGTGCGGTCATCTCGAGATCGAGCGCTTCGGCCGTGGCGATCACGGTCACCGGCAAGTTGCTTGCCAGCGCTGTCCGTTCGGCGAGACGGCTCTTGCCCGAGCGGGCGCCGCCAATGATGAGTTCACGGGTCATGGGATGAATATTCTTTTTCTGACGCGCTGCAAAACGCGGATGCGATGGGCTATTATCCACACCTTGCCACTCTCGGGTGGTGACAGGAATTCAGGTGCCCGACGAACCTTCCGGTTCACGGGTTAAACGGGAAACAGGTGCGCGAGCGTGTCTCGCAAGGCCTGTGCTGCCCCCGCAACGGTAAGTGGACGCAAGGTGCATCCAACCGCCACTGGACGATGAGTCTGGGAAGGCGATGCGCCCGGTCCGGCAAGGCCTTCGGTCTGCCGGCCCAGTCCATGAGCCCGGATACCGGCCCGGATTCCGCGGCGCGTCGGGTCGACGCGCCACTGGCGGAAGTGCTGCGGGGTGGCAGCGACGGGCGCGATGTTCCTGCTCCTTCGATTTCTCCCCGTGGTGCTTCCATGTGAATCGGGCCGGTTCGGTGCGGGGACGCAGCCGCCGGCCGCTGGGAGTCGAACAATGAACATCCGTCTTTGCGCCACGGCGATCGCCCTCGCCTGGCCCTGTATTTCGAACGCCGCCGAGATGGTGGCGCTGGCCGAAACCGTGGTTACCGCCACCCGCCAGGAAGCGCGTGCCAATGAAGTGATGGCGAGCGTCGAAGTGATCGATCGCGAGGCCATCGAACAGTCGGGTCAATCCTCGATCACCGATCTGCTGTCCGGTCATCCGGGAATCCGCATCAGCACCAACGGTGGCCCCGGGTCTTCGGCCAGCATCTTCATGCGCGGCGCCGAGTCGCGTCACACCCTGGTGCTCATCGACGGCATGCGCATCAACACTGCCACCACCGGGCAGCCCTCGCTGGAGATCATCCCGCTGGCCAGCGTGGAGCGCATCGAGATCCTGCGCGGCCCGGCCAGCTTCCTCTACGGCTCGGAAGCGATCGGCGGCGTGATCCAGATCTTTACCCGCAAGGGCATGCAGGGCTTGCATCCGGAGCTGTTCGTCGGCATCGGCAGCAACAACACGCGGGAGGTCGATGCCAGCCTGAGCGGCGGCAGCGGCCGTCTGAGCTACAGCCTCGGCGTCGGTTACAGCGACACCGACGGAATCAATGCCAACCCCGATCCGGTGAAGCAGCCGTTCTACTACCAGCCCGACCGCGACGGCTACCGCAACACCCGCTTCAACGGCAGCGTGAGCCTTGGTTTCCGTACCCGTGACGAGATCGGCGCGACCGTGCTGCGTACCGAGGGTCGAAATCACTTCGACGCCTTCGGCACCGCCTACGACGCCTATCTCGACAAGACCGTGACGAGTTTCGGCGCCTACATGGTCAACGAGCTCGCCAGCGGCTGGATGAGCACCCTGCGCGTGGGGGCCAGCGAAGACGAATTGCAGAACCACGACTCGGCCGCGGCGCCGAGCGTCTTCAGGACGCGGCAGCGCCAGTTCGTCTGGCAGCACGACGTCAAGCTGCCACTCGGCAGTCTCCTTGCGGCCTATGAGCACCTCGAGCAGAAGGCGGACGGCACCACCGCCTACACGGTAGACAGCCGACACATCAATTCCCTGCTGCTCGGCTGGGGGGCGAAGATCGGCAGCCACTTCGTGCAGGTCAATGCGCGTCATGACGACAACTCGCAGTTCGGCGGCAAGACCACCGGCCATCTCGGCTACGGTTACCAGCTCAACCCCGAGTGGCGTGCGCGTGCGAGCATCTCCACCGCCTTCAATGCCCCCACCTTCAACCAGCTGTACTGGCCGGACACCGGTTTCGGTGGCGGCAACCCGAACCTCAAGCCGGAGAAGGCGCTCAATCGCGAGGTCGGTCTCAACTGGGAGCGTGGCGTCCACGCGGTGTCGGTGACCTATTACAACAACAAGGTCCGTGACCTGATCTCCGGTTGGCCGCCCGAAAACGTCGACAAGGCGAAACTCGAAGGGCTTGAAGTGGGTTACAGCGGTGACGTGCTGGGTTACCGCCTCGCTGCCGGAGTCGACCTGCTCGATGCGCGCGACACGAAGACCGACAAGCGGCTGCGGCGGCGGGCCGACCAGGCCTTCTTCGCCCAGCTCTCGCGCAAGCAGGGTGCCTGGAACTGGGGCATGGACTGGAACGCCGAGGGACGGCGCTTCGACGATCCCGCCAACACTCGTAAGATGGGCGGCTATGCACTCCTCGACGCCTTCGTTCATTACCGTATCGCGCGCGACTGGCGGATCGAGGCACGTGCCAACAACCTGCTCGACAAGCGCTACGAGACCGCCTGGGGTTATGGCACCGAAGGCGTCAACGTCTTCGTCGGCCTGCGCTATACCCCGATGTAAGGTCGCGGCGTGGCGAGCACCATCACTGCCGCGGGCCGTGCCGCGATGAGCCTGCCGGGCTCGCGCCGCGCAATGTTCGCGCTGGCCGGCCTTGCGCTGACCGGGCTGCTGTGCCTGCTGTGGGCCCTGGCGGCGGGTGAGATTGCGGTGCCGCTCGTGGGCGTGCTGGATGCGCTCTCAGGGCATGGCGACGACATGCAGGCCGCGATCGTGCGCGAGCTGCGGCTGCCCCGCGCCGTTGCCGCCTTTGCCTGCGGCGGCCTGCTTGCGCTGGCCGGCGCACTCATGCAGGTGTTGCTGCGCAACCCGCTCGCCGATCCCTATGTGCTAGGCATCTCTGGCGGGGCGGCGGTGGGCGCGCTGGCGGCGATGACTTTCGGGCTGGTCTCGTGGATGGTCGATGGCGCCGCCTTTGCCGGGGCCCTGGCGGCCATGGCGCTGGTGTTCGGCCTGTCGCGCGGCGAAGGGGCGTGGACCCAGACGCGCCTGCTGCTGACTGGCGTGATCGTCGCCGCGGGCTGTGGTGCGGTGGTGAGCATGATGTTGGCGCTGGCACCGGATACTCGCGTGCAGTCGATGCTTTTCTGGCTCATGGGCGACGCCTCGGGTGCGGCCCGGCCGTGGCCGGCGCTAGCGCTGCTGGCGCTGGGCCTGCTCGTGGCGATGCCGTTCTCGCGGGACCTCAACGTGCTGGCGCGGGGCGAGCTCGGCGCGCGTGCGCTGGGGGTGCCGGTGGAGCGGCTGCGGCTGCTGGTCTATGTGCTGGCCTCGCTGCTGACCGCGGTGTCGGTGACCCAGGTCGGCTCGGTGGGTTTTGTCGGGCTGGTGGTGCCGCACCTGATCCGGCTTGCGTTGGGCAACGACCAGCGTCTGCTGCTGCCGGCGGCGACGCTCGCCGGCGGAGCCTTGCTCACTGCCGCCGACACCGCGGCCCGCACGATGATTGCGCCGATGCAGCTGCCGGTGGGGGTGCTCACGGCACTGATCGGTGTGCCGGTGTTCCTCTTCCTGCTGGTGAGGCATCCGCGATGAAGCGTGTGCGCAAGACCCGCGAGATCGCATCGTGATGGCCGTCGCGCCCCCCCTGCTCGAGGCCGAGGATCTCGCCATTCGCATCGGCGGGCGCTGGCTGTGCTGCGAATTCAGCCTCACCCTGCGTCCCGGCGAATGTCTTGCCCTGCTCGGTCCCAACGGTGCCGGCAAGACGACGCTGCTGCACACCCTCGCCGGACTGCGCCCGCCGGGCGCTGGCGAAGTACGGGTCGGCGGCAAGCCCTACGCGGCATGGCCCGGTGGCACGGTCGCCTGTTTTCGCGGCCTGCTGGCGCAGCAACAACCCGATCACTTCGCCGCATCGGTGCTCGACACGGTGCTGGTCGGCCGCCACCCGCATCTGGGCCGCTGGGACTGGGAGAGCGCCGAGGACCTGCGCATCGCTCGCGCTGCGCTGGCCGCAGTGGGCCTCGACGGCTTCGAGGCCCGTGACGTGCTCACGCTCTCCGGCGGCGAGCGCCAGCGCGTGGCGATCGCCGCGCTGCTCGCCCAGCAGCCGCAGCTGCTGTTGCTCGACGAGCCGCTCAACCACCTCGATCTTCACTACCAGGTCGCGGTGCTCGAGCTGTTTCGCCGCGAGGCGGCCAGCGGCCGCGCGGTGGTGATGGTGATGCACGACATCAACCTTGCGGCGCGTTATGCCGACCACGTCATCCTGCTCGACGGCAAGGGCGGCGTGGAAGCCGGCAGCGCTGCGCAGATCCTCCAGGCCCCGCGCCTGAGCCATGCCTTCGGTCATCCGCTACGCGCGGTGGCCGACGGTGTACGAACCTTCTTCATTCCGGATTGACGATGACTGACCAGATGCACGACAAGGACCGCGACCAGCGCCACAACGAGCGCATGGCACGCAAGAAAGAGGTGGTGGATGCCGCCATCGCCGAAGCCGCCGAGGAGCGCGGCGTTTTCCTCGTGAATACCGGCAACGGCAAGGGCAAGTCCAGCGCCGGCTTCGGCCTGGTGGCGCGTGCGATCGGCCACGGCATGAAGGTCGGCGTCGTGCAGTTCATCAAGGGCCGCTCGGACACCGGTGAGGAGGCCTTCTATCGCCGCCAGCCGGAGGTCGCCTGGCATGTCATGGGCGAGGGCTTCACCTGGGAGACCCAGGACCGCGCCCGTGACGTGGCCACCGCCGAGGCGGCCTGGGAGCAGGCGCGCGCCCTGTTGGGAGATCCCGCGATCGGCCTGGTGGTGCTCGATGAACTCAACATCGCCCTCAAGTACAAGTACCTCGACGCCGAGCGCGTCACCGCCGACATCCTCGCCCGCCCGCGCCACCAGCATGTGGTCGTGACCGGCCGCGCTGCACCGCAGGTGCTCATGGACGCGGCCGACACGGTGACCGAGATGTCACTCGTCAAGCATGCCTTCAAGGCCGGCCTCAAGGCCATGCCCGGCATGGAGTTCTGAGCCCCGGAGCAGACACCTCGCGCGGCATCGGCCGCGTCTCCGCCAAGGATATCCTCATGAAAGAATGCATTCCGCAGCGCCTGCGCGCGCGCTGGGGCCTGGCCCTGCTCGGCCTCCTGCCGGCGATTGTCCAGGCTGCCAGCCTGTTCGGCGTGGTCACCGACCGCGCTGCCCCGGCCGCGGTCGAGGCCGCGCGGCGACATCTCGTTGCCCACCCGCGCGACCACATCCTGCTGCGCACGCCCGACCAGGTGATGAACGCGTCGGAGTCCGAGCTGGCCGGCTGGATCGGTCAGGCCGACAGCGTGCTTGCGGTGTCCGCGTTCGGCGATCCCGCCCGACGCCTGATCGACGCGCTCGGCCGCCACGCCCGGCCGGGCACCGCGCTGGCCGCCTTCAATGGCGAGCAGGCACTCTCGCTGATGAGCCGCTCGGCGGAGGGCGACCTGCGTGGCGTGCCGGGCGAGGTGCTGCGTCAGCTTGCCGCCGAAACGCCAACGGCCGACGCGCTGGCGCTGGCCGACGCGCGACCGGCGCTGGGGCAATGGCTGGCCCAGCGGCGCATCTGGCAGGCCGGTGGTGCGGATAACCTCGGCCCGCTCTTCGCCCACCTGCTTGCCGGCACGCCGCTGCCGCCACCCCGGCCCGAACCGACGCTGCGCCTGCGCGTGGATGGCGAGTCGCGCGCGCCCGGTGCCACCGGCCTGCCAGCCGCGCCGGCCCTGGTGGTGCTCGATCTGGCGAACATGGAGTCCGCCACCGCCGACGCGATCTGCGCTGCGGCAGGCCGGCGGGAACTGCCCTGCGTGTCGGTGCTGGCCCGCTGGGGGGGCGCATCGCGCGAGGCGCTTGCTCGCCTGAATGAACTCATCGCACCTGCGCGTCCTGCGGCACTGGTGGTGGTGCAGGATTTCGTGGTCGGCGCGGCGCAAGGGCGCGAGGCGGTGACCGCGGCTTTCGATGCGCTCAACGTGCCGGTGATCAAGGCGATCCGGCTCACCGACCGCAGCGCCATGCAGTGGCGGCTGTCGCCCGATGGCCTGCCGCCGGACAGCGTGCAGTACCGCGTTGCGTTGCCCGAGCTGCAGGGCAGCGGCCAGCCGATCGTGGTGTCGGCGGCCGGCGCGCCGCGGGCCGACCGCCTCACCGGCATCGAGATCCGCCAGCCCGAGCCGCTTGCCGGCGAGATCGATCGCCTCGTTGCGCGCGCCGCCAACTGGCAGCGGCTGGCGACGCGCGCCAACGCTGACAAGCGTGTCGCCATCGTCTACTACAACCATCCGCCCGGCCGCCAGAACATCGGCGCCGACAACCTCGACGCGCCCGCTTCGCTGCTCGAGATCCTGCGGGCCATGAAAGCAGCCGGCTACACCACCGGCAACCTGCCGGCCAGCCCGGAAGCGCTGCTCGAGATGATCATGGCGAGCGGCGTGAACCTGCCGGAGGATCGTGCCGCCCTGCGCGAAATGGCCGGCCGCGTGGCGGGCGTGGACGCGGCCGATTACCGCCGCTGGTTCGCGCGTCTGCCAGAGCGGGTGCGTGGCGAGATGGAACAGGGCCCGCTCGGCCGGCTGCATGCCGAGGTGCTCGAGGCCGAGCGCGCCGGCGAGCGGGTGCTGGGGCGCAAGCGGGCCGGGAACGGGCTCAAGGAGCTGCTGCACCTCGCCGAGGGGGCCGATCATCCCCGGCGGGCGGATGCGATCGCACTGCTGCGCGAGCTGGAGGCCGGTTACGCGCAATGCCTCGGCGATCGGCCCGTGCGCAGCTGCGGCAGCCTGGGCGCGCTCAAGGACCGCATCGTGGCCCTGAAGATCGAAGGGTTGCGCGGCTGGGGCGCCGCGCCCGGCTACGTGATGGTGGAGGGCAGTCGCCTGCTGGTGCCGGGGCTGACCTTCGGCAATGTCTTCATCGGTCCGCAGCCACCGCGCGGCTGGGAGGTGGACGAAGAGCTGCTGCACGCCAACACCAGCGTGCCGCCGCCGCATCAATACCTGGCCTTCTATCACTGGCTCCACGACGTCTTCAAGGCCGAGGCGGTGGTGCACCTGGGGCGCCATTCGACCTACGAATTCCTGCCTGGCAAGGCGGTCGGTCTCACCGCCGACGACTATCCGAGCCTCGTCGCCGGCGACCTGCCGGGTGTCTATCCCTACATCGTTGACGGTGTCGGCGAGGGCATCCAGGCCAAGCGTCGCGGGCTCGCGGTGATGGTCGATCACCTTACCCCGCCACTCGCCGCGACGCCGCTCTACGACAAACTGCTGGAACTGCGCCAGGTGGTCGAGAGCTACGAGGCGGCCGGTTCCGAGAGCCTCAAGCAGCAGGCTGCGCGCACCATGCGCGAGCAGGTCGTGGCGCTCAACCTCAAGCGCGAGCTCGAAGCCTCGATGAGCGACGTGCTGGCGGTACGCGGCATCGGTTTCGAGGATGCCGACAGCGACCTGCTGGCGCACGAGATCGGCCATTACCTCACCAAGCTGCAGGAAAAGTTCATGCCGCACGGCCTGCACGTGTTCGGCCGGCCGTGGAGCAGGGCGTCGCTCGAGCTGATGCTCGATTCGATGCGCAAGGGTGCGCCGGAGGACGGGCTGCCGGCCGATAGCGGACGCTTGCTGGGTGACTCGCCGCGGCTCGAGATCGCCGGCCTGCTGCGCGGCCTTGCCGGTGGTTTCGTGCCGCCGGGCAAGGGCAACGACCCGCTGCGTTCGCCGGAAGCGCTGCCCACCGGGCGCAACTTCCACGCCGTCGATGGTGACATCCTGCCCACCCCGCTGGGCTACCGCCTTGGCCGCGAGCTGGCCGACAAGGCGCTGGCACGCAAGGACAACGATGGCGAAGGCAGCGAGGCGGTGATCCTGTGGGCCTCGGACGCAGTGCGCGATGAGGGCGTGATGGTCGGCTTCGCACTCGCGCTGATGGGGGCGGAGCCGGTGTGGAATGCGCGCGGCATCGTTACCGACGTACGCCTGCTGCCGGCCGACGGCGGGCGGGCGCGGCGCGACGTGGTGGTGAGCACCTCGGGCCTGTTCCGCGACCTCTATCCCAACCTGCTGCGCCTCATCGACCGCGCGGGCCGGCTCGCGCTGGCGGCCTCGGCCGGGCGGCTGGTGCGCGAACAGCCCGCGCTCAAGGCGGCAGTCGATGCCGCGCTGGCACCGCTCGGCGCGGTCGCACGGGGCGACGAAGCGGCCAATCGGCTCGCGGCGCAGTGGCAGCGGCGCACCGAGGCGCTGAAGCAGGGCGGGCTGGCGGTCGACGCGGCGGGGCGGGAGGCGGCCGCGCGGGTGTTCGGTGATGCGCCGGGCAGCTATGGCGCAGGCGTGAATCGTCTCGCCGAGCGTTCCGGCGCGTGGCGCGAGCGCAGCCAGATCGGCGACGCCTACCTCGCCCGCATGGGGCACGCCTACGGTCTCGCGGCCGAGGGCGAGGCCAGCCATGCAGCCTTCAATGTGGCGCTGGCGGGCGTCACCCGCAGCTACCACGGTCGTGCCAGCAATCTTTACGGGCTGATGGACAACAACGATGCCTTCGACTACCTCGGTGGCCTTTCGCTGGGCGTCGAGCGGCTCACCGGCAGGCGGCCGGAGGCGTATGTGCTGCAGCATTCCGATCCGCGCCGTGCCGATGTCGATCCGCTCGCCAGCGCGCTGCTGTCCGAGATGCGCGGCCGTTACCTGAACCCCGCCTGGCTCAAGCCGCTGATGGAGCATGGCTATGCCGGCGCGCGCACAATGGGGCAGGAGTTCCTCGAGAACCTGTGGGGCTGGCAGGTCGCCCGGCCGGACCTGATCCGCGACTGGGCGTGGGACGAAGTCAAGGCGGTGTACTTTGACGATCGCCACGGCATCGGGCTGGACCGTTTTCTAGCCCGCGGGCAGAACGCGCACGTCAAGGCGCACATGCTTGCGGTCTTCATGGTGGCGGCCGAGAAGGGCTTCTGGCACACCGACGACGCCACCCTGAAAAGGCTCGGTAGCGAGCTTGCGCGGCTGGCGGCGAAGAACGGCCTGCCCGGTTCCGGCCACACCGCGCCCGATCATCCAATGTGGGACTGGCTGATGCCGCGCCTCGACGCCGCCGATGCGGCGGCGCTGGGCGTGACGCTGGCGCGGGCGCGTGGCGAGGTGTCGCCGGCAGTCGCAGCGGCGCAGCCGGCCATGCCACAGGCGGAGGCGGGCGAGCCGGCCGGGGCGGTTGCGGGCGGCGAACCGGCCCCGCAGCCTGAAGCGGCACGCTACTACGAGCTCGAGCCGCAGGCGCAGGAGGCCGCAGCGCACGACGCGCCCACGGTGATGCGGCTGGCCCTGGCGCTGATGCTGCTGTTTGCGACCGGTATTGCGCTCGGGCGTCGCGGCCCGCGCGCGGTCTGAGAATCTCTGATGGAGTCGAACATGAACGAACTGATATCCCTTGGCTGGCTGCACCAGGCGGTTAACTGGCTGCTCACTCCGGCACTGCTTGCGCTGCTGTTCGGCTGCGCGGTGGCGGCGGTGGAAGCCGGCCTGGCGGTGGGTGAGCGCTTTGGCGGCCTCGCGCGGCTGCGCGCAGCGGGCGATCTCATGCGCGTGCAGGCGGTCGCCCGCCATCGTCTCGAGCGGGCCGATCTGCTCGCGCGGATTCCGCCGATGCTGGGCCTCATGGCTACCATCATTCCGCTCGGGCCAGGCCTCGCCGCGCTCGGTCAGGGTCAGCCGGAGGTGCTCGCCTCGGCCGTGACCGTAGCCTTCGATGCAACCGTGCTCGGTCTTGTCGCGGGTATCGGCGGCTTGGTGGTCGGCAAGCTTCGTCGCCGTTGGTACGAGGAACTGCTGGAGGCAATGGAATGAGCGCATCCGGGACCCCGCGCAAGCGCATGCGGCTCTATTCACGGCTCGATGCACGCTTCGACGATAGTGAGGAGGACCCGCGCGCGAGCCTGGTGAACCTGGTCGATGTGATGCTGGTTTTCGCCTGCGGGCTGCTCGCCGCGCTGGCGGCCGGTACACAGGCGGCACTCAAGGTGCCGAAACCGGTGGACAAGGGGCGCGAGATCCAGCAGCCGGATGCGGGTGCGAGCAAGCTTGGTGCCGGATACGCGCGGGTGGGCGAAGTTTTCCGCGATCCCGATACCGGCAGGCTGGTGTTGATCGAAGCGCCGGCAGCGCCGAAACCGTGAGGACTGCGATGGCGTCGTCCGTCGCCAACCTGCCCGATCGGCTGTGCTATTCTGCGCGCCCCGAAACGCGCATCGCGTTCGCCCCTCGCGCATTCAGGCCCCGGTTCCGGGCCGACGCGCCCAGGTAGCAATGACCCATCAAGACATCTCCGCTCCAGAGGTCCCGGCAAGTGATGCCGGGGTGACCGACACACCTGCCGGAGCCGCTCCGGCCGAGCCGGCCAAGCCTAAGCGCGGCGGCAGGCGCAAGACGCCCGCCGTGGCGGCTGAGGGCGAAAGCACGGCAGCGCCTGTGCGGCGCAGTCGCAAAAGTGCCAAGCCGGTCGATGGCGAGCAGGCCGCAATCGAGATCGTGGATGGCGAAACCATCGAGGCTGCCCCGCCCGTAAAGAAAGCCCCGGCGCGCAAGCGCTCCCCGCGAAAGACCAAGGCGCCCGAGACGGGCACGGTGACGGCGCCGGAGGATGCACAGATTGAAGAGGCTGCCGCGGCCGTGACGTCGCAGACGGTCGAAGCATTGCCCGAAGCCGCCGAGGCGGCGGAAGTGACCGAGGCGCCAAGCGCGGCGGCCGTGGTTGACGAGCCGCCGGTACCACCGGCGGTGGAAGCCGTGATGCCCGAGGCCGTTGCCGAGGAAGAGGCCGTAGCTGAACCGGCGAGCGATCTCGAGGATCACGCGGACGACTTGCCCGCTACCGAGGCGCCGATCGAAGCCGGCGCGGATGCCTCGCCGCTCGATTCGCCGGCACGGCGCAAGCGCCGTCGCAAGAAGCGCAAGGCGCAGGGCGGCGACGAGACGGCGAGCGCTCAGCCGGTGCCGACCACGACGTCGGGACAGGCGGACCTGCCCTTTGCCGCCGAAGAGGTGGCAGCGGAGACGCCAGTCGAACCATTCGAAGCAACAGGCCGGATCACGGTGATCGGACTCACGCCCGGGCAGGGGCTCGCCGAGTATGATCGTGCCGCGCTGCTGGCTGCGGATCGGGTGCTTGTCGATGGCGCGCTCGAGGCACAGGGCGTCCTGCCGGAAGGCCTTGCCATCGAGCGCCTGCCCGGGTCGTTCGCGACCCTGTGCCAGCGGATCGAAGCACTGGCGGACCGGCGGGTCGTGGTCGTGGTGGCTGGCGATCCGGTTTGCGAGGGCCCCGGCCGGGCACTGCTCGCCGAGTTCGGCCCGGCGCGGGTTGCGCTGCGGCCGGCGGTGGGGCGGGTGCAGGCGGCCCTGGCGCGGGCCGGGCTGGCACTGGAGGACGCGATCCGCGTGGATCAGGCCGCGGTCGGGATGGCCGGCCTGGTGGCGCGCCTGCGCGCGGGACGGCTCTACGCGGTGACCCTCGACGCCGGCACACGGCCGCAGGACATCGGGCGTCGTCTCGAGGCGGCCGGCTTTCACCAGGCGAGGATCTGGCTGGTGGAGCCGGGCGAGGCAGGCGCGATCCACGCCTTGCTCGGTTTCGAGCTGTCCGACAGTCGCATCGAATTCGCCGCGGGTGCGGTGCTCGCCATTTACACGGCGCTCGGAGACGGCAGCCTCAATGACTGGCCGGGTCTGCCCGCCCCGGTCTTGAGCGCTGACGCGCTGCCCGAAGCGCTGCGCCTGCTGGCGCTGGCCTGGCTGCAGCCTAGCGCCGAAGAAACCGGCTGGGCGATCGAGCCCGGAGCTGCTGCGCTGGCGCTCGACTGGTCGCGCCATCGACCCGCAGCGGCGGTCTTCGCCATCGGCAGCGAGCCGGCGTGGCTCGCCTCGGTGCGCCTCGTTGTCGGTGCGGGCGAGGGGCTGCAGGCGGTGACTTCCGGGGCACACCGCAGTCTCGCAGAGTTGCCCGACCCCGATCTGATCTTCATCCGTGCTTCCGATGAACTCGGCCAGCAGATCCGTACCGGCTGGGAGCGGCTGCGCCCGGGCGGCCGCATGGTGGTGGTGGCGGAGGACGAACAGGCGCGTGTGGACCTCATGCACTTTGCCAACCGCACGCCGGCGCAGCGCTGGCAGGAGGTCTCGGTGGCCGAAGGCGGCAGCCACGCCGGCAGGCCGCGCCTCGAGCCGGCCCGGGGCGCCCGCATCATGCTCTGGAAAAAGCCGGTCAGAGGCTGAGGCTGGCGCGCTGCAAGGGTTTCGGGCTACTGCCGGGTGGCGCATACTGCCCCTGTCCATTGTCGAATTCGGGGCTCGTGAGCCCATAGCAGGAGTGGCGCATGTCGCAGTTTTCGTCCCAGGGTGTTCGTCCCGGCGCACAGCCCGGTACCGTCTACCTCATCGGCGCCGGCCCGGGTGACCCCGAGCTGCTTACGCTGCGCGGCATGCGCCTGCTCGGCGAAGCGGACGCTGTGGTCTACGACAATCTCGTCAGCCAGCCGATCCTCGACTTTTCGCCCGCCACCGCGGAACGCATCTACGTCGGGAAGAAAGCCGCCAACCACGCCCTGCCGCAGCAGGACATCAATGCCCTGTTGATCCGGCTCGCCGGTGAAGGCAAACGGGTGATCCGCCTCAAGGGTGGCGACCCCTTCGTCTTCGGGCGCGGCGGCGAGGAATGCGAGGATCTGCTCGAAGCGGGCATCCCCTTCGAGGTGGTGCCCGGCGTGACCGCGGCTTCGGGGATCTCGGCCTATGCCGGTATTCCGCTGACGCATCGCGATCATGCCCAGGCGGTGGTCTTCGCCACCGGTTATCTCAAGGATGGCAGCATCGAGCTCGACTGGCCGATGCTGGCGCGGCCCCGGCAGACGGTGGTGATCTACATGGGCATCACCCGTCTTGGCGACATCTGCGAACGACTCATCGCCCACGGCCTGCCGGCCAGCACCCCGGCAGCGGTGATCCGCAGCGGCACCACGCCGTCGCAGAAGGTCGTGACCAGCGATCTTGGCGGGCTGCAGGCGGCGGTGAACGAGGCGGGCTTCAAGCCGCCGGCCTTGCTCATCGTCGGCAGCGTGGTGAGCCTGCAAGGCAGGCTTGGCTGGTTCAAACCGGAAGGCGATCCGGCGTGACGGCATGCCCGGCGCTGTTCGTCGCGGCCCCGGCATCGGGCCAGGGCAAGACCACCGTCACCGCCGCCCTCGCGCATTTGCATGTGCGGCGCGGGCGCCGGGTGCGGATATTCAAGTGCGGACCCGATTTCCTCGATCCGCAGATCCACGCGGTGGCCAGCGGTGCGCCGGTCCATAACCTCGACCTCGGCATGTGCGGCGAGGCGGACGCCGCCTGGCGGCTTCACGCAGCGGCGGGCGAGGCGGATCTGATCCTCGTCGAAGGGGTGATGGGGCTCTACGATGGAACGCCTTCGGGTGCCGATATCGCGCGCCGCTTCGGCATCCCGGTGATGGCGGTGATCGATGCGCGGGCGATGGCTCAGACCTTCGGCGCGGTCGCGCACGGGCTCGCCAGCTACCAGCCCGGGCTGCCGTTCTCGGGCGTGCTTGCCAACCATGTCGGCAGCACGCGCCATGCCGACCTGCTGCGCGAGGCACTGCCGGCCGGCATGGCCTGGTATGGCGCGCTGGCCCGGGACGCGGAGGCCATGCTGCCGGAGCGCCACCTCGGCCTGCTGCAGGCCTCCGAGATCGACGATCTCGGCGCTCGGCTCGACCGCCTCGCCGACAAGCTGGCCGAAACCGGCGCCGCCGATCTGCCTCCGGCAGTGGAATTTCCGTCGGCTGCGAGACCGCGCGTCGAGCCCTTGCTCGCCGGCAAGCGCATTGCCGTCGCGCGTGATGCCGCCTACGGCTTCATCTATCCCGCCAACCTCGATACCCTGTGGGCGCTGGGGGCCGAGGCGATCTTCTTCTCGCCCGTCGCCGGCGATCCCTTGCCGCCGTGCGATGCGGTGTGGCTGCCGGGTGGCTACCCCGAGCTTCACGCCGCGGCGATTTCGGCCAATCGGGGTTTCAGTGCAGGCCTGCGTGCGCACCACCAGGCCGGCCGGCCGATTCTCGCCGAGTGCGGTGGGATGATGAGCCTGTTCGAATCCGTGGTGGACAAGGACGGGAACAGCCACGAATTCGTCGGGCTGCTGCCGGGGCGCGCGGTGATGCAGAAACGGCTCGCCGCACTCGGCATGCAGCAGCTCGAGCTGCCCGAGGGCACGCTGCGCGGCCACACCTTTCATTACTCGAAGAGCGAAACGCCGCTGTCACCCTATGCCCGGGCGCAGACCCCGGACGGGCGCGAGGGTGAGGCGGTGTACCGCTGCGGCGGCCTGGTCGCCAGCTACGTGCACTTCTACTTCCAGTCCAGCCCGCGCGCCGTTGCGGCCGTGTTTGGTGGCCGTTGAGGCGACCCGACGCGGTGTCAGACCCGGACCCGGGCCGTATCGAGCAGATCCCGCCCGAGGATGAGCCGCACATCGGTGCCGGGGCGCGGCGCGCTCGATGGCTTCAGCGTGACCGCGATGCCGAGACGCTCCTGCAGTGCCCGGGCGGCGTCGGCAAAGCCGGGGCCGTATTCGATGACGCTGCCGCCCTGGGCAAAGGAATGGTAATTGGTGATGCGGTCGACGCCGATCCCTGCAGCCTTCAGGCGACCGCTGAAGCGCGTGGCGAAGCGACTCACGCCGTTGCCGTTGGCAACCTCGAGTCGTGCGCTCTCCAGCCGGTCGTCGAGTGCGAGGCCGGCCAGCACCGGCTGCTCGGACCTCATGGGGGTGACGTGCGCCACCACCGGAACGGGCCTGGCCTCGTCCACGACGGTTGGTGCGTGTCCGACCGCGGCTGCAGCCGCCTTGGGGGTGATTTCGGTCATGTGGATGCCGGCCGCGGATTGGTCGCTCAGGGCAAGGGTCGCGGTGTCGGCCGGTCCAGGCTGGGTCGACTCCTTCGCCAGCGCAGTGGCCGGCGCCACTCCGGCGGGCAAGGCGCCAGCCGAGCCGAGTGCGAGCGTCATGGTCAGTCTTGCTTCAGGCGGGTCGATCCTTGTCGATGCGCTGTCGGCCGCGAGCTGCGTTGCAGGCGCGGTATTGCCGGCTGGCGCGGTGTGTCGCCCCGCTTCTTCGGCCAGCGCGACCATGCCTGACTCGCGCGCGGCCTTTTCGAGATTCACCCAGGCCCGTTCGTAATCGGGGTCGAGGGTCACCGCCTTGCGCAGCGATTCGATCGCCTCGGTGTAGCGTCCCTGCAGGTAGAGTGCGTAGCCGATGTTGTTGTGAAGGTAAGCGGTTGCGGGCGTCAGCTCGGTCACCTTGCGGAACATCTCGACCGACATCGCCAGCTGCCCGCGTTCCGCGTAGAGCGTGCCCAGCGCATTGAGGGCATCGGTGTTGTTCGGGTCGGCGGCGAGTGCCTTTTCGAAGGCCTGCTCTGCCTCGCTGCTACGGCCCTGGCGCTGGTGGAAACGCCCCAGCTGGTAATAGGCCATGCCGTAGAGCATGCCGTGATGCACGTCGAGGACCGGCTTGACGTCCCAGGCGAGGCGGCTGTCACCCTGCGTGGCGCAACCCGCCGAAACGGTCAATGCGAGAAGTGTGGCGATCGTCTTGAGTTTCATGGGAATCTGCTCCGCGTTGGACCGGGGTCAGCCGCTGGCCATCGACGAAAGAAACTTCCCGATCTGGATCATCGCGGGGCCCGCGACCACGATCAGGATGGATGGAAAGATGCATAGCACCAGTGGAAAGATCAGCTTGACGGCAACCTTTGCCGCAAGCTCCTCGGCGCGCTGCTGGCGCTTGACCCTCAGCGTTTCGGAATGGATACGCAAGGATTCGCCGATGCTCGTGCCGAACTTTTCCGACTGGACCAGCATCCCCACCAGCGTTTCCACGTCCTCGACGCCGGTGCGCATCGCGAGGTTTCTGAGCCCACGCTCCTTGCCGCTGCCGGCGCGGAATTCGAGGCAGACCAGCTGCAGCTCTTCGGCCAGCACCTGGCTCTGCAACTGGACCTCGACGGCCACCCGGTTGAGGGCCGCTTCGAGGCTCAGGCCGGCCTCGACACAAATGGTGAGCAAGTCGATCGCGTCCGGAAAGCTCTCAAAGATCTCGCGCTGGCGGCTCGCCGTCAGTCGGTTGAGCACGAAATTGGGAAGATAGAAGCCGATTGCGCTGAGCAGCGCGACATAGAAGTAGAACTCCTCCATCGGCATGTCGCTGCCGCTGAAGGTGCGTAGTAGCCACAGTACCAACGGCACGCCGAAAGCGAAGATGGTCTTGACCGCAAAGAAGAAGATCGGCGCGTTTGGGTTGCGCAGTCCGGCCTGGATGAAGCGCCGCCGCAGCTCCGAGTCTTCCCAGCCTTCATCCGGAATCGACAGCTTGGCCAGCGGCCCGGCTGCCTTGGCAACGGTTTCGACCCACTTCGCACTTTCGGCATCGCGTCCGCTGATTTCCTGCGGCGTCGCGATCATGCGCTCGAGTCGCCGTTGCGCTGCATTGCGGCGAAACAGGAAATAGCCCGCGACGGGGACGCCGCTCACGACGATGAACACGAGCGCGAGGAACAGCATCTGAGGAGGGGAGAAATTGCCCATGTTGCGTCCTTACACGTGAATCCGCACGATGCGGCGCATCCACAGCGCGCCGATGATCATGAATATCACGCCGCCTTTCAGAAAGAGGATGCCGGTCGGGTCGGTCCACAGCATCGACATGAACTCACTGTCGACCGCGTACAGCAAGGCACCAGTGAAAACGGGGAGCAGGATCAGGACCAGCCCCGAGAAGCGGCTCTCCGCGGAAAGCGCCTTGACCTTGCCGAAGAGCTTGAGGCGCTCGCGGATGATGTTGCTGATGTTCGACAGGATCTCGGACAGGTTGCCGCCGGTCTCGCGTTGTATCAGCACCGCGATGACGAAGAACCCAAGGTCGGTGCTGGGGACCCGCCTGGCGAGATTCTGGAGCGCGTCCTGAGCCGAAATGCCGAAATTGATCTCGTCGAAGGTTTGCTGGAATTCCTCTCCGACCGGATCGGGCATCTCGGTGCCCGCCATCTGCAGTGCGCTGGGCAGGGCATGGCCTGCCCGCAGCGCGCGACCGATCAGATCGAGCGCTTCGGGCAGGAGGCTCTCGAAGCGCTTGAGGCGCCGGCTGCGCCGATGGCTGAGGTAGAGGATCGGCAACAGGCCCATGGCGAGCCCCCCGACGAGCGCGATGAGCAGTGGCTTGCCGAACAGCAGGAGTCCGAACAGGCCCATGCCGAAAAGGCTGACCGTGTAGGTCGCAAAATTCGGCAGGGTCCAGTCGGTGCCGCTCTGGACCAGAAAGCGATCCAGCGTTTCGACCCGCGGCACCAACAGCATCACACGGTCGAAGGCGGGGCTGTTGCTGGTGAGCCGGCGTTTGAGCAGTGCCAGCTCCGCCGGGTCGGTCCCGCCACCGGCCGAGATCATGCGCAGGCGTTTGGCCAGCCGCGTGGCTTCGGGACCGCGGCGCGAGTTCCACCAGATGTATACACCCTCGATCGCGAAGAAGGCCGCGATGAAGAGCATCAGCAAGGCGATGTTGAAGAAGTTGTCGCTCATCGGCCCTGCCTCATGTGAAACGTCGTGAGGGGTCGAAGAACTCGTCGGGCAGGCGCAGGCCGAAGGCGCGCAGCCGTTCCTGGAAGCTCGGTCGCACACCGCTGGCTGCGAAGTAGCCCTCGACACCGGCCTCTTCGCTGAGCCCGGTCTGACGGAAACCGAAGATCTCCTGGCTCGTGATCGTCTCGCCTTCCATACCGGTGATCTCGAGGATCGAGGTGATCTTGCGTTTGCCGTCCATGAGGCGTGCCACCTGGACGATCACCGTGATCGCCGAGGCGATCTGCTGACGCACCGCCTTGGGCGTGAGGTTCATCTCCGCCATGCTGATCATGTTCTCAAGGCGCGCGAGTGCGTCACGCGGGGTGTTGGCGTGGATCGTCGCCATCGAGCCTTCGTGGCCGGTGTTCATCGCCTGCAGCATGTCGAAGGCTTCGGCACCGCGGACTTCGCCGAGGATGATGCGATCGGGGCGCATGCGCAGGCCGTTACGCACCAGCAGCCGCTGGGTAACCTCGCCCTTGCCTTCGATGTTGGGCGGACGGGTTTCGAGGCGCACCACGTGGGGCTGCTGCAATTGCAGCTCGGCCGCATCCTCGATGGTGATGATCCGCTCGCTGACCGGGATCCCGGCCGACATGATGTTGAGCAGGGTGGTCTTGCCGCTGCCGGTGCCGCCCGAGATGATGAGGTTGACCTTGGCGTGGGACAGTGCCTCAAGTGTCCTTGCCATTGGCTCGGTGAGTGTCTTGTAGGCCAGCAGATCGGCCATCTTGAGTGGCGTGACCGAAAAGCGGCGGATCGACATGATCGCGCCGTCGATCGCCAGCGGCGGGATGATCGCGTTCACCCGCGAGCCGTCCGGAAGCCGGGCATCGACCATCGGACTCGACTCGTCGACCCGCCGGCCGACCCGCGAGACGATCTTGTCGATGATCTTCATGAGATGTTGCTCGTCGTTGAAGCTCACGTCGGTGAGCTCCAGTCGCCCGCGCCGCTCGACATAGATCTGGCGGTAAGTATTGACCAGGATGTCCGAGATCGACGGATCGGCGAGCAAGGGCTCGAGCGGGCCCAGGCCGAGCATCTCCCAGCGGATGTCGCGCACCAGGTTGCGACGTTCCTGCTCGTTGAGCGCGACGTCCTCCTCGATCAGCAACTGCTCGATGAGCTGTTTGAGTTCCTCTGCTATCTGTTCGCCACCGAGCTTCTGCAGGCGGCCGAGATCGACGCGGTCGAGCAGGGTCTGGTGGATGCGCTTCTTGATCTCGAGATAGTGGCGCCGTGCGGCGGCCGACATCACTTCGGCAGTCACGAGTCGTGAAGGGGAGGCCTCGATGTTCTCGAATCGAGCTCGGATCGACATGTTTGCGGTCTCCGGAGAATTCATGTGCGTGCAAAGAGTCGTGACAGCAGGCCCTGGCTGCGTACCTGCGGACGCTCGGAAATCTGGTCTGAGAGTTCCTGCAGGCTGCGGGCCACCGGGCTGCCCGCGTCCAGCTTGAGGATCGGAATGCCCTGGTTAACCGAGGCGGTAACCGATTTGTAGTGATTTGGAACGGTTGCGAAGATCTTGTAGATGAGCAGCTTTTCCGCATCCTGCTCGGTCAGCTCCCCGGAAGAGCGCTCGACGCGGTTGAGAATCGGTCGCACCTTCTCGAGCGGATAGTCGAGCGAGCGATACACATCGAACAGCCGTTTCGCATCGCGCAGGAAGGGAAGGGTCAGCTGCAGCACCGGGTAGATGCGCTCCGCCAGATCGAGCGCCTGGATGGTGCAGGTGTCCAGCGAGCGGCCCACGTCGAGGATCACGTAGTCAAAATTGGCACGGGCAAAGCGGATCAGCGATTCGATCTGGGTCGGGCGGATATCGACCGACTGGGTCGGATCCTCGGGGGCCGCCAGTACGCCGAAGTTCGGCAGGACCTCGATCATGGCGGATTTGAGCAGCGCCATGTCGAGGTGCTGGATGTCGCGGGTGATATCGGGCAGGCAGATGTTGGGCCGATGGTCCGATACATACAGCACCGCATCGCCGAACTGCAGGTTGAGATCGATGAGCAACACCCTTTTGCCGCTGCGTTCGGCCAGTGCGTAGCCGAGGTTGGTGGCGAGGAAGCTCGCACCGCTGCCGCCCTTGCAGGACATGAAGGCGAGCACCCGCCCTTCGCTGCCATGGGCAGCACGCGCCTTCTGTTCGATACGCTGGAATGCAGCCTGAATGTCCTCACGCGAGAGCGGCGCCTTGATGACCTCACGCACGCCCAGCCTGAGCGCCCGCAGCAACAGTTCGGGCGACTCCTGGTCGACGATGAGGATGGTGCTGAGCCCCGGATAGAAGGCGCTCAGGCGCTCGAGGTCGGTCAGCGGTGCCACGCTGCCGTGACGGCAGTCGAGCATCAGCACTTCCACCTCGCCCTTGACCGGGAGGGTGGAGAGGCCGGCCAGTGAACCCTCGTGGCAGACGAGCTCGCTCAACTGCCCCACGCCCGCAGCGAGCTTGCGGATGTCTTCGAGGTTGCGGCGATCTTCGGAGACGGCGAGTGCTTTCACGGTGTCTTCTTCGCAGGTTTGGCTGGCTTGTTCAGGTGCAAAGCGGGTTGTTGGTGCTGTCGAGGCTTTCGGCGGGCAGTGAGGTCGAGAACGCCGGTACCCTGAAGGTCAGGGGTATGAGAGGTATAGCGGCCGTTACCGTCAGGTTCTGAATGGTCACCGTCTGTTGGCGCCGACCGAAAACTGACCATGTGAGGGGGTGTGTACCGACTGAAAACTGACCAGGGTGTTTAACCTGCCTGCCTCATTTTGAGGCGGGGTGTTTGAGGTGATCACCATGGAAATGTTGGGCAAGGTGAGGAGGCTGTTCCTGCGGGATGGCCTAAAGGTTTCGGAGATTTCTCGGCGGACGGGCCTGTCGCGAAACACCATCAAGAAGTGGCTGAGGGGGGACGGTCCGGTCGAGCCGCGCTATCGGCGCGAGTCGCGGCCGGGCAAGCTTGCACCGTTTCACCCCTACCTGCTGCAAGCACTCGAAGCGGATGCGGGGCGTCCGAAACGCGAGCGCCGGACGGCAAAGGCACTGCTCGTCGAGCTGAAATCACAAGGCTATGGCGGCGGCTATTCGATCCTGAGCGACTTCATCCGCGGTTGGCGCGATCAGAAGTCGGCGAACGCGCCGACACGCGCCTTCGTGCCGCTGAAGTTCGAACTGGGCGAAGCCTTCCAGTTCGACTGGAGCGAGGAGCGGCTGGTGATCGGC
>NZ_WUAF01000030.1 GCF_009800965.1 Cognatazoarcus halotolerans | reverse complement strand
TCTCGCCCTTGAAATCGACCATGCCGGTGCCGTCACCCCCATCCTTGGGCGGCTCGCCGTCCTTGCGCCTGAAGCTCTTGAACGAGGCCCAGGCTTCGATCAGCGTGCCATCGACGGTGAAGTGATCGGAAGACAGGAGCCGCTCACGGCGCGCAAGGCACACGACTTCATCAAAAAATCGGCGCGCGATGTCGGTGACCACCAGTCGCTCGCGCAGCCGACTGAAATTCGATTGATCCAGACCGGCGCTCTCCAGATCCATGTCGAGAAACCAGCGGAAGAGAATGTTGTAGTCGAGTTGCTCGCAGAACTGCCGATCGGAACGAATCGAATACAGCGCGATGAGCAATTGGCCCTTGAGCAGCCGTTCCGGCGGAATCGACGGGCGACCCGTGCTCGAATAGAGCGCATCGAGTTCAGAAGAAATCGCGCCAAGTGCTCGCTCGGCCAGTTTCTTGACCCCGCGTAGCGGATGATCTGTCGGCACGCGGGATTCCGCCGAGAAGTAATGGAACATCGAGGACAGGGGATCAAGTTGGCCACGCATCGCTGTCAGGACAAGGGTTCGGAAGACCAGGCTATGACATTTGCCAGGGCCGTTCGTTCACTGGGTTTTGCATCAACCTGTTAGCGTTGTACTGATTGGCGGTTCAAGTGAGTAGTAGCCCATATCGTTGGCGCCTATAGAGCCCTAACGAAACGTGAAGTCGACAGCAAAATGTCAAGTAAGCAGAATATACGACAGGAGAATAATGGGGGTAGGGGTTGCTAAGGCATTGAATGTCATAGCAGTCTCGTGAGACAAGCCTGGTGGAACGTCGGATATCAATCTCATCGTTCCCCGCATCTTCTCGGCCCCGTCTGCTGGACGTCGTACGCGAGTGCAACCGGATCAAGCATTACTGCATTCGTACGGCAAGGGCCTATGTAGCTGGATTCAATGCTACATCCCGTTTCATGACAAGCGGGACCTCCGCTACATGGGAAGCGGCGAGGTGGTCTCGAGCTCCTTGGGAGCCGAGCGGAACAGCGGGGCTCGGTTGAGTCTGGCGGCAACTGCGCTGTTGTGGCTACCGTGGCGAAGGAAGCGGAACCAACCTGCGGCCCGCAAACACGCTGATCGCCCGATTTGGCCGGGATGAAACGTTATATTGTCCGACGGCTTGCTGTGTGAGCTCGCTTTTCCATAGGCAATTCAGGTGACAGGATTACCGGCCGCCGTTGGCAGTAAGCGGGGGGGGGGGGGCTGGCCGCCACCATGCTCTCTACTGTCACGCGGGTTTGCCGCAGGTGGGGCCTCACCCCAGCCATGGGCATTTCCCCGACACATCAGCACGTTGAGCGTTCCCACGCCGCAAGTTCGCCCACGACCAGCCCAAGCGCCTCCCCGCAGTCTGCGTCGATCTTCAGGTTCAGCAGCGGGTCCGCACGGGTGACGCCCCGGTTGATCGCCGCCACCGGTTTTCCCAGACGGTGGGCGTGCTGGGCGAAGCGGAAGCCGGAATAGACCGTCAGTGAGGAGCCGACCACCAGCAATGCGGCGCTTTGCTCCACCGCATGCATCGCCGCGGCGACGCGTTCACGCGGGACGCCGTCGCCGTAAAAGACCACATCGGGCTTGAGGATGCCGCCGCAGGCGGGGCAGGGGGGCACGACGAAACTCTGGTGGGTGGCTTCGTCGACATGGGCGTCGCCATCCGGTGCGCGTTTGATGGCCCGTGCGTGCTGGTGCGGGAGCGAGGGGTTCAGGTCGCGCAGCCAGGTTTGCACGACTGCGCGTGGGTAGGGTTCGTGGCAGCCGAGGCAGCTCACCCGGGCGATGCTGCCATGCAGTTCGATCACGGCCTTTGTTCCGGCCTTGTGGTGCAAGCCGTCGACATTCTGGGTGATGATCGCTGAGACGCGGCCGGCTTGCTCAAGTGCGGCCAGGGCGAGATGTCCGGCATTCGGCCGGGCCGGGCCAATCGTTTCCCAGCCCACGTAGCTGCGTGCCCAGTAGCGTTGCCGCACGGCCTCGGAAGACAGGAATTCCTGGTGCTGGATCGGCCGGGAATGCAGCCATTCTCCGTTTTGCCCGCGGTAGCTTGGCAGGCCACTCGCCACGCTGAGGCCGGCGCCGGACAGCACCGCCACGGGGCCGCCCTGCAGCAGTTCCATCAGTCGATGCATATCGTCCGGATTCATGACCGCCCCTGGCAGAGAGTCTCGGGGAGCGATCCGATCTCGTCAGTCGCTCGCGTTGCCAGTTTCGCACAGCCACCGCGGGGATTCCCATTTGCAACGGCAAGGCCGGCGTGGCTGCTGGAGTCGTGCAGCGCTGGGGCGACAGGCTGGCATTCGGCCGCTGCGCAGGAGATCGCGTCGAGCGGTGGTTTGCGGGTTGAATAAATGATGCCATGCACTATTCTGCGGAATATGCGCATGACAAAGCCTTACCCGGCGAGCTCGGCGCAAGAATGTCGAGCGTATGGGTCCGTCCGTTCTGCCCAGCCACGAGAGACCTCCCGAGATGAAGATCAAGCCCGTGCATTTCCTGGTGTCCCTGTTCGCCGCATCGCCGGCTCTTGCGATGCAGCCGATCGTCGGAAGTTGGCTGATCGACGATCCGGATGGCCATATTCTTGCAACCTTCCTCGAGGACGGGACCTACTTGGTCGCGCTCGATATCGACGGGGATGCGACGCACACCGGCGTGGAGTGGGGCGCCTACACGTGGAATTCTGCGCCCGGCCCCGACTATGGCCTGATCACCGCCACCGCACAGGGCGACACCAATGGCGACTGGGGAATCGCGAACGACGTGGATGGGCCGGTGAAATTCGCGGTCTCGGGCGACTCGGCCACGGTGAGCAGCCCGTTGGCGGCCGATCCGCTGGCGCATGTCTACTCGGCTTCCCGCATTCCGCACATCCCCGGGACCATCGTTGGTTCATGGACCATCCCGGGCGAACCGGTGGTCAGCGTCAACCTGTTTGCCGACGGCACCTACATCCTCGGCGAGGCCGGCACTGCGGACGCCGATGGCGGACCCGGTATCGAGCGCGGAAGCTACAGCTGGAACCCGGTAACAGGGGAGTTCACCGCTTTCAACGTGCTCACCGATACCAGCGGTGGTTGGGGATTGTGGGATTCGGGCAGTGGCACGGCCAATGCGCTGACCGTCATGGTGTCGGGCGCCAATACCCTGCTGGCGACCAATCCCGGTGAGCCGGCCTTCACCCTGACGGCGGTCGTGCCGGAGCCCTCATCCTACGCAATGCTGCTCGCCGGCCTTGGATTGACCGCCATGGTGGTCCGGCAGAAGGGGCGCATGCGGGTGTGAATCGCCGTTCTTCGCGCTTGCGCGCCAGGCCGTTCCAAAACGACGGAGATCCCGGCAGGGTGATGGCAGCAGCTTGACCTTGCACCAAAGGTCGCTCCGCAACGATGCGCGCTTGTGCAGCCAGCCAGTAGCGACTAAATTACTGACTGGTTAGTAAGTTATGGTCTTCCCGTGGCTGTCGATATCGTTCTCGCCTATCTGCACCATGCCGCCATGGTGTTGTTCTTCGGCGCCCTGTGGCGCGAATTCCAGCTGTGTCGCCCTTCTGGCGAGCGCGGGGTGGCGTTGGCCCTGGCAAAGACGGACCTCGTCTATTTCGGGGCGGCGCTTGGCCTCTTGTTGAGCGGGCTGGGCCGGTTGACCTTCGGTGCGATGCCGGCGGATTTCTATCTCGGCAACCCGGTGTTCCACGCCAAGATGGGGCTTTTCCTGCTGGTCGGCGTGATGTCGGCGTGGCCGACCATGCGTTTCATGCGTTGGCGCAAACGGGCCAGTACCGGCATCCAGCCTTCACCGGCGGAGCTGGAGGCAACCCGCAAGCTGATCCTGGTTGAGCTGTGCATCGCGGCGCTGATTCCGCTGCTGGCGGTGTTGATGGTGCGCGGGGTCGGGCGGTGAGCGGAACGCTGCAGCAGGCCGCACCGCGACGCCGCCGGCGCAAGGAGGCCCGGCCTTCGGAGCTTGCCGCGGCCGCGCTCAGCCTGTTCGTGGAAAAGGGCTACGCGGCGACCCGCCTCGATGAGGTGGCGGCGCGGGCGGGGGTGTCCAAAGGGACGCTGTATCTCTATTTCGACAGCAAGGAGGCCTTGTTCAAGGCGGTCATCCAGGATCGTGTGGTGGCGGTCATGAGTGAGGGCGAGGCCTTGTACGCGTCGCTCAAGGATGATCCGGCGCGTCTGCTGCGCGAGATCCTGATGGGATGGTGGAATCTGATCGGTGCGACCGATCTGGGTGGCATCCCGAAAGTGATGATTGCCGAGGCGCAGAACTTTCCCGAGGTAGCGCGCTACTTCTACGAGGACGTGATCTCGCGGGGCCGCGTGCTGGTCGCCGGTGCGCTGCAGGGGGGCATCGAGCGCGGACTCTTCCGCCCGGTAGACGTGCCGGCCACTGTGCAGGTCCTGATGGCGCCGCTGATCATGCTCTCGGTCTGGCGCAACTCCATGGCGGTGTGCGATCCCGTCGCCTGCCGGCCGGAGGTCTATCTGCCGGCCTACTTCGATCTGGTGTTCAAGGGGCTGGAGCTTGCTCCGGTTTCAGGAGTTTCCACATGATGCTGCGTTCTCTCGTGTTGCCGTTTGCCGCCGCCATGCTGCTTGCGGCCTGTGCCGAAAAGCCGCAGCCCGAGGCGCAACTGCCGGCCGTGCTGGTGCGTGCGGTCGGTGCCGCTGCGGCCCTTGACGTCGCACTCTATACCGGCGACGTGCATGCCCGCCACGAGGCCGCGCTGGGCTTCCGGGTGCCGGGCAAGCTCACCGCGCGGCTCGTCGACGCTGGCGCGCGGGTGCGCAAGGGGCAGGTGCTGGCCAGGCTCGATCCCGCCGACCTGCAGCTTTCCGCGACCCAGGCCCGGGCAGAGCTTGCCGCCGCCGAGGCGGATCTGCGGCTTGCCCGCAGCGAGTTCGAGCGCGCCGCCAGTCTGGTGGCGCAGAAATTCCAGAGCGAAGCGGTGCTCGATGCGAAAAGGACCAGCCTGCAGGCGGCCGAGGCGCGGCTCGGTCAGGCACGTGCGGGGGCCAGCCTGGCGGGCAACCAGACCGGCTATGCGACCCTCGAGGCTGATCGCGATGGTGTGGTGACCACGACCCTGGCCGAGCCGGGGCAAGTGCTGGCGGCAGGCCAGCCGGTGTTGCACCTCGCGCAGGACGGCGCGCGTGAAGTGCTGATCAACATTCCCGAGAGCCGGCTGGCGCAGGTGTCGGTTGGTACCGCGGCGCGTGTCCGGCCCTGGGCGGACCAGTCACGGACCTTTGGCGGCACGGTGCGTGAGGTGGCGCCGGCGGCCGATGTTGCAACCCGCACCTACGCGGTGAAGGTGACCATCGATGCGTCGGAAGCAGCGCTGCCGCTCGGCGCCACCGCAATGGTGGGCTTTGCGGGCGAGGCGCGTGGCACCTTGCTGGTACCGCTCTCGGCGGTGAGCCGTGATGCGCAGGAGCCTGTGGTGTGGGTGCTTGACGCCGCCGCCGGCACGGTTGCGCCACGCAAGGTGGAGGTGGTGTCCTTCCGCGAGGACGGTGCGCTGATCAGGGGCGAATTGAGCGCTGCCGAACAGATCGTGGTACGCGGCGCGCCGCTGCTGCGCGCCGGCCAGAAGGTACGCCCGGTGCTCGAGGATGCCCCGGTCTCGCTGGACGCCCGGCGATGAGCCGCTTCAATCTTTCCGAGTGGGGACTGCGGCATCAGTCCCTGGTGCTGTTCCTGATGGTGGCGCTCACCCTTATCGGGCTGGTCTCGTACCGCAGTCTCGGGCAGTCCGAAGACCCGCCGTTCACCTTCAAGGTGATGGTGGTGCGCACAGAGTGGCCGGGGGCGAGCGCGCGCGAGGTCGAACAGCAGATCACCGACAAGATCGAGAAGAAGCTGCAGGAGTTGCCGCAGATGGACACCCTGCGCAGCTATTCGCGGCCGGGCGAGTCGCTGGTGTTCTTCATCGCCAAGGATTCGACGCCGGCAAGACAGGTGCCCGACATCTGGTACCAGGTGCGCAAGAAGATCGGAGACATCCGCTATACCCTGCCCCAGGGGGTGGTCGGCCCGAGCTTCAACGACGAGTTCGGCGATACCTTCGGCAACATCTTCGCGCTGGTCGGCGACGGCCTCGATCATGCCGAAATGAAGCGTTTTGCCGAGGCGGTGCGAAACGAGTTGCTGCGGGTGCCCGATGTGGCCAAGGTCGATTTCTTCGGCGATCAGCCGCAGCGGGTCTACATCGAGCTTTCGAACGCCCGGCTGGCGACGCTGGGTGTGCCGGTCGAGCAGGTGGTGGCATCGATCGCGAGCCAGAATGCGGAGGTCGGCGCCGGCTTCTTCGAAACGTCCGAGTCGCGCATCTACCTGCGTCCGGACGGGCAATATGCCGACCCGCAGGCGATTGCCGACACGGTGATCCGTGCTGGTGGGCGCAGCTTTCGCCTGGGCGACGTGGCGGAGGTCAGGCGCGGTTTTGTGGACCCGCCCTCCGACCGCATGCGCTTCATGGGCGAAGATGCGCTCGGCCTCGGGGTGTCGATGCGGGCGGGCGGCGACATCATCGCCCTCGGCCACAATCTCGATGGCGCGGTGGCGCGCATCCAGTCGCAACTGCCTGCAGGGGTGAGGCTCGAGCGGGTCGCGGATCAGCCGCGCGCGGTGCAGCGCTCGGTGAATGAGTTCGTGCGCTCGCTGGCCGAGGCGGTGATCATCGTGCTCGCGGTCAGCCTGCTGTCGCTGGGCCTGCGTACCGGCATCGTGGTGGCGGTGACGATCCCGGTGGTGCTGGCGATCACCTTCCTGCTGATGAGCATCTTCAACATCGGTCTGCACAAGATTTCGCTCGGGGCGCTGATTCTCGCCCTTGGCCTGCTGGTTGACGATGCGATCATCGCGGTCGAGATGATGGCCACCAAGATGGAGCAGGGCTGGGAGCGCACCCGCGCGGCGAGTTTTGCCTTCAGCTCCACCGCGATGCCGATGCTCTCGGGCACGCTGGTGACGGCCGCCGGCTTCCTTCCGATTGCCACCGCGGCCTCGAGCACCGGCGAATACACGCGCTCGATCTTCCAGGTGACGGTGACGGCGCTGCTGGTGTCCTGGGTGGCGGCGGTCCTGTTCGTCCCCTATCTCGGCTTTCACCTGCTGCCGGATCTCGCCAAGGCCAATGGCAAGCCGGGCGTTTTCATGCGGCTGATGCGGCGGCTGTCACCTCGACTGGCCGACTGGCTGGCCAGCCACGATCCCTATCACCACGAACATCACGAAGAGGATGCGATCTACCAGACCGCGTTCTACAAGCGCTTCCGCCGCCTCGTGGCGGGTTGCGTGGCGCATCGCTGGTGGGTGATCCTCGCCACGCTGGCGATATTCGTCGCATCGCTGGTGGCCTTCAGCCATGTGCCGCAGCAGTTCTTCCCCGATTCGACGCGCCGCGAACTGCTGGTGGACCTGCGCCTGCCGGAAGGCAGCTCCCATCAGGCTACCGACACCGAAGTGAAACGCCTCGAGGCCTTGCTGCGCAAGCAACCCGGCATCGAGAATTTTGTCGCCTATGCCGGTGCCGGCAGCCCGCGTTTCTACTTGCCACTCGACCAGCAGCTGGCGCAGACCAGCTTTGCCCAGTTCGTGATACTCACCGAGGGCCTGGATGAGCGCGAAGCTTTGCGCACGACCCTGATCGACTTCTATCGCAATGATCCGCACGGTGTGAGGGCGGTGATGAATCGCCTCGAGAATGGTCCGCCGGTGGGCTTTCCGGTGCAATACCGGGTCAGCGGCCAGGATTTCGACGAGCTGCACCGGGTTGCCCACCGCGTGGCTGCGGTAATGCGCAGCGATGCGCGCCTGTCGAACGTGCAGTTCGACTGGCAGGAGCCATCCAAGGTGGTGCGTCTCGCGATCGATCAGGAGAAGGCACGGCTGCTCGGGCTTTCCAGCCAGGACATCGCGCAATTGCTCGACACGGCCCTCAACGGCAGTACCGTGACCGAATTTCGCGAGGGCACCGAAACCATCAAGGTCGTGCTGCGTGGCGCCGAGCTCGAGCGCACCCACCTGTCGCTGCTGTCCGATCTTTCGATACCGACCGCCAGCGGTCACGGTGTGCCGCTGGCGCAGGTCGCGCGGCTCGAGCATGGCTTCGAGGAGGGCGTGATCTGGCGCCGCAACCGCATCCCCACGGTAACGATCCGCGCCACCATGTACGGTGGCGAACAGCCCGCCCAGGTGGTCGCCGCGCTGGCTGCGCCGATCGCGTCGATCCGCGACGAACTGCCGCTCGGTTATCGTCTCGAGGTCGGCGGTTCGGTGGAGGAGAGCGGCAAGGGGGGAAGTTCGGTCGCCGCAGGCGTACCGCTGTTCATCCTCGTGGTGCTTACCGTGCTGATGGTGCAACTGCAGAGCTTTTCGCGCACGACCATGGTGTTGTTCACCGCGCCGCTGGGAATGATTGGCGTGACCGCGGCGCTGCTGTTGTCGGGCAAGCCCTTCGGCTTCGTTGCCATGCTCGGGACGATCGCGCTGTCAGGCATGATCATGCGCAACTCGGTGATCCTGGTGGACCAGATCCAGCAGGACCTCGCTGCCGGGCGGGCCGCGCTCGATGCGGTGATCGAAGCCACGGTGCGACGTTTCCGGCCGATCATGCTGACTGCCGCGGCAGCGATTCTCGCCATGATCCCGCTCACCCGCAGCGCTTTCTTCGGGCCGATGGCGGTCGCGATCATGGGCGGTCTTGCGGTGGCGACCTTGCTGACGCTGCTTTTTCTGCCGGCGCTCTATGCGGCCTGGTACCGGATAAAGCCGGCCGATCCAGTCTCCTGAAAGGACGGTTCGTATTCCCGATTCCCGCCGAGATGACGGTCTCCTTGGCGTGGCTGAATCAAAAAATGTTGCGCCGCACACTAAGTGGTGTTTATCCTGAATGTGCTTTTTTGGCATAAATGGATGCATTGCAACATTCTGGAAAATGTTTTCCTTTAGCGTGAAAAAGCGGGAATGTGTCCGATGCGCTTGTGCGGGCACGTTCGATTCGAACTTCAAGCACAGGGAGAACCGACAGACATGGATACACTTTTTGCTGCATTGCAGGGCAGCCTCGGAACGCAGCTGCCGAACCTTCTGGGGGCGCTCGGGATACTCGTCATTGGCTGGTTCCTCGCCCTGCTGGCGCGCGCCGGAAGCAAGCGCCTCTTGGGGGTGGTCGGCCTCAACAGCCGGCTTGCCGCGGCCACCGGCCAGCGCATGGATGCCGAATCGGCGATTGCCTTGGGGCTTTCTGGCCTGGTGATCCTCGTCACCCTGGTTGCGGTCTTCAACGCGCTCGACCTCGAGACGGTGTCCGCACCGTTTGCCGCGCTGGTGGCGCAGATCACCGGCTACCTGCCGAATCTGCTGGCCGGTTCGGTCCTGTCCCTGATCGTCTGGGCGCTGGCCACCGCGTTGCGTGCGCTGGCCACCCGCGGGCTCGCCGCCACCAGTCTCGACGAGAAGCTGTCCGCCGAAGCGGGCGTCGAACCGATCAGCAAAAATCTCGGCAATGTCCTGTTCTGGCTGGTGGTGCTACTGTTCCTGCCGGCCATTCTCGGTGCATTCCAGCTCAACGGCCTGCTTGGACCGGTGCAGGACATGGTCGACACCGGCCTGGCGATGCTGCCCAACGTCTTTGCTGCGGCGGTGATCGGTTTCGTTGGCTGGCTGGTGGCCAGGGTGCTGCGCGGCCTGGTCGGCAACCTGCTGGGCGCGGCGGGGATCGACCGGCTTGGCGAGAAGGTCGGCCTCAACGAGTCGGTGAAGCTCTCCAGCCTGGCGGCGACCGTGGTCTTCATCCTGGTCTTCGTCCCGAGCCTGATCGCGGCACTTGATGCGCTGCGGATCGAGGCGGTTTCGGGACCGGCAACCGCGATGCTCGGCCAGTTTTTCGATGCGGTGCCCGAAATCGTGGCTGCAGCGGTGATCCTGATGGTGACTTGGTTCGTGGCGCGCTTCGCCTCCGGGCTGATCGGCCGTCTGCTCGCAGGCGTGGGCTTCGATCTGCTGCCCGAGCGGCTGGGCATGGCGCACGCGTTCGGCGAGAAGAACACCGCTTCGATGCTGGTCGGCCGGATCGCCCTGTTCTTCGCGATGCTCTTTGCCACGGTGGAAGCGGCCAATCGTCTTGGCTTCGGTCAGGTGCGTGATGTGGTGACGATGTTCATCACCTTCGGCGCCGACATCCTGCTCGGCGGTGTGATCCTGGTGGTCGGCTTCTGGCTGGCCAACCTCGCTTCGGCGGCGATCGACAAGGCGAGTGGCGAAAACACCTCAGGCCTGGCACGTGTGGCCCGTTTCGCGATCCTCGGGGTCGTCATCGCGATGGGACTGCGGGCGATGGGGATTGCCGACGATATCGTCAATCTCGCCTTCGGATTGACGCTTGGCGCGATCGCGGTAGCAGTGGCGCTGGCCTTCGGTCTGGGTGGCCGCGAGGCTGCCGGCAGGCAGATGGAATACTGGCTTGCGAAGTGGCGCGGCGAGGGCCGGAACTGAACGTAGCCGACCGGGCACCCCGCGGGGTGCCCGCTTTCCGCTTCAGATCGCCCTGCCGTGCGTGATCGCGTCGATCAATGCATCGATCGCACAGACATCGAGTGGCTTCGCGAACAGATAGCCCTGCGCTTCCTGGCAACCCCGCTCGGCCAGGAACTGCTGCTGCGCGATGGTCTCTACGCCCTCTGCGATGAGTTCCAGGCCAAGACTCCTGGCCAGCGCGACGATCGCGTCGGTGATACCCACGTCGTTGACGTCATCGGGCAGGTCCTTGACGAAGGAGCGGTCTATCTTGATGCGGTCGAGCGGCAGGTGCTTGAGCAGACTCAGTGACGAAAATCCGGTCCCGAAGTCGTCGATCGAGATCCCCACGCCCAGGCCCTTGAGACGGGTCAGCAATTCGCGGCTGTGTTCCACCCGCTGCAGGGTGCTCTCGGTGATCTCCAGCTCGAGTTGCGAGGCGGGGAAGCCGGTTTCCGCAAGCACCTCTTCGACCAGCGTGAAGAAACCGTCAGCGTTCATCTGCCGCACCGACACATTGACCGCCAGCCGAATCTCGCCGAACCCGCGATGGATCCAGCGCATTCCCTGTGTGCAAGCGGTGCGCAGCACCCAGCTGCCGATGTATTCGATAAGGCCGCACTCCTCGGCCACCGGGATGAAGCGGTCGGGCCCGATGCGGCCATGGGTGGGTTCATCCCAGCGGATCAGCGCCTCCACTCCGACCAGCCGGCCGTCGGCAATCCGCACCACTGGCTGGTACTGCAGCAGTAGTTGTTCGTTGGAGATTGCACGTAGCAGGCCTTGCTCGATGTGCAGCCGCTCCATCGCCCGCTCGGCCATGTCCGACGAATAGAACGCAAAGCGGTTGCGCCCCCGTTCCTTGGCACCATACATCGCGCTGTCCGCAGCCTTGACGAGCTCGCTGCCGCTGCCGGCATTGTCGGGGTAGAGGGCGATGCCGATACTGCCCGAGACGCTGACCCGCTCGGGGTCGAGGTCGACGCTGCCACGAATCTCGCAGAGCAGTTTCTCGGCGAGGCTGGCACAGTCCTCGAGGCGAAGCACTTCAGGCATGACAATCACGAATTCGTCGCCACCGAGGCGGATCGCGGTGTCGGTGCGTCGCAGTATCCGCGCGATGCGGGTCCCGATTTCCTTCAGCAGCCGATCACCCGAGGCGTGGCCCATGGTGTCGTTGATCAGTTTGAATCCGTCCAGATCGATGAACAGCAGGGCAACCCGGGTACCTTGCTGCTTCGCCCGCGAGATCTCCTTCTCGAGCGTGTCGTCGAGCATGTGGCGGTTGCCAAGGCCGGTGAGTGCATCGTGAAAGGCCAGGTGGCTTATCTGCGCTTCGGCCCTGCGCAGTGCTTCGGTGTCCGAGATGGCGATCACGTAATTGCCGATGCGGCCCTTCTTGTCGCGCACCGCGCAGAGGTGCTGCCAGGCCGGAAAGATGCTGCCGTCCTTGCGTCGGCAGGCCATTTCCCCGCTCCAGTGGTCACTGTCGCTCGAAGTCAGCCTGGCGTGGAAACTGTCGGCATGCCGTCTTGCATAAAGGAACTCGTCGGGGTTCTCACCCAGGGTTTCCTCCGGGCTGTAGCCGGTGAGGAGCTGGAAAGCCGGATTGGCGGCGATGACCCGGCCTTCGGTGTTGAGGATCAGGATGCCCTCGCCGCTGCTGCTGAACACCACGCTGGCGCGGCGCAGTTCCTCCTCGCGCTGGTGCTGGTCGGTGACATCGCGGATCACACCGAGCGCCCGCTGCAACTCGCCGTTCGGTGCGTGGTAGGTGCGCGCATGAAAATCGACCCAGCCGTTGCGACCGGTATTGGCCGAGCAGACCAGCTTGACCGTCGTGCTGATCGCGCCGCCCCGTGTCAGGGCGGTGGCAATGGCGCTCCTGTCATCGACGTCGATGTGTTTCAGGAAGGTCTCGCCGTGACCGTCCAGCGAATCCGGAATCTCGCCGAGTATCGATTCGAGGCTGCCCTGTCCGACGAAGGAGGCGTTCTCGGCATTCCACTCCCAGACGCCGAGATCTGCCGCGGCTACCGCCAGACGAAGTCGCTCCTCGCCCTTTTCCACTTCGAGCTCGGCTCCGCGGCGGGCGATGGCCATGCGCACCGCCGCCTGCAGGGCGCGCGTCTCCACCGGCTTGACCAGGTAACCGTACGGGCAGCTCGCCTCGGCTCGGTCGAGCGTGGCCTGTTCCGCGTAGGCGGTCAGGAAGATCACCGGGATGCGCTCCTTGTCCTGGATCGCCAGCGCCGCGGCAGTACCGTCCATCGGCCCGTCGAGATTGATGTCCATGAGGATCAGGTCGGGGCGGAGTTCGCCCGCCTTTGAAATCGCCTGCTCGCCACTGGAGGCGACGGAAACGACAGCGTGGCCGAAGGACTCCAGGGACTGGCGCAAGTCCAGGGCGACGATGCGCTCGTCTTCAACGATCATGATTCGGGCGTTCATGCTCCCTCCGCTGCGGCTGTGGCGATGTGCAATTCGAAACGGGTGCCGTGTTCGCGGTGGACAGTCCATTCGCCGTTGGCCTGTTCCGCCAGCAGCGGGATGAGTTGCATGCCGAGCGAGCTCGATACGCCCGGGATGACGTCGGCAGGCAGGCCGATGCCGTCGTCCGCCACGCTGATCACGCAATGTCCGTCGTCGGTGGCGACGAGCCCGACATCGATATGGCCGGCGCGCTGCTCCGGGAACGCGTGCTTGACGGCATTGGTGACGAGCTCGTTCACCAGCAGGCCGCATGGCACCGCGCTTTGCAGGCTCAGGAAGATCTCGCCCGGGGCGTCGACCCGCAGCGCGAAATTGGCCCGATTGCCCCGGTAGCCTTCCTGGAACAGCGCACACAGCCGCCGCAGGTAGGCCGACAGGTCTACCTGCGAGAAATCGTTGCGCTCGTAGAGCAACTGATGGATCAGCGCCATCGCCTTGACGCGGCCCTGGCTCTCCGCCAGAGCGCCCGCGACGCCGGGCTCGGCACCGCGTGCCTGCAGGTTGAGCAGGCTCGAGATGACCTGCAGGTTGTTCTTCACGCGGTGGTGAATCTCGTGCAGCAGGATGGTCTTTTCTTCGAGCGCCTTTTCGATCATGCGGCGGTCGGCCTTGCGGGTGGTGACGTCCTGGATCGTGGCGAGCACCATCGTGCCGGTCTCGGTCGGTATTGGATTCAGGCCGATCTCGACGGGGAATTCGCTTCCGTCGCTGCGTCGTGCATAGAGCTCCCTGCGGCCGGCCATGTCGCGCGCGGACGGCGCGCCCATGTAGCCTTGGAACAGGGCGCCGTGGGCCGGGCGGTGCCGCTCGGGCATCAGCATCTCGATGCCGTTGCCCAGCATTTCGCTGCGCGCGTAGCCGAAGATGGACTCCATGCCGGCGTTGACCAGTACCATCCGACCAGCCATGTCGACCATGGCGAGGCCGTCCGGCGCCGACTCGACGACCTGCCTGAAGCGCTGTTCGGACCGCAACAGGGCTGCTTCGCCTTCCTTGCGGGCGCTCACGTCGATCGCGCTGTAGACCAGATGACTGATGGTGCCCCGGTCATCGCGCATCGGCGAGAGCATCAGATCGATGGTGACGAAGGTGTTGCCCGCCAGGCGCTTGGTGATGTCGAAGCGCTGCGTGGCCCCTTCGGCGGCACGCTCGACGGCTTGCTGGATGCGCTCGCGCACGTTCTGGTCGAAGGTCCACCAGTAGCAGTCCCAGAAGCGTCGACCGCGCACGTCCTGGAGGGTGATTCCTGCTGCCTCGAGCGGCGCCCGATTGGCTTCGAGCAGGGTTCCGTCGGGCGCGAGCACGCCGACAAAAGCGAATATGTTGTCGAGAACGCCCTTGAGACGGCCCTGCTGCGCGGGCGGGGCATCGCCGGTGGCCGGGGTCACGACGAGGAGCACGCACGGCGGCGCCGAACCCACCGCCTGACAGCGACATTCCAGTTCGCCCGCAGGGGGGCTTTCTTCAGCAGAGCCTGGCCCGCTGGCGCGGGTCTGCCTGCCGGTCGTCAGGCTTTCGCGAAGTGGCGGCAGGAGCCGCTCGGGATCTATCGGCGGGACGGCCTCCACCGCTTTGCCGGTCAGCGCAACCGTGTCCGATCGCACGAGTGCGGCGAAATCGGGGTTCACGTCGATGTAGCGCAGCTGATCGTCGATCAGCGCGGCCGCCATTGGCAGTGCCTGCAGCACCGCTCGTCCGTCGACGGCGGACGTTTCGCTGGACGACCCCGAGGGCAGGTCCTTCAGCATTGCCTCTCTCCAAAATGCGCCCCCCGATTCCTGACCTCGTGTGGGGGCGCTTTACCGCTGCTTGCCCTCTGCCGGAGCAATTGATGCGCATGTGCGCCTGTCATTTCGGACTCTAGCCCGATGATCGCCGGATTGACAGAGGGCAGGCCGATTTTTTAACGCATTGTGCGTGTCGGCCTGCGTGAGGCGAACAGGGCGTGCGGATACTCGAACCCTTGCGCGCCGAGGTCCGCATGTCGGCTGCCCCTCTCCGAGTCTGCCGAGTGCGTCTCGGCACGGTAGAATTCCGACCCATGAATGCACCGCACCAGCCCCGCTTTGTTCACCTCCGTCTGCACACCGAATACTCCATTTCGGACGGTATTTCCCTGGTCGACCAGGCCATCTCGCGCGCGGCTGCGGATGGCATGCCCGCGCTCGGCATTTCCGACCTTGCGAACCTGTTCGGCATGGTCAAGTTCTACAAGGGGGCACGCAACAAGGGCGTCAAGCCGATCATCGGCTGTGATGTCTGGATCACCAACGAGGTGGAGCGCGACAAGCCCGCCCGGGCCTTGCTGATCTGCCGCAACCGCAAGGGCTATGGGCAGTTGTGCGAGCTGCTCACCCGCGCCTACCTCGAGAACAAGCACCGTGGTCGCGCGGAGATGCGTCGCGAGTGGTTCGAGGGCGGCGCGGTGTCCGACCTGATCTGCCTGTCCGGGGCGATGATGGGCGATGTCGGGGTGGCGCTCGGCAACGGCAACATCGCGCTCGCCGAGCAGCTCGCCAGCGACTGGGCGCGGCTGTTTCCGGATGCGTACTACATCGAACTGCAGCGCGCCGGCCTGCCCGGCGGCGAGCGCTATGTCCGCGACGCCTTGCTGCTGGCCGCGCGGCTGGCGTTGCCCGTCGTGGCGACCCACCCGGTGCAGTTTAACCAGCGCGAGGACTTCAAGGCGCACGAGGCGCGGGTGTGCATCTCGCAGGGCTACGTGCTTGCCGACAAGCGGCGCCCCAAGGATTTCACCGAAGAGCAGTACTTCAAAAGCCAGGACGAGATGTGCGCGCTGTTCGCGGACATCCCGGAAGCCCTCGAGAACGCCGTCGAGATCGCGCGACGTTGTTCGCTCACCGTCCAGCTGGGCAAGAACTTCCTGCCGCAGTTCCCCACGCCCGATGGCATGACGCTCGACGACTTCCTGATCGCGGAGGCCAAGCGCGGCCTGGAAGAGCGGCTTGCCGAGCTCTATCCGAACAGCGTCGATCGGGAGGCGCAGCGCCAGCGTTACGAGGACCGCCTCAAGTTCGAGACCGACACCATCATCCAGATGGGATTCCCGGGCTACTTCCTGATCGTGGCGGACTTCATCATCTGGGCCAAGGAGAACGGCGTGCCGGTGGGCCCGGGCAGGGGCTCCGGGGCGGGCTCGCTGGTGGCCTATTCGCTGCGCATCACCGACCTCGATCCACTGGCCTACGCCTTGCTGTTCGAACGCTTCCTGAACCCCGAGCGGGTATCGATGCCCGACTTCGACATCGACTTCTGCCAGGACAACCGCTACAAGGTCATCGAGTACGTGCGCCAGCGCTACGGCGCCGACGCGGTGAGTCAGATCGCCACCTTCGGCACCATGGCCTCCAAGGCGGTGGTGCGCGACGTGGGCCGGGTGTTGGACCTGCCATACGGCCTGTGCGATCGGCTCTCCAAGCTGATCCCGGTGGTGCAGAACAAGCCGCTCGGCCTCACCGAGGCGCGCGAGCAGGAGCCGCAGATCGGCGAGATGATGGCCGACCCGGGTGATGGCGAGTCGGTGTCCGAGCTGTGGGAGCTGGCCTTGCCGCTGGAGGGCCTGACCCGTGGCGTGGGCATGCACGCGGGGGGTGTGTTGATCGCGCCGGGCAGGCTCACCGATTTCTGTCCGCTCTACATTGCCGACGGCGAGGATGCCACGCCGGTGTCGCAGTTCGACAAGGACGACGTCGAGGCGGTCGGGCTGGTGAAGTTCGACTTCCTCGGGCTGCGCAACCTCACCATCATCGAACTCGCCCTCAAGTACGTCGAACAGCTTACCGGCGAACGGCCGGACCTGATGAGCCTGGGATTCGAGGACCCCGCGGCCTACCAGATCCTCAAGGATGCCAATACCACCGCGATCTTCCAGGTGGAATCGGAGGGCATGAAGAAGCTGCTCAAGAAGCTTGCCCCCGATCGCTTCGAGGACATCATCGCGGTGCTGGCGCTCTACCGTCCGGGCCCGTTGGGCTCCGGGATGGTGGACGACTTCATCCTGCGCAAGAAGGGCCAGCAGGAGATCGACTACTTCCACCCGGACCTCAAGGCCTGCCTGGAGCCGACCTACGGCGTGATCGTGTACCAGGAACAGGTGATGCAGATCTCGCAGATCATCGGCGGTTACACGCTTGGTGGTGCGGACATGCTGCGCCGCGCGATGGGCAAGAAGAAGCCCGAGGAGATGGCCAAGCACCGCGAGACCATCGCCGCGGGGGCGAAGCAGAAGGGCTACGATCCGGCGCTGGCCGAGCAGCTCTTCGACCTCATGACCAAGTTCGCGGAGTACGGCTTCAACAAGTCGCACACCGCGGCCTACGCCGTGGTCACTTACCATACCGCCTGGCTCAAGGCTTACCACTGCGCGGCCTTCATGGCGGCCACCATGTCGTCCGACATGGACAACACCGACACGGTGAAGATCTTCTACGAAGACACCGTGGCCAACGGCGTGAAGGTGCTGCCGCCGGACGTCAACGCCTCGCATTACCGCTTCGTGCCGACCGATCCGAAGACCATCCGCTACGGCCTTGGCGCGGTCAAGGGCTGCGGCGAGCCGGCGGTGCTGGCGATCATCGCGGCTCGCGAGAAGGACGGGCCGTTCAAGGATTTCTTCGATTTCGCCAACCGGGTGGATCGGCGCTCGGTGAATCGCCGGGTTTTCGAGGCGCTGATTCGAGCCGGCGCCTTCGATGCGCTCGACAAGGACCGTGCCAAGCTCATGGCCTCGGTGGGCGTGGCCATGGAGGCCGCCGAGCAGGCCGCCGCCAACGCCATGCAGGGCGGCCTCTTCGACATGCTGCCCGATGCGGGTGGACCGATGGCCGAGTATGCCAGGGTGCGTCCGTGGACCGAGCGCGAGCTGCTCAAGGAAGAAAAGATCGCGATCGGCTTCTTTCTGTCGGGTCACCCGTTCAATGCCTTCCGCAGCGAGGTCCGGCGCTTTGTCTCGCGGCCGCTCGTCAAGCTCGAGCCCTCACGCGAGCTGGTGCTGCTGGCCGGTGTCGTGATGGAGGTCCGCGCCAAGATGACCGCGCGTGGCAAGATCGCCTTCGTCACCATCGACGACGGGTCGCAGCCACGCGAGTTGTCGGTGTTTTCCGAACTGTTCGACAAGGAGCGCGGAAAGATCGTGGTGGACGAGGTGCTGGTGGCCGAGGCGAAGGTCAGCAACGACGATTTCAGCGGGGGCTACAGAGTCGTCGCTGAGCGCCTGCTGACGCTTGGCGAGGCGCGTGCGCGCTTCGGCAAGGGCCTGCAGATCCGCCTCAACGGCGAAGTCGCCGAGAGTGGCGGACCGCTTGCGGCAGCCGATCGTCTGCAGTCGCTCCTCACGCCTTTTCGCGATGGGGGCTGTCCGGTGCGGGTGCGCTACCGTAATGGCGATGCCGAGGCGGATCTGCCGCTCGGCCAGGGGTGGTCCGTGCGGCCGGAAGACGCGCTGCTCGAAGGCCTGCGCGAATGGCTCGCGCCGGAAGCGGTGGAGATCGTGTATTCGTGAGGCCCGTGCCGGTTGGCAGCCTGCTCCCCATGACCCTGGCGCAGCGGGCGTCCAGGGCCGGATACGGCGGGTGGGGGTGACGAATCCGGCTGCCGAGCTCTAGGCGTCCGGCAACATCCGGAAGCCCGACGCCTCCGGAAGATCGGCGGCCATCACCTCGACCCGGTCGACCCGTGCAGCCGGGGGGCCGGTACGGCACCAGTCGACGAAGGCTTCGACGGCTTCGCGACTTCCGACGGCCAAGGCTTCCACCGTACCGTCCCGACGATTGCGTACCCACCCGTCGATGCCGATGCGCTGTGCTTCGCGGATTGCCGATGCGCGGTAGCTCACGCCCTGCACCAGGCCGCTGATCGACAGGCGGTAACAGGCTGCTTCGTTCATGTCCCTGCCTCCTTGTTCTTTGGCGGGATTCGCTGGGCGCGCATCAAGGCCTCGGTGATGTTGCCGGCAACGTTCTCGTCGCCGAGCTTGTCCAGGAAGCCCGAGCGGAACACCAGCGAGCCCGGTTGCGAATTGAGATCGCAGAGTATCAGCGTAGCACCGGTCTTCTTGAGGTCGCGATGCAGGGTCTGCAGGATGTCGAGGCCGGTGGTGTCGATGTTGATGACCTTGTCCATGTCCAGGATCACCACGTCCGGATTTCCTTCGCGCCGCAGCAGCATGTTCTCGAGCTTGTTGGCGGCGCCGAAGAACAGGCTACCGTACATCCGGTAGGCGACGATCCGCGGCGTCCCGTCGGCCCGGGAGAGGGCTTCGACGCCGTAGTAGTCCTCGAGCGGGATGCGCTCCATGCGGGTGAGGTCCGACATGCGGTAGATGAAGAACAGGCTCGCCAGTACCATGCCGATCTCCACCGCGAGGGTGAGGTCGAACACCACGGTAATGAAGAAGGTGCCGAGCAGGATGGTGCGGTACTGGTTGGAGTAGCGCGCCAGTTCCTTCGGCGCGAAGGCGTGCCACTCGCCCATGTTGATCGACACCACCACCACTACGGCCGACAGTGTGGCGAGCGGGATGTACTTGGCCAGCGGCGCAAGCACCAGCACCACCGCCAGCAGCACCAGGGCATGGACCATGCCCGCAACCGGGGTGCGACCGCCGGAGCGGATGTTGGTGGCGGTGCGGGCGATGGCGCCGGTGGCGGCAAAGCCGCCGAACAGCGGTGCGACGAAGTTGGCGACGCCCTGGGCGAGCAGTTCCTGGTTGGGGTTGTGGCGGTCGTCGATCTGGCTGTCGGCCACCCGTGCGGAGAGCAGTGATTCGATTGCGCCGAGCAGGGCGATGGTGATCGCCGGCGCGATCAGTTTGCCAAGCGTGCCAAGCGACAGGTCGGGAAATGAAAAGGCCGGGATCTCTTGCGGGATGCCGCCGAAACGGCTGCCGATGGTGTCTACCGGGAGATTCAGGAAGGCATTTGCGGCGGTGGCGACCACCAGCACGCCCAGCGGGCCGGGGGCGCGACGCAGGAAGGTGAGCCGGGTGGCCAGGCGGTTCCAGCCGAGCAGTACGCCTAGCGAGGCCACGGCAAGCAGCACGGTGGGTGGATGGATGGTGTGGAGGTGGCTCGCCAGCGAGGCCATCTTGCCGAAGAATTCGCCCGGCAGATCGGCGATCGAGAGGCCCAGGAAATCCTTGATCTGGGCGATGAAGATGACGACCGCGATGCCGTTGGTGAAGCCGATCACCACCGATAGCGGGATGAAACGGATCATGTTGCCGAGCTTGAAGGCGCCCATTGCGAACAATATGACGCCCGCCAGCATGCTGGCGATGAGCAGGTTCTGGACACCGTAGTCCATCACGATGGCGTAGATGATGGGGATGAAGGCGCCGGTGGGGCCGCCGATCTGGACCCGTGAACCCCCCAGCAGCGATATCAGCAGGCCGGCGACGATCGAGGTCCAGATGCCGGCCGTGGGTGACATGCCACTGGCGATCGCAAAGGCCATTGCCAGGGGCAGTGCGAGCACCCCGACGGTGAGTCCGGCCGATACGTCGTGGGCGAATTGGGTCTTGCCGTAACCCGGCAAGGTGTCGAGCAACTTCGGATGAAACTGGAACTTCATGATGCCTCCGCAAATCTTCAATCGGGATCGAAGCGGCGCGCGGGATGCACGCCGCGCGGGAGGCTGTTGCCCGGTCCGGTACGGTGCTGGACGATCCATCGTTTGCTGGGCGTCAGGGGCATGCGTGTCGGGGCTGGGAGGAAAGAAATGAAGCGCTATTTTTTGCGCTGCACGGTCGCGTGGTCAACGAAAAACGGGCCGCAGTGCGACCCGTTGCTGTATGGCGGACGTCGATCACTTGACCCGCATGCCAGCCGTCGCGCCGGCATCGGGCGAGAGGATGAAAAGCCCGGGCACTTCGCCGCTGGTGTCAGAGGCGGCGAGCACCATGCCTTCGGAGAGGCCGAACTTCATCTTGCGCGGGGCGAGGTTGGCCACCATGACCGTGTGCCGGCCAACCAGCGTGGCCGGATCGTAGGCTGACTTGATGCCGGCGAATACCTGGCGGTGGCGAGGTGCGCCGTTCTCGGTCTCGCCGATGTCAAGGGTCAGCCGGATCAGCTTGTCGGCGCCTTCAACGTGCTCGGCATTGACGATACGGGCGATGCGCAGGTCGACCTTGGTGAAGTCCTCGATGCCGATCAAGGTTTCGCCGCCTGCCGCCTGCGCGGCCTCCCTCTGCGCGACGTGCGCCTGCTGTTCGCCGTGGCGCTGCTGCGACGAGGCTGCCTTGGTCGCCGCCTTCGCCTCGGTCGGCGCCAGCGAAGCCTTGTTGGCTTCCAGGAGCGCATCGATCTGCTTGCGCTCGACGCGGGTCATGAGGTGCTTGTACGTGCTGATGGTGTGGCCGGCCGGCAAGGGGTTTGCCACGTCGTCCCACGTCATTGCGGGGATCTGCAGGAAGGCTTCGACCTCGGCCGCCAGTGCGGGGAGCACCGGCTTGAGGAAGCCGGCCAGCGCCTTGAAGAGGTTGATGGCGGTGGAGCATACGCAGTGCAGGCGCGCGTCCTCGCCGTCGGCCTTGGCCAGCTCCCAGGGCTTTTCGTCATTGACGTACTGGTTGGCGATGTCGGCGAGTCGCATGATCTCGCGCAGGGCGCGACCGTAGTCGCCAGACTCGTAGGCGGCTGCGACGTCTCCGGCGTCCGCGGCGCGACGGTATTCGTTGAGCACCGCCTCGTCACTTGTCCCGAGCGATCCGCCGAAGCGCTTGCCGATGAAGCCTGCGCAACGGCTCGCGATATTGACGAACTTGCCGACCAGGTCCGAATTGACTTTGGCGATCATGTCGTCGAGGCTGAGGTCGACGTCTTCCATGGTGCCGTTGGACTTGGCCGCAAAGTAGTAGCGCAGCCATTCCGGGTTGAGCTTCTGCTCGGTGTAGGAGCGGGCGGTGATGAAGGTGCCGCGACTCTTCGACATCTTGGCGCCATCGACCGTCAGGAAGCCATTCACGCACAGCCGGGTCGGCGTACGGTAGCCGGCGAACTTGAGCATCGCGGGCCAGAACAGGGCGTGGAAGTAGAGGATGTCCTTGCCGATGAAGTGCACCATCTCGGTGCCCGCCTCGGCAGCCGGCCCGGCTTCGGTGTAGGCGGCCACGTCGATTGCGGGGTTCCGCTCGCCGAGATTTCGGAAGCTCGCGAAATAGCCGATTGGCGCATCCAGCCAGACGTAGAAGTATTTTCCGGGAGCGCCGGGAATCTCGAAGCCGAAATAGGGGGCGTCGCGCGAGATGTCCCAGTCCGAGAGCTTGTTCTCGCCGGCCTCGCCAAGCCACTCCTTCATCTTGTTGGCGGCTTCGGCTGGCAGGCGGCGAATGCCGTCGAGGTTGGCGCCCTGGGTCCACTCGCGCAGGAATCCGACCGCGCTCTCATCCGAGAGGCGGAAGAAGTAGTGGTCCGAGTTACGGAGGACCGGCGCGGCGCCGGAAACCGCGGAATAGGGGTTCTTGAGCTCGGTGGGGGCGTAGGCCGCACCGCAAACCTCGCAGTTGTCACCATACTGATCGGCCGCACCGCACTTCGGGCATTCGCCCTTGATGAAGCGGTCGGGCAGGAACATTTCCTTGACCGGATCGTAGTACTGCTCGATGGAGCGGGTGTCGATCAGCTTTGCCGCCTGCAGCTTGCCGTAGATGTCTTCCGCATACCAGCGGTTCTCGGGCGAGTGAGTGGAATGATAGTTGTCGAAGGCGACGCCGAAGTCGGTGAAATCGCGTAGGTGCTCGCCATGGACCCGCGCGATCAGCGCCTCGGGTGTCACCCCTTCCTTTTCCGCCCGCAGCATTATCGGCGTGCCGTGGGTGTCGTCGGCGCAGACATAGTGCACCGTATTGCCGCGCATGCGTTGGTAGCGTACCCAGATGTCGGCCTGGATGTAACCCACCAGGTGACCGAGATGAATGTCGCCGTTGGCGTACGGCAGGGCGTTGGTAACGAGAATCTTGCGCGGCATGTTCGGGAGCTTCGACAAAAGCAGGAAGTCTATCAAAAGCGCGGGCTGCGAATTCGCCCGTTCTCTCTATCAGTGGCGAGCTTCACTTCAGGATGATCTCGATCCGCCGATTCGCCTCGCGGCCCTCTGGGGTGCCATTGTCTTCCAGAGGGCGGCTCTCGCCGCGACCTTCCGCGTCGATGCGCGGTGCGGCGATGCCTCGATCGAGCAGATATTGCCGGACCGCGTCGGCTCTCCGCAGGGACAGCTCCTGATTGTAGAGTTCGCGGCCGATGCTGTCGGTATGGCCCTCAATCGTCGCCCGGGCGGCGGGTTCCGCAATCAGGATTTCGGCGATTCGGTCGAGGGCCGGATAGGCGCCGTGACGAACCTCGGTGCTGCCGGAACCGAACATCATCGACCCCGGCAGACGCAGGCTCTGTGATCCATCGCTGGCGGCAATGGTCTTCACCCCGACCTCTGCGAGCCGGGCGCTGCGGGTCGCATCGATGTATGCAACGGGGGTGGTTGATTCACGAGCGGGAACCTGGTCCCGGGCGTTGGGCGCGTTCGCGGCTGCCTGATCCGCAGGTTTCGTGGAGGTGATCGCACAAGCGGCGACCATGGGGATCAGCATCAGTGCGATGCAGTTCCGGAAAGACATCGGTTCGGGACTCCCTGGCTGGATGCCGCGTCGACGATGACGCGGCCTGACGATGCCCGAATGATAACCGCAGCTTTTTCGCCGCGCTTTGCGTAGCCGTGTCGCAAGCTTGAGTATCATGGATGCGGGAGGGTGCCTGGGCACCCGGCGAACACAGGATGGAGAGGCAGATGAGTCTAGCTGTTGAGCAGGTAACGGAAGCGCTGAAGACGATTGTTGATCCCAATACCGGGAAGGACCTGATCTCTTCCCGCGTCGTGCGCAATCTGAAGGTGGATGGCACGCGGGTGTCCTTTGACGTCGAGCTCGGCTATCCGGCACGTAGCCAGATCGGCGCGCTGCGCAAGATCATCACCGGGCAGCTGGGCGCCGCGTTGCCGCAGATCTCCGAACTGGCGCTGGAGATTCACAGCCACATCGTCGCGCATTCGGTCCAGCAGGGTGTCAGACTCATGCCCGGAGTGAAGAACATCGTCGCGGTGGCGTCCGGAAAGGGCGGGGTCGGCAAGAGCACCACCGCGGTCAATCTCGCGCTCGCACTGGCTGCCGAAGGGGCCAGGGTCGGGATTCTCGACGCAGACATCTACGGCCCCTCGCAGCCGCAGATGCTGGGCATCGCTGACCACAAGCCCGAGTCCTTCGACGGCAAGACCATGCAACCGCTCGAAGCGCACGGCCTGCAGGTGATGTCGATCGGTTTTCTGGTGGATGTGGAAACGCCGATGGTATGGCGTGGCCCGATGGCGACCCAGGCGCTCAAGCAACTGATGGGCGAAACCAACTGGACCGATCTCGATTATCTTGTGGTGGACATGCCGCCGGGCACCGGCGACATCCAGCTCACCCTCTCGCAGGCGGTGCCGGTGACCGGGGCCGTGGTCGTTACCACGCCGCAGGATATTGCCCTGCTCGATGCGCGCAAGGGGTTGAAGATGTTCGAGAAGGTCGGGATTCCGATCCTCGGCGTGGTGGAGAACATGTCGATTCACATCTGCTCGAAATGCGGCCATGAGGAGCATATCTTCGGAAGCGGCGGCGGTCAGAAGATGTGCGACGACTACGGTGTGCCATTCCTCGGGGCTCTGCCGCTCGATCTCGGCATCCGAGAACAGACCGATTCGGGTGTGCCGACCGTGTGCCAGGATCCCGACGGGCGCATTGCGGCCCTGTACAAGGAGATCGCCCGCAAGGTCGCGATCAGGATCGCCGAGAAATCCAAGGACATGACCCACAAGTTCCCCAACATCGTGGTGCAGAACACCTGATGCGGCTAGCGGTCCTTGTCCGCGCCGTTGTGCCGGCCGCACTTGTGATCTCCCTGCAGGGCTGCGTTGTCGCGACGGTGGCCGGTACCGCGGTGGGGGCTGGAATCGAGGTCGCGAAGATTCCTTTCAAAGTCGGGGGCGCGGTTTATGACGTGGCTACCGATGGCGATGACAAGGACGGGGCCGGTGGCGACTAGCGGGGTCATGCTTGGATATCGCTGTGATTGTTGCAGGCGCTGCTTTCTGTGAGAATGCGCGGTTTATTTGCTGGGGGCGCGACGTGAGCATCAAGTCCGACAAGTGGATTCGCCGCATGGCGGAAAACGAAGGCATGATCGAGCCGTTCGCGCCGGATCTGGTGCGCGCCAATGAAACCGGCAAGATCGTTTCCTACGGCACGTCCAGCTACGGATATGACGTCCGTTGTGCCAACGAATTCAAGATCTTCACCAATATCAATTCGACGATCGTCGATCCCAAGAACTTCGATGAGCGCAATTTCGTGGATTTCGTTGGTGATGTATGCATCATCCCGCCGAACTCGTTCGCACTCGCCCGTACCGTCGAATATTTCCGCATCCCGCGCAGCATCCTGACCGTGTGCCTCGGCAAGAGCACCTACGCGCGCTGCGGCATCATAGTAAACGTGACGCCGCTGGAGCCCGAATGGGAGGGGCATGTGACGCTGGAGTTTTCCAACACCACGCCGCTGCCCGCGAAGATCTATGCCAACGAGGGCATTGCGCAGATGCTGTTCTTCGAATCGGACGAGGTCTGTGCGACGTCGTACCGGGATCGTGGAGGCAAATATCTCGGGCAGACGGGTGTAACCTTGCCCAAGATATAGCGGATCTGTCACGCAGGACGTTTACACTCACGCCGGGCCGCATGCGATTCATGTCGGCCCGTTGTCTTTTGGATTGACTGTCGCGGGGGCCGGGCCCCCGATGGAGCCTGGCATGCGGTTTCACTTTCCCATCATCATCATCGACGAGGATTTCCGTTCGGAAAATACCTCGGGCCTCGGCATCAGAGCGTTGGCAAAAGCCATCGAGGATGAGGGCATGGAGGTGCTGGGGGTTACCAGCTACGGTGATCTGACTTCATTCGCCCAGCAGCAGAGCAGAGGTTCTGCGTTCATCCTTTCGATCGACGATGAAGAGTTTTCATCCCCGGATGCCGCAACCAAGGCGGTTGCAGACCTGAAGGATTTCGTTCACGAGATCCGGCATCGCAACGCCGACATACCGATCTTCCTGCATGGAGAGACCCGCACTTCGCGCCACATTCCCAACGAGGTGTTGCGCGAACTGCATGGTTTCATCCACATGTTCGAGGATACGCCGGAGTTCATCGCCCGATACGTGATGCGCGAGGCCAAGGCTTACCTCGACAGCCTGCCCCCGCCGTTTTTCCGAGCCTTGACTCACTATGCGGCCGATGGCTCATATTCGTGGCACTGCCCTGGCCATTCGGGCGGCGTGGCGTTTCTGAAGAGCCCTGTGGGGCAGATGTTCCACCAGTTCTTCGGCGAAAACATGCTGCGCGCCGACGTCTGCAATGCGGTCGACGAACTCGGTCAATTGCTGGATCACACCGGGCCGGTGAACGCGTCCGAGCGCAACGCCGCGCGAATCTTCAACGCTGACCATCTGTTCTTCGTCACCAATGGCACGTCGACGTCGAACAAGATCGTGTGGCACTCAACGGTCGCGCCCGGTGATACCGTGGTGGTCGATCGGAATTGCCACAAATCGATCCTGCACGCGATCATCATGACCGGGGCGATCCCCGTTTTCCTGATGCCTACGCGCAATCATTTCGGGATCATCGGGCCGATTCCCAAGAGCGAGTTCGAGTGGGAGAACATTCAGCGCAAGATCGACGCCAACCCGTTCATCGAGAACAAGGCTGCCAAACCGCGAGTGCTCACCATTACCCAGAGCACCTACGACGGGGTGTTGTACAACGTCGAGGAGATCAAGGAACTGCTCGACGGCCGCATAGATACGCTGCATTTCGACGAAGCCTGGTTGCCGCACGCCGCGTTCCACGAATTCTACGGGGACTATCACGCGATCGGCGCGGATCGCCCTCGCTGCTCGGATTCGATGATGTTCGCGACGCAGTCGACCCACAAGCTTCTGGCGGGCCTGTCACAGGCTTCGCAGGTATTGGTGCAGGATTCCAAAACGCGGGCGCTGGACTATCACAGCTTCAACGAGGCGTATCTGATGCATACCTCGACTTCTCCGCAGTACGCCATCATCGCCAGTTGTGATGTCGCCGCGGCGATGATGGAGGCGCCGGCGGGCACGGCGCTGGTCGAGGAGTCGGTCAGCGAAGCACTCGATTTCCGTCGGGCGATGCGCAAGGTCGACGAGGAATTTGGCAGCGCCGACTGGTGGTTCAAGGTGTGGGGGCCGGACTACCTCTCCGAGGACGGCATGGCCCTGCGCGAAGACTGGACCTTGAGGGCAGGCGAACGCTGGCACGGTTTCGGCCAGTTGGCCGAAGGCTTCAACATGCTCGATCCGATCAAGGCAACGGTGATCACGCCGGGCCTTGACGTGGATGGGGATTTCGCCGATTGGGGCATCCCTGCTGGCGTCCTGACAAAGTATCTTGCCGAGCACGGGATCGTGGTGGAAAAGACGGGGCTCTACTCGTTCTTCATCATGTTCACCATCGGCATCACCAAGGGTCGCTGGAACACTATGGTGACCGAGTTGCAGCAGTTCAAGGACGACTACGATCGCAATCAGCCGCTCTGGCGTGTCATGCCGGAATTTATCGCCAAGCATCCGCGTTACGAGAAGATCGGCCTGAAGGATCTTTGTGTCCAGATCCACGATTTTTACAAGCTGAACGATGTCGCTCGGCTCACCACCGAGATGTATCTCTCGGACATGGTTCCCGCAATGCGGCCTTCGGACGCATTCGCCAAGATGGCGCATCGGGAGATCGAACGTGTGCCCATCGACGAACTGGAAGGGCGGGTTACGGCGATGTTGGTGACACCCTACCCGCCCGGCATTCCCCTTTTGATTCCCGGGGAGCGGTTCAATCGCACGATTGTCCGGTATCTCCAATTCGTCCGCGAGTTCAATCTGCGCTTCCCCGGCTTTGAAACTGATGTGCATGGCCTGGTGAGCCAGCGAGAGAATGGCCGGATCGATTATTTTGTGGATTGCGTCAAGCAGGGCTGAGCCGGGACGGGAGCGAACACCTATCCGGTGACGGTGCCTTCCCCAGGCGACGTCACCGCTTTCGTCTGTAGGTCACGAAGTCGAAAGTGTGATCGTTGTCAGCATCAGCCTGATGATGTTCACGGAAGATTTCGATGTACTGTTTGCGATCAAATTCCGGGAAGAAAGCGTCTCCCTGAATCGAGGCATCGACTTCCGTGAGTTCCAGCGCATCAGCGATTGGCAGTGCCATAGCGTAGATCTGCGCACCTCCGATAACGAAGATCCTTGGCGCGTCTGCACATTTCCGCACGGCATCGTCAAGCGATGCGACGACATGTGCGCCTTCCGCTCGATAATTTCGGTTGCGACTGATCACCATGTTGTGTCGTTCGGGGAGCGGACGTCCGAGCGATTCCCAGGTTTTGCGCCCCATGATAACCGGGCAGCCTGTAGTCAGGTTTTTGAAGCGCTGCAGGTCGGCTTTGAGGCGCCACGGCAATCGATTTTCTATGCCGATTACCCCGCGCTTGCCAATGGCCGAGATGAGGATCAGCTCTGTCTTGCCGTTCATACTGCGACTGGGGCGGCGATGTGGGGGTGAGGATCGTAACCCTCCAGCAGAAAATCTTCGTATCGGAAGTCGCCGATTTCTCGGACCTCGGGATTCAGCCGCAGTCTTGGAAGAGGGCGCGGCGTACGCGCTAGTTGTAATCGGGCCTGCTCGAGATGGTTGGTGTATAGATGGCAGTCGCCGCCGGTCCAGACGAAATCGCCGGTTTCGAGGTTGCAGATCTGAGCAAGCATCATGGTCAGCATCGCATACGAAGCGATATTGAATGGAACCCCGAGGAAGATGTCTGCGCTTCGCTGGTAGAGTTGGCACGAGAGACGACCGTCCGCGACGTAAAGCTGGAAGAGCGCGTGACAAGGTGGCAGCGCCATGTAGTCTACGTCGGCGGGGTTCCAGGCCGAGACGATGTGACGACGCGAATCGGGATTGCTGCGCAGCCCGTCAACCAGTTTCTGTAGTTGATCGACCTCGGCCCCGGTCGGAGTCGCCCAGTGTCGCCATTGCTTGCCATATACCGGACCAAGTTCGCCGTCCTCGTCGGCCCAGTCGTCCCAGATCGATACGCCGTTTTCCTTCAGGTAGCGAATGTTTGTTTCGCCGCGGATGAACCAGAGTAGCTCGTGAATGATCGACCGCGTATGCAGTTTCTTGGTCGTCAACAATGGGAATCCGTGTTGCAGATCGAAACGCATCTGCCAACCAAAGACGGAGAGCGTTCCCGTACCAGTCCGGTCTTGCTTGTAGTGTCCGTTCTCAAGAACATGGGACATCAAGGAAAGATACTGTCGCATACCGCATGCCTCATTTTAATCCTCGGATTCTACTGCCAAAGTGCCGCCGGGGCTCCGGCTGCACGCCAGGTATCTCCAGACGAACGGCTGTTTGGGTCGTCGCAGCGGCAGGTCGGGCCGCGAGGCGATTGTGATAATCTGACAAAAAACTAAAAGAACGCGGAGGCATTGCCTCATTGCAGGGGCTCAAATGGAAAGAATCTCCCCAGCTTTTTCTGTGACCCCGGCTCCGGGAGGCATCGTGCAGCCGCTCAAGGCAACAGCCCGGTCGGTCGAGTCTCCTGCCGAAGCGGTCAGGCTCTCCCAACGTTTGGCGTGCGAATGTCTTGCAAGGCTGGAAGGGCCGGGCATCAATCCGGTTCTGCGTCTTTTCAAACTGGATGAGTCCACCCAGAGCCATGTGCGGAGACTGCTCGAGCGCCTTGTTGAAGTGCCGCAGGGTGGGACTGCCCAATGGTTGGCCGATTGGCGTAGTGGCAGGGGATTTCTCGACACACTTTCCTGTGCGTATCTAGAAGCGCTGAGAACGCGGGCCCCTGACGGCGTAGCAAAAACGGCGGTTCACGCCGAGTTGCTCGCCCGTCTCATTCGTGCCGGCGCGAATCTCTTGAAGTGGGACTACCTCCGCTACGGCCCTGTCGAAAACGAGCTGTGGGTGTTCATGGGAGCAGCGTATCTGGAGGCTGAGCGCACGGGCATGTCGAACATGCTTGTTTCGTTGCGCAAGGACAGGGGGACGCAAACATCTGTCGAGAGAGAGTTCATCCGGGCTGTTGCTCTGGGCTGCGCATCCTTGGACCAACTGTCGCCCGATAGTATCGAGATTGCCGACCGGCTTGTCCGCTATGTCCTGCCCGCGCTCCGTATTTCGACGCAGCCTTCGTCGGGGGCGTGTTTCGGGCTTCAGGTCGGATTGCCTGCGTCCCCTAGTCGTGTTGCGGCGGGGCTCACTTCTCGTGAGTTTCAGCGTTATTTCCTGCCGGCTGCGGTGGGCGGCGTTTTCGATGAGCTTGCGTCGGTTATAGAGCGAGGGTTAGTGCCCGCCGCTATCGCGACCGGTCCGCGGGCGAGGGAAAGAGTCTTGGCAACCCTGTTTCACCTGCGCCGGCTTTGGTCAGACACACCGCCGATGCGAAGGTACAGACGTCACGCGCTTTCCGCCCGTTTTGGCAGCATATGCGGACTCGAGAATCTGAGTGCCTGTTTGGTTGGTGACGCGCCATTGTGGTCCGAGAGGGCCGAATGGATGTTGTGTAATGTCAGCAGGGGTGGGGTGGGGCTCCTTGTGCCGGTCGAGGACGGCAGCAGGGTCCGAATCGGAGAATTGGTCGGCTTGCGTATGGAAGACGGGGTCGCGTGGCAGGTCGGGGTGATTCGACGGATTGCCCAGGCGGCGGAAGGTCCGGCTTTTGTTGGCGTGGAGTTGATAGCCAGAGACCCGACGGTGGTTCTCGCGGACGATGGTCGTGTGGCTAGCGAAGTGCTGCTTTGCGATCCGATCCGGCAAGGACGAACCGTGCGCCTTGCCGGATCGGCTGATGCGTTGCCCGTGAATGGCATCGTTTATCTGAATCTCGATGGCCGCATCTTGAAGCTCAAGCCCATTGCGCTAATGGTTCGGGGGAATGACTTTGTCCTCCGGAACTATCAATTGCTGTGAATTCGCATGCGCGTCGCGCCGCCTGCCGGCGCTCCTAAAAGAGTGATGATTTTCCTAATGTGTTGACGGTCTAGATTTGGTGTGTATAATTCGCCGCTCTCGTTGCTTGGCGGGGTTTTGCGGGGCGATGAGGGGTTGATGGATGCGGCGGGTTGTTAAAAATAATTCGCTGGATGTATTGACAA
>NZ_WUAF01000002.1 GCF_009800965.1 Cognatazoarcus halotolerans | reverse complement strand
ACGGCGGCGTGCTGGCGATCGCCGGCGACGACCCGAGTTGCAAGAGCTCCTCGCTGTGCAGCCAGTCCGAGCCGATGCTCATGCACGTGGGCATGCCCTCGCTGTATCCGAGCAACGTCCAGGAGATTCTCGACCTGGGCCTGCACGGCTACCAGATGTCGCGCCTGTCGGGGCTGTGGGTCGGGCTCAAGATCGTCACCAACGTGGCCGACGGCACCGGCACCGCCGACATCAGCCCCGAGCGGCTCGACTTCGTCACCCCCGATCTGACCTTCGACGGCGTGCCCTTCACCCCGCGCATGAACCTGGGCATGAACGTGCGTGCCGAGGCGCTCGAGATGGAGCAGTCGCTCTACACCCGCCGCCTCGAGGTGGCCAAGCGCTACGCGCGGGCCAACAACCTGAACAACGTGGTGTTCCCCAACCCGGATGCGTGGCTGGGCATCATCACCGCCGGCAAGACCTACCACGACCTGCGCCAGGCCTTCCTCGAGCTGGGCCTGGACGATGCCGCGCTCAGGCGCTACGGCATCCGCATCCTCAAGATGGGCATGCTCTTCCCGATGGAGCCCACCATCGTGCGCGAGTTCGCCCAGGGGCTCGAGGAGATCCTCGTCATCGAGGAGAAGCGCCCCTTCCTCGAGATGTTCGCCAAGAACGTGCTCTACGGCATGGCCAACGCGCCGCGCATCGTCGGCAAGTTCGACGAGCAGGAGCAGGAGCTGCTGCCGCACTACGGCGAGTTCGAGTCCGACGTGATCTGCCGCGCGCTCACCAAGCGGCTCTCGCAGAAGGCCCGCATCGAGTCGGCCGAGGCCTGGCTCGCGCGGCTCGACGAGGTGCACTCGCGCGGCAAGCTGCCCACCGCCACGCGTACCGCCTGGTACTGCTCGGGCTGCCCGCACAACAGCTCGACCGTGGCCCCCGAGGGCAGCATCGTCTCGGCCGGCATCGGCTGCCACACCATGGCCATGTGGATGGACCGCAACGTGGTGATGGGCACCCACATGGGCGCCGAGGGCGCGCAGTGGATCGGCATGACGCCCTTCACCGAGACCGGCCACATCTTCCAGAACATGGGCGACGGCACCTACGCCCACTCGGGCAGCCTGGCGATCCGCTACGCCGCCTCGACCGATGTGAACATCACCTTCAAGCTGCTGGTCAATGCCCACACCTCGATGACCGGCGGCCAGGCCATCCAGGGCGCCCACCCGGTGGCCAAGATGGTCTCCGACCTGCTCGCCAACGGGGTGCGCCGGATCATCGTCACCACCGACGATCCGGGCAAGTACACCGGGGTGCGCCTGGACGGGCACACCGAGGTGTGGCACCGCGACCGCCTCGACGAGGCGCAGAAGGAGCTCGCCGCCACGCCCGGCACCACGGTGCTGCTGCACGACCAGGAGTGCGCCGCCGAGCTGCGCCGCGCGAGGAGCCGCGGCAAGGCCGAGGAGCCGCAGGAAGTGGTGGTGATCAACGAGCGGGTGTGCGAGGGCTGCGGCGACTGCGGCGAGAAGTCCAACTGCATGAGCGTCGAGCCGGTGCAGACCGAGTTCGGGCGCAAGACGCGCATCCACGAGTCCTCGTGCAACAAGGACTACTCCTGCGTGAAGGGCTTCTGCCCGTCCTTCCTGACCATCACCCCGAACCCGGCGCCGGCCTCGGCGGAGGCGGGCAAGAAGAAAAAGAAGAAGGGCCGCATTCCGGCGCTCGAGCGCGCGCTGGTCGAGCCGCAGTCCAAGGTCGATGCGAGCTTTGGCTTCGGCATCCACGTGATGGGCATCGGCGGCACCGGCTCGGTGACGGTGGTGGCGACCATCGCCAACGCCGCGCGGCTCGAGGGCAAGCACGTGATCGGCCTCGACCAGACCGGCCTTGCCCAGAAGGGCGGCGCGGTGATCTCGGACATCAAGATCACCCACGCGCCGTTCGACGGCTCGAACAAGATCTCCGACGGGCGCTCGGACCTGTACCTGGGCTTCGACATCCTCAACGCGACCGATCCGAAGAACCTCGACAAGTGCCACCCCTCGCGCACCATCGCGGTGGTCTCGACCACCCAGACGCCGACCGGGCAGATGATCTCGGACCGTCATGTGATGTTCCCGGCGACCGCGCGGCTGACCGCCGGCATCGACCGGGTCACGCGCAAGGAGGAGAACGTCTATATCGACGGCCAGGCGCTGGCCGAGGGCCTCTTCGGCGATGCCATGGCGACCAACAACTTCATGGTCGGGGTGGCCTTCCAGGCGGGGACCATCCCGCTCAAGGCCGAATCGATCGAGGCGGCCATCCGCAACAGCGGGGTGGCGGTGGAGATGAGCCTGGCGGCCTTCCGCTGGGGCCGCATGGCGGTGATCGACCGGGCCTTCGTCGAGGCCGAGATCGCACGTGCCAACGCGGTGTCGGCGAGCGAGGCGGCGGCCCATCCGCAGCTCTCGGCGGCGGCGCGGGCGATCGTCGATGCCGTCGGCGCCAAGGGCGAGACCAGGCGGCTGCTCGAAGTGCGGGTGCCGGACCTGATCGACTACCAGGACGAGGCCTACGCGAAGCGCTACGCCGATGTGGTCAAGCGCGTGGTGGCGGCTGAAGCCAAGGCGGTGCCGGGTCAGTCCGGCCTGTCGGAAGCGGCCGCGCGTTACCTCTACAAGCTGATGGCCTTCAAGGACGAGTTCGAAGTGGCCCGGCTGCACACCGACCCGGCCTTCCTCGCTTCGCTCGATGCGCGCTTCAAGCACGGCTACACGGTCAAGTACAACCTCGCCCCGCCGCTGCTCGCCGAGCGTGACCCGGCCACCGGCGAGCTGCAGAAGAAGACCTACGGGGCGTGGATGCTGAACGCCTTCCGCTGGATGGCCCGCTTCAAGGGGCTGCGCGGCGGCGCGCTCGATCTCTTCAGCAAGACCGAGGAGCGGCGCACCGAGCGGGCACTCATCGAGGACTACATCGGGCTGCTCGAGCAGATCTGCTCGAAGCTGGGCGCCGCCAACCACGGCGCCGCGGTGGCCCTGGCCAGCGTCCCCGACGAGATCCGCGGCTACGGCCACGTCAAGGAAAAGAGCATCGCCGCAGCAAAGGCCCTGCAGCAGCAACGCCTGCAGGACTTCCTCAATCCGAAAACCGAAAAGGTCGCGGCGTGAGCCCGGCACCCCACGCGTCGCATCTACCCGTAACGAAAATTCGTACGAATACGAGCCGTTTGATCACAGGAGGAGAAAAATCATGAAAAAGACATATATCGGGATGTTTGCCGCCACGGCACTTGCTTCGACCGTGACCTTCGCCCAGGCACCAGGCAAGGTCAAGGTCGGCCTGATGCTTCCCGCCACGGGCACCTACGCAGCACTGGGAACCGCCATCGAGAACGGCTTCAGGCTGTATGTCGACGAACAGGGCGGCAAGCTCGGCGGGCGCGAGATCGAGTTCGTGAAACTGGATGACGAATCCGACCCCTCAAAGGCCACCGACAATGCCAAGAAGCTGATCAAGCGCGACAACGTCGACGTGCTGGTCGGTACGGTTCACTCCGGGGTGGCAATGGCCATGGCCAAGGTCGCCAAGGACACCGGCACCCTGCTGATCGTGCCGAACGCCGGCGCCGACGCGGTGACCGGCCCGATGTGCGCCCAGAACATCTTCCGCAGCTCGTTCAGCAACTGGCAACCGGGCTTTGCAATGGGTGAGGCCGCTGCCAAGAAGGGTTACAAGAAGGCGGTCACGATCACCTGGAAATATGCAGCCGGACAGGAATCGATCAACGGCTTCAAGGAGGCATTCGAGAAGAACGGCGGCAAGGTCACCGACGACTTGCAGGTTCCCTTCCCCAATGTCGAATTCCAGGCACTGCTGACCCAGATCGCGGCAAGCAAGCCTGACGTCGTCTACACCTTCTTTGCCGGTGGCGGCGCAGTGAAGTTCGTCAAGGATTACGCAAGCTCCGGGCTCAAGGCCACGATCCCGCTGGTTGGCGCAGGCTTCCTCACCGACGGTACGCTCGATGCCCAGGGCGCTGACGCGGAGGGCATCCAGACCACGCTGCACTACGCCGACAGTCTCGGCACACCGCGTGACAATGCTTTCCGCCTCGCCTATGCCAAGGCTTTCAAGAGCCAGCCCGACGTCTATGCGGTGCAAGGCTATGACGCCGCGCAGATGCTGGGCATCGGCCTGACCGCAGTAAATGGCGATGTGTCGAAGAAAGCCGAATTCGCGGCAGCACTCGAAAAGGCCAAGATCGACAGCCCCCGTGGCGCCTTCACCCTCTCCAAGGCACACAACCCGATTCAGGACATCTACCTTCGCCAGGTAAGCGGCAAGGAAAACAAGGTCGTCGGCATCGCCAGCAAGGCCTTGGCCGACCCCGCCCGCGGCTGCCGCATGTAAAGCGTCGCCCCGCATCTCCGGCACTCCACCAACGGGCCGCCCCCTTGACCGGGCGGCGGTCCAGACGAGGCTACGCGCATGGATTTCACGATTTTTCTGATACAGCTGCTGAACTCGCTTCAGTACGGACTACTGCTCTTCCTGGTGGCCTCGGGCCTGACGCTGATCTTCGGGATCATGGGCGTCATCAACCTGGCGCATGGCAGCTTCTACATGATCGGCGGTTACATGGCCTTCGCGCTCGCGCCGATCGTTGCAGCCACCTTTGGCGGCGGTTTTTTCAGCACCCTGTGCGTCGGCCTGGTGCTGGCCGTCGTACTCGGCTACGTGCTCGAGTGGGCCTTCTATAGCTACCTCTACGAGCGCGAGCACTTGCAGCAGGTCCTCATGACCTATGGGTTGATCCTGGTCTTCGAGGAACTTCGCAGCCTGCTCGTCGGCGACGACGTGCATGGTGTCAAGGTCCCCGACCTGCTGGCCGGCTCGCTGCCGCTTGGCGAGGTGATGACCTACCCGGTCTATCGGCTCTTCATCAGCGCGGTCTGCGTGGCACTGGCACTGGGCATGTACTTCGTTTTCTCACGGACCCGCCTCGGCATGATGATCCGCGCGGGGAGCACCAACCGCGAGATGGTGCAGTCGCTCGGCATCGACATCAAGTTCCTCTACCGCGTGGTGTTCGCGGCCGGGGTGGCGATTGCCGTGCTGGCCGGGATGGTGGCCGCCCCGGTGTCGTCGGTCTATCCGGGCATGGGGAACCAGGTCCTGATCATCTGCTTCGTGGTGGTGGTGATCGGCGGCATCGGCTCGATTCGCGGCGCGCTGGTCGCAGCCCTGCTCATCGGTCTGGTGGACACTTTCGGCAAGGTCTTGTTGCCGGACGCGGCCGGCGTGCTGGTCTACGTATTGATGGCGCTGATCCTGCTGTGGAAGCCGGACGGCCTGTTCAAGGCAGGGTGAAATCATGACAAACAACGACACTTCAAAGTCAGTCTTCGTCGCGGCGATCTTTGCCGCCCTGGCGATCTACCCATTCACCGGCAGCGAATTCGGTACCGATCTGGTGACCACGACCATGGTCTTCGCCATCTTTGCGCTCAGCCTAGAGCTGCTCGTCGGCGGTACGGGCCTGGTGTGCTTCGGTCAAGCCGCGTTCTTCGGTATCGGCGCGTATTCGGCGGTACTGCTGTCCCCGCAGTATGACCCGGGGTCGGTCGCGATACTGCTGCCCGCAGCGGTGCTGACGGCCGCACTCTACGCCCTGTTCGTCGGCGCCCTGTCGCTTCGCACCAAGGGGGTGTACTTCATCATGGTGACCCTGGCCTTCGCCCAGATGGCCTATTTCGTCGTCCATGACACCTCGCTGGGCGGTGGCACCGATGGCATCTACATGACCGTGAAACCCACCCTCGGCGCAATCGACCTGGGCGACACGCAAGCCCTCTACTGGGTCACCTATGTGCTGTTGATCGCGGTGTTCGTGTTTCTCGCAGTGCTTTCGCGCTCGCGCTTCGGCCGGGCCCTGGCAGGCATCCGGGTCAACGAACAGCGCATGCGCGCAACCGGTTTCTCGACCTACCCGTACAAGCTCGCGGCCTTCACCATCTCCGGCGCGATCGCGGGTCTCGGCGGGTTCCTGTTCGCGGTCAAGGACGGTGCGGTCAACCCGGAGCTGATGAGCTGGCACCTTTCGGGCTCGGTCCTGGTGATGATCATCCTGGGTGGCATCGGCCACCTTCGCGGGGCCCTGATCGGCGCCTTCGCGTTCGTTCTGCTGGAAGAGCTTTTCAAATCGGAGGCGATCTTCGGTGAATTCTCGAAGCACTGGCACCTCGGGCTCGGCATGACGATCATCGCCAGCGTCGCGCTGCTGCCGCGCGGTCTGGTCGGCCTGCCCGGTCAATGGGGTCAACATCTGCTGGGGCGTGCGACACGCCGCGCCGAAGACATGGAGGTACAAAATGCCAAAGCCTGACAGCGCATCCAAGGTATTGCTCCGCGGCCGGGATATCACGCGGCGCTGGGGCGGCCTGGTCGCCCTCAACAAGGTGTCGGTGGAGCTCGAGCGCGGCAGCCTGCACGCCGTGATCGGAACCAACGGGGCGGGCAAATCCACGCTCATCAATATCCTCTCGGGCGAGTTCCCGCCTTCCGAAGGACAGGTGGAGCTGCTCGGCCAGGACGTGACCGACTGGTCCCAGCCCAAGCGCGCGCGCTCCGGACTTGGCCGCAGCTACCAGCGCAACACGATCTACCCGAGCTTCAGCGTCATGGAAAACTGCCGGCTCGCGGCCCAGGCGCGCAAACCCGCGCCGTGGGCCTGGTGGCAGAGCGCGGCGCGCTGTGAAGTCAGCACCGCGGCGGCCCACGACGCGGCCGTGCGGGTCGGCCTCGGCAACGCGCTCGATCGTACCGCCGGCCTGCTCAGCCACGGCCAGAAACGCCAGCTCGAGATCGCCATGTGCCTCGCCACCGGACCGGAAGTGCTGCTGCTCGACGAGCCGCTCGCGGGGATGGGCGCCGAAGAGACCGAACGCATGCTGACCCTGCTCGAACAACTGCGCCCCGATCACGCGATCCTGCTGGTCGAACACGACATGGACGCGGTCTTCCGTGCGGCCGATCGCATCACGGTGATGGTCAATGGCCAGGTGATCGCATCGGGCTCGCCCGACTTCATTCGCAACAGCCCCGAAGTCAAGACCGCTTACCTGGGAGATCATTGACATGGCCCCGACGGATCCAATCCTCGACGCCCGGAACATCCATGCCTGGTACGGATCGAGTCACGTCTTGCACGGCATCGATCTTAAGATCGCCCGTGGCGAGACCGTCGGCCTGCTCGGCCGCAACGGCATGGGAAAGAGCACCCTGATCCGCACCCTTCTCGGCCACGTCACCCAGCGGGATGGACAGATCCACCTGTTCGGACACGACGTCTCGAAGAGCAAACCGCACGAGGTGGCACGCCGCGGCGTCGCCTACGTGCCGGAGGGGCGCGGGGTATTCCCGAATCTCACCGTGCGCGAGAACCTCATCATGGCCGCCCGCCCCTCGCGTGAAGCAAGCCGGGGCTGGAGCTACGAACGGGTGCTCGAGACCTTTCCGCGCCTCACCGAACGGCTCACCAACCTCGGCTCGCAACTTTCCGGTGGCGAACAGCAGATGGTGTCGATCGGACGCGCGCTGATGACCCAGCCCGACCTGGTCATTCTCGACGAGGCCACCGAAGGTCTGGCGCCGCTGATCGTGAACGAGATCTGGAACGTGATCGGCGACATTCGCGACAGCGGCATCGCAACGCTGATCGTCGACCGCGATTTCCGGCGCGTGCTGGAGCACAGCGACAACGCGCTGGTATTGCAGAAAGGGCTGGTCGAGCTTGCCGGCCCGGCCTCGAAGGTCGCGGACGATCCGGCGCTGTCCGGACTGCTCGGCGTCTGAACAAGGCTACCAAGACAATCAAGGAGTTTGCGATGCGCAAAGCCATCACCATCATCAAGGACGAGCACCGTGCCCTTGCCGCGGTACTGCGTGGCCTGGAGTACCTGATCGGACAGATTCGCGACGGCAAGCAGAAGCCCGATTTCGCGCTGTTCAAGTCGATGCTCGCCTACGTCAAGGATTTCCCCGACAAGCTGCATCACCCCAAGGAGGACGAGTACGTCTACCACACCCTGCGCGAACGCGATCCCTCGGCCGCGCCGATGCTCGACGAACTCGAAGACGAGCACCGCTGCGGACCCGAGTTCATTCAGCGCGTTGCGACCGCCCTGCAGGAGTACGAGCGCGACCCTTCGCGCTTCGATGCCTTTGCCAAGGCAATGGCCGAGTACACGCAGTTCCAGTGGGAGCACATGCGCAAGGAGGAGGATGTCATCCTGCCGCTCGCCGAAAAATCGCTCCTGCCCGAGGACTGGACCGAGATCGACTCGGCCTTCGGCTCCAACGCTGACCCGCTGGTCGGCGTCGGCACGCAGAAGGAGTTCCGCGACCTGTTCCGCAAGGTGGTCAATCTGATGCCCGCACCGATGGGACTCGGGCCGGAAGCGAAGTAAGAAGGATCGCTCCACCCGTATTCGCCAGCCATCGCTGGCGAATACGGGTTTCAACACCGCACTTCCCGCTAGAAGGTCTCGACCGGAAAGCGGACCATCGCGTCACCGGCTTCTCGCACCGTAGCAGCCAGCGCGGCCGCCTGAGGGCCGACCGTCGCCATGTAAAAGCGCGCCAGTTCGACCAGGCTCTTCAGGTAGTCGCCATCGTAGCCGGGCTCCGGCAAACCAAGCCGCCTTTTTGCCGCCAGCGCAGCGCGGGCAAGCTGCCAGCCCCCGCAGACGGTACCCAGCACGTACAGAAACGGCACCGCGCCGGCCAACACTTCCGCAAGATGGTCGTGGCCATTGCGAAGAATCCACTCGGATGCCGACTCGAGCGCATCGATGCTGTCGGAAAGCGCATCACTGATCTCGCCCAGCGCACCGTCACTGCTGAGTTCGGCCACCGTGGCCCGCAACTCGGCAATCAGTTCGCGCAGCGTCTCACCGTTCTCACGCAGGATCTTGCGACCGACCAGATCGTTGGCCTGGATGCCGGTGGTGCCCTCGTAGATGGTGATGATGCGAGCGTCCCGGAAGAACTGGGCGATACCGGTTTCCTCGACGAATCCCATGCCGCCGAAGATCTGGATCGCGTCGTCGCAGACATCGTTGCCGAGCTCGGTACACCATCCCTTGGCCACCGGCATCAGCAGATCGACGAAGCGCCGATGCCTGTCCGCCACCGCGGCATCGGGATGCTTATGGGCAATGTCGAACCATCCGGCCGCGGTGTACAACAAGGCACGCATCGCCATCACCCGGGCGCGCATCGACAGCAGCATTCGCTTGACGTCGGGATGATGGATGATCGTCTGGCTGCCCTCGCCGGTTGCCATGGTGCGTCCCTGCACCCGTTCGCGGGCATAGCCCAGGGCCATCTGGTAAGCCCGCTCGCCGAGCCCTGCGCCCTGCACCCCGACGCCGAAGCGTGCCTCGTTCATCATGATGAACATGGTTTCGAGACCCCGGTTGGGCTTGCCTACCAGCCAGCCGACCGCTCCCCCGCCGTCACCGAATGACAGGGTGCACGTCGGGCTGCCATGGATGCCCATCTTGTGTTCGATGGAGATGCAGCGCACATCGTTACGCCCGGCCGGATTGCCGTCGGCATCGAGCAGGTACTTGGGCACGATGAACAGCGACAGTCCCTTGACCCCGGCCGGCGCGTCCGGCAGACGGGCCAGCACCAGGTGCACGATATTGGGGGCCAGGTCGTGCTCGCCATAGGAGATGAAGATCTTCTGGCCGAACAGCTTGTAGCTGCCGTCGCCCTGCGGTTCTGCGCGGGTGCGGGTGGCGGCAAGGTCAGAGCCGGCCTGCGGCTCGGTGAGGTTCATGGTGCTGGCCCATTCGCCACTCACCACCTTGTGCAGCCAGGTCTGCTTCTGCTCCTCGCTGGCAGCGATCAGCAAGGCCTCTGCCTGACCGACGTTGAGCTGGGGCAACATCGTGAACGCCATGTTGGTGGAGAACCACATCTCCCACACCGGCGTCGACACCAGCTTGGGCAGTCCCTGCCCGCCGAATTCCTGGGGCAGCGACAGCCCCATCCAGCCAGCCTCGCAAAACTGATCGTAGGCGGACTGCCAGCCGTCCGGCGTGTGCACAGAGCCGTCCTCGTCCAGTCGGCAACCCTGCAGGTCGCCTTGCTGGTTGATCGGTGCCAGCACACCGGCGGCAAACTTGCCGGCCTCTTCCATGATGGCCGAAACCAGGTCCGGCGACGCATCCTCGCAACCCGGAAGCTGGCCGATCTCCTCGAGCCCGGCCAGTTCGGCAAGAATGAACTGCATGTCCCGCAACGGGGCCTTGTAGTCGTACATTGAACACCTCGCATTCCTGAATGGGCGGTCGGGCCGCGGCAAATCTCGCGCCCCGCCCCGCCCGGTGAGACGGATCAGCTGCACATCGCCCGATAGTCCTCGGGTATCGGCACCGCCTTGATGCGCAGCGGGTTGTCGGGATCCTGCACCGCGAAAACCCGCACCTCGCGCCCTTCGCACAACACCGTGTCGCTGCGCCTTGCGACGTGGCGCATGACGAAGCTCTTGCCGCGCCACGCCTCGACACAGGACTCGATCTCGATGTCCTCGCCGTAGGTCGCGGAATTGACGAAGCGCGCCTGGGCGTCAACCAGCGGCGTACCGATGATGCCGCGCTCGGCCTGGGTCTCGCGCCACTGGGGTACCCCGCAAGCAGTGAAGAACTCGCGGGCCGAGGTGTCGAACCACTTGAAGTAGTTGGCGAAGAAGACGATCTGCGCCGGATCGCAATCGCTGAAGGCGATGCGCATGCGGTAGACGTTGCGCACGCTCATCGCGCCTCCCGGCCGGCCGGACGCTGTCCGAGCAATGCGCCGAGCCGCTGCCATTCGGGACGGAATATTTCCACGTCCATCAGGGTCAGATCGCGGATCAGCGGCTTGAAGCGCATGTGGGCGAGGATGTCCCGCTCGAGGTCCACACCGGGGGCGATCTCGATCAACTCGACCCCCGCATCGCCGAGACGGAATACCGCCCGCTCGGTCACATACAGCACGGTCTGGCCGATTCGCCGTGCGTAATCACCGCTGAAGGTGATCTGCTCGACCTCTTCCATGAACTTGCAGCCCGTGCCATCGCTACGGATGGCCAGTTTTCCATCCTCGATGCCGAGATCGGAGTCACCAGCAGTGAAAGTGCCGCAGAACACCACCTTCTTCGCGTTCTGGGTGATGTTGATGAAGCCCCCGCAACCAACCGGCCGGCCGCTGAACTTGCTGACGTTCACATTCCCGTTTCCATCGGTCTGGGCCAGCCCGAGGAAGGCGACATCGATGCCGCCGCCGTCGTAGAAATCGAACTGCGCCGCCTGCTCGATCACCGCGTCGGCATTGCTGGCGTGGCCGAAGTCGAAGCCGCCTGCAGGCACGCCACCGATCGGTCCGGTCTCCAGCGTCAGCGACATCAGGTGATCGATGTGCTCTTCCGCCGCCACCGCGGCCACGCCTTCGGGCATTCCGATGCCCAGATTCACCACCGCGCCCGGTGTCAGTTCCATTGCGGCACGCCGCGCGATGATCTTGCGCGGGTCCAGCGGCATGCTGGCCAGGGAACCCCGCACCACCTTGATATCCCCCGAGTAGGCCGGGTTGTAATAGGTGCTCATGGTCTGCAGATGATTCTCCGGGCGGGCCTTCACCACGTAGTCCACCACGATGCCGGGCACCGTCACGGCGCGCGGATGCAGCGAGCCGGCCTTGACCACATGCTCGACCTGGGCGATCACGATGCCGCCACACGCCCTGGCCGCCTGGGCGACCGACAGGCTCTCGAGCAGCACACCCTCGCGCTCCATGGTGATGTTGCCGTTCTCGTCGGCGACCGAGCCGCGGATCAGGGCCACATCCACCTTCGGCGCCCTGAAGTACAGCCACTCCTCGCCGTCGAGGTGCATCACCTCGACCAGGTCCTCGACCGCAGCGGCGTTTACCTTGCCGCCCTCGATACGCGGATCAACGAAGGTACCCAGCCCGACCCGGGTGATGAAGCCGGGCCGGCGCCCGGCAATCTCGCGCGGCAGCCTGCACAGCGCGCCCTGGGGCATGTTGTAGGCCTCGAGGCGGTTTTCCATGATCAGCTTCATGAGGCTCGGTCCACCGACGCCGAAGTGTCCGCCGACGATGCGCTTGAGCAAGCCCTCATGGGCAAAATGGTGAACGCCCCGGTCGCGCCCGTTGCCCACGCCGGTGGCGTGGTAGAGCGTCAGGTCGCGGGGATGACCGGTGCTCTGGAAGGCTTCGGAAACCGCCTTCGCGACTTCCTCTGCAAAACCGGCAAGACCCATCCCGGTGCAATACAGGGTGGCGCCGTTGGGAATCAGCCGGGCGACGTCACCGGCTTCGATGAATCGTGTCATGGCTACCAGTCTCCGGCTGATCAGCGGGGCGCAAGGCGGATCGCGCCATCCAGCCGGATGGTTTCGCCGTTGAGCATCACGTTGTCGATGATCGACAGCGCCAGCCGTGCGAACTCCTCGGGCTGGCCCAGCCGCGACGGGAAAGGCACCGCCTCGCCGAGCGACTTCTGTACCTCGGCGGGCAGGGTGTGCATCATCGGCGTCAGGAACAGGCCCGGGGCGATGGTCATCACGCGGATGCCGCTGCGCGCCAGCTCGCGGGCGATCGGCAGCGTCATCGCGACGATGCCGCCCTTCGAGGCGGCGTAGGCCGCTTGGCCGATCTGGCCGTCGTAGGCCGCCACCGAAGCGGTGTTGATGATCACCCCGCGCTCGCCGTCCGGCCCCGGCTCGCCCTTGGCCATGGTATCGGCCGCGATGCGGATCATGTTGAAGGTGCCGACCAGGTTCACCTGGATCGAGCGGCTGAAGGCCTCGAGCGGCATCGGCCCTTCCTTGCCGAGCACCCGCGCGGCGTTGCCGATGCCGGCACAGCTCACCAGGCCCTGCAGGCCGCCGAAGCGCGACACCGCGAGGGCGACGGCCGCCTGCGCGTCGGCTTCGTCTGCGACGTTGGTGCGGGCAAAGGCCGCGCGGCTGCCGAGCTCGGCAACCAGCGCGTCGCCCTGCTCGGTGTTGAGATCGGCGATCACCACGTTCGCGCCGGCCCCGTGCAGCGCCCGCACGGTCGCAGTCCCCAGACCGGAGGCGCCGCCGGTGACGATGAAGGTATTGTTTTCGGTTTTCATGATCGAGGCTCCGTTCAGACGTTTTCCAGCACCACGGCGACACCCTGGCCACCACCCGCGCAGGCCGACGAGACGCCGTACTGCACACCATCCGCCTTGAGCTGGCGGGCCACGGTGTGGGTCAGGCGCACACCCGAGGCGCCCAGCGGATGACCGATGGCGATCGCACCGCCGCGGCTGTTGGCGCGCTCCGGGTCGAACCCGAGCTCGTGCTGGCAGGCCAGGAACTGGGCGCCGAAGGCCTCGTTGATCTCGATGCGGTCGATGTCGCTGACCGCGATGCCGCACCTGGCTGCCGCGGCACGGATGGCCGGCGCCGGGCCGATCCCCATGATCTCGGGCGGCACGGCCACCGCGGCACCGCCGACGATGCGCGCCAGCGGCTTGAGCCCGTTGGCCCGCACCCAGTCGCCGCGCGCGACGATCACCGCCGCCGCGCCATCGACGATAGCCGAGCTGTTGCCGCCGGTCTGCACTCCGCCGAAGGCCGGCTTGAGCTTCTGCAGCGTCTCGAAGGCGGTGGCACGCACATGACCGTCGCGCGCAAAGGTCTCGAGGCGGTCTGCCAGCTTGATGCCGCGCGGCTTGTAGCCTTCGAGCTCCCATTTGGCGTTGCTCACGGCCGACACCTCGTCGGCATACCAGCCGGCATCCCATGCGGCGGCAGCCCGGCCGAAGCTGCGCTCGGCAAAGCGATCGACCTCTTCGCGGCTGATGCCGTAGCGCTTGGCCAGGTTCTCCGAGGTGTCACCCATGCTGATGCCCGGTGCGGTGTCCTTGGTGGCTTCCCACAGGAAGTCACGGAAATCGACCTGCCCCATGCGGAAGCCCGCACGATGGGTGTAGGCCGCCACCGGGTTTCGCGACATCGATTCGGCTCCGACCGCCAGCACCACGCTGGCCTTGCCGAGGGCGATGTGCTCGGCGGCGTTGAGGATGGTCTCGAAGCCGGTGCAGCACAGCCGCTGGACCAGCAGTGCCGGCACATTGGGATTCACGCCGGAGTAGAGCCCGATGTGACGCGGCAGGAAGTAGGCGTCGAAGCTCGACTGGGCCATGTTGCCGGCGATGATGGCGTTGACCTCACCGGCCGGGATGCCGCTGCTGGCAAACAGCGCGCGGGCGGCGCAGATGCCCAGATCGGTGGCGGAGGCGTCCCGCAGCGGGCCGTTGTAGTCGGCAAACGGGGTGCGCTGGCCGGCCACCAGCCAGATGTCGTCGTAGGTGGCGGAGAGGGCTGCCGCCTCGGAAGCGGCGAATGCGTTCGAAGTGCTCATGTGCGGGGTCCTTGTCCTTTGCGCTCGAGGAAGGCGCCGATGCGTTCGGCCACTTCCGGGCTGGTCTGGGTGAGTGCGGCGGTCAGCGACTCGACAAAGAAGCCGTCGTCGCTCGCCATGTTGTCGATGCGGGCGATCGCGGTGCACATCGCCCAGTTAGCCATCGGCGCGTTCTCGGCGACGCGCGCCGCGAGTTGCTGGGCCTTGGCGAGGCTCTCGCCTTCGCCGACCAGGTAATGCGACAGGCCCAGGCGCTGGCCTTCGTCGGCATCGAGGATGCGGCCGGTGAGCATCATTTCGCACATCCGGCCCGGGCCGATGATCTTCGCAACCCGAACGGAGGCGCCACCACCGACGAAGATGCCGTGGCGGCCTTCCGGCAGCTGATAGATGGTGTCCGGCTCGGCAACGCGGATGTGGGTGGCGGTTGCCAGCTCCAGTCCGCCGCCGATCACCGCGCCGTGCAGGGCCGAGATGACCGGGATGCCGCCGTTCTGGATGCGATGGAAGATTCGGTGCCAGCTCTGGGAATGCTGCATCACACCGAAGGGCTCGCGGTGCTGGTGCTCGGCGAGATCCAGGCCGGCACAGAAATGCTTGCCGTCACCGCTCAGGATGATCGCCCGGGTCCCCTCCGGCGTTGCCAGGAAGGCCGCCTCCAGCGCAGCCAGCAGGCGATCGCTGACTGCGTTGCGCTTGGCCGGCCGGGCCAGCGCGATGGTGTAGATGTTTCCGTCTTGCGACGTTCTGACGAGTTGTTCGCTCATGCTCGTTTTCCTTGATTCAGACTGCGGAATGGACCGTGATGACGGTCTTGTCCGGGACATCCGCGTACAGATACTCGACCAGGTCGCTGCGCCGGTTCAGCACCGCCCGTTGGTTGATGTAGCCCTTGTCGGTGATCTCGCCCGCCTCGACCGAGGGCGGCTCCGCCAGCAGCAAGGCACGGCTGGCATAGGTGGAGGTGCCCCCGCCGCGCTGCCTGAGCGCCTGCAGGCCGGCGCGCACCTGGTTGATCACGGCCGGGTTGGAGAGCACTTGCTCGACCGGCGCGTCGGGCGGCAGCCCGGGGCACAGGGCCCGGCACTCGGGAACGTTGGGAAACACCAGGAAGCCGATCTCGTCGCGGTCGTGACCGGCCACCACGATGTCCTGGGCCACCGGTTTCATGGCGTCGATGCCGCTCACCCGCAATGAGCCGACGTGCACCCAGGTTCCGGTCAGCAGCTTGAAGTCCTCGCCGACCCGACCGTCGAAGAGCAGCCCCCGTGTCGGGTGGGCCAGGTCGACGAACTCGACCGCGTCGCCGATCATGTAGTAGCCCTCGTCATCGAACGCGTTGGCGGTCATGTCGGGCTGGCGCCAGTAGCCGGGAAAGACGTTGGGCCCCTTGATGCGCACTTCCATCTTGTCGGCCGCGGGCACCAGCTTGAGCGCAGTGCCCGGAATCGGCACCCCGATCACCCCGGGGCGTACCGAGCGGAAGTGACTGTCCGCCGAGAGCGGTGCCGTCTCGGTGGAGCCCCAACCGGACACCATCAGGATCCGGTGACCGGTCGCCTCGACCGACAGATCCTCGAGCGCAACCCACAGGTGATGCGGCAGCGCGGCGCCCGCGTAGAAGATGAATTTCAGCCGGCGGAAGAAGTTGTCGCGCAACTGCTTGTCGGCCCGCAGCACCGGCACCAGCATGTCGTAGGCACGCGGCACGTTGAAGTACACCGTCGGAGAGATTTCCTTGAGGTTCCGGATCGTCTTCTCGAGACCCGCCGGTGTCGGCTTGCCTTCATCGATATAGATGGAGCCGCCCCAGCGCAATACCATGTTGAAGTCGTGATTGCTGCCGAAGGTATGGCTCCAGGGCAGCCATTCGACGAGAACCGGCGGCTCCGACGCAAGGAATGGCCACATCAGTTCCTTCGCCTTCTGGTTCGAGCACAGCATGCGCTGGGTATTGATGACCGCCTTGGGCGTGCCCACCGAACCGGAGGTAAACAGGAACTTGGCGATGGTGTCCGGCGTGATGCGGGAAAAGGCCGACATCACCGCAGCCTCGTTGGCATTCGTCTCCAGTTCGGAAAACGGAATCGTGCCATCCACCACGCCACTCGCCCCGCCCGCCACCACCACCCCGCTGTGCAGGTCCCGCACCGCCTCGATCGCCGGCATGAAACGCTCGATGGGATCGGCGTAGATCACACCCGGACGCAACAGCTCAATATTGCCCTTGAGCTTGCCGTGGTCCGTGGACATCAGCGAATTGCCCGGCGAGATCGCGCAGGAGGGCACCCCGATGTGCATCGCCGCCAGCATCAGCAGCGCATGCTCGATCGAGTTGTCGGAGAGAATCACCACCGGCCGTTCGGGCGACAGGTTCTGCCCCAGCAGCCAGGTCGCGATCGCCACCACCCGGCGCCGTGCGTCGGCATAGGTGAGCCGACGCCATTCGCCGTCCTTGTCGCGTTCGGCCAGGAACAGGCGCTCCGGCGCAGCCCGCGCCCAGTGTTCAAGCCACTCGCCCACGCAGCGACTGTAGTTTTCCGGCAGCGGAATGCCGGAGCGCAGGATGCGCGTACCGTCCGCACGGGCTTCGATCAGCACCGTCGGGTCAACGAACATCTCTTCGCCTGACGCAGCCTTTGCCATTGCACCTGTTTCCATGGCTGCACCTCCTTACTTGCCAAGCAGCTTGTAGCCGCCGTTATCAACGCGGATCAGCACACGACCACGTGCGTCGAGGCCGAAGTGATCGGTCGGGGTCATGTTGAAGACACCATCGGTGCCGACCACTTCCTTTTCGGTCTCGAGCGCGTCACGCAAAGCCTTGCGGAATTCCGGGGTGCCCGGCTTGCCTTTTTTCAGCGCGGCTGGAACGGCGGCCTTGAAGAGCAGCCCGGCATCGAAGGCATAGGCCGCAAACGACGAGAAACTGCCGGCACCGTACTTGGCCTCGTAGTCCTTGACGAAAGCCTGGCCGATCTTCTTCGAGGGATGGGAATCCTCGATCTGGTCGACCACCACGACCGGGCCGATCGGCATGATCACGCCCTCGGCGGCCTTGCCGGCAACCTTCAGGAAGCCAGGATTGGCAGCGGCGTGGGTCTGGTAGATCTGGCCCTTGAAGCCGCGCTCGATCAGCGAGCTCTGCGGCAAAGCGGCCGGACTGCCCGAGGCCACCACCAGCACCGCATCGGGACGACTGGCAACGATCTTGAGCACCTGCCCGTTCACCGAGGTATCGGTGCGGTTGAAGCGCTCGGTGCTGGTGAGCTTGATGCCGGCCGCGTCGAGCATCGGCTTGATGCCGACCAGCCAGTCTTCGCCGTAGGCATCGGAGTAGCCGATGAAGCCGAGGGTCTTCACCCCCTTGAGCTTCATGTGCTCGACCAGCGCGCTGGCCATCAGGTTGACATGCTGCGGGGTCCGGAATACCCACACGTTCTTTTCCGCCGGCAGGTTGATCGGCGACATGCTGATCAGCGGCGTCTGGCTTTCGACCGCAACTTCGGCCATGGCCAGCGACGCCGGCGTGACCGACGATCCGAACAGCACGTCGACCTTGTCCTCGGTCACCAGCTTGCGGGCATTCTTGGTGGCAGCCGACGGATCGGTGCCGTCGTCGAGGACGATGTAGTTGATCTTCTCACCACCGACCGAGGTAGGCAGCAGCGCGATCGCATTCTTTTCCGGAATGCCGAGGGCCGCCCCAGGCCCGGTCGATGACAGCGACACCCCGACGTTGATGTCGGCGAGTACCGGCTGGCTGACGAGCAGCGCTGCGGCTGAACACAGTACGGCGAGTTGCTTGATCTTCATTTTTGCTCCTTCGACTCCTCTGATTTCGTGTATCCCGGCCTGCTGCGAGGCCGGGGCGTGGTACCGCCTCGAGGGCTTGCTGTGCCCTTCTGGTTCTGTATCGGCGACCGGGCCGGGCGGGAGGTCCCTGCTTCCGGTCGCCGCCGGCGATGTCAGGTCGCCAGCATGTCCTGGTGCTTTCCACCCAGGCCGAGATAGGTCTCGATCACGCGCGGGTCGTCGCGCAGATCGTGCGCCGGCCCCTCCATCGCCACGCCGCCGGTCTCCAGCACATAGGCGTAGTCGGCGACGGCCAGCGCGGCGCGGGCGTTCTGTTCGACCAGCAGGATCGAGACGCCGGTCTTGCGCAGCTCGGCGATGATCCGGAAGATCTCGCGGGTAATCAGCGGCGCCAGCCCGAGGCTTGGCTCGTCCAGCATCAGCAGGCGCGGCTTGCCCATCAGGGCGCGGCCGACCGCCAGCATCTGGCGCTCACCGCCGGACAGCGTGCCGGCCTGCTGGGCGCGGCGCTCCTTGAGGCGCGGGAACAGCTCGAAGACCTCGTTCATGGTTTCGGCGTGGTCGCGCTTGCCGGTGCGGTAGCGATGAAAGGCGCCAAGCAGCAGGTTGTCCTCGATGCTCATCTCGCCAAACAGCTCGCGCTTTTCGGGCACCAGGCTCATGCCGCCGGCGACCATCCGCTCGACGTCCGGGCTGACCTCGACCCGGCCGTTGAAAGCCACCTGCCCTTTCGATTCGAGCAGCCCGACGATAGCCGACAGCATGGTCGTCTTGCCCGCCCCGTTGGGACCGATCACGGTGACGATCTGGCCTTCGCCGACGCGGATGTTGGCGTTGGTGAGCGCCTCGACCTTGCCGTAGGCAACGCACAGGTCGCGCACTTCAAGCACCGGTTGTGCAATCGTGTTCATTCCACGCCTCCCAGGTAGGCTTCAAGTACGGCAGGGTTTTTCTGGATTTCTTCCGGCAGGCCCTCGGCGATCTTCTGGCCGAACTCCATCACCACCACCCGATCGACGAGCCCCATCACGAAGTCCATGTCGTGCTCGACCAGCAGGATCGCCATGCCTTCGGAACGCAGCTTGCTGAGCAGCTCGCCGAGCGCCTCCTTCTCCTTGAAGCGCAGACCGGCGGCCGGCTCGTCGAGCAGCAGCAGGCACGGATCGGAAGCCAGCGCACGGGCGATCTCGAGGATTCGCTGCTGCCCGAGGGCCAGCGAGCCCGCCTCTTCGTGCATGTATTCCTCGAGCCCCACCCGCTTGATCTGATGCGCCGCCTCGGCGATCAGTCGCGCCTCCTCGCCACGCTCGAGCCGCCAGGCGGCCGGTACCACGCTGCCGCTGCCGCGCAGGTGCGCGCCGATGGCGACGTTCTCGAGCACGCTCATCTTGGGCAGCAGCTTCACGTGCTGGAAGGTGCGGCTCATGCCAAGCCCGGCAATCTCGCGCGAGGCGTGCCCGGCAATCGACTTGCCGCGAAACAGCACCTCACCGGAGGTCGGCGTATCGACACCGGAGAGCTGGTTGAACATGGTGCTCTTGCCTGCGCCGTTGGGGCCGATCAAGGCCAGGATCTCGCCCGCCTCGACATGCAGGTTCATGTCGTTGTTGGCCACCAGGCCACCGAACTTCCGGGTCACCTTGCGGGCCTCGAGGATGCGTTCGCCACGTGCCGGCATCTCGCGGCGCGGCAGCGCGGCAGCCGTGGCGTCGACCTCGATATGCTGACCGCGCACCGGCACCAGTTTTGCCAGCAACGGCCAGACGCCGTCACGGGCACGGTGCAGGATGACAACCATCATCAGGCCGAACACGATCACTTCGAAGTTGCCCGAAGCGCCGAACAATTTGGGCAGCCAGTCCTGCAGCCACTGCTTCATGACGGTGATGATTCCCGCACCGACGATTGCGCCCCACACCTGACCCGCGCCACCGACGACCGCCATGAACAGGTACTCGATGCCGATGTGCAGACCGAAGGGTGTCGGATTCACGAATCGCTGCATGTGTGCATACAGCCACCCCGACGCGGCGGCATGCAGCGCGGCGATGACGAAGATGACCATCCGCGAGCGCGAGGTATTCACCCCCATCGCCTCGGCCATCACCATGCCGCCCTTGAGCGCGCGGATCGCGCGGCCTTCGCGGGAGTCGAGAAGGTTGCGGGTGGTCAGCACCGCGGCAAGCAGGAAGACCCAGATCAGGTAGAAGATCTCGCGGCCCTCGTCGAGCTCCCAGCCGAAGATCGAGATCGAGGGGATGCCGGTCAGCCCGGTGTGCCCGCCCAGGGTTTCCATGGTGCCGAACAGGAAATACAGGCTGATGCCCCAGGCTATCGTGCCCAGCGGGAGGAAATGCCCCGACAGGCGCAGGGTCAGCGAGCCGACCAGGAGCGCGACCAGCGCAGTGAGCAAGAGGCCGATCACCAGCGCCAGCCAGGGCGAGCCGCCGGCCCACGCAAGCCAGCCGGGCAGATCCGGAGACGCCGTGAGCACGCCGGTGGTATAGGCACCGAGGCCGACGAAGGCGGCCTGGCCGAAGCTGGTCAGGCCTCCGACACCGGTCAGTAGTACGAGGCCGAGCGCAACCAGCGCGTAAAGACCGATGTAGTTCAGCAGCGTGACGTAGAACTCGGGCAGCACCACCGGTGCCAGCGAGACCAGCAGCAGGAACGCGACCAGCACGTGTGCGGGGGCGAATCCGGCGAAGCGACGTCCGGCCACGGGCTCTGTTGCCGGCAGCGCGATCGAAGCGGGGCGTGAATCAGGCTTGCTCATGCTTATTCTTCCTCGTCGATGTGGTGGCTGGTCAGCGACTGCCAGAGCAGCACCGGAATGATCAGGGTGAAGACGATCACCTCCTTGTAGGCACTCGCCCAGAAGGATGAGAAGGACTCCAGCAGGCCGACCGTGAGCGCGCCGGCCGCAGCCAGCGGGTAGGAGGCGAGGCCACCGATGATCGCGGCGACGAATCCCTTGAGGCCGATCAGGAAGCCGGTGTCGTAGTAGATGGTGGTGACCGGTGCGATCAGCACGCCCGACAGGGCGCCGATGAAGGCCGCCAGCAGGAAGGTGAGCTTGCCCGCGAAGACCGGCGAGAAGCCCATCAGCCGCGCACCGTTACGGTTGATCGCGGTCGCCCGCAAGGCCTTGCCGTAAATGGTTCGCCCGAAGAACAGGTAGAGCACTGCGATGAGCAGCGCGGAGGTGCCGACAACCCAGAGCTGCTGCCCGCTGATCATGATCGAGCCGAGTTCGAACTGCGCATCGGAGAAGGCCGGCGTACGGGTTCCCTCGGCACCGAAGAAGAGCAGGCCGAGGCCGACCAGGGTGACATGCAGCGCCACCGAGACGATCAGCAGGATCAGCACCGGGGCTTCGGCGATCGGCTGGAAGGCCAGCCGGTAGATCATCGGCCCCAGCGGCACGACGATCGCCAGCGCCACCAGGATCTGCAGCAACATCGGCATGGCGCCCGGCTGGCTTGCGTAGAACAGGGCGGCGAGGGCCAGCGGATAGGCCAGGTTCCAGCCCAGTATCGATACCAGGCGACGCGCATCGCCGCGCCGCACTGCCGCCAGACCATCCACCGCAGCCACTGCAACGCCACATCCCAGAAGCAGCCACAGCGTCGCCGGCGTATTGCCGCCCTGCAGCGAGGCGAGCGTCAGCGCGCCAAAGGCAACGAACTCCCCCTGCGGAATGAAGATTACGCGGGTCACCGCGAAGACCAGCACCAGCGCCAGCGCCAGCAGTGCGTAGATCGCACCTGTGGTAATGCCATCCTGCCCGAGCAGGATCGCTATCTGTAAATCCATATTTGTCTCCACACCCGCCCCGGTCGAGCGGGTTGCCATGTTTGCGAACCCGTTGCTGGCGGCTTCCTGCCGCTCTGTGCTCCACGTCGTCGATCGAGCGACGACGGTGCTACAGTAGCCCGAACAAACTAACTTGTCAAACACTTGGCCAATAAAGTTTAATGGACAAATGGCCGCACGCTTCCATGCCCGCGGAAGGCCGTCCGGAGACGACGCATCACCGTCGCGCGCCGCCGGTTATCATTCGGGGTCAGCCACGTCGATCGACAGACAGCAGGAATGCCGCAGCAATGAACCAGCACACAGCACAGGGGATGGAAGACGCGCCGGATGCGGAGTCAGCAATTCTCGAGTTCGCCCGCACCGAGCCGACGCTCGGTCAGGCCGCCGTGGCCGAACGTCTTCGTGCACGCGGAATACGGATTTCGCCATCGGGCGTTCGCTACATCTGGCAACGGCACGATCTCGAGACTGCGGTCAAGCGCCTGCAGGCACTCGCCGACCGGGTCCCCGAAGCATTGACGCCGGAGCAGCAACGCTTGCTCGAACGCGGCCAGTTGAGCGCCCGTCTCGCCAGCGGCGTCGTTGCGGACGAGAGCGAAGCAGGTAATTCCGCCGGCGGTGCGGCCGAAGGCGACACGCCGAGCCGTCATGCACTCATTCTTCATGTGGCGGCCGAACGCTTTGCCGCCCAGGGATACGATCGCACCTCGATCCGCGACATCGCCCGCAGCGTGGGACTGTTGCCGGGTTCGGTGTATCACCACTTCCCCGCCAAGGAAGACCTATATCTGGCAATACACCGGGAAGGATTCCAGCGCGTCATGGAGCGCGTCAGGCAAGCTGCCGCGGAAGGAAGCGATCCGTGGGACAGTCTGCGCCGGGCCTGCGAAGTGCATGTCTCGGCAATGGTCGAGGGTTCGCCGGTCGACCGCATCACCGGCCACAGCCTGGCGATGATCGGCGACCATGAACTCTACGACAAGATCACCGACAACCGCCGCGCCTACGAGCTGGTCTTCCGCGACATCATCGGGGGCCTTCCGCTCGCACCGGATGTCGATCGCACCTTGTTGCGGTTGACGCTGCTCGGTGCGATGAACTGGGTAGCGGTGTGGTATCGCGAAGGCAAGCGCAGTCCGCAGCAGATTGCCGACATGATGGTGAACATGATGCGCGGAGGCGTCGAGGGCTGATCCGACGATCGCCCCCGCAGAGTCAATGCCCCCTGAGACCCAGAGCCCGTTGAGGGGGATCGCGCTGCTGATGGGCGCGCTCGTGCTCTTCGTGATGCTCGACACCACGGTCAAGTACCTCGGCAGCCGCTGGCCGGTGCCAATGCTGGTGTGGGCGCGCTACCTCACCCACTTCTTGATGATGCTGGTGGTACTCGGACCTGGCATGCGGTCGCGGCTAGTAGCCAGCAGTCGCTGGCGCTACCAGATCGTGCGCGCCCTGCTCCTGCTATGCACCACCTTCTTCGCAATGTCGGCGCTGCAGCACATGCCGCTCGCCGAGACGACTGCCATCGTCTTTCTTGCGCCGCTGCTGGTCACACTGCTGGCTGGCCCGATGCTGGGCGAAAAGGTGGGAGCCAGAAGCTGGATCGCCATCGCCACGGGATTCGGCGGCGTGATCCTGATTGCGCGGCCGGGCAGCGGATTGGTGCCGGAGGGCGTGGTACTGGCCTTTTCCGCAGCGGTTTGCTATGCCTTCTATCAGATCACCACGCGCAAACTCTCTCCGACCGAGCACCCGGTGACGATGCTTTTCTATACCGCCCTGGTCGGAACCGTATGCATGAGCGTTTCGCTGCCGTGGATCTGGGGCGGGCCGAGCCTCACCATTGTCGACGCGGCCTTGCTACTGTCGCTCGGCGTCTATGGCGGATCTGGACATTTCCTGCTGATCCGCGCCTTTCGGGAAGCCTCCGCGTCCACGCTTGCGCCGATCCTGTATGTACAACTGGCCTGGGCGACACTGGCCGGCTGGCTGATCTTCGGCCATTTTCCGGATCGCCTTGCGCTGACGGGAATCGGCGTCATCGGCCTCGCCGGTGCAATGATCGCACTGGGCAGCAAAGGCGTCGCTTCTCACAAGGTGTGATTGTGCACGGGCACCCGGGAACCCCGGTTGCCCGTCGCTGCATCACTGCATGTGCTGCCCGCCGTTGATGGCGATATTCGCACCGGTAACGAAGGCGGCCTCTTCGGAGGCCAGATAGATGATCAGCCCCGCGACCTCGGACGGCTCACCGAGTCGCCCCAGCGGTATCTGCGGCAGGATCTTGCTATCGAGCACTTCCTTGGGAATGGCGGTCACCATCTTGGTGCCGATATAGCCCGGCGAGATCGTATTGACCGTGACCCCCCGTCGCGCCACTTCCAGCGCCAGCGCCTTGGTGAAGCCGTGCACCCCCGCCTTTGCCGCCGAATAGTTGGTCTGTCCGAACGCCCCCTTCGAGCCGTTCACCGACGAGACGTTGATGATCCGGCCCCAGCCGCGTTCGACCATTCCGTCGGCAACCTGCTTGGTCATGTTGAACAGGCTGTCGAGATTGGTCCGGATCACCGCATCCCAGTTCGCCTTGTCCATCTTCTTGAAAGTCATGTCGCGGGTGATGCCGGCATTGTTCACCAGTACGTCGACCTCCCCCACCTTGCTGCGTACTTCGGCCACGGCCGCCGCGCAGGAATCGAAATCCGCCACGTCGCAGGGCACGGCCATCACGTCGTAACCCTTGCCCTTCATGTCGGCCACCCAGTCGGCATGCTTGTTGTTACCCGGCGAGTAGGTCACCACGACCTTGTAACCGGCATCGACCATCTTGGTGGTGATGGTTTCGCCCAGCCCGCCCATGCCGCCGGTGACCAGTACCACGCGTTGCTTGTCGCTCATATATCTGTCTCCGTTGTTGGTCTTCTGGATGCAGCCTGACGCCGTGTAACGGGCGTCTCGCTCATGCCGAGGAAATCAGCGCATCGGCCGATGACCGTGCGGCGCGTTCAGGGCAGGAGCTCGCCCAGCATACGACAGCATCAACAGGGAGGGAATCGTGAATCGTCCAGCAGTCAGGCCGGATCGGTGCGACAGACCGTGGCGGATCAGGTATCGCGCCTGCCAGCCGGGCGCATATGCTGGCCGGATCCGTAGAAGCTCAGCACCCGCTGCACATACTGACGGGTCTCGGAATACGGCGGTACGCCGTCGTAGCGCATCACCGTACCCTCGCCGGCATTGTAGGCCGCAGCGGTCAGGGCGATGTCGCCGTCGAAGGTGGCAAGCAACCAGCGCAGGTAGGCGAGCCCGCCACGCACGTTCTGCTCCGGATCCAGTCGATCGGCGACGTTGAAGCGTTCGGCCGTGGCGGGGATCAACTGCATCAGCCCCAGCGCGTCCTTGGGAGAGCGCGCAGACGGGTCGAAGCCAGACTCGTTGCGTACGATGGCCAGCGCCAGGCGCGGATCGACACCGAAGCGCGGCGCCAGCCGCTGCACAAGGTGCGCAAGCCGGCGCCGCTCCGACGGCAGCGCCTCGACGTAGCGCTGCGCCTCGGCAGCCGAAATTACGCGATTTACCGGTGGGAGATCGGCCAGCGCCAGAGGCTGATCGAAACACCCCGGCGTGACGATGCGGCCCGGACGATGATTCACCAGCAGCTGCTGCGCGTCGCGGTGACCACGCTGAGCCGCGAAGGAAAGCAGCGTGGTCGCGATCAGCGCTTCGTCGGCCCGCTTGCGCCTGCGCTCTAGGTAGAGCTTGCCGAGGCGGTACTGCCCTTCCACGCTGCCGAGCCTGGCGGCAGCGCAGAAGCGTGCCTCGGCGCCCGCCTCGCTACCGAGCGCCTGCGCCGCAATTCCGTCGTCGAGCAGACGCGCCACCGCCGGCGCCTCGTCCGGGAACAGGCTACCCGCCTGGGCAAAGGCCAGGGCGGGCAAGCACAGCAGGAACAGCAAAAGGCGCAGCACGGTCACGCGAAGCGATCTCGAACAAGAAGACACGGGGCCAGTCTACCGGCCCCGTGCCCGATCGCCCGTGACGCTTTATGCCTGACCGGGCAATTTGGCGAACTCGAGCTTCCCTTGCACCGCATCTACGCGGATACAATCCTTGGCGGCGAACCGACCTTCGAGAATCGCCTTCGCCAGCGGATTCTCGATGCGCTCCTGGATCGCGCGCTTGAGCGGACGCGCCCCGAACACCGGATCGAACCCCGCCTCGGCCAAAGCGGCAAGCGCCGCATCGGTGACCTCCAGCCGCATGTCGAGCCGCGCCAGGCGCTTCTCGAGATACTGCAACTGGATCTTCGCGATGCCGGCGATGTGTTTCTGGTCGAGACTGTGGAACACCACCACCTCGTCGATGCGGTTGATGAACTCCGGCCGGAAGTAGGTCTTCACCTCGGCCATCACCGCCAGCTTGATCACCTGGTAATCATCACCGGCCATCTGCTGGATCATCTGGCTGCCAAGGTTCGACGTCATCACGATGACGGTGTTTTTGAAGTCCACCGTGCGCCCCTGACCATCGGTCATGCGGCCGTCGTCGAGCACCTGCAGGAGCACGTTGAAGACATCCGGGTGCGCCTTCTCGACCTCGTCGAAAAGGATCACGCTGTATGGCTTGCGGCGCACCTGTTCGGTCAGGTAACCGCCCTCCTCGTAACCGACGTAGCCCGGGGGCGCACCGATGAGCCGTGCCACCGAGTGCTTCTCCATGAACTCGCTCATGTCGATGCGAATGAGGTGCTCTTCCGAGTCGAACAGGAATTCCGCCAAACTCTTGCACAGCTCGGTCTTGCCGACCCCGGTCGGGCCGAGGAACAGGAAGGAGCCATACGGACGGTTCTCGTCCGACAGTCCGGCACGCGAGCGGCGGATTGCGTCGGACACCAGCCGGGTCGCCTCGTCCTGGCCAACCACGCGGTTGTGCAGGTAGTCCTCCATCCTGAGCAGCTTGTCGCGCTCGCCCTGCATCATCTTGCTCACCGGGATCCCGGTCGCACGGCTCACCACCTCGGCGATTTCCTCCGCGCCGACCTGGGTCCGCAGCAGCTTGTTCGGCTGCGCGCCCTCACCGGCCTGCTCGGCCGTCTTCAGCTGGGCCTCGAGCTGCGGGAGCTTGCCGTACTGCAGCTCGGCAACCTTGTCGAGCTGACCCTTGCGCTGGAAGTCCGCCATCTGCGCGCGCAGGCTGTCGATCTCTTCCTTGATGTGGGCCGAGCCATGCGCCTTGGCCTTCTCGGCCTTCCACACTTCATCGAGATCCGAATATTCCTTCTCGAGACGACCGATCTCTTCCTCGATCAGGCCGAGACGCTTCTTCGAAGCCTCGTCCTTTTCCTTCTTCACCGCCTCGCGTTCGATCTTGAGCTGGATCATGCGACGGTCGAGCTTGTCCATCACCTCGGGCTTGGAATCGATCTCCATCTTGATCCGCGCCGCCGCCTCGTCGATCAGGTCGATCGCCTTGTCCGGCAGGAAGCGGTCGGTGATGTAGCGATTGGAGAGCTCCGCCGCGGCGACGATGGCCGGGTCGGTGATGTCCACGCCGTGGTGGATCTCGTACTTCTCCTGCAGGCCGCGCAGGATCGCGATGGTGCTCTCCACGCTCGGCTCGTCGACCAGCACTTTCTGGAAGCGACGCTCGAGCGCGGCATCCTTCTCGATGTACTTGCGGTATTCGTCCAGCGTGGTCGCGCCGATGCAATGCAGCTCGCCGCGCGCCAAGGCGGGCTTGAGCATGTTGCCGGCGTCCATCGCCCCCTCGGCCTTGCCGGCACCGACCATGGTATGGAGCTCATCGATGAAGACGATGATGCGCCCCTCGTCCATGGCGATTTCCTTGAGCACCGCCTTGAGGCGCTCCTCGAACTCGCCGCGGTACTTTGCCCCGGCCAGCAGCGCAGCCATGTCGAGCGACAGCACCCGCTTGCCCTTGAGGGTCTCGGGTACTTCATCATTGATGATGCGCTGCGCCAATCCTTCCACGATGGCTGTCTTGCCGACGCCCGGCTCGCCGATCAGCACCGGGTTGTTCTTGGTCCGGCGCTGCAGGATCTGGATCGCGCGGCGAATCTCGTCGTCGCGTCCGATCACCGGGTCGAGCTTGCCCATGCGGGCACGCTCGGTCAGGTCGAGCGTGTATTTCTTGAGCGCCTCACGCTGACCCTCGGCCTCCTGGCTACCCACGTTGGCACCGCCGCGCACGGCCTCGATCGCCGCCTCGAGCGCCTTGCGGTTGAGACCGTGCTCCTTGAGCAAGCGTCCCGTCTCACCCTTGTCGTCGGCGAGCGCGAGCAGGAACATCTCGCTGGCGATGAACTGGTCGCCGCGCTTCTGCGCTTCCTTGTCGGTGAGGTTGAGGAGGTTGCCCAGGTCGCGGCCGATCTGCACTTCGCCGCCATGCCCCTCCACTTTGGGCAGGCGCTCGACGGCCTTTTGCAGGGCGGTCTTCAGCGGACCGGTATTGACACCCGCGCGCTGCAACAGGGACTGCGTACCGCCGTCGTCCTGGCCGAGCAATGCGGACAACAGGTGTTGCGGCTCGATGAACTGCTGATCGTTGCCGACAGCAATGCTCTGGGCATCGGAGAGGGCTTGCTGGAACTTGGTGGTGAACTTGTCGAAGCGCATGGTCGCAAATCCTTGGTAAGGTCAGGGTTGTTTCCGAAGTGGGGGCGCACCTATGTTTTTCAATGGCCTCGCCTCCGGAAGACCGATCGCGGTGCGCACCCAACGATGAACGAGCAATTCATTGCGCACCGCAGCAAACGACCGTTTGAAATTGGTGAAAACCCTAATTTCTTGCCCGCACTTGCGCTTCGATGTGCTATGTTCCACGCCGAGGCAGTAATGGACCCTTGCATATTGCGGTGCAACGCACCGGGGTCTGCAGCAGCGGGAGCAGTGCCTCGTTCAGACACCAAACCGAGTATGGAGGGCAGTAAATGGCTACCAAGCAACAGGACCAGTTCAACGAGCTTCAGAAAAAGAACCTCGAGGCCGCGATGCGCCTCGCCCAGATGTCGATCGAGAACTCCCAGCGCATCATGGAACTCCAGGTCAAGACCGCCAAGGACCTGTTCGAAGAAGGCGTTCAGAACGCCCAGGCCCTGACCTCGGTGAAGGATCCCCAGGAAGCGCTCGGTCTGCGCAGCAAGTATGCGCAGGTCACCACCGAAAAGATGCTCGCATGCGCACGTGAGATCGCCGAGATCACCACCAAGACCCAATCCGAATTCGGTCGTCTGGTGAGCGAGCAACTGACCTCCGGCGGCTCCGACGTCTTCGAAGCCATGCAGAAGATGTTCAAGGGCATGCCGATCACCGATCAGAACGCCATGGGCTCGATCCAGGGCGCAATGGAAACGGCCCGTGCCGCCTTCGAGCAGATGACCCGCGCCCAGACCGATGCCTTCCAGGCCTTCTCGAGCATGACGGCTCCGAAGGGCAAGAAGTAAGCCGGCCTCCCGGTCATTGAAAAGGCGCCCCGCGGGGCGCCTTTTTCATGTCCGTCTGTCCGTGCGGCACCGCCTCGCTCAGTCCGGCACCGACCAGCGCCCGGCCGCCTCGTCATCGCTGTCACGGGCATCCACCCAGCGCCCCCCTTCGGCGGTGTCTTCCTTCTTCCAGAAAGGTGCGCGGGTCTTGAGGTAATCCATGATGAACTCGCAGGCGGCGAAGGCTTCGCCGCGGTGCGCACCGGCGACGCCAACGAAAACGATCCGATCGCCGGGCGCGAGCCTGCCGACGCGGTGAATGACCCTCACCCCGAGTATCGCGGGCCAGCGTGAGCGCGCTTCGACGACGATGGCTTCAAGTGCCTTCTCGGTCATCCCCGGATAGTGTTCGAGCGTCATCGCCTGCACATCGCTGCCCTGCGAACCATTCTGCTTGTCGGCGCGAACCAGTCCGGTAAATGTTGCCAGCGCACCGACATCGTCGCGGCCGGCCGATAGCCGCTCGGCCTCCCGACCCGGATCGAAATCCGCCTCCTGAACACTGACACTCATCTCAACCTCCGGTCACCGGCGGGAAGAACGCGATCTCGTCGCCGTCGGCGATCGCCACATCGTCCTTCACCATCACCTGGTTAACCGCCGCGCGCACGTTACGGCCCCGCGCCAGCGCGGGCACGCCTTCTCCGCGCTCGGCGAGGAAGCGCTGCAGCGCGGCCACGCTCGACACCCCGGAAGGTGCCTCGACCAGTTCCTCCGCCTTGCCGAGCGATTCCCTGAGACTTGCGAAATAGAGCACTTTGAATTTCATGGCAGTCAGTACAACAACTCGGAAAACGGAATGAATCGCACCACGTCACCCTCGGCAATCGCCACACCGGGCGGGTTGTCGATGACGCCATCAGCCCACACGCACGAAGTCAGCACCCCGGAACTCTGATTCGGATACAGCGCCAGCGTACCCTCTGCATCAACCCGCGCGCGCAGGAACTCGCGCCGGCGATCGGGACGGGTCCAGGCGAACCCTGCCCGGACCAGCTGGGCGCGGGGCATCACCTCAGCGACGCCCTGGCTCCGCAGGATAAACGGACGCACCAGCATCTGGAAGGTCACCAGCGCCGATACCGGATTGCCCGGCAAGCCGATGAAAGCCGCTTCGCCGACTCGCCCGAAGGCCAGCGGCTTGCCCGGCTTGATCGCGATCTTCCACATCTCGAGTCGCCCTTCGGCCTCGACGGCCGGCTTGACGTGATCCTCCTCGCCCACCGAAACCCCGCCCGAGGTCACGATCAGATCGCAGGCGGCCGCACGCCGCAAGGCGGCGCGGGTTGCCTCCAGCGTGTCCTCGACGATGCCAAGGTCATCCACCTCGCACCCGAGATTCGTCAACAGGCTCCTGAGCACATAACGGTTCGAATTGTAGATGGCGCCCTCGCGCAGTGCCTCGCCGGGCATCGCGAGTTCGTCGCCGGTGGAAAACAAGGCCACGCGGAACCGCCGGAACACCGGCACGCGCGCCAGACCGACCGAGGCGAGCTGACCGGCTTCGGCAGGGCCGATTCGCGTACCCGCCGGCAGGATCACCTGCCCTTCCGAGATATCCTCGCCGCGCAGTCTGATCGCCTCCCCGGCACGCGGCCGATGATTGACGATCACATCATCGCCATCACGCTCGCACAGCTCCTGCATCACCACCGCATCGGCACCGGCCGGCACCGGCGCCCCGGTAAAGATCCGCGCTGCCGTACCGGCCGCGAGCGAATGCCCGACGCTGCCAGCGGGGATGCGCTGATCGACCGGCAGACGCACGCCGGCCTCCAAAACATCCGCGACACGCACCGCGTAACCATCCATCGAGGAGTTGTCGTGCGGCGGCACGTTGATGGTCGAGATCTGATCTCGGGCGAGCACGCGCCCGTTGGCATCGAAGGTATCGACCTCCTCGACCCCGGCAAGCGGTCTTGCGCCTGCGAGCAGCCGCGCCAGGGCCTCGTCGAAACTGAGCATCGGAGCGTTCATCGTGCGGACTCTTGGTAGGAGAGGATGAAATCGGAAATTGCCTCGGGATCATTCAGATCCAGTCGCGGCAGCCCAAGTTCCAGCTCGGCATCGGTCGCCACTGCCACCACAAAGGGGTTGTCGGGATAGATCGGCGGCTTGCCATGCGACGGACGGTGCACCTCGATCTTGGGAACCGGCGCGGCCTTGAAACCCTCGATGAGCACCACATCGCAGGGCGACAGGACCGCCAGCTGCTGGTCCAGGCTGGGCTCCTCGGCGCCGCGCAGTTCGTGCATCAGCACCCAGCGATCCGAGGAGAGCATCATCACTTCGGTTGCGCCTGCCTCGCGGTGGCGCCATGAGTCCTTGCCCGGCCGGTCGAGGTCGAAGCCGTGGTGCGCATGCTTGATGACCGATACCCGCAGGCCACGTCGATTGAATACGGGAATCAGCTTCTCGATCAGGGTCGTCTTGCCGGAATTCGAATAACCGGCGATGCCGAATACTTTCATGCAAACACGGCGGCCGGGTGCCGCATCGGATGATCAAGCGCCCGAGGATACAACATGCACCGTCCGCGAACTCACGAAGTGGATCAAGCGGCGGGCGCCGAAGCCCGGTCAAGCGCCTGCCGTCGTCGCAGGTGCCGGCAACTGTTCGAGAAAGCTCACCACCTCCGCCACCTCGCGGCTGCGCCGCATCGGCGGCAGGCTGCGCCACACCCGCTTGCCGTAGGGCTTGTCGATCATGCGCGGGTCGCAGATGCACAGCACGCCGCGATCCTGCTCAGTGCGGATGAGCCGCCCGGCCCCCTGCTTCATGTTGATCACGGTGCGCGGCAGCTGATACACGAAGAACGGGTTGAGCCCCTTCTTCTCGAGATACTCGACCCGCGCCGCGAGCACCGGGTCGTCCGGCGGGGCAAACGGCAGCTTGTCGATCACCACCACTGACAGGGCATCCCCCGGCACGTCCACGCCTTCCCAGAAACTCTGACTGGCGATCAGCACCGCATTACCAAGCCGGCGGAAACGGGCCAGCAGATCGCTGCGCGAACCCTCGCCCTGCAGCAACATCGGCAAGGCCAGCTGCTCGCGGGCCATGCGCTCTGCCAGCAGCTCGTGGATCCGCCGCATTGCCCGCAGCGAGGTGCACAACACGAAGGTGCGACCCTGCGCGGCGCGGATCAGCGGAAAAGCCACCTCGGCGACCCGCTCCACGTAGTCGGGCGAATTCGGGTTGGGCATGCCCTGCGGTGCAAAGAGCATGGCCTGCTCGCCATAGTTGAACGGGCTGCCCCATACCGCGGTGTCGGCTGGCGGGTCCAGCTGCGACAGGCCCATCTCGTTGAGGTAGTGCGAGAAATCCGACCCGATGGCGAGCGTCGCAGAAGTGAAGATCCAGGACTTGGGCTGATTGCCCATCTGGCGGCGGAACACATCGGAAACATGCAGCGGCGTGGCATTGAGCGCCAGCGACTGGGTAAATACCTCGACCCAGCGGATCAGCTCCGGCGCCTCGGGCGCTCGCCAGGCGATCAGTCGGGCCTGCATCTCCTCGGTCCGCCGCAGGCAGTTCGCGAGTCCCTCGGAGCGCTCCGCCTGGCTCTCGACGAGCTGATGAAAGCGGTCGAGTTCGCTGCCGAGCGCCTCGACCGCCTTCATGAATTCCTCGTTCTCGAGCATCTGGGCGTAACCGAAGCGGGCGTTCTCGGCCTTGACCGCGAGCCGCAGGTCGCGCGCAACCTTCTCGAGCGCCCGGGTTGCGTCGATCAGGGCCACGAAGTCGCGCGCCGCGGCGATCGTCTCGGAGCGGGTGTCGCGCGCGAGCTCCAGCAGCTGCGAGGTGGTGACACTCTCGCCGAAGAACAGGCTGGCGGTCTCAGGCAGCTGATGCGCTTCGTCGAAAATCACCGCGTTGGCCGCCGGCAGCAGCTCGCCCATGCCCTCGTCGCGCAACATCACGTCGGCGAAGAACAGATGGTGATTGACCACCACCACGTCGGCCTCCATGGCGCGCTTGCGGGCCTTGAGCACGAAGCAGTCATCCTTGTAGTACTGACACTCCTGACCGAGGCAGTTGTCGCGGGTCGAGGTGGCCGACAACCAGGCAGCCGAGTCCTCGGGCACCTCCGCGCATTCGGCCTTGTCGCCGCTCTGGGTGATCTGCGCGAAGCGTGCGATCACCCGCAGGTCGGCCGCATCCTGCGGCGTCTGGAAGCGCCCGTCGCGCCCATTGCGCTCGAGGTGATAAGGACACACATAGTTGGCGCGCCCCTTAAGCAAGGCCACGTCGACCGGTACCCTGAGCGCCGCCCGCACGGTGGGCAGGTCGCGCTTGAACAGCTGATCCTGCAGCGTCTTGGTGCCGGTGGAAATGATCACCTTGCCGCCGGCCAGCAGGGCTGGAACCAGGTAGGCAAAGGTTTTGCCGGTACCGGTGCCGGCCTCTGCCACCAGCACCCGGTGCTCGCGCAGCGCATCGCCGATCCGCGCAGCCATCTCGACCTGCTGCGGGCGGGCGCTGAAACCGGGAATGGCGCGGGCCAGGGAGCCCTGATCAGAGAAATGGTCCGCGAGATTCGACATGACAGGATCCGTTCAGATGCGCGGCGGATCATATCACCGCACTCGCCCGACCAAGGAAAACGGGCCCACCTTGTGGCGGGCCCGGAACGGTCCAGCGTAGCGCTCGCGTCCTCGTTCGGGACGCTCGTTCAAACCGCGATTCAGCCCAATGCCGGCATGCCGGTGATATAACCCACCGCCGCGCCGAAGCGATCCTTGTAGTTGGCATCGATCAGCGGCGCCAGTGTCGGCTCGACCACCGCGTGAAGCGAGGACCAGTCACCGGCGTGCTGGAAGTTGCTGTTGATATAAGTGAACCCGTTGATCGAATCGACCGCCTGCAACCCGGTGGACTCCGCACCCGCCGGGCAGGAAAGGATGCGGGACAGCGCGCGGGTATCGACGTTGAAGGCCCACAGGAAATTATTGACGTGCTGGCCGCTGTCTTCGCCGATGAACAGCGTACGCAGCTCTTCGGAAAACTTGAGGTTGTCCGGATTGGAGATCTTGTCGGCGTTCGCGGTGTTGCCGAGCGCGTCGGGCGTGGCGAGATCTTCGCCGACGAGTTCGGCCACTGCCGCCATGTCGACCGGCACCCATGCACTGTCGATCGCGCCCCCGTCCAGATCGGTCTGGCCGCCGGCCAGGGCAAGCTCGTAAACGGCGCCAGCCGTGATCTTGGCCACATTCACATCGGTGGTGCCATCGGTCATGGTCTTTTCGATGCGGCTCATCGCCAGATAGGCCTTCTTGTCGGCAGCATTCACCGTCACCCCTTCCATCTTGGTGAAGGCGAGGCTGCCGCCCTTGAGGGCTGCGTAACGGTGGGTCTCGAGGAAGGCGGCGGCCTTCTCCTGACCGGGAACGAACTTCACCCAGTTGCTCTTGCCGCCGAAACCGATCTTCGTGTAGCTGGCATCAGCAGGATCGGCCGTTTTCACGTCAACGATGTCCGCTGCGCCGAGGACGTCGGCAAGCGCCCTGATCTCGGCGCTGGTGGCGTGGCCGAGCTTGATCCAGCGGAGTGTCCCTGCGCCACCCGCGGGGCCTCCGACGGGCGAGGTCTGGGTCCATTTGGCAACGTAAAGGACGCCTGCGGAGAGATCCCGCGCGGTGTCGGCAATGAACATGAACACGCCGGCGTTCGTTGCATCGTCACCCATCAGCACGGTGCGCTCGTCGGGCATCACCTGCACCAGTTCGTGAGAGATCCGGCCCATGCAGTAGTGCTTCTCGATGCTTCCGGTGCCGTCGGGGTTCACCGTCACTTCGGGCATGTGGCCGTAGTGGTAGGGATTGGCCACCGCCAGGGCATTGGCGTAGAGATTCTGGCTGTAGGCCAGGAACTGCGCATCGCTCGCTGCGACGGTGGCGTCCGGCTCATACTCCTCGCTCGACAGGTGCGTACCCCACGGCGAGAGGCTGGCGCCACAGGTGATCCACAACCCGTGCACCCCGCTGGTATCCACGTTGTGGTACTTCACGAGTTTGAGCTGGCCGGTCTTCTTGTCCTGGTCCAGGGTCAGCACGGCGATCGGCGAAGGCAGCTTGCCGTACATCGAATCGCCCGCGGCATTCCGGCTGGTGTATTCGAACTGCACCACGGCAAACACGGTGTTGCCGGTCACACCCGACACAGTCGGATTGTCGAGGGTCAGCAGGCTGGAACCGTCCGGGCAGTCGGAGTAGAACTGTTTGCCGTTGGCGTCCTTGATCGGATTGCCGTTGATGTCGTAATAGCCGCCCGCGAGGGTCGTGCCGCCTGCCCCGTCGGCAACCATGTCGCCCGTGATGAAGTACGGCTCGTAGCCCAGCGTGAAGGTCTTGGTGGTGCCGTTCGTATAGTTCACGACCATGCTGGAACCGACGCTGGTGGTGGCCATTGCGGCCGCATCGGCCAACGTGGGGGCAGCCATCGAGGTAAAGCTCACCGAATCGACGACCAGGGCTGCAGGCGAAGAGGAACTACCGCCGCAGCCGGCAAGCATCAGGGTCGATGCGCCGGCGAAACCCGATGCCATCGGCAGCAGTGGCGCTCCGCCAAGGAGCTTCAAGGCGCGGCGGCGGCCAGTATCGATCTGTTGACTCATGATTTCCGAAATCCTTATGGGGTCAGGGGATGGGGTCGGGGTGTGCCCGTTGGCCGCACGATGCGGCAGGTGCCGCAGGGCGCTCGAACTACCCGCGGGGCGTTAGCGACGCGAGAGCTTAACGAGGCTTCGTGACAGTGCTTTGACAGCCTGCCCGATTGCGCCGATGCGGCCATCGGCAAGCGAACCCGACCACCATGCGGCTACAATCGGCCACCTTTCTGGTAAAAAGACCTCTTTCCGGCAGCCCGCCATCAACCGAGTCAGATATCGCGTTCATGACATCGCCCACAGGCCAAGCCCTTTCCCGCCTCCTCGCCAGCAGTGCGATACGGCGTACCATGCCGGCACTCGCATGGCTCGCGGCGCTCTGCTTTACGGCCTGGGTCACGGCCACGCTCTTCTGGCGCTTCAGCGCGCCGGACGACGCTGCGCTGCCGCTCAAGACGGACACCGATCCACGGGCCGCGGCACAACGCATCATCGGCCAGCAACTGCTTGGTGGAAAAGACCGGCTCGCGGCCGACAGACCGGCGCTGGCACCGAGCCTGCCGATCGAGGTCGTCGGTCTCGCGACGGGCTTCGTGGGCGGAAGCGGCTTTGTCATGCTGCGCACTGGCGGCAAGCTCTCGACCTATGCCGTCGGCGACGAGATCAGCCCGGGCCGCAGGTTGAAACGAATCCTCGCCGACCGCATCGAGATAGAACGTGGCGGCAGTACCGAAGAGATCCGCCTGCCTGTCACGCCGGTAAGCGGCATCCTGCCGGCCGGCGTGGCAGCAGAGCCATCCGACGTCCAGCCCAGAGCCTCCGAAAATGCGGCGCGAGCCGCCCTCTCCGACACCGAAGAGAACTGATGCCGATGACCCAACCCCTCAAGCGCCTGAGCGCCCTGCTACTCGCGGCGTCCCTGGCACTACCCGTTGCCGCCCAACCGTCGACCGACGGCGACAAGGTTTCGCTCAATTTCGCGAATGCCGAGATCGACGCGGTCATCAAGGCGATCGGCAAGATCACCGGGCGCAACTTCCTGATCGACCCGCGGGTCAAGGGCAACCTCAACATCGTCACGAATACGCCGGTGGCCAAGGCGCTGACCTATGACATCCTGCTCTCCGCGCTGCGCCTGCAGGGCTATACCGCAGTCGAGTCCTCGGGCGTGACGAAGATCGTCCCCGAAGCGGACGCAAAACTCCACGCGGTGCCGGTCGGAAGTGGCAGCAGGCATAACCGGGGCGCCGGCATCGTCACCCAGGTCTTCACCCTGCAGAACGAATCGGCGGCCCAGATGGTACCGGTCATCCGTCCGCTGATTTCGCCCAACAACACGGTCTCCGCCTACCCCTCGAACAACGCGCTGGTGGTGACCGATTACGCCGACAACGTCGAGCGCATCGCCCGCATCATCGCTTCGGTCGACGTGCCACAGGGCGACCTCCAGGTCATCGAGCTCAAGCACGCCGCCGCGGCCGACATCGCGGGAACGCTCTCCAAGCTGCTTACCGGTGGCACCCGCCTCAGCGCGCCCGGTGCTGCAGCTGATCCCGGCAACGATGTGTCGATCGTCCCGGATGCACGGACCAACGCGCTGCTGGTGCGCGCAAGCAGCCCGTCCAGGCTGTCGGCGGTGCGGCAACTCGTGGCCTCGCTGGACCGTCCGGGCGCCGGCGGCAACATCCACGTGGTCTATCTCAAGAATGCGGAAGCAACCCGCGTTGCCGACACCCTGCGGGCGGTGCTGTCGGGTGACACCTCGAGTTCGATGGTCGAATCCAGCCGACCGCTCTCCGCCAGCGAAAACAAGGGCGGGCTGTCCGTCGGATCAGCCACGAGCAGCTCGAGCAACGCATCGACCGGTACTCCCGCGGCGACCAGCGGCGGCGGCATCATCCAGGCTGACCCGCTCAGCAACGCCCTGATCATCACCGCCCCCGAAGCGATCTACAACAACCTGCGCCACGTCATCGAGCAGCTCGACCGGCGTCGTGCCCAGGTCTACGTCGAGGCGCTGATCGCCGAGATCACGGCTGAACGTGCGGCCGAATGGGGCATTCAGTGGCAGAGCGCCAATACCCCGACGGGAAGCGGCAAGACCACGGTATTCGGTGGCACCAACTTCGGCAGCAAGACGGGCGGCTCGAACATCCTCGGCATCTCGGCGGATCCCACCTCGGTTGGTGGCGGTCTCAATTTCCTGGTCGGCAGCGGCACCCTGACCCTGCCCAACGGTACCGAGATCCTCAACCTCAGCGTGCTGGCACGCTTCCTCGAGACCGACGCCAAGACCAACATCCTGTCCACCCCCAACCTGGTCACCCTCGACAACGAGGAAGCCAAGATCGTGATCGGCCGCAACCTGCCCTTCATCACCGGCCAGTACACCAACACCGGCGGCGGCACCACGCCGGCCAACCCCTTTCAGACGATCGAGCGCCAGGACGTGGGTCTGACGCTCAAGGTCAAACCGCAGATCACCGAAGGCGGCGTGGTGCGCCTGCAGATCTACCAGGAAGCGTCGACCGTGGTCGGCAGCATCGACAACGCCGGACCGATCACCAACAAGCGCAGCATCGAGTCGACCGTGCTCATCGACGACGGGGCGATCATCGCCCTCGGCGGTCTGGTCGAGGACAGCTACGAATCCGGCGAGGAAAAGGTACCCCTGCTCGGTGACATCCCGCTCGCCGGCAATCTCTTCCGCTATGACAGCCGCAAGCGCAGCAAGACCAATCTGGTCGTGTTCCTGCGCCCCGTGATCCTGCGCAGCAAGGAGAGCTATTCCGGCATCACCAATTCGCGCTACGACTATGTCATCGGCCAGCAGCGCGGCGTCGTCGGCGACGACACCCTGCTCCGGAAGGAACGCAGTCCGGCTGAACTGCCGCCGATCGACTCGCCCGCTCCAGCGGTGCCGCGTACCCGCGATCTGACCCCGCACCGGGACGAACGCAGCACGCCACCCGCACCCGTGGAAGAGCGCGGCACCGTGCTGCCATGAGCGGCGGCATCAACATCCCCTACGGCTTCGCCAAGGCGCACGGTGTGCTGCTGGTCGGGGCCGGTGGCGAGAGCGCCGACGTGCTGCTGCGTGAAGACGGCAACCTCGCCGCGCTCACCGAACTGCGCCGGACACTCGGTCTGCCGCTCAACGTGGAGTCGATCAGCCGCAGCGCCTTCGAGGCCCGGCTTGCCGAAACCTACAGCCAGCAGGACGGCAGCGCCGCCGAGGTGGTCGCCGATGTCGGCCAGGAGGTCGACCTTTCGCAGCTCATGACCGAGCTGCCGCCGGTCGAGGATCTGCTCGAATCGCAGGACGACGCGCCGATCATCCGCATGATCAACGCACTGCTCACCCAGGCGGTACGGGATGGCGCCTCGGACGTACACATCGAGCCCTACGAACACAGCTCGGTCGTGCGCTTCCGTCGTGACGGCGTGCTGCACGACGTGGCCAGGCCGCACCGTGCGCTGCACGCCGCGATGGCTTCGCGGATCAAGATCATGGCCAACCTCGACATCGCCGAGAAGCGCCTGCCGCAGGATGGACGCATCACCCTGCGCCTCGCCGGCCGCCAGGTCGACGTGCGCCTGTCGACCCTGCCCACCACCCATGGCGAGCGCATCGTGCTGCGCCTGCTCGACAAGGGCGCCGCGCAGCTCGGCCTCGATGCACTCGGCATGGCCGACGACACCCGCAACCGCTTCGCCACGCTCCTCAGCCAACCCCATGGCATCGTGCTGGTGACCGGCCCCACGGGTTCCGGCAAGAGCACCACGCTTTACGCGGCGCTGCAGGGCATGGACGCCGGCCGGCTCAATATCGTCACGGTCGAGGACCCGGTCGAATTCGATCTGCCCGGTGTCGGCCAGATTCATGTAAACAGCAAGATCGATCTGTCCTTCGCCAAGGCCTTGCGGGCAATCCTGCGTCAGGACCCGGACGTGATCATGATCGGCGAGATCCGCGACCTCGAAACCGCCCAGATCGCGGTTCAGGCCAGCCTCACCGGCCACCTCGTGCTTGCCACCCTGCACACCAACGACGCAGCCTCGGCGGTGAACCGTCTGGTCGACATGGGCGTCGAGCCTTTCCTGCTCGCCTCGACCCTGCGCGGCGTGCTGGCCCAGCGGCTGGTACGGCGACTGTGCACCAGTTGCCGGCAGTCGCGCAGCGCGGACGACGCCGACCGCGAACTGTTCGGGCCCCACACGCCGGAAACGGTAAGCATCGCCGACAGTTGCCCGGCCTGTGGCCACACCGGCTATGCCGGACGTACCGGCATCTACGAGCTGATCACGGTGGACGATACCTTCGGCCGGCAGATCCACAATCGCGCAGACGAGAGCGAACTGCGCGAACACGCTCGCGCGACCGGCGCGCGCAGCCTGCGTGAAGACGGCTTGCGCCTGCTCGCCGCGGGCCTGACCTCCCCCGAAGAATTGTTGCGGGTCACCCGCGACTGATGAACGTCGTACGGGCACGCTCATGACCGCTTTCCGTTACCGCGCTCTCGACAGTGCAGGCAAGGAAACCTCGGGGGTCCTCGAGGCCGACACCGGCCGCGCCGCCCGCAGCATGTTGCGCGAGCGCGGCCTGTTTCCGGTCGATGTGGCAAGCGTCAGCCATAGCGCCGGCAAGGCGGTGCGGCGCCGACGCTTGCGTGATTCCGACCTCACTCTGCTGACACGTCAATGGGCCACCCTGCTGGCCTCGGGCCTCACAGTGGAGCAGGCACTCGCGGCGCTCATCGAGCAGGCCGACAGCGAGGGTCAGCGTCAGCTCCTCGCCGGCGTGCGCTCCGAAATTCTCTCCGGCTACAGCCTGCGCGCGGCACTCGACCGCTTTCCGCAGGCCTTCCCGATGATCTACCGCGCCTCGGTAGCGGCAGGCGAGAAATCCGGCGAACTGGCCACCGTGATGAATCAGCTCGCCGATTATCTCGAACGGCGCAGCGGCCTGCGCCAGAAGACCCTGCAGGCCCTGCTCTATCCGGCAATCGTCGCGGCAGTCGCGCTGCTCGTGGTGATCGGCCTCATGACCTACGTGGTGCCCCAGGTGGTGACCGTCTTCCAGCAGAGCAAGCAGGCCCTGCCATGGCTCACCCGCGCGCTGATCCTGCTCAGCGACCTGTTGCGCAACTGGGGCTGGTTGATGGTGCTGGGTGCGGCCGGAGCCGGCCTGGCCGCGCACTTCGCGCTGCGCAGCAAGGCGGTGCGACGGCAATGGCATGCCCGGCTGCTTCGGCTGCCATTGATCGGGCGTCACCTCAAGAGCCTTGACGCGACCCGCTTCGCCGCGACCCTGTCGATCCTCGCGGGCAGCGGCGTGGCGCTGCTCTCGGCACTCGATGCCGGCCGCCAGGTGCTCACCATGCTGCCGCTGCAGGACGCCGTGGGCGAGGCCACCGACAAGGTGCGGGAAGGCCAGTCGCTGGCGCGCGCGCTGGGCGCGACGCGCGAGTTTCCGCCGCTGCTGGTGCACATGATCGCCAACGGCGAAGCCACCGGCCGCCTCGGCGAGATGCTCGACCGGGCCGCCCGCCTGCAACAACAGGAAGTCGAAAACCGCACCGCTACGCTCACCAGTCTGCTCGAGCCGCTGTTGCTGCTGGCAATGGGTGGCATGGTGCTGCTCATCGTGCTGGCGGTGATGCAGCCGATCATCGAGATCAATACCTTGCTGCGGTAAGCAGAAATGGTCATCAGCAACCAATGGAACCATCACTGCCCGAACGCTGGATCGGGAAATCAAAACCAAGGATAGCCAGATGAAACAAAACGCCCGTCACCGTGCAGCCGCGCTTCGCCCGTCGCCCAAAGCGGGACATCGCGCTACGCAAGCGATGCAGCACGGCTTCACCCTCATCGAAGTCATGGTCGTGATCGTGATTCTCGGCGTCCTGGCCGCACTGATCGTGCCGCGGGTACTTGGCCGGCCGGATGAAGCCCGGGTGGTCGCGGCCAAACAGGACATCGGCGCGATCATGCAGGCGCTCAAACTCTACAAGCTCGACAATCGTCGCTACCCCACCGCCGAGCAGGGCTTGCAGGCCCTGGTACAGAAACCCTCGACCCCGCCGGTACCGGACAACTGGAAAGCCTATCTCGAGAAGCTCCCCAACGACCCGTGGGGCAGCCCGTACCAGTATCTAAACCCCGGAATCCAGGGCGAGATCGACGTCTTCAGCTACGGCGCGGACAACGCCAGCGGCGGCGAAGGTGTCGATGCCGACATCGGCTCCTGGAACCTCTGATTCCGGGCAATGCCGATGCCCGCATACCCGCACCACCCGGCCCTGAGAACGCACGGGTTCACCCTGATCGAGGTGATGGTGGTGCTGGTGATCATCGGCCTTACCGCGACCGGTATCGGCGTGGCGCTCGATGCGGTACAGGGTCGCGAGGCAAGCCGTGCGGTCGAGCGGCTGCGTCTGGTGCTCGAAGCCACGGCCGAGCGCGCCTCGGTGCGCGGTCAGCCGATCGCCGTTGAATTCATCGCGGACGGCTACCGCTTCTCGGCCTTCGAGACCGACGGCAACTGGCGCCCGTTGATCGATCCGCCCGTGTTCGCGGAAAAGTTGCTGCCCGATGACGTGGTACGCGGCAGGCTGATCGTCGAAGGGCAGGATCAGTCGGCCACGCCGCGTCTGGTGTTCGGTACCACGCCGCCGGAATTCACGCTCGAGCTGAGCACTCCGTCCGGCCGCTGGAACCTCGTCGGCCGCCCCACCGGCGCGGTTTCGCTGACAGCGCTACCGCAGGCGGCGCCATGATTCGCCAAGCGCGCGTTCGGGGATTTACCCTGCTCGAAACCCTGGTTGCGCTGGCGATCCTCGCCATTGCGCTGAGCGCAGCATTCCGCGCGGTGGGTGCGACGACGGGTTCGGCCGACGGATTGCGCGAGCGTCTGCTGGCCGACTGGGTGGCGCAGAACCGTCTCGCCGAACTGCGCGCTGCGGGCACCTTTCCGCCACTCGGCCGCAACGAGGGCGAGGCCGAGCAGGCTGGTCAGCGCTTCCAGTGGCGTGAAGAAGTCAAGGGCACGCCCAATCCGCTCTTCAGGCGGGTCGACGTCACTGTCTTCGATGAGGACGGCCATCGATCGCTGAGCTCGCTGTCGGGCTTCGCCGTGCAGCCGCTGCAATGAATCGAAGGCGCGCGCATGGCCTCACCCTGATCGAGTTGATGGTCGCGCTCGCGGTCTTTGCCATCCTCGGCTTGCTGTCTTACCGCGCATTGAGCCAGATGAGCATGCATGAAACGCGCGTGTCGGACGAACTCGAGCGCTGGCGGGTACTCGGGCGAGCGATGCAACGTGTCGAAAGCGACCTGCTGCAGAGCAACGCGCCCGAAAGTCTGCCCAACACCGGGGCGACACCGGCGATGCAGCTGATCCGCCTGCCGGGCATCGATAACGAACTGCAGATGCTGGTGGCCGACGGTAGCCGCCAGCGCGTCATGCGTGTGGCTTACCGCTTCGAAGAGGGGCGCTTCGAATGGCTGCGCTGGCCGGCGCGCATCGCGGACGGTGAACCTGAGATCGACACCTTGATTGATGACGTCCGGCGGGTGCGCTGGCGTTTCGTCTTCCAGGGCCGCCGGCTCGACAGCTGGCCACCCGACAATACCCGGACCGATCTGCTGCCGCAGGCGGTGGAACTTGAACTGGAGCTCGCGCATGTCGGCACCGTCACGCGCCTCATCGCGCTGCGCTGAATCGGGCCGCCGGCGCCACCAGCGCGGTGCGGCGGTGATCACCGCCCTGCTGACCGTGGCGCTGGTGGCCGGGATCGCCTCGGCCCTGGTTGGCAACTACGGCATCAGCCTCGAATCGCTGGCCGGCCGGCACGACCAGTCACAGGCACGCTGGCTGGCACGCGCGGCGGTTGACTGGGGCCGCAACGTGCTGGCGGACGATTTCGGCAGCAATACGGTCGATCACCTGGGCGAAACCTGGGCGGTGAAGGTACCGCCGACGCCCGTCGAAGAAGGCGAGGTCAGCGGCGAACTGCGGGATGTGTCCGGCCGTTTCAATCTCAACAATCTCGTGGTCGGCGAAGACGCGGACGAGGACGCGGCCGCAGCCTTCGTGCGACTGCTCGAATCGGTCGGCGTCTCCAATGCCGAAGCCACCGCGGCCACCCTGAACCTGCTCGACTGGATGGATGCGGACAGCGTCTCCAGGCTGACCCGTGGTGACGAGCGCAGCGCGATGGGCTCCGCCGGATCGCATGCGCTACCGCCCAATGCGCAACTCGCCCACGAGGACGAGCTGCTTCAGGTACCCGGTTTCGACGCGCAGCTGGTGGCGCGACTCAAGCCATTCATCGCAGCCCTGCCCGCGCCCTCGAAACTGAACGTCAACACCGCCTCCGCCGAAGTGCTCCACGCGATGTTGCCCGACCTCAATCTCGACGCAGCCCGCATCCTCGTCGCCGAGCGCGAGCGCGCCTGGTTCAAGGATGTGGCAGACTTCAACGCGCGCCTGCCCGAAGGCGCTCAAGGTTTCGACCCGGCCGTCGCCGACGTGCGCAGCCGCCATATCATCGCCACCGGCCGCGCACGTTTCGGGCTCGCCGTAGCCCGCATGGAAGTGCTGCTGGATCGGCAGCAGCGATGGCCCACCATTGTTTGGCAACGCATCCTATGAGTAACCGCCTCCTCCTTCTTCTCGACGAAAACTGGCCCCAGTCACCCGCTGCCTCGTGGGTGCTGCTCGACGAAGGCAACCGCCCACTGTCAGAAGGTCAGTCGGAACCACGGCACTGGCCGGCCGCCGCGCGCTGCGAAGTGATCCTCGGCGGTGCCCAGTGCATATGGCATGAGGCCCGTCTGCCCAAGGGCGCGCGCCGCGACGAGGCCCGGCTGCTCGGCTACGCGCTCGAAGACCGCTTGCTGCGCGAACCCGATAGCCAGCACCTGACAGTCATTGCACGCGAAACGCGAAACGACGGCGTGCTCGCGGCGGTACTGGTAGTCGGGCGCGATCGTTTGCGTGCCCTCGTCGCGCAACTCGAGGCGATCGGGCGCCAGCCGTCGGCTGTCTATGCCGAAATCGAGACGGCGCCCGCCAGCAACGCGAACTGGAGCCTTTCGCTGCGCGACGAAGTCGTGCTGCTGAGGCATGAAGCGGCCGGCGAGGTGATCGACGGACCGCTGTCGCAAGCCCTGCCGATCGTCGAACATGCCTTGGCTGCCGCCCGAGCGGCCAACCGCGCGCCCGAAGCCGTGGTGCTGCACCTTGCCCCCGGCGTCAACGCCTCCCCGCTCGATCACGACACCGCCTTGCCCGGTACTGCGCTGCGCAGTGGCGCTCCCTACCTGTGGTGGCAGAACACAGCCGGCGCACATAATCTGCTGCACGACGAGTTCGCCTCACGCGCAGGCGGTGCCGGCGCCTTTGCGTGGCTGCGCAAGCCGGCACTGCTGGCAGCCGCTGCGGCCTCGACGCTCCTGTTGGCAACGCTGGGCGAGGTGCTGTGGCAGAAATCGCGACTTTCCGGTATCGAAGAGCGCATGCACAGGATCTTCGTCACCGCCGTGCCGAATACCCCCGCGATCGCACCTGCGGCACAGCTCGCCCGTCAGCTCAATCTCAAGCGCTCGGAAAACGGCCGTCTGAGCGACGACGACCTGCTGGCACTGCTCGCGGCCTACGGCGAGGCACGCGGCGTCGAAGCGCGCAATTCGGTGACCGATCTGCGCTATGCCAACCATAGACTCGAACTCGCCGTGCCTGGCCTCGATGCGCAGCAACGGGCGGTACTCGGCGAGCGGCTCGCCAGCCGCGGTCTCCGGGCCGTATTCAGTGACGGACAATCGCCACGATTGACCCTTAGCCGCGAGGTGGCGCAATGATCGTGACCCAACTCAAGGCCCGCCTCGCCACACTCAATCCACGTGAGCGCCGGCTGATCGGTATTGCAACAGTCGTGATCGCCACGACGCTGCTGTTGCTCCTCGCCGAATGGTCCTTCTCCGAACGCGCCCGCCTCGACAAGCGTCTCCCAGCCGCTGAAGCGGAACTGGCCAGAATGCAGGCGGACGCAGAGGAACTCGCCCAGTTGCGCCGTCTGACGCCGCCGGCGGCGGCGACGCTCGCAGTCCGCACGCAAGCGGCTCGTGCCGCGGCCACGGCACGCGAACTCGACCTGGTCATCGACACCGATACCAACGGTTTGCGCATCTCCGGGACAGTGCAGGCCACAGCCCTGCTCGACTGGCTTGCCAGCATGCAGTCCCAGCAGCAACTGCAGGTCGGCGAGATGTCCCTGCGGGTGGCCGGCGACAAGATCGGGGTGGAGGGTTTGCTGACGCCCACCGCAACCCGCTGACACGCCGGCCATGTGGAAACGTCTACTGCTCGTCACCGCGCTGGTTCTTTCGATCGCGGTGACCATGGCACCGGCAAGCCTGATGGATCGCGTGCTCGCGCGGGCGACCGACGGGCGTCTGCGGCTCATGCATACAAGCGGCACCGTGTGGCATGGCAGCGGTGTCTTCGTCAGCCTGTCGCCCGATGGGCGCAGCGCCCAGCCGTGGCTTTCCGGCACCTGGGCAAGCGAACTCGATCTCACGGGCGCAAGCATTGGCTGGCGTCTTGAAGAAGCCGGACAGACGGTGCTGCGCGTCACGCTGGGGCCGACCGGCATGTCAGTCACTCGCGCGGCCCTGGATGCGCCGCTCAGGGCATTGCTCGACTCCTTGCCATCGCCGATCGCGCGCGCGGGCTGGCGGGGGGTGCTGAGAATCGAGAGTAACGGCGTCACCTGCGGCTGGAATCAGGAATGCCACGGGACGGCCAGATTGACCTGGCTGGATGCAGGCGTCGATCTATTGCCGCAACAGCGATTTGGCGATTACGAGATCGATGCCGAGGCAAGAGGCAGGCTGGGTAGTTTCGAAGTAAACACGCTCGGCGGCGATATACGGATCGATGGCAAGGGCGGTTGGGACGCGCAGGGCCAGCCCCGATTTCGCGGCCAGGTCTCGGGCCCGGAAGCCATCGTCGGCCGCCTGCCGAACGTCATGGACGGTTACGCGTTTCCGACCGCCGATCCGAAACGCGTGAGAATCGATTTCAACTGAACGCTCCGACCGGCCTCCGGCGGCAAGCCGGAGGGCGCAGTGCGATCGAGAGCACAAAGCAATTCAGTCCGTGCGGTGAGCCTCGGCGAGATATTCGCGGGAACGCATCTCGATGAGACGACTCACCGTACGCACGAACTCATGCGCGTTGTGGCCTTCACGGTACAGATCGTGTGCTTCGACCGCAGCACTTGCGACCAGCTTGACCCGGTGGTCGTAAAGCACATCGATCAGCCAGGTGAAGCGCCTTGCCTCCGACGCCTCGCCGGCACTCATTCTGGGTATGCCCGAAATCATCACCGTGTGATGTTCCCGCGCAATCTCGAGGTAATCATTCTGCGACCGCGCACTCCGGCAGAGGTCATCAAAATGGAACCACGCCACGCCCGGCGCTTCCCGGATAACCTTGATCTCGCGCCCCAGCACGCTGATCGTCCCAGCCTCGCCCTCGAGCGCGGCAATCTGGCGGAAATCGACCGCCATCTTGCGATCCGCTTCCTCGCCGGCCGGTACCAGGAAGGTTTCCATCTTCTCCATGGTGCGCAAGCGGTAATCGACGCCGTGGTCGAGTTCAAACACCTCGAAGCGCCGCTTCATCATTTCGATGGTCGGCAGGAAATTCACCCGCATCAAGCCGTTCGGATACAGGCCGTCGGGCGGATAGTTCGAAGTCATCACGAATATCACACCGCGTGCGAGAAGTGCCTCGAGCAATCTGCCGAGCATCATCGCGTCGGCGATATCCGAAACGTGGAATTCATCGAAGCATAGCAGCCGGGTATTGCGGGCGATTCGCTCCGCCACCTTGATCAGCGGATCGGGCTCCTGGCTGAATGTCTTGAGGTCGGCATGCACTTCCTGCATGAAGGCATGAAAGTGAACACGGCGCTTGCGCCGATATGGCACGGCATCGAAAAAGCAATCCATGAGAAAGCTCTTGCCGCGACCGACACCACCCCAGAAGTAGAGGCTGCGCGGTACCCCTGGGCGGGTAAATAGCCGCTTGAACGTGCTTTGCCGAGCCGCCTTGAAACCGATCAGCTCGGAATACATGCCCTGCAATCGCTGGGCTGCCGAACGTTGTGCCGGGTCGGATTTGTAGCCTCGTGTCTTGAGCAAGGCCTCGTAGGCCTCGATCATTCCGTTCTCGGAAACGTTCAGTATGCGATGTGGCATGCTCGTGCTGCGAATTGCTGTATCAAGCGGCGATTGATCGCGGGCAGCGGCAAGCTTGCAGGCCGGCGCGCGAGCAATCGCCTGATCACGTCCCGATCAGAAATGCAGGGGACGTTTATCGACCGCGAGGGCGGCTTCGTGGACCACTTCGGAGAGCGTCGGGTGCGCATGGCAGATACGCGCCAGATCCTCCGATGCGCCACCGAACTCCATCGTCACAACGGCTTCGCCAATCAACTCGGACGCGTTGGCGCCGATGATGTGCACACCGAGGATGCGATCGGTCTTGGCGCAGGCCAGCATCTTCACGAAACCAGTGGTATCGCCGGTCCCGAGCGCGCGTCCGTTCGCGAGGAAAGGAATCTTGCCGGTACGGTATTCGATACCATCGGCCTTGAGTTGCTGCTCGGTCTTTCCGACCCACGCGATCTCCGGACTGGTATAGATCACCCAGGGCACGGTGTCGAAGTTGCAGTGCCCTGCCTGACCCGCCATGAGCTCGGCGACCATCACGCCCTCTTCCATCGCCTTGTGGGCCAGCATCGGACCACGCACCACATCGCCGACCGCCCACACACCGTCAAGGTTGCTCTTGCAGTGATCGTCAACCACGACAAAGCCACGCTCATCGATCTTGAGGCCGACAGCCTCGGCGTTCAGTCCGGCGGTGTTGGGCACCCGGCCGACCGACACGATCAGCTTGTCGAATACCGCCTTCGAGGCACCGTCCTTGTCTTCGTACTCGACGGTGACCGACTTCTTGTTCTTTGCCGGCGTGACCTTGCCGACCTTGACGCCGAGCTTGACGTCCATCCCCTGCTTGACGAAGACCTTCTGGGCCTCCTTGGCGACATCCTGATCAGCCGCGCCGAGGAAGCTGTCCATCGCTTCGAGAATGGTCACCTCGGCACCCAGGCGACGCCACACCGACCCCATTTCCAAGCCGATCACGCCGGATCCGATCAACCCGAGACGCTTGGGCACCTCGCTGAGTTCGAGGGCGCCGATGTTGTCGCAGACGAGTGTATTGTCCACCGGGATTCCCGGCAGGTGGCGAGCGGTCGAACCGGTTGCGACGATGACCTGCTTCGCCTCGACGGTCTCCTCGCCGACCTTGACCTGCCACCCCCCCTCGCCCTTGCCGACGAAGCTGCCGTGCCCGGCCAGGAAGGTGACCTTGTTCTTCTTAAACAGGCCCTTGATGCCTGAGGTGAGCTGATCGACCACCTTGGCCTTGCGGGCGATCATCGTCGGCACGTCAATCGAGACGTCACCTTTCACCTTGATGCCCTGCGCCGCAAATGCATGCTGCGTTTCCTCGAAGAGGTGCGAGGTATGGAGCAATGCCTTGGAGGGAATACACCCCACGTTCAGGCAGGTGCCGCCGAGACGCGGCTCGCCTTTCGGGTCGGCATAGGGATTGGACTCCGCACAGGCGGTCTTGAAGCCAAGTTGTGCGGCGCGAATCGCGGCAACGTAGCCGCCAGGACCGCCACCGATTACCAGTACATCGAATTGCTTGTCAGCCATTTTGTTCTTCCTTTGCTTGACGAAAGGGGGAAGTACGTCGCGCCGGATCACGCCCGCGCCGCCGCCCTCCCCCTTTCAGGTCACTTCAGAATCAGACGTCGAGAATCAGGCGGGCCGGATCTTCAAGCGCTTCCTTCATGGTGACCAGGCCGAGCACCGCCTCGCGACCGTCGATGATTCGATGGTCGTAAGACATGGCCAGATAGTTGATCGGGCGAATCACGATCTGCCCGTTCTCGACAACCGGGCGATCCTTGGTGGCATGGATACCGAGAATTGCCGACTGCGGCGGGTTGATGATCGGCGTCGACAGCATCGAACCGAACACGCCACCGTTCGAGATGGAGAAGGTGCCGCCCGAGAGCTCTTCCATGGTGAGCTTGCCGTCCTTCGCCTTGTTGCCGAATTCGGCGATCTTCTTCTCGATGTCGGCAATCGACATCTGATCGGCGTCACGGAGGATTGGCACCACCAGACCACGCGGCGAACCGACCGCAATGCCGATGTCGATATAGCCGTGGTAGACGATGTCGCTGCCATCGACCGAGGCGTTGAGGATCGGGAACTTCTTGAGGGCTGCGACGGCGGCCTTCACGAAGAAGCCCATGAAACCGAGACGCACGCCATGGGCCTTCTCGAATTTCTCACCATATTGCTTGCGCAGCGCCATGACCGGCGCCATGTTCACCTCGTTGAAGGTGGTCAGGATGGCGTTTTCGTTCTTCGATTGCAGCAGCCGCTCCGCGATGCGCGCACGCAAGCGGGTCATCGGCACGCGCTGCTCGGGACGCTCACCGTCGACCACCTGGGCGGCCGGGGCACTCTTCGGCTGGGCCGCAACCGCATCTTCCTTGGTGATACGGCCACCGCGACCGGAGCCCTTCACCTCGTCGGCGGCGATGCCCTTCTCTGCAAGGATTTTCCGCGCGGCGGGGCTGGCAGCCCCTTCGGCAGCGGTCGGCGCCGCCGTGGCAGGTGCGGGTGCGGTGGCGGCCGGGGCGGCGGCAGGCTTTTCGGCCGGCGCAGCGGCTCCGGCTGCGGCCTTGGCTTCGGTGTCGATCTGGGCGATCAGCTCGCCCGAAGTCACACTGTCACCACCCTGCTTGACGATCTTGACCAGCACGCCATCCGCAGGTGCGGGCGTTTCCAGCACGACCTTGTCGGTCTCGATATCGATCAGGTTTTCGTCGCGCGATACGGCATCGCCTTCCTTCTTGTGCCAGCTCACCAGCGTGGCTTCGGAAACGGATTCGGACAACTGCGGCACTTTGACTTCGATCAGCATTTTTTCTCCCTCTTGTACTTTGGGCTTTGGTTATTGAACGGCTTCAGGCCTTGATTTCGCCAAAGGCGTTTTCGATAACCGCCTTCTGCTGCAAATTGTGCATCGCGTAGTAGCCGACCGCCGGCGACGCAGCAGCCGGGCGCGACACCAGCAGCAAGCGACGCTTGGTGCCGATGACGTTGTCCAGATGCTGACGCGACGACAGCCAGTACCACATACCCTGGTTGCGGGGCTCTTCCTGAACCCACACGATCTCCTTGGCATTCGGATACTTCTCCATCTCCGCCGCGAACTCCTCGGCAGGGAACGGATACATCTGCTCCAGGCGGACGATCGCCATGTCCTTGATATCGTTGGCGCGACGATGTGCGAGCAGTTCGTAGTAGATCTTGCCGCAGCAGATCAGAACGCGCTTGACCTTCTTGGCATCGACCTTGTCGATCTCTCCGATCACCGTCTGGAAAGAACCCTTCGCCAATTCGTCAAGCGATGAAGTTGCGTCCTTGTGGCGCAGCAGCGACTTCGGCGTCATGATCACGAGCGGCTTGCGCTGCCTGCGGACCATCTGGCGGCGAAGCACGTGGAAGATCTGTGCCGGCGTGGAGGGGACGCAGATCTCCATGTTCATCTGAGCGGCCAGGTTCATGAAACGCTCCGGACGTGCCGACGAGTGCTCCGGACCCTGCCCCTCGAAACCGTGTGGCAGCAGCATCACCAGGCCGCACTGACGGCCCCATTTCGCCTCGCCGGAACTGATGAACTGATCGATCACCACCTGTGCACCGTTGACGAAGTCACCGAACTGGGCCTCCCACACCACCAGCTGCTCGGGCTCCGTGGTGCAGTAGCCATACTCGAACGCCAACACGGCCTCTTCGGACAACACCGAGTCGTAAACGTGAAAGTCTGCCTGACCGTCGCGGATATGCTTGAGCGGAACGTAGATGCCGTGGTCGAACTTCTCCCGGTTCTGATCGTGCATGACCGCATGGCGGTGGAAGAAGGTGCCGCGCCCGACGTCCTCACCGGAAATGCGCACGCCGAAGCCCTGAACGACCAGGGTCGCGTAGGCGAGATTCTCGCCCATGCCCCAGTCAAGCGGTAGCTTGCCTTCGCCCATTTCAACGCGATCGGCGTTGATCTTGGCAACCCGGGGATGCAGCGTGAAGCCCTCGGGCATCGTAGTAATCGACTTGGCGAGCCGCTTGAGCTCGGCGAGCGGCACCTTGGTATCTGCGCTCGAGGTGTATTTCTTGTTGAGGTACGGTGCCCAATCGACGGAATACTTGCGCTTGTGGCCAGAAAGCACCGGATTGGCAAGCAGCTCGCCACGATCGAGATGATCGCGATAGCTGCGGATGAATTCCTCCGGTTCGCCATCGGTACACACCGCCTCGCCGACCAAGCGATCGGCGTATAGCTTGCGGGTACCCGGATGCTTTGCGATCTTCTTGTACATCAGCGGCTGGGTCACCATCGGCTCGTCGGCCTCGTTGTGCCCCAGCTTGCGGAAGCAGATCAGGTCGATGACCACATCGCGCTTGAACTCCTGGCGGAAATCGACCGCAAGCTTGGTGACGAAGGCCACCGCTTCAGGATCGTCCCCATTGACGTGGAAGATCGGTGCCTCGACCATCTTGAAGATGTCGGTGCAATACAGCGAGGAACGATAGTCGCGCGGATCAGAGGTGGTAAAGCCGATCTGGTTGTTCACGACGATATGAACGGTGCCACCGGTCCCATAGCCCCGGGTCTGCGAAAAGTTCAGCATCTCCTGGTTCACGCCCTGCCCGGCCACCGCCGAGTCACCGTGGATGAGCACTGGAAGAACCTTGGCCTTGCCCTCGACGATTCCGCGACGCAATTGACGCGCGTACACGGAACCCTCAACCACCGGGTTGACGATCTCCAGGTGGGAGGGGTTGAAGGCCAGGGTCAGGTGCACCGGCCCACCGCTGGTCATCACATCGCTCGAGAAACCCATGTGATATTTGACGTCGCCGGCGGTGAGGTCGCCACCGGCCTTGCCTTCGAATTCAGCAAACAGCATCTTCGGAAGCTTGCCAAGTGTATTCACCAGCACGTTGAGGCGACCACGGTGGGCCATACCCACGACGATCTCTTCGACGCCGCTCGCACCGGCGACGCGGATAAGCTCATCCATCGAGACGATGGTGCTTTCTCCACCCTCGAGCGAGAAGCGCTTCTGGCCAACATACTTGGTATGCAGATACTTCTCGAGGGTCTCGGCAGCCGTGAGGCGCTCCAATATGCGCTTCTTCTGGTCTGCCGAGTAGGTGGGCGTGCCACGCACCGATTCGAGACGCGCCTGGATCCAGCGCTTCTGCGCGATGTCGGAGATATACATGTACTCCGATCCGATCGAACCACAATAGGTCTGGCGGACCGTTTCGAGAATCTCGCGAAGCGAGGCCTGATCACCGGAGAAGCCGCTGAACGATCCGACATTGAAGGTCGCGTTCAGGTCACCCTCGGTAAGGCCATAGTAGGAAGGCTCGAGCTCCTGAATCTCCGGACGCTCGGTGCGCTTGAGCGGATCGAGATTGGCCCAGCGGTTGCCGAGAAAGCGATAGGCGTTGATAAGCTGCAGGACGCTGACCTGACGTTTGTCGCTGCCGCCCGAAATTACACGGGTCGGGCCGCGCTTGGCCATGTCCGCAAAGGCATTGATCACCGGGAAGTGAGCGACGTCGCGCTGAGCGCCCGGGGTGTTCTGCAAACTATCGAAGTATTGCTGCCATTCTTCGGACACCCCGTCCGGATTCTCGAGGTAGGTCTCGTAGAGCTCCTCGATGAATGGGGCATTGCTGCCGAAAAGATGAGAGCTGCTGAAGAGTTGCTTCATCATGAAAGCCACCTGGATTTCTTCATATACATGTTGTTGTGTGCCTGCAAGAGCAGGCTGGAAACGCTGCCGGAATCACGCGATAAGAAAAAGGGACGACCCCGTTGGGGCCATCCCGCATGCAGCGCTCCGGACTTGTCTCCTCCCCCGTGCACGCGTCAGGCGCGCTGCTCGATCGGTGTGACATCGCGCCGCGCGGCACCGATATAGAGCTGGCGCGGACGACCGATCTTGTATTCGGGATCGGTGATCATCTCTTCCCACTGGGTAATCCAGCCCACCGTACGCGCAAGGGCGAAGATGCAGGTGAACATCGAGGTCGGGATGCCGAGTGCCTTCTGGACGATGCCCGAGTAGAAATCGACGTTGGGATAGAGCTTCTTCTCGACGAAGTACGGATCCTCGAGTGCGATCTTCTCGAGTTCCATGGCAAGCTTGAAGAGTCGGTCGTTTTCGAGTCCCAACTCGGTCAGCACTTCGTAGCAGACCTTGCGCATGAGCTTCGCGCGCGGATCGAAGTTCTTGTAGACGCGGTGACCGAAGCCCATCAGCTTGAACGGATCGTTCTTGTCCTTGGCGCGCGCGATGAACTCGGCCACGCGCGAGACATCGCCGATTTCTTCGAGCATGTTGAGGCAGGCCTCGTTGGCGCCGCCGTGCGACGGGCCCCATAGGCAGGCAATACCCGCGGAAATGCAAGCAAACGGATTGGCTCCGGACGAACCGGCCAGGCGGACGGTCGAGGTCGACGCATTCTGCTCGTGATCGGCATGCAGGGTGAAGATCACGTCGAGCGCACGCACGAGCACCGGATTGGGCTCGTATTTCTCGCACGGTGTGCCGAACATCATGTGCATGAAGTTCGCGGTGTAGTCGAGATCGTTGCGCGGATACATGAACGGCTGGCCCATGTTGTACTTGTAGGCCATTGCAACAATCGTCGGCAACTTGGCGATCAGACGGTTGATCGAGACGTTGCGGTGCTCGGCATCGGAGAAGTCGAAGGCATCGTGGTAGAAGGCCGACAGCGCGCCAACCACGCCGACCATGACCGCCATCGGGTGCGCATCGCGGCGGAAGCCCGAGTAGAACTTGGTCATCTGATCGTGCACCATCGTGTGATTCTTGATGGTGTTTTCGAACGTGCTCTTTTCGGAAGCATTCGGCAGTTCGCCGTTCTTGAGCAGATATGCGACCTCGAGGAAGTTGCACTGCTCGGCGAGTTGCTCGATAGGGTAGCCGCGATACAGGAGTTCGCCCTTGTCACCATCGATAAAGGTGATCTTGGACTGACAACTCGCCGTGGACAGAAAACCGGAGTCGTAGGTGAAAAGACCGGTTTTCCCGCCCAGTGTGCGGATGTCGATCACATCGTTCCCATGCGTGCCGGTCAGTACCGGGAAATCGACGGTCTTGCCGTCGACAGAAAGCGTGGCCTTACGTTCAGTCGTCATGATTCGTCCCTATCAGTTTCCCCGTTGATGACTCTTTCTTGTATTGCTCCCTGGCAATCGCCTTGCCGGATCAATTCCGACCCAGCAAGCCGATCAAACCCTGCCAGCGCTCGACCTCGCAGGGTTTGCTGCCGTTGACCATGGCCCACAGGTCATGGTCTTCGAGTTGCAGCAACTCCATGAGGTTGGCCAGCTGATCGTCGTCAAGACGATCAAAATCCCGCGCGAGGAAACGCTCGAAGACGATGTCGAGTTCCAGAAGGGCCCGACGACAATGCCAGCGAACGCGTCCCCGATTGATGCTCATATGGCCCTGCGCAGCATCATGTCCTTGATCTTGCCGATAGCCCGCGTGGGGTTGAGGCTCTTCGGACAGACGTCGACACAGTTCATGATGGTGTGGCAACGGAACAGGCGATACGGGTCCTCGAGGTTGTCGAGGCGTTCCGATGTTGCCTGGTCCCGGGTGTCGGCAATGAAGCGATATGCAGCCAGCAGCCCCGCCGGCCCGACGAACTTGTCCGGATTCCACCAGAACGATGGGCACGAGGTCGAACAGCACGCGCACAGAATGCACTCATACAATCCGTTGAGTTCCTCGCGCTCTTCCGGCGTCTGCAGTCGTTCACGCTCAGGCGCAGGTTCGTTGTTGATCAGGTATGGCGTGATCGAATGATATTGTTTAAAGAACTGCGTCATGTCCACGACCAGATCGCGGATCACCGGCAATCCCGGCAGCGGCCGGAGCGTGATCGGCTGCTGCAGGCTGTCAACATCGGTCAGGCAGGCAAGACCGTTCTTGCCATTGATGTTCATCGCATCGGAACCGCAAACACCCTCCCGGCAGGAGCGACGGAACGACAGGGTGTCGTCCTTCACCTTCAGACGGGTGATGGCGTCGAGCAGCTTCTTGTCGGAGGCCTCGAGCTCGACGCTGATGTCCTGCATGTAAGGCTTGTCGTCCTTGTCCGGATCGTAGCGGTAGATCTTGAATTGAACGGTACGTTTGGTCATCGTGAATTCTCCTCGCGCATCAATATGTACGCTTGGCGAGCGCGATCGGCTCGACATCGTCGGACATCGGCTTGAGGTTAACCGGCTTGTAAGCCAGGCGGTTGCCCTCGGAATACCACAAGGTGTGCTTCAGCCAGTTGGCATCGTCACGACCGTTCGGGGTTTCCGCATTGTCGAGCGCGTCGTCGCGCACATGCGCGCCGCGCGACTCCTTGCGAGCCTCGGCGGAGATCATGGTGGCCTTCGCTACCTCGATGAGGTTATCGAGTTCCAGAGCCTCCATCCGCGCCGTATTCCAGACCTTGGACTTGTCACCGATCTCGGTGTTCTTGGCGCGCTCGGCGACCGCCTTGATGGCTTCTACGCCTTCCTTCAACAGATCGTTGAAACGGAACACACCGGCATGCTTCTGCATGGTCCGCTGCATTGCCAGACGAACCTCATGGACGCTCTCGCCGTTGGTCTGATTTTCCAGACGTGCGAGGCGTGCCAGCGACACGTCGGCTGCGTCATCGGGCAGTGGCTTGAGCGACAGATTGCCCGCCTCAAAGTCTTCCACCACGGTCTCGCCCGCAGATTTGCCGAACACCAGCAGGTCGAGCAGCGAGTTCGTACCGAGGCGGTTCGCACCGTGCACCGAGGCACAGGCACATTCACCCGCGGCATAGAAACCACGCACGGGTACGTTGTTGTTGTCGCCCTGCGGTACCACGACCTGACCCTTGTAGTTGGTGGGAATACCGCCCATCTGATAATGACAGGTCGGCACCACCGGGATCGGAGCCTTGATGGGATCGATGCCTGCGAACTGGATCGAGATCTCACGAATGCCGGGCAGGCGCTTCATGATGTTTTCCGGCGCCAGATGGGTGATGTCGAGCAGCACGTGATCCTTGTCCGGCCCGCAGCCACGCCCTTCATTGATCTCGGTCGTCATTGCCCGCGACACCACGTCACGCGAGGCCAGATCCTTGAGGTTCGGCGCATAGCGTTCCATGAAGCGCTCGCCGGAACTGTTTCGCAGGATGCCGCCTTCGCCCCGCACACCTTCGGTAATGAGCACGCCCGCGCCGGCAACGCCTGTGGGGTGGAATTGCCAGAATTCCATATCCTCGAGCGGAACGCCTGCGCGCGCCGCCATGCCGACACCGTCACCGGTATTGATAAAGGCATTGGTCGAGCTGAAATAGATGCGGCCGGCTCCGCCGGTTGCGAAGATGGTGGCCTTGGCGTGGAAGATCGAAACCTCACCGGTTTCCATTTCCATGGCAGTCACGCCGAGCACATCACCATCGGCATCGCGGATCAGGTCGAGCGCCATCCACTCCACGAAAAACTGGGTATTTGCCCGCACGTTGCGCTGGTACAGCGCATGAAGCATGGCGTGACCGGTGCGGTCGGCAGCGGCGCAGGAACGCATGACCGGTGCCTGGCCGTAGTTCATCGAGTGCCCGCCGAACGGACGCTGATAGATTTTCCCGTCATCGGTGCGGTCGAACGGCATGCCGTAGTGCTCGAGTTCGACCACAACCTCATTGGCCTTCTTGCACATGAACTCGATCGCATCCTGGTCTCCCAGCCAGTCCGACCCCTTGACGGTGTCGTACATGTGCCAGTGCCAGTTGTCTTCCGTCGAGTTGCCGAGCGAAGCGGCTACACCCCCTTGGGCCGCCACGGTGTGCGAGCGGGTCGGGAACACCTTGGTCAGAACGGCAGTTTTCATGCCGGACTCTGAGAGTTGCAGTGCGGCTCGCAGGCCTGCACCACCAGCGCCGACAATTACGGCGTCAAAAGTACGCTTGGCGACTTTCACTTACAGCCTCCAGAGAATTCGGGCAGCCCAGCCGGCATAACCGATGAGCAGAAACAGGGTGATTACATGCAGCGCGAGACGAATGCCGACAGGCTTGATGTAATCCATGTAGATATCACGAACACCAACCCAGGCGTGATAGAAGAGCGCCAGGAAGAAGAGGAAGGTCATGAAGCGCATGAAGCCGCCAGCAAACATGCCACTCCAGGCTTCGTAGCTCATCTCGGGCAGCATCAATGCGTTGATGCCGAAGATCACGGTATAGAGCGCCATGAAAACAGCGGTTACGCGCTGGCCGAGCCAGTCGCGGAAACCGTAGTGCGCGCCAACGACAATGCGACTTACCATAGCTTCACTCCAATGATCAGGGTCAGCGCAATGCTGACGACAAGAACGATCTTCGAGCTGTTGCGGGCGGCCGCAAGATCCAAGCCCTTGTGCATGTCGAGCAACAGGAAACGAATGCCGGCGCAGAAATGGTGGAGGTAGGCCCACAACAATCCGAACAGGATCAGCTTCACGAAGGGATTACCGACGGTTTCCTTGTAGGCGGCGAACGATTCCGGAGAACCGACGCTATTGCCGAAGAGCGCTAGCAACAAAGGCAGGCAAAGAAACAGCCCTGCACCACTGATCCTGTGCAGGATCGAAACAAAACCCGGCAATGGAAGCCGGATCTCGTTCAACGCCAGATGCTTCGGGCGCTGCTTTCTCACAGTCACTTCTGACATTTATATTCTCCCTCAAAATCCGCGGAAAACCTGACTCCGCTTCACTCCCACATAAAAACTTAAAGTATAAACGCTTACCACAGCCTTACTTGACGCCAATCAACTCAACTCATTCAGATAGAAATGGTTCGCGGTAAGGTACAGCCCCCGCCGCCATTCGACCGGTTTGTCGCCATACGTATAGGTCACCCGCTCGACCGAAAGGAGCGGTGTGGACTCGCTGACCCTGAGGGTCTCGGCGGTCGCCCGATCAGCCGCGACCGCACGGATCCGCTCTTGGGCACGGATCATGCGCAAACCAAAGCGCGACTCGAAAAGACTGTAAAGAGACCCGCTCCAACTCTGCAGCAGCTCCAGAGAAAGGCCTTGAAAGATCTCGCCGGGCAGATAGATCTCATCGACCACTACCGGAACGCCGGAAAACCTGAGCACACGACGAACGATTATGATGGGAGCACCCACATCCACGCCCAGCATCCGCGACGCTTCCTGTCCGGCCTTGGCCTTCCAGCACTCCAGGGGTACGCTATCGGGATGAGACAGATCGCCGTCATTCGGCACCAACCTGAGAAAACGGAAAAGGGAGCGTGGGTCGTTGTGGGACGCGACGAACGTACCTTTCCCCTGTTTTCGCACGAGCATGTTCTCAGCAGCCATCTCGTCAACCGCTTTGCGCACCGTTCCCTGGCTCACGCTGAAGCGCAGTGCGAGTTCCTGCTCGCTCGGGATTGCCTGCCCTGGACGCCACTCACCCGCCTCAAGTGCCTGAATGATCAGGTTCTTGATCTGCCGGTAAAGGGGGCTGAAGGTTGGCGACTCTTGAGGCATTGCAATATTTCAGCACAAAAATCCGCGAGAGTCTATCAGCCCTCTTCTATCTTATATAAGACAAAATACATGAATTGACAGGACTTTTCTTTGCTCCTAACATCCTTGCGCCGTCGGCGTCGCGGTGCAATATTGCCGCCGTTGCGCCGCGCCCAGTCGCCAGCGAATTTTCAAGCCACCGCCTTTTGAGAGAGGGAGTACCAAAAAATGAGTAAAGCCCCCGTTCGCGTTGCCATCACCGGCGCCGCCGGCCAGATCGGCTACAGCCTGCTGTTCCGCATTGCCAGCGGCGAAATGCTTGGCAAGGACCAGCCCGTGATTCTCCAATTGCTGGACCTTCCTCAGGCACAGAAGGCCGTGAAAGGCGTCATGATGGAGCTTGAGGACTGCGCTTTCCCGCTGCTCGCGGGCATGATCGCGACCGATGATCCCAATGTCGCGTTCAAGGATGCGAACGTCGCTCTTCTGGTCGGCGCCCGCCCGCGCGGCCCCGGTATGGAGCGGAAGGATCTGCTCACCGAAAACGCCAAGATCTTCACCGTACAGGGTGCGGCGATCGGTCAGCACGCGGCTCCCGACTGCAAGGTGCTGGTTGTGGGTAATCCCTGCAACACCAATGCCTACATCGCCAAGGAAACCGCCAAGAAGTTTGGTCGCGTCTCCGACAAGAACTTCACCGGCATGCTGCGCCTCGACCACAATCGCGCGCTCTCGCAACTGGCGGGCAAAACCGGTCGCGCGGTGTCGAGCCTCAAGAATCTGGTCGTATGGGGCAACCATTCGCCCACGATGTATGCCGATTACCGTTTCTGCACCTCGAACGGAGACGGCGTGAAGGGCCTGGTGAACGACGAAGCATGGAACCGCGACGTGTTCCTGCCCACCGTTGGCAAACGTGGTGCTGCGATCATCGAGGCGCGTGGCCTGTCTTCAGCAGCGTCGGCGGCCAATGCTGCGATCGACCACATTCGCGACTGGGTACTGGGTTCGAACGGTGAATGGGTCACCATGGGCATTCCTTCCGATGGATCCTATGGCATCCCCGAAGGCATCATCTACGGCTTCCCGGTCACTACCGAAAACGGTGAGTACAAGATCGTCCAGGGCCTCGAGATCGACGAATTCTCCCGTGAGCGTATGACTCACACCCTGAACGAACTGCTCGAAGAACGCGAAGGCGTCAAAGACCTTCTCGCCTGATACCTGGCATTGCATGCCTGTCACGAACGGGGGCGGAAACGCCCCCGTTTTTCGTCCAGCACTCGAGGACAAAGCAAGGAGCCGTCATGCCGCAAAGGATGCACCCCGAAACCATCCTTTTCCAGGGAGAAGCAGCGTTTCCGATTCTACCGGCGGTTGATCACTACGCCGGCAGTGAAAAACTGATCCGCAAAGCAATGCGGCTCCAGGAAGAAATCGGCCCCTACTTCGATATCACCTGTGATTGCGAGGACGGTGCGCGAGCCGGCGCAGAGGCAGACCATGCGCATCTGTGTGCCGACCTCATTTCAGACCCTGGCAATCTCTACGGACGCATGGGTGTGAGGATCCACGATATAACTCACCCCCACTGGGAAGACGACCTCAACATCCTCCTTGCCAGGGCCGGCAGCAGGTTGGCATTCGTGACGCTTCCCAAACCCCGAAGCGCCGCCGATGTCAGACAACAACTCGACACACTGCACTCCCTCGAGACCGCGCACGGCATCGGGACGCGAATACCAGTGCACGTCCTGATCGAGACCCACGGCGCCTTGCGCGATGTCCGGGAAATCGCGGCCTTGCCGGGCGTCGAATCGATCGACTTCGGTCTTATGGATTTCGTCAGCGCACACCACGGCGCGATTCCTGGCTCGGCGATGCGCAGCCCGGGTCAGTTCGAGCATCCACTTATCGTGCGTGCAAAATGTGAAATCTCGGCCGCCGCGCTTGGCGCAGGGGTCGTGCCGTCACACAACGTGACTACTGAACTCAAGGACATCGACTACATTCGCCACGATGCGGAACGTGCCCGACGGGAGTTCGGATACATGCGAATGTGGAGCATTCACCCGAATCAGATCCAGCCGATCCTCGACGCAATGCGCCCGGATTTCCGGGAGGTCAGCGAGGCGGCCGAAATAGTGTGTGCCGCCCAGGATGCCGACTGGGGCCCCATCCAGCACGCCGGCAAGCTCCACGACCGGGCTTCGTATCGCTACTATTGGGAACTCCTCAAACGCGCACGGGCAACCGGAGTCGAGCTTGAAACGGGAATTGCAGCGCGCTTTTTTCCTTGATCGGGATCTCGCCCCGAACATGCTCCCGGCCTTGAAAGCAATCGGCAAATGAAAAACGGCCCCGACATTCCGGAGCCGTTTTTCACATGTACCACTACTCTACTTCTTCTCCGCACCTTCCTTGAGAGCGTCCATGAGCATCTGGTTCGGATCCGGCTCGGCAGGTGCAGCACTCTCCTCCGCCGGGGGCGTCGCGGGCGCATCGCCTTCACTTCCCGGAATCGCCGGTTCGGGCAAGGCATAACCCGGCGCGCCGCCACCGTAGCCTGCACCATATCCTCCGCCACCACCCGTATCGTAGCTATCGACATTGATTTCTATCTTGTCGAGATCGATTTTCTTCTTCGGATCGAGTTCGGCTGATACCAACTCGGGGAAGATGAAGATCACGGCAAGAGCAATCAACTGAATGACGATGAAAGGAATGACACCGCGATAGATCATTGCGGTCTTGATGCCGCCTATTCGTTTGCCCGAAACGGCGTCATCGTAGTCGGAAACGGGCGCCACGCTTCGAAGATAGAACAACGCGAAGCCAAATGGCGGGGTAAGGAAAGAAGTCTGCATGTTCATGCCGACAAGAACCAGGAACCACACCATGTCGATTCCGAGCTTTTCGGCGACCGGCCCGAACAGCGGCAACAGAATGAAGGCTATCTCAAAGAAATCGATGAAGAAGCCGAGCACGAACACCAGTAGGCTCACCACGATCAGGAAGCCGATCTGTCCGCCGGGAACCAGGCTGAACAGATGCTCCACCCAGAGGTCACCATTCACCGCCCGGAAGGTGAGAGCAAAAACGGTGGAACCGATCAGGATGAACATCACGAAGGTTGCCAGCTTGGCGGTCGTTTCCAGTGCACCGCGCACCACCACCAAGGACAGACGACGTCGCACGCCAGCCAGGACGAGCGCCCCCGTGGCGCCCATCGCGCCACCTTCCGTTGGTGTGGCAAGACCGATGAAGATCGTGCCCAGCACAAGGAAGATCAGCACGACTGGTGGAAGCATTGCCACCAGCACACTCCTTGCCAGCGCCCCGCCGCGCAGGGTGCGCGCTTCGGGTGGAAGCGCCGGCACCATGTCCGGCTTGAAGATCGACAGAATCATTATGTAGCCGATCAACATGACGACCAGCAGCATCGAAGGAAGGATCGCCCCCGCGTAGGCATCGCCCACCGAGACGCCCAGCACATCGGCGAGAACGATCAGGACGAGCGACGGAGGAATGATCTGGGCCAGCGTTCCCGATGCGCAGATGACGCCTGACGCCACCTCGCGCGAATAGCCATAACGCAGCATTACCGGAAGCGAAATAAGGCCCATCGAGATGACCGAAGCAGCCACCACGCCGGTCGTCGCGGCAAGGAGCGCCCCCACGATAATAACGGCGTAGGTGATACCCCCGCGGATCGGCCCGAACAACTGCCCCGCCGATTCGAGCAGATCCTCGGCCATCCCGCTACGCTCCAGGATGATGCCCATGAAGGTAAAGAACGGGATCGCGAGCAAGGTATCGTTGGTCATGATGCCCAGAACACGTTCCGGCAGTGCCTGCAGCAGTGCTGGCGTCAGCAATCCCAGCTCGATACCCACAAAACCGAAGAAAAGTCCATTGGCCGCAAGCGCGAAAGCCACTGGAAAACCGCTGAGCAGGAAGAACACCAGCGACCCGAACATCAGGGGCGCCATGTTGTCGATCACGAACTGCATCATCTGTCGGCTCCCGGTTGTCCCGGAATTTCAACGGGCGCATGGGCGCTGGGCGCGATCGGGTCGGGACCATGACCCGTGAGGAATGCAATGCGCTTGATCAGCTCCGACACCGCCTGGATCCCCAGCAGCGCAAAACCAACCGGTATCAATAAGCGGACGGGCCAGCGGACAAGGCCACCCGCGTTGGATGACTGTTCGTTGGTCATGTAGGAATCGACAAACGATGGCCAGGACATCCACACGATCATCATCGCCACGGGTAGCAGAAAAACCACGATTCCCACGATGTCTACCCAGTTTCTGCCCCTGGCGCTCATTCGATTTGAGACCAGATCGATCCTGACATGCTCGTTACGCATGAACGTGTAACCGGAGCAAAGCAAGAACACGGCCGAATAGAGATACCACTGAACTTCGAGCATCGCATTCGAACTCAGACTGAACCCATAGCGACTGAGTGCGTTGCCCGCACTGATGAGAGTGGCGAACAGGACCAGCCAGATGCTCGCCCGGCCAATCCGTTCGTTGAGCCAGTCGATCCAGCCCGAAAGCCTTATTAGGAATGACACCTTTTGAGTCTCCTCTACCGATTACAATGACCGCCACGGGCAGGGGCGAGCCCCGGCTGGCCGCTTGGCTTCGCATTATGGACGCCTCGGCAATTCCATAAATCAGGGGAAACGCTTAAACCCCTCCAACAAGACGTACGCGCCAGGCAGCACCTTCGGCTGCGCGTACCCGGGAGTTTCGATGAGGACGCGACTTTGCCTCGTCCGCCACGGTGAGACCGACTGGAATGTCGAGCGTCGGCTGCAGGGACATCTGGACGTTTCGCTCAATGCCCGCGGGCGGGCTCAGGCCCTTGCCACCGCCCGTGCGCTCAAGGGGCACGAATTCGACGCGGTATACAGCAGCGATCTTGCGCGCGCGAACGAAACGGCCCGAGCGGTGGCAGCGGCATCCGGTCTTCCGATACACACCGCTGCCAGCCTGCGGGAACGACACTATGGCGACTTTCAGGGACTGACCTACAACGAAGCAGCCGAGCGCCATCCCCAAGCCTACGCGCGCTTCATGGCGCGCGACACCGGGTTTGATATCCCCGGGGGAGGAGAAAGCCTGGATACGTTTTCGAAACGGATCGGAAAAGCGCTCCTGGCAATCGCAGACCAGCACCCCGGAAGACAGATCCTGATCGTCACGCACGGGGGCGTACTCGATATCGCCCACCGACTCGCTACGAACACGCCCCTGATGGCCGAACGCGATTTTGCAATTCCGAACGCCGCGTTGAACTGGATCGTGCGACGGGACGAGGATTGGCACCTCGAGGCCTGGGCCCAGCAGGGTCATCTTGGCGTCGCACTCGACGAGCTGCAGAATACCTGAGGCGCGCCATCTGAAGCAGCTTGCGGCCATTGTCGCGTGATACTATCCGCGTTTATTTCAGCCTATTTCGAGCACACGAAGCCATGTTTTCCAAGCAGAGCACCATTGCCCAGGCCGACCCGGAACTCTGGTCCGCAATCCAGGCAGAAAATCGTCGCCAGGAAGATCACATCGAACTGATTGCGTCCGAGAACTATGTGAGCGCCCCGGTCATGGAAGCCCAGGGATCGCAACTCACCAACAAGTACGCGGAAGGGTACCCGGGCAAGCGCTATTACGGTGGCTGCGAGTACGTGGATATCGCCGAGCAGCTGGCAATTGACCGGATAAAGAAGATCTTCGGTGCGGAGGCCGCGAACGTCCAGCCGAACTCGGGCTCCCAGGCGAATCAGGCCGTCCTCATGGCATTTGCAAAACCCGGGGATACCATCATGGGCATGAGCCTTGCCGAAGGGGGGCACCTCACCCACGGGATGCCGCTCAACATGTCCGGCAAATGGTTCAATGTGGTCGCGTATGGTCTCGATGCCAACGAGGCAATCGATTACGACGCCATGGAGCGGCTCGCACGCGAGCACAAGCCGCGCATCATCATTGCCGGTGCCTCTGCGTACTCTCTGCGCATCGACTTCGAACGTTTCGCGAAAATCGCCAAAGAGATCGGTGCGATTTTCTGGGTCGACATGGCCCACTACGCGGGCCTTATTGCTGCTGGTTACTATCCCAATCCGGTGCCGCATGCCGACGTGGTGACGTCAACCACGCACAAGACGCTGCGCGGGCCGCGGGGCGGCATCATCCTCATGAAGGCAGAACACGAAAAAGCAATCAATTCGGCCATTTTCCCGGGCCTTCAGGGCGGCCCCCTGATGCACGTCATCGCCGCCAAGGCGGTTGCGTTCAAGGAAGCACTGGAGCCTGGATTCAAGCGCTATCAGGAACAGGTCCTCGCCAATGCACGCGTCATGGCACGTGTGCTCGGAGAGGAGCGTGGTCTGCGAGTCGTATCCGGCCGGACCGAAAGCCATGTCTTCCTGGTCGACCTGCGGGCGAAGAAGATCACGGGAAAGGAAGCCGAAGCCGTTCTCGGAAGCGCCCACATTACCACCAACAAGAACAGCATTCCCAACGATCCCGAGAAACCGTTCGTGACCTCCGGCATCCGGATCGGTTCGCCGGCCATGACCACCCGCGGCTTTACCGAGATCGAAGCGGAAAAGATCGCCCACCTCATTGCTGACGTCCTTGATGCGCCCCATGACGAAGCAGTGATTTCCGGCGTTCGTGCAAAGGTAGCGGAACTCTGCGCCCGCTTCCCGGTTTACGGCAAGTGATCACCGCTCCGTGGGGAACGCTGTGATTCCCCACGGAGCATATGCATCGCGTATGGAACAACCCGGATGAAGTGTCCTTTCTGTGGCGAGCTCTCCACCCAGGTGACCGACACCCGGGAAAATGAGGAGGGAGACACCGTTCGTCGGCGACGGCGCTGCATGCGCTGCGACAAACGGTTTACCACATACGAGCGCATCGATCTCAAGATGCCGCAGATCATCAAGCGCAACGGCAGCCGTACCGAATTCGATCGCAACAAGCTGCTGGCGAGCATGAAACTGGCTCTACGCAAGCGCCCGGTAACGGTCGAGAGCGTCGAGGCTGCGGTCAGCCGCATCGAAGAGCGCCTGCTTTCCCTGGGCGAACGTGAATTGCCGTCCAAGCAGCTCGGAGAGCAGGTCATGCGGGAGTTACGTAAACTCGATAAGGTCGGCTACATCCGTTACGCCTCGGTATACCGGAATTTCGAAGACGTAGACGAATTCTCAGAAGTGATCCGCGAGATCTCCCGACCGCGAGCAAGTCGCGCCAGCAAGACCTGACCCCATACAAACGATGCCGGATTTCTCCGCCGCTGATCACGCTTTCATGGCCCGGGCCCTGCGTCTGGCCGAGCGGGGTCTGCTGACGACCTCGCCCAACCCGCGAGTCGGCTGCGTCATCGTTCGCGATGGTCAGATCGTGGGTGAGGGATGGCATCATCGCGCAGGAGAAGCTCACGCCGAAGTGCATGCGCTCGCGGCAGCCGGCGAGCGGGCGCGAGGCGCGACCGCTTATGTCACCCTTGAGCCGTGCGCCCACCACGGACGTACGCCGCCCTGCGCCGATGCACTCGTTGCGGCCGGGGTCCTCCGCGTAATCAGCGCAATGCGTGATCCAAACCCGAAGGTATCCGGTAGGGGCCTTGAGCGGCTCCGCCAGGCGGGCATCAACGTCACATGCGGATTGCTCGAAGAATCGGCACACGAACTGAATATCGGTTTCGTTTCGCGAATGACGCGCAATCGCCCCTGGGTACGGCTTAAGGCAGCCACCAGCCTTGATGGTCGCACCGCACTCGCAAACGGCATCAGCCAGTGGATCACGGGTCCCGATGCGCGCAGAGACGGCCACCGCTGGCGGGCCAGGAGTTGTGCGATCATGACCGGCATCGGCACTGTCAGAGACGACGACCCCCAACTCACTGTGCGTGCGATCGATACAATTCGACAGCCGCTGAGAGTCGTGGTTGACGCCAGGCTGGAAACCCCTCCCGAGGCCAGAATCCTCGAAGGACAATGTGCCCTGATAGCTTGTGCCAGCGCCGAGCCGGGGCGTCGCAATCGGCTTGAAGCCCGGGGGGCAGAAATTGTCGAGCTACCCAACCCTCAGGGGAAGGTAGACCTTCCGGCGCTCATGCACCTGCTTGCCGATCGCGGCATCAACGAACTACTCGTGGAAGCCGGCTTCGGGCTAAACGGATCACTCGTCGGCGAGGCTTGTGTCGATGAACTCGTGCTTTATCTGGCGCCGTCCTTGCTCGGCCCGGACGGTTTGGGGGCGTTCAACCTTCCGGAGATCGACTCACTTGAAGCGCGTCAAAAACTGAATTTCCACGACATTCGGCAGATAGGTGAAGATCTCCGCATCGTCGCGCGCTGGCGGAGTTGATCGAAGCTCAGCGCTCACCGCCGCAAACCGCGCAGTCGGGATCGCGTGCAAGTCGAATGCTTCGCCATTCCATCGCCAGACCATCGAGCAGCAGCAACCGCCCCACTGCCGCCTCACCGAAACCACCCACGAGCTTGAGTGCTTCCGCAGCCTGGCTGGTGCCGATGATTCCCGTCAGCGGCGCAAACACGCCCATCACCGCGCAGCGTACTTCCTCGACATCCTCTCCTTCCGGAAAGAGGCAGTGATAACAGGGGCTATCCGCCCTGCGCGCATCGAACACGGCCAGTTGACCATCAAAGCGGATGGCTGCACCGGACACGAGGGGCTTGCGATACCTCACGCAGGCACGATTCACGGCATGACGCGTGGCAAAGTTGTCGCTGCAGTCCAGCACCACGTCTGCGGATGCAACCTGCTCTTCAAGCGCACTCCCCTCGAGTCGAACGCCAAGGCTCTCGACCTTTACATGAGGGTTGAGCTGCGTGAGGCTCCGTGCCCCCGAGATCACTTTGGCAACGCCAACCGATTCTTCGACATGCAGTATCTGACGCTGCAGGTTGGTAAGGTCAACGATGTCGCCGTCGCAAAGCACGATCGTACCGACCCCGGCAGCTGCGAGATACATTGCCGCAGGCGAGCCCAAGCCCCCGGCGCCAAGGACCAATACGCGAGAATCCAGGATTGCCTGCTGCCCCTCGATATCGATTTCCGGCAACAGTATGTGCCTGCTGTAGCGCAGCAGTTCCTGATCCGTCATCGATGATGCAGTCCGGTCGAAAGAGACGCCGAGGCAGGGCTCAATCCCCCGACAGGACTCTTATTTGTATTCGCGCAATTCTTGCGGTGTTTCATCGTGATCGCCGTGCGGGTGCTGATCATAGACCTTCACATACACCTCGTTCGACTTCTTGATCAATCGCTCGGGGGAGCTCAGATTATGTCGCTGTGTGCTTTCCACGTAATAGACGAGGGAACGCACGAGCTTGACATACAAGGCATTATCGAGATGGAAGCCGGCATCAGTCAGGGCCTGCTCGATCAACTCCAGTGAATAATCAAGGATCGAATAGGATACGAGCAGAGAACGTGGCCGGGTACCGGGACGCACGGCAAGACCGCGCAGCGCGCGCAGTGCCAGTGCCGCCTGCTCAACCTGATTCGGAGGCAAGGGGCGGAAGCGGATTTCACGCTCTTTCTGCAATCCAGACACAACGACACCGTGATGCTGATCGTGCCGTCGTCCCGCAAGCTTGTAGGCCGTTTCCCGCCGCATGATGCTCCCGCCTCCGATACAACTCAGTGTTTATTCTGGATGATCTGAAGACCCTTGAGAAGACTTATGGCCTGCGACAGCTGACGGTCATCAGGACCCGCAAACTCAAAGCGCGCAGCCGGTGCGTCCGCATCGTCATGCTTGGACTCGACATCCGGTGACTTGGTGGCACCCGCCTCCGCATCCTTGTCGTTGGTAAGGTGACCAACGAGATCGGCCTCCCGAATCCGGTCCGGTGCCGGACCATCCGGCGTTTCCGCTACGACGATGTCCGGCTCGATGCCCTTGGCCTGGATCGACCGGCCACTGGGCGTGTAATAACGAGCGGTCGTGAGCTTGATCGCGGTGCTGTTATTGAGCGGCAGAATGGTCTGAACCGAACCTTTGCCAAACGTTGACGTTCCCATGATCACGGCCCGCTTATGATCCTGCAAGGCACCCGCGACGATCTCGGACGCCGATGCGGAACCACCGTTCACCAGCACAACCATCGGCACATCCTTGACCCCATCGGGGAGATCGTGCAGAACATCGGTGCGAGTACCCCGCAGATAGTCGTCCGGCGATGCAAGGTAGCGGCGCTTGGCGTCCTCGGTACGCCCATCCGTCGAGACCACGAGTTGGTTCGGCGGAAGGAAGGCTGCCGATACGCCAACGGCTCCATGCAAAAGGCCTCCCGGATCGTTCCGCAGATCGAGCACGAGCCCCTTGAGGGCCCCTTCCTTGTAGAGCTTCTGGAGGTGCTGGACCAGATAGCTGGTTGTGGCCTCCTGGAACTGGACGACACGTACATATCCGTAGCCCGGTTCGACCAGTTTCGACTTTACGCTCTGGACCTTGATGACTTCGCGGCTGAGGACCACGATCAGCGGCTTCGCCTCGCCTTTTCGGGCAATAGTCAGCGTAATTTTGGTATTTGGCTTGCCGCGCATACGCTTGACCGCGTCGCCCAGAGTCAGTCCCTTCACGGGCGTGTCGTCGAGCTTGACGATCAGATCGCCTGCCTTGATGCCTGCGCGAAATGCTGGCGTGTCCTCGATCGGCGAAATGACCTTGACGAAGCCATCTTCCATGCCGACTTCGATCCCCAGCCCGCCAAACTGCCCTTGGGTTCCGACCTGCAACTCCTTGAACGCATCCGCATCTAGATAGGCCGAATGAGGATCAAGACCAGAGAGCATTCCGCTGATCGCATTGGTAATCAGCTTCTTGTCCTCCACCGGCTCGACATAGCCCTGCTTGATCGCGTTGAATACATCAGCGAAAGCGCGCAGTTCCTCGACCGGCAAAGCCACCTGCGCCGGCCGATCCGCGTTTGCCGAAAAATTCAGGCTGATGAGAACACCAGCACACAATCCCGTGAAAACCAGACCCGCCTGTTGCAGCTTGCTACCCATGAACGCTCCGTTGGAGTTGCCGCCCGTTTCGAGTCGGCACGAATTCTCGCGACTATCTGAGCCGCACCCACTTCAGGGGATCCACCGGCTGGCCGCGATGTCGAATTTCAAAGTATAAACCCGATTCATCACTACTTCCGCCAGTCCCCACGCTGGCAATTGCATCGCCGCCGGTAACACCTTGGCCGGTTGATCGCAATAGCTGCTCGTTGTTCCCGTAGATGGAAAGATACCCATCACCGTGATCGATGATGATGAGGTTACCAAAACCCCGCAACCAGTCCGCAAAAACGACTTCACCTGCCGCTACCGCCCGGACTTGCGATCCCGCGCCGGCGCGGATGAACACTCCTTTCCAGGTGGTCCCGCCGTTTGCCCTTTGCTCACCGAAACGCCCGATCAATTCGCCGCTCAGAGGTGCCTTGAGCCTGCCCTTCAGACGATCGAAGGGTATTCCCGCAGGTGCCGGACCGGACACTTGATCGGTACGCCCCACAACGGGCTCAGCAGTTACCGGACGTGATCGCCCGGTCACGGACCGTTCCTCGCGCTGCTTCACGCCACTTTGCGCGGCACGTGCCGCAGCCTCCGCCTCAGCGATCCGTGCCTCGCGGCGCTTGCGTTCGAGCTCGGCGCGACGACGCGCCAGCTGTTCGCGCGCCATTCGCTCAAGCCCCTCAATCAGCCGTTCCATTCGACGCTCGTCCTGCTTGAGCGTGCTTACCTCAGTCCGTTGGGCGCGCAGCCGGGAATCGAGTGTTGCAAGTTTCGATGCGTGCTCGGCCCGCGCCCTGGTAAGCTCTGCCTGCTGTTGTTTCTCATTCTGCGCCAACGCAGCAAGCCGGTCCCTACGGGCACGGATCGACTCAGCAAGTTTTTCCTGATCGCCCAGATCCCTGCGCTGAACTTCAATCAATGCCAGATTCGCCTTACCGAGATGACGCAGATACTCCCCGTTTCTCGCGACCTGACTCGGATCACTCTCCGCAAGAAGGCGGGCGAGCCTGCCGTCTGCCCCTTCCCGGTAATGCTGCCGGAGCCAGCGGGCAAGCCGTTCATGCCGGCCATCGATACGCTCCCTCAACTCCACGCTACGTTTTTCCAGCGAAAGCAATTCCGCCTCGACGGAAGCCCGATCGGCAACCATCTGCCGGAGTTTCCGCCCGGACGCCGTAATCGCCTTTCCGGTGCTTGCCAAGGCATCTGCCGCCTCGCTTCGCGACTCCTCGGTGTCTTCGATGTCCTTCTGCAGCTCGCGGATACGCTTCTGGACATCCTGAAGATCCGAACGGGTCTCGCCAATCTGAGGCGCAGCCAAGGCGGCGCGACCTCCGTGCGGAGGTGGCACCAGACATGCGACCAACGCCAGAAGTATCGATGCGCCATGCCGATAGCACGTCGCGAAACGCGTCACGGTTACGTAATCAGGCAAATTACCTTGCTTTGCCCTGGCTCGCCACGGCAGCCTGAGCGGCACGAATGGTATCCTCGTCCGCCAGGTAGTAGCTGCGAATGGGTCGTAATGCAGCGTCGAATTCATACACGAGCGGCTGCGCCGTCGGAATGTTCAGGCCCACGATTGCTTCGTCGGAAACACCATCGAGATACTTGATCAATGCACGTAGGCTATTTCCATGTGCAGCGATCAACAATCGCTGGCCGGCGAGTATCTGTGGCACGATCACCGTTTCCCAGTAGGGCACCACGCGCGCAACCGTATCCTTCAGGCATTCGGTCCGCGGGAAACGTGCCGAAGGCAGCTCCGCATAGCGGGGATCATCAGCGGCAATCCGCTCGTCCCCATCCTCAAGCGCCGGCGGCGGCGTGTCATACGAGCGGCGCCAGATCAAGACCTGCTCATCGCCATACTTGGCGGCCGTCTCCGCCTTGTTGAGGCCCTGCAGCGCACCATAGTGCCTCTCGTTCAGGCGCCACGAGTGGCTTACCGGCAACCACAGTGAGTCCAGTTCTTCGAGGACGATATTGAGCGTCTTGTTGGCACGTTTCAGAACAGAGGTAAAGGCCTGATCGAAAGTAAAGCCCTCAGCCCGTAGCAGGCGACCGGCTGCGTGGGCTTCATTCGTGCCCTGTTCCGTCAAATCGACATCCGTCCATCCGGTAAACCGGTTTTCCTTGTTCCAGATTGACTCGCCGTGACGCAATAGAACGATCTTGTACATGATGGTTACTGATGATTGAGTGAAATCGGGATCCGGCAGGCCATCGATTCGAGCCTCAGCCCGACACGCGCTCCGGCGAAAGGTGGTATTTTATCGCAATCCGAAAATTCGATACGACCACTAAATCTTGACTCACGCAATCATTGACCTCATCGACAAGAAAGAGCAGATAGAGGTAGCTGCCCGGGCGCTGAAGGCGATATCGCATCCTCTGCGTCTCAAGATTCTTTGCGTGATCGGTGACGCCGAGGCCTGCGTCCAGGAAATCGTCGAGGCAGTCGGCACCTCCCAGAGCAACATTTCGCAACACTTGGCAATCCTTCGCGACAAGGGTGTGTTGCTTACTCGCAAGGACGCAAACCGCGTTTATTATCGCGTCGGGGATCAGCGCACCTTGCAGCTGATCGTCATGATGCGCGAGGTATTCTGCGGCGTCCCCCCAGAACAGCAATAGACGGAGTTGGAAATTGGAGTTTCTCCAGCAGAACTGGCAATGGGCAGCCTTGGCCGCAGCAAGCGGCGGCATGCTTCTTTTTTCGATGTTGCGCGGCGGCGGCACGAACGCACTGAACGCAGTCGAAGCGACGCTCAAGATCAACCGTGAAGACGCCATAATCGTGGATGTCCGGACCGCCGACGAGTTCGGCAGCGGCCACATTCCGAACGCCAGGAACATTCCGTTAGGTGACCTGGAGCGTCGTGCAGCCGAAATCGCCAAATCGGGAAAACCGGTAATCGTGTGCTGCGCGTCGGGGGCCAGATCGTCTGCCGCATGTGCCACTTTGCAGAAGGCTGGGATCGAGCAGGTGTATAACCTCAGTGGCGGCATGCAGGCTTGGCAGCAGGCAGGACAGCCGGTAAGTCGCAAGAGGAAGTGACCATGCCTGCGAAAATTGTCATGTACGCGACAGGCACCTGCCCGTATTGCATCCGGGCCGAAAGCCTTCTGCACAGCAAGGGCGTCTCGGATTTCGAGAAGATCCGCGTTGATATCGAACCTTCAAGGCGGGACGAGATGATGACGCGCAGCGGGCGACGTACCGTTCCCCAGATTTTCATCGGCGCTCGCCACGTTGGCGGCTGCGACGATCTGTTTGCGCTCGACCGCACCGGCGAACTCGACCGGCTGCTTCATGGCGACAATACCTGACGCAACACCCGACAACACAAACCATAAACCACCAGGCATTCAGATGACCGAAAACACTCAGCCCGTATTCACGATCGAGAAGCTCTACGTAAAGGATCTTTCCCTGGAGGTGCCGAACGCACCACAGATCTTCCTCGAGCGTGAAACACCGCAGATCAATGTCCAACTCAATACGTCGGGCAATCAAATCGACGAGGGCATCTACGAAGTCGTCCTGACGGTCACTGTTGCCGCCAAGCTCCCCGAAGACCGCACCGTTTTCCTGGTCGAAGTCGCCCAGGGGGGAATCTTCCAGATTCGCAACGTGCCCGCCGACGATATCGAGCCGATCATGATGATCGGCTGCGCGAACATCCTGTTCCCGTACGCGCGGGAAGTCGTCTCCGATGCGGTGACACGGTCTGGTTTTCAGCCGGTTCTGCTGGCCCCGGTCAACTTCGAAGCGCTCTTCCAAGCTCAGAAGCAACAGGCCGGGAGCGAAACGGCCCAATAATGCACGCTCGTTTCAAGCTCCACGCCGTCAGCTCAGCACTGCTGACGGTAGCGCTCGCTTGCGTGGCGCCACCGACGCATGCAGTCGACTATCGCTCCGTCTCGACTCCGGCCATCCTCTTCGACTCGCCTTCGGTTCAGGGAAAACGGCTTTTTGTGATTGCGAGTGGAACCCCGGTAGAGCTGATCGTATCCCTCGACAAGTGGTGCAAGGTGCGCGACTCCGCAGGCACGATCAGCTGGATAGAGCGCAAAGCTCTCACCGAGAAGCGCACCGTTCAGATCACCGCAGAACGGGCCGCAATACGCAAGGCCCCGGATGACAAGGCCGCGACGGAATTCGAGGCTGTTCGCGACGTCGTTCTCGACATTGTTGAAGTCCTCCGAAGCGGCTGGATAAAGGTGAAACACCGGGACGGAGCGACCGGATATGTTCACGTCAGCCAAGTCTGGGGCGTCTGAGGGACGGACCATGAGGATTGGTATTTTTGGTGCCGGCGCGTGGGGAACGGCACTTGCCGTTTCCTTTTCGCATGTGCATCAGGTCGTCCTCTGGGGTCGAAATGCACGCGAGATCGGCGAGATGGGGGCGCACCGTGAGAATCGCCGTTATCTGCCCGAGATCACATTCCCGGCATCGCTGACCGTTTCGTCATCGTTTGATGAGACGGCGCATGACGCCGATCTGCATCTTGTTGTCACACCGCTTTCGGGGCTTCGTGATGCGACCCGCCGACTTCGGAGCCTGTGCCCGGGCACGCCGCTCTTGTGGGCATGCAAGGGCCTTGAAAAGGGTACCGGCAAGCTGCCTCACGAGATCGTTCGCGAGGAGCTTGGTAACGATGCCCCGCACGGAGTGTTGACCGGCCCGAGCTTTGCGCTCGAAGTTGCCAGAGGTCTCCCCACGGCAGTCACCCTTGCCTCGGCCGATGCAGTATTCGCCGAACACTGGGTCGCCGCGTTGCATCAGCCGATCCTGCGCCTTTATGCCAACACCGACATTGTGGGCGCAGAGGTCGGCGGCGCGGTGAAGAACGTCATCGCTATCGCGGCAGGCGTCTCGGATGGAATGGGCTTCGGATTGAACGCCCGTGCGGCCCTGCTTACCCGCGGGCTGGCCGAGATATCACGCCTGGGAGTAAGGCTCGGCGGTCGCCAGGAAACCTTCATGGGCCTCGCGGGGATGGGCGACCTGATTCTCACCTGTACCGGCGATCTGTCGCGTAATCGTCGCGTCGGACTGTCTCTCGCCCAAGGCAAGTCGCTCAACCAGATCCTGACCGATCTCGGTCATGTGGCCGAGGGCGTCAGTACGGCGCGCGAAGTCGCCTTGCTCGGCAGACGAACCGGGGTGGAAATGCCAATCTGCGAAGCGGTGGATACCCTGCTGCACGACGGTGCCGATCCGCGCCAGGTGGTGGAGCAATTGCTCGCTCGCGACCCCAAGCACGAGTGACTCCTCCCGCAGCCGGCAATGCACCGTGTCAGATTTTCGCGCTCCCCGCGAAACCACACTGCCGCCACGCCTCGTAGACCACCACAGCTACACTGTTCGAGAGGTTGAGGCTGCGATTCGCCGGGCACATGGGCAACTTCAAGCGCATCGAAGGCGCCACATCTTCCAGCACTGCACCAGGCAACCCCGCGGTTTCACGACCAAACAGGAACGCATCACCCGACCGGAACGCCTGTAGATCATAACGCCGGGAAGCATGCGAACTCAGTGCGAAGAGCCTTGCGTCGCCAAGTGCGGCCTTGCATGCAGCCCAGTCTTCATGAATGGAGACCCGGGCAAGATCATGGTAATCCAGCCCCGCACGGGCAAGATGTCGATCGTCGAGACTGAAGCCCAAAGGCTTCACCAAATGAAGGTGGGCGCCGGTATTCGCGCAGAGGCGAATCGCGTTCCCCGTGTTGGGTGGAATCTCGGGCTGAAAAAGGATGACGTGAAACATGGGGGGCCATTCTGCCCGCTCAAGCACAAGGACTCAACGCCCCGGTAGGGTTCTCGCAAGGATCAGATTTTCCACGCGGCGGGCGCCGGCGCTCCTGAGCGTGCGGGCGAACTCCTCGGCGGTAGCCCCGGTCGTCATGACATCGTCCACCACCAATACGGATAATCCGGCAAACGACCGAGTGCAACCGAAGGCGCCACGCAGGTTCCGTTTCCGCACCGCCGGAGAGAGGCCGGCCTGCGGTGACGTATCCCGCTCTCGAACGACGGCGTCGACGAGCATCGGCAGGCCGGAGGCCCGCGCCAACGGGCGCGCCAACTCAAGCGCCTGGTTAAAACCACGTTCCCCCAAGCGCCTGCGGTGCAGCGGCATCGGTACGATCACATCGACGCTGCCGACGCTTGCAACATCCACCAGCATTCGCCCCAGTTGCTTCGCCAGATAGATATCGCCGTGATACTTCAAACGCCGGATCATGTCGGAAACGGGAAACCGGTACTCGAACGCCGACACGCTTGCATCGAAGGCCGGTGGCCTGGAAATGCATCGCCCGCAAGTCAGCGTACCGAACGTCGGGAGCGCACAGCGCCTACAGCGGTACGGACCGGGCTCGGGCAGCAGCACTGCGCAGGCCTTGCATAGTGGTCCCCCAGCACTGTTGGCGCCGCATAGAAAGCATGGCTGCGGCAGCAGGAAGTCGACCAACGCGTCAATCAGGCGGGCACTCAAGGGGAATGGGCTCCATCAGCATTTGACAGTCAAAGCATCGATCAACGACCATCTGTAATTTTGAATTACAGAAGAACGGAAAAATAGCACAATGACATCTCACGCCACCATTCCCCTCACCACACTCCGCCCCCGACAAACACCTGTACAGTGCTGGCCGGTCGAGGACATCGAGGCACTCTTTGCCCTGCCCTTCAATGACCTGGTGTTCCGCGCCCAGCAGGTTCATCGCGAACACTTCGACCCCAATGCGGTGCAGCGCTCGACCCTTTTGTCCATAAAGACGGGCGGCTGCTCCGAGGATTGCGGCTATTGCTCACAATCTGCGCGCTACGATACCGGTCTCGAGCGACAACGCCTGCTCCCCCTTGACGAGGTGCTGGAAAATGCGCGGGCAGCCAAGGCAAAGGGCGCATCGCGTTTTTGCATGGGCGCCGCGTGGCGAGGCCCCAAAGACAGCGATCTCGAGCCAGTGCTGGAAATGGTCCGTGAAGTGAAGAAACTTGGCCTCGAAACCTGCGTAACGCTCGGCATGCTCAAGGACGGGCAGGCCGAAAGACTCAAGGATGCAGGCCTGGATTACTACAATCACAACATCGACACTGCGCCCGAGCACTACGGCAAGGTCATCACCACACACACCCTGCAGGATCGCCTCGATACACTCGACAAGGTTCGGAATGCAGGCGTGAACGTCTGCTGCGGAGGAATTATCGGCATGGGTGAAGGTCAGAAGAGCCGCGCAGCATTGGTCGCCGAACTGGCCAATATGACGCCCCCGCCGGACTCGGTGCCGATCAACAATCTGGTTGCGATCGAAGGCACCCCTTTGGCGGATGTCGAGGGCATTGATCCGCTCGATTTCGTCCGTACCATCGCCGTCGCCCGGATCACCATGCCGAAGAGCTATGTTCGCCTCTCGGCCGGACGTCAGCAGATGAGCGACGAGATGCAGGCTCTTTGCTTCCTTGCCGGAGCAAATTCGATTTTCTATGGCGAACGGCTGCTCACCACCGACAATCCGGATGCAGGCGGCGACGAAGCCCTGTTCGCCCGCCTGGGGATCAAAGCCATCTGAATGAACCAGCCTGCCGACTTCGAAATAGATCGCCGGGCGGTCCGCCGTAACTTCTCCCGCCATGCGGCTACCGTCGACTCGGTATCGGTGCTGAGCCGGGAAGTCTCGTCACGCATGGCGGAACGGCTCGATTACATCCGGATCGAGCCGCGCCGAATCATCGACGCCGGATGCGGTACCGGCATGGACCTTGCCGAGCTCGCCCGCCGCTATCCAACAGCCGAGATCTTCGGCATCGACGCCGCGTTACCCGCGATTCTGCGTGCCAGACCCGCACGCGGGTTGCTGGCAAGAATCAATCCGTTTGCGCGAGCAAACGGAGCGCTGCTGGCCTGCGCTGACGTCGAACGCCTGCCGCTTGCCTCGGGTACGGCATCGATGGTGTGGTCGAATCTGATGTTCAACTGGCTGGACGATCCGCTCCCCGGGCTCAAGGAGCTGGGACGCGTGCTCGAAGTGGGCGGCATGGTCATGTTCTCCACGCTCGGGCCCGACACCCTCAAGGAACTACGATCCAGCTTCCCCGAAACGGAACAGAACCGGGTCCACCGCTTCATCGACATGCATGACATCGGCGACGTGCTCGTCAAGGCAGGATTCGGTGATCCGGTCATGGACATGCAGATGATCACGCTCACCTATGCCGACCTCGACGACCTGCTGCGCGACCTTCGCCTCGGCGGCACCACATCGGCGGCACGAAACCGCCCGAAGGGACTGACGGGCCGCGGAATCTGGCGCGAGGTACGCCAACGCTATGAAGCAATGAGATGCGAAGGCCGGCTGCCGGCGACTTTCGAAGTCGTCTTCGGCCACGCCTGGAAGATTCCGCCCAAGACCACTGCCGACGGCCGCTCGGTGATTCAGTTCAGGCCACGCGACGATAAGCAGGGGAAGCTTTCATGACGACCCGCCCGGTCTGGCTGTTCGACCTCGACAATACCCTCCACGATGCCAGCCCACATATCTTTCCGCACATAAATCGCAGCATGACGGCCTACCTGGAAACGCATCTCGGCCTCACGCGCGAGGATGCCGACGGGCTTCGCACTCGCTACTGGCATCGCTATGGCGCGACCTTGCTGGGCCTCATGCGCCACCACGGCACCAATCCAGGCCATTTCCTCAGCGAAACCCATCGTTTCGACGCGCTCGAGCGAATGCTGGTCTTCAACAACGCCGTCAAGGCAATGTTACGGCGCCTGCCGGGACGAAAGCTGGTCTTTTCGAACGGGCCTCGGGACTATGCAGAGTCGGTCCTGAGAATCATTGGAATACGCAGGTTCTTCGACGATGTCTTCGGGATCGAGGACATGCGCCTGCAACCGAAGCCTCGGATCGAGGCCTACCGATATCTGCTGCGGGATCATGATCTGCGGGCATCGCAATGCATCATGGTCGAGGACAGCGCAGTAAACCTTCGCACCGCAAAACGCTTGGGAATGCGCACCGTGTGGATCAGCCGAAGCCTGCGACGCCTGCCCTATGTCGATCTCACGCTGGGGAGCGTTCTCGAGCTGCGCCGTGCAGCATCACGGCTGCGGCCGCACGAAACCGGCCCCTCTGTGCATGCACACCGCACCCGCACCGTAGTCTGAACGTTTCTCTCGGAACGCTGTGGCACCAAGCGTCCGCTCAAATCCGATACGGGCCCAGAACCTCTCTGCACTTCCGACCGCAACCAGCATCGAACGCTCGAATCCTCGCTCCTTGGCCCAGCGTTCGAAGCGGTCGATCAACAAGAGCGCGACGCCGCTCCCACGCGCCTCTGGCCGAACGGCAAGATCATGGAGGTAAGCACAGTCAGTTTCGGGTGGAAGCGCCGCGAGCGGCAGATTCAAGGCAGGGGGCGTGTAACCGGCCCACGGGTGGGCGAACAGATAGGCAATCGTGCGACCGTCATGCTCCGCCAGCCATGCAGAGTCCGGAGCGAGCCGAAGCTTGGCTCGGAAAACCTCGACGGCCTCCTGCAGCGCATCGTCGTACGCTCGCCGCTGGACTTGAATCACGGCGGGCAGATCATCGGGACGAATAGCGCGGACGGCCACCTCATTCTGCACAGCCGTCAGGCCTGGCTCGCAGCAAACACTCATGCCTGCCTGAGCGCACGCGCGGCGTCGAGCGCAAAGTAAGTCAGGATGCCGTCCGCACCCGCCCGCTTGAAGCTCAGCAAAGCCTCGAGCATGCAGGCCTCCTCCGCAAGCCAGCCGTTCAGCGCCGCGGCCTTGAGCATCGCGTACTCGCCACTCACCTGATAAGCGTAAGTTGGCACCTGCAGTTCGGATTTAATCCGACGCACGATGTCCAGATAGGGCATACCGGGCTTGACCATGAACATGTCCGCTCCTTCGGCGATGTCCAGGGCTACTTCGCGGACCGCTTCGTCGGCGTTGGCCGGATCCATCTGATAGGTATGCTTGTTACCTCTGCCAAGGTTCGCTGCGGAGCCCACTGCATCCCTGAAAGGCCCGTAAAAGCTGGAGGCATACTTCGCCGAGTAGGCAAGAATCCGTGTATGTATCCGCTTGTCACCATCCAGCTCTGCACGAATCCGGGCGATGCGCCCGTCCATCATGTCCGACGGGGCAACCACATCGGCACCGGCCTGCGCATGACACAGCGCCTGTTTTGCAAGCACCTCAAGCGTCTCGTCATTGAGCACATAGCCACGTGGATCTGCCGGGTCGATCAATCCGTCCTGCCCATGACTCGTGTAAGGATCCAGAGCAACATCGGTAATGAGGCCAAGCTCAGGGAAACGCGCCTTGAGCGCCTGCAACACCCGCGGCACCAAGCCATCCGGATTGTAAGCCTCCTCGGCCAGCTCGGACTTTCTGTCCTGCCCGACCACGGGGAAAAGTGCCAACGCAGGCACTCCGAGCGACACGACCTCTTCGGCCACGTGCATCAGACGATCAAGCGAGTAGCGATTGACTCCGGGCATCGACGCTACCGACTGTACGACGTTGGTTCCGTCGACGACAAATACAGGGTAGATCAGGTCGTCGACCGAAAGCCTGTTCTCCCGCATCAAGCGTCGGGAGAAATCATCACGCCGCATACGGCGCATCCGCGCCGAAGGGAAACCTGGAGTGGGTCTCATACAGATCTCGCATCCTTGGTGTTTAACATGGGGTTACAGATTGTCCCGGGAACTTTCCACAAGCGCCTTGATCCGATCAGGCAGATGGTGCTGAGCCGTCTCCCGCTTTACCTCCCTGAGCGGGTGCCTTTACCAATTGAGGCAGTTTCAACCCCCGGCGTTTTTCCCCTTTAGCCGGGGGTATGTTTTTTCTCATTTGTCTCGCCCGGAGCGATTTCAGTCTCGCTGAATGGCTGGCTCGCCAACCAGCCGGAGACGGTTTGCTCCACCTCTTCCATGCCTTGTTTCTTGAGGCTCGAGAAAAGCTGTACTGTCACTTGCCCACCGCGGGCAGCGAGTTCTCGCCGAACTTCGAGCAGTGTCTTTTGTGCCTCTCCCCTTGAAAGCTTGTCGCTCTTGGTCAGCAGGATGTGCATCGGCCTTCCGGTGGGCGCAAACCAGTCAAGCATTTGTCGATCCAGCGGCTTCAAAGGATGTCGACTGTCCATGATCACGACAAGACCGATCAGATTTTCCCGTGTCCGCAGATAGCGCTCGAGCAGGGCTTGCCACTGGAGGCGGACCTTCTCCGGGACTTCGGCATAGCCGTAGCCTGGTAGATCGACGAGTGCTGCGCCACACTGCAACCTGAAAAAATTGATCAGCTGGGTACGCCCCGGGGTTTTCGACACGAACGCAAGACGGTTGTGATCGGTCAGCGTATTGATTGCGCTTGATTTTCCGGCATTCGACCGGCCCGCGAAGGCGATTTCGGCGCCGATCGGAGGTGGCAGCCCCCCCGGTTTTGCAATGGAAATCTCGAAACTGGCGTTCTTGAACAGGGACATTGGAGGTCTTCACGACGCCGAAAAATGGCGCAAAGTGGTTCGGGGGGCGTGTTTGAATGCCGCGCTTCATAATCCGGTCGCGCATCCCCCGGGCACTGGTATAGAATATCAGGTTTGAAAATTCCACTCACGGCTTCCGAGGACACCATGATCAAGCGTTCCCTGCTGCTCTCGCTGTTGCTTGCCACCGGCAGCATCCAGGTTCAGGCAGAAACCGGGTCCCAACCCGATCTGGCAAAGGCCAAACAGATTGCTGAAACGGTATGCGCAGGTTGTCACAGCGCGGATGGCAACAGCCAGCTTTCGGCCAATCCAAAACTTGCCGGGCAGCATCCCGAATACCTCTACAAGCAGTTGAGCAATTTCAGTTCTGTGGATGGCAAGGCCCCTGAACGGGTCAACGCAGTCATGAATGGTATGGTCGCCATGCTCAGCACTGATGAAGACAAGAAAGCCATGGCGGCATACTTTGCCAGCCAGCAGCTGAAACCTGAATCGGCCAAGAACAACGATACGATTGTCCTCGGCCAGCAACTCTGGCGCGCAGGAGATGCCAGCAAGGGCCTGCCAGCCTGTGCAGGATGTCACGGCCCCGCCGGCGCGGGCCTGCCCGTCCAGTACCCGCGTCTTTCTGGCCAGTTTGCCGAATATATCGAAGCTCAGCTCAAACTTTTCCGTTCCGGCGAGCGCGCGAACGATCCGGCCAAGATGATGCGCATGATCGCGATCAAGATGACCGATCCGGAGATCAAGGCAGTTTCCGATTACGCTGCCGGCCTGCGCTAAGCGGAAAGATCCGATTATCACAATCCAAAAGGGCGGAACGATCCGCCCTTTTTGCATTCGGGAGCTGGAATTCAGCGCATGCGCGACAGGCGCTCGATCTCGGCGGGACTGAACCCCGCCAGTAAACGCGCAGCTTCGTGTAATGGCGGATGTGGCCACGGTGCGTCGAATTGATCGATGAGTCTTAGATAGGTCGGCTCGGGGTCCAGCCCCGCCAATCCGCAAAAGAGGCGAAACCAGTAATCCCCGAGTGCCACATGGCCAACCTCGTCCCGCAGGATGATATCCAGGATGGCCACCGACTCAAAGTCCCCTATGCTGCGCAATTTCTCGATGATCAGCGGAGTCGCATCGAGGCCGCGCGCCTCGAGGACGCGTGGGACAAGCGCCATGCGCGCAAGTGGATCGGCCGCAGTCTTGACGGCCATCTCCCACAACCCGTTGTGTGCAGGGAAGCTCCCGTAATCGAAACCGAGAGCACGGAGCCGATTACGAACCAGGTCGAAGTGATAAGCCTCTTCGGCTGCCACCCCGACCCAGCCGGTGTAGAAATCGTCGGGGAGCGAAGCAAAACGATAGACGCAATCGAGAGCGAGATTGATCGCATTGAACTCGATATGCGCTATTGCGTGCAGCAAAGCCGCATGCCCTTCGCGACTACCCACCCGGCGCCGTGGCACTTCCTGCGCAGCAACCAGCAACGGCAACTCGGGACGACCCGCTTCGCACACAGTCAACGGATCATCATCATGCCGAAATGCCACGCGGCCAGCCTGTACATCATCTTGCAAAGACTTGGCCAACCGGACTTTTTCGTCAGAGCAACGGCACAGCAGCGCCTCAAGCGCGCGCAGGGAAACCGTATCGATCAACGCAGACCGGGCAGCATGCCCTTCATGCTTCGCATCATCTTCTGCATGCCGCCTTTCGAAAACTGTTTCATCATCTTTTGAGTCTGCTCAAACTGATTCAGAAGACGATTGACCTCCTGAACCGAAACACCGGCACCCGCAGCGATACGGCGCTTTCGCGAAGCCTTCAAGAGTTCGGGCTTGCTTCGCTCGGCAGGCGTCATCGAATTGATGATGCCTTCGATCCGTCCTACCGTCTTCTCTTCCATGCCGCCCTGCAACTGCCCCGCAGCCTGTGCAAACTGGGCAGGAAGCTTGTCCATGAGCGCTGACATGCCCCCCATCTTGCGCATCTGCCCGATCTGTTCCTTGAAATCGTTGAGGTCGAATCCCTTGCCGGACTTGAGCTTCTGCGCAAACGCCTTGGCCTTTTCCTCGTCGACGCCACGCCGAGCCTCCTCGACAAGACCGAGGATGTCGCCCATCCCCAGAATCCGCGAAGCCATCCGTTCGGGATGGAATTCCTCCAGGCCACTCAGTTTCTCGCCCACACCCGCAAACTTGAGTGGCTTACCCGTCACCTGGCGAACCGAGAGGGCTGCGCCGCCACGCGCATCGCCATCCAGCTTGGTCAGCACGACCCCGGTCAGCGGCAGCGCCTCGTTGAAGGCCCGCGCCGTATTGACCGCGTCCTGACCCAACATTGCATCGACCACGAACAAGGTCTCGATCGGCTTGATGCCGGCGTGCAAGTCCTTGATCTCGGCCATCATGATTTCGTCGATGGCAAGTCGGCCCGCCGTGTCGACCAGCAACACATCGAAGTAATGACGACGCGCGTAATCCAGCGCCGCTTTGGCAATATCCAGCGGCTTCTGAGCCACGTCAGAGGGGAAAAACTCGATTCCCGCCTGTCCGGCCACAGTTTGCAACTGCGCGATCGCGGCGGGCCGATAGACGTCGGTGGAAACCGCCAGCACCTTCTTCTTCATGCGCTCGCGCAGCAACTTTCCGAGCTTGCCCGTCGTCGTCGTCTTGCCCGCACCCTGCAGACCCGCCATGAGAATGACCGCAGGGGGCTGGGCGGCAAGATCGAGCCCTTGGTGCGCCCCCCCCATCAACGCGGTCAACTCCTTGTGCACCACGCCGACCAGTGCCTGTCCCGGCGTGAGCGAGGAAATGACCTCCTGGCCAACGGCCTTTTCCTTGACGCCCGCGATGAAATCCTTGACGACGGGTAACGCGACGTCAGCCTCGAGCAGCGCAAGCCTGACTTCCCTCAAGGCCTCCTGGATATTGTCTTCCGTAAGGCGGGCGTGCCCCCGCAGGGTTTTGACGACACGTGAGAGGCGTTGAGAGAGATTGTCCAGCATGTTCGGTCCGCAAACAGAGGCGTTGGGGTAAACTTCGAGAATGCCAAGCATTTTACTCCATCTGCTTCCCGCCTCCATGTATGCCGCGCTAGGCGTCCATTTCTGGCGCTCCCGCTGGCATGAGGCAACGCTTGCCAAACGTCGCGGGTTGAGCGGCTGGGAGCGAGGGGCTCTGCTGTTGGCCCTCGCGGCACACGGGCTGCTCCTTCACCGCGAACTCTTCGCCGCCGGGGGGATGCGCTTCGGGTTCAGCATCGCGATGTCGTTGATGGTTTGGCTGGCAGTGCTTTTCTATTGGATCGAGAACCTCTATGCGAGACTCGACGGGCTCCAGACGCTGGCGATGCCCGCCGCTTCGATCTGCTCGCTGCTGCCCGGACTGTTTCCCATACAGCACCAGCTGCCCAATGCTGATTCTCCTGTGTTCCGAGCCCATTTTGTGGTCGCGATGCTGGCCTACAGCCTGTTCACGCTGGCGGCACTTCACGCACTGCTGATGTCCGTCGCCGAAAGACAGCTGCACAGCGCCCGCCTGAGCAAGGCGCTGGCCAACCTGCCGCCGCTGCTGACGATGGAGACCCTCTTGTTCCGACTCATCAGCATCGCCTTCGTGCTGCTGACCCTGACCTTGCTATCCGGCATCATGTTCTCCGAGGACCTATTCGGCCGAGCCTTCATACTCGATCACAAGACGGTTTTCGCGATCATCTCGTGGGTTATCTTCGGAACGCTCCTCGCCGGCCGCCAGATCTGGGGATGGCGCGGAAAACTCGCCCAGCGCTGGACGCTTGTTGGCTTCGCAGTGCTGCTGCTGGCATACGTCGGAAGCCGATTCGTGATGGACGTTGTGCTGCACCGCGCGGTGTAGCGCACATTGACATGCCTTGCCGGCGCCTTAATACTCGGAGCGGTTTCCAACTCTCCCCGCGGCCGTGACCGACCTTCCTATTGCGACCAAAGCGGTCGCGCTGGCGTTGTTGCTCGTCCTTTCAGGACTCTTTTCCATGGCAGAGACGGCGATGATGGCGGCCAACCGCTATCGTCTGCGTTCCCTTGCCGCAACCGGTCACCGTGGCGCCAAACTCGCCAACGAGTTGCTCGGCCAGACGGACCGGCTGCTGGGCGTGATCCTGCTGTTCAACAATCTCATCAATGCTGCGGCGGCGATGCTGGTGAGCATCATCACCATCGAGCTATTCGGCGACAAGGAATGGGCGCTGGGGGCTGCAACCCTCGTGGTTACGTTCCTGATCCTGGTTTTCTCGGAAATCACACCGAAGGTGATCGGTGCCAACTACGCCGATCGCCTGGCCGTAGTGGTCTCTTATGTGCTTGCGGCGCTGCTCAGAATAACGAGCTTCGTGGTCAGCTTCATCAATTTTTTCGTTTCCGGCCTGTTGGGCCTGATGCGCCTGAAACCCAGCTCCGACGAGGGCCAACACCGCCTCACACCGGAAGAACTCCGTGGGATGGTGCTCGAATCGAGCCACTTCATCCCCCAGAAGCACCGCAGCATCCTGGTTAATCTGTTCGAACTCGAGGACATCACGGTTGAAGACGTGATGACGCCACGCGGCGCAATCGAAGCCCTCGACCTCGGCATGCCGGCAGAAGAACTCCGCCATCAGATTGCGACCAGCTACCATACCCGCCTGCCCGTTTTCGATGGCGAAATGGACAACGTCATCGGATTGCTGCATCTGCGGCGCATGCTTGGCCACACCCTGGATTCTGGATTCGATCCCGCTGAAATCCGCGAACTGCTCGGAAAGCCCTACTTCATTCCGGCGGACACGCCCGTCTATTCACAGCTTCGATTCTTCCAGGAAAACAAGCAGCGGATGGCGCTGGTGGTGGACGAGTACGGAGAACTGCTCGGTCTCGTGACCGTGGAAGACATCATCGAAGAACTCATCGGAAAGTTCACCACGAGCACTCCCGACAGTGGTGACAAGCTGGCCTGGGGAGAGGATGGAAGCGTTCTGGCGGACGGGGGGCAGAGCCTGCGCGACCTGAATCGCAAACTTGGGCTAAATCTTCCGCTCGACGGGCCGAAAACATTGAATGGGTTGCTACTCGAGTACCTTCGCGAGATTCCTGAAACCGGATTGTCGGTCCGCATCGCCGGCGTGCCGATCGAAGTCATCCAGACACAGGACCGGATGGTACGCATGGTACGGATATTTCGGCCTACCGAGCAGTGATCGGGCGGGCGAGGCAAATCTGTGCAAACCCGCTTTACAGCCCCCGGAGGGGCATGCAACATCAGGCAGTTTGGCTAGAGATGTGAGAGATGGCAGCTAATCCACAGATTGCGATGAGCGGTCTCGCCCGGGCACTGGTTCAGCAAGGCCGTGTCACCGAGCAGGATGCGCTCGAATGCACGACGTCCGCGAAGGGTGGACATCGCGCATTCGTGCACGAGCTGGTGGATCGCAAATTCATCAATGCACGCGATCTCGCTCGATTCTGCGCGCTCACCTTTGGCTACCCCTTGTTTGATCTCTCGTCGATCGACATCGCACATCTGCCCAAGGACGCGATCGACGCAAAACTCTGCTCGAAACACGAGGTGATCGCACTCGGCAAGCGTGGGAACCGCCTCGCGGTCGCGATGGCCGATCCCACCAACCTCAGGGCACTTGACGAGATCCGCTTCCAGACGGGCATGTCGGTAGACCCGGTGGTGGTCGAGCAGCCACGTCTGACCCAGCTTCTCCAGACGCTCTCCGAGACCGCCTCCGATTCGCTGCGCGACATCACCGGCGAAGACTTCGACATGGACCTGCTGGATCAGGGGGTCGAAGAAAAGCCGGAAGAGGATACGTCCGGCGAAGTGGACGACGCGCCGGTCGTGCGCTTCATCCAGAAAATGCTCATCGATGCGATCAACGAAGGGGCTTCCGACATCCACTTCGAGCCCTACGAGAAGTACTACCGCATCCGGTTCAGGACCGATGGCGTCCTGCGCGAGATCGCCCAGCCGCCGCTGATCCTGCGCGAAAAGATCGCGGCCCGGATAAAGGTCATTTCACGACTCGACATTTCGGAAAAGCGGGTCCCTCAGGACGGTCGCATGAAGCTCGTACTGTCCAAGAACAAAGCCATAGATTTCCGGGTATCCACGCTGCCAACGCTGCATGGTGAGAAAATCGTCATGCGTATTCTCGACCCCACATCGGCCATGCTGGGGATCGAAGCGCTGGGCTACGAGCCCGAGCAGCGCAAGGCCATCGAGCATGCGATCGAGCGCCCCTACGGCATGGTCCTCGTGACTGGCCCGACCGGTAGCGGTAAGACCGTATCGCTCTATACGTGCCTGAACATGCTGAACAAACCCGGCGTGAATATCTCGACGGCCGAAGACCCTGCCGAGATCAACCTGCCCGGCATCAATCAGGTGAACGTAAACGAAAAGGCCGGGCTCACGTTCGCATCCGCGCTGCGTGCCTTCCTGCGCCAGGATCCGGACGTGATCATGGTTGGTGAAATCCGCGACATCGACACTGCGGAAATCTCGATCAAGGCCGCCCAGACCGGTCACTTGGTGCTGTCCACCCTGCATACGAATGATGCGCCCAGCACGCTCGAGCGCCTGCGCAATATGGGCGTGGCAGCCTTCAACATCGCCTCATCGGTCATCCTCATCACTGCACAACGGCTTGCGCGGCGCCTCTGTACGTGCAAGAAGCCCATGGATATTCCGCGCGAGGCCCTGCTCGACGCCGGTTTCACCGAAGCACAACTGGATGGCAGCTGGCAGCCCTATGGCCCGGTCGGTTGCGATCGCTGCAAGAACAGCGGCTACAAGGGCCGCGTCGGCATCTACCAGGTCATGCCGATCTCCGAAGAGATCTCGAAGATCATCATGAGCAATGGCAACTCCATCGAGATCGCAGCCCAGGCCGAACTCGAAGGCGTGAGCGATCTGCGCCGATCCGGCCTGCTCAAGGTGATGCAAGGTGTCACCTCGCTGGCGGAAGTGCTCGCCACCACAAACGAATGATTCGAAGAACGAGAGTCTGACCAATGGCCACAGCTACCCGCACCGCACGACGACCGGCAACAGGGCCTAAAGAACTGCTCTACACCTGGGAGGGCAAGGACAAGACCGGGAAGATGATCCGGGGCGAAATGCGCGCTGCCGGAGAAAAGGTTGTTCAGGCCACCATGCGCCGCCAGGGCGTGATGGTCACCAAGGTCAAGAAGCAGAAGCTATCCCGCGGCTCGCGGATCGGAGACAAGGACATCGCCCTGTTCACCCGTCAGCTTGCGACGATGATGCGCTCCGGGGTGCCGTTGTTGCAGGCCTTTGACATCGCGATGAAGGGATCGGGAAACCCCACGCTTGCGCGCATGCTCAACGAGATCCGCAATGACGTCGAAACCGGCACCAACCTGTCCAACGCGTTCCGCAAGTATCCGGTCTACTTCGACGCACTGTACTGCAACCTTGTAGAAGCGGGAGAACAGGCCGGTATTCTGGACTCCCTGCTCGATCGGCTCGCGAACTACAAGGAAAAGATCCTTGCCATCAAGAGCAAGATCAAATCAGCATTGTTCTACCCACTGGCCGTTGTGGTGGTTGCTGCGATCGTGATCTCGGTGATGATGCTGTTCGTGATTCCCGAATTCAAGAATGTGTTCGCCTCGTTCGGTGCAGACCTGCCCGCCCCAACGCTGGTCGTGGTGGGAATGTCCGACTTCTTCGTCGAATACTGGTACCTGATGTTCGGGATCGTGATCGGAACGGTCATGATCATTTCGTACTTGTACAAACGATCTCCGAAAATGCAGATTCTCGTCGACCGTGCGGTCCTGCAGCTTCCCGTCATCGGCGACGTCGTACGCAAAGCCACGATTGCCCGCTGGACTCGCACCCTGTCGACCATGTTTGCCGCGGGCGTACCTCTGGTCGAAGCGCTCGATTCGGTCGGCGGCGCCTCCGGCAACTATATCTATCTGATGGCAACGAAGCAGATTCAGACAGAGGTCAGTACCGGCACCAGCCTAACTGTCTCGATGCAGAACGCCAAGGTCTTCCCGACGATGGCTGTCCAGATGGTTTCGATCGGCGAAGAGTCGGGCCAGCTTGACTCGATGCTCGGAAAAGTCGCGGAGTTCTACGAACGTGAAGTCGATGACGCTGTCGCCGGCCTGTCACAGTTGCTCGAACCGCTCATCATGGTCTTCCTCGGCACGGTGATCGGCGGTCTCGTCGTCGCCATGTATCTGCCGATTTTCAAGCTTGGCGCGGTGGTCTGAGCCCGGCGCACACGACATCACCTCCCGCAAATCATGTTTGAATTTCTGAACGATTCCGTCACGCTGACGGCGATGACCGCGCTGCTCGGGCTGTTTGTGGGCAGTTTCCTTAATGTCGTGATTCACCGTCTTCCGAAAATGATGGAGCTCGAGTGGCAGGCCCAGGCTGCCGAGCTCCGTGGCGAGACCCTCGCCGAACGGGAGCGCTTCAACCTCGCCACACCCAGATCGCGTTGCCCTCATTGCGGGCATCAGATCACCGCAGTGGAAAACATTCCGGTGGTCAGTTTTCTACTCTTGCGAGGGCGCTGCCGACACTGCAAGGCCCCGATCGGTATCCGCTATCCGGTAATTGAAGTCCTCACCGGCCTGCTTTCGGCCTTTGCCGCGTGGCGATTCGGCTACGGCATCGCGCTGCTCGGCGCCCTGGCCTTCCTGTGGACCATGGTGGCCCTGACTTTTATCGATCTCGACACCCAGCTCCTACCCGACAACCTGACCCTCCCGCTGCTCTGGCTCGGTCTGCTTTTCAATCTACCGGGCACCTACATCGAACTGTCGTCGGCGGTGATCGGCGCAGTGGCGGGTTATCTCACGCTCTGGTCGGTTTACTGGTTGTTCAAGCTCGTCACCGGCAAGGAAGGAATGGGGTATGGCGACTTCAAGCTGCTCGCAGCGATCGGCGCATGGCTCGGCTGGCAGTTGCTGCCGCTGACCATTCTGCTCTCGTCCGCGGTCGGCGCGGTGGTCGGTATAGGGCTGATCGTGTTTGCGCGCCATGGGCGAAACGTGCCGATCCCGTTCGGCCCCTATCTCGCTGCCGCGGGCGTCCTCGCCCTGTTTTTCGGGGAACAGCTGACGACCCGCTATCTGGCGCTGCTGTGACACCCTCTTGATTTAACCGGCCGCCGCCCCCAGATCCGGGCTGTATACGTCGAGAGCAGGGTCGGCACGGTTCCCTCCCCGCTTTCCGCCAATGTTGCAATGCGCTAGACTCGTGCGCTTGATTTTTCGGAGAGTGAGATGCCGATTTACGAATATCGCTGCGAAAGCTGTGGATTCCAGAAAGAACATCTGCAGAAAATGAGCGATGGTCCGATTCCGGCCTGCCCATCGTGCGGCGCAACCCAGTACAAGCGTCTGCTCAGCGCTGCCGGCTTCCAGCTCAAGGGATCCGGCTGGTACGCGACGGACTTCAAGGGCGGCAGCGGCAAGGCGGCCAGCCCCGCTCCGGCCGAAACATCGAAAAGCGACAGCACGCCTTCAACCGGCTGCGGTGGCTCGTGCGCATGTCACTGACCGCCTGCTGAATGAAGAAATACTTCATCACCGGACTGCTGATCTGGATTCCGCTGGTCATCACCCTGATGGTCCTCGCGTGGATCGTCAGCACGCTCGATCAGCTGTTGTTGCTGATTCCCGCGCACTTCCGTCCCGACAATCTGCTCGGCTTTCACGTCCCGGGCTTCGGCGTGCTGATGAGCCTGCTGATCATCCTGATCACCGGCCTTTTCACCGCCAATGTGCTGGGCCAGCATCTCGTGCGGTATTGGGAAGCGCTGCTGTCGCGCATTCCCGTGGTGAAGTCCATCTACAACAGCGTCAAGCAGGTTTCGGACACCCTGTTCTCCAGCAACGGGCAGGCCTTTCGAAAGGCACTGCTGATCCAGTACCCACGTGAAGGAACCTGGACAATTGCCTTCCTCACCGGACGTCCGGGTGGCGATCCTGCCAGGCATCTGACGGGCGATTATGTCAGCGTCTATGTTCCGACCACGCCCAACCCGACTTCCGGCTTTTTCCTGATGCTCCCGAAAGCCGATGTGGTCGAACTGGACATGAGCGTGGACGAAGCGCTGAAATACATCATCTCGATGGGGGTCGTGGCGCCAAACGGAGCCACAAGGCGAAACAATCCGCCGAGTGCCCTGCTTCAACAATAATGCATCCCTGCGGCTGTGCTGCCGCGCCTCGTATTTCCGGAATTTGAGCCATGCGAACCAACTATTGCGGTCTCGTGACCGCCGAATATCTCGATCAGACCGTCACCTTGTGCGGCTGGGTTCACCGTCGCCGAGACCACGGCGGGGTCATCTTCATTGATCTGCGCGACCGTGAAGGTCTGGTTCAGGTCGTCTGCGATCCCGACCGCGCAGAAGTCTTTGCCACCGCGGAATCGATTCGTAACGAATTTGTAGTCAGGATCACCGGCAAGGTACGCCGCCGTCCCGCGGGCACCGAGAATGCGGCGCTCACCTCGGGGCAGATCGAAGTGCTGTGTCACGAGCTGGAGGTTCTCAACGTATCGGCGACCCCACCGTTCCAGCTGGATGAAGAGAATCTGTCTGAAACCACCCGCCTGACTCATCGTGTGATCGATCTGCGCCGACCGCAGATGCAGAAGAACATGATGTTGCGCTACAAGACGGCGATGGCCTTCCGCCGTTTTCTCGACTCGAAAGGCTTCATCGACATCGAAACGCCGATGCTCACCAAGAGCACGCCCGAGGGTGCCCGCGATTATCTCGTGCCCTCGCGCGTTCACTCCGGCCAGTTCTTCGCATTGCCCCAGTCGCCGCAGCTCTTCAAGCAACTGCTCATGGTGGCCGGCTACGACCGCTACTACCAGATCACCAAGTGTTTCCGCGACGAGGACCTCCGTGCGGACCGCCAGCCCGAGTTCACCCAGGTCGATATCGAGACCTCATTCCTTGGCGAGGCCGAAATCACCGCGTTGATGGAGGAGATGATCCGCAGCATCTTCAAGGAAGTGCTTGACGTCGATCTGCCTGACCCCTTCCCCCGTATGACTTACGCGGAAGCGATGTCGCGCTTCGGCTCGGACAAACCCGACCTGCGCGTGACCCTCGAGATCGCCGACGTCACGGACGCAGTGCGCGACGTCGCCTTCAAGGTCTTCTCCGGCCCCGCCAATTCGGAGAGCGGCCGTGTGGCAGCAATCCGCGTTCCGGGCGGAGCCCAGCTCACCCGCGGCGAGATCGACGAGTACACCAGGTTTGTCGGCATATATGGCGCCCGCGGTCTTGCCTACATCAAGGTAAACGACATCACCAAGCTCAGTGAAGAGGGCCTGCAATCGCCGATCGTCAAGAACCTGCACCAGCAGGCCCTGGCGTCCATCATCGAGCGCACCGGCGCGCAGAACGGCGATCTGATCTTCTTTGGTGCGGACAAGGCCAAAATCGTCAACGACGCGCTTGGCGCGCTGCGCACGAAGCTCGGCCACGAGAAGGGCTACGTCAACGGAAAGTCCTGGGAGCCACTGTGGGTGGTCGATTTCCCGATGTTCGAGTACGACGACGAAGACAAGCGCTGGACGGCTTGCCATCACCCCTTCACCAGCCCCAAGGACGAGCACCTCAAGCTACTCACCACCGACCCTGGAAAGTGTCTTGCAAAGGCCTACGACCTTGCACTCAATGGTTGGGAGCTGGGTGGCGGCTCGGTGCGTATCCACCGCGCCGATGTACAGAGCAGGGTTTTCAGTGCACTCGGAATCGGTGAGGAAGAGGCCCAACTCAAGTTTGGTTTCCTGCTCGACGCTCTGAAATACGGCGCACCGCCGCACGGTGGCCTGGCCTTCGGTCTGGATCGCATCGTGACCATGATGACCGGCGCCGAATCGATCCGCGACGTGATCGCCTTCCCCAAGACCCAGCGTGCCCAATGCCTGCTCACCGATGCCCCGTCGGGCGTCGACGAGCGCCAGCTCAGGGACCTGCACATCCGCCTGCGCCAGAAGGTCGAAACCCAGGTCGAGGTCGCAAAAGACTGAGCCCGCGTCCGGCACGGTCCCCCAAGCCAACGTGCGCCCTCGGGCGCACTTTTTTTGCCCTCATCACTACATGGGAAGCCAAGGCCTCGGGCCCTGCGCGATCCGCACTACTACCGTGCTCATCAAGATCCGCCTATATTGACCGATAAGACTCTGTCACCGCCATCCCCCTTGGTCTCCAATGCTGGCAACCGCAGAAAGCATCTCGACGCTGATCATCGAGCCGCAACCCGGCATGCGGGCACAGGTACGCAACATGCTGGCGCTTTCCGGCGTACAGAAGGTCGAGTTCGCAGTCAGTGCCGGGGCTGCGGTGAGGAAGCTGCGCGACCAGGAGTTCGATCTGGTCCTGTGCGAGTTCCATCTCGGCGACGGTCAGGACGGACAGCATCTGCTCGAGGATCTAAGGCAGAACGCCATCATTCCGTTGGCCACGGTTTTCATCATGCTCACCGGCGAGCGCCAATACGAGAAGGTGGTTGGCGCAGCGGAGCTCGCCCCCAACGATTACATTCTCAAACCCTTCGCGGCAGAGGCGCTGTTTCGCAGGATCGCGAGAGCGCTTGAAAAGCGCGACGCGCTGCTGCCTGCCTACCGGGCGATAGAACGCCAGGACACGCCGACCGCGATTGCGTGCTGTCACGAGGGCAGGACACGGTATCCACAATGGCAGCTTGATTTCATGCGGCTCGAAGCCGAGCTGCACATCGCAGTCGGCGAGGCGGTACAGGCGGAGCAGCTCTACAAGCGGATTCTCGAGTTACGTGCCGTACCTTGGGCGCGCCTGGGTCTTGCAAAATCACTGTTTGCCCAGAAGCGCTTTTCGGAATGCGAGCAGATTCTCGAAAGTCTGGTGTCCGAGAGTGATCAGTTCATCGATGCCTACGAGTTGCTGGCCCGCGCACGTGAGGCCGCCGGACAGCTGGACGAAGCACGAGACATTCTCGCCAAGGCCCACACCCGCTCGCCGTATCGCGTCAGTCGCACGCGGAAACTCGGTGAGCTCTCGCTCGAACTCGGCGATCCGATACAAGCTGAAGAGAAGTTCTCTGAAGTCGTACGCCTCGCGAAGTACTCCGATTTCCGCAACCCGGAAGATCATGTGCAACTCGCAGCCGCGCAGCTTCAACAAGGCAACATGGCCGCTGCCGAAACAACCGTGCGAGACCTCGAACGGTCCATGGCGGGCCTTCCGACGACGTCGATATGTACTGCGATGGCCAATGCCATGCTGCTTGACGGCCGGGGTGACAAACAGGCCGCACGTGAGGCGCTGACAAAGGCCATGGGCGACCCGGAAAACATTTCCCGCCTATCGGTTGCCCTCAAGGCCCGACTCGCTGACACCTGTCTGCGCAACGATCTCGACGGAGCCGCATCGCAGGTTGCGCTGGAAATGATTCGCTCCCGTGGCGATGCCGGTACCCTGCAGACGGTCCGCAACATGTTTGCCCGGCACGACAAAACCGAACTCTCCGGTCAACTGGAGTCTCAGGTCCAGCAGGAAGTGCGCGCCCTGATTTCAACCGGCGCCCAGAAAGCCAAAGATGGGGATTTCAATGGCGCAGTGAGCGAAATGATGAACGCGGTGAGACGATTGCCCGGAAATCCGCACGTGCTGTTCAATGCGGCGCTCGCCCTGCTGCGACATATCGAGAACTGCGGCTGGAACGAGCAGTTCGCCGAACAGGCACGCCGGCTTGCCGAGCAGGTCCGTATCCACGACCCCGAGAACACCCGTCTGCCAGCGTTGAACGAGTTCAGGCGAAGTCTTCTCAAAAAATACGGAATCGCGGCAACGCAGCCCTGATCTGGAAAGGGTCGACACGTGGTCGGCGTCCGGAACCACACTCACAAGAGCAGGCCACGGCTCAAATTGATATATTGGGCACATTAATTCCATTCGAATAGGAATACGCGTGCTCCAAAGGCTCCTCGTCCTGCTCGCCGTTATCCTGGCAATATCCGGCTGCGGCCCACAGAACGCGCCCTCCCCCGCCAGCCATGCCGCTTCGGCGCAACCTGTCCCGATCCGCCACGATGCCGGACTTCCGCAGGAAGTGCTCGAAACGCTCCACCTGATCAGGGCCGGTGGCCCCTTTCCGTACAGAAAGGATGGTGCCGTATTCCAGAACCGCGAAAAACGGCTGCCCCACATGCCGCGTGGCTACTACCGCGAGTACACCGTCCCCACGCCGGGTGCACGTGATCGGGGGGCTCGCAGAATCGTCGCGGGCGGAAACCCGCCCGAAGTCTATTACTACACCTCGGACCACTACCGCAGCTTCAAGCGCATATCGCCATGACCCGCAGATTGCAGGAAATCGAAAATCAGCTGCGCCGGCCTGCCCGCGCAGGCCTTTACAGCATCCCGAGCGCAGATGTGGACGCTTGCGCGCGGATCGCGCGAGCGCTGCAGCTACGCGAGATCTGCGTGAATCTGACCGGCTGTGCCGACAAGGCCGGCCTGCTGCAATGCGTCTCCAGAGCCTACGCCTTTCCGGAATGGTTTGGCCACAATTGGGATGCGCTGGCCGACGCGCTTGGCGATCTCAGCTGGCTGCCTTCGGAAGGCTATCTCACGCTGGTCCGCGGTATTGCGTCGCTACCTCCCGGAATCGATGAGGACACCGCAACCCTGCTTGAGATCCTCGGAGAGACTGCCGATGACTGGACCGCCGACGGAATCCCCTTCTGGATCCTGGTCGAAGAAGGTGCCCCCGGAATCAAACCGCTCTCCGCACCAGACTGAAGCACTTCATGGATAGCAAACAACCGGTCTCGATCCTCGTCGTGATTCACACGAACGACCTGCAGATTCTGCTTCTCGAACGAGTGAAACCCTCACAATTCTGGCAATCGGTGACGGGCAGTCGTGAGGGCGAAGAAGACCTTGCAGAGACTGCCTCGCGCGAAATTCTCGAAGAAACCGGAATCCGCGTCAGCTCGACAGCCCTGCTCGATCACCGCTTGAGCAACCGCTTTCCGATCCCGCCAGCGTGGCGCAACCGCTACGACGGCGGTGTCACCCACAACACCGAGCACGTCTTCAGCGCCTGCCTCGAATCGGCAGTGGCGCCACGCCTCGATCCTGTCGAACATCAGGCATGGGAGTGGCTGCCCTGGCAGGATGCCGTCCGCAGGGTGTGGTCATGGACCAACCGGGATGCGATCCGGCTGGTCGCGCGGCTCGCCGCCAGACAGGGCTGACAGCCCTCGTTTCTTCACGCTGAGGGGCTATCTCGCTGAACTCAGCGCCCCTTGAACGCCGTCTGTGAAGCCATATCGAAAATAAACAAACGCTTACTTTTTTCATAGGCTACCAACAGAAGGCAATCATGAGCAATCTGGTCAGAAACGATCCATTCGACGATTTCTTCCGCGGGTTCTTCGTCCGCCCCGTCGAGTTCGGACAGGGCGGCGAAGCGCCCACGATCAAGGTCGACGTGAAGGGAAATGCAGATGGCTACACGATTCACGCTGAGCTTCCGGGCGTGCGCAAGGAAGATATCCACGTAAGCATCGATGGCCCTATCGTCGCCGTCTCGGCCGAGCGCCAAGAACAGAAAGGGATCAAGGAGGGCGAACGCGTATTGCGTACCGAGCGCCGCTTCGGCAAGGTATCTCGTAGCTTCCAGCTCGGACAGGAGTTTGACGAAGGCCGCGCCACCGAAAAGTACATTGATGGTGTCCTCGAGTTGAGCCTGCCTCGCAAGTAGGCAACCCAGGTCAAGCAACTGACGATCGACGGAGACATCGTCTGATAACGACGAAAGGGGCGGCTTGCCGCCCTTTCCCGTATCCAGCTCATCTGCCCAGTTTGCGATCGATGCACCCATCTCTTTGCCGGTACATAATGGCTTGGAAGAACATTCGATTTACCCCGACGACTGGCCTTTACCCTACGCCACAGAAGCCATGGCGGCGCTATTAGCAGCCGCGCGACATGCCGGCCGATGCGGGCTCGGAAAGGGACGCGATGCATGTGACCACCGCAAAGAGCATTGATCCAACGGCGCTGCGTGCCATCATCGCGGCGGGCATGTTGTTCGTTTCGTCGTGTGCGCTCGCCAAGACATGGATCATCAGCACCGAGCCCGGATCCATTTCCATTGGTGAGGTTGCGCAACAGGCGCAGGACGGTGATACCGTCGAGATCAGGGCCGGACAATATGATGGCGGGGTCGCGGTATGGCCACAGAAACGACTCACGATCCGCGGCATTGGCGCGAGACCGATAATCCGGGCAGGCACTCGAAGTGCAGAAGCGAAGGGAATCTGGGTCATTCGACAAGGCGATTTCACGATCGAGAACATCGAATTCAGGGATGCTCGCGGTGCGGACGCAGTCGGATCGGGCATCAGGCTGGAACGTGGCACGCTGACGGTGCGAAAGTGCGTATTCCTGAACAATGAGATCGGCCTGATGACCGCCAACACTCCGTCAACCAGGCTCACGATCGAGGATAGCGAGTTCGGCAATGCGCCGACGGATGCGGGTGGTTTGCATCATCTCGTGTACGTGGGCAGGATCGAAAGCGTGGAGGTCCGCGGCAGCTACTTTCACACCGGGCATGTCGGACACCTGTTCAAATCGCGCGCGCGCCAGAGCACCTTGAAGTACAACCTTCTCGCTGACGGCCCGGACGGAGAAGCCTCTTACGAACTGGATTTCCCGAACGGCGGAGAAGTGCTGGTGGTCGGCAATACCCTTGTCCAGGGAATGCGCAGTCAGAACCGGGTCGTGATCGCGTTTGGAGCCGAAGGCAACACATGGGACAAGAATCGCCTGCAACTCGCCCATAACACATTGGTGAATGAAAGCTTCATACCTGCGTGGTTTCTCAGGGTATGGAGGGACAGATTCGCATCGCCTCCCGAAATCGTGGCAGTCAACAACCTTACGTCCGGGCTGGGAATCTTCGAATTCGGTAACGATGGTGTCTTCATCGGCAACGCAAACCGTGTGCAGACGCTGGATCATGGCAGAATCCCTCCAAGCGCAGCGTCACTGCTAGCGCTTGATGCCGTCCGGCCGGCCCCCGATCCAGCATTGCGCCCGGACTCGGAGTTTGCACCCGACATTGGAGAGATACGAATCTCCGCGCCGACGCAATGGGTGCCCGGGGCCTTTCAGGCAACCGGGGCGGCAGACAACCGGCCACACTAGTACATAGGGCTGACTTTCGAAAAAACGGCCAGCCCATTAGAATCCTGCGCAATTTCATGGAGTTTTCAGATGTCGATTCGTGACGATGCCGCCAAGACGCAACCCGCAATCAAGGCCGAGATCCTTGCCGAAGCGCTGCCGTACATCAAACGCTTCTTCGACAAGACGATCGTGATCAAGTATGGCGGCAACGCCATGACGGATCCGCATCTCAAAGATTGCTTTGCGCGCGACGTCGTTTTGCTCAAGCTCGTCGGCATGAACCCGGTCGTTGTCCACGGGGGCGGCCCGCAGATCGAAAGCCTGCTCAACCGCGTCGGCAAGAAAGGGGAGTTCATCCAGGGTATGCGGGTCACGGACTCGGAAACCATGGAAGTGGTGGAAATGGTGCTGGGCGGTCAGGTGAACAAGGAGATCGTAAGCCTGATCAATCAGCACGGCGGAAAGGCCGTTGGCTTGACCGGCAAAGACGCCTCCTTCATCCGTGCAAAAAAACTGCTGATGCAGCGCAAGGACGCACCGCCGGGAGACGTGATTGACGTGGGACAGGTTGGTGAAATCACGACCATAGACCCGAGCCTCATTTCCTTCCTGGATCAGGGGGACTTCATCCCAGTGATTGCACCGATAGGCGTCGGAGAGTCCGGCGAAACCTACAACATCAATGCGGACGTGGTCGCCGGCAAACTTGCGGAGATCCTTAAGGCGGAAAAACTCGTGCTCCTGACCAATACGCCGGGCGTGCTGGACCAGCAGGGCAATCTCCTGACCGGACTTACCCCGCGCCAGATCGATGAACTGGTTGAAGACGGTACGCTGTCAGGCGGAATGCTGCCGAAAATCGGTTCGGCTCTCGACGCGGCACGAAACGGTGTCAAGTCAGTCCATATCATCGACGGACGTGTCGAGCACTGCCTTCTGCTCGAGATTCTGACGGATCATGGCGTCGGCACGATGATCAAGAGCAAATGACGCACTAAACCCGAATGTCGCGGCTCCGGCTCGAGCGGAGCCACGGCAGACAGGTCAGTTCATCTGCTTATGGCGAACGAAGTCGACCAACGACCCTACGGTTTCGAAAGTCCCACCGTCGATTTCATCATCACCGATGATGAAATCGAACTGCTCTTCGATGGCATTGATGATTCCGATTACAGCCATCGAGTCAAGCTCCGGTACCGCTCCGAGCAGCGGCGTGGACGCGGTAAACTCCAGAGCCCGACCATCCAGAGCCAATACATCATCAACGAGCAGCAGTACTTTCTTTTCGATTTCCAACGCGGAATTCCTTTCATTCACGTTAAACCCAGCCAAACCCTGGCCGGGACGACATTATAGGTGCCCTTCGCGCTGGCACGGAAGACCCGTGCCCGACCGTAATATTCGTGGCCAACAAGGCACGAGCGAATACCTTGTCGGGCAAACCTCGGCACGAACCATAGACCGGCGAAATAGAGGATGAACCACACGCACCTGCTCCATGAACTCGTTCAAGAAGCGTCGCTGAGGTCACCGGAAACGGAGGCGCTTGTCTACCGCGAGGACACACTGACCTATCAGGCGCTGGCCGACGCATGCCAAAGATTTGCAGGTGCCGTCTGCGCAGCGGGGCTGACTCGCGGTGACCGGATTGCCATCTATCTCGAGAAGCGCTTTGAAGCGGTGATCGCCTCGTTTGGCGCTTGCTGGGCGGGCTGCGTCTTCGTTCCAATCAATCCGCTGCTCAAGCCCGAGCAAGTCGCCTATATTCTGCGGGATTGCGGCGTCCGACTGCTGGTAACCACAACCGACCGCCTTCCGGCACTGCTCCCGGCGCTCGTCGCCTGCCCCGACCTGCTACATATCGTGGTGACCCCCCACCTCCCGGACGAAGTACCGGCCATCGATGGGCAACCGCTGCAGCAAGGCTGGGACGAGTTCCATCAGTCGGGTACCTCCCCGCTGCACCGCGTAATAGACAGCGACATGGCGGCAATCCTCTATACGTCGGGCAGCACCGGCAAGCCAAAAGGTGTCGTGCTCTCGCATCGAAACATGATCGCAGGAGCCAAAAGCGTTGCGAGCTACCTAGAGAACCGGGCGGGGGACGTCGTTCTTGCAGCACTCCCCCTCTCATTTGACGCGGGCTTTTCGCAACTGACCACGTCTTTTCATGCGGGCGCCAGGGTTGTGCTCCTGAACTATCTGTTTCCGAAAGACGTACTGAACGCCATCGACAGACACCACGTGACCGGACTGACTGCAGTCCCGCCGCTCTGGATACAGCTCACCCAATCCACCTGGGGCGAGCAATCGGGTCGAACGCTCCGTTACGTGGCAAACACGGGCGGCCGAATGCCCAGGAACACGCTCGACATGCTGCGGGCCCGTTTGCCACAAGCCAGGGTCTTCCTGATGTACGGCCTCACCGAGGCCTTCAGGGCTACCTATCTCGACCCCTCCCAGCTGGATCTGAGACCCGACTCGATCGGCAAGGCCATCCCCAACTCCGAGATCCTCGTTCTGCGCAGCGACGGTACCCGGTGCGCCCCAAACGAACCCGGGGAGCTCGTGCAGCGAGGCCCCCTCGTCTCGATGGGATACTGGAATGCGCCGGAGAAGACCGCTGAGCGCTTCCGCGCCCTGCCCGCCACGGTGGCGGGCGGTCGAACCGAGCTGCCTCTGCCCGAGATTGCCGTTTTCTCAGGCGATACGGTGCGTATGGACGATGAAGGCTATCTCTACTTCATCGGCCGGAATGACGAAATGATCAAGACTTCGGGATATCGGGTGAGCCCGACCGAAATCGAGGAAATCGTTCTGGCTACCGGTCTGGTTCTGGAGTGTGCGGCCTTCGGCGTGCCTGATCCAACGCTTGGCGAAGCCATCGTGGTCATCGCTCACACCCGTGCCGACGAGAAGGTGGACTCGGCGCGGCTCGTCACCGCGTGTCGCCGCCTGGCCCCGCCCTACATGGTGCCGGCCAGATTCGTCCTTGCGCCGGATCGCCTCCCCCGCAATCCGAATGGCAAACTCGACCGAACCCTTCTCGGCCAAAGACTTCAGCCCGCAGAACCATGACGACATCCCCAGCAAAACCTCGCCACGCCGCCACAGTCGGCTTCCCTGTACGTGATGGCCAGCTCACCATCGGCGGCATAAATATCGACCGTCTCGCGGCCCGCGTCGGCCAGACCCCGTTCTATGCCTACGACCGACGCCTGCTCGACGAAAGGGTGTCACTGCTCAGGCAACGCTTTCCCGAGGAAGTCCGGCTTCACTATGCGATGAAGGCGAACCCGTTTCCCCCGCTCGTTGCACATATGGCACGGCTCGTCGACGGTATTGATGTTGCCTCCGCGGGTGAGCTCAAACTGGCGCTCGATGTCGGGGCCAGGGAGGTCAGCTTCGCAGGCCCAGGAAAGCGCTTCGCGGAACTCCGCCAGGCCGTTGCCTCGGACATTCTGATCAATGTCGAATCTCTAGCCGAAATCGACCGCATCGCCGAGGTGTGCGAAGAGCTCGGGCTTCCGGGACGGATCGCCCTGAGGGTCAATCCGGATTTCGAACTCAAAAGCTCCGGCATGAAAATGGGCGGAGGACCGAAACCCTTCGGTATCGATTCCGAAGTGATTCCTGCCGCACTCGCAAGGATCGCCGGCGCAGGTCTCTCCTTCGAAGGTTTCCACCTCTTCGCGGGCTCACAGAACCTCAAGGCCGATGCAATCATCGAAGCTCAGCTGAAAAGCTTCGATCTCGCCATGCGCCTGGCAGATCTTGCGCAGTCCCCTCTGCGGGTGCTCAATCTAGGAGGCGGTTTTGGCATTCCCTATTTTCCCGGGGAACAGCGCCTTGATCCCGCCCCCATCGCGGCCAATCTGCACGCGCTGGCGGCGAGCCTGGCGGCAAGGCATCCCGCTGCGCACATCGTCGTCGAGCTAGGTCGCTACCTCGTAGGCGAAGCCGGGGTATACATCACACGGATCATCGATCGCAAGATGTCCCGCGGGCAGCTCTTCCTCGTCTGCGATGGAGGTTTGCACCATCACCTTTCCGCGAGCGGCAACTTCGGTCAAGTTATTCGCAAGAACTATCCGGCAGCCATTGCCAATCGCATGGCCGCGGATCAGTCGACCGAAACATCTACCGTGGTTGGTCCGCTTTGTACGCCGCTTGATCTGCTTGCCGACCGCATGGAACTAGCGATCGCACAGCCCGGTGATCTGGTGGCAATCTTCCAGTCCGGCGCATACGGCCCCAGCGCCAGCCCAGCGGCATTTCTGGGTCATCCCCCGGCTTGTGAAGTGCTGGTCTAGCGCAAAGTCGCGCGGCCTCTAAGGCGAACGCTTTCCTTCATCCACAAACTGACCGACGTACCTGCGGGCCACGACGATATCGTCGACATAAAGCGAAAGATCTTTACCGGGAGGTTTGGTCCCCCCATGGTAAACATTCATCCACAATTTCTCGATCTTCAGTTGGCTGGTGTCGCGAAAGCGAATGTCGTATCGGTGCAGCACCAGCCGACCATCGATCCACGCCATCAATACGCCGTCGTGTTTGCCCAGCGTATTCAGCTTCACGTACTGCTCGATCGTATACCAGCGATTAAGCGCCAGCGGCGCCGTCCCGCCTTCGCCCCATTCCCACACCTCGCCGTACTCACCCTGATGATCCGGTTGGTAAACGTAGCTGCCGATACGCTCCAGACCATACAGAGGGTTGCCTTCCGCCGCCATTCGATAGAAAGCGCCACGTGTAGACCAACCGTCAGTGCCATCCACCGCACGATTGCCCCAGCCCGCCCTGCCATAGGTGCCAGAGAGCCCCGGTAGCTTTCCACCGTCCAGCGTCGGTCGCCAGTTATCCGCGAGGCGTAGTGCATAGCGGAAATAAGCTTCCTCGGGCTCGTAACCGAGACGCTGCCTGAAATGCAGGCTCATGTTCAAACCAAGGGTGCTGTTTGCCGGCACGGTCACTTTCAGTGCCTTCCCGTGGCGCGGTTTGAAAAGCAGTCCCGGGTCGTCAGAAACCCGTTCGAAAGTGCCGTGCTTGTCGATCTCGGTCCAATGGCTTTCCCAGTCAGAAGACTCGAAATCCTCCACGAACAGAACATCGGGCATGCCGGCAAGATCGGTCGCGGAGCGGGCACGGGAAGCAATTCCGGACGGTTCCGTCGGGATCTGTCGGGCCGGCACAGGAGGGGCCAGCCGATACACGGAAAACGCCGCCGGCCCATAGTATCCGCCCGAGCGCCTCAACCTCAGGGTCGCCTTGCGGAGCTTGCCGGCGGGTTTTCCCAGCGAAAACTGGAACACCCCCCGGTAATTGCTGCCAAGCTTGATGATCGGTTTCTGCCCCTGCGAAGCCGTTGTCGAGCAATCGAGCACCGAATCCGCAGTCGCATATACCGTCGTGACAGAGCCATCGTGCCATTGCAGATCTATCGACGGCCGCCGGCTCTCGCTCGAAGCCTCTCGACTGAAATACTCCACTACATACGATGCCACCCCTGGCGCCGACGTGATCACGATGCCGTCATTAGGCCAACTGCCATCCAGCCAACCGCTCACCAGCCCGGTTACGTCCCACTCTGTAAAGGACCGGTTATCGGTGGGGGGGACCTGGTCGGTTGCAAACGGCACCTGTCCGTTCCGTAGCCCGCCACGATCAATCCATTCGCCCTGCTTGACACCCCAGCGAACACCACCGCCGAGATTCAGAAATTCGCAGTTCACTCCGTCGGGGCCGTCATACAGCACCACCCCTGCGGACTCTGAAGCCTTGCCCGGCAACGCGAATACAAGGCCGATGACGGCAAGCAGCAGTAACTGCAATACCCTGAATGCGATCGGCGGCAGACCTGGAAGCCGGATTAGCATTTATCCCACAACCCCTCGCAACATGTCGGTCATTCGATTCATATGCGCATCCTGACTGGCGGTCGAGGTCACAAAACCAAGATTCGATGCGGACGCTCGCAGGCGCAGCGCTTCGTTCGAAAGCGCATCATCCATTGCGTCGGCGAGCGCATCGACATCGTCCACCGGAACGATACGCCCGTTTTCACCATCCCTGATCCATTCGCGCAACGAGGGAAGGTCAGAGACGACCGGAATCGACCCGCATGCCATCGCTTCGAGCAACGCCATCGGCGTGGCGTCCGAAAACGGCACCGAGACCGTGACCGACGCCGCACGGTAGAACTCGGGCATCCTTTCATAGGGGACGGAATCGCAAATCCGAACACTCGAAGTGATGCCGAGATCTGAGATCAGCGCCCGGATCGCATCATGGTAAGCGGGGTCGCCCCCATAGCGCTTCATCAACAGCACCACGTCGGATCGCGACTCCAGCAGTTTTGCGAACGCGCGGACGACGGTTTCCTGGTTGTACAAAGGCGTAAAATTGCGCGCGCTGAAGACCACGCGCTTGCCGTCGAGGCCAAGTTCATCGAGGAAGTCCTGGCTTGCGGCAGCGGGGAAAAACGTCTGAGTATCGACCCCCCACTGCACGACCGAAACACGTTCGGCGGGCAGCCCGAATTCAACACGCAACTGTGCCGCCAGATCGTCCGAATCGCACGTAACCGAATCCGCACGACGCAGTGCCACGCCAAGAGCTCGCCACTCGCTGTCCGAAAACTTGTCACGACGATAGATATCGGATCCCCAGGCGGTCACCACGAACGGACCCTTCCACACCGCCGCAACCCCGGTCGCAAAATGCGCCCAGTGCACGTGCACCACCTGCGGGCGCAAACGCGCCAGCAACCACCTCAACCGCAGACGTGCGAACCACTCACCACGCCCATTTGGATTCAGCAGGTGCTGGCCGACCCCCCGCGGATAACTGCCGAAGCCGGACACGGACAGCACATCGACCTTGTGACCCGCACGTGCGAACCATCCCGCCCAACGCTCCAGATGGACATGATCCGCCCAACCGATAAAGCAGATTCGGAGCGGACCAGCGCCGGCACTCATGCCCCCGGCTGCGCAGCCGAGACGGCCCGGCGCAGCGCCTCGCAGACCAGATCGATCTGATCATCCGACATGCGCGGAAAGAGCGGAAGCGTGACGACCCGTTCGCCGACGACATGCGAAAGCGGCACATTGTCCGAGGGGCCCAATCCGGCCTCGACATAAGCGGTAAACGTGTCGACCGGTCGATAATGGATACTGGTCTGAATACCGGCATCCCGCATCGCCGACATCACCGCGTTTCTATCGACCCCCTCCGGAAGGAGTACCGGCATGATATGAAAGGCGGGTTCGCCTCGATGTGTCGCGAAGGGGACAAGGATGCCGGGAATCTCGGCCAGTCGCGAGCGGTATTCGCCGACCACCATGGCACGTTTCGCGTTTCGCTCGGAGACCCGCGCGAGCTGCACCAGACCGAGGGCCGCGTTGAGTTCGCTCATCCGATAGTTGTAGCCCAGTGCCACGACATCGTAACCAAACGCATGGCCCTTGTGACGATCAAGTGTCAGCGTCGTCATGCCATGAGAGCGGAGCCAGCGCAAACGATCGGCGAGTTCGGGACGACGGGTCGTTACCATCCCGCCCTCGGCAGTGGTCATGTTCTTGTTGGAGAAGAAACTGAAACACCCCAGATCTCCCCAGGCGCCAAGCGACTTGCCGTCGATCGACGCACCGGGGGCATGGGCCACATCCTCCACCACGGGAATCCCGAGACGCCCGGACAAGGCCATGATCTCGTGCATGTCGCACGGGTAACCCGCGTAATGCACAACGATGATTGCCCGCGTGCGCGAGCTCACCACGCGCTCGATCGACGCAGCCGTGACGTTCCACTGGTCCAGCGACTCGATGTCGGCAAACACCGGCGTCGCGCCGCAATACCGGACGGCGTTGGCCGTCGCCACGAAGGTCATCGACGGAACAACGACCTCGTCACCCGGCCCGATCTCAAGGGCAGCGAGCGCCATGTGAAGCGCCGCCGTCGCACTATTGCATGCGATTGCAACCGGGACGGAGGTGAACTCGGCAAACGCCTTTTCGAAGCTGCTCGTGCGATCGCCCATGGTGAGCCACTTGGAGCGGATGACGCCGATCAGCGCCTCTTCCTCCTCCACACCCAGATCGGGATCGAAGAGCGGGACAATCCACTGCATCAGGCCGCCTCCCCGGGAAGGAATTCGCTGCGCCGGGACTCGAACTCCTCGATCGCAGTCGCATAGTCGTCCGGACGCCCCATGTCGAGCCAGTATCCGTCGAAGGGATACGACGCCACCTTCTCCTCCGCCTTGATCAGCATCTTTATCAGATCCGGGAAATCGCAATACTCGCCCTTCTTCAGAAAGCCGAGCGCTCTCTTGTCGAAACAGTAGATTCCCATGCTCACCCGGTAGTCAAACGAGGGCTTTTCGACATAACCGGTCAGCAAACCGGTTTCATCCGTTTCGATCACGCCGAAATCGATCTTCACTTCCCGCTTGAACGTGGAAATCGTTGCCGCGGCGCCACTCTCGCGGTGATGCCGGATCAGCGACGTGTAATCCATCGTGCACAGAATGTCTCCATTCATCAGCAGAAAGACGTCTTCGTCAGCAAGATCAGGAATCAGCGTCAATGGGCCGACCGTTCCCAACGGCTTGTCTTCGAACGAATAGTCGATCTGCAAGCCCAGACGCTCTCCGTGCCCGAAAAAAGCCTGCAGCAACTCGGCGAGATAGCCCACCGCCATCGTAACCCGCGTAACCCCGGCAGCCTTGAGCTGGCGCAGGACGACCTCCAGAATCGGCATGTCGCCGATCGGCATCAACGGCTTCGGTAGAACCGTCGTATATGGTCGGAGCCTCTGCCCCTTACCACCGGCAAGTACAATCGCTCGCATGGTCACACCTCAAACGTTATAGATTCCGGCCTTGTACCGCGCCTGGTGTTTCTCGAACCATGCAATCGTCCGTCTCAGACCCTCTTCCAGATCGACAGCCGGACTCCAGCCCAGCAAGGACTTCGCCTTTTCGTTGCAGGCCAGCAAGCGCTCCACTTCGCTCTTGCCGGGGCGGATGCGTTGATCGTCCGATACGATCTCCGACTTGCTACCCACCATCTCGATGATCAGTCGCGCCAGATCGCCCACCGCGATCTCCCTGCCGGAACCGCAGTTGATCACCTCGCCAATCGCCTCCGGCGCCTCGGAAACCCTGAGGAAACCGTCCACCGTGTTGTCCACGTAGTTCATGTCGCGCGTTGGGGTCAGCGAACCCAATTTTACCGGCCCGCCCTTGAGCGCCTGAGCAATCACTGTCGGGATGACGGCACGGGCCGACTGTCTCGGGCCGAAGGTATTGAAGGGGCGAATCGTCGCGACCGGCAGGCCGAAACTGCGCCAATAGCTCTCGGCGATCATGTCGGCGCCGATCTTGCTCGCCGAGTACGGCGATTGCCCCTGCAACGGGTGCTTTTCATCGATGGGAACGTACTGTGCCGTACCGTAGCATTCCGAGGTCGACGTGTGCACCACCCGCTCCACGCCTTCTTCACGCGCGGCCTGCAGCACGTTGATTGCCCCCTGCACGTTCGTCGTCACGTAACTCTGCGGCGCGACATACGAATACGGAATTGCGATCAACGAGGACAGGTGGAACACCTTGGCGCACCCCTTCACCGCGGCACGAACCGCAAACGGATCGGCAATGTCGCCGGTAATGACCTCTACGCTTTCGAGAATGCCGGCCTCCAGAAGCTCGAGGTTCCCCCAATCGTTGCGTGAGTTGTAATGGACAAGTGCCCTTACCGATGCCCCGTCACGCACCAAACGCTCCACGAGATGACTGCCGATGAAACCGCCGGCCCCGGTCACCAAGACCTTAACTCCTGAACCCATTGCTTACATACACTCCAAATTAGTTAGATCTGCCTGCTGCCCACCATCTTGCGGGACCGAACCAGACCTGCAAGGCCTATCCGTTCGCAGGGGCTACCAACTCGAACTAAACTGCTGGACGAATCCAGCCCTGAATGAATAGCACGATTCAATTACCTGCGGTATGCCATACAACACGGCACGCGAGGAACAACCTTCCCACCCGTCCAAACGGCGGCGTCTCTCTTGATGGAACTATGATCAATAGACAATCCGGATCACGAAGGCCGCCCAATCGACCTCGCTGGAATCCCCACCACTACGTCGCCCGCCGACACATCCCTCGTAACGACAGCTCCCGCGCCGATCACTGCTCCCGGCCCAACTCTTACTCCGGGCAACAAGATTGCGCCAGCTCCCACATAGACATCGCTCTCCAACGCAACCGGCCGTGCTCCTCTCGTGGACTCCGACAGGTGATTGCGAGCCTCCCCCATATCCGTATGAGTGAGAATCATGCTCCTCATGGAAAGGGTGACTCGATCCCCAATTTCGATTTTCGAGGCCAAATCAAGAAACACCTGTCGTCCAATGTGGCAACCCGATCCAATCCTAAGCGCACTGAAATCGCCCTGTGCATTCTGTAGCGCAAGCTCACCGACAATCACGGACTTGGATCCAACTACAGCTCCGCACTTTCTCAACACCGAAACCGCCTGCTCTCCACGAAGCTGTTGAACGAGCGCTTGAATCCCATCAAACCCTTCTGCTCGCTCCACCCTTGAAAGGAAGGTTTCCGAATTCGAGAGAAATCTGTTTCTTAAATAGAAAGAAACGATCGATATTCTTGACAGGAATATATTGAGCAAATTTTTCAAAACACCCCCATCACGCCATAAGAGCCTTAGGCTGCGGACACCTCAACTTTTCGAATGGCATTGCGGAGAACATTAATAATAAAATTCGTCTGCTTTTTATTAATAATGAACGACAACAAGACATAAGAAACCACACCAGAAGATATCGCCACCACCAATCGAACAATTTCCTGATAATCACTCATGAGATGAACGATCAACATGACCACTAACACCATGACAATCGAACCGCACAACGGTCGAGCCAACGAGGCGTAGAAACGTGACTGCGGAATATTGGCAACGCCTAGAGCAACGCGAACACTGAAATAAAATATCCCGAATGAGGCCAGAGTGTACCCAACGGCGACACCCTCAATCCCCCAGTACAAACCCGCGACCATTCCGCCGATAAGCACTGGTGCGCTGTAAGTTGAAACTTTGAGCATCAATTTCGTTTCGCCGGTCGCCAAATAGATTGTGCCTACTGTCGTCGCTATGCTCTGCATCATTCCCAGCCATGCGAAAACTTTCAAAACTAGGACCATGCCGACCCATTTATCCCCAAAAACGACAACGACAAAATCATCGGCGACAGCAAAGAGGCCTGCCATTAAGGGGAATGTAATGAACGCTATGACGCCAACAGCCGCGAGGTAGGCAGAAGAGAAGCGATCCACGTCGCCCCGAATCTGCGAGAGCGTTGGGAACAGCACACGGACAATGACCGACGACACATGCTGAAGGGGGTAAAGCATTATTTGGTAAGCAAGAGAATACACACCAAGAGCGGCCTGACCAATAAACCTACCAATGAGCAACTGATCGACGTTTCTCGTTGCGTAGGTAATCATGCTGGAACTTAAGACATGTCCCGAAAAACCCAATAGAGATCGAACTGAAGGCCAGTGCATTGTGAAACTCGGGCGCCACTCCCCGAAGTACATCATCAACGCCAACATTACTGTCGAACCAACGATTGGCTGGAAGACCAACGCCCATACGCCAAACCCGGCGAACGCGAGAACGATAGCAGTCGTCGCCGCAATCAATCCACTAAGAACCTGCGCCTTAGCGGCGTCGGCAAACCTCATCTGTTGTTGCAACCGGGCCATCGGCACGGCTTGCGCCCCGGTGAGAATCAAATTGATGGACAGCATGAGAACTATCGGAACAAGAGATGGCTCTCCATAAAATGCCGCGACCGGTTCTGCACAGAGTGAGACAAGAACTGCCAAACCGGCGGACACAATGACTCCGAACCAAAACGATGACGAAAGTATTCGCTGATCCAACTCCTGGCGATGGATGATGGCGGATCCAATCCCAAAGTCAGCAAAAAGCTGAGCAAAGCCCACAAAGAAAATCGCCATCCCGAGCAGACCAAAATCGGCAGGCAGCAATAGTCGAGCCAACACGACCGAGCTGACCACCTGTATGACCTGGCGCAACACTTGGCCGAAACCAGTCCAAAGAACGCCTCTTGCAGCGATACGGGCAAGACTAGACGCCATTCAGGACACCTCGAACAAACGCAATACCGTCACCGCCACCATAACCGACGGGATCTGAATATTAGACTTGAGAAGAATCTTCATTGAATCCGGAAAATCATCTTGACGAGGTATTCAACCAAAAACGTCGGGAATGATTCATTCACGCCAAAGTCCAGCCTTTTTAAGTTTCATCTTTAGACCCGGCAACGGGAAGCCAAGCTCATAAGCCTTGACCGCATATTTTACGGCCCCTTCCTTATCTCCCGTGTCGAATTTCATGATACCGATGTTGTAAAGCGTGTTCGCATCCTGAGCCCCGAGCTTCTCGGCTTCTTCTATTTGCTCGACAGCCTCTTTACGATGCCCGGTCATCCATAGATGCTGGGCGTAAAGCGTACGTACAGTCGGATCATCCGGCGCCAGTCGCATTGCGCGGTCAAAGTAGCACGTCACTTTGAAATGAGCGCCGTTCAAATCCTCACTTTTCGCCCTTCTACCCAATCGACCCATTGCGTCCAGCCCACCGGGATGATTCGGATATGCTCGTAGCAGGTAATCCAGATCGCCAGCAATTGTTCCGCTCAGGCCCTTTCTCAACATCCTGACGTTATCGTTGAAATGGTTGTGCTCAACGTTGCTGAGCAGACTCTTGTCTTTTCGATAGTCGTACGGCCCTACAGGATTCTCGAGATCTCCGCACTCGAAGCGTCCGCCTTCAAAGGCATGAGCACCCGTACATACCAAGGCCAACGGAAGCAGTAAGACTCGGAGTACGCGCATGAATCGATTCCTCATTGAAGTGGTGCAGCACACCATTGTAATGGTCATCGCCTCCGCAACCGTGACAAGATCCGCACGGCCAGACAACTTGGACCGCACGCGGAGCGACAAGCATCAGCAACCCGGTAAACTTGCCCGAAACCTTTCCCAGCGAAATTCATTGAGATGAAGCGGATCCTTTTCGTCGTATTCCAGTTCCCGCCGTTCACCGGCAGCAGTGCCGTGCAACGTGCGCTACGCTTTGCACGCTACCTGCCCGCACATGGCTGGGAACCGGTAATCCTCACTGCAACCCGTAACGCCTACGAGAACCCCAACGACGATCTCCTGCGCGACATTCCAGAAGGGCTGAGCGTAGAAAGGGCGTTTGCTCTGGACACGGCCCGCCATCTCGGCCTGTTCCGGCGATATCCTGCGTTCCTCGCCAGACCGGATCGGTGGATGTCGTGGAGATACTGGGCGGTTCCCAAGGCGCTCGAAATCATCAAGCGCTACGGCATCGAGGCCATCTGGAGCACTTATCCGATCCCGACCGCCCACGTGATTGCAGGCGAAGTACATGCACGAACCGGGTTGCCGTGGATTGCCGACTTTCGGGATCCGATGGTATTGCCGAACGATCCGGCCGATCCGGCACTCTGGCGGGCCTACGAGAAGATCGAAATCGCCACGGTGAGAAGCGCAACCCGATCGGTTTTCACTACGCCGGGCACCTGCAAGCTGTACCGGGAACGATATCCGGAGATTCCGGCTGAGCGTTTCGGCATTGTCGAAAACGGCTACGACGAAGAAGTCTTTGCCGGATTGTCGCCCGATGACCACCGCGCCGCCGAGCGAAAGAGGTTCGTGCTCCTTCACAGCGGGGCGATCTATCCACTCGAGCGAGACCCGAAACATCTCTTCCAGGCAATTCGCGCCCTCGCCGACGAAGGGGTCATCACATCGGAAACGTTCAAGTTGCGACTGCGCGCCACTTTCCACGATGACGCAATCCGTCCTCTGGTCGCCGAGGCTGGCATCGACGCTTTTGTGGATTTCGAGCCATCGGTACCGTATCGAGAGGCGTTACAGGAGATGTTCGACGCGGACGCGCTGCTGATCCTGCAGGCTGCCGAGGTCGGCACCCAGATTCCCGCAAAGCTGTATGAATACCTCCGCGTGGGCAAACCGATCCTCGCGCTAACCAATCCGGCTGGCGAAACGGCCGCGCTGATGCGCCGTGCGAAACAGCAGGGCGTTGTACCGCTTGACGAACCCGAGCGCATCAAGGCTGGGCTCAGGGAGCTGCTCGAAAAGTGGCGAAACGGTGTTTCGGCGTCCATTGAGCCGGGTTTCATCGCGTCGTGTTCTCGGCAGGCACGTACCTCGGAGCTGGCTACGCTGCTCGATCGTGTCGTAGCCGCGTGACCCCGGAGGCGACCCGGGGTGCGACAGGCACTTACGGCTCGCCTCCCGCGAGCGCGACCTGATTCGTAGTCAATGCTTGCGACGCGGCCGATAGCGAGCTAGTGTTTTTGAGTAGGCTCATCAATCGCCCCGTTCGGGAGAATGGCCATGAACGTCGCCGCTACACCACAGGAACAGTCGAACGGCTGGACCCACGAGACGGCCCCCGATTTTCGTAGGTACTACGAGGACAACCACGACTCCCCGGCCGCACGCGCACGATTCATTCCAGTCATGGAGCGGGTACTTGAGGTGCGGCTCCGTCGGGGGCTTTCCGCCGAGCGACTCAGCGTGCTGGACATCGGATGCGGCCCCGGCGCGCAGTGTCTACTGTGGGCCGAAGGCGGCCACCGGGTTTCGGGCGTTGACATCTCGGCGGATTTTGTCGAACTCGCCCGCAAACGGCTTGAACGACATGGGCTCAACGGCGATTTCGAGACGGCCTCCGCCACCGCCTTGCCGATCGGATCGTCAAGCAAGGATGTAGTACTCCTTCCGGAATTGCTGGAGCACGTGGCTGACTGGCAGTCAGTCATCAGTGAAGCGGATCGCGTGCTCAAACCGGAAGGCGTTCTCTATCTGAGCACCACCAACGTGCTTTGCCCTAAGCAGATGGAGTTCGAACTACCGCTGTACAGCTGGTATCCGGGCTTCGTCAAGAGAAAGGTCAAACGCCTTTCCGTAACAAGCCATCCACACTTTGCCAACCACGCCCAGTATCCGGCGGTGAACTGGTTCACCTACCGCGGACTGATCCACCATCTCGAAGCCATGGGGTACAAGTGCTACACCCGTTTCGATCTGTTTCGCCACGAGGGGCGGGGCAAACTCACCAGCCCCACTCTGCGCTGGGCCCGTGATTCGGGCCTTCTAGGGTTGGCCGGCCAGATTCTAACCGCCTCCACCGTGCTCTACTGCGTCAAAGGCAGACGGTGAGAAAGGGATCGCACCACGCTATCGGTTGGGCACGCCAAGCACGGAACTGACGCCGCTGCGCTGCTCGATGACAGACGGATTCTTCGGACGACCATTCGGCTGCAATGCGGCGTCTCCATGCGTCGGCACCTGAGTAAGCTCCCTGATCATCACCGCGCCCAGGATCATGTAGAGGTAGAGCATGTCGAAATACGCGAGATTCAGGAACGAACCCGACACGCAGTAACCCACCAGACCGATCTGCAACGCGCCTGCATAGGCGAAGAAACTTCCGGCAGCCTGCCCCGCCCGTCTGGCGTGGACCTTCACCCTGCTGAGCGTGATGAAAGTCATGGCCAGCATTGACAGGAACAATCCAAGTCCTACAAAGCCGTGCTCCCCGAGCACCTGAAAATAGATGCTGTGCGCCGAGCGGGTCTGGTTGTACCACTCGCCCAGAAAGAAGGCGTACGAGAGCCACCGCTCGTCCGGCGTGAAGTCGATGGCGAAACCCGCCCCGAGCGGATTGGATTTGGCCACATTGAAGGCCACGCCCCAGGCCTGGATCCGCATCATCGAGGAATGATCCTGTTCGTAGGATTCGATCGTATCCGCACGATTGAACACCTGCTCGGGAATGAACGGCACGGCAGCGATCATCAGTGGGATGATGCATGAAACGATCAGGAGCTTCCGCTTGCTGTAGAAGAACAGCAGCCCCATCACCGCGGCCATGCCAAGCCACGCCCCGCGCGAATAGGTAAAGATCGTCGCGATCACGGTCAGCCAGAAAGTACCCCACCCTGCCCAGCGCCGCCATCCGCGGGGTTGCTCGGCTGCCACGGCATAGATCAGTGGCAACGCCATGGCCATGCCGAGCCCCAGGTCGGTATTTCCGTTCATGAAGCCGGCATGCCCCTGCACCCGGTGCTGGCCGCCTCCGATCACCGAAAATACTCCGCCCTTGATTCCGAAGAAGGCGAGGCAGCCTGCAACCGTGTAGAACAAGGTCTTGATCCGGTACGGACCGAATATGAGCATGCTGGTGACGAAAACCATGAGGTAGATCTTCATCACCTTCCACCATTGCGGCCAGGCGTATTGCGGATTCCAGCTGAAGATCGTCGTCAAGGTAATGAAAGCCGCAAACACGAGCAGCAGAACCATCTCGGGTGACAGCGCAATCGGCCGCTTGTCCTTGGTGAGCAGCAGCCCGATCAGCGTGGCTAGCCCAACGACGTTGGCAACCGGCAGCTCCTGAGCGAATCCCCAGGTCAGCTTGTGAGGATTGACCAGGCTGATCACGAACCAGGCAATGATGCCGATCCAGGGTTTTCGCAGGATGACGGGAACAATGCCAATGGTCAGCAAAAGGATGACGACATCACGCATGAGTCAGTTTTTCTTCCAGCAAGCGAAAATGAGATTGGCCCAGAACATGTCCGTACCGGTCTGACGCCGTGAACCCCAGCCGGGAATCTGCGCTCACGTCGGACTGCATTTGAAGTCGCAAGGATAAGCGAAACCCGGGCAGGCTTACGCCAAACACTTAACGGTTCGCCCTCTGTTCAGATGCTACCATCCGCGTCTGTTGAGCTTCAGCGGTACTCGGGGCAGCGCCGGCAGCAATCCGCCCGGCCTGACCGGTTCCCTGCAACGGCAGGGAGAACCTTCATTGCTTCCGTACCGGGGCAAGCGGGCCGATTCCGTTTCAAGCAGTACGTCGTGAGGAATTTATGAGTAGAGTTTTCGGTTGTACAGGCCGTGCGGCGATGATCGCCTCGGCACCCGGCGAAGAACTGCGTGCTGCGGCCGAAACCAGCATTCCGCCGCTGTTTGTCCACGCGGAATGCGACACGGGAACCGAAGCCTTCGTCGATGACGCCAACAGCTGCGTCTACCTGAGTGGCGGGACGCTGCCTTCGGCACAGGTCGGCAAGCTGGGGGAACCGAAAGCGGCGCTCGAAGCGCTCCGAAGCCTCAATGGCGCTTTTCTGTTCGTCGGAGCGAACAAGCGTACTGGCGAAGTGCTGCTGGCAATCGACCGCTCAGGCGTCCGGAATCTCTACTACTCGGAGGTCCCGGGGGGCTTGGTGTTCGGCAGCTCGGCAGGTGAAGTCGCTCGACACTCCATGGTCGGCTCGGAGATCGACCCGCAAAGCCTGTTCCACTACGCGTATTTCCACATGGTTCCAGGACCACGCACCATCTTCAACAAGGTGCGGCGCCTGGTGCCCGGCGAATACCTGCACTGGGCACCCGATGGCATGAAGCTCGGCCGCTACTGGGAGATCACCTACGATGAATCCCGCACCGAGCCGTTCGATGCGCTCAAACGGGAGTTTCTCGACATTTTCCAACGGTCGGTAGCAGACAGCATCCCGTCGGGCAAGGGCGGCGCGTTTTTGTCGGGAGGCACGGACAGCTCAAGCATTGCGGGCATGCTCTGCAAGGTCACCGGCACTGACTTCGATACCTATTCGATCGGATTTGCCGCCGAGGGCTTCGACGAGATGGAATACGCGCGTATAGCGTCGAAACATTTCGGCACGCGCCATCACGAATACTACGTTACGCCCGATGACATCGTCCACGCGGTGCCACTCCTCGCGGCAAGCCATGAGCAACCTTTCGGCAACTCCTCGGCAATCCCCGCCTACTACTGCGCGCAGATGGCCCGAGCCGATGGCGTCACGGGCCTGATCGGTGGTGACGGCGGTGACGAGATCTTCGGCGGAAACGCGCGCTATGCAAAGCAACGGGTGTTCTCGCTCTACGAGGCACTGCCCGGAACCCTGCGCAGCTCGCTCATCGAGCCCCTGGCCTTGCGTCTTCCTCAGGGCGTTCCGCCCCTTCGCAAGGTACGCAGCTACGTCGAGCAGGCGTCCACACCGATGCCCGATCGTGCGGACAGCTACAACGTATTGCGGCGCTTCGGCTTCGATACCGTCTTTGCGAAGGACTTCCTGGCCTCTGTCGATACCGACGAGCCGCTGGAAATCCAGGCCGCGTGGTACAACAACCCGTCTGCGCACTCGCTGATCAATCGCATGCTCGCAATGGACATGAAGTTCACGCTGGCCGACAACGATCTGCCCAAGGTCACGACCAGCTGCGCAATGGCCGGGCTGCCGGTCGCGTATCCGCTGCTGGACGACCGGATGGTTGCCTTCTCGTGCAAGCTTGCGCCGGAGCTCAAGCTCAAGGGCACCAAACTGAGATGGTTCTTCAAGGAAGCGCTGAAGGGTTTTCTACCCCCGGAGATCATCTCCAAGAGCAAACACGGTTTCGGCCTGCCGTTCGGTCAGTGGGCCCTCGGCCACGGGCCCCTGAAGGCACTCGCATTCGAAAGCATCACGAGCCTCAAGCAGCGCGGACTGTTCGACAATGCGTTTCTTGATCGCCTGCCGGCACTCAACGAGGCGCATCCCAATTATTACGGCAACTTCGTCTGGGTACTGATGATGCTTGAACAGTGGTTCCAGCACCATGCCACTCCTGCCCGGAGTGCTTGAGGTGCGAGCGCTCAGGCAAACGGCCAAGATGGCGGTGATCGGGGCACGTCATCGAAAAAACGACACCCGCCGCCAAGCCCTCGGCTATCGCAACGACACACTTCCGGCCGCACTCTGGAACACTTCCGTCAATGATGCGGGACATCTGGAAATCGGCGGCTGCGATTCGGTTCATCTCGCGCGGGATTTCGGCACGCCACTCCACGTGGTCAACAAGGATCGCCTGGTCGCCGACTTCGAACGCTTCCATGGCGCCTTCGCGCGTTGCTGGCCCGAAGTGATACTAGGAACTTCGTACAAGACGAATCCCCTGCCCGGCGTAATTCGCCAGCTCCACCAACTGGGCAGCTGGGCTGAAGTGATCTCGCACTTCGAGCTCTGGCTGGCGATCCAGCTGGGCATGCCGGGCGCGCGGATCATATACAACGGGCCCGGAAAGACTCGCGAGAGCATTCGCCTCGCCGTTGGTCACGATCTGGCCCTCATCAATCTCGACAATGCATCCGAGGTAGATCAGGTAGCGGCCGAGGCGCAGGCGCTTGGCCGGATCCAGAAAGTCGGCATCCGGGTGGTCACCTCGGTTGGCTGGTCGGGCCAGTTCGGCAACAGCATCGCCAGCGGAGAAGCACTTGCAATGGCGCGCCGAATCGTCGCAAGCGACGGGCTCTCGCTGGCCGGCCTGCATATCCACCTGGGAACCGGCCTCAAGCACCTGCCGACCTATTTGCAGGCCATCCGCGAGGTCTGTGTCTTTGCCCAGACCCTGCAGTCCGAACTGGGCGTGACGCTTTCCTACCTCGACTTTGGTGGTGGTTTCGGCGTGCCAACCGTCCGCCCGATGGACGAGTGGGACCAGCGGCTACAGGCGAACGGTTACCCACCCGGACCGATCGACCCGAGCGCCAACCCGACACCGGAAACCTTTGCCCAGGCGGTGACCGGGCTGCTGCGAGAGTTCTATGACCCGGGACATCCCGGCAACTGCCCCACACTGATTTTCGAGCCAGGCCGCGCTATCACCAGTAGCGCGCAGACGCTGCTTCTCAGCGTGATTGCGATCAAACCCGGACCGAATGGCAGTCGCAAGGTGATCCTCGACGGCGGTAAGAACATAACGATACCGCTCGGCTACGAGCTGCACGAAGTCCTGCCCGCGTCAAAAATGAACTCGCCCTACGGCGGCCAGCACCAACTGTACGGCCCGCTATGCCATCCCGGCGACATCCTCGTGCTGTGGAAACGCCTGCCCGACCTGGAACCCGGCGACGTGGTTGCAATCATGGATGCCGGCGCCTATTTCATCCCCAACCAGATGAATTTCTCGAACCCGCGACCGGCCGTCGTGATGGCCCATGACGGCACGGCCGAACTCATCCGCGCACGGGAGCAGTTCGACGATATCGTGCGGCTCGATCAGCTCGTGGATTGAAGCACGCCATCGAGCCCCTTTTTGCCGCAGCATACGGACACCGACAAGCAGGCTAGCGTTTCGACCCCGCCAACGGCCCCACAAGCCCTTGGCGCGACACCTCAAGCCCTCTCTCTTCCGGCACAGGCCGGAATCGAGGCCCGATGCGCGCCCGCAGCGACTTGCACGGTGGACTCGGCTCCAAAGATGCGGCACCGCTTGCGTTTTCAAACAGAAGGAACGCTAGCGTGCAATGCCCGCGCTTTACCGACAGAGGCCCCACGCCGAGCCAGGTCATTTGCGTCGTCGCCGAACCTGCACCAACTCGAACGCGAGCCGCCGATGTCGGAGAACTTTACAAGCCCCCGCCCAATTGACTCTCCGCGGCCGAACACAAGAAGAAGACACTTTTACATTCAACGCGTTAGGCAGCCTGGCGCACGCCTTGCTTAGTCCGATCGCATTTTCAGCACTTGCAAAAAGCATTATTTCCAACCGGGGATTCGCATGTCGAAAATTCGATCACAGAAAGCCAATACGCAGCCACGCACCCGACATCTCGCCCTTGCGACTGCGCTAGTCTCCATTTCGTTTTCGGCCAATGCCGGCCTCCTGGCAAATGGTGGTTTCGAGACTGGCGACTTTTCAGCTTGGCATACAGTGGGCCTTGCGAGCGTCGTGGGATCCGTCGGCTCCCCGGAAGTTCTCCCAACCGACGGCAATCACCAGGCCATGCTCATCACGCCGTCCGCAAACGCCGGAGCAACGGACGCGTTGGTGGGCCTACCCGCAGGAACGATCAGAAGCTTGATGCTCTCCGCCGATTGGGGTGGCTGCACTTTCGGTGGATGCGGACCGATCGCTGGCTCCGCGATGACTCAGGCGTTTTCGGCATCGGCATATCAGTCGATAAGCTTTGATTGGCGACTCCTCACTTACGAAGGACCCATGGGCCATTTGTACGACGTCCCTTTCGTTGCCGTGATCGGACCTAGCTCAATTGCGGTGTCGCTGCTTCGAGCGTCCGATTTTTCCGCTGCGCCGGAGTCGCTCGCACCAGCAAGCTCTACCGATGCCTACTACCCTCTAGTCAAATCCGAGGTCCAGACCTTTACCTACCGCCTGCCAAGTGCCGGCGAATACACAATCGGCATCGGCATTCTCTCCAACTGGGACACCAACAATACCTCTGCCATTCTTGTCGATAACGTCCACGCCTCGATACCGGAGCCGGAGACCCTTCCCCTGCTCGGCCTCGGCCTCGCGGCATTCCTTTCGATCCGGAGCCTCCCACTGCGCAGGTTCAAGAAGCTCGCTTAAGGCAGACAAGCCGGGCAACGTATCGGAGTAGGTGCAACGCGAAAGCGAAAGCATCTTAGGCGATCAGCCAATCGCAACACCCCGAGCAAGACGTCCTTGCTCTTCACCCCCCCAAAAAAAGGGAGGTCAACCATGCAAATCGAAAACCTTGTCAACAGTGCATGCCGATGCGCCGGAAAGCTACTGACCGTACTTTTTATAACGCTCTCGGGCTCGGCCAGTCATGGCGCGCTCGTGACGATATTCGACAATACCTACCAGCCGACGTCCGGATACGAAAGCGTCTACAACACCATCTATAGCGGGGTAAAACAGGTCGGGCAAGGATTCAACACGGACGAATACTGGTACGAGCTTGAACGAATCATATTGATCCCGGGTTTTGCCTCCGACCCGGGTGCGAGAGGCATTGACTCCGGAGCGGTTCTCGACATCTACGAGAATGGTCTTGGAGGTTCCTATCTCCTGACCTCCCTGCCTCTGGGTCGCGATGGTTTCACCGCCCCCGGCCTGCAGCTCCGCCCGAAATCGGTGTATTTCGTCGTGCTCAATTCCGCCAATGAAAGTGCCTGGGCCTGGACGAGCTTCAGCGAAGGGGTGGGTATTGGTTTTGTTCCGACCTGGGTTCTGGGAAGCGATTTTCGTGCAAACACGGGCCAAGCAATCACCTGGCCCTTGATCGCAAGCGGGTATCCGCTGGTTGACGCCCCAATGATGATGCAGGTTCTCGCACAGCGCCTCCCCGAGCCCTCGACTGGCAGTCTCCTGATTGCGGCAGGAACGCTCGCCCTGATGTCTGGCTTGCGCCGAAGGGCAAAGGTCGCGTCCAGGCTGCAGCGGTGATCGCACGATAGCCCCAGAACCCGCCACGACAACGCCGCTGCGCGGAAGACCGTATGGAGCAGCCACGCCGTGAACTTATGGGCAGCCAGGCTTCGACCAATGCCCTACCTTCCGAGAAACGCCCGCAGCGCGAACCACGCCGGCTTTGGGTCGGCCCAGTCGAAATAGGCGCAACTGCGGACGCGGGCGAGTGAGCGCAGCCATTCGCGGAGCGAAAGCTCGCCGCGGCGCACATGCCCGACGCTGCGGGAGAAACAGAAGAACGCGTCCTGCGTGAGGTTTATCCAGGCGGCACCGGTCGTCACGGCTTGCCCACGGCCTGCGGAGGAAGGATCAAGCATGAAGCCCAGCAGCGGGTGGCCCGTCGCCGGGCCAAGTGGATACTGGACCCATGGTCGTGCGTTGATCTCGATGAGATAGCAGGCTCCGGAACTTTCGTCCCGCAAGATCTCGACTTCAGCGATGCCTTGGTAGTCGAGCAGTTCGAGCGCCTTTCGCGCCAGTGCCTCAACTTGCGCCTGTGGCGAGAGCTGCACGTAGCTACCTACCGCACAGACGTGTGGCAAGGGGCGGCGCTTGATGGCGACGTAGGTCGCGAGGGCCTCGCCAGTTCGGGCTGCACCTACCGAATACTGGACGAGCGGTCGGCCGAGCAGGGATTCGTTGATCTCTACCGGTACACCGGCTGCATCGAAGCGGTTCAGGAGTTCTACCGCCTCGTGCCGGTTGGCGACCTCGGCCGCCTTGGGAAGGCCGGCGGCACGGTGCCCGAACGATGCTGCGGGCCTGACCAGCAGAGGCCAGGGTAGATTCTCTTCACCTTCGCGAACCCCGCGTGCGTCGATGCGGGCCGGAATCGGCAACGCATTGCGCAGGCAGAATTCGCTGAAAGCCGCCTTCTGCGTACAGGTTTCGAGGGCGGTGTTCTGCGGGTGCAGGATTCGGCCAAAGGCGGAATCGAGGGCCGCACGATGCCCAGCCACGAATTCGAGCCATGCATCGCTGGTTGCGATCAGCCACGCCGAGTCCGCCGAGGCGAGCATCAGCAGGGTATCGAGCACCGCGGCATCGGTCGCGTCGGCCGCGAGGATGCGGGTTCGAGCATGGCGGGAGCGGCTTGCGATGTCGGCGCGACGATCGACGACTATCGGCGCCAGGCCGAGGCGGTGAGCATCGCGGACCATCGCCAGCCCGGTCACCGTGCTGCCCAGGATGACGAGCGCATCGGGGCGGTCCCTCGGCGCAGGCCTAGGCGGCAAGGCGGGCATGGACGAGGATGGAGTGAGAGAGCCTCGACGCGACCCAGGGCAGCATGCGCCACATCGATCTGGCAAGCGACGTTTCCACAAGCCACTGCCAGCGGGCCAGCCGCGAGGGCAGGATGGGCAGCCAGAACAGCGTCACCTCGGAGAAGCCGGCGCGGCGCAGCGCCTCAAGCACGTTTTCACGATGCTCGTACCGAAGATGGATGGGCTTGCCGGCCCGCTCCAGGCGACGCTGCTCGAGCACGTTGGCAACGCATTCGGCATTGAGGATATCGACCCACAGGCTGCCTTTCGGCTTGAGCGTGCGGGCAATCGATTGCAGCGCCGTCCCGCTGTCGGCAACGGCCTGAAGGACACCGAAGCAGAGCACCCCGTCGACCGCCGCAGCCTTTACCGGCAGGCGGTTCACATCGGCGGCGAACCAGTCGATCGCGGGGTCGTCCGTGCGTTTGCATGCCTTCACCAGCGATGGCAACGAATAGTCGATGCCGATCACGTGCAAGCCTTCGGAGGCCAGCATCCGGGTATAGGTTCCGGCGCCGCAACCGATGTCGAGCCACAGCGCGCCCTTCGGCGCCCCCGGCCACTGGCGCATGAAATTACGCATCCGGGTTTCAAGGCCCGATGGGCTCCAGCCGGCTATTCCCGCGTCGTCGTCGCGCAGGCCGGCAAATTCCTCGAAGCGGCGGCGCCAGCGCTTTTCGAAATCGGGAGGAAGCTCGTGCTTCATGTCGCCACCCAATGATTACACCATATCTACCGGAAAGCGCTTACGCGAAAGCAGAAGGCGCAAAGCAAAACGCGTTGGTGACCTGTCCCAAGGAGTAAAGCGAGGCAATTGAAACCTGTCACCACCTTCTACACACACCCCGGTGGCGGTAGACACGGCGGCTGAAAAACCAGCTGCTTTCACTTGTGAAACGTGCCGACTCTCGTAATCCTTCCCCGGCATGCCGTTAGGGTATGCAAAAAAAGCTACCGGAGCGTCGATAATCGACTCTAGCTCTGTCCTACTTCCACAAATCTCCCGCTCACTCCGAAGCGAATCCTCCAAGGCGAGAATCGGATGGCTCCTTGTATGTGCGCCAATAGTCATACCCGCAGCGTGGAGATCCCTAACCTGGGATCGTGTCATCATAAGCGAGTCGGGCGGCGAGACTTTAGCCAACGTCGAAACCCGTCCTACCAGTTCACTACGCCGACCTTCCGGAAGGTATTTGATTCGCTCAAGTAACGACTCAATAGCCCCTCGTCGAGCCTCGTTCGAATCGGTGCGTAAACACCCCATCCCCAAAGTTTCCAAATCTATGCGGTCACCCTTAAACGCACGGAATGATTCTATTATGGAGTCGTTCCACATACAGCCCCCATCGAGAAAATCCGTCGCAATGAAGAATGTAGCGGGAACACCCAACGCCTTTAGAATCGGGAGTGCCACTTCAAAATTATCACGATAGCCATCGTCAAATGTTATGACAGCAGCGCGTGCCGGAAGACCCCCACCATACAAACCGTTGACAGCCTCTGAGAGCGAAATAATATTAAACATCCTGCGCATCACATTCAGTTTGGCACGGAAACTGCTTGCACATACTTCATAGGGGAACAACGGATCCGGATTAACCGGAATTCGATGAAAGAGAAGAATTGAAACTGCCGTCCTACCAAGCAGTCCGTCTGCTGTACGTAGATTTATCATTCCAAATACAACCCTGAATCATTAAAGCACTGAAAACAAACAGCTCATTTCCCAACACGCCCTTTTCATCACAAGACAATCAACAAATTGCATTACCGACCCAGCAACACGCCGACGACCTTAGCGCCCCTCTTACGTACTCCGGCGCTCCTTACCTCTTCTGAGAAGCAGGATGGGCGTCACTTGTATCCCCGCGCCTCCCCGTTAATACGCACAAAACGACACGCTAGCGCGCATCTAAGCCAATCACCCGTGGCAAAAAAACCACCTTCAACATCGGGATCGGGGGCCAAGAATTGATTGCCACCGAGGGCCCAACGATCAGCAGAAGTCCGTTCCTGAGCGGGCATCGCAATACTCACGCCCCTCATCGCTCACCAAGCACAATTCAGACAACTCAGATACCGAAAACCGATTCCGTCCATGCACTCAACCACCGATCTCTGTCAAAGATCTTCATCCTGGTTGTTCTCTAGGCCGAGCGCAAAGGTACCGCAACGCACCACTGACGTCCATCCGAACTGTCATCGTTCTCTTGGTCTGCAATTACGACGCGTCGTCAAAAAATGTCTGTGCATAATATCCGACAGATACCAATCGACGAGCGGCTTACGTCTGATACCCTAGGCAAAACGCCGCTGCCCACTCCCCCTACAAAAAGTTTGCACCTCGCCCGATAGAATCAGCAATGCATACTCGAAACCGCAAGATCCAATAGCGAGCCCCAACTAGTCAGCGCACCGAAGCGGGACCTTACTAGTCACATATCGAAACTTCCCAGACGCCTCGGGGGCAATCATATCCACCAGTTCGATTTCAACAACAACGTCACGACCCAGCCGGCCTTGAAGCTCGCGCCGAATCTTGTCACCAACACTATCGTTAAACCCAATATTCGCAACCAACTTCACCACCAGCCGGTGGGTGCTCTCCTGAACAATCTTAAACGACGCAATCTCGACGATATCTCTTAAGACGTAAATGAGCGAAAGACCGTGCATTACTGTTCCATCACTAGCAGTTACGAAGTCTGTAGTCCGCCCCTCAATATTCTTAAGCATTGGCAACTGCCTGCCACACCCGCAATAGCCATGATCAAGCACGCCAATATCACCTGTTCGATACCTCACGAAAGGAAAATCTCGAGTTGCAAGATGTGTCACGACTATTTCGCCACTTTCCCCTTGTGGTGCGATTGCGCCGTTCGTGTCAACAATCTCCACAATGACATCTTCCGCTGAAATATGCATACCACCGTGGGGACATTCATGCGCAATGAATCCAGCATCGCGGGCGCCATAGCCATTCGCTACCGGGCAGCCAAAAACCCGTTGGATCAGATTCCGCTGATGATCATAGAGCCGCTCGGACGTGCAGAACACTACTCGCAGTCCACAATCAGCGAGGCACATACCCTTTGACTCCGCTCTCATGGCAATTAAGGAGAGTGCCGAAGGATATCCGAAAAGCATTCTTGGCTTCCACCGGAGGATCTTTTCTATAAACTTGTCCAGCATCGGATTAGACATATCGAACGCTGGCAATAACCTGCTACGCAATAACGCGTCCCTTAGACTTCTGACTCTGTCCTGGCCTGACAACTCGATTGGAGAACCCCAAACAACGACCTCTGGGTCTCCGATATCCACCCCCCACCACCTAGTTGCGCGCCATTTCGCAGCAACGTCATGACTTCGGCGAGCTTCCCCAATAAAAAAAACAAGGGGCTCACCACTTGAACCCCCAGTGTTGTAGCGCGCCAACCCATTTGAATTGCGTGATTTCAACTTCTCCACATTGGCCCGCACAGTCGCCTTATCGAGCAATGGCAACATTGCCAGATCGGTAGGCCTTTGAATATTGCGTGGATCAACGCCGATATTTCTAAACAGATCCGAATAGAAAACAACATCACGCGCAATTCCAACCATGAAATCTTGGAGGCGCGAATTGCGAAATTTTTCAATATCGGCCCGATCTGCCCACTGCGACTTCTCGAGCTCTCGAAAACGATCGAGAGTGCTGTGCCCCTTAATTTTTTCGTGAAGTGGAAATAGAGCGGTCGAGACAAACTTGGTGTAAAGATCCACTGCGAGCCACCTCCGAACTAAGAAATAAACCTTTTTATTCCATTCAATACATCGCGCCAAAATGGCCAGGGATCCCGGACACTCCAAACGTAATATCGAACGTTGGGTCTAATAAAATCTCGCACGAACCTAATTAACTCACAAGAGACATCTACTTGGAAGCCACGATCGCGGATCTTCTCCCTTTGAAAAATAATTCGATGAAGGCGTTTCATCTCACCCAAAACCGAACGGCACCGTATGGCTTCTTTAAGCCCACCCACTGGTTTCGGGGTAACACCCGCGGCAGAATGAAACAACGCTAGCGCAAACTGCGCGCCGCTGTAATACGCCAAAGGATAGCTTCCCCAGAAGCGGCCGTTGACTTCCATCAACACAAAACGATCAGCTCGATCATCGTATCGATATTCCACCATCGCAACGCCTTCCCACCCAATTTCCCGCAAGAGCCTTATAGACTGCTCCTGAAGCTTGGAGAAGTGGCGAAGCGAAACCCCTTCACAGACGCTTGAAAATCCGCCTTCAGGCGGCCACTCTGCTATTCGGACATGTTGGAATATTCTCTCCGCCACACCATTTCGGATAAGAAAGAATTGCCCAAAACCACGACCAGGACAATACTCTTGAACAAGCGGCCAAGTCCCTACTGATGCGTAACGCTCCCCTGCCAGAGCCAAGTCGGAATCGGAATAGATATACTCGGCCTTCAACAATGGTATGCCTGCGTCTCGCAAGAGAGGCCCAACTACATTGGGATCTCTCCACTTAAGAACCACAGGATATCCAATAGTTGCGCCCGCCCGCTTAAACTCATCTAGTGTTACAGGTGCAATACTTGCCGGCGTTGATATCCCTAGAGCATTGGCTAATATCAGCGTGTGCTCTTTGTCAAGTACAGCCTCAAACGCCTCCTTTCTTGGAACAATCGGAACAATCAACCCAAACTCATCTTCATGTTCGATGAGCCATCGGATGTGTTGTTCAGAAATTGCAATCAGATAGCCACGTCCATACCTAAACCCAATATTGCGAATTTCATCTATGCCCTCTGGGTTTCCTACATGAGACACAATCTCACCCGCTACAGCGTAGCGCGATTCAAGCCCAAGGTCATCGCACGAGGTGGCCAACGCGATGACACGAACGCTAGCCTGCCCAACCTCCCGAATAATCGAGAGTCCAATCTGAGATCCAACCCCAAGCACATAGCAAACAGGATCGTCTTCTGCATCTCTCACAGAAATTCCTCTCGAGCCTTTGCAGCACGATTAAAGCTACTCAAGGCCCTCGCGCTGACAGTTTTTAACCAATCCTTTTTTTTCTCTGTCCAAGATCCAATTAGCACGACGGACAAGAACACAAGCACCGTCACTTGCCACCAAAACATTGAACCGTTTGGATCCCCGTTGACAACAGCCGCCCAGAACAAGAACAGCGGTTGATGCAACAAATACAATGAGAAAGTGTAAGACGCGCAAAATCTCACGACCCTTACAAGCCCATTCTGATCAAGGTCTACCCGTAGAAGAACGGCTTTCATTCCCGCAAAATTCAGCGCAACAGCTATCGCAAGCAGATAGTCAGTCAGAAAAAACTTTGAAAAGGTCAAATACTTGTAGACCTCACTCCCAAGCAGGTTTTCGAGCAAACCCGTAGTCGCCTCTTGCAGTTCCATCACGCGCAGCAACGTAATAAGAAGAACCGAGAGCAACACCATGACGATTCCCTCAAAGAGCTTAAGATCCTCGCCGAGTTTCGAACGATGCAAAAACACTCCTAGATACCAAATCGGAAGAAGAAGCAGAATTTTAGGCCCGAGGATCAGGGCCACCGCTCCAATGGTCACTACCCTCAGTCTTCCGGAAAGGAAGTTTGCCGCTCCAAAAATTAAGTAATACCACCATTCGTAAGTAATCGACCAGTATGGAACATTCGAAAAACTGGTAATTGACACAAACCACAACTCGTTAAGCATGAATATGCTGCTTACAATCCTCACCAATATGTTATCGATAGGATATGAAGCGTACATTTCGGGATACAAGCTTCTACCGGCCAAATCCAATACGCAAGTAAGAAAAACTGCGGGGACAGCCACAGAAAAGACACGAGCAAATCTCGCGACGCCGAAAGAAAATAAATCATTCTCATTCCGCGTCGATACGTAAGAAATCACATAGCCCGAAAGGACAAAGAAAACAATAACAGAGCTGTGCCCATAGTCGCTTAAAGGAAGGGGCTTCTCGATAATGATTCTTTGGTTAGATTGATAAACAAAGACAAGGAATGCAGCCACAAAACGGATGAGGTCGAGATAAACCGAAAACGCTCTGTTCACGCCCCCTCCTCTTAGCGCTCAAGCAAGCGCCGAAACGCCTGCTCTAAGGTTCGAATTGTCGTAGCCATACGCCCTACTTTGGGCAAGTTATTTTCGTCAGGGTGACCTATTTCCGCCGCTCGTGCCTCCCTTACGGTTCTTACAGCACAGGACTCTTGGCTCAATTCTAGGTAATGACAAAACCTTCGGAATCTCCGTTCGACAACGAGATCCGGAATACCTCTTCCCTGGACCATCATTTCAAAATTGTGAGATAAAATAACAACATCTGAAATGTTTTCGAATTGCGCCCGTTCTAAAAGCTGCGTCAATTCCAAATATCCCGCTGCGCCAATTTGGGCGGGGCGCAAGGAACCGTAGCCATCCTTGAACACGGTCATTGGAAGCACGAATACGTCTTCTATCATACTTGGCCGCACAAAGTCATAACAGCCGCGCATATCTTTTCCACTATCAGGGTGCTCGATGTTTAGGCTTGAATCAATGAATATTCGATTAAATGAGAGCGCACGATAGGTATCACGATTCACTGCAAAACTACCTGCTCAAAATGCGGTTACATTACTCGCCCCTGCATTCTTTAAAAGATCTAACGAAATTCTTATCAGTTCACACTGCTCGGAATACGTGTACTCGGACAGATGCTGCCTTTTCGTTGTGCAATTTTCTATCAGTGGACGACTCGCCTCATCCACCCACTCTGGGTGAATATGGAGTTCCACATCATGCCCGGCGTTCAATATCATATCGACGATAATGTTGAGATACTTTAGCCCGAACCTTGCAGAAAAAAACGGCTCCACGAAAAATGTAGCTCTGAGCTTACTTTCATTGAGAAGTTTAAGGACTAGGGGAAGGCCGCAGCAATCTCTATATTTCGAGCCGTAAATATATCGCTCAAAGTTGCGTGGAAAATTCGCATCTAGGGAATTCCAGCCGCCGCACCAAATTTCAACATCAAAGGTTAGATATACGTTGGTCCGCATTCAGCCACCCTCCTACTCTCGTAGCGATGCGATATGGACGATCGCGGAGAAAATAAGGCCCATACATGTAAAGTGAAAATCAGGTGAGAGTGTATGAGGATCATGCAGATGAATTCGTCGAGGCCTAGCCCACTGCCCAAGAACGTTTATGGATTCCCGAGGAAGGCCGGATTCGAGCAGTCGCTTTATGTGCCTCAACTCCATTACAAAGAGAGCATCGCCTTCACGATACTTGTAATCGGTAAGATTCGTCGCTCTATGGTTTCGTAGATTGACTCCATACTGGTCTCCAACCTCGATCGCCGTTTCGGTAGCAGGTGCTCCTGTCGTCGTGGAGAGGCCAATAGAAATTGAATTAAGGCCTTTACTCTGCGCCACAACGTCAGCAAACGCACTTCTGTTTATATTACCAAGGCATACAAATACATACCTTCTTGGGGATGAAGGGCGCAGCTCAGAATCATAACTTTTAAATCTAAACATATAATCGATCTCGGCAAGCACGAATCTAATAAACCCTCTGAAAGTGCCGAAATTAATACTGATGGATTGAACTGGCCTGATAAATATACTTGATAGAAAATGCATTCGCTGCCAACTCCACAACTATTTTAATTTTCCATTAATTGCTCGGCGAACTAGTTCGCTTCATGGGGTGTAGACAGTCAGCCCCGTTTTTTAGCCCCTTGAGTAAGGTGCTCATAGCAGGCTTGCCACTTAACGCGAATGTGTTTCCATGTATAGTTTCTGATTTCTACCAAGCCGGAAGTTGTTAAGCGTTTGACGAGGTCAGGGTCGCGTGCGATCCGAAGAATCGCCTCCGACATTCTGACAGGGTCACCCGAGGGCACCAGCAATGCTGTGCGATCATGCGTTGCAATTTGAGAAACTCCTCCTACGTCTGTCGAAACTACTGGTACGCCGGCAGCATACGCTTCGAGAATTGAGACCGGCTGATTGTCAACCAGACTGGAATTGAGCATCAGATTGGCGGATTGATAGAATTCGTGGATTTTTGAATTTTCAATCCGTCCAACGAATACGACGCGCTCACGAATTCCGAGATTTTCACAGATGTTGATAAGGCGTTTATGCTCTGGCCCGACTCCTGCAATACTGATATATGCCTGCGGAAGTTCTTTTAACACCAAGGAAAACGCTGCCAGTGCGGTTGCAATATCGTAGACTGGCTCCAGATTTCGTGTCATCACGATATGAAACTTCTCGGGATCACGCATTTCTGGACGTGGATGGAATCTGGTTGTATCGACTACGTTTGGTATTATTTCGGTGCGAACCCCAAGATTCGCGAAAACGTTCTCGAGATATTTAGATGGGACTACAATGGCGTCTGCCATTTTTAGTGGCAGCAGTGCGAGAGTTTTTTTGCTAACAAAGAAATCTTTTGCGGCGCCGCCATGGTAATTAACAACTATTGGAACTCTTCGCAGGCGAGAGATAGAGATGGTTGGAACAGCAAATAACCACCATGCCCAACCAGAATTGGCAAATACGTGAATGACTGTGCTTCGACCCACGGCACGCCATAGACGAAAGGTGAACGGAATAAGACGAGCAACCGCCCTTAGACCCCGAACCCTGCGCATCCATGACGGTTGATATGGAGCGTTGGTCTCTATCAGTTCGACGGAGTATCCTTCCTCACGAAGATTTGTCAGCAATTGCATAGCCTGAGTTGCCATACCCCCGACCGGAGGCGGAACGGGACCGACTAAAGAAAGTCTCATTCGGTCCATTACTCGCACGATTTTTCTCGGTCAATTTGGTGGACGATAGAAATCAGACCGACAAGCAAAATTAACGTACCTGCAATTGCAAGTACAAGTGTAATCAATGTGGTGCGAAGTCGCTCCATGCGCGCCCGCTGGGGAGCGTTGGTGGCGCTGGCAACAGCCTTGATGTCCGGCACATCGCCGACGATGCTCGCGTAGGCCCGGGCGAGATAGGGATGGATGCTGCGCAAGCCTGCCTGCAACGATCCGCCCTCACGCCTCAATTGGGCGTTGCCCCACCACAGATACCACTCGTCCGCCCCTGCCCGGTAGTATTCTCGGAGGACTTCCTCGCATGCAAACCCAGGACGACCGGCGCCGGCCTTCCGGATGACGATTGCATCAGGATCCCCCTTCAGTGCATCGCGGAACTCGCGCGCGCTCAATGGCCTCCCGCTTGCGGCATCCTCGACGAAGAAGTTGTTGAATACATCCAGGTAGATCCAGCGTTGCTGTTGGCGGTCGAATACCTCGATGGCGGCGTGCCCATCGCCGCCGTAGCCATCGAAGGAAAACGCCCACTCGCGCGCGAAAAGCCCGCTCGCGGAGGCGATCCCGATGAAAGCCTGGGTAAAATCGGAGCACGCCCCATAGCCTTCACGTATCTTTTTCAGGACCACGAAGAGGCCGTCGTCGATGCCCCCCTTGCCCTCCGCATGCTCGGTCAGATAGGAGGAAATGGCGAGCGCGTTCGCCCAGTCGCCCGCTTCGGGCCTGACACCCGCAGCCGCTGCGGCCTGCAGCAGCCTCTCATCGGCGGGCGCATCCTCGACAAGAAAATCGTCGGGGCGCGACGAGGGCGTCCACTCGAAACTGGCGGCGGGCGCCGAGTCGAAGTGCAGCGCGTTACGAAGGCGCACCGCCTCCGAGAGCGGCACTGCCTTGGAAGCGAGTACGGCAAGAAGCGCGAGCAGCAGACAGCACGTTGCGAGCAGTGCGAATCGCAGGCGCCGCTCGCGACCGGTCGGTGTCACCAGCACAATCCTATGTAGTTGGGTACGACCCCTTTGACATCGGTCATGTGAGCAAGATCCACGATCGTGTGCTCCGCCGTGGCACGCGCCTGCACGGCGTCGGACACCGCTCCGCCGGACAGGCCGACGATCAGCAGTTCCGAATTGTCGATCACCTCATTGATATCCTCGCGGATCAATCGACCGATATGGGGAACGTGGCGCTCGATGAAGCTCTTGTTGGCCCCGAGCAAGCGGGAGAGGTGCACTTCCGGATCGTAGACCAACAGATCTAGTCCCTTGCCGATGAGCTGCTCGGCAAGCGTGACAAGAGGGCTTTCCCTCAGGTCGTCGGTACCCGTCTTGAAGGAAAGACCGATCATGCCGACCTTGCGCTTGCCGGTTGACAGAATGTGGTGCAAGGCAAGTTCGACATGTTGCCGGTTGGAGTCGAGAATCCCCCCGAGCATCGGCAACTCGACGTCGCGCTGTTTGGCCAGGTGCATGGTGGCGCGCAGGTCCTTCGGCAGGCACGAACCACCGAAGGCGTATCCGGGCTTGAGATAGGCCGGAGAGATATTGAGTTGCTTGTCTTTGCAAACCAACTCCATGACTTCGAACGGATCGACTCCAAGAGCATGACTGAGCCGCGCGGTCTCGTTTGCGAAGGTGATTTTCAGCGCATGAAAATTGTTGCAGCAGAGTTTGAGCATTTCGGCCGCCCGCACGGATGTAACGTGGAACTCGCACGGCAGATGCCCGAACAGATCCTTCAACTTTCCGATCGCATAGGGATGATTGGAACCGACGACCGTAAAGGGCGGGCGGTCGTAGTCGCGGATCGACGAGCCCTCACGCAGGAATTCAGGTTGGAAGCAAAGATGGAAGCCCTCGCCGTCTTTCTTTCCCGATTCACGCTCGATGATCGGCCGAAGAACGTCTTCGACGGTGCCGGGAACAAGCGTGGAACGGAACACGAATACATGGGGCTGGGTCTTGTTGCGGATCGCCGCACCGAGGTCCTTCGCCAGCCGCAACGCCGCCGACTGATCCTGGCTTCCGTTAGCCGCCGAAGGCGTGCCGACACAGATCAACGAAATCTCGCTGTCGCCCACCGCTGCGGCAACGTCGGAAGTCACCGACACCCTGCCGCTGGCCGCAACGGCAGCCATCAGTTCAATCATCCCTTCTTCGACCACAGGCGTCTTGCCCTCGCGGATGAGCGAGAGCTTTGCAGGTTCGATATCGACCCCGATCACGTTGTGACCGTCCCTGGCGAGACATGCCAGCGACACTGCCCCGACATAGCCGAGACCGAAAATGCTCAAGTTCATATTATTTGCTCACGAGATAGATTGAATCGTTCGCGGACTGCGCGGGCTCACGCCGCCACGGGTCCGCGCTTTCGCCGGAAGGAGTCGATACACCGGTCAACGATGCCGTCCAGCCGCTGCATCGACGCAGACCAGTCATGGTTTGTCAGCATGCGCTGTCTGCCCGCACGGGCGAGACGCTCACGCTCATCGGCGTCCTCCATGATACGAAGCGCGCGGTCAGCGTACTCTTCGGGGGTCTTGCCAACCAGGAAATGCTCCTCATCAAGCGCATCGACGCCCCCAGCCCCCATCGGACTCGTGACGACCGGCACACCCATTGCCATGGCTTCAAGAATCTTGTTCTGGGTACCCCTGGCTATATTGAGCGGCGCCACCATGGCGGCCGAACGAAGGATGTAGGGGCGGACGTCCGGGACCGATCCGGTCACGGTGACTCCGGGAAGCTCGCCGAGCCTGCGAATTTCGGGCGACGGATCGGCTCCGACAATCAGCAACTTTGCGCTGGGCCGCTTCGCCCGCACGAGGGGAAAGGTCTTTGCACAGAACTCAAGCATGCACTCCTGATTCGGATAGTAATCCATGCGCCCGATGAAGCTCAGCGTATCCTCGTCATAGCCCTCACCGTCGGGCTTGAAAAAGGTGGCATCCACGCCATTGGGAAACCAGTCCGTCAGATTGGCCGCACGGTAGCTTTCAAGCGTTTCCCACTCGGCTCGCGTCGTCGCGGTACTCATGTCGAATCGGCGCGCAAGCCGCTTTTCTTCACGCTCCAGCTTTGCCCCCTCGAGCCTGTAGCCGAGTGAGAGTGGAAAAGGCTTGTACTTCCCGTACTCGAGCCATTTCTGTGAATCCATGTCCCCGAAATCCAGAATCTTCGGGATATCTCGCACATGCTCCACATATTGGGCCACCGACGAACAATGCACGAAGATGAGATCGAATCGCTCCCGTTCGAGCGCGGCATCGATGGCCCGCTGCAAGCCTCGCGAGTAGAAATAGCCCAGTGAGGATGGCGTCGGGGTCGGGAGCCTGGCAACCATCCGAAGTGTCTGAAACGGATTGCTGACGACGGCCATCTCGAAACGCTCGCAGTGCGGCGCGATGCCCCGCCCCTCTTCCGCTTCGTCTTCTGACCGGGCCAGCGAGCAGACCGTCACCTTGTGACCCGCTTCGGAAAAGTGCCGGATCATGTTGAAAGGTCGGATCTTTCCTCCGCGCTTCGGCGGAAACGGAAAGCGATGACACACATAGAGGATGTTCATCGGATGATTGCCTTCAGTTCACCGGTCACGTCTTCAGGCGACCGTCCATCAATATACATGCACGCCCAGATCTCGAAATTCATGAGGGCCAGCAATGCGTCGGTATAGTCTTCGCGATTGGCCCGGTGGGCCGAGATCAGCCCCGCGACCGTCGCCGAATCGAACAAACCGCGCGAGCGGATTGCCTCCGGACGCAATACGTGGTCGAGAACGGTTGCCAGCTGTCCTTTGAGCCATGCGCCAATCGGGGTTCCGAAACCACGCTTCTTCCGATGCAGGATGTCCTGCGGGAGAACGTCCTTGAGGGCCATCTTCATGACGTGCTTAAGCTCCCCGCCCTTCACCTTGATACTCTCGGGCATCGCGGCCGCCAGCTGCACAAGTTCGTGGTCCAGCAGCGGAACGCGACATTCGAGCGACACGGCCATGCTCATCTTGTCAGTCAGCATGAGCAGGTCGTCCGGCAATTGCGTGAGCGCGTCGACCGCCATCATCCGATTCAGGCTGTCCGCGCCGGACGCAAGCGCAAATGCACTCTTTACGGCGTCAAACGGATTCGATGGCGCTGCATTCAAGAGGCTTCTTGCCTGATCCTCCGGCATGATCTGCAAATATGCGCGATAACGCTCCTCGAAACTCAGAGTCGAACTCGCCAGAAACCCCTTTGCAAGCCGCATGACATTCAGCGCCGACGAGTGCCTGTCACTCGGCAGCATTCTGCCAACCGCCCGCGCACCGGATTTCAGAAACCCGGGAAGCCGATCGAAGCGTTCGACGTAATGGTTGCCCAGATAGCGCCGGTAGCCTCCGAAAAGCTCATCCCCTCCAACACCGGAAAGGATCACGGTGACGTCGCGACGCGCAAACTCCGAGACAAGATAGGTCGTGAGGAAAGCACTGTCGGCAATCGGCTCGTCCATGTGCCAGAGCAGGCGAGGCAGGAGGCCGATGACGTCCGGTTTGACGACTATTTCGTGGTGCTCCGTCCCGAACAGTTCGGCAACCCTTCTCGCGTAAGGCAGCTCGTTGTACAGCGATTCGGCGCTGCCGCCCTCGAACCCGATCGAGTAGGTCTTGATCGGCAGATCGGTTTCGCGCGCCATGAACGCGACAACCGCGCTCGAATCGATGCCGCCCGAGAGGAATGCCCCGATCGGTACGTCGCTGACCATCTGGCTTCGGACCGAGCGCTCGATTTCCGCTCGCACCCGGGCAGCCCATTCGGCCTCCGACATCGTACGGTCGATGGACGACGATATCTGCCAATAGCCGCTTTCCGATACGGTGCCACCCTCTACCGAAAGCAGCGTCGCAATCGGCAACTTGCGGATCCCTTCGAAGAGCGAGAACGGAGCAGGAACATAACCGAGCTGGAGGTAGGCATGAAGGGCCGTACCGTCCACCCGTCGAGGAACGCCAGGTACTTCGAGGATCGCTTTCGCCTCGGTTGCGAAGATCAGCCTTGTCCGATCCCTGTAGATGTAGATCGGTTTGATGCCCAGTCTGTCCCGGCCGATGAGGAGTTTCCGCTTTCTCGAATCCCACAGTGCAAAACCGAACATCCCGTTCAGGCGATGAACAAACTCCTCGCCCCACTGTTCGTACGCATGAAGAAGCACTTCACTGTCGGATCTGGTACGAAAACGGTGGCCGACCCCCTCGAGTTCGGCCCGAAGCTCCCGGAAATTGTAGATTTCACCGTTGCACACGAGCCATAGCGTTTCATCCTCGTTCGCAATCGGCTGGTGCCCACCTTCAAGATCGATGATCGATAGACGCGTCATCCCGATGGCACAAGGCCCATCGACGTGTGCGCCAAGGTCGTCTGGACCGCGGTGACGGGTAACCCCACCCATTGCATCGAGAATGGAGCCATCAATCGCTTGTCCGTCGAGGGACACGATGCCGTAGATTCCGCACATGTCAGACGGCTCCGGCCAGACCCAGAAGGCCCTGCTGTTCGGCAGGCAACAGGCGTGAGTAAACCTCGCGATACCTTGCCGCACTGTTGGTCCAGTTGCGCTCCGACTCCACAAACGAGCGCCCGGCCCGCTTCATTCGCTCCCATTCGTCACGATGCGTCAGCATTTCGGTGATGCTCCGCGCGAGCGCCTCGACGTTTCCCGCTTCGAACAGAAGGCCCGTATGGCCGTGCTGAATCAACTCACGATGGCCACCAACGTCGGAGGCGACCAGCAAACGACCCTGCGCCATGGCCTCGAGCGGCTTCAGCGGTGTGACCAGATCGGTCAGTCGCATCGATTTGCGCGCGTAGACAAGGACGTCGATCAGGTTGTAATAGCGATGAACCTCGGAATGCGGAACACGGCCGGTGAAGATCACCCGGTCGTCGAGGCCGAGGGAAGCCACCTGCGCCTTGAGGGCGGACTCCTGGGGTCCACCACCGACGAAAAGTGCCCGGATATCGGGAAAGGCGTTGAGCAGGCGTGGCATCGCCGCGACAACCAAGTCCAACCCCTCGTATCCATAGAACGAGCCCGCGAACCCAAGAACCGTGGCTCCCCCGAGTCCCAGTTCGCTTCTGAGCGCCTCATCGGGCGGCACATCGTACTCGAAGGTATTCACGTCGACGGCGTTGGGAATGACCGTGATCTTTGCCGGGGAAATGCCGCGAGCGATGATATCGCCCCGCAAACCTTCGCAAATCGTGGTCACCTGGTTGGCACGCCTGAGTGCCTGCGTCTCTAGCCAGCGAGACAGCCGGTAGCGCAGGCTTCCTTCCGTCGTCGTACCGTGATCGACGGCGGCGTCCTCCCAGGACGCACGCATCTCGTAAACCACGGGAATACCCAATCGGCGGCCGACCCACGTCGCAGGGAGACCGTTCAGAACCGGGGAGTGGGCGTGGATGACGTGGGGCGACAGGCGTACGGCAAGTTCCTCCAGCCGAAGCTCGACCGCTCTCATCAACTGCAATTCACGCAGTACCGGCAGTTGCCCCAACACGCCTTCCGATGGGGGTGTGCGATAGAACTCCCAGCCATCGAACGACTCGAGTTCTGTCGATGCATGCCCCTGCTTGGGCGATGTCAGCTGGTAAGTCTCCCAACCAAGCTTGCGCTGCTCCTTCAAGATGGAGAGCGTCCGGAAAACATACCCGCTGTGAAGGGGTAATGAATGATCGAGTAAGTGAAGTATCCGCAAAGTCATTGGACAAGAGGCTCAGGCTGCTCGGTCGGACGGAGAAATTGACGCATCCCCTGCATACTGCCGCAGAAATGCATTGAACATCAGCAGCGCCCAGAGTGGCGACGAGTAATCGCGCACACCCGACTGATGATTGTCGATCAATTCCTCCAGATAAGACTGATTGAACCAACCGGTCCCGATCAGCTGCCCCTCGAGCAGCGATTCACGCAGGCGTGCGCGAAGCGGCCCCCGAAACCACCTCGCCAGCGGAACAGCAAAACCCATCTTGCGCCGATAGAGGACGTCGTGTGGCAGAAGGGGTTCAAGCGCATGCTTGAGGATGTGTTTCCCCTCGCCGCCCCTGATCTTCAAATGCGGAGAAAGCCTTGCAACCCACTCGATCAGTTCGTGATCCATGAGGGGCTCGCGGACTTCCAGCGAGTGAGCCATGCTCGCCCGATCGACCTTGGTATTGATATCGCCAACCAAGTAGGTCTTGTAATCGAGATACTGCACCATCGATAACGGATCATCGGTCTGCGCGCGAGCCGCATGCCGGTAGAAGGTATCGTCCGCCCTGTATCCGCCCAGTTCGCTTCGCATTTTCCCGGAGAAAAGCTTCTGCCGGGCGGCAAGCGGAAGAATCGAAACACTGTGCATATACGCTTCGACGGAATCGCGCGCCATGGCTTGAAAGGTTGCCTTTGCACGAAACACCCGCGGGGCCCAGTCCGCTTTCGGGTACAGCCATCCGAGTCCACCGAAGAGGCCTCGTCGCAGCGTGTGCGGCAAGACCGACCTCAACCGCTCTTCCGAAAGGTGCGTCCGATAGCGCGTGTAACCTGCGAAGGTTTCATCACCGCCATCCCCTGATAGGGCCACGGTGACATGTTTTCGCGCAAGCTGGCAGACCCGGTATGTGGGAATCGCGGAGCTGTCGGCAAAGGGCTCGTCGTAGAGCCAGGCCAGCGTGTCAACGAGTTCGAAATCGTCTGTCTGGACCAGATCCTCGTGATGAGCGGTCTCGTATCGTTCAGCGACCAGACGTGCATAGGCGGACTCGTCATAGGCCGGATCATCGAACGATATGGAACACGTATTCACCGGCCCGTTCGACAGACCTGCCATCAAGGCGACCACCGCGCTCGAATCTACCCCACCGGAAAGAAAGGCTCCCAGCGGCACTTCGGAAATCATGCGCAGGCGAATGGAGTCGCGAAGGCGTGCGACGAGTTCTTCTTCGGCAGCCACCGCGTCGATCGAGGCGTCCGGGTCAAATCGGACATCCCAATATTCCCGCGGTACCGGTAGAGATTGCCCGCGCCTGACGAGAAGCGTCGCCGCCGGCGGCAGCTTTCTCGCGGCAGTGAATATGCAGCGGGGCTCGGGAATGTAGCCGAGGGCAAAGTAATCCTCCACCGCCAGAGGGTCGAGGTCGACCGGCATTCCGCCGTGGGCGACCAGCGTCTTCAGCTCGGAACCAAACAGCAATTGCCCGTCAGGCAGCTGAGCATAGTAAAGCGGCTTTACGCCGAGTCGGTCGCGAGCCAGGAAGAGCGATTCGGAATTACGATCCCAAAGCGCAAATGCGAACATTCCGCGAAACCGCTCGACGCACGATTCACCCCACGACTCCCACGCATGAACGATCACCTCCGTGTCGCTGCGCGTCCTGAACTGGTGACCCAGTGCCTGAAGCTCCGGAATGAGGTCCTGATAGTTGTAGATTTCGCCATTGAAGACGACCACGACCGAGCCATCTTCGTTGAACAGCGGTTGCTGCCCCGACGCCAGGTCAATGATGGACAGACGCCGATGCCCGAGCGCAAGACCGGGCTCGATATGGGTCCCCCCCTCGTCGGGGCCCCGGTGGTGCTGCGCTTCATTCATCCGCTGCAGGAGTTCCTGCTGCACGGTGCGACGCTGGCGCATATCGAAGACACCTACGAACCCACACATTTCAGGCGGCCTCCCGTTGGTTCGTCAAGCTGTCCGCAGTCCTCGCGAGCATGCGCCGGTAGAGCTGGTCGTAGGCCGCCATCATCCTTGCCAGGCTGAAGCGCGCCTCGACCTTCTCGCGGGCGGCGCTGCCATGGCTCTCGACAAGGCGGGGCGAATCGACGTATTCGGCCAGTCGCAGCGCCATCGTCTGCGGATCCTCGGGCGCCACCAGGGCACCGTTGACACCATCGTCAATCAATTCGGGGTTGCCCCCCACCGAAGTCGCGACCACCGGCAAGCCGCTCGCCATCGCCTCGAGGATGGTGTTCGAGATCCCCTCGCCACGGGAAGGCAGGACGAAGAGGCTCATGCCGCGCATGAGCGCTGCGATATCGCTTCGCTCGCCGGGCAACCAAGCGAGCTCGTTCAGCCCGGCCTCGTGCAGAAGGCGCTGAGCCTCGCTGCGCAACGGACCATCGCCGACGAGCACGAGCCGCATGCGGCTCAAGCCCCGGGGTCGCAGCTTGGCAAGCTGGATGAAGGCTCGCACCAGGGTCAGTTGGTCCTTGACCGCCTGCATGCGACCGACGGTACCGATGACGAAATGCGAATCGGAGTCGAACGGACGGTCGCTCGCCCGCGCCCCGACGGGCGCAAACCGCTCGGTATCGACGCCGTTGTAGATCTGCGAAATTCGCGTCGCCGGAACGCCTACACCCGTCTGCAGGAAACCGGCCAGGGATGCGGACACCGTGACGTAGTGATCGACCCACGGCCGGTAAATGCGCCTCAGCATCCGCGACTTCATGCTCACCCGGCGATGATCGAGGTCGAGGAATCCGTGCTCGCCGTGAATGCGCACAGGCACCCCTGCCGCCCAGGCCGGCACGCTCGTTTCCAGCGCAGCCAGGTTCCGGCTATGCAGTATCGCAGGCTGGAGCGTTCTGAGCAGCCGGTAGATCTCGGGAAACACCCGCCAGGTCTGCCCTTCGGGTTTGTGGAGCGCATACAGGCCGACCTCGGGATTGCTCAGTCGCACGGAGAACTCGGTGATATCGGTCAGCGATATCAGCGCGTGACGATAACCGTCCCTGGGCAGATTGTTCAGCAGATTTACAACGCCGTTCTCGAGCCCGCCAACCGCAAAACGGTAGATCACATGTGCGATCAAGGGCCGTCTGTCGGAGCCTGTCATCGGCTGTCCACCGGCGAGGTGGTTGCGGACGCCTCCGCGAGCATCGACTCGATCGCCGTTCGATGACTGCGGGTGAATGCGTCCAGCGCGGCACTTGCCACATCCGTCTCGAGGTCCATGGACGTGTAGGTAACCACGACCGCCGAACGGTCGCCCCGCCCGAGGATCTTCGCGAGGACCTGGTAGAACTTGGCCATGCGCGGATCGCTCGTCCAATAGCCCTCGATCCAGAAGCTCTGGCGCGCCAACAGCGTCGCTGCCGGACCCTTGACGACGGACTGAATGGCAGGCCTGCCATGGCCATCGGCACCGTCCATCAATATCCTTTTCTCCGCAAGAACATGCCACTTCTTGTTGTCGACATTGACCAGTTCGTTGCCGAACATGATCATCTCGCTGCCCTGGTGCTGGCCGGCATACAGCAGCACATCGAGGCCGACGGTGGTGTCGCCTTCCTTGAAAGTCTGGGTGAGCTCCTGGTGCGCGCCCTTGAAGTCGGTCTCGAACCCCGCGAGGCGCTCGGGAACGACGGTCCAGCCGATTGCCGGACTGATCGGCGACGCATCGATTCGCACCGCAGCGGCACCGTCAAGGCTTCGCGCCACACCGGGCCACACGATTATCGACGCGAGGCCGACGGCCAGGGCCAGCAGGCAGGCGCTTGGCGTGACGCCGCCAGCGATGCCCGGTCTGCTCGAGGCGACGGGATCTTCGTCCTCCCATCGTCGCCCGAGCCAGAATGCCAAAAGAATGATGATGCCGAACAGTACCCAGCCGAGGAACAGGTGATCGATTCCGGTACCGAGCTTGTTGTCGGAGGCATGTGCGATCAGCACGATCAGCAATGCCCGCAGCCAGTTCGCAAGGATCGGCAGGATCAAGGCGACCACAGCGCAGATGATCCGCTTGAAGCGGCTCTGATAGGCAGTATAGGCGTACAGGAAACCCATCATCGCCGAGGCGATGAGGTAGCGAACCCCGCCGCAGGCTTCGACGACCGACCATGCACCGCTTGGCACAATGAAATGCAGCCCCTCCTGGTAAACCGGTACGCCGAGGAATCTCAGCCCGTCCACCGTGGCCAGGGCGGTCCAGTCCATGAGCACCGGGAGCGCAAAATCGCCGAACGGGACGGCGAAGAGAAGAAATCCGAGCGGAAAGAGAATCTGCGCGCTGATCCGGCGACCTGCGACAAGCCACACCAGCAAGGGAATCATGCCGACCATGGCGAACTGGGTCAGGCTCAGGACACCGCCAATGGTCCCCAGAATCCAGGCGACCCCGGCGGCGAGCAGGAAGGGCAGCGCGATCCACGCGGGTCGCATCTCGAGACCGTTCAGCAAATGTCGCCGCCGCCAGATCAGGTATGCGGAAATCGGTGCGACGAGAAAGCCATGGGAGTAGGTGTCGGTCCGGATCCAGATGGAAACGATGGACTCGAAGGTTTGCAGGTAGATCGCAGGGATCAACACCACGGCAAGAACCAGCGCCGCGAGCAATAGGCGCCGATTCCGGATGGTCTGGCCCATGGCCGCACCACGGGACGCCACCGCAGCTTCATGGGCGAGCGGAGCGCCGCCGTGCGCAAGCTCTTCGCGCGACGACAGGTGCACCCGCGCCGGCGAGGGTCGAAGCTCTGCGTTGGAGAGGCTTTGATTCATCGGATTCCTGTCTAACCGAGATTTCTGACGATGTATGGTCCGATCGCATTCGCCACGCCGATCGGCAGACGCCGCCACAGGGCGATGAAGGCCCGGTACTTGGGGTTCATCGGATTGTTCTGCGGCACACCTTCGCGCTTGTAGAGCCGGTACTCATAGGAGAGTGGCTGCGGCTCGAAACCCCAGTTCTTCTTGAAGCTGTACGGTCCGGTTCCGATCTTGCTGCGACCGTAGTCGAACACCTTGCATCCCCGCTCGCAGGCGCGGCGCATCAACTCCCAATACTTGAAATCGTTGGCGGCAAAGTCCCGCGCGGCCACATCGTCACCTGCGTAATACGGCAGCACCTCATCGCGGAAATAAAAGGAAAGGACGCTCGAGAGCGGTTTGCCAGCCTCGTTCGTCACGGTAAGTACCTCGCAACACTCGCCAAAGGTGTGCTTTAGAGCAGCAAAGAAGCGCTTGGGCAAGGCGGGAGTACCATGGCGAAGCACGTTATCCGCGTAGAGAGCGAAGAACCGGTCGACGTCATCATCGATCCGGCTGACGAGATTGTTCTTGATGCCCTTGCGCACCATCGCCCGCTGTTTTCGCGGAATCGCCAGCATGTTGGCCTCGACATCGGGGTCGATGGCCTTGCGGAAAGTGACATAAAGATCCTGGCGCGGCCAGTCCGTATGTCGCGGCTCAACGTTTCGGTACTCCAGGTGCTGAACGCCCAGTTGGAGGGCGATGCGTTCTGCTTCAGCCTCGAGTTCGCTGACAGCCTCGGCATCACCGATCGCGCCGCCATAGACGCAGAAAGGTAGCGAGGTCAGCGCATGGCCAAAGAGCCGCGACTTTACCTGCGCCAACGGCAGGACGCCGACGAGTTCGCCGGCCCGTTCCGCCATCAGGAACCAGGTCCTGTGACGAAAGATCCCTTCAATCAGCCCGCGCCACGCCGAAAGATGGAAGAATGTTCCCATCGGATGCGCTTCGACAAAGGCATCCCAGCGCGACCGATCCTGTTCTGCCATCACGGCAACGCTAATTCTCACCCGATCCATTTCCTGTCCTGCCGTATCTGTATTCAGCGTGCTTCCTCGAATACCTGATCCACCCGCCCCCAGGCAAAGTCGCCGAGAAGCCTGCTGAGCCGGCTTTCCGTTCGATCGAGGTTAACGTAATGCCTGAAGCGGGTTTTGGCTGTGGCTCCGGTCACACGGGGCTGACCGGGATCGAGCTCCCAAGGATGAAAATAGAATATCGCAGGACGCTTGTCACACTCATTGACACGGGCAATACCCCACCGTGATACGCCGTAAGGAAGCAACCTGAAGTATCCACCGCCTCCCGCAGGCCAGTTCCGTCCCATCCAGCGTACGGTCGTCACGGGAATTTCAAGGAGACCGCTTTCGGCGCGATACGGGAAACGCGGCGCGTCGGGCATGCCGTAATGATCGTGCTGAACCGGGTAGATGCTCGAGCTGTAAGCATGCCCGCTCTCGAGCAGGCAGTCATGCGCCCACAGGTTGGCCTTGCCGATCGAAAAACTCGGCGCACGGTAGCCCCTGACCGGAACCCCGGCGATATCCTCAAGTACCGCCTTGGCGAGCTTCACGTCCGAAAGAAATATCTCGCGGGACTGTTCGCTTGCGCGCGCGTGGCCGTAACCATGGCTTGCAATTTCGTGTCCTGCAGCCGCGATTCGGCGAATCAGTTGCGGATAGCGCTCGGCAATCCAGCCCAAGGTAAAGAAGGTCGCCTTCGTGCCGTGCTCTTCCAGAAGATGGAGAATGAGCTCGACGTTGCGTTCGACTCGACACGGAACGACGTCCCAGGTCTTGCGTGGAAAGTGCGGAGCGAGCGCCGAAACCTGGAAATAATCTTCCACGTCGATGGTCAGCGCATTCGCAATGTCGCTCGAGGTGCTCATGCCGCTCCCGATCGATCCTTTGCCTGACGCTTGTCGGCAAGCTCGTTGAGCAGACTCAGGGTCGCGGCCAGAGTCCTCTCGACGTTCGCAAGACGGGCCTCGAATCGCTGTGCATCGAAACTGCCGGCCAGTTCTGACAGGCGGCCGGCAATCTCGGGGTCCAGCTCGACTCCTGCCAACGAGAGATTCCCTGTCGGCCGTGACGCCACCGGGCCGGAAATCGGACGGACGACCGCATCACCGGCGCCGCCAGCCATGTGCTCTTCGTGCAGTTCCTCGACTACGGCCGCAACATCATCGGGCCCAAGCGCCTTTTTCTCGGCAAGAAAGCCGGCAAGAAGAAGGCGGTCACACAGGGTATTGATTCTGCGCGGAATTCCGCTGCTTGCAGCATAGATTGAGTGAAAGGCCTCGGGCTCTATACGGGGCGACTTCCCGTTCCAGTTCACGTGGCCCAGGCGGTGCTCCACATATGCCCGAGTTTCCTCACCATCAAGTGGTCCGAGGTGGTAGGAAGCGATGACCCGCTGGCGCAACTGCTGCATCTGCGGACTCTGCATCATCTCCCTGAACTCCGGCTGCCCGATCAGAAAACTCTGGAGCAGGGAATGATCCTCTAGCTGGAAATTGGACAGCATGCGTAGCTCTTCCACCGCCCCCTGTGTGAGATTCTGTGCCTCATCGACGATCAACAGGGCGCGCTTTCCGGCCGCGGTCGTGGCCACGAGGAAGGCTTCGAGCGCCAGCAGCAGATCCGCCTTGTCGAGGCTGCGTGATGGAATACCAAACGCAGCAGCCACCAATCGCAGGATGTTGTCAGCATCGATCTGGGTGCTCACGAGTTGCGCTGCCACGACTCTGGACGGATCGAGTTTCTCGAGCAGACTGCGCACGAGGGTGGTCTTCCCAGCGCCGATCTCACCGGTGATAACGATGAAACCTTCGTTCTGATGGAGACCATACTCAAGATAGGCCATTGCCCGTCTGTGTCCCCGGCTCCCAAAGAAAAAAGCAGGATCAGGGTTCAGCTGGAATGGTTTTCCGGAAAATCCGTAATAGGCTTCGTACATCGTGACTTGCTCAGAAGCGCGTGCTGACGGAGCCAACAAGCGCGTTTTCGGTGTAATCGTAGGATCCGGACGCGGACTGGTGGCGAAGCACGAGCGACACGGACGTGCGCGGGCTCAACTTGGTGTTGAACCCTCCGGTCAAGGCACGTCTGCTCACGTCCTGCACCGTTATGCCCTCACCCTTCGCATCGCTCACCGAGTACGACAGGGTCAACGACGAAAGACCGTTCAAGCGATGCTGAAGGGAGATCGACGAGGCTTTGGTGATCGTTCTCGAGTATTTGGCGAGATCATCGCCCGGCACGAGCGCCAGATCCGGGGAGAGCGCCGAGCGCTCCGAGCGGCTCGAACGAAATGCCAGCGTATTCCGTGCACCGTTGATCGTGAAACCGAACCAGGCACTGCGATCAATGAATTCCGTATTGGTGATGAAACCGATCGGTGGCACGCCGCTACCAAGCAGGACAGCCAGGGCACGGGCCTGAGCCTCTCGTTCGGCGGGGTCCGAAATCGTCGTCAGAGCATCATAAATCCCTGGGAAAAGCAGGTCGGCGGCACTGACGAACGCAGTCGTCTCGGTGGATGCGACATCTCGAACATAGCCAAGCTCGAAGCTGCTCAACGGCATTCGGTGATTGAACGAAACGTTATATCCCGTGCCAAAGAAGCGGTTCTCGGCAGTAGCAGAGAAATCTGTACGATCGGTCGGACGCCAGTCGAAGCCGCCGCCGCTGAAGCTCCGCGACACGTCCTTGCCTACCGTATAGTCGTTTCGCTCGTGCCCCCCAAGCACTCTCAGATTGAGCTGAGGCGAAACCGAATATATCAAGGTTGCGCGCGCCGTCTGGCTCGCAACCGATCTGATGGCGCTGCCTCCGTCGCTCTCCCTGTCCTGGTAGTTGATATCCCACCCAAAGGGACCAAATGCCAACGGGTTCGAAAGACTCAGGATAGCCGTGCGCTGGTTGCGACTATCCAGCACTTGACCACCGCCACTTGTCCACTCCTGACGGTAGCTCAGATTTCCATTGATATCCTTGCCAAGACGGAATGCGAGTCTCGGAGCCAGGAAGAAACGCCGGACCAGCTCCTGGTTCGACGAATTCAGCTCGTCGCCTAGCGTTCCCGACGAGAAGGCGGAAACGCTCTCGCGTTTGATGGACGCGCCAAAATCGACGAAGAGCATGTCATCCACCGCAATGAACGCGCCATTGCTGGTCAACTGGAGATACGAGGTATTGCGACTCGAATCATTCGCGTAAAACTGTCCGTTCAACGATGCCGCGAAACTACCGCTCAAGCGTCCGGACTTTCGGGAAATCGCCACCCCGGGCGAAATCTGCGTGATCCAGTCACTCCCGGCAGTCCCGTTATTGGCGGCACCGACATTGTCGGTGTAGGTTTCGGAAACGCTCAAAGTCTCGCTGACCATGACACCCTGTGCCGATGCTGACGCCGACGCGAAAACAAGGCCGCATGCCATCAGCGCCCGACAGATCGGTCGCAACATCGAAGCTTCAGGCTGCTTCGACACGTCCATCCCCACTCCCGCCGTAACCGTAACCGTAGCCATAACCATATCCGTAATATCCGCCCGGACCACTTTCGCGCGCCTTGTTGAGCAGCATCATCTTCACCGGGCAGGCCTCGATCGTCGCGATGGCCTGCTGCACGGTCGAATGCGTCGTACGATTTGCTTCGACGACCATCACAACCTGCCCCATGTGCGTCGCCAGCGTTCGCGCCTCGGTGGTGACCAGCAACGGCGGCGAGTCGAAAATGATTATCCTGTCAGCGTAACGGGTCGCCATTTCTTCGAGGAGCTGGTTCATGCCGTCGCTCGCGAGCAGTTCCGTCGCCCTCTCGTGGGCCATACCCGCCGGAAGAATGCTCAATTTGTCGATATTCGTCCGCAGCAGTACATCGGAAAGGTCCATCTGCTCGCCGACGAGCACGTCCATGAGCCCCTTTGCCGCCGGCAAACCAAGATTGCGCAGCACCGACGGTTTCGACACGTCTGCGTCAACCAACAGGACCGTGTAGTCCAGTTCCATGGCGATACTGATTGCGAGATTGATCGCGGTGAAGCTCTTCCCCTCTCCAGGGAGCGAGCTCGTAACCATGATGAGGTTGCCCGCCTCGATCTGCTGAGCCCCACGGCCTTGTGCATTGGTAAGTAAGGGCCGCTTGACGAGGCGATATTGTTCGGCGATAAGCGATTTCGGCTGATCCGGCGTCACCATGCCGAGCTCATTGAGACGCTTGAGATCAATTTTCACATCGACGACAGGTCGCTGAGGTGCCGGCGAAGCCTCCCCGTCGCCCGCTTGCAGGCCCCGCTCGGCTGGCGCAGCCTTCGTCTGCACCCTGGCCCGCTCGGCAGCGCCCCGGGAATCAGTGGTCTCGGCCGCTTGTTGTTCGTCGGCAGGTGGCAATTGCGCACCAGCCTGTTTGAGTTTGTCCAGTCGCTCTACAGCTTTCTCGATAAGACTCACGGCTAACTCCTGGTCAAGCCTGCATGATGGCAAGCATTGCCGTCAGCACTGCAAAGCAGCCGACCAGCCCGGCCAAGCCACCGGCAAAGAAGAGGTTCGAATTCCTGGCCCTGCGTTTGCGCCCATCGTCAGGAATCATCGACACCGTACCAAGCAAGGGAAGACCGGAGATCTCGCGCAGTACTCTCGCATCCTGGAACGTAGGACGCAGTTGGCTCAAGAGGAACATCAGCGCCAATCCCGCGCCAAGCGCGGCCACACCGCCAGCAGGCATGAGAAGCACCCTGTTCGGAGCCGCCGGTTTCAACGGAATCGAGGGCGGATCGATCAAGCGGAATTCGGCAATGCCCGAGGTCGACTCCATTTCAACCGACATGTTCGCGGACTCGCGGCGAGCGACGAGCGACTCGTAGTTCTTCTTGTTGATCTCGTAGTCTCGGTTCAGCTGCGCGTACTCGGCCTCGATCTGAGGCACCAGCTGCGATGCCTTGCGGAGCGCGTCGTACCGACTCTGGTATTCGGACACCCGTGCCTGCAAGGACGCGACGTTCGCCTCAGCCTCACCCATCGCCAGCTTCATTTGCTGATACACGGGATTGGAATTGAGCGATCCGAACTGGCTCGGGGCCTCCTTGCTGCGAAGCTCGATCTCCTTTCTCTTCTGTTCTTCGAGTTGAGCAATCACTCGCCGGGTACCGATTACGTCAGGATGCGCCTCGGTGAAACGCTGAAGCATTCCATCCAGATTCTTCTTCAGGGCATCAATCCGTCCGTCGATATCGGGAATCGACACCGAGGAGAGCGATGGCGCCTGAGCCTGCGGCAACAGCACCGGCTCTTCACCCAATAATTGACGCTTAAGGGCATCACGCGAATTCTGCGCCTCACGCAGTTCAAGTCTCGCCTGCTCGAGATCGGCAGTTACCTTCGACAGCTGGGAAAAATAGTCGGGCCGCCCCTCGCCCATCATTGCCATATTCTTGAGTTTGAACTCCTTGAGCCGATTCTCGGCGTCTTCGAGCTTCTGCTCATATCCGCTGATCTGTTCTTCGATAAAGCGCCGCGCCGTATCCGTGTCCTTTCGCTTGTCACCCAAACCCGACTCAACAAAGATCGAAACGAAGGACTGAACGACCCGGCGGGCGCGCTCGGCCTGCTCATCCTGATACGACAGGGTAAAGAGATTGTCGCGGCCGGTGCTGCGGATGGCGAGACTCCGAGTCATCTTGTCGATCAAGGCCTCACGGTCCTTTTCATTCTTGATCGTGAGGTCCAGATCCGCCATCCGTATGAGTTTCTCGATGTTCGGCCTGCTGATCAGGGTGCGGCTGAGAATAGTGACCTGTTGGTCGATATTCGGCTGGACCGCCAGCCCCGACATCAGCGGTTTCAATACCGATTGCGTATCAACGAATATCCGCGCCGAGGATTCATACCGATCCGGCAGCATGTAAATGCCGATGGCGGCAGCGATGCCGACCAGCCACGCGGCCAGCAGCCCCCACCAGCGGTAGAGCCACATGGCACGTACATAGCCAATCAATTGTCTGACGATATCTTCCATCAACTCACTCTCAACCGGCCGGCAGGCCGTGGTTTATGCTCAGAACCAACTCTGCGGAATGATCAAAACGTCGCCCGGACGCATCTCGACGTTGGCAGACACATCGCCGTCCTTGATGAGATCCTTGATCCGCACGCTGTATTGCTTGTTGCCCTCGGAGGTGCGCAGAATCGTGGCCCGATTGCCATCGGCAAAGTCAGTGATGCCCCCCACCGCAATCATGAGATCAAGCAGGGTCATCTTCTGGCGATAAGGCAGGGTCTGCGGCTTGGCGGCCTCGCCAACCACACGGATCTGTTCGCTGTACGGCCCGACGAATCCGGTCACGATAACGGTCACGACCGGATCGCGAATGTACTTGGCGAGTTCCTTCTCGATATCACGCGCAAGCGTACTGGGATCCTTGCCCATTGCGGGAAGGTCCTCAACCAGGGGGGCTGTGATCTTGCCGTCAGGCCGCACTGGCACGGAAGACGACAGTTCCGGGTTGCGCCAGACCTGAATGCTTACGCTGTCGCCCGGGCCGATCAGATAGTTGTAATCCGCCGATGCAGCGGCAGGAGGTGCCGGCGGGAACTGGGTGGCACAACCCGCGGCGGCAACAGCAAGCAGCGCAATGGCCACCATGCGGAAAATCGAGAAAACCGAACAACGCAAACTGGACATGATCACCTCACTTCTTCGGCCAGACGGACGGGCAAGCATGCCCGTACAGGATTTCACCGATGCTACCGGCACACGGCGCATGGGCGTAGGAACAAATGCACGCGGCGGGAATATACAAGATACTTCTTCCCAACTATGCAAACTGAAAAAACCCCGCCCGAATCAGCTGTCAGCGCTGCATCGGTTCGGAGCGGCGCTTCCGGCTCGAGCACTCGGCAATTGGGGCAGCCCTTCCGGGCGTCAGAACGATCTGCGGACCTCCACGTAGGCGCGATCGCTGTGATCGAAACGTCCAAAAAGGCCCGTCCGATCACCGCCGAAAAGATCCACCCCGCCCTGCAGTCGCCAAAGAGGATCCATCTGCCAGACCACTTTCGGTCGAACCATGAAATCACCACGATTGAACGTGGCGACGTAGAGCACCTCCGCCTCGAGTGAATCCCCGAAACTCCGGTTAAGCAAAAGACTATAGCCGGTCTCGTTGGCATCGACACCGGTCAGCGGATCGGCGGAAAAATGTCGCCGGCCGAACAGCTGGCCGTTGACGCGCCAGACGTCGCGCACCGGCACGTCGAGGCCAACCACCATGTCGGCCATGTCTGTCTCATGCAAGCCATTCGGTGCCGCCGGATCCGCGGTATTGAGCGCGCGTCCGTGGGTGTGGACCAATTCGCCCTTGAAGACAGCCCCCCCCAGGTCCTTGGAGAAAGTACCTCCGATCTGGCGAATCCGGTCGTGGCGCGGTGTGAACACGATTACCGGAGCGCCTCCGGTCAAATCGACACTCCCATAATAGGTCGGTGATACGTCGGTGCTCCGATAGAAAAATGCACTCATATCCCAACCCGACACCAGCGTAGACAACCTCGCTCCCCAATTGGAATTGCCAAGTCGCTGCTCCGGACGCTCCTCGCCGGCAATCCGGTAGTTCGGCACCGTCGGAACGAAACCATAGAAATCGGAACCGGGTTTACCGATATTGTCTATTGCCGGAAAGGGAATCCACAGCAGCTCCGCATGGACGTCATCCATGAAGTATTCGGCACGCGCGGCCCACTGGGGAATCCGCAACTGATCGAACTCGGGCAGATAGAATTCACGTGTGTCGCGCGCCGAAACCACATCGGCAAAAAAAAGGCCGACCATCTCACCCCAGATGACATGCTGTCGCCCAAGCCGAAAATCCCACTCACCGGCGGAGACATCCAGATAAGCCTCTCGCAGAGACAACTCCGAGCGCTGATTTCGCTGGACGGCGGAAGGATAGAAATCATCCTCCAGCGTGTAGGCGCCATCGATGTCGGCCCTCGCCCCCAGCTTCCACTTAACGCCGGCACCTAGCTGCCCCCCCGCGCTTGCCTCTCCACGAACACGCAGCTTCGACCAATGGGTCGGTTCGGAGAATGTGTAAGCAGCCGCACCTTCCACGAAACCGGCAATTCGGGGCGTTGCGGGTTTGTCGCCAGGCAGCGTCAATAGAGCATCCAGATCGTCCGAGGCAAATACCAATAATGGCAGCATGGTCAGACCGGCGATCAGCGCCTTTCTGGTTTCAGGCATCACATTTTCCTTCTCGAGTAGGGTTGGGCACGAGTCGAAACGGGCGCGCAGCACCGAGCATCCGCGTCGCCGCGCACCGTTGGTCACCGTGTTTATACCTCGGGTGCTTCCTCGCCGCGCGTCTGATCCTGCACGAACACCCATCCTTCGTCGCTGCGGACACCCAGCTGCGTGATTCGGCCATCCTCGATACGTACCAGGCGATCGGCCATGTTCATTACCCTCCGATCGTGGGTAGAAAAGATGAAAGTCGTCTGGTAACGGCGATTGATCTTCTTCATCAATCGAAGAATCTCCTCACCGGTCTTGCGGTCCAGATTCGCCGTCGGCTCATCGGCAAGCACGATCCTGGAATGGGTAGCGAGTGCACGTGCAATCGCGACTCGCTGACGCTGGCCGCCTGAAAGCTGATTGGGCCGGTGATCCGCATACTTGGAAAGCCCGACCATCTTCAGATAACGAGCAACCCGCGCATCGCGCTCGGCCTGGCCAAGCTCAGGAAACTGCAGCAGGGGGTATTCGACGTTTTCTGCCGCAGACAGAACCGGAAGTAGATTAAAGGTCTGAAAGATAAAGCCGATGGTACGGGCACGCAGGTCGGCAAGCTGGTCCGGCGTCTGTCCCGAGACATCCTTGCCTTCCACGACCACCTTGCCACTACTCGGCGTATCGATGCACCCGATGATGTTCAGAAGCGTGGATTTTCCGCTACCCGAAGGGCCGGCGATGGCCAGAAAGACGCCTGGCTCGATTGCGAGCGAAACATCGCTCACAGCCGTCACATCCTGCTCTCCCAAGCGGTAATGCTTGCTAACATTTTCGAGTTTTACGATTGCCATCCCGGTATACAGTCGCAGACAAGATGTTAAGAGGATATCACCATGCCAGCTTTCGAAAGAACACGTCGACGCTTGCTGATTGCGGCCCTGGTCGCTGCATTTGGACCAATGGGCCCGAATCACGCGCTGGCCGCAGAAGAATCGAACGCCCCAGGGGAAGATCCGATCGCCAGGGAGATCGTCCGCAAGGCAGACGAGATCCGTTTTCCGCGTAGTGGTTTCCAGGTCGACATCCGCATCGAGAGCAAGAACGGAGAGAATCAGCAGGATAGCCGCACCTACCGAGTGTTGTCGAAAGGCTCGGAAGACAGCGTGGTGCTCACCATGGAACCCGCCTCGGAACGCGGTCAGGCTCTGCTGATGAAGGGTCGCGACCTGTGGGTCTTCCTCCCCAGCGTATCGCAACCAGTGCGACTTTCCCTCGCCCAGCGATTGACTGGACAGGTGGCCAATGGCGATCTCGCCCGCGCCAATTTTTCGGGTGACTACGTCCCCCGAATACTACGCACCGAGGACTACGACGGCGAAAAAAGCCAGGTGCTCGAGCTCAAGGCAGCCGATCGGGGCGTCACCTACGCAAAGGTGATCTATTGGGTGCGGGAAAAGGACGGGCGGCCGCAAAAGGCTGAATTCTATTCTCTTTCGGGGCGCCTCCTGAAAACCTGCCGCTACGAGGACTACAAACGGATGGCTGGCACCAGTCGCCCGACCCGATTGGTCATGGAGGATGCACTCAAGAAGGGCGAGATTTCAGTGCTGAGCTATTCCGAAATGGCCGAAAAGGATCTGCCGGACAAGCTGTTCACCAAGGAGTATCTGAAGAAGCTTCAGTAACACGTTTGCGCATTGGGGTAAGGAAAATCTCAGTGCGCAAGCAGCACGAACGATCGAACGTCAACAAAAAACGGGTGCCCGAAGGCACCCGTTTCATTTCAGATCGTCTGAGGACGATTAGAAGGTGTGACGAACACCAACGGCGTAGATGGTCTGAGCTTCGCCCAGTTGGCCGAGGTTGTTGCCACCGGTCAGGCCGTAGGCAACTGCGTCGTCGTTGCTGGTGCGGTTAACACCGGCGTAAGCGGTGGTACGCTTCGACAGACCTTGGGTGTAGGCCAGCGCGAAGGATTTCGCGTCGCCCTTGTTCATGTCGGAGTTGAGCATGCCGTAAGCAACGTGCACGTTGCCAGCGCCAACCTTCACGACACCACCGAGTTCCCACAGCTTGGCATCAGCAACAGCCGGGGTGGTTGCACCGTTGGTGTCGCCACCAACAGTCTGGAAGCTACCGACCAGTTGGAACATGCCGAAGTCGTAGGAGCCGCCGAGGTAGTGCTCGCGCTGCTTGTCGTTACCGTTGGTGCCGTTGGCCTGATGATAAACGTAGGCAACGCCGATCGGGCCGTTGGCGTAGTTCACACCCAGACCCAGACGACGGCCAGACTTCTCATCAACAGCGTTCTCGGAACCGACACCCCAAGTTGCATTGACGGTCAGACCACCGAAGTTCGGCGACGAGTAGGCAACCGAGTTATCCCAACGAGCCGGGCTGTTCGGGGTGATGGTCATGCCGCTCTGGGCCGACAGGATGCTCTGGGGAGCGATGATCGCGCCGCCGGTAGCTTCATAGGCAGCGGTGGCGGCGTAGCCCGGAGCGTATTGACGACCAAGACCCAGCTTACCCATGCTGCTGTTCAGGGCAACGTAAGCTTGACGATGGAAGGCGCGACCGCTCAGGCCCGTGCCGTCATCGATGTTGAAGCCTTGCTCGAGCACGAACTCAGCCTTCAGACCGTTACCCAGATCTTCCGAGCCCTTGAAACCCAGACGGTTGCCCGACAGCAGGCCGCCACCGACGACAGCAGCGGTGTCGCCTTTGCCGGAAACGGTTTGCTTGCCGTTAACCAGGCCGAAGTAAGCGTCGGCAACACCGTAGATGGTGACGTTCGACTGTGCGAAAGCCGGGGCGGCCACCAGACCGGCAACAGCCAGGGCGATCAGTTTTTTCTGCATGTGTTTCTCCTCTTGAATGAAGTGGGGACTTGCTTTTGCTTATCCCTGACTTACCTCTCTAATGAGAAGTTGAGCGAATTCTGCAGGCGCACCGGAGGCCGGGCAAGTTGAAACGGGCACTGAAAGCACATTGCTTCAAAATTTGTTGCATGGATGCAACACGACAGGAGTATGAAAAGGCGCCAAGTCTCCTGCGCGCGGGTCGTGGGCCCTACACACCGAATCTGGTTGCGCGGTCCTGAGGCTTCATTCCACGGCATGGCGAGCTTTGCTCGCCCCTTTCATCAGAAAGCAATGGCAATCGAGAAATGCAGCCGGAATTTGCGCTCGGCCTGACCATAGGCAAGATCGAGCGCAAGCGGGCCGGCCGGGCTCTTCCAGCGGGCGCCGGCGCCATAACCCGGCAAAAGCCGGAAATTAGGTCGTTCATCGGCGGCATTGCCAGCGTCGAAAAAGGCTGCGACACCCCACTGCTCATCGAGCCAGTGGGTATATTCCGCGCTAAGCGTTGCCAGATAGCGGCCGCCCACCGTTGCGGCGCCATCCTTTACACCAAGACTCTGAAACGCATAACCGCGTACCGATTGCGAACCGCCGGCACGGAACAAAAAATCCTGCGGGATGCCCTTACTGCTCTCGGCAAAGGTCGTACCCCATTCTCCACGCAGACTGAGAACGTCACGGCCAGGCATCGGGAAATAGTGCTGATAGCGCAGATAGGCGCGAACAAAGTTCTGGTCGGAAAGCACGCTCTTGCCGGCACCGCCGATGCGCGTCGCAAGCACGAATCCGCGTCGCGGGTTGAACACGTTGTTGACGTCCCGCATGGTCCAGCCCCAATCAAGCGTAAGTGCGTCCTGTCTGCTCTCCTCGGCGCCATCCGGATGAGTTCGCTCCCGCTGAAACTTCAGCGCCACACTTGTCTCGATCTTGCCGCGCAGATGACCTCGCGTAATGCCAACAGCTTCGCGAGAGAGCCGCAGGCCCTCCAGGTCGCTACGCTCGGACAGTCCGCCAAAACTGTACTGATAGCCGCCCTTCTCCGGCGGCAGGAAAACGTCGGCGAACAGCAGGCTCTGCTTCTGCTCGAGCCGCACGCCGGATACCAGGTTCCAGGCACGGCCGAACAGGTTGGCGTCACGATAGCCCATCTCGGCCCGATAACCGGTATTGCTGCTGTAACCGGCACCAAAGGTCAATCTCCTGGGTTTAGCTTCGGCCACCTGCACACGCACGGGAACCTGTTGCCCGTCGGTCTCGTCCCTCTGGACGTCGACGATCACCGAGGAAAAGTAGGGCGTGTTCTGAAGCCTGGCCTGAAAGGCCAGCAGGCGGTCCTCATCATATGCGTCACCCGGTTTCGGGGGGTCGTAGCGGGCGACCAGATCAGGGCTGTAATCCCTGAGGCCATTGATCTGAAGTGCCCCCAGGGTAAAGCGCGGACCGGAATCGGCAGTGACGGCAAGACGAACCTTCGCGGCAAGGGGATCGACCTCCGCTCTGCTCGCCGAGATGCGCGCTGCAGCGAAATCACGCCGCGAAAGCTGGTCAACAACGTTCTGCTTCGATTCATCCCACGCCGACTGGGTAAAGGGTTCGCCCTCTTTCAGTTTCCAGCGGCGACGGACGCGTTCCATGCGTTTCTCGCTCGCAGCCGCTCCATCGGCAATCGCACCGGAAAACTCGATGCCCACCGACGATATCTCGGCGCGTCGTCCGGGCTCGACAACCAGACGAAATCCGACATCTGCTTCCTCCAGCCGCACCGACGGAGAAAAATACCCTTCGGTCGCAAGCAGATCGGCGACTTCTCGCCGCGCCCGCCTCGTCACGGCAACACGTTCGACGTCATCACCCAGATCAGGCGGCGGATCCTGCGTCAGAACCGACAGGTAACGCGACAAAACCGGCCTCACTGCGTCCGGCGCACTTAATTCAAGCCTGCCTTGCTGCGCCAGCGCGTTGGCACTCGCCAGACCAACGGTCAAGGCAACACCCAAGGCCCGGAATGAAAGCGATAGTCGAAATGGCATCACGGCATTCTAGCGCGGATGCTGCGTCGCGCTCGGCGGCGCCGCCCGCAGGCAGGCGCGCATCCGAACGCTGCAACGGCGCCGGCAGTCGCAGCCGGACGCGGAAGACGGATCTGCCCGATGCCTATTGCACTGTTTCCATCACCTTCCAGTCGCCACCGAGAACCTGATAGAGCGTGATTCCCCCGGACTTCAGATCACCACGCGCATCGTAGGCGATGTGGCCCGAGGTAATCCCCGAAAACTCGATGCCTGCAAGCGCTGGCAGATAGGTCGACGGAACGACTGAATCCGCCTTCTTCATCGCTTCGACCAGAACACGGGTCGCGTCATATGCATAGGGTGAATAGATCTCGACCTCGCTGCCGAACTTGGTCTTGTAGCGTTCGGCATAGCCAGCTCCGCCGGGCATCTGGTCAAGCGGTACGCCTGCCAGCGAGGCAATGGCGCCTTCGGCCGCATCACCGGCTAGCTTGACGAAGGTCGGCGACTTGATCATTTCGCCACCCATGAATTTCGATTCAATGCCGAGCTGCTTGAGTTGCTTCGCCATCGGGCCCGCCTGGGCGTCTGCACCGCCGTAATAGATGAGATCGGGCTTGACCGCCTTGATATTGGTGAGAATGGCGGTGAAATCGGTGGCCTTGTCATTCGTGAACTCGCGTTTCACGACCTCACCACCGGCCGCAACAACCGCCTTTTCGAACTCGTCGGCCAGCCCCTGGCCGTAGGCGGTTCGGTCATCGATGATGGCGACCTTCCGGGCGGCAAGCTTGTCGACCGCGAATTTGCCAGCGACCGAGCCCTGCTGTGTATCCGAAGTCATCGCACGGAACGTCGTCTTGTACCCCTGCGCGGTATAGACCGGCGAGGTCGCCATCGCGATCTGCGGGATACCGGCATCCGAATACACCTTGGAGGCCGGGATCGAAGTGCCTGAATTGAAGTGTCCGATGATGCCCTGGATGCCTTCGTCGACGAGCTTCTGTGCGACCTGGGTACCGGTCTTGGGATCGGCCTGATCGTCTTCCGACATCAACTCGAAACGGGTCGGTTTGCCACCGATCACGAGCTTCTCTGCATTGAGTTCATCGATCGCCATGACGACGCCGTTCTGCATCTCCTTGCCGTAGTGCGCCTGCGGCCCGGTGAGCGGCGCGGCAAACCCGAGCTTGACGGTCTGCTCTTCCGCCGCTGCAGGCGCTGCGGTCGGGGCACCGGCCTCGGGCGCCTTCGGTTCTTCCTTGCCACAGGCGCCCAGCAGCACGGCAGCAACAGCGACGGTTGTAATCTTGAGTACGAATCTGCGTTCCACGTGTTTCCTCCTCGGGTTTCTCGTTGTCACCACCTCGAACGGTGAAGCTTGCGTATTGTCCGGCGGTCATCGCCGGGTACTCAGTTACTGGCCGCAGCGGCGGACATGCTTTCCGGTGTTCGTCACCAGGCCCTCAGTTGCCGATCGTCATGAGGCTCGCGTTCCCGCCAGCAGCGGCAGTATTCACGCTCACCGTCCGTTCGTGAACCAGTTGGCTCAGATCGTAGTCGGGTTCGGGCCGGCACAAGGCGATGATCGGGCCGTCACGCTCGGCAAGCCGTACTCGCAGCGCGTCCGCCGTCCGGTCATCGCCATCGAAAAGCACGGCGGCGCAATCGACGGCCAATGGATCGCCTGTCAGCGATACCACACTGGCGGGCAGATCGGGCAAGGCCGCCAGCAAGCGCCTCGACACGGATGATTCTTCCAGCACGATGCGATTCCCGCAGGCGAGCGCAGCGACCACCTGATGGATCAGATCCGTCATGCTGCCGGCCAGACCGGCCACCGCTCCCCGCGCCACGAAACCGAGCCGGTTTTCCTCACCGGTAGGCCCCGGCAAGAGAACACTGATCCCCTGTGGGCTCGCCGAGCGGTAGCGGTCGATTCGCGCGAGCAACTGATCTGCGTCGCCGCCGTCGACAAGCACCCGTCCGGCGCGATCGAACCAGGCCGCCAATTCATCGAAAGCAGGCCGCGGCGCGGGCGATCCGCCATGGTTCAACTGCGGTGTCGGCGCAGCACGAACCAGGCGATGCAAGTAGAACGGACCACCGGCCTTCGGTCCTGTGCCTGACAGACCCTCGCCACCAAACGGCTGGACACCGACTACCGCTCCGATGATATTGCGATTGACGTAGATGTTGCCGACGCGCGCGCGCGAGAGGACAGCTGAAATGGTCTCGTCGATACGCGAATGGATCCCGAGGGTAAGACCAAACCCCATGGCATTGATGTCATCCACGAGTTTGATCAGGTTGCACGAAGCGAAACGCACCACGTGCAGCACCGGCCCGAACACCTCGCGCTCCAGTTCGGCAAGGCTGGCGATTTCAAGCAAGGTCGGCGCGACGAAGGTACCGGTTTCGCAGGCGGTTGGAAGCGGGAGCCGGGATAGCCGGTGACCGCGCCCCACCATCCGCTCGACGTAAGCCTCGAGGCCGTCCCGGGCCTCGCCGTCGATAACGGGTCCGATATCAGTCCGTACGTCCGGGGTTGCGCCGATCCTGAGTTCCTTCACCGCACCTTCGAGCATGTGCAGCATCTTGTCGGCGATATCATCCTGCAGGCAAAGCACCCTGAGCGCCGAACACCGCTGACCGGCGGAATCGTAGCTCGACGTGATCACATCGGCCACGACCTGCTCCGCCAGCGCGGTCGAATCCACGATCATGGCATTCTGGCCGCCGGTCTCGGCGATGAGCACGGTCTCTCCGCCACGCCGCGCCAGCGTGCGGTTGATGATGTGAGCCACCTCGGTCGAGCCTGTAAACATCACCCCGCTCACCCGCGCATCGGACACCAGCCGGGCCCCGACGGTTTCGCCCCGCCCCGGCAGAAGTTGCAGAGCCGCAGCAGGAATTCCGGCCTGATGCAGAATGCTCGTCGCCAACGCGGCGACCAACGGCGTCTGCTCGGCGGGCTTGGCGATCACGGGATTGCCGGCCGCCAGCGCCGCGGCCACCTGGCCAGTGAATATGGCGAGCGGAAAATTCCACGGGCTGATACACACCACGGGACCAATCGGACGCTGCACCGCGTTGTCGAAACCCAGAACCTGGTGCGCGTAGTAGCGCAGAAAATCGACCGCCTCGCGGATCTCCGCAACAGCATTTGCCCAGGTCTTGCCGGCTTCGCGCACACACAGCGCGATGAGTTCGGGTGCCCGGGCTTCCATCAGCGATGCAGCACGGGTCAGGCAGGCGGCGCGCTCGTTCGGCGCCAGCACCGACCATTCGCACACTGTGGACCGTGCAATATCCAGAGCTCGCTCGGTGATCGCGTCGTCCGCCTCCTCGACCGTACCCACGATCTCCGCGCGATCGGCGGGATTAGTGATCGGCCGGCCGGGCGCCGCCGGCAAGACATCGGGTACCAGCGGCTTCGCATCATAGCGGCGGGCACGGCTGTCGACGATGGCCTCGGCAAGTTGCCGACGTATCGGTTCGCTGGACAGATCGAAACCGCGTGAATTCAATCTCTCCGGGCCATAGATGTCACGCGGCAGCGGAATCTGCGGATGCGAGGCCCCCTTGAGCCTGTCGGCCAGCGGAACCGGATCGGCGATCAACGCGTCGACGGGAACCGACTCATCCACGATGCGGTTCACGAAGCTGGTATTTGCGCCATTCTCCAGCAGGCGGCGGACCAGATAGGCAAGCAGCGTCTGATGGCTGCCGACCGGAGCGTAGATACGCACCCTCCGATCCAGGTTCTTTTTGCCGACCACCTGATCGTAGAGTGTCTCGCCCATGCCGTGCAGGCACTGGAATTCGTAATCTCCGGCGCGGTATTCACCCGTGTCGGCCATCTGATATACGGCAGCAAGCGAATGGGCGTTGTGGGTTGCGAACTGCGGATATACAACGTCGCGCGCATCGAGCAGCTTTCTTGCGCACGCAAGATATGACACGTCGGTATAGAGCTTGCGCGTGAATACCGGATAGTCCTCGAGACCATCAAGCTGGGCACGCTTGATCTCGGAGTCCCAATAGGCGCCCTTGACCAGCCGCACCATGATGCGATGTCCGCTGCGCCGGGCCAGATCGATGATGAAGTCGAGTACGAAGGGCGCGCGCTTCTGGTAGGCCTGTACCACGAAGCCAATGCCATCCCAGCCGGCAAGCCCCTCGTCCAGCGCCAATGCTTCAAGAAGATCGAGCGACAGATCGAGTCGATCCGCTTCTTCGGCGTCGATGTTCAGACCGATGCTGTAGCCCTTCGCAAGCCGGCAAAGTTCGGTCAACCGCGGCAGCAACTCGGCCATCACACGTCCGCGCTGCGACCACACGTAACGTGGGTGCAGGGCCGAAAGCTTGACGGAAATACCGTTGCCGTCGACTACGCCGCGCTGACCGCTGTCGCTGCCGATGGCGTGAATCGCGCGTTCATACGAAGCGAGGTAAGCCAGGGCATCATCATCGGTCATGGCCGCCTCGCCCAGCATGTCGAAGGAATAGCGATAGCCACGCCGCTCGCACGCCTTGCCGCGTTCGAGGGCCTCTTCGATGGTGCGACCGGTGACGAACTGCTCGCCAAGCAGGCGCATCGCCACATCCATGCCCTTGCGGATCACCGGCTCGCCGCCACGGGCGATCAATCTGGAGAGCGCACGGCCAAGGCCCTCTTCGCTGGAAGTCGCAACCAGGCGGCCGGTCACCAGCAAACCCCAGGTCGCGGCATTCACGAACGGTGACCGGCTGCGACCGAGGTGGGCGCGCCAGTCACCGCAACTGATCTTGTCGCGAATAAGACGGTCCGCGGTGGCACGGTCGGGCACGCGCAGAAGCGCTTCGGCCAGGCACATCAGCGCCACGCCCTCCTGACTGGAGAGCGAAAACTCCTTCATCAGCGCATCGACACCACTCGAACGAACGCGCTTGTCGCGCAAGCCCAAAACCAGCCGTCTGGCAAGCCCGGCAACCTTTCGCGACGATTCCGCATCGAGCCTCGCGGCTGCAACAAGGGGCGAGAGGCACCGGCTTTCGGGCCGGCGACAGGCATCCGCAATATTCTCGCGCAGCATACTGCGCGTTCCTTCGGGAAGAGCCGCCTCGGCTGCGGCAACCATCGGTGCAGACATCTTGCGGACTCTCCGAAATGGCTGCACCGGAGCGGCACAGCACTGACGCATCACGGCCACAAGGCCGTGCTGCCAACGGATCAGGCACAAGTCTAACCTCTTGCTGCGGCGAATATCTGTCCAACGACGACGGCGTCCGGCCGATCGCGCAAAACACAACCGCGCGAGCCCTCGGGACAGAAAGGATTTGCCGGGTGCACCGGCAGCGGGACGAACCCGATCATTCGGAATCGGAAAAAGAAAACGGCGACCGAAGCCGCCGCTACTCTACGCTGACACGACGCGCCAGCGTCTCAGGGCGCTTGATGATAGGACACCACGCGCTCAACCTCCCGTTTCGAGCCAAGAATGACCGGCACACGCTGATGGAGCCGCTCTGGCTGAACATCCAGAATCCGCTGCCGGCCGGTGGAAGCCGCACCGCCAGCCTGCTCTATCAGCATCGCCATGGGGTTGGCTTCGTACATGAGGCGCAGCTTGCCTCCCTGAGCGCGGCACTTTTCATCCATCGGATACATGAAGATCCCCCCACGGGTGAGCACCCGATGAACATCCGCCACCATCGAGGCGACCCAGCGCATGTTGAAATCGCGGCCCCGTGAGCCTGTCCTGCCCGCCTGCAGTTCCGCAATGTAGCGCTGCACCGGCGGCTCCCAATGCCGCGCGTTGGAAGCATTGATGGCGAACTCCTGCGTTTCCTCCGGCACGGTCATGTAGGGATGAGTGTAGATGAAGCTCCCCATTTCGCGATCGAGCGTGAAGGCATGCACCCCCTTGCCCACCGTCAACACCAATTGGGTCGACGGGCCATACACTGCATAGCCTGCAGCGACCTGTTCACTACCGGGCTGCAGGAAACTCTGCTCGGTCGGGTCACCCTTACCCGGCGGGTTGCGCAATACCGAAAAGATGGTGCCAACGGAAACGTTCACATCGATGTTGGAGGAGCCGTCGAGCGGATCAAACAACAACAGATAGCCGCCCTTCGGAAAGTCGAAGGGAATCTGGTGCACCGTCTCGACCTCCTCCGATGCCATCGCGGCAAGATGGCCGCCCCATTCGTTGGCTTCAAGCAGAATTTCGTTGGCAATCACGTCCAGCTTCTTCTGCGCCTCGCCCTGCACGTTGTCGGTCCCGGCTTCACCCAGAACTCCGGCCAGCGCCCCTTTCGATACGTTCACGCCGATCGCCTTGCAGGCACGCGCGACGACCTCGAGCAGGAGACGCAGGTCGGCGGACACCCGCCCGGCACGCTGTTGCTCGATCAAGAACTGGGTAAGGGTCACACGACGCATGAAGTTTCTCCGCTGAACCACGTTTGAAGGTTGGCGCGAATTATCCCGCGATCCGGCCCGAAGCGCACCCTCGTAACGAGAACCGGCTAGAATCCGGCTCCTGCGGAGTCATTCCCGGCGTGGTGCTGCACCCCGTATCTCAACGACCCGAGCGATTTTCCAGAGACTAAATCCGGCATGCATCTGATGGTTCTAGGCGGTGGCCTGGCCGGCGTAACCAGCGCGTGGTATCTGCGCAAAGCGGGGTTCGATGTCACGGTCGTCGATCGACAACCCGATGTTGCGCTCGAAACAAGCTTCGCCAACGGCGGCCAGATCTCGGTAAGCCACCCCGAGCCGTGGGCAAACCCGGGGGCACCATTGACCATCCTGCGCTGGTTTGGGCGCGAGGATGCCCCGCTGCTGTTCCGTGCCAGCAAGGACCCCGCGCAATGGCGCTGGGGCGCAGCATTCCTCGCTGAATGCCTGCCTTGGCGAGCCCGCCGCAATACCGAGGCCATTGCGGCACTGGCGACCTACAGCCGAGATTGCCTGCGAAACCTGCGCGTCGAGTCCGGCATCGAGTATCCGCATCGCAAGACCGGCATCTTGCATCTGTTCAGTACGCACCAGGCGCTCGCCCGCCTCGCCGCGCGTGCCGACGAGCTTGCCAAACTGGGAATCAGCACCGAAGTCTGCAACGCCGAACGTTGCATGGAACTCGAACCGGCGCTGGTCCACGGAGGCCGGGACTTCCTGGGCGGCCTCTTTGCCGCCGACGATGAATCCGGCGACGCGCACCTGTTTACGCGAGCGCTTGCCGACAAGGCTCGTCAGGCCGGCGTCAAGTTCATCCTCGGAGCCAATATCAAGCGGATCCGGGAGATCGAGGGCCGCATCGAATCGATCGATGTCGAGCACGCCGACGGCTGGTGCCAGCAACTCGAAGCCAATGCCTACGTCCTGTGCCTGGGCAGCTTCTCACCGCTGCTGCTCCCGCCCACGGCTGAGCGCCTTCCGATTTATCCGGTAAAGGGTTATTCGATCACCGTGCCGATAAGCGATCCTTCACGAGCGCCGTCAACCAGCATCACCGACGAGGCGCGACGCATCGTCTTTTCGCGTCTGGGTGAGCATCTGCGCGTTGCCGGCACAGCCGAACTCAGCGGCTTTTCGACGGCACCCAATCCCGCACGCAGCCATGCACTCATCGATTGGCTGGAGCGACACTTTCCCGGAGTCGGCGCAATCGATGAGGTGTCTCACTGGAGCGGTCTGCGGCCCGCCACACCAAGCAATCTGCCGATCATCGGCCGAAGCCGATTGCTGAACCTGTGGTTCAACACCGGGCACGGGACACTGGGATGGACGCTTGCCTGCGGCTCCGCGGCAAGCCTGGCGGCCTTGATGAGCGGCAACGCACCAAAGCCCAGGTTTCCGTATTTCGGGCGGGACACGCTTACGCGCTGAGCACCCTGCCACCAAACAGGCTGATCATGCACGGCCAGACATCCATGCAGCCTACCGATCGCTCCTCGCACCGACAAAGCGCTCGATCAGTGCGTCCCGATATTCGGACAGCGCTACATTGCCGACATGCGCCAGTCCAGCGGCTTCGAGTCGCACGACGAGAACGTCTAATCGCCGCAATATGCGTCTGCGGGAAGCTTCGTCGGGCGTCTCGACGAGATTTTCGACCAGCCCCCGCAGTTCCTTGAGACTGGCAATGGCCGGAGGTGGGATGCCGGCGTTCCTGAGAATCCGGACAACCAACCGCATCTCTTCCGGGACCATCGCCATGTCCTCGTCCGGTAAAGGCTTACCCTCTCCGGGCAGGCCGCTCAGATCGCCGCGTTCCGCCGCCGCGCGGATCCTCTCCTCAACGATCCGGTCGAACGCGTTCATCGTCTACAGCCTCCCCCGGACCTGTGCCGTCCTTGCACACTCACACCCGACCGAAGCAGCCCGAACGCTAGCCAACAACCTTTTCGGCCGGGGCACAGCCGCCGCAACCACTCGCTCCGACAGGCGCGTCGGCCAAGGCGGTGCAGGTCGCCGTGTCGAACTTGATCTCCTCGAGATAATAGGCAAGCGCCGCATCCATGCCCGTGGCGTGATTTTCGAACCAGGCGGGCAACTCCTCGACGAGTCGCCTGCCCAAGGTGCGATCGCCCGCAGCGGCCCGATTCCGGATGTCATGCATGACAATCAGCACGCGATCATGCTCGGCCTTGTGGCAGCCCGGAAAGTTGGTGGCCGCCATCCATCCGTTCTCCATCGCAAAATGGGCCTCGGTGTGCTCGATGAATCGATCCATCGCGTCGATGAAGGCAGATTCGTCCGCTGCAGCGAGTTCATTGTAGAGCTCGATGAATTCCTGGTGCACCGCGTCCATAGGAGCCAGACCCAGCTGCAGCTCTTCCGTCCATTTCATATCGTCCCTACCGTCTGAGTTTTTGCAAACGCCTGATATACACCGTAAGTCACCGCATCCGGATGACGATTGTCAATCAAGGCGCAAAAAGAACCGTACTGCAAACAAATCGTCACCGCGATCCTCTAGCGTAGTCCGTGGCAAGATCGCCATAAGCCGGACCACCCGCTCAATGCATAGTCTGATGATCTCGGACGTATTCTTTCCCCGCATCAACGGGGTCAGCACCTCCATCGAAAGCTTTCGCGAGGCACTCGCACCACTCGGCATACGAACCTCGCTGATCGTACCGGCCTATCCCGCGCAGACCGCCAGTTCCGAGATGCCATCGATACACAGGATTCGCTCGCTCCCTCTGCCCTTCGATCCCGAAGACCGATTGATGATGCGCGGCACGATCCGCAAGCTCCTTCCGGCGCTCCGCGAAGACCCGCCCGATCTGATCCATGTACAGACACCGTTCGCAGCCCATTACGCTGGTCTCGAGATCGCGCGCGCGCTCGGCATCCCGTGCGTTGCGAGCTATCACACCTACTTCGAAGAGTATCTTTTCCACTATATTCCGCTGCTGCCTCGCAACTGGCTAAGACGGCTGGCCCGCAGTTTCTCGCGCGGACAGTGCAACGATCTCGATGGGATAGTCGTACCTTCGCGCGCGATGGTCGAGACGCTCGGTAGCTATGGCGTTACTGCACCGCTGCACGTACTACCGACCGGGCTTGCGGAAAGTCGCTTCGTGGGCGGCAACGGAGATTTTTTTCGGCTGCGCTATGGCATTCCCGCAGACCGGAAGGTGCTGCTCTACGTTGGGCGCGTGGCATTCGAAAAGAACATCGAGTTTCTTCTCGACATGTTGCTGACACTGAAGGCACGACAACCGGACGCGATGCTGCTCATCACTGGAGAAGGGCCGGCACTTGGAGAACTGCAGCACCGTTCCGCCAATCTTGGACTCAGTGAATTCGTCCGTTTTATCGGATACCTCGATCGCCACACCGAGTTGCACGACTGCTACCGCGCGGCGGATCTGTTTGTGTTTGCCTCGCGAACAGAAACACAAGGCTTGGTCCTGCTCGAAGCGATGGCATTAGGCACGCCGGCCGTGGCACTTGCCGAGATGGGCACCCGTGACATCCTGGAAGGAGAGCGCGGTTGCCGGATTGCGCCGAACGACCCCGCGGGCTTCGCAGAGCTCGTTGCAGATCTGTTGGAAAACCCCGCAACGCTCAAGCTGCTATCGATCGAAGCCCGCCAGTACGCGCGCAGCTGGAGCGCACAAGGCATGGCGGCTCGCCTGTCCGCACTTTACGGGATGTGGACCGGCAAGAGCGCCGGAATCACACGGATCGACGCGCCAACCGCTGCGGAAAACGCTATTTGATGACCTTGAGATGGCTGCCGCGACCAGCGGGTTTCGCCGGTCTCGGCTTGACACCAGTGCCAACCGGGTCTGGTTCGACCCTTTCAGGCGCGGGGGGCACAGTCGGAGCAGCTGCATTCTCGGCGGATCCCGTCACGTCCTGACTGCCCTCCGGCTCTGCAGACGCAAGGTCCGACTCGGCCGATGCGCTATCCGGCTCGAAAGCCATTCCCTGTCCATTCTCTCGTGCATAGATCGCCACGACATTGGCGACCGGAATTGCCAGACCTTGCGCGACACCGCCGAAGCGTGCCTGAAAGCTGATCAGGTCGTTTGCCATGTTGAGCTGATGCGTTGCCTCCGGCGAAAGATTGAGGACGATCTGGCCGTCCCGTGCGTAGCCTGGAGGGACACGCGTATTCTCGTCCACGATCGCGGCGAGGTAAGGCGTGAACCCCTGATCAACACACCATTCGTGAATGGCGCGAATCAGGTAGGGTTTTGTTGAATCAGTCATCTGAACCATGGCAACGAGTGATTGCCGCGGGCCGCGCGGGCCGCGGCAGATTGATCAACGACGCATGACCTTTTCCGAGGGGGTAAGCGCATCGATGAAGCCTTGGCGGCTGAAGATCCGCTCGGCATATTTCATGACCGGCGCAGCCGATTTGGGCAACTCGATGCCATAGTGCTCGAGGCGCCACAAAAGAGGCGCAATCGCTACGTCGAGCATGGAGAACTCATCGCCCAGCAGGAATTTCTGCTTGGTGAAGATGGGCGCCAGCTGAGTCAGCTGATCCCGAATTTCCTGGCGTGATTTGTCGCCGCTCTTTGCGCCGCTCTCGAGATCTATCACGTGCGAGAAGATCTCTCCTTCGAACGTGTGGAGCAACTGCCGCGCGCGGGCACGAAGAATCGGGTCGGGCGGCATCAGCTGCGGGTGCGGAAAACGCTCGTCGATGTACTCGTTGATGATGTTTGACTCGTACAGCACGAGATCGCGATCGACCAGTACAGGCACCCGGTTGTACGGATTGATGACGGCGATGTCTTCCGGCTTGTTGTACAAGTCGACATCAATCACCTGGAAATCCATGCCTTTCTCGAAAAGCACGATCCGGCAACGGTGACTGAACGGGTCCGTTGTTCCGGAATAAAGGTTCATCATGGGGTTGCAACTCCAGCAGGGCTCCGGAATGCACACCGGGCTTCGTGAGCCCGGTGTGGTCCGCTTTCGGAGCGAAAACGACGGCACGCCAATATGGCTGCGCCGCGCGGATGATTAATGCACGTCTTTCCAGTAGGCCTTCTTGAGCGCCAGGGCCAGCACGAAGAGCAAGGCCAGGGCAGCCAGCACCCAGGTCCCGATGGTCTGACGGGTCTGCGCAATCGGCTCACCCATCCATACCAGGTAGGACACCAGATCGGCTACCGTCTTGTCGTACTCTTCCTTCGACAACATGCCGGCTTTGCCCTGCTCGAGTTCGATGTGCTTGACCATGTTGCCATGGCCATCGTCCTCTTCGGTGACCTTGGCAATCTGGTCACCCTGCAACTGCCAAAGCACGTGCGGCATGCCCACGTTCGGGAAAATGGTGTTGTTCCAGCCGGTGGGGCGCTCGGGATCGCGGTAGAAAGAGCGCAGATAGGTATAGAGCCAATCTCCACCGCTACCGAATTCCGAAGCCCGAGCACGAGCAATCACCGTAAGGTCTGGCGGCGTTGCGCCAAACCAGGCTTTGCCATCAGCCGCCCGCAAGGCAATCTTCATCTGCTCGCCGATCTTGTCGGCGGTAAACATCAGGTTGTCCTTGATCAGTTCCTCGGACAGGCCGATGTCCCTGAGGCGGTTGTAGCGCTGATAACTCGCGCCATGACAGTTCAGGCAGTAATTGACGAAGATCTTCGCGCCATGTTGAAGCGAGGCCGGGTCCATCGAGACCGGTGCCTTGTCGAGATGCACCGCTTCGGAGGCAAAGGCCAGCGCCGGCAGAAGAATCACCGCGCCAAGCAGTTTCTTGATCATGTTCATTCCGCGGGTTTTCATTTGAAGTTCACCCTTTCCGGTTCGGGTTTGCACTTGTCCAGCTTGGAATACCAGGGCATCAGGAGGAAGAAGCCGAAGTAAAGTGCCGAACAGATCTGCGACACCAGCGTGCGCGCCGGGGTCGGCGGCAGAACGCCCAGATAGCCAAGGATCAGGAAGCACACCACGAAGATCGCAATCGCCGTCTTGAAGATCGGTCCCTTGTAGCGGATCGACTTTACCGGACTGCGGTCGAGCCACGGCAGGAAAGCTATGATGACGACACCGGCACCCATCGCGATCACACCCCAGAATTTGGCATCGAGACCGAACAACGGGTAGGTCACGGCGCGCAGCATCGAGTAGAACGGCGTGAAGTACCAGACCGGTGCAATGTGCGGCGGCGTCTTGAGCGGATCGGCGGGGAAGAAGTTGTTGAACTCCAGGAAGTAGCCGCCACCTTCAGGCAGGAAGAACACCACTGCCGAGAAGACGAACAGGAACGCCACCACGCCGACCGTATCCTTCACCGAGTAGTACGGATGGAACGGGATGCCGTCGAGCGGAATGCCGTCCGCCCCCTTCTTCTTCTTGATCTCCACACCGTCGGGGTTGTTCGAGCCGACTTCGTGCAGCGCGATGATGTGCGCGGCGACAAGCCCGATCAGCACTAGCGGAACGGCGATCACGTGGAACGAGAAGAAGCGGTTCAGAGTGGCGTCGGAAACGACGAAGTCACCACGAATGACCAGCGACAGATCGGGACCGATGATCGGGATCGCGGAGAACAGGTTCACGATCACCTGCGCCCCCCAATACGACATCTGACCCCACGGCAAGAGGTAGCCCATGAAGGCTTCCGCCATCAGCGCCAGGAAGATCAGGGTACCGAAGATCCAGATCAACTCGCGCGGCTTGCGGTACGAGCCGTAGATCAGGCCACGGAACATGTGCAGGTACACCACCACGAAGAAAGCCGAGGCGCCGGTGGAGTGCATGTAGCGGATAAGCCAGCCACCCGGCACATCGCGCATGATGTATTCAACCGAAGCGAAGGCCACCGGTACACCGGCCGCATTGAGCGAGGCATCCGGCTTGTAGTGCATCACCAGGAAGATACCGGTAACGATCTGCAGCACCAGTACCAGCAGCGCCAGCGAACCGAAGTAGTACCAGAAGTTGAAGTTCTTGGGCGCATAGTACTCGGAGAGATGCGCCTTCCAGGTCGAGGTAAGCGGAAAACGCGCGTCGACCCAATTGAGCAGTTCTTGAGATTTCGTCGTCATGGCTTAGGCCTTCCCGTCCTCACCGATGAGAATCTTTGCATCCGACAAATACATGTGCGGCGGCACTTCGAGGTTGTCCGGCGCCGGCTTGCTCTTATAGACGCGAGCGGCAAGATCGAACGTCGAACCATGGCACGGGCACAGGAACCCCCCCTGCCAGTCCGGCCCGACCGAACCCGGTTCGAACTTGCTCGAAGGCGAACAGCCCAGGTGGGTACAGATCCCGACCACGACCAGATACTCCGGTTTGATCGAACGGTACTCGTTGTGGGCATATTCGGGCTGCATCGGACGGTCCGAGTTCGGATCGCTGACTTCCCCGTCGACTTTCTTGATCCCAGCCAGCATTTCTTCGGTGCGGCGCAGGATCCACACCGGCTTTCCACGCCACTCGACTGTCATCATCTCGCCAGGCTGCAGCTTGCTGATGTCGGCCTCGACCGGTGCCCCGGCCGCCTTGGCCCGCTCCGACGGAGTCAGGCTGGCTACAAACGGCACCGCGGCGGCACATGCCAAGCCACCACCTACTGCCGAAGTGGCGACGAGCAGCCTCCGACGACTGTCATCCATTTTATTCTCAACGCTCATGGCCCCACTTCCCTAAAGGAAAAATCAAAGATGCAGGATTAAAAAACTTCCGGAGTTTAGCAAAAAACGCTTACACAACGAAAGCACAATCATTCAATTCACTAAATATTCAATCACTTAGACTCAGAATCCCGACCCGATCATGGTTCAAAACGACATTCCCGGCATGCTTCTCGTGCCGCAATGCAAAAAAACTAGACCACACCGTCTGCGCGCAGGGCCGCGATCTCGCCAGCTTCGAACCCAAGCTCTGCAAGCAGCTCGTCTGTATGCTGGCCAAGTGCGGGGCCGGGCCAGTCCGTTCCACCCGGCGTTGCACTGAGTTTCGGCACCACGCCCGGCATGACGAAAGTCCTGCCGTCAGGCAAATTCGCTGTCTGGAACATTTCGCGCGCACAGTACTGCGGATCGCGGAACATGTCGGCCACCGAATAAATATGGGAGCTCGGCACCTCGGCCGCCTTGAGCACGGACAAGACATGCTCTGCCTCGTGTCGCGCCACCCACTGGTCGATGACTGCGTAGATTTCCGCAGCACGCGCGTCCCTGCCGGCGTTGTCCGCGAGGGCCGGATCCCGAGCAAGATCGTCGCGCCCGATCGCCTGCATGAGCCGCTTGAAGATCGCGTCGCCATTCGCGCCGACGATCAGATGCCTGCCGTCCTTGGTCGTGTGCGTATTGGACGGCGTGATTCCCGGCATTACGTTACCGGTGCGCTCGCGAACGAACCCGAAGACATCAAACTCGGGGACCATGCTTTCCATCATTGCAAAGACGGCTTCGTAAAGCGCCACATCCACCACCTGCCCTTCTCCGCCCCGGACTTCCTGCTCACGCAAGGCCATCAAGGCGCCGAACGCTGCCCACAGCGCCGCGATCGAATCGCCGATGGAAACCCCCGTCTTGACAGGTGGCCGGTCCGGGTAACCGGTCACATAGCGAAGCCCACCCATGGATTCGCCAACCGCGCCGAAACCGGGCTGATCCCTCATCGGCCCGGTCTGACCGAAACCCGACAGGCGGACCATGACGAGTCGGGGATTGAGCTCATGCAGCACCTCCCAGCCAAGCCCCAGTTTTTCCATCACTCCGGGTCGAAAGTTCTCGACCACGATCTGCGCCTGTGCAGCAAGTCGACGCGCGATGTCCAGGCCACGCGGGTCCTTGAGATCGAGCGTAAGTGATCTCTTGTTACGTGCCTGGAGGTACCACCACAGCGAGGTGCCTTTGTGCAGTTTCCGCCATTTCCGCAACGGATCCCCACCACGGGGAGACTCGATCTTGATGACTTCGGCGCCGAACTCGGCAAGGATGCGGGTGCAGAACGGCCCGGCGATCAAGGTGCCGAACTCGATGACCCTTACCCCCGCGAGGGGCCGTTCGGTCCTCTGCCCTTCAGCGGCGTCTGCCAATCCACTCACGACACCAACCCCGCCCTGTGGAGCCAGTCCATTCAGACTGCCCGCCTTTCCATCAACGCCTGGGCGATGGTCCCCGAATCGGTGTGCTCCAACTCCCCACCCACCGGAACTCCGCGGCTCAAACGGCTAACCTTGAGTCCGCGCGCATGCAGCAGTTCGGATACGAGATGCGCGGTCGCTTCACCCTCGTTGGTGAAATTGGTGGCCAGCACGACCTCTTCGACCTTGCCATCGGTGGCACGCGCAATAAGCTTATCGAGCTTGAGCTCACGCGGCCCGACCCCATCGAGTGGCGAGAGGCGCCCCATCAACACGTAGTACAAGCCGTTATAGGCCTGCGTCTGTTCGATCATGGCCAGATCGGCAGGCATTTCCACAACACACAGCAAGCTGCCGTCACGGTGCGAATTCGAACAGCGCTGACAGATTCTTTCCTCGCTGAAGGTGTTGCACCGCTCGCAATGCTGCAACACCTTCAGCGCATGTGCGAGCGCGGCGGCAAGTCGCGAGGCGCCTTTCTGATTGCGCTGGAGCAGATGGTAGGCCATTCGCTGGGCAGATTTTGGCCCTACCCCAGGCAGGCAGCGCAAGGATTCGATCAGTTCGTCGAGACTCGAGGGCGACATCGGAACCCTTTTCGAGGCGGGAGTAACGGGTGACCACCGACAGGTGATCCCCGGCGGCAGGACATCGTCAGAACGGCAACTTCATGCCCGGCGGCAGATTCAGGCCGGACGTGAAACCAGCCATCTTTTCCTGCGTGGTCGCCTCGACACGGCGCACGGCATCGTTCACCGCCGCAGCAAGCAGATCTTCAAGCATCTCCTTGTCATCCATCACCGATGGGTCGATGGTAACCCGACGCACGTCGTGCTTGCAGGTCATCTGCACCTTGACCATGCCGGCACCGGACTGGCCCTCGACCTCGATCTCGGCCAATGCATCCTGCATCTTCTTCATGTTTTCCTGCATTTGCTGGGCCTGTTTCATCAGCCCGGCAAGTCCACCTTTCATCATGGCCGTCATACTCCGATTGTTTGAAGGTTTAGAGGGGTCTGACCGACGCCTCGAGGAGCGTCGCATCAAACCGTTCGATCAGTTCGCGTACGAACGGATCCTTTTCCAGCGAGGCAACAGCAAGGGCATGACGCTCGGCGCGGTCCGCCTGATCACGCTGGGCCGGTGTTTCACCCGCAATGTCGCCTATCTCTATGGCAACCCGAACCGGTCGTCCGGCATGAGCCGAAACTTCGGCCTGGAGTTTCTCGGCGATTCCACGGTTAAGCTGCAGCAAATGCCGGTGCGCACTCGACAGTCGGAGCATCAGAGTGTCCGCGTCACGACTGACCAATTCGCAGTGTTGCGCGAGTTCACGAACCATACCACCCAGACCGATTGCACGGATGAGAGCATGCCAGTCGTCTGCAGGTTCCGCCATTGCAGCACCCGGCTCGGCTCGAGAACGTTCCGTCAATACCTCACCGGAGCTCATTTCGGTCGCCGTCACGGGAGGCCGTTCAATCAAGTCGTCTACGGGGCCAGACGACTGTGACGGGAGATTGGACGCAAAGGTATCCGTAGAACAATCACTGCCCTCCCAGGCAGGGCCTCCGATAGCCATTCCCTCCTCTGGCAGGTCTTCCCACGGAGGAGTGTTCGCGTCTTGCTCGACAGCGCTGGTCGAAACAACCGTTCCCGACTCATCCATCGCCGAGGACGACTCCTTCGTATCCGTTGTCGCCTCCCTTGACCCCACACGCTCGGCCGTCGCCGCCCCGCCAGCCATTCCGGAGGGCTGCGCGGACGTACTCGCGGCGGCCACCTCGCCCATGGCGCGGCCATGTCCGAAGCCGCCGGAACCGAGATTGATCGGCTCGTCCCCCAAAGCCGCGGGTTGCTCGGGTCGAAACGCCACGAGACGCAGCAGCGTCATCACGAAGCCGGCGTATTCGTCGGGCGCCAGCGCGAGCTCGTCCCTGCCGTGGATCACGATCTGATACGCAAGCTGCAGGAATTCGGGTGCAAAGACATTCGCATACGACGTCAAGCGGGCACGCTCGAACTCATCCGCGACCGCGGCAGGCGCAAGCTGCAGCACGGCGATCCGCTGGAGCAGGGAGGCCAGCGCCTGGAGTGCCGCATCGAAAGACAGGCTTCTCGTTTCCATCCGATCGGCAACCGCGAGCATGCCGGACGCATCAGCGGTACGCAACGCGTCAAGAATCTCGAAAAGATGGTCGTCACCCACGGTACCGAGCATGTCGACAACCTGCTGCTCCAGCACCTTGCCAGCACCGTGTGCGATGGACTGATCCAATAGCGACAAGGCATCGCGCATGGAACCGTTCGCCGCCTTCGCCAGATGTCGCAGGGCTCCGGGTTCGAAGCTGACGTTTTCGGCTTCGAGCAGGCGGTTCAGGTGCTCGATGATGTGCAGTTGGGGCATCTGCTTGAGATTGAACTGCAGGCAGCGCGAAAGCACGGTGACCGGGATCTTCTGTGGATCGGTAGTCGCCAGAATGAATTTGACGTGCTCGGGCGGTTCCTCGAGGGTTTTGAGCATCGCATTGAAGGCATGGCCGGTCAGCATATGCACTTCATCGATCATGTAGACCTTGTAACGCCCCTGAACCGGCGCATATACCGCCTTGTCGAGCAGCGCCGCCATGTCATCAACGCCACGATTGGAAGCCGCATCCATCTCGACATAATCCGGAAAACGATCGGCATCGATCGCCAGACATGCGTCGCACCGATTGCACGGCGTCGGCGTTACACCAGTCTCGCAGTTGAGCGATTTGGCGAGAATCCTCGAAATCGTGGTCTTGCCGACCCCACGCGTACCCGTAAAAAGATAGGCGTGATGTAACCTCCCCGTCTCAAGCGCGTGGCTCAACGCCCGTACGACATGCTCCTGCCCCACCAGGGTCTCGAAGCTTTTGGGGCGCCACTTGCGGGCCAGCACTTGATAGGACATGGGCGCCATTCTAGCAGGCCGGGTGCGCTAACTGCGTTTCCGATCCGTTGGCAGAATCGCACGGTGCTATCAATTGCATTTGAACAATCAATAACGAAAAACTATTTCGTCGCCTTATGATGAAGCCATCGGAGCAGGAGGCAGAAAACATGATCGAGCATCTTCTGGGTCGCGACACGATGGCAATTCTCATCAACGCAATGGCGGCCATTGCCATGTCGGCCTGACACGAAAGCCACCACCAAGCACATCCGAGACGTTCGACATTTCGGCACATATGGCGATGCGCGCCCCGCCGAGGTCAGGAGCGGCCCAAATTTAATAGTTCAAAACTATTAAAATAACTATTTTAATGAATTTGAACTATTTTTTTGCTCCGAGCCAATACTGGACATGAAAAGCTTGGTGTCCGGATCAACATCGTTGAAGGAGCCGATATGGCAACCAGAATCATCCGTCTGCACTATCAACCCGCGAGTCCGCTCGGCGCAATGCGTGTACTGGGAGGCTGGTTGATCGCACTTTCAGGCATTGTCATCCTGAGCTCGCACGGTCTGCAGGGCGCAGCGACAACTCTGGATGCGCGTTCGTCCATCGTCGCTACCAGTGCAGCGGAACTCACGGCGACCAACCGTGATTGGTCACCCACACCCACGACGGGCTGGCAGCTCTAGACTATTGTCCGCAGGGCCGACTGCGGAGCGCGCGCAGGCGCTGTCTGTCGGTGACATCTGCTCGCCCCCTCCACTATCGCCGACGAGAAAATGGCGTCCCTCGCATCTGGACGCCATTTTCAAGGATTCGGGGTGGCGAGCCTGACCCCCGGCACTTGCAGGGAACGGCTGTGGCTGCTGCCTTCCGGCCCTGACCAGGTTCACCGCACTGCAATGCGGGGAGGCCCGCCACGCCGGATTGTACCAACTATGGCGAAGCGATGCGCTGATAATGCAATTCAGGCGGGATCAGCGATGCCATCAACGCTCGCAAGTACGGCCTGAATAAGTGCATCCGGCTCACACACGGCAGACGGAAATGCCAAGCGCCTTCGCGCACCGTCGCGATCGGCCAGATCCACGCCCTCGACGTCGACACCCAGTGTCCGCCACCCCTCGGGAATACGATCTTCAAGTTCACGGATACAGTCCGACTCCGTTGAAGGGGCAAGAATCGCGGGGGGCATATGAGACGGCGCTTCGATCCAGCCCATGCGCGCGAAACCTCCAACAAGACGGATACGCCGCACGGCGAGCCGATAGAAGCGAAAATCCCCGAGCGAAAGGTAAGAGGTGGCATCCGGCAGATAACGCATGAACCGGTCTACTGCCGCAGGTGGCATGGAGATCGGCACGGCATCCCCGAGCAGGGTCACCCGGGGTGCCTCGAGAGGGGATCGACTCGGCTCCGCCACCATCAGACTTGCACGCGAATCACCTCTCAGGTTGCGCGTGTGTTCCGCCAGATCACTTACCAGAATCAGCGGTGTAGCTTCGGCGTCGAGCACGTAGGGGAGCAGGGTTACGAAGGGGTATCCCGGCATGTTGAGGGACAGGGTGCCGAGGGCACCGCTGGCGCAGCGGTGCAAAAGCTCACGGGCCTGGCGAGGATCGACTCTCATGGTGTCTTCCGGAAATGACGTCTCGGGCTTGGGAATCAGGCGTTCCGGTTCGAGTCTACCGCTGGCGACAAGACTCTGCTTCTGCGGCGTGCCAGTGACTCGTCATTGGATGCTTGTGCCGACCATTGCGCGTCACCGATCCGACTGCGCGAAGCGGCAACTAGCTGTTACGCTGCCGTCTCGCCTCGAACAGGCATACGCCACTGGCAACGGAAACATTCAGGCTCTCAACAGTCCCATACATCGGGATGCGGGCAAGCTCATCGCACGTTTCCCGGGTAAGCCGTCGCAGCCCCTCACCCTCCGCACCAAGAACCCAGGCTACCGGCCCTTTCTGGTCAATCGAATAGATCGATTTGTCGGCCTCACCAGCGGCACCGATCGTCCAGACACCAGCCTCCTGCAGTTCCCGCAGGCTTCTCGCCAAATTGGTGACGGTTACGTAGGGGACGGTATCGGCAGCACCGCTCGCCACTTTCATGGCCGTTGCATTAAGCCCCGCCGAGCGATCCTTGGGAGCAATAACGGCCTGGGCGCCGACCGCGTCGGCGACGCGTAGACAGGCGCCGAGGTTATGCGGATCCGTCACGCCATCGAGTACCAGAAGTAATGCTGGTTCGGTAAGCGTGTCGAGCACATCCACGAGTTTCAACTCCCTGCGACGTCCATCGATTCGAGCGACCACGCCCTGGTGTCGATGGGTTCCGACCATACGTTGAAGTCGGTCGGATTCGGTCGGTGTCAGCTTCACACCTGCCTGCTGCGCCTGCTGGATCAGGTCCCGTGCTCGTCCATCGTTGCGCTGGGCATCGATGTATACCTCCAGCACACCTTCCGGGGTCTGGCGCATCTTGGAAATAACGGCGTGAAAGCCATAGATATAGCGAATCGCGTTTTCAGCCACGTTTTCGGCTCTTGTTGGTCTTGCTGTTTGAGGATGAAACCGATTTGCGCGAAACACGGGCCGGTTTCACCTTTGCCCGAGATTTGGTCGCAGTCTTGCCGGTCTTGGGTTTAGCCGTACCCTTTGGAGCCTCTACCGGGGCACGACGAACAGCCGACGGGGTTTTATCGACGACGGCCGTTGGCGAACGCATCTGCGCATTGTCACGCGTAGTCTTGCCACCGCGTCGTGTTACGCGCTGCGGCCCCTCGATAAGCCGAAAATCGATCTTGGTGGTTTCCAGATCCACCCTCACCAACTGCACCCTGACCCTGTCCGAGAGCCGGTAAGCGGTACCACTGCGTTCGCCAAGCAGTTCGTGACGGGTCTCGTCGAAGTGAAAATAATCACTCCCCAGCTCGGAAATGTGGATCAATCCCTCGATGAAGATGTCGTCGAGCGCCACGAAGAGGCCGAAGGGTACCACCGCCGAGACGCTGCCAGTAAACTCCGCACCAACCTTGTCCTGCATGTAGAAGCACTTGAGCCAAGACTCAACATCACGGGTCGCTTCGTCGGCCCGGCGCTCGGTTTGCGAGCAGTGCAGGCCGATCGCGTCCCAGTCCCCGGGCTCGTAACGGCTTTTTTCAAGCGCCGCCTTGATCGCACGGTGTACCAACAAATCCGGATACCTGCGGATTGGCGAGGTGAAATGAGTATAGGCCTCGTATGCCAACCCGAAATGACCGACGTTATCGGGACTGTAAACCGCCTGGCGTAACGAGCGAAGCATTACGGTCTGCAGCAATTGCGCGTCGGGGCGGTCTTTGACCTTCTCGAGCAAACGCGCATAGTCAGACGCTTTCGGATCGTCCCCGCCGCCGATATCGAGCCCGAACTCGCCGAGGAAGCCTCTCAGGCGCTCGAGGCGCTCGAGCGTAGGGCCTTCGTGAACCCGGTACAGGGCGGGCTGCGACCGCGCCTGCAGGAATTCCGAAGCGCACACATTGGCTGCCAGCATGCACTCTTCGATCAGGCGATGCGCATCGTTACGTCGTTCTGGCACGATCCGCTCGATCTTGCCGTTATCGTCGAAAATCATTCTGGTTTCGGTCGTCTCGAAATCAATCGCACCGCGCTTGGCCCGGGCTTTCAGCAGCACGCGAAAGAGCCTGTCGAGATTTTCGAGCTGGGAAAGCAGGCCCGCAAGCTCTTCGCGCGCCACTGGATCCTTGTCGTAAAGTGCCGCCGCGACCTTGTTGTAGGTCAGCCGGGCGTGAGAGAACATCACCGCCGGGTAGAAGCGATACGTCTTGATCGCCCCCGTCATGGACAATGACATGTCGCAAACCATACACAGGCGATCAACCTCGGGATTGAGAGAGCACAGGCCGTTGGACAGGCGCTCCGGAAGCATCGGAATCACTCGCCTCGGGAAGTACACTGAATTACCGCGATCATGGGATTCTCGGTCAAGTGGCGAGCCAGGCGCAACGTAGTGCGACACGTCGGCAATCGCCACGATCAGCCTAAAACCGCGCCCCTGACGTTCGCAGTACACCGCATCATCGAAATCGCGGGCGGTTTCACCATCGATCGTTACCAGCGGCAGGTGGCGAATGTCTTCCCGGCCAGCGAGATCCTTTTTGCGAACGGCAAGTGGCAGCTTCCTTGCCTGCGCTTTGGCCTCGCTCGAGAACTCGAATGGGAGGTCATGCTTTCGCAAGGCAATCTCGATCTCCATGCCGGCGTCGGCATAGTTGCCAAGGATCTCCACGATCTTGCCGACAGGCTGAGCAAACTTCGTCGGCTGTTCGATCAGCTCGACCGTCACCACCTGTCCGGCGACCGCCTTCTTGCGACCCTTGAGCGCCGCGGGTGCAAGCAAGATGTCCTGAGCAATGCGGCGGTCTTCGGGCACGACGACAAGGACCCCATGCTGCTCCAGCACGCGACCCACGATACGCTGTTTCCCCCGTTCCAGGATCTCGACGATCTTGCCTTCCGGCCGACCACGGCGGTCAGTACCCGCGATGCGCACGATCACTCGATCGCCGTGCAGGACCTCACGCATGGTACGCGGCCCCAGGAACACGTCGGGCCCCTTGTCATCGCGGATGACAAAACCGAATCCGTCAGCATGGCCCTGTACGCGCCCCCGGATCAGATCCGCCTTGTCAGGCAGAAGGCAGTCGCCGCGTCGATTGCGCACCAGCTGTCCGTCACGAACCATTGCCCCAAGCCGGCGCGAAAAGAATTCGAGCTCCTGCTCGCGGATATCAAGCGCCTCGGCAAGCGCATCGACGCTCATCGGAACACCGCGCTCAGCGAGGATCTGCTCGACATACTCACGACTCGGCAGCGGCTGTTCATAGCTGGCCGACTCGCGTTCGAAAAACGGATCGGCCCTGCGGATCGCGCTAAGCTGACTACGGCCCCGGCGAGGCTTGTTGTTTTCTTTGTTTCGGGACATTGACAATTCAATCCTTGTATTTATAATCCGCGTCTCGTTGCCCAGGTGGCGGAATTGGTAGACGCGCTAGCTTCAGGTGCTAGTACTCTTACGGGTGTGGAGGTTCGAGTCCTCTTCTGGGCACCAGACAATTCAGGAAGCCGGTCTTTTGACCGGCTTTTTTGTTTTTCAGCGCTTCTCTGGAAGACACGGGCCTGGCAAAAAAGCGCTTTCCAGATCTGCACTTCGTAACTATAATGCCGGCTCCTGCCCAGATGGCGGAATTGGTAGACGCGCTAGCTTCAGGTGCTAGTGTCCTTGCGGGCGTGGAGGTTCGAGTCCTCTTCTGGGCACCAGTTCTTTGCGAAGGCCGATCGAAAGATCGGCCTTTTTGCATTTTCCACCAAGCGCGCCTGCACGAACTCCGGGCTACAGGCAGGATCGGACTGGCCAGGACCACCCGATCCTCTCCCGCCGCCGGGAGCAACATCCCAGACTCACGCGCCGAACGGATGGCGCCTGAGGATGGTCTCGTCGCGCTCCGGACCGGTCGACACCACATCAATGGAGACCTCACAGATCTCCTCGATGCGATGCAGATAGGCGCGCGCCTCCGGCGGAAGCTCGTCCCAGGTCTGCGCACCGTAAGTCGTACCGCTCCAGCCCGCCATCGTTTCGTAGATCGGTTCGCAATGGGTGACTTCGTCGGCCCCCATCGGCAACAGGTCGACGCGCTGCCCGTCGAGCATATAGCCAGTGCAGAGCCGCAGTTCCGTCAGGCCATCGAGCACGTCGAGCTTGGTGATGCACAGCCCGGAAACACCATTGATGATGATCGAACGCTTGAGTGCGGCCAGATCAAGCCAGCCGCAGCGCCGCTTGCGTCCCGTTACGGTACCGAATTCGCGCCCCTTGACCGACATCTGGTTGCCCGGCGCCCCCTCGGTCTCCATGTCCAGTTCGGTCGGGAACGGGCCTGCCCCCACGCGCGTGCAGTATGCCTTGGTAATGCCCAGAACGTAGTGCAGCCGTCCCGGACCGACGCCAGCACCGGCCGCAGCCTGCCCGGCAACACAGTTGCTCGAGGTGACGAACGGATAGGTACCGTGATCGATATCGAGCAGCGTACCCTGCGCACCCTCGAACAACAGACTGCCACCTGATTTGTTCACCGCGTAGAGCTCGGCGGACACATCGGCAATCATCGGACGGATCTTGTCTGCGTCTGCCAAGGCCTGATCGAAGACCGTCTGAAAATCGACCGGATCGGCCCCAAGATGCTGCGTCAGCACGAAATTATGGTACTCGAGGATGTCCCGCAGCTTGGCTGCGAAGCGCTCGCGGTCGTAAAGATCGTAGAGCCGTACGGCACGCCGTGAAACCTTGTCTTCGTAGGTGGGCCCGATTCCCTTGCCGGTCGTGCCGATCTTGTCGCAAGCCGCTCGTTGCGCCTCGCGTGCCCGATCCAGGGCGACGTGGTAGCCGAGAATCACCGGGCAGCCCGGGCTTATTCTCAGACGATCACGAACCTTGATGCCACCAGCTTCAAGGGTTTCGATCTCAGAGAGGAGGTGATGAATGTCAAGCACCACACCATTGCCGATGTAGCACTTGACGCCCTCGCGGACGATACCCGACGGGACCAGGTTGAGCTTGTACTCGTTCTTGCCGATCACCAGCGTATGACCAGCGTTGTGTCCGCCCTGGAAGCGCACCACGCCTTCCGCATGATCGGTCAACCAGTCGACGATCTTGCCCTTCCCTTCGTCGCCCCACTGGGTGCCGACTACCACGACGTTCTTTGCCATTCCTATTTCTCTCCCTGAAGCGACATGACGACCCACTCGCCATCGCGCTGAACAAGCTGCCGGTCACAGCCGGCCTCGCCCCATGTCCCGTCGTGGCCCGGCAGGCTCGCGACCACGACTTCCCCAGCGGCACGCAAGCGCTCGATCTCGGTCTGCAAGGTCCTGCCGCCGTCGAAGGGTGCCAGAATCGCGCCGGGGGTGCCTGTATCGCCAACACCACGGGCAAGCATGCGCAGATCGAGGCTGAACCCGGTAGCCGGACGACCACGTCCAAAGTTCTCGCCGATGCGGTCGTAGCGACCACCGAGCGCAATCGCCCCGGAAACGCCCTCGGCATAGGCCGCGAGCACCATCCCGCTGTGGTAATGGTAGCCACGAAGATCGGCAAGGTCGAAGCTGACGGGCAGGTCAGCCAGCGCATCCGCAAGCCGTGAAAGTTCGTCCAGTGCGCGCAGCACCTCGGGCTCCGCCGGGAGGATCCCACGCGCCGTTTCGAGGACCGAGCGGTCACCGTACAGGCGCGGCAATGCGAGCAAGGCATTACGGTACCGCTCCGGAACGTCGACCAGGAACTCAGCGAGCGAAGGCGAGTCCTTGGTCTGCAGCAGGTCGAACAACGCGGCCTCTCGCTCCGCGGTAAGCGCTGCGCCACGCGCAAGAGCCCGAAAAAGCCCCATATGCCCCAGGTCGATGCGACTGGCGGCCACGCCTGCAATACCCAGGCTATCCGCGAGCAGTCGCACAACCTCTATATCGGCCTCGAGGCCTTCATGACCATAGATCTCGGCACCCAATTGCAGGGGCTCCCTGCTTGCCGTGAGCGACGCAGGCAGCGCGTGAAGCACGCTGCCGCAGTAACACAGACGACTTACGCCCTCCCGATTGAGCAGGTGGGCATCGATGCGTGCCACTTGTGGCGTCATGTCTGCTCGTACGCCCATGGTCCGGCCGGAGATCTGGTCAACCAGTTTCAGGGTGCGGAGCTTCAGATCCTCGCCGGCGCCTGTCAGCAGAGATTCCAGATATTCAAGAAGCGGCGGCGTCACCAATTGGAAGCCGCGCAGATGGTAGGCGTCGAGCAGCCGTCTGCGCAGGCTTTCCAGCTTGCGCGCCTCGGCGGGTAGAACGTCCTGGATGTATTCGGGTAGAACCCAGCGCATGAAGGAGAATCAACCGAAAAGAAAGAGTAGTCCCAGACCAAGGAGCATCGAAGCGAGACCGATGAAACGGATCTGACCATCGGCGAGCTGAATTACCCGCCTGAATGTTTCACGCCAGGCTGCTGGCGCCACAAATGGAAGCAGGCCTTCGAGCACCAACATCAGCGCGAAGGCCGTGAGCAGCGAACTTTTCATCAATTGCCGCTCTTGCCACCCGTCGCACTACGAAGATAACGGAAGAAATCGCTGTTCGGTTCGACCACCACCACGTCGCTCTTGCTGCGGAAACTCTGACGATAGGCCTCCTGACTGCGATAGAACGCAAAGAACTCGGGATCCTTCTTGAAGGCATCGGCATAGATCGCCGCCGCCTTGGCATCGCCCTCACCCTTGATCTGTTGCGCCTCGCGATAAGCCTCTGCGACGATGACCTCACGCTGGCGATCCGCATCGGCGCGAATCTTCTCCGCTTCGGCTGCGCCCTCGGAACGCAATTCATTGGCGACCCGCTTGCGTTCGGCCTCCATGCGTCGATAAACCGACTCTGAAACCTCGAGCGGAAGGTCGACACGCTTCAGACGGACATCGACGATCTGGACGCCGATCTTGCGGGAATCCTGATCGGCCTTGTTGCGCATCTCTTCCATGATGTTGTCGCGCTGGCCGGAAACCACCTCGTGGACGGTCCGTTTACCGAACTCCTCGCGCAGATTCGCATTGACGGTCTGCTGCAGTCGCGTCCGCGCACGTGCCTCGTCACCACTGACCGAGATGTAGTACAGCGAAGGATCGACAATACGCCACTTGACGAAAAGATCGACCAGAACGTTCTTCTTTTCCGAAGTAATGAAACGCTCGGGCTCCGGGGTATCCATCGTCAGAATTCGCCGATCGAAATAGCGCACGTTCTGGATCAGCGGCCATTTGAAATTGAGGCCCGGCTTGTCGATCACGGTCTTGATCTCACCGAGCTGGAAAACAAGCGCGAACTGGCGCTGATCCACGGTGAACACGGACATCGACACCACGACGATGGCAAGGACGGCAAGCGCACCTAGCATTGATAGCTTGTCACGCATTAACGACCTCCGTCCCGATTGCGCATGCTGTCACGGTCGCGAAAATCGCTGCCGCTCCCCGTCGAACGTCCGGTCGACATGTTCTGGGCCGCCTCGGCCGAGGCGCCTCTCTGGACGTCCCCGCCGACTGCAGTCGATGCCACACCGGATGGCGCAGCGCCTGTCTGTTGCAGGATCTTGTCGAGAGGAAGGACCATCAAATTGCCGTTTGCGCGCGCATCCACCATGATCTTTGTCGTATTGCTGTAGATGTCCTGCATGGTCTCGAGATAGATCCGCCGACGGGTAACTTCCGGCGCCTTCGAATATTCGCCCAGCACCTGGCTGAAACGCGCAGCATCACCTTCGGCTTGCGCCACCACCCGCGACCGGTAGCCTTCCGACTCCTGCAACAGCCGCGAGCTCGTTCCCCGGGCTCGCGGGATCACGTCGTTGGCGTATGCCTGGCCTTCGTTCTTCTGGCGTTCCCTGTCCTGGCCGGCTTTCACCGCGTCGTCGAACGCTGCCTGGACCTGCTCGGGAGGCTGCGCATTCTGCATCGTCACCTTGCTGATCTGGATACCGGTCTGGTAGCGATCGAGAATGGCCTGCATGAGTGTATGGGCCGTTGCTGCGATCTGCTCGCGTCCTTCGTACAACACGAAGTCCATCCGGCTCTTGCCGACGATCTCGCGCATGGCCGTCTCGGCCGCCTGAATGACCGACTCGTCCGGCTCGCGGTTGTTGAACAGATAGTTCTCGGGGTTGTTGAGGATGTACTGCACCGCGAACTGTATGTTGATGATGTTTTCATCGTCGGTAAGCATCAGGGCTTCGTTGAGCACCTTGTTACGCTCCGATCCACGATAGCCGACCTCGACGGTCCGTACGCCGGTGAGATTCACCAACTCTTGCGATTCGATCGGGAATGGCATGCGCCAGCGCAGGCCCGGCTCGGTGGTCTCGACGAATTTGCCGAAGCGCAGGACCACCCCACGCTGGCTCGCATCGACAATATAGAAGCCACTGGCTGCCCATGCCGCGAGCGCAAGGGCAGCGATGACGCCGAAACCACCGCCAAAAAGACGGAAGTTGAATGCTGGGCCACCTTCGCCACCACCACCGGAACCGCCCCGCCGGCCGCCGAAAAGCGCGCTGAGGCGACGATTGAAATCGCGCCACATCTCTTCGAGATCAGGCGGCCCCTGATTGCCGTCGCGGTTGTTGTCGTTCCCCTGGTTTCCCCAGCGCGGATCGTTTAGTGACATGATTTCTGATGCTCGTCGTTACGTTCTGACCGAATCGGTCTCACTACAAGGCGAGGAAGCATCGCCGCCCTGGTCTTCACCATCGGCGGTCCGGGCAAGCGCCTTTTCAGCCAGCGCCTGACGCAGCAGATCCATTCCCTCGCCGCTCCGCGCGCTCAAAAAAACGCGGCGTATGTTATCACACTCGTCCCGCTCTACCCCCGGCTCGGCTCGGGTCAGATCAATCTTGTTCCAGACCAGAATCTGCGGGATTCCACCGGCCCCGATTTCATCAAGAACCTTGTTCACCGCGGCAATCTGGTCATCACGATCCTCACTCGCCGAATCGACCACATGCAGCAGCAAATCCGCTGCGGCCGTTTCCTCTAGCGTTGCGTGGAAGGCGGCAACCAGCGCATGGGGTAGATCGCGAATGAATCCGACAGTGTCGGACACGACTGCGTTCCCTGCATCCCCGAGATAGAGCCGCCGCGAGGTCGTGTCGAGCGTGGCGAACAGCTGGTCGGCAGCATAGGCTCCAGCCTTGGTGAGGGAGTTGAACAGCGTCGATTTGCCGGCGTTCGTATAACCCACCAGCGACACGGCGAGCAGCTTTCCCTTCTCTCGTGCGCGACGACGCACCCGCCGTTGCTTTTCGAGCGCGGCCAGCCTGATCTTCAGGGCCTTTACCCGAACACCGAGCAACCTGCGGTCGGTCTCCAGCTGGGTTTCTCCAGGCCCCCTCAGACCGATACCGCCTTTCTGGCGCTCAAGGTGAGTCCACCCGCGAATCAGTCTTGTGGAAAGATGTTCCAGCTGGGCGAGTTCGACCTGCAGCTTGCCCTCATGACTCTTGGCCCTGAGCGCAAAGATGTCGAGGATCAGAGCGTTGCGGTCAATGACCCGACAATTCAGCGTCCGCTCCAGGTTACGCTGCTGGGCGGGCGAGAGCTCATGGTTGAAGATGACCAGATCCGCAGCGTTCTCGCGAATCGCGTCACCTATTTCCTGAACCTTCCCCTTGCCCGCGTACAAGGCCGGGTCCGGTGCCTGCCTGCGCCCCGAAACCTGCGCGACAACGTCCGCGCCGGCACTTCCTGCCAGCAGCACCACCTCCGAGAGACGCTCGGAATATGCGCCCTGCCCGAAATCCAGTTGCACCAGTACAGCCCTGGTGCCCGACTCAGGCCGGTCAAACATTGATGCCGTTCATGCAGGCACGCTGCCACCCTGTCATCAAATCAGGAATTGCCTTCACCCTGATCATGCTGGATGTTGACCGGACGGGCTGGCACCACCGTCGAAATCGCGTGTTTGTATACCATCTGGGTAACCGTATTCTTGAGGAGCACCACATACTGGTCGAAAGACTCGATCTGGCCCTGCAATTTGATGCCGTTCACGAGGTAGATGGAAACCGGAATATGTTCCCTGCGCAGGGTATTCAAAAACGGGTCTTGGAGGAGTTGCCCCTTGTTGCTCATGGTCTTGGACCTCTTGGTATATGTCTGCGTAATGTAAAGGATTTCACGCTGCACTGCCACATAACGGATTTGGCAGCTTCAACGTTGATCCTGGTGTGGTGTGAATGTCAGTTTTCCCGAGCCGCGTAAGGATTGTTGCTGGTCTTGAATTGTATTCGCAACGGCGTCCCCTGCAATTTGAACGCCTCCATAAAGCTCTTTTCAAGATAGCGAACGTAGGACGTCGCAACGTGCTCCAGGGCATTGCCGTGAATCACGATGATCGGCGGATTACTTCCACCCTGGTGAGCATAGCGAAGCTTCGGACGGAACACCCCATGGCGCGGGGGCTGTTGTTTTTCGACGGCAGCAAGCAACACCCGCGTCAGGCGGGGTGTAGACAACTTGGCCATCGCGGCGGCAAAAGCCCCGTCAACCGAGCGGAGCAGACCAGCGATTCCCTGCGCCCTGAGCGCCGAGACGTAGTGAAAGCGCGCAAAGCCGAGAAATCCGAGCTTCCTGCTGATTTCCTGCTTGACCCGCTCACGCCGGTAATCGTCGGTATCGTCCCACTTGTTGACCGCGACCACCAGCGCACGTCCGGTATCGAGGACGAAACCGGCGATATGCGCGTCCTGATCGGAAATATCCTGGCTGGCATCGAGTACCAGCACCACGACATTGGCCCGCTCGATCGCCTGCAGCGTCTTCACCACCGAGAATTTCTCGACCGCCTCGAATACCTTGCCACGCCGACGCAGGCCTGCCGTATCGATGAGCGTGTAGTTTTTTCCGTCGCGCTCGAAGGGAATCGAAATCGCGTCCCGGGTGGTACCCGGCATGTCGAAGGCGATCACCCGCTCCTCGCCGAGCAGGGTATTGATCAGCGTCGACTTGCCGACATTGGGTCGTCCAACGATCGCAACCGCCGGGCCGCCGTCAAACGCATCTCCCTCTTCGTCCGGCTCGCGCGGGAAATCGGCCAACACCAGATCCAGCAGCGGCTTCACGCCGTCACCGTGAGCCGAAGAAATCACCAGTGGATCGCCCAGACCAAGTGCATGAAACTCCGCTGCCACCAACCCGCGGTTCATCCCTTCGCCCTTGTTGACCACGAGGTAAACCGGCCGGCCTGAGCGGCGCAGATGGGCAGCGATCTGCTCGTCGTGCGGCGTCAGCCCGACCCGGCCATCGGTGAGGAACAACAACGCATCGGCCTCGGCGATCGCTTGTTCGGCCTGCCGCGCCATCTCGTGCATGATCCCGTCCTTGGCCACGGGATCGAAACCCGCGGTATCGACCACCAGGAAATCACGATCGCCCAGCCGCCCGACGCCATAATGACGATCCCGGGTGAGGCCGGGCTGGTCCGCGACCAGAGCATCGCGCGACTTCGTGAGGCGATTGAACAGGGTAGACTTGCCGACGTTCGGCCGTCCGACAAGAACCAGTGTGGGTTTCAACGCGTGCGCTCCGGCTCAACGTGACGAAATCGCATAGACATCGCCCTTGACCGTCTGCACCACGACCGCATCGCTACCAAGACGCACCGGATCCGAGCGGACCTGACTTCCATCGGTTGCAACACGGGCAAGCAGCCCGCCATCCTCTCGCCGCAGCAGGTGTACATAACCCTCGGCGTCGCTGACGACGACATTGTTGCCCATCACCAATGGTCGTCCAGTACGGCGACCGGCGAGCTTTTCCTGCTTCCAGATACTTGCGCCGTTGCTCGCATCGAGTGCCAGAACAGCACCTTTTTCATCCGTGACGTAAAGCTGACTACCGTCTCGATCGATGCCCGTGGCAGAAGAAATGTCGCGAGTCCACAGGACGTTACCATTGGTCGCGTCAAAGCAGGATATCCGCCCCTGGTAGGCCGCAGCACACAGGGTGCGCTGGTACAGGACGGGTGTACCCACGACATCGGCGACCCGCTCCAATTCGGTGGAACCGCGCGGCGTCGCAACCGACAGTTCCCACAGGGCCCCGCCGTTCGACAACTTGACGGCAACCATCTTGCCGCCCGGGAATCCCGCGACGGCGACACCGTCCCGTGCAAGCACGCCGGAATAGCTGCGCAGGGCCAACGGAGGCGTCGCACGCTGATAGACCCAGCGACGCTTGCCGTCTTCCTCAGCCAGGCCGAAAAGACGATTGTCGGAGGTGCGAATCACCACCACGCCACTATCGATTGCCGGAGGCGCAAGCACTTCCGCACTCACCGAGACCTTCCAGCGAACGGTGCCACTGACCGCATCGAGCGCGATGACCTCTCCCGAGCTTCCCACCACCACGGCGAGTCGACCGTCACTACCTACCCCGGCGGAAAGCGGCTGCCCTGCCTCGGCCCGCCATACCGTTCGCCCTCCCTCGATCCTGACGACACCACCATCACCACCCGCGGCGAAGACGGCATCGCCCGAGACGGCCGGCTGAAGTGCCGTCATTGGGCCCGCAGCGAGGCCAACCTGCCAGTCGACCTTGAGCGGCGCACCCTGAACGAACTCCGTAAGAGGCGTGAGCTTGTCCGCAGAGCGGGAAAACGGATTGAGCGAACTACAGGCGGAAAGTACGACGGCGGCCGCAATGGCCATTGGGATCACGGGACGGCGAATCATTTGGAGGCTCCCAATGCATCCATCTTTGCCTGCAGCAGTTCCCGCAGCTGCGCGTCGCTCGACGAGGCCGCAACGGCAAGTGCTGCCTCATAGGCAGCGCGGGCCTCGACCGGCTTGCCCTGTGCCGCGAGCACATCACCCTTCAGATCGGCAAAGGCCAATGCGTACCCCTCCCCCGGAGAAGCTTCCAGTGTCTTCAGGGCCGAATCAAAACTGCCTTCGTCCAGCTGTACGGCAGCCAATCGCAACCGGGCCATGTCGCGGATTGCGGGACTCTCCCCATGCTCGCCGACCCAAGCCAGGAGAATCGCCGCATTCTTGTAGTCTCCGGACTCCGCCTGCACCTTGCCGGCGATGAGCGCCCCCATCGCCGCATAGGCGCTGCCCGAGTGTTTCTCGATCAGCTGGCCAGCCGCCTCGCGAACCTTCTGCGGATCATTCGCGCTACCCGCATTCACAGCAGTGACATAGAGCACCGCGGCCTCACCGGCCTGCTTCCGCTGATACCAGTTCCAGGCCTGCCAGCCGACTGACGACAGGGCCACAGCCAGAACGACCGCGGTTACCAGCGTGCCGTATTTTTCCCACCAGGCCTTGATCTCGGAGATCTGCTCCTGTTCTTCCAGGTCATAAACCGCCATCGTCACCATCCACCGCAAAGAGTTGTTCTGCCAGAGCCGGAGCGAGCTCATCGAGGCTCACCCGGCGCTGTTCGCCACCGCGCATCGGTTTGAGCGTGACCTCGCCCGCGGCAGCCTCGTCGTCACCGATCACGAGCGCAAACGGAGCACCACTCGCATCTGCTTTCTTCATCTGGGACTTGAAGCTCCCGCCGCCACAATGGAGTACGGTCGCAAAGCCATGGCCACGCAAGGCCTCCGCCGCCCGGAAGGCGAGTCGTCCCGCGGCTTCGCCGCTATGCACCACGTAGACTTCGGGGGCAACCCGCTCCGGTTCGCCGCCGGATTCCTGCCACAGGGCAAGAATCCTCTCGACCCCCATCGCGAAGCCGGCCGCCGGTGCCGGCCTGCCACCGAGTTGCTCGATCAGGCCATCGTAGCGACCACCTGCACAGATCGTTCCCTGCGCGCCCAGCCGTGTCGTCACCCACTCGAAAACCGTACGATTGTAGTAATCGAGGCCGCGTACGAGGCGAGGATTGATGCGGAAGGGAATGCCCGCATCCTTGAGCACCACCTGCACGCCTTCGAAATGCCGCAGCGAGTCCTCACCGAGGTAATCGACGAGTCGCGGCGCAGCTTCAACGAGCGCCTGCAAGGCAGGGTTCTTCGTGTCGAGGATGCGTAACGGATTCGTATAGAGGCGACGTCTGCCGTCCTCGTCCAGAGCCTCCTGATGCCGCTCGAGATAGGCAATCAGCGCCTCTCGGTGCCTTGCCCGCTCCTCGCTGCTGCCAAGGGAATTCAATTCCAGGCTGATATCCTCGAGCCCGAGATCGTCCCACAGGCGCGCGCACATCAGAATATGCTCGGCGTCCACGTCCGGCCCTTCGAATCCGAGTGCCTCGACCCCGACCTGATGAAACTGGCGATAACGTCCTTTCTGCGGGCGCTCGTGACGGTACATCGGCCCGTGGTAATAAAGGCGCTGCGGGCCGGCGAAGAGCATCTTGTGCTGGATCGCCGCGCGCACGCATGACGCCGTGCCTTCCGGACGCAACGTAAGCAACTCGCCATTGAGAGCGTCCTCGAAGGAGTACATCTCCTTCTCGACGATATCCGTCACCTCGCCGATGGCGCGTTTGAAAAGCGGCGTCGGCTCGACGATCGGCATGCGGATAGGGCGATAACCATAGGCACTCAACCAGTCGCGGATCAATTCCTCGAACTGCTCCCAGGCTTCCGCCTCGTCGGGCAGGATATCGTTCATCCCGCGCACGGCCTGTATCGTTTGACTCATGTGGCTCCCGGATACGTTTGCGGCGACTCAGGCCGTAACGTTCTTCTTCTGATAGGTTCTGTCGACATAGGCTTCGATGATCGAGACGAATTCGCTGGCGATCTTCTCGCCGCGCAATGTCACCGTCTTGACACCATCCTCGAATACCGGTGCTGCAGGCGTCTCGCCCGTACCTGGCAGTGAAATGCCGATATTGGCGTGTTTGCTCTCGCCCGGCCCGTTCACCACGCAGCCCATGACCGCCAGCGTCATGTTCTCAACGCCATCGTATCGATCCCGCCAAATCGGCATCTTGTCGCGCACGTAGGTCTGGACCTCGGAAGCCAGCTCCTGGAAGAAGGTACTGGTCGTGCGGCCGCAGCCCGGGCAAGCCGTCACCATCGGGGTAAACGCCCGCAATCCCATGGTCTGCAGGATCTCCTGCGCCACCACGACCTCCTGGGTGCGCGCGCCGCCCGGCTCGGGGGTGAGCGAGATGCGGATCGTGTCACCGATACCTTCCTGGAGCAGGACCGCCAGGGCCGCAGTAGAAGCGACGATTCCCTTCGACCCCATACCCGCCTCGGTCAGCCCGAGGTGGAGCGGATAATCGGAACGCGCCGAAAGATCACGGTACACCGCGATGAGATCCTGCACGCTCGACACTTTCGCCGAGAGGATGATCCTGTCGCCGGCAAGCCCGTACTCCTCGGCCTTCGCCGCCGACTCGAGCGCCGAAGTGACCAAGGCCTCGCGCATCACCGCACCGGCATCGCGCGGCACCGCCCGCTTGGCATTTCCGTCCATGATCCTGGCCAGTACGGACTGATCGAGACTGCCCCAGTTCACACCGATGCGAACCGGTTTGTCGTATTTACAGGCAATTTCGATGATGCTCGCGAACTGGGTGTCCCGCTTGACACCCGCGCCGACGTTACCCGGATTAATGCGCAGCTTGGCAAGCGCCTCGGCGCAGGCCGGGTGATCCGTCAGAAGCTTGTGGCCGTTGTAATGAAAATCGCCGACCAGCGGCACATCGACACCCATGCGCTCCAGCTGATCGCGGATTCGCGGCACCGCAGCCGCAGCATCCTCGTTATTTACAGTGATACGCACGAGTTCCGAACCGGCACGGGCCAGCTGGGCGATCTGGATCGCAGTGGCGATATGATCCGCCGTATCGGTATTGGTCATCGACTGCACAACGACAGGCGCCCCCGAACCGATGGCCACCCGCCCAACCCGCACCGTACGGGTGGAACGACGAGCCGAGGGCTGCCCTCTGCTTACTTCAAGATCGCTGACCGACATAATTCACTCAACCTTGAAACGCGCGACCGTGACACGAATGTGCGGGATCATGTCGATCTCACGTCCGTTGTGCTCGAGTTTCACATAGCGGGCGTTACCGACCACCAGCTTGAACGGCGCCTTGCCGATTACTTCCTTCGCCGTACCCTCGCGCCCGGTTCCCGAAAACAGCACCTTGCCATCGGCATCCCTGACCTCGAACCAAGCCTCGCGCTCGAAGCGGAAATCGAGCCGATCGCCTGCAGCCGCTCCGGCCGCGGGTTTTTCTTCAAGCGCCGCGGCACCCGCAGCAGGTGTCGTTGACACCGCCCCCCCTTGAACACTGCCTTCCACTGACGGCGCCACACCCGCCGGGAGTGCCCCTTCGGCATCGCCGGCACCCGCGACCACCGTGGGCGACACGGTATCGGGCCCTGCGGCGGGCGAATCCAGCGCCGTGGGCTCGGGCGGCAACAAGGTCTCTTGAGCAACCACCTCGTCCTGCGGAGCAGGCTGCTGAAACCAGTTGAAGTACCAGCCAGCCAGTACGACCAGGAACAGCCCAAATGCGATCAGCGCCACCGGCAGCGACGAGGGCCGCAGGCGCTCACCTGACGAAGGCATCGTCCCCACGGCGTTTGAGACCGGCGCGAGATCCATTGCATCGCCCGCCGCCTGCTCATCGAGGGCAGCCAACAACGGCGCGGGATCCAGATGAAGATGGCGCGCATAGTTGCGCAGGAATCCCCTCGCAAAAGCGCGCCCCGGGAGAAGGTCGAAGCGGTCCGTCTCTAGCGCCTCCACCTGGCGCCCGGTCAGCTTCAGCGAAGCCGCGACGTCCTGAAGAGTCTCTCCACGGGCTTCGCGCGCCGCGCGCAGCGTGTATCCGATCGGCGGCATGACGGCATACTCTTCGCTACCCGTCCCCTGAGGATTGTGCACCTCGTTCACCGTGACTTTTCCTTGCTGTAAATCTCGTACTCTTTCGACGTAGGAAAGCGGCTGCGCAGCTGGGTCGCAAAGCTCGCTTCATTCTCCTGGTTCCCGAGCTTGCGTGCGATTCGGGCCCCGAGAAGCAGCGACTCGGCCGTCGGGACCGCCTGCTGCTGAAGATTCTGCAAATAGCCGTTGGCAACATCGTAGGCGCCGCGCTGGTATGCGAGCGAGGCCAGATGATAGAGGGCGAGCGTGTTCGACGGATCCGTCTGCACTGCGAGCAGGAACTGCCGCTCCGCAGCCTGATCGTCCTTCAGGCGGAGATAGCACAACCCGGCGTTGGTGTACGGACGGGTCGGCGTACGGTAGTACGGATTGCGGACGACGCGGACCAGCCGCTCGATCCCCGCCTGCTCTTCACCCGAGGCACACAGGAACCATCCGTACGTGTTGTTGATCTCCGGATCCCCGGGAGCAAGATTTGCGGCCCTTTCGAGGTTCTCGCGTGCCGCAAGCTTGTCATCGAGATACATGTAGATCTGGCCGAAAAGGTGATAGACCGGCGCATACGCTGGGTCGAACGCCTGCGCAACGCGCGCCTCATCGAGCGCCACACCGAATCGACCGGCCTTGAAATACGCGGTTCCAAGGTCTACATGAATCTTTGCGCCAGCCTGCCGTTCGTTCGTGGCAGGCAACTCCGACACAGGTCGCTGGATATTCGACTCTGTCGAGACTCCACCCCCGCCCTGCGTGGCACAGCCCGCAAGCAGCAGCACCCCAAGGATTGACAGCAGTTGACGCTTCATCGACGCTCCTCGGTGATCTTCACGACCGGCCGCCCCTCAGCGGTACGTCGGGTCTTGTCCAATACCTGACCCGCCAGCTGCCCGCAGGCCGCATCGACGTCATCGCCCCTCGTCTTGCGCGTCGTGGTCACGATGCCGGCATCGGCAAGGATGCGCGAAAAACGGCGAATGCGTTCGGGCGACGAGCGTCGGTAACCGGAATTGGGAAACGGATTGAAGGGTATCAGGTTGTACTTGCACGAAACCTCGCGCGCAATCGCGACGAGTTCGCGTGCGTGGCTGTCGTGGTCATTCACGCCTTCGAGCATCACATACTCGAAAGTGATGAAATCACGCGGCGCCCGCTCGAGGTAGCGATTGCACGCGGCCAGCAGTTCCTTGAGCGGATACTTCTGATTGATCGGCACGAGCTTGTCGCGCAATCCGTCATTCGGCGCATGGAGCGAGACCGCCAGTGCGACCGGGCAAGCGTCGCGCAGCCGATCCATGGCTGGCACGATGCCCGAAGTCGAGACCGTCACGCGGCGGCGCGAAAGGCCGTAGGCATGATCATCCAGCATTACCTGCAACGCAGTGACGACGTTGTCGAAATTCGCCAGCGGTTCGCCCATGCCCATCATCACCACGTTACTGATGACGCGCTCGCCCTCCCCATCCGGATCCGCCACGGCTCCGAGCAGCCGATTGGCCAGCCACAGCTGACCAACGATTTCGCCTGCCGTGAGGTTGCGATTGAAGCCCTGCTTACCGGTCGAGCAGAACGAACAGTCCAGCGCACAGCCGGCCTGCGACGAAATACACAGCGTACCGCGACGGGCTTCGGGTATGAAGACGGCCTCGACCGCATTGCGATTGCCGACGTCGAGCAACCATTTACGGGTGCCGTCGGTCGAGATGGCGTCACGAATCGGCTGTGGCGCAACGATGGCCGCATCACGCTCGAGCCGGGCACGAAGCGATTTGGCAACGTCGGTCATCTGCGCAAAGTCGGCGCAGCCCTCGCGATGCACCCAACGCATCACCTGCCGCGCGCGAAACGGCTTCTCGCCCATCGTGGCAAACCACGCGACGAGACCGTCCATATCGAAATCGAGAAGATTGACCGGCATCACCAGACCTTGCTCCGGAGCCCCATAACGCAATCGGCCCGAACTGCCGGGCCGACGCTGCGAGGGACCCCGCGGGCTGGAAGTTCAGCGCGAATAGACGTTCATCGCCGGAAAGAAAAAGGCCACTTCGACCGCGGCAGTTTCGGGCGCATCCGAGCCATGCACCGCGTTGGCATCGATCGAATCGGCGAAGTCGGCACGGATGGTACCGGCAGCGGCCTCTTTGGGGTTGGTTGCACCCATCAGTTCACGATTCTTGGCAATGGCATTCTCGCCTTCCAGCACCTGGATCATCACCGGACCCGAGGTCATGAAGGACACCAGATCCTTGTAGAAGGGCCGGGCCTTGTGCACCGCGTAGAATTCGCCCGCTTCGCGCTCGGACAGATGCGCCATCTTCGAGGCGATGATCTTCAGGCCGGCATCTTCAAAACGCTGATAGATCTTGCCGATCACGTTCTTGGCGACTGCATCGGGCTTGATGATTGAAAGGGTACGTTCGATTGCCATGAAAAACTCCGGAATGGACAGAAAACCACACTTAGCGTAACGCGCCATTTTAGCAGCAAAAGGCGGATACGCCCGATGCGATAAAAAAATGCCCGGCACGAGGCCGGGCAATACAAGGGACGAACCATCCGCTTTCGCTCAGAGCATTCCCAACGCCCTGGGCAGGGCCAGCGAGATCTCGGGGATATAGGTCACCAGGATCAGGAACACCAGCATGGTGTAAAGCCAGGGCAGAACCGCCATCGTCATCTCGGTCATGCCAGCCCGTGTGATGCCGCTCGCCACGAACAGGTTCAGGCCGACCGGCGGGGTGATCATGCCGATTTCCATGTTCACCGTCACGATGACGCCGAAGTGAATCGGATCGATCCCCAATGCGACTGCCACCGGAAACAGGATCGGCGCAAGAATGAGGATGATCGAAGACGGCTCCATGATATTGCCGGCGAGCAGCAGCAGGATATTCACCACGACGAGGAATCCGATCGGACCCAGCCCGCTCTGCACGATCATCTCGGCCATACGCTGCGGAATCTGCTCGGAAGTGAGGATGAACGAGAACAGAACCGCACTGGCAATGATGAAGAGCAGCATCGAACTCATGTTGGCCGAGTCGAGCAGGACCTTGGGAATGTGCTTCCAGGTCAAATCCTTGTACACGAACATCGCGATCACGAAGGCATACACCGCACTCATTGCCGCAGCTTCGGTGGCAGTGAAGATCCCCGAGTAGATGCCGCCCATGACCACCACGATCAGCAGAAGACCCCAGATCGCCTCGCGGAAATAACGCCACCGAGCACTCCAGGACTCTTTCGGCCCACGCGGAAAGCCGTGTTTCTTCGCCTGCCACCAGGTCGCCACGCCGAGCATCACTGCGAGCAATATCCCCGGAACCACGCCGGCCATGAACAACGCGCCGATCGAGGAGTTGGTGGTCACTGCGTACATGACCATCACGATCGAAGGGGGAATCAAGATGCCGAGACCACCCGCCGAAGCAACCGATCCGGCAGCGAAGCGCAGCGAGAACCCCTGTTTCAGCATGGCCGGGATCAAGATCGAGCCGATCGCCACCACCGTCGCGGGGCTTGAACCGGAGACTGCGGCGAACAGCGCACAGGCGAGCACCGCCGACATGCCCAGCCCGCCCGTGATGTGCCCGACCATCGCGGTCGCGAAATTGATCATCCGCCGGGCAACGCCGCCACTGGTGAGGAAGTTGCCCGCCAGGATGAAGAACGGGATCGCCATGATCTCGAACTTCTCGATACCGGTGAACATCTTCAGCGCCACCGACTCGACCGGAACCGAAGTGAACCCGGCCATGAAGCCCAGCACCGTGAGGCCGAGCGCGACACCGACCGGCATGCCGACCGCCATCAGAACGATCAGCATTCCAAAAAGAATTGCGGCATTCATCGATCAGCCCTCCTTGCCCGGACGCTTGCCATGTTCGCGCGCCCACTGTTCGTCACTCTTGCCGGCATGACCGTGCTCGATCTCCTCGGCGATCTCGATCGCTTCTCCGACACCCAGGGACTCGGTCTCGTCGTCGAGCCCCTCGACATGCCCGTGATCATGGGAGGGCAGCTCGCCCGTGCGCGCAAACTGCACCATCACCTGAATGAAACGGAAACACATCAGCGCCGAACCAAGCGGCACCGCCGAATACACGATCCAGGTCGGCCATTCGAGATCAGGCGTGATCGGCCCTTCGAAATGATCGCCCACATCCTTGCCGAGCCACGTGAGGGTCTCGTAGGCCATGCCGTTCTCCCACACGAAGGTCACGCCGAAATAAGCGATCACCGCAGTGAAGAGCACTCCGCAGGCGAGCCCGAGCTGCACGAAGAAGGTCCGCTTGCCACCCTCGAGCTTGTTGATCAGCACGTCTACTCCCACGTGAATACCGGTTCGCACGCCGTATGCGGCGCCGAACTTTGCCATCCACACGAAAAGAATGATGCAGAACTCCTGGGCCCAGCCCAGATCCTGCTCCAGCATCCAGTCCTGCACTACAGGTATGTCGAAACCCGACATGTAGCGGTGGACCACCGCCACGAAAATAACCAAGGTGGAGATCGCTATCAGGGAGGCAATGATTGTCTCCTCGAGGCGATCTATCAGCTTCATCAACATGGGCTCTCCTCCCAGCGCGGCGGGCCGCGCGACTTATTGGAATCCGGTGATCGAAGAACGTCGACCGATTGCCGCTACTACATTGTTCAGTCCTTTTCAGGGCCACTCGTACGATATGAGAATGCCCTTCCGTTCTCAATACGTAATTTCCGAACCCTTTTAAAAAACAACAACCTAAAGCGTATTGCTGACAAACAACGCTTACATCCTGATTATCGAAGACGGAACAAAAAACCCGCCAGCGGCGGGTTTCTCGTTTCCAGGCGCTCACTGCACCTTACATCTTGTTCGGATCGAAGCCTGTCGCCTGATAGACCGCATCAATCGTTTCCTTGCCAATACGTGATGCCATCTTCGCATGCACCGGATAGAGGGCCTTCTTGAGCTCCTTGCGCTCTTCCGGAGTCAGCGTATAGACCTCGGTCTTGCCTGAGGCTTTCACCGCTGCCATGGCCTTCACATTCTCGTCCTTCGCAATGCTGTTCGCGTATTCCGTAGCTTCGGCCATCGCTTTCTCGAGCTCGCCACGGACATCGCCCGGCAACCCGTCCCAGAACTTCTTGTTGGTGATCACGGCGTAGCCCAGATAGCCGTGATCGGAGAGCGTCACATGCTTCTGCACTTCGTACATTTTCTGGGTATAGAGATTGGATGGCGGATTCTCGGTACCGTCAACCACGCCGGTCTGGAGGGCCTGATAGACCTCTGAGAAGGCCATCACCTGCGGGAGCGCCTTGAGGGCACGCATCTGCTCGTCGAGCACTTTCGACGACTGGATGCGCATCTTCAGACCCTTGTAATCCTCGACCTTGTGAAGTGGCGTGTTGGCCGAAAATACCTTGAAGCCGTTATCCCAGTATGCAAGCCCCTTGATGCCTTTCGGCTCGAGGGAATCAAACAGCTTCTTGCCCACCGGGCCGGTGGTGACCTTGTGGAGCTCCGCCGCGTTATCGAAAATGTAGGGCAGATCGAACACTTCGAAGGTTCGCACGCCGAGCGGACCGAACTTGGCGAGCGACGGCGCGACCATCTGGACGGCCCCCAGTTGCAAGGCTTCCATTTCCTCCTTGTCCTTGTAGAGCGTGCTGTTTGCATAGACCTCTACCTTGACCGCACCCTTGGTGTATTTCTCGGCGAGTTCCTTGAACTTTTCGGCGCCTTTGCCTTTCGGGGTGTCCGTTGCCACAACGTGGCTGAACTTGATCACGATGGGATCTGCAGCGGAAACGGCTGCCGCGAACCCGAGTGCGGCAAGCCCAACAATCAAGGCACGAATTTTCATTAGTCTCTCCTCCTACCAACCTTAGATTAGTCATTTGCCAGATGGACGTCGCCATCGGCAATCGAACCACTTTCCAGCAGCCCTGATCGCAAGTATGACCTGCCGACGGCGTCAAGCCTATTGTGGATGTCCGATACACCGGCACGGCGGGCGACAGCCGCGGTGAAGCTCGGGTTACCATTTCAGCTCCGACATTCCCTCCAGCCCCCAGGATGAATCAAGTTATCCCGAGCGGATCCATCGCCACAACCTGGCGATGGCGCCTGCCATATTTGATGCTGGCACTCTTCCTGATGGCCATCGCGGCACTGGTATTGCTGATACGCAACTACGACGAGGAAGATCAACGCGCAACGCTGATCAGCGACGTGCTCTGGATGGAACAGAACCTGCGTTTTCACCTTGAAAAGGGTACGGAGCTACTCGCTCAGCTGGGCCCGGGGCTACTCGACGACGCAAGACCGAGCGCCAGCGCACGGGCACAAATGCAGCGCTTGCTGCAACCCGACAATCCAGTCGTCCAGGTTATCTGGATGGACCGCAACGGGGATATCCGCGGCGCTCTTCCGGCAATGGGCGAAACCCAGCGAATCGGAGAAACCGAGGACGCGACACCGGCCGCATCCCTGTTCAGGCTCGCCCGGGTCAGTGGCCGACCTGTCTACGGTCCTGCCTACCAGGTGCTCGGCGATGACGCCTATTTCGAGGTCTACGTGCCGCACTTTCGAGACGGCGAGTTCGCCGGCGTGATCGTTGGCGTGCAGTCCCTTCGGGCGCTCATCAACAGCGAGGTTCCGTGGTGGTTCTCGGAAAAATACCGGGTCAGCGTGAACGATCCGACCGGCCAGGAAATCGTGTCGAAATCGAAGGCCGCGATTCTTGCGCACGGGCTCGATTACACCATCCCGCTCGACCCACCCGGTCGTGGGCTGGTGCTCAAGATCACCACGTACCGCGGCGAAGTGCGCTGGATTCCGATCCTGCTGGGCGCCTCGATCCTGCTGCTCGCAGCCGGCATCATGTGGAGTGTCTGGCGCCTGAGGTTGCATGTGATAAGGCGCCAGCAGGCCGAACACGCCCTGCATGAAGCCTATGCGTTCCGGCGTGCCATGGAAGATTCACTACTGACCGGACTGCGCGCGCGCGACATGGAAGGTCGCATGATCTATGCGAACCCGGCGTTCTGTCAGATGGTGGGGTATTCGGAATCGGAACTGCTGGGGCGCAAACCGCCCATGCCCTACTGGGATCCGGACGAACTCGGCCGCACCAAAAGCCTTCACGAATACATCCTGTCCCACCCCCACGCCGGCGACCGGGGTGTCGAGGTGCGGCTACGGCGACGCAATGGCGAGCGGCTCGACGCAATGATATTCGAGGCGCCGCTGATCGACGCGCACGGCAATCAGACCGGATGGATGGGCTCCGTGCTCGACATCACCGAGCAGAAACGCATAGAGACGATGGCCCGCCAGCAGGAAGAGCGGCTGCACGCTACGTCACGCCTCATCACCATGGGCGAGATGGCCTCAACGCTGGCGCATGAACTCAACCAACCACTGGCGGCGATCGCGAGCTACAACACGGGCTGCATGAATCGACTCGCCAACAACCAGGCCAACCCGGAAGAGCTGCTCACGATTCTTGGCAAACTGGGCAAGCAGGCGCAGCGTGCCGGTCAGATCATCCGCCGGGTCCACGACTTCGTCCGCCGCAGCGAACCAAAGGTAGAGCGCATCGACCTGAACCAGCTCGTCACCGAGGCGATAGGCCTCGTGGAGCCGGATTCAAGAAAACGGAACATCGAGGTAACCTTCACTGCGGCGGAGGGCCCGACCCACGTACGGATCGATCCGGTGATGATCGAACAGGTCCTGGTCAACCTGATCCGCAACGGCATGGATGCGATGCGGGACATTCCGCTTGATCTGCGACGCCTGGACGTATCGATCGGCAGGCGCGAGAACGGCGTCGAAGTCAGTGTCAGGGATCGTGGCCGCGGCATTCCTCCTGAAACCGCCGAACGACTCTTCGAACCTTTCTTCACGACCAAGACCGAGGGTATGGGCATGGGGCTCAACATCTGCCGATCGATCATCGAATCACACCGCGGAACGCTCGTTTTCGAGGCAGCATTGGACGGTGGTACAGTTTTCACGTTCTGGTTACCGGCGGACGAAGAATGAGCGAAACCCTGGCGCACATCGTCGACGACGACGAAGCCATCCGCGATGCACTGGCCTGGCTGTTCGAGACACGCGGCGTGGCCTGCCGGAGCTGGTCTTCGGGCGAAGCGTTTCTGTCCGAATGGCAGGCCGACTGGCGCGGCTGCATCGTGCTTGACATCCGCATGGGCGGAATGAGCGGTCTGGCTTGCTTCGACGCACTTCGCCAGAAGGACTGCCAGTTGCCGATAATCTTCCTGACCGGTCACGGCGACGTGCCGATGGCAGTTTCGGCGATCAAGAACGGCGCTTTCGACTTCGTCGAGAAACCCTTCAACGACAACGATCTCGTCGACATCGTGGTCAATGCACTCGATGCCGATGCCCGCAGCCAACAGATCAAGGCAACCCGAGAGAACGTCATCGCCCAACTCGCCCAGCTCACCGCGCGCGAGCGCGAGGTGATGGATCAGATCCTCGCCGGCAAGTTCAACAAGGTCATCGCCGACGAGCTGTCGATTTCGATGCGTACGGTCGAGGTGCACCGTGCACGGGTATTCGAGAAGATGGGGGTCCGCTCAGCGGTGGAACTGGCCCAGCAACTCTCTTCGACCGGCCTCATGCCTGGCCAGGCCGAAGACTGATCCCCGCAGCTCCCGACCTGAGCCACGAAGGAAGCAACCCATCCTCACCGGGCGGGCAGGCGTAATCATGCGCAACCCCCACGCCGCCGATCCACACCGGCACACCATCCACCCTCAGCACCGGCATCGCATCTCGCAGCCAGGGGGGAATCCCTGCCTCCTGAACCAGATTCTTGATGCTGCGATGCGGACGCCCGGCCGCAAGCTGCATGCGGTCGCCCGGACGACGGCGATCCAGCAGGACCAAACGCCCGTCGAGGCAGGAAAATCGGACGCCTGCGCCGCGCACGCGTTCGAACACGACCTCGTCGCCCCCCCATCGCAGACGTTCGATACCGCACCACGGGACCGTCGTCGCGGACGAATCGACGATCTCCTCGAGCCACACGGTGTTCCGATAGCGACATAACCACGCCTGCCCGAGGGCGTAGTGCAGAGGCTGTCCGGCACCCAGGGCACCCAGTTGGCGGACCGCTTCACGAAGGTCGGCGTCGTCAGGTGCCGGCAAACCCATGGCGCGAAGCGCCCAGCGGATCAGATTACGCTGACGTTCCTCCGGCAGCCGAAGCAGCGCGTCGAAGCGCATGGCCTCATCAGCGCAGACCGCCCGCCAATCGATGACCGCAAGCTCATCGAGCAGACCCTGGCTTTCGCGCAGATGATCAGCGGCACGACAGATACTGGAAACAGCTGCGGGAAAGCGTTCCTGCACGAGCGGCAACACGGATTTGCGCAGGAAATTGCGGGTAAAGCGCAGATCCGCATTGCTCTCATCCTCGATCCAGTCGAGGCCGCGATCACGCGCCCAGGAAAGAATCGCGGCACGATCGACGCCCAGCATCGGCCGCAACAAGGACATGCCATCGGTGCGCCGCTCCACCTCGGCAATCCCCGACATTCCTCGGGCGCCGGCCCCCCGAAACAACCTGAACAGCACCGTCTCAGCCTGATCGTCGCGATGGTGGCCGAGAGCCAGCCAATCCGCCTCAAGCCGCGAAAATGCCGCATAGCGGGCGCTGCGCGCCGCTGCCTCGACACCGTCGGCAGGAGAGACCGGCAATCTGACCTTGAAATGTCGAATCGGGATGTCGAGACGCTCGCAAAGCCCGGAGCAGAAGGCCGCCCAATGATCAGCCGAAGGGCTCAAGCCGTGATGCACATGAGCAGCTGTGACGGAAAGATCCCGACGTTTTCGGAGATCATTCAGAAGATGCAGCAAGACCACCGAATCGACGCCACCGGACAGCCCGACGCACAGCCGCGCCCCAGGCGCCACATGACGCGCAATCGAAGCCGCGACGGCAGCAAGCGGATCGTCAGCGGACCGCGGCTTCCTTGAACTTGCCATACGCCATCAGGCGATCAAAGCGTCGGTCAACCAGCTGGGACGGCGTCAGGTCGGCAAAAGACCGCAGCGCGTCGGAAAGCGCCCGTCGCAAGCTCTGGCTCATGGCACGATAATCACGGTGAGCACCGCCAACCGGCTCATTCACGATCTTGTCGATGAGCCCCAGCGATTTAAGCCGCGCAGCGGTGATACCCATGGTTTCGGCGGCTTCCGGTGCCTTTTCGGCACTCTTCCAGAGGATCGAGGCACACCCCTCCGGCGAAATCACCGAGTAGGTCGAATATTGCAGCATCTGGACCTGGTCTCCCACCGCAATGGCTAGCGCCCCGCCCGACCCACCCTCACCGATGATGGTGCACACGATCGGCACCTTGAGCTCGGCCATCACGTAGAGATTCCGGCCGATCGCCTCCGATTGGCCGCGCTCTTCGGCTCCGATGCCGGGATAGGCTCCCGGAGTATCGACGAAGGTGAAGACCGGGAGACCGAATTTTTCTGCGAGACGCATCAGCTTGAGCGCCTTGCGGTAACCCTCGGGCCGCGGCATGCCGAAATTCCGGTGAATCTTTTCCTTGGTATCGCGCCCTTTCTGGTGGCCGATCACCACGCATGACTGTCCATTGAAGCGTGCCAGACCACCTACGATCGCCTTGTCGTCGGCAAACGAACGGTCTCCGTGCAGCTCCTCGAAATCGGTGAAGATGTGCTGGATGTAGTCGAGGGTGTAGGGCCGCTGGGGGTGACGTGCGACCTGGGCGATCTGCCAGGGGGAGAGCTTGGCGTATATATCCTTGGTCAGCGTCTGACTCTTGCTCTCGAGGCGGACAATCTCCTCGGAAATATCGACCGCCGAATCGTCCTGCACGAAGCGAAGCTCTTCGATCTTTGCTTCAAGTTCGGCGATCGGCTGCTCAAAATCGAGGAAAGTGGTTTTCATCCAGGAGTTTCCTGCAACAAAGGGCGCCATTCTACACCGAGCGTGAGCGCTGGCTACCAGGCGTTCGAACCAGTCGCCAACGCCACCTGCAGCACATTGAATGGCAATGATTTCCGGTGCCCGAGCGCCCATGTTCGCGATCCCGCGCACATCGCGTCGACGAATCTTAACGCCTCGCTCCCGAAGGCCATAGCCCCCATTTCGCATTCTGGTTTGCCGCCGCGACGCTCTATAATCGCTCTTTTCCGAATGCGGAACCACCCGAAGTGAGCACAGCCCTGTTCGAGTCCAACATTCCAAGCCTCAAGCAAGTTGCCCGAGGCAAGGTCCGCGACATCTATTCGGTCGATGCCGACCATCTCCTGATCGTCACTTCCGACCGCCTGTCAGCGTTCGACGTGATCCTCCCCAACCCCATTCCGGACAAAGGCCGGGTGCTCACCGCGCTGGCCCTGTTCTGGTTCGATCGCCTCGCCCACGTCATTCCCAACCAGCTCACCGGGATAGACCCCGAGAGCGTCGTGCGGCCGGAAGAGCGCGATCAGGTGCGCGGTCGGGCGCTCGTCGTGAAACGCCTGACGCCGCTTCCGATCGAAGCGGTGGTGCGCGGTTACGTGATCGGTTCCGGCTGGAAGGAATACCAACAGACCGGCTCGATCTGCGGGATCGCGCTTCCTTCCGGATTGCAACAGGCGGCACGCCTGCCTGCACCGATCTTCACGCCGGCAGCCAAGGCGGAAGCCGGTGAGCACGATGAGAACATCTCCTTCGAACAGGCTCAGGCCCGCACCGCGGACTTTCTTGAGCCTGCCCTCGAAGGCAGTGGCGTGACAGCCGGCGAATTGGTCACCCAGGCGCGCGACGCGGCACTGCAGCTCTACTCCGAGGCGGCCCGGTACGCGGCCGGGCGCGGCATCATCATCGCCGACACCAAGTTCGAGTTCGGGATTGACACCGCCGGCAGGCTCCACCTGATCGACGAGGCGCTGACCCCGGACTCGTCCCGCTTCTGGCCTGCCGACAGCTATCGCGAAGGCATCAGCCCGCCCTCGTATGACAAGCAGTATGTCCGTGACTACCTCGAAACCCTCGACTGGGACAAGACGGCACCGGGACCGGTATTGCCCGACGCCGTAATCGCAGGGACGTCGGCCAAGTATCGGGAAGCGTACGAGCGGCTTGTCGGTCAAGCGCTGCCACCGGGCTGAATCGGGTACACCGGCGCGGGTCGGCTCCGGTCTGTTGCGGAGCACGGGCCCGATCACCGCGGGGACTCGCGCAGTTTCTCCCGAACAGCTAATCTAGCGCGGTTGCGCGTAGACGGTGAGATCACAGCATGGACGAGTCCTCGATCAATCTGAACAAGCACTTTGCCATCCCCCCTATCCGCAGGATCGCGCCAGGGCGTCCATTCACCTGGCTGAAGCGCGGATGGCAGGATCTCGCCGGCAACCCTGCCGCCAGCCTGGTTTACGGGGTTTTCCTGGCCGTCGTCGGCTATCTCATCCTGGTCTACGCTTCGCCGCGGCCATACCTGTTTACGGTCGCGATCTCCGGCTTCCTGCTGATCGGCCCCCTCACCGCAGCGGGCGTATACGAAATCTCCCGACAGGCCGAATCCGGCCGGCGGACCGGATTCCTCGAATCGCTGCAAGGGCTCGCCCGGCATCGCGACTCCCTCCTGCATTTCGGCATCCTGCTCGCGCTCATGCTGGTGGTGTGGGAGCGTATTTCCGCGATCATGTTCGCGCTTTTCTATTCCGACCGGGTGCCGGATCTGGCGAATTTCTATCGCGACGTATTCTTTTCCGGCGATTACCTGCAGTTCGTCACGGCCTACGTCCTTGCCGGCGGACTCATTGCCTGCATCGTCTTTTCGATCAGCGTGGTATCGATCCCGATGATGATGGATCGCGACGTCGACATCATGACCGCGATGGCCACGAGCGCACGTGCCGCAACCGGTAATCCGCTCGCGATGCTGGTGTGGGGCATCCTGCTGGTCACGCTGGTACTGATCGGTTTTGCCACGATGATGATCGGTGCAGTCATCCTTCTGCCGCTGCTCGGTCACGCCACCTGGCATGCCTACAGAGACTTGCTCGAACACGAGTAGCCGCTCCCCCGAAACACCGATTCAGTTGTTCGCCCAGCGCGAACACGCCGCTTTTTGGGCACAATAAGGGCTGTTCCGCCCCCATCGCTTCCGAGAGAAAGATCCGAATGAGCAATCCCCTGCTGGACTTCAGCGGCCTTCCCCGCTTCGACACCATCCGCCCCGATCATGTCGCCCCGGCGGTCACCGGTCTGCTCGACGACGGCCGCAAGCTCATCGCAAGCCTGCAGGCACTGCCGAACCCGACGTGGGATACCTTCATCAAACCGCTGGAAGATGCCGGTGAACATCTCGACCGGGCCTGGGGTGTGGTCGCTCACCTGCATGGCGTCATGGATGTGCCCGAGTGGCGCGAGGCGTATAACGCCATGCTGCCCGAGGTCACGCGCTTCTATGCCGAGCTTGGCCAGAATCTCGAACTGTTCGGCCAGTACCGCAAGATTCGCGACAGCGCCGAATTCGATGCGCTAAGCCCGGCGCGGCAGCGCATCATCGACAACGCGATTCGCGACTTCCGCCTTTCCGGTGCGGAGCTCGCAGAAGCCGACAAGCCACGATTCCAGCAGATCCAGGAGGAACTCTCAGGCCTTTCCGCCAAATTCTCCGAGAATCTGCTGGACTCCACCAATGCGCATGCCGAATGGATCGAGGACGAGGCCGAATTGGCCGGCATTCCAGACAGTGCGAGGGGTGCCGCCCGCGCGGCCGCTGAGCGCGAGGGCAAGCCGGGTTGGAAATTCAGCCTGCACATGCCGTCCTACCTGCCGGTGCTGCAATATGCCGAGAACCGCGCGCTGCGCGAACGTATGTACCGCGCCTATGCCACCCGTGCATCCGAGCTCGGCAAGACGGAGTGGGACAACGGACCGCTGATCACCGGCATTCTCAAGCTGCGGGCAGAAGAGGCACACATGCTTGGCTACCGGAACTATGCCGAGGTCTCGCTGGTTCCCAAGATGGCCGAATCGCCGGAACAGGTGCTGGGCTTCCTTACGGACATGGCGAACCGCGCCAAGCCCTTTGCCGAACGCGACCTCGCCGAACTCAGGGCCTTTGCGGCTGACGAACTCGCCATGGCCGATGTGCAGCCTTGGGACGTTGCGTGGGTATCGGAGAAGCTCAAGCAGGCGCGCTACAGCTTCTCCGATGAGGAAGTGCGACAGTATTTCCCCGAGCCCAAGGTACTTTCAGGCCTGTTCAAGGTGGTCGAAAGTCTCTATGGCGTCACAATCCGGGCCGACCAGGCACCGGTGTGGCATGACGACGTGCGCTTTTTCCGGATTGAACGCGACGGCGAGCAGGTCGGCCAGTTCTACCTCGATCTCTTCGCGCGCGACACCAAGCGCGGCGGCGCCTGGATGGGCGAGGTACTGACCCGCCGCCGGCACGCTGCGGGCGTGCAGACGCCGGTCGCCTATCTGGTGTGCAATTTCTCCGGCCCGGTCGGCGGCAAGCCCGCACTGTTCACCCATGACGAAGTGATCACGCTGTTCCACGAGTGCGGTCATGGCCTGCACCACCTGCTCACCCGCATCGACGAGCCCGCGGTGTCGGGCATCCACGGTGTGGAGTGGGATGCGGTGGAGCTTCCCAGCCAGTTCATGGAGAACTTCTGCTGGGAATGGGACGTTCTTTCCGACATGACCAGCCACGTCGACAGCGGCGCGGCGCTTCCGCGCGAACTCTACGACCGGATGATTGCCGCGAAGAACTTCCAGAGCGGCATGCAGACGGTTCGTCAGCTGGAATTCTCTCTGTTCGACCTGCGCCTGCACCACGACTTCGACCCCGCCGGTGACAAGAGCGTGCTCGGCCTGATCGACGAGGTTCGCCGCCAGGTGGCGGTCCTCATCCCACCCGCGTGGCACCGCTTTCCGCACAGCTTCAGTCACATCTTCGCCGGCGGCTACGGCGCGGGGTACTACAGCTACAAGTGGGCAGAAGTGCTCTCCGCCGACGCCTTCGCGGCCTTCGAAGAGGCCGCGGGCAAGAGCGGTAGCGTGCTCGACCGGACGACCGGCGAACGATTCTGGCGGGAAGTGCTCGCGGTTGGCGGCAGCCGTCCCGCGCTCGATTCGTTCAAGGCCTTCCGCGGCCGCGAGCCGAGCGCCGACGCGCTGCTGCGTCACAGCGGCATGGAAGCCGAGACAGCCTGAAGGGATGAACGCCGGTTGAAATCCGGCGCGGCCCTTTCGTCGTCTGTTTGATGCACCCGGCAGCTGTTTCCGTTTATGTTGGCAAATCATCGGCCGGGTCAACGTTGCGGAGAGTCTTCATGCGTTTCCATGTGTTCCTGATGCTGTTCTGCCTGTCAGCCAGCGTGCTGGCCGAAGGCACGACCTACCACTGGAAAGACGAACGCGGCATCGATCACTATTCCGACCGGCCACCTCCGCAGTCGATCGAGAACGCCGAGGCACGCCGCTTTGCTGCTCCTTCGGCGGACCGCACGCTTCCCTATCTGATCCGCAAGGCCGCAGCCGATTTTCCAGTCAGCATGTATGTCGCCGATACCTGCGGCCAGCCCTGTGCCGACGGGCGCGCACTTCTTTCGGCACGCGGTGCCCCGTTCACCGAAATTCGCGTCGCCAGCCCGGAAGAGGTCGCAGCGCTGCGCGCGCGTTTCGACGGTAACGGCATCGTCCCGGCCATCCAGATCGGGCGCACCAGCTTCTCGGGTTTTTCCGCCGAGCGCTGGCAACAGATGCTGGACGAAGCCGGCTACCCGAAGGACCAGCGTGGCCTCAGCCGCTAGCCCGACGGCACAGCGCGTTAGAATCCCGACTCGGGCGGCATTCGCCGCCGGCCTCCGGAACGACCATTGAAGATTGCCACCTGGAACGTCAACTCGCTGAAGGTCCGCCTTCCCCATGTGCTCGACTGGCTCGCTGTGCAGCAGCCAGACGCGCTGTGCCTGCAGGAACTCAAGCTCGAGGACAAAGCCTTTCCCGCCGCAGAACTCGAGCAGGCTGGCTACAGAGCGGTCTTCCTGGGACAGAAGACCTACAATGGCGTCGCCATTCTGAGTCGCATCGCCGCCGAGGATGTGACGCTCAACATTCCCGGCTTCGAGGATGATCAGAAGCGTCTCATCGCGGCGACCATAGGCGACGTCCGCGTCATCTGCGGGTACTTCCCGAATGGTCAGGCGGTCGGCTCCGACAAGTTCGCCTACAAGCTGCGCTGGCTCGACGCCCTCACGACGTGGTTGCAGGGCGAGATCGCCCGCCATCCGAAACTGGTACTCGCCGGCGACTACAACATCGCACCTGAAGACCGTGATGCCCACCCGGACTGGAAGGACGAAATCCACGTCTCCGAACCCGAACGGGCTGCATTCCGCGCGCTGCTGCAGCTCGGCCTCAGCGATGCCTTCCGGCTGTTCGAACATCCCGAGAAGAGCTTTTCCTGGTGGGATTACCGGATGATGGCCTTCCGGCGAAACTTCGGCCTGCGCATCGACCACCTGCTGGTCTCGCCCGCGCTGCGCGAGCACTGCAGGTCGTGTGAGGTCGACAAGGCGCCACGCAAACTGGAGCGCCCCTCGGACCACGCGCCGGTAGTGCTCGAACTCGACTGATGACGCGCGACTGCGGTGTCGTGCTGGTGCACGGCAAATGGGCAACACAGCCTTTCGAGCACGCGCCGCTGGCGGCGAGCCTCGTCGCGCAAGGTTATGCGATTCGGGAGCCGGTCATGCCCTGGGCGCTGCACCGGCGCTACGATCGCTCCTTCGATCGAGCGCTGGAAGAGCTTGAAGAATCCATGGCCGAACTGCGAGCAGCGGGTTGCAGGCGGGTGATTGTCTGCGGACACAGTCTGGGAGCCTGCGCGGCTCTCGGGCTGGCCGCCCGCGGCGGCAACAACATCGATGGCCTGGTCCTGCTCGCGCCAGGCCACTTCCCGGAGCGCTTGGCGGCGCAGGGGCTCACAACCGCTTCGCTCGCGCGCGCTCGACAGGCATTCTCGACCGGTGAAACGCACCGCATTGCGCTGACCGACGTAAACCAGGGCATCGTCCGCCGCCTGCGTGTTGGCGCCGCCGCCTGGCTGAGCTACTTCGAGCCAGAGGGCCCCGCGCAATGGCCCGCCAATGCCCGCGCAATGAGCACTTCCGTACCGACACTCGTCGTGACCGGCTGCCAGGAGGTGCCCCACCCTCCCGGAATCGACTATGCTTTCGGGCTGATGCCCCATCACCCTTCGAGCCGCTACGTCGAGATCGACGCCAGTCATGCCGACACGCCCCGCCACGCTGCCGAGCTCGTGCGTGACTGGATGGACACCCTCGAGCCGGACAGCCCGCCATGACCGACCCCACGCTGCTTGCCGACCGCTACCCGATTCTTGCCGAGCTCCCGCCCGAAGCCCGCAGCAGACTGATCGAGCGCGCGCAGTGGGTCAAGGTGCCGGCCGGAACGCTGCTGTTCGACGACCACCAGGCCTGCGAGGGATTCCCGTTCGTGATCAACGGGACCATCCGCGTGATCAAGGCCGCGCCCAATGGCCGCGAACTGCCGCTGTATCGCGTCTCGCCAGGAGAAACCTGCGTGATTTCCTCGTCCTGTCTGCTGGGCCACGAGGATTACAACGCACGAGGCATCACCGAAACCGAGACCGAGCTCATGATGCTGCCCAAGCCGGTATTCGACGAATTGCTCGGCGAGGCTGCATTTCGCGGCTTCGTGTTCCACCTTTTTGCCGATCGTATTGCCGACCTCATGCAGCTGATCGAGGAGGTCGCCTTTCACAAGCTCGACCAGCGCCTCGCCGCGCAATTGCTGGGCAAGGGGCGCGTCCTCCACACCACCCATCAGCAACTTGCGGACGAGCTCGGCAGCGTCCGCGAGATCGTGAGTCGCCTGCTGAAGGGCTTTGCCGCCCAGGGACTGGTGCGTCTGTCGCGCGAACAGATCGAGATTCTCGATCCAGCTGGTCTTCGCACGCTCTGTGCCGGCTGACACATGCGAGCCTCCCGCCCGCTATGTAACCAAGGTTACAGACCTGCCCCCGGCCAGATGCTCAAATGGCGCCACAGTCAAGCAATCCCCAAGGAGTGGGTCATGAAAGCAAACGTTGGTGGTATCGACAAAATCCTGCGTATCGTGGTTGGCATCGCGCTGATCGCCTGGGCGCTCATGGGTGGGCCGGTATGGGCCTGGATCGGCATCGTGCCGCTGGCCACCGGGCTTGCCGGCCGCTGCCCCGCATACTCGCTGCTGGGCATGAACACCTGCCCAATGAAGAAAAACTGAACGAGCGCGCGAGCATCCCGCATCGCGAACGTCCGGGCACCGCCCGGACGTTTTCATTTGGACCGGCGTTCGCTGCAGTGATTGGCGATTGCGACGAAGTCGCCCAGCGAGAGCCGCTCACCGCGCAGTCCCGGGTCGATGCCAAGCGCGCTGAAGTCCGACTCGACGAGAAATGCCCGGAGGGTGTTGCGCAAGGTCTTGCGACGCTGCCCGAAGGCCGCGGTAACGATCTCGCCGAGCAGCTCCGGATCATTCGCGTCAAGCGCCTCGACAGGCTTGGGCGCCATGCGCACGATGCTCGACATGACCTTCGGGGCCGGCCGGAATGCGCCCGGCGGCACATCGAACAATCGCGCCATGTTGAAGCGGTACTGGAGCATCACCGACAGGCGACCGTATTCGTCCGTTCCGGGTTCGGCGACCATGCGCTGGACCACCTCCTTCTGCAGCATGAAGGTCATCTCCCGAACCTTGTCCGCAAAATCCGCAAGGTGGAACAGGATCGGCGTCGAGATGTTATAGGGCAGGTTCCCGACCACCTTGAGGCGTTCCCCCAGCGTGCCGAAATCAAACTTGAGCGCGTCCCCTTCATGGATGACCAGCCTGGCGGGATCGTACTGCTCGTGCAGATGGGCGATCAGGTCGCGATCGATCTCAACCACATGGAGCAGTGGCAGGCGCTCCAGAAGCGGCGCAGTCAGCGCGCCCAGGCCCGGGCCGATCTCCACGACGAGGTCGCCGCTCCGTGGCGAAATGGCATCGACGATCTTGCGGATGATGTTGGGATCGGACAGAAAATTCTGGCCGAACCGCTTTCTCGCCCGATGCTCCATCAGACGGCCCCCTCTGCACGCGCAATGCGCGCCTTGATCGTTGCAATCGCCGCGAATCCGGCCTTCTCACCCTCCAGAATGGCGCGATGGCGATCCTCGAAGTTCGTCGCCAAAAGCCCTTGGACGGCAGGCCTCACGACGATGTCGGCCTCCGCGGTCTCGACCCCGGCGATCCGATTCCCCATGATCGCGGCCGAATCGAGCAGGACGTCAAGCGAGCCGCGGCCGCGCTTGCCGCTTGGACGTGCGGAGATATCGACCGCGATGACCAGATCGGCCCCCATCTGCCGCGCCACCCTGACCGGCACCGGGCTCGACACGCCGCCATCGACATATTCCACGCCGCGGATCAGCACCGGCGCGAATACCCCGGGCACCGCGGCAGACGCACGTACTGCCTGGCCGGTGTTCCCGCTCGCGAAGGCGACCATGCGGCCCTGCTGGAGATCGGTGGCAACCGCGCTGAATCGGCGTTTGAGCTGTTCGATCGGCCGATTGCCGACCCGCTCGTTGATGAAACGCTCCAACGCCTCGCCCTTGACCCAGCCGCGCTCGAAGAGGCTCCAGTCGGTGACAGCTGATTTTTCCAGCTCGAAAGCCAGATTCTGCAGCTCGAACGCGCCGAATCCGGCCGCATAGAGCGCCCCCACGACCGCACCGGCACTGGTCCCGGCGACGATCTCCGCCTCGATCCCGTTGGTCTCGAGCGCCTTGATCACACCGATATGGGCGAAGCCCCGAGCAGCACCGCCGCCAAGCGCAAGCCCGATACGGGGTTTGGCTCTTGAGGTACGAGCCGGCAGGGATTGTTCCGGTACCGTCTGCACCGGCGCAGCGCCGCGTCCCGGAAGCGCACCACATCCGCCGAAGAACAGCGCCGAAAGCGCCATCAGGCAGTCTCGCCGATCCATCAGTCGCAGCCCTTCGCTGCCCGCGCCATGCCAATCGCAAGCTCGATTGCCGTGATGAGGCTCCCCGCATCGGCGGTACCGGTTCCTGCGAGATCGAGGGCGGTACCATGATCGACCGAGGTCCGAACGATCGGCAGCCCCAGGGTGACATTCACGCCACCACCGAAGCTCGCGTGCTTGAGTACCGGCAGCCCCTGGTCGTGATACATGGCCAGCACCGCATCACCCTGCGCCAGCGTGTGCGGCACGAACAGGGTGTCGGCCGGCAAGGGGCCGATCAACCGGAATCCCTCGCCGCGAAGCCTCTCAAGCACCGGCACGATCACCTCGATTTCCTCGTGACCCATGTGACCGCTCTCCCCCGCGTGAGGATTGAGCCCCGCGACGAGGATCCGCGGCGCCGCGAGACCAAAGCGCAGCCGCAGGTCACGGTCGAGAATGCGGATGGTTTCTTCAAGCAGTTCCGGCGTGAGCGCATTGGCAACCGCGCGCAGCGGCAGGTGCGTGGTGGCCAGGGCGACCCTCAGACCACCGCCGGCAAGCATCATGACCACCCGCGGTGTGCCGGTATGTTCGGCCAGGTATTCGGTATGGCCGGTGAAAGGAATGCCCGCATCACAGATCACCCCCTTGTGCACCGGCGCGGTGATCATCCCGGCAAATTCGCCGCTCAGGCAGCCCGCAATCGCGCAGTCGAGCGTGTCCAGCACGTAAGGACCGTTGGCCGCATCGAGCCGTCCAGCAGTGGCCGGCGCACGCAACGGCACATGGAGGATCTCGATCGCCCCGGCGATTGCCTCGCCGCCCGCCACGTAGTCGGGAAGCACCCGCGGCGCGGCGGCGGCACGCAACCTCGTTTCGATCAGATCGCGATCACCGACCAGAACCAGCCGCACCGGCCACGTCCGGTCGATCAACGCGGCACACAGCTCCGGACCAACCCCCGCCGGCTCACCAGTGGTGACGGCCAGTGTTAGCACTTCATTCATCGCAAGTCACTGCGGGTCGAGCCGCAACTCCACATAGGTCCGGTCGCGCAGCTGACGCAGCCAGTCATCATAGGCCTCGTCCGACTTGCGCTCGCGCAGGGTATTGCGTGCGACGGTGCGCTTGCGCTCTTCGGAAACGTCCTGGCTGCGGCGCTCGAGTACCTGGATGATGTGCCAGCCGAACGGCGTCTGCACCGGCTCGCTGATCTCTCCCGGCTTCAGGGCATTCATCGCACGCTCGAACGCCGGCACCGTATCGCCCGGGTTCACCCAACCGAGATCACCACCCTTGGCCGCAGAAAGATCGGCCGAATGCACCTTGGCAAGCTCGGCGAAATCCTCGCCCCCCTGCAAGACCCGCTCACGCAGCGCCTCCAGGCGCTGGCGGGCGTCAGCATCACTGAGCACGGCCGAGGTCTTGAGCAGGATATGCCGGGCATGGGTTTGCTCGACCCGCACGTCGGCAGCGTCGTTGCCACCCCTTTTCTCGAGCAGCTTGACGAGGTGCAGGCCGGCCGGGCTGCGCAGCACCGGCGAAACCTCGCCCACCGCGAGCTTGCCCGCCTCGTCCGCATAGAGCGCGGGCAGGCGGTCTGTACCACGCCAACCGATGTCGCCGCCGGAGAGCGCATCGGGCGCGTCGGAGTAACTCGCGGCAAGCTTGGCAAAATCCTCGCCGGCAGCGAGCTTGCGGGTCACTTCCGCGGCCCGCGCCTGCAGCGCGGCGAATTGCTCGGGCGTCGCACCCTCTGGCGCACGGAGCAGGATGTGAGCCAGGTGATATTCCTCGCTGGGCGTGCCCTGGTTGCTGTCGAGGAAATTGTCTACCTCGGCATCCGTCACGACGATGCGGCTATCCACTTCGCGCTCGCGCAAGCGCGTTATGACGATCTCGCGCCGGATGTTGTTGCGAAAATCGTCCCAGCTCAATCCGTCGCGTTCCAGGGCCTCGCGGAATGCCGGGACGGAGAGTTTGTTCGAGGACGCAATCCGCTCGATGGCACGATCGAGTGTCGCATCATCGGCACGAATGCCGTTCTGGCTCGCCAACTGCAGCTGCGCGCGCTCGAGGATCAAACGTTCGAGAATCTGCTTGCGGATAACGTCTCGCGGCGGCAACTGCGTCCCTTGACGCTGCAACTGCCTCACGGCGAGGTCGATCCGTTCGTTCATTTCGCGCTCGGTGATCACCTCGTTGTTGACCACCGCCACGATGCGGTCCACCTCGACCGGATCGGAGGCCGCCAAGGCATTACCCGAAAGCGGCGCAATCGCGCCGAACAACATGTTGCCCACCATCAGCGCCGCGAAGGCGACGCGCTTCGAAAACTTGATCATCTTCATTCCATCTTCAGGCCTTGCGCGCCTGTTCATTCCTGTCCGAATACCGGATCGGCCGGCAGGTCGTTGATCTTGCCATATCCCTGCACACTTCGACGCAGCAGGTTCACCGGGCTCGCACCGACGCTGGCAAGGCCGTTCAGCTCCAGCTGCAAGTAAAGCGCCTGGGTGACGTCGTCCTGATTGGTCGCAAAACGATACAAGGCCGCACGCAGCACCCAGCAACCGCCGTTGTATTCGACACCACCGAGCGCCTCGGTCACCCTGTGCTCGCGCAGCGAGCGTGTATAGCGCATCACTCCGTACCAGTTTCTGCCCAGCGGCCACTGCGCCGCGAGATCGAGGTCGCGCAACACGTCTCGGGTATAGCGGAAGCTCGCATTGACCACCTTGGCAAAATCAGGCTGATAGCTCACCCCTAGATTGAAGCGCTCTGCCCAGTTGTCACGCGGGTTGTACTGAAGGTCGGTAGACAGCCGCGTGTCCTTGTGCACCAGACCGGACAACGCCGCCAGCAGATCGGCCCGACGCCCGGTACGCAAAGGGTCCGAACCGCTGAGCTGGACGCGCTGATCCTCGAAGTAATAGCGCTGGCCGACGGCTCCGCGCATCAGCTCGACGCCGTTCCTGTCTAGCATCCGCGAGGTGACCGCAGCGGTAACCTGGTTGGCATTGGCGATACGGTCGTCACCGGTGTAGATGTTCTCGCTGAAGACCTGCGTGAAGTTGTAGTCGTAGGCGGCCGAATCGAAGACCGGGTATTGATCCGGATCCTGCCGCCGGTACGGTACATACAGGTAATAGAGTCGCGGCTCGAGGGTCTGCCGGTACTCGCGACCACGCCACTCGACCTGCCGCTCGAAATTGAGCAGCCCGTCGAGCGATGCAATCGGCAGGCTGCGCGTCAGCGAGGTCGGCGCACCCGCACTCTGTGGCGTCTCGAGCTCGTAGCGGGTGTAATGGACGCCCAGCTTCGGCGTGAGCGAATAGGCATCGCGCAACAGGGGCCACGAGACCTGCGGATAAAGGACCGTTCGCTGCCCTTTGGCCATTGCATCGTCGCGATGTTCGAAATAGGTCGTGTCCCCGCGGAAATCGAACTGGGTGCCCCCGCCGAGCTCCCGGCTCGCATTGAGCGCGAGACGCGGCAACATGCGGTAGGGGGCGACGCCATCGATGGTCTGATAGCCCTGCATGATCATGCTGGCGTCCCACCATTCGCCGCCTGCGTAGCGCACTTCCGCCCTGTTCAGCAGATTGGACTGGGAGGTAACCGCAAGGCGCGAACTCAGGTCGGAAAAATAGTCGACGTCAGAGACGCGATTGAGGTTTATCGAGGTGGTCCACCCGGGCGCGATGTCCTGCAGGTGCCTGAAACTCCCCGCGGCGCGCGATCCGCCGCGTTCGGCATCGTCCGGCAACCATTCGAGCTGGGTCTGGCCGCGCGACTTTTCGGTGAGGTAGCGGAATTCGCCCCCCAGCTGCACGCCCCGCCTGCTCATGTAGCGTGGTGTCAGCGTCGCATCGTAGTTGGGTGCAATGTTCCAGTAATACGGCAGCGTCAGGTCGAAGCCGGTCTTGTTCGACTGGCCGACGGTCGGAGCGAGCAATCCGGATTGCCGCTGTCCGACAAGGGGAAACTCGATCCACGGCAGATAGAAGATCGGCACATCCTTGAACACCACCGACCCGTTCCTCGCGACACCGACTTCGCGGTCGTAATCGAGCTTGAGTTCGCCCGCGCGGATGTACCAGTCGGGATCGGGAGCCGGACAGGTGGACCAGGTCGCACCCTCGAGGCGGTACTGGTTCTCACCCTCGAAATGCAGCTTGTCGGCCGAGCCGCCCCCGGCGACGGTACGCGAATCCTCTTCGCCTGGCTGGCCGACCCGGGTATTCCGGGTAATGCTGTAGCTGGGCGAATCGAACTCGCCGACCTGCTCCTGGACCTTCAGCCGCACCGCGGGGCCGCGCATGACGTCGGTGCCCTGACGAAGCTCGACGTTACCCTCCGCCACCGCCTCGTCGGTAAGCTCGCGATAGGAGATGCTATCGGCCTTGAGCTCGACGCCGCTGCGCCGCAGGCTGGCGTCGCCTTCGGCGTTAACCTCGACACCGGTCCGACCCTGAATACGGCTCGCCTCGACTTCAGTGGGGGCGTCGGCGGAACCGACCGCAAGCGCGCTGCCGGACAGCGCCAGCAAGGGCAGGATCATCGGGAATCGAGTCTTCGGGGAGCGACGCCGCTTCAAGCTTTAAATCTCCAAAGGCCCGACATCTCATGCAGGGCGTCCGAAACTTGTAAAATCCGGCGATTCTACACGAACGCCCACGGAGACTTGCGGTGCAAAGACTTGCCCAACTTGAACAATGGCTGACCACGCGCCTTGCAGACCGCAAGTGGGCGATGACACCAGCCTCGGCCGATGCCAGTTTCCGCCGCTATTTCCGCGTTCGCTTTACCGACGCTTCACCTTCGCTCATCGTCATGGACGCCCCACCTACCCACGAGGACTGCCGGCCGTTCGTGCATGTCGCCGAAGTGTTCGGCAACGCCGGCGCACATGTCCCCAAGGTGCTCGACCAGGACCTCGCACAAGGTTTTCTGCTGCTCAGCGACCTTGGCGACACGACCTATCTGCAGGCGCTGGACGAGCAGAACGCCCACAATCTGTACGCTGAGGCCCTCGGTGCTCTGATCGCGATCCAGAAGGCAAGCCGCCCTGGAGTGCTGCCGGAATACTCGCGCGAGCTGCTGCATCGGGAATTGATGCTCTTTCCCGAGTGGTACATCGGCAAACACAAGGGCATCACCCTGGACGACAAGCAGCAAGCCGCACTCGACCAAAGCTTCGAGCGGATACTCGCACGCAACCTGGCCGAGCCGAAGGTCTTCGTGCACCGCGACTTTCATTCTCGCAACCTGATGCTGAGCGCGCCGAATCCGGGCGTGCTCGACTTCCAGGACGCGGTATACGGGCCATTGACCTACGATTTGGCCTCCCTGTTCAAGGATGCCTACATCCGCTGGGACGAAGATTTCGTGCTCGACATGCTGGCCCGCTACTGGGACATTGCCCGCAAACTCGGTCTGCCGGTGCGCGACGATTTCTCCGAGTTCCATCGCGATTTCGAGTGGATGGGTGTCCAGCGCCACATCAAGGTGCTCGGAATCTTCGCCCGCCTCTATCACCGCGACGGCAAGGACGGCTATCTCAAGGACATGCCGCTGGTGATGGACTACCTGCGCCGCGCCTGCGAGCGCTATGTCGAACTCGCGCCGCTGGCGAAACTGCTGAACCAGATCGATCCGGTCGAGCGTACGGTCGGATACACCTTCTGAGCAACAACATGAAGGCGATGATCCTGGCCGCCGGACGGGGCGAACGCATGCGCCCGCTCACCGACCACTGCCCCAAGCCGCTGCTCGAAGCCGGTGGAAAGCCGCTCATCGTGTGGCATATAGAACGACTGCGTTCGGCGGGCTTCAGCGAGCTGGTCATCAACCACGCACACCTCGGATGGATGATCGAAGAGGCGCTGGGCGATGGCAGCCGCTTCGGGGTATCGATCCGCTATTCGGCTGAGCCGGAGGCGCTCGAGACCGCGGGCGGAATAAGGCAGGCGCTGCCCCTGCTCGGGGAAGCACCCTTCCTCGTGATCAACGGCGATATCTTCTGCGACGCCGATCTTGGCGCCCTGCGCGGCGCACTCGATGGCCCTGCAGCGGGCGATCTTGCCCACCTGCTGCTCGTGGACAACCCGGAGCACAACCCTCAGGGCGATTTCGCACTGGCCAAAGGACGCGTCGCCGCGCAAGGCGCGGACAAGCGCACGTTCTCGGGGATCGGCGTATACGCGCCGGCCCTGTTCGATTCGCTCGCGGCGGGACGCGCGGCGAAGCTTGCGCCGCTGCTGCGCGAGGCCATGGCGGCGAAACGCGTCAGCGGCGCCCTGCACCACGGTCAATGGCTGGATATCGGCACGCCGCAAAGACTCGCTGCGCTCGACACGGCACTGCGCAGCGCGGGCTCGGGCAGCTAAGCAACGCCTCCGCCCTCCGCACTGCGGGCATCACTTGCCCAGCGCGAGAATCCAGCTCACCAGCAGACGGGCATTGCCCTCGGTAATCGCGACCGCGTTGGGCGGCATCGCCAAGCCGCTGACCTTGCCTTTCCAGTGGCTGCTGTACGGGCTCGAGCCCTCCAGCACGATACGGGTCAGGAACTCGGTGGCCCCGGGCTTGCCGGCGTACTGCTTGCCGACGTCCTCCCAGGCCGGCCCGATCGGCGCCATGCCCTCGGGGCCGGATTTTCCCGACTCGATGCTGTGGCAGGTCAGGCAGCCGCTGGTGGCCGCAAGCTTCTTCATCGCGGCATCGTTGGCAGGGTCGGCCGCGAATGCGCTGCCGGCCGCCAGGACGAGAGCGGCAACAGGCAGGATTGAGCGGATGTTTCGCATGATAGGACTCCTCGACTGTGAATCATTGAAAGCACAAGCGGGCCCTGCCGATGTGTGACGGCAGGTCCTCGCGCAGCAAAAAAGCCCGGGCAAGGTGCAGCCCGGGCCCTTCAGCTGCTCAGGCCGGTAACTCGCCGGCGGGCATCAGCTCTTGTGGAGCTTGAACACCCAGACCGAACCACCCTGTTCGAGGAAGTTCACCCTGCGCGCCACGTCGCCACCCCAGAGCGGTACCGCACCGCCCCAGCCCGAGGTCACGGCGATGTACTGCTCGCCATTCTCTTCCCAGGTCACCGGTGGGGCCACCACGCCGGAGCCGGTCTGGAAGCTCCACACTTCCTTGCCGGTTTTGGCATCAAGCGCCTTGAGGAAACCTTCGGGCGTACCGTAGAAGGTCAGCCCGCCAGCGGTGGTGAGCACGCCACCCCACAGCGGAGCGTAGTTCTTGTTTTCCCAGACGATCTTTCCGCTGACCGGATCGACCGCCCGCAGGGCACCGATATAGTCTTCGTTGATCGCCTTGATGGTGAAGCCGGCACCCAGGTAGGCCGCGCCTTTCTTGTAAGAGATCGGCTCGTTCCAGATGTCCATTTCCCACTCGTTTGCGGGCACGTAGAAGTAGCCGGTGGTGGGGTTGTAGGCGATCTGCTGCTGGTTCTTGCCACCGAGGAAGGACGGAGCGGACGTCACCACCGATCCTTTCTTGCCGTCGGCACCCTTGGACGGATCGCCCGGACGATTGCTGTCGTCATACACCGGACGGCCGGTCTTCAGGTCGATGCTCTTTGCCCAGGTGATCTTCTTGACGAAGGGGAAGGCGTTGAGCAGCTTGCCGTTCGTGCGGTCGAGCACGAAGAAGAAGCCGTTGCGGTCCGCCTTGCCACCCGCCTTGACGGTCTTGCCGGTAGCCGGATCCTTGTAGTCGAAGGAGACAAACTCGTTGACCCCGTCGAAGTCCCAACCGTCGTGCGGCGTGGTCTGGTAATGCCAGACGATCTTGCCGGTATCGGGGTTGATCGCCACGGTAGACGACGAGAACAGGTTGTCACCCGGGCGGGTCCAGCTGTTCCACGGGGCCGGGTTACCGGTACCCGCGAAGATCAGGTTGGTTTCGGGGTCGTAGGTCGCGCCGTTCCAGGTCGCCGCGCCACCGGTTTTCCACATGTCACCCTGCCAGGTCGCGTTGAGGGTGCCCGAGACTCCGTTCTCGATCTGCTTGCCGTCCTTGTCGTACTTGTAGCCCATGTGGCCTTCGACCACCGGACGCGACCAGACCATCTTGCCGGTCTTGGCGTCACGCGCCTCGATGCGGCCGACCACGCCGAACTCACCACCGGACACGCCGCTGATGACCATGCCCTTGACGATGATCGGCGCCGCCGTCATCGAATAGCCCGCCTTGTAGTCGTCGACCTTCTGCTTCCAGACCACCTTGCCGGTTTCCTGGTTCAGCGCCACGAGCTGCGCATCCAGGGTGCCGAAGATGACCAGGTCGTCATAAAGCGCGGCGCCGCGGTTCACCACGTCGCAGCAGGGCATGATGCCGTCCGGCAGACGATGCTCGTATTTCCAGAGTTTCTTGCCGGTCATCGCATCGAAGGCGAAGATGCGGCTGTACGAGGCGGTGACGAACATCTTGCCGTCGTGGATCACCGGCTGCGATTCCTGGCCACGCTGCTTCTCTCCGCCAAAGGACATGGTCCATACGGGGACCAGATCCTTGACGGTATCGGTATTGACTGCGGTGAGCGGGCTGAAACGCTGGCCCTCGGTCCCCATGCCGAAGCTGAGTACATCCCCGGTGCTCTTGGCGTCATTCACGATCGCTTCGTCAGTGACGGGGGCCGCGTGGACCGTACCCAGCGACATCACCGCGGCCGCCAGTGCAGTCACGATTCCTGCACGGCAGTACGGCTGTAGTTTTGCTCTCATCTACTTTCCTCCTTTGATAGGTGCTGGTGCCCGGCGCGGTGCACTTCCGGCCACGGCCCGGGGTGACTGGTGCAACAGCTGTGCCATGCCGTCTCGAGCCTGCGAGGAAATCGCGCCAAAGCACGAAAAACGGCCAATTACCGGCTCTGCCACATATGGTGCGGGGAGTCGGACCCGGCGCCGCTCATGCGGGCGGAATGCTCGTCCGGCACTGTCACCTGCTCCAACTGCTCCATAAAGCAACACCTGTCACGCGCGGCCCCGCACAGCCCCTCGGGATGTGCCTTGATTGGCCTGCATCGAGAAGGCAACGCTCGATGGCATGACTCTTGCAGCCACTGGCAGCAAGAGAGCACACGACAAGTGCCGAACAGGAGACAACATGAAACTCGCTTCACTGCTGCTCGCCAGCGTGCTGCTTTGCTGCGGCCACGCCCGCGCCGACGCCCCGCCGACGGACCCGCTCGAGTCCGCGCGCTGGGACGACATGCGCAAATCGTTCTTCGACGGCCAGCAGGTGGTCTTTGACGCGCGTGTCCAGGTGACCGGACCGCTGACCGCGGAAAATCCGATGAATGTACCGGTTGCGGTGAATGCTTCGGGGCTGCCCGGCGTGCGCCAGGTGATCGTCTTTGCCGACTTCAATCCCATCGTCCGGATTCTCGACTTCACCCCCGGCGCGGCGGACGCCAGCCTCGCCTTCCGCATCAAGCTGCAGCAGTCGTCTCCGGTACGCGCGGCAGCACTCACCGCGGATGGCGTCTGGCACGTCGGTGGCACCTGGATCAATACCACCGGGGGTGGCTGCACCGTGCCCTCCACCGGTTCGGCCTCGCCTGAATGGCAATCGCGGCTCAACGAGGTCAGCGGTCGCATGTGGCCGCGCGAAGGGGCAGGCGAACGCGTCAGGCTGCGCATCATCCACCCGATGGATACCGGCCTCGCCCCCAGCGTACCGGCCTTCCACATCGAAGAGCTGGTCCTCGCCGACGGGGACAGGGAGCTGATGCGCATCCACACCTTCGAGCCGGTTTCCGAGAACCCCCTGTTCACCGTCGATCTGCCGCCGGGCGCCGACCCGGCCCGCATCCGCGTGAGCGGCCGCGACAACAATGGCAACCGCATCAACGCGTGGGTGACGCGATGAAACGCTTCCTGCGCATCGTCTGTACGGCGTCGCTCATGCTGGTGACCGCGCTGCTTGCCGCAGCCGACTTCGACTACGACCTGTCGCCACGGAAGGTCGCCGAGGACACCTGGGTGGTCGTCGGCCGCAATGAGGATTTCAGCTTCGAAAACGGTGGCAATATCGTGAACAGCGCCTTCATCGTCACCGAAGAGGGTGTGGTACTGATCGATACCGGCCCGTCGCGTCGCTTCGGCGAGCAATTGCGCAAGGCGATCGCACGCATCACCGACAAACCCGTGGTGCGGGTACTCATCACCCATCACCACCCCGATCACTTCCTCGGCAACCAGGCCTTCCCGGCGGCGAGCATCGCCGCATTGCCCGGTACGCTCGAGGGCATCCGGCGCGACGGCGAATCGTTCAACGAGAACATGTACCGGCTCACCGGCGACTGGATGCTCGGCACCGAGGTCACCGTTCCCGGCCAGGAACTCACGCCCGGCCCGATTACCGTCGGCCGGCACCGCCTCGAGTTGCTTGCGCTCGACGGTCACACCGGCACCGATCTTGCGGTTTTCGACGACAGCACCGGCGTCCTGTTTGCGGGCGACCTGCTCTTCCACGATCGCGCCCCGACCACCCCGAACGCCAACATACCGCGCTGGCTGGCCTCGATCGAGCGGCTTGACGCCTTGCCTTACAAGGTGCTGGTACCCGGTCATGGCGCCCCCACTACCGGGCGTGCGCCGATAACCCAGACCCGCGCCTGGCTGCAGTGGCTGCAGGCAACGATCCGCAGCGGCGCCGAAAACGGTCGCGATCTCACCGAGATGCTCGACCTGCCGCTGCCGCCACAGCAAGCCCGCCTCGCGGTTTCCGGCGCCGAATACCGTCGCTCGCTGAGCCATCTCTACCCGGCTGCCGAACAGGCGGCGCTGGAGCACGGAGGCACTGGCCATGAACACTGAGGCGGCCGGACTCCGCTTTGCCGATGCCAGCGAATGGGTCATGCCACGCCCCCTGCAATGGGCGTTGGGTCTCTCGCTCGGGCTGCATCTGGGCGCGCTGCTCGGCGTACCCGGCTGGTTGCCGAAGTCCCCCGAAGCCCCGCCTGTGCTGCATGTAACACTGCGCCCGGCCCCGGTTCAGCCCACCCCGGCAACGGTAGCGCCCGCAGTACCGCCCGCACCGGTGATGGAGGCACCGCCGGTCAGGCCCACCGCCCACCGCCCCGAGCGGACGCCCTCCCCACGCACCGTGGAAGTGCCGCCGCGAGCGCCGAAACTCATCTCGAAGCCGCGCGTGGCGGCACAATCCGCGCGCCGCACCCCGCCCGTGGTGACACCGGCCGAGAAAGCCCCCGAGCCGCCCACAGCCATGCCCGCCCGCGCACCGGAGACGGCACCTGCGCCCGGCCCCACTGCCACCCTCCCGGGACCACCAAGCCCTGGCGATGCGGCTCCCGACAACGTTGCAACCGCATCGGCGCCGCACCGGGCGCCCGTTCCCACGGAACCATCCCCGGCGCAACTCGCGGCCTATCGCGACACACTTGGCACGCTGTTCTCGCGCGAGCAGCAGTATCCGCGCCTGGCCGCGATGCGCGGCTGGGAAGGTGAAGTGGTGCTACGCATCTCGATCGCCCGCAAGGGCAAGCTGGTCGCGGTACGTGTACTTCGCTCGAGCGGCCACGAGGTACTGGACCGCAATGCGGAAGCGCTCGCCAACGCGCTGTCGCCCTATCCGGCATTTCCCGACGACCTCGCTGCGCCCGAACTCGAAATCACCGTGCCGATCCACTACCGCCTCAAGCAGACATCATGAAACCGACCCCCATTCTCTGCCGGCGCCTGCCACTGGCCGTGCTGCTGCTCACAAGCTTCGGAACAACCCACGCGGAGGACCTGCGACTGCAGGCAGTCGAGGTGATCGGCACGACGCCGCTGCCGGGTATCGGACTGCCGCGCGACCAGGTCCCCGCCAATCTGCAGACGCTCGATGCCGCGACGCTCAAGCGGAGCGGTGACCCCGGTCTCGCCGGAGCGCTGGAAAAAGCGCTGCCGAGCGTGAGCATCAACGAGATCCAGGGCAACCCCTACCAGGCCGATCTCAACTACCGCGGCTTCACCGCCAGCCCGCTGCTCGGCACCGCCCAGGGGGTGTCGGTGTTTCTGGACGGCGTGCGCATCAACGAAGGCTTCGGCGACGTGGTCAATTGGGACCTCATCCCACGCTCCGCAATTGCCGGGGTCACCCTCAGCCCCGGGTCCAATCCGCTCTATGGCCTCAATACGCTCGGCGGCGCGCTCGCACTGCAGACCAAGGATGGCCGCAAATACCCGGGCGGCGAGTTGGAAGTATCGGCAGGCGCATTCGGGCGGCGCTCGGTGAGTCTGCAACAAGGCGGCAGCAAGGATGCGCTGTCATGGTACGGCGCGGTCGAAGGCATGCAGGAAGACGGCTGGCGGGACCATTCGCCGAGTGAGGTGGGACAGTTCTTCGGCAAGCTCGGCTGGCAGGGCATGGCCACCGATGTCACGCTCACACTCGCCCACGCCAATACCGACCTGATCGGCAACGGCCTGCTACCCGAAAGCATGCTGGCGGCGCATCGCAGTGCGATCTTCACCCACCCCGACCAGACCGCCAACCGCCTCACCCAGGTCGCCCTTACTGCCAGCCACTGGGCCTCGGACGACGACCAGATCACCGGCACCGCCTACCTGCGCCGGACCCGCAGCCACACGCTCAACGGGGACGCCAACGACGACTTCGAAGACGGCCCTTTCGATGGCCTGTCCGACGAGGACAGCGGCGTGCTCAATCGCACCGCGACCGACCAGAACGCCTATGGCCTGAGCCTGCAGTGGACCCACAGTGCCGGCGCGCACCAGTTCGCGCTCGGCATCTCGCACGACCGGAGCCACGCCCGCTTCAGCCAGAGCGCGCAGGAAGGCACGCTCAATGCGAGCCGCGGCGTGTCGGTCAGCGCCGACGAGGCGCTCGAGAACGCACTGCACGGCTACACCCGCACCACCAGCGCCTATCTCACCGACACCTTCGCAGCCTCCGAGGCGCTGCACCTCACCGCGTCGGCACGCTTCAACCACACCCGGGTCGTCAACCGCGACCAGGTCGGCAGCGCACTCAACGGTGATTTCACCTATGACAAGCTCAATCCGGCCCTCGGCCTCACTTGGCAACTCGCTCCGGCGATTACCCTGTACGGCGGTCTGAGCCAGGGCAACCGCGCGCCCACGCCGATCGAACTGGGCTGCGCCGACCCCGCCAACCCCTGCACCTTGCCCAATGCGCTGGCAGCCGACCCCTATCTGAAACAGGTGGTGGCGCGCACCCTGGAAGTGGGCCTGCGCGGAAAGCTCGCCGAGGAGACGCACTGGAACGCCAATCTGTTCCGTACCACCAACCAGGACGACATTCTGTTCGTCGGCACGTCCACCAGCGCCGGCTACTTCACCAACTTCGGCAAGACCCGGCGGCAAGGCCTGGAGCTTGGCCTCGGCGGCAAGCGCGGCTCACTCGACTGGCGCATCGACTACAGCTACCTGCTCGCCAGCTTCCAGTCCTCCGCTTGCCTGCTGGCCGCCGACAACAGCTCGGCCGGCAGCAGCGCCGCATGCGGTGCCGACGAAATCCTCGTCGGCAAGGGCGACCGCCTGCCCGGCCTGCCACGCCACAGCCTCAAGCTCGCCGCGGACTGGCAGGCGCAGCCCGGCCTGCGTCTGGGTGCGGACGTGGTCGCGTACTCCAACCGCAGTGTCCGCGGCAACGAGAACGGCCAGCATCGTCCCGGCGGCGATTTCTCCGGCAGCGGCTGGCTCGGCGGCTACGCGGTGCTCAATCTCAACGCCGAATATCAGCTGCGGCGCGGACTGACGCTGTTCGGCCGGATCGACAACGTTTTCGACAAGCGCTACGCCACCGCCGGCGCGCTCGCCGAAAACCCCTTCGATGCCCGTGGCGCCTTCCTCATCGATTCCGGCGACTGGCGCAGCGAACAATTCGTCGCACCGGGCGCGCCGCGCGCAGCCTGGATCGGCCTGCGTTTCAACTGGGGAAGCTGACCATGCTCCAAGCCAAGACATTGCGAACCCGCCTCGCCGTGCTGCTCACCGGCGTTGCGGCCGTGCTGCTGCTGGCGCTCGGCGCGGTCTGGCTCAACGCTACCCGCAACGCGATCCACGAGGAAGTGGAGGCGGCTTCGCGGGTGGCCGAACAATGGCTCACGGTGCTGCTCCGCGAGACCGCGCGCGACGCCTCGCCGCAGGCGCGCCAGCGACTCATGGGGCACCTGCAGTCCGTCGGGCGGTTGCGCGCGAACACGCTCGAGGTCCGCGGCGACGAGGGGGCCCTGTTGTACCGCTCACCCGAGCCCACCTACAAACGCGGTCGCAACGCACCCGACTGGTTCGCCGCACTGGTATCACCGCACATGAGCACGCGCGCGCTACCCGCTGGCGAACTCCGGTTGCGGCTGCTGCCGGACACCTCGCGCGCGGCGCTCGACGCCTGGGATGAGCTGTGCCTCGCCCTTGGCGGCGGCATCGCCTTCCTCGGCGCGCTGTTCACGCTGGGCCGCTTCGCCCTCAACCGGGCGCTCGCCCCGCTCTCCACGATCGACATGGCGCTGGCGCGCACCGCGCAAGGGTGTTTCGAGACCCGCCTGCCCCGGTTCGGCGCCAGCGAACTGGATCGTGTGGCGAGCACCTACAACCACATGGCGCAGACCCTCGAGACGACACTTGCCAGAAACCTCCGTCTCGAATACGACCAGGCCTTCGCGCAAGCGCTGCAGGAACGACTCGAGCGCGAGCGCCACCACATTGCCCGCGAGCTTCACGACGAACTCGGCCAAAGCACGACCGCCGTGCGGACACTTGCCGGCGCGATCCGCCAGCGCAGCGACGACCCCACCCTGCAGCGCTGCACCGATGCCATCCTCGCCTCGACCAACGACATCCAGCTCGGCGTTCGCCGCATCCTGCAACGCCTGCGGCCGATCGAGCAGGACCAGCCGGCCGGCCTGGCGGATGCCCTCGCCAGCCACTGCAGGGCGTGGGCCGACCGTCATCCATCCGTCCGGCTGGAAACTCATTTTTCCCTGCCGGCCATGCCGATCGACGAAAGGGCCGGCCTCGCCCTGTTCCGGTTGCTGCAGGAAAGCCTTACCAACGTCGCCCGCCATGCCGACGCATCGCTCGTGGTGGTGCGGCTCGAGCCGGACGGCGACACGCTCAACCTGAGCGTTACCGACAATGGCCGCGGTCTGCGCGAAAACGGGGAAGCGACCGCCCCCGGTCATTTCGGCATCACCGGCATGCGCGAACGCGTGCTTGCACTGCACGGGCGGCTCAGCCTGGAAAGACCCGATCGTGGCGGCCTGCGGGTCCGCGCGGAACTTCCGTTTCTGGCCGCCTGAAACGCGGCGCTGCAGAGGATATGCTCATGACCCCTACACTCTCAGGCCTGCGCATCGTCGTGACCGACGACCATGCGGTCGTCCGCATGGGTTTCCGCCTGCTGCTGGAGGGCGCCGGCGGAAGCGTGGTCGGTGAAGCCGAAAGCGGCGAGACGGCGATCGCCGCGTGGAGTGAGCACCGCCCGGACCTGCTCGTCATGGATGTGAGCATGCCGGGCATCGGTGGCCTTGCCGCGCTCGAACGGCTGCTCGCCCGCCACCCCGAAGCACGCGTGTTGATGCTCTCCGCCCATGAAGATGTGCAGATTCCCTCGCGCGCCCTGCGAGCAGGTGCCCTCGGCTATCTCGGCAAACACGCCAGCCCTGACGAATTCATTCGCGCGGCCCAAACCGTTGCAAGCGGCAAGCGCTACCTTGATGCAGCGCTCGCACCGCAACTCGCCATGGCCCAGCTCGACGGCTCCACCGATCCATCGAGGAGCCTCACCGACAAGGAGTTCGCGGTCTTCCTGCAACTTGCCCAGGGGCGTTCGGTGGCCGACGTGGCAGCACGCTTTCATCTCAGCCCCAGTACCGTCGGCACCCACCTCTATCACATCAAGCAGAAGCTCAACGCCGGCAACGCCGCCGAGCTCGCGCTCATCGCGGTGCGAGCCGGCCTGATCGAAGTCTGACCCCCCTTACCAGAGGAAAGCAAGCATGAGCCGAGCCCTCCTGAGCGTTACCGAATCAGTCGAGCTTGCCGACGCGCCAGCAGATGTGTGGCAGCGCATCGGCCGCTTCGAAGACATGCGCTGGCACCCGGCGGTCGCACGGCTCGAGATGGTCGACGACCTGCCGGCAAAGGCCGGCTCCAGACGACTTCTGACCACAGTCGACGGCGCTCAGTTGCTTGAAGTACTGATCAGCCACAGCGATGCGCAAAGAGCCTACCGCTATCAGATCAGGATCTCTCCACTTCCGGTCGCCGACTATGATTCGACGATTGGAATCGAAGCAATCGCCGGCGGCGGCTGCACTGTCACCTGGCGCTCCACCTTTCACCGCCTGGAGGCAAGCGGGCTGGACGACGACGCTGTCCGTGCCATCGTGTCGGGAATCTACCGGGCCGGTCTGGATGTCCTCGCGGCCCCGCAATAACAGCCTGCGGCTGCCTTGCTCAATAGAGCAGGGTCGCCACACCGAGCACCGCAAACACAGCCGCTGCGACGCCATGCACCAGCCGGACCGGCATGCGGTGCGCGAGCTTGTCGCCGATCAGCACCGCGGGCGCATTGGCGATCATCATGCCAAGGGTGGTGCCGAGCACCACGAAGGCGACGCTCGACGGATACTGCGCGGCCAGCGCAACCGTGGCGACCTGGGTCTTGTCACCCATTTCGGCGAGGAAGAAGGCAATCACCGTCGCACCGAACACGCCGAAGCGCGGACTCCCGGCCTCGGCATCGTCGAGCTTGTCGGGGATCAACATCCACACCGCCATGGCGATGAAGGAGATACCGAGAATCCAGCGCAGCGCCTGCGGACCGATCATGGTGGTGATCCACGCGCCGACCGCACCGGCGAGCGCATGGTTCACCACCGTGGCAACGAAGATACCGAAGATGATTGGCCACGGGCGCTTGTAGCGCGCGGCGAGCAGAAAGGACAGCAGTTGGGTCTTGTCGCCGATTTCAGCGAGCGCGACGATGCCGGTGGAAATGAGGAAGGCGTCCATTTGAGGGTCTCGCGGGCCGGAAACATAACCGATGACCACACCTCATCTCCGGCCCGAGCGGAAGAGGCATGGTCAAAGGTCTTGCCAGACGCTACGCGTTGCCTGAGCCATGTTCATGAAGAACAAGTCTGTTGACGCAGGCCCCTCTTTGCGAGGGCGGCTACTCCCCAATGACAGCGGCGGAGTCTACCAGCGCACCGACGCGCTTGCCAGCAGAATATTCACCCCCGCCGGAAGATGGCTTTGCGCGCTGCTGGCGCTGCTCGCCCTGATCTGCGGGATCTTGCCGAGCCTCGCCCGCGCAGGTGAACTGCAACGCGCGGATCTGGAGCGTCGCATCCAGCCACCGCTCCACGTCGGCGAGAAGCCCGCCGACCTGCCGGCCTGGCCGATCACCAACGAGCTCGAACCGGATGCCGGGCCGATCGGCTGGGTCTTCGAGTCGATCGATCTGGCGCCGATTCCGGGCTTCGAGGGCACACCCTACAATCTGTTGATATCACTCGATCGGGACGGCAGTTTCATGGACGTCGAAGTCCTGCGGCAGCACGAGCCGGTTTTCCTGAGCGGTCTCGGCGAAGCGCCCCTGCGTGCCTTCGTGGCCCAGTACGCCGGGCGCAACCTGCGTCAGGACATCACCGTATCCACCGTCTATGGCAAGCGCAACGAACATGCCGGCAAGGGCCGTGTGGTGCTCGACGGCGTCACCAAGGCCACCGCGTCGGTGCGCATTCTCAACCAGACGGTTCTCACCGCGGCACTCGCCGTGGCACGGGCCCGCCTCGGTTTCGCCGCTCCGGCCAGCAGGGGCCCACCAGCAACGGTGCGCGACGATATATACGCGCCCGCAAACTTCCGCGAGCTCCTCGCCAGCGGCGCGATCGGCCGACTCACGATCAGCAACGCACAGCTGGAAGCGGGATTTGCCGACGGCCCCGGCGCCGGCCTCGATGCGGAGACGCTGGCCAGGCCGGACGAGACCTTCATCGACCTCTACGTGGCCTATCTCAACCCTCCGACGATCGGGCGTGCGCTGCTCGGCGACGAGGGCTATCGCCACATGCGCGACTTTCTCGAGCCGGGCCAGCACGCCTGGTGGGTGGCAAGCGCCGGTCGCGGAAGCTTTCTCGATCCCGACTTCGTTCGCGGCACCTCGCCGTCCCGCCTCGGTCTCAGCCAGGATGGCGCCCCACACGAGTTGCGCGATTTCGATCTCTCCCCGGAACCGCCACTCGGCGCACCACAAACCAACGCGGCGCTGGTCCTGCGCACCGCGCCGCTGGACGGCCTCGATCCGGCATCGCCACAAAGCTTCGAGCTGACGGTTCAGCGGACCAGGGGGCAGATCTTCGCCGAACTCATCCCGTCGCGTTTCAAGCTCGAGTACACGCCGCCCGAGCGATTCTTCAGCCGCCCGCCGGCCCCGCTGCCGGAATGGCTCCAGGCGTGGCAGGCTCGCCGTCTCGAACTCGCCATCATCACCGCGGCGCTGTTGCTGCTCTGCGCGGTGCTCGCGAAGCCGCGCTGGATCTCCGTATCGGCCAGGCGCCTGGGCATCTTCCGAGCGGGTTTCCTGATCTTCACGCTGATCTATCTGGGCTGGCATGCGCAGGGCCAGCTTTCCATCGTGCAATTGACCGGCGCGGTCAAGACACTGGCGGCCGGGCAAGCCCTGACGAGTTTCCTCTACGACCCGGTCTCGCTGCTGCTCATCGCGTTCACCATACTGAGCTTCTTCGTCTGGGGGCGCGGTACCTTCTGCGGCTGGCTATGCCCCTTCGGCGCCCTCCAGGAGTTCTCGGCAATGCTCGGCAAGCGCCTCGGCCTGAAAACGCGACGTTTGCCGGCAAAACTTGCGCGGGTGCTCGATCGCGGCCGCTATCTGGTCCTCGCTGCCCTGCTCCTGGCTGCGGCGACCGCGCCGGGCGTGGCCGAGCGCCTGGTGGAGGTGGAACCATTCAAGACGGCGATCACGGTCGGCTTCGCGCGCAGCTGGCCCTACGTCGCCTACGCTGTCCTGCTGCTCGTGCTCGGGGCCGTCTACTACAAGTTCTTCTGCCGATACCTGTGCCCGCTGGGCGCGGCAATGACGCTCGGCGGCAAGCTGCGCCTCCCCGACTGGCTACCCCGCCGCGCGGAATGCGGCCAGCCCTGTCAGACCTGCCGCCATCGCTGCCAGTATGACGCGATCGATCGTGCCGGGGCGATCCGCTACGACGATTGCTTCCAGTGTCTCGACTGCGTCGGCATCTTCAACGATCCGGGGCGCTGCGCGCCGATCATGCTCGAATTGAAGCGTGCGCGCCGCAGGTCTGGCGGTCAGTGACGGGTCATCTGCATGCGCCTCGGCCGGGCCTCCGGAGCGTCGACGAAGTGGGTCTGGCCGACCAGATCCATCATGCGGGCAAAAGCCTCGCGTCGCATGTGGATCAAGCGTTCGTGATCCCCTGCCTCGAAATAGATGTCATCCATCTCGACCAGGGCATCATCGACGATGGTATCGATCCCGTAAGCCAGCCCCAGCGGCGGAATGGCGCCCGGCGCGCAATCGTCGAACAAGGCGGTCAGCTCACTCTCCATCGCCAGTCGCAGCTTGCGGTCCATCAACCGCCCCATTTCACCGAGCTTCACGCGATGATTGGCCGGCACCACCGCCATGAAGAAGCCACTATCGTCCTCGAGCAGCACGGACTTGGCGACCTGACCAACCGGAACGTGGGCAAGGTGAGCGGATTCCTCACTGCAGCGGGAGCGCGGATGCCGAAGCACGTCATACTCGAAACCGTGAAAATCCATGAATTCGCGAACGCGGGCTGCGATGCTCATGATGTCTTCTCCTGAAAAGAGCCGGAACGAACCTGGCGCTTCTTGCCGGACGGACCCATGACCGCTGGAGCCACCCGATCCGACGGGTCGCCTTGCTCTCAGTCTAGTCGAGCCGAACGGCTGCCACCGGGATTCGCCGACGCTCGGCGGTCACCGCCAGCCAGGCCCGACGCGCGAAGAAGTCCCGGGTCGGACGACATCAGGGACACAAAAATGATCAAAACATATCCAGAATGCGCATACGATTGTGTTGTCAGTCACAGCGACGTGCCGACCCCCCCCTCCACTCAAGGTCAACAAGAAGGAACACAGTATGCGAGCACTCAAATTCTGCCTTGCCCCGGTCGTGCTGAGCCTGGGCGTATTGCCAGCGACCGCGGGAGCCGGCTGCCTGCCGGTCGTCGGTAGCGTCACGCTCACCCCGGATCCTGCCTGCACCATCGCGGCTCATGTTCCCGGCCCCCAGTACGTTGGCCAGTGTTTCAGCGTCAAGCTGTCGATTCTCGGCCTTCCGATCGGAAACGGCTATGCCGGCGTCACCAGCGAGCCCATCATCGGTGCGGACCAGGCGGTGACTGCAACCCCGGCCTTCGTTCCGCTTGACGGCCAGCCGGCCCCGCGCCAGATCATCCAGACGGCACGCAGCGCGATCGCTCTCGGCACCGGGTCCCAGCGCACAATGCTCTACAGTGCGGACGTGACGATCATCAAACCCGACCTGTCGAGCGGACAGCCGGTGCCCGAGGTGGTCACCGAGCAGATCGTCATCACCGGCACCGACGGGCAGGGCTACTGGGCGGGCGTCACCGGCAATCTCGTGGTCGCAGGCAACAGCATTGGTCAGCCGGCGCCGGTCATGGGGAAGATCTGCCGCTGACCGCCGCGCTGCGGACACCCGCCGCGCAATCCGCGACCCCGGGCACGACGCTCGCGACCTCGGATTTGCGCGGCGGATTCTTCAGCCGCCGCGCCCCTGACGCGCGATGAAGCGCGGATCGTCGGCTCGATAGGCGGACTTGATCGCCTCCCACGCCTCTTCCGCAGTCTCGACATACTGGAACAGCTCCAGATCCCGGGCGTTGATCAGCCCGTCGTCGACCAAAACTTCGAAATTGACCAATCGTTCCCAGAACTCGCGGCCGAACAACAGGATCGGGCGGCGACGGATCTTGCCGGTCTGGGTCAGCGTCAATGCCTCGAACAACTCGTCAAGCGTCCCGAATCCACCCGGGAAGCTGACCAGCGCAACCGCACGCATCAGGAAATGCATCTTGCGGATGGCGAAGTAATGGAACTGGAAGCACAGCTCGGGCGTTATGTACGGATTGGGCGCCTCCTCGAAAGGCAGGTAGATGTTCATGCCCATGCTTCGCCCGCCCGCCTCGTGAGCACCACGGTTGCCGGCCTCCATGATGCCCGGACCGCCGCCGGTGGAAATCAGCACCGGCTCGCCCAGCGCATCCGCCTCCGCGGTCACCAAGGCGGCGAAGCGTCGCGCCTCTTCGTAATACCGGGACATCTCGAGCTGCCGCTCGGCGTGACGGATCGCCGCCGGACTGGCGGTAGCGTGCGCCGACGCAAGCAGTGCTTCGGCAGCATCCCGCGGCTTGAGCCGCGCGCTGCCAAAAACCACGATCGTCGAATCGACACCGAGGTCCTGCTGCACCAGCTCCGGTTTCATGAGTTCGAGCTGCATGCGCACCGGGCGCAGTTCTTCGCGCAGGAGAAACTCCGTGTCGGTGAATGCCATGCTGAAAGAACTGCCAGGTCCGTCGTAATTGCCCGCCGGTCGCGAGGCAAGCGCCTCGTCGTGCGCTGACGGAAAATTGCGGCCTTTGAGCGTGCCGGGCGTATCCATTGCTCGTTCTCCTCACTTGTGGGGTCAGCCGGATCGCACGTTCCGGGACGGCCGGGGCACGATCGAGGGAGGCCGGACGCGAAACGCGCACATCGGGCCGATACCGCCGGATGCTTCCTCCCGACTGCCGACGATGCAAGTGCGATGCCAGCGATCGCCTTCCGGCGCCGGATCGCCACGGCACGGCGCACATCCCCGGCCCACGCAAGCGTGACCGCATGACGACCCTTCGCCCCACGCACCATGATCGCGCCCGTGGCGCCAGATCGCGGACCGGACTGCCCCAGTCCGGTGCAGCTCACCGCCACTTTTGCCTGAATTACGGGCAAATCCATGGCACGGATCTCGCTTGTAAAAATTGACCATACAGTCAGGTTCCGGACCCGGCAGGAGCATCGAAACATGTCATCCCATATCGTCCTGAATTCGCATCCACGTGCCAAGGCGGGCACCCAACCGACCGTTTGCTGGGGCGCCCGAAGTGCCCGCGAACGCGGCCCGCTGATCGGCAGCCTGTCCGAACCGGGCCAGCGCAACGTCATCGGCACGCACTCCGGCGCCTACTCGGTATACCGCGCGCTGGCCGTCGCGGCAGGGAATCTGCAGCGCGATCATCGACCGGATTTCTCCAACACCGCACCGGCAGTGACGATCGGCCCGCATCCCCAGTGGGCCGATCCTGAACGGATCGTTTCGCTCGACCCATGGGGGCATCGGGTCGCCGAAGACCATGCCGAACTGATTGCCGCCGGTATCGACATCCGCCCGACGATCGCGGTCACCAAGGCCCACATCAACATGCCGGAACTCAAGGAGGCGATCGCCGCCGGCCGGCTCCACCCCGACGGTGTAAATCTTTTCGACAACGGCGATGTGCGGGTCACCAAGGCTGCCGTCGATCCGGTGTGGTACCTGCCGGGGATCGCCGCACGTTTCGGCATCCGCGAAAGCGACCTGCGCAGGGCGCTCTTCGAACAGACCGCGGGCATGTTCCCGGACCTCGTCACCCGGCCGGATCTCAAAGTATTCCTGCCGCCGATCGGTGGCATGACGCTCTATTTCTTCGGCGACGTCGAAAAACTCGGCCAGCCGCAGACCAAGGTGGCCTGTCGGGTCCATGACGAGTGCAACGGCTCCGACGTGTTCGGCTCCGACATCTGCACCTGCCGGCCGTATCTTGCCCACGGCATCGAGATCTGCATCGAGATGGCACAACAGGGCGGGGTCGGGCTGGTGGTGTACAACCGCAAGGAAGGTCGGGCGCTGGGCGAGGTCACCAAGTTCCTGGTGTACAACGCCCGCAAACGCCAGGTCGGCGGCGACCGTGCCGAGACCTACTTCGCCCGCACCGAATGCGTCGCCGGTGTACAGGACATGCGCTTCCAGGAGCTCATGCCGGACGTTTTCCACTGGCTCGGCATCCGCCGCATCGACCGCTGGGCCTCGATGAGCGACATGAAGCACAACGCGCTCACCGCAGCCGGCATCGAGGTGGTCGAGCGCGTGGCGATTCCCGACGCGCTGATTCCGGCCGACGCCCGCGTCGAGATCGACGCCAAGATGGCCGCCGGCTACTACACGCCCACTGCCACGCCGCGCGCCGAGGAGCTTGCGGTGGCCAAGGGACGGGGGCTCGACGAATGACGCTCGCTACCGCGATGGCGTCCGGCTGGCACACGCCGGTGCCCGACGATCACCCGGCGGCGGCGCTATTGTGCGCAGAAGCGGTGCGTCAACGCTGCCTTGCCGTCACCTCCGACGTGATCCACGGGCGCTCGCCCTTCTTCGAATGGAACGCCGCAGCGCTGCCGGAAACCGCACTCTACGTCGCCGACACGATCCGCCTCGATTATCCCGACCTCGACGTCCCTTACCACAGCCGCTGGCGACACTTCGAGGCGGGCGGGGTCGACCGCTGGCGCGCGCTGGCCGGTCATGTACTGGCGAGCGACCCGCTGGAGGCCGCGCGGATCGCGGTCGACCTGGTGATCCCGAGCGTCCTGCTCGACGCCGGAGCCGGCCCCGATTGGCGCTACCGCGACCCCGCCTCCGACCGGATTCTCACGCGTTCGGAAGGCCTCGGTGTCGCGAGCCTCGGACTCTTCGCCAACGGCACCCTGTCAGCCAATGCGGACCAGCCGCTGCGCAGCGATGCGACCGCACTTGCCGCACTGAGCGCCGAAAAGCTGGCCCATGCATTCCAGGTTGACGTCGACAATCCGCTGGTCGGCCTTACCGGCCGGGCAGGCCTGATACGCCGCCTCGGTGAAGTGATCGGCGCGACGCCGGCGGTATTCGGCAGCCCGGCTCGGCTCGGCAATCTCATCGACTATCTGGCAGCTCACGCCGACGACGGCCGCATCCGCGCCGATGTCGTGCTGGCCACGCTGCTCAAGGCGCTCGGGCCGGTGTGGCCGGGGCGCATCACGCTCCAGGGCGTGCCGCTTGGCGATTGCTGGCCCCACCCCGCACTCGAGGACGGCCTGCTGCCCTTCCACAAGCTGACCCAGTGGCTCACTTATTCCCTGCTTGAACCGCTCGAACTGGCAGGGCTCGAGGTCACCGGGCTGGACAGGCTCACCGGCCTGCCCGAATACCGCAATGGCGGCCTGCTGCTCGATTTTGGCGTGATCCGCCCACGCGCCCCCGATTTCTGGACCACCCGATGGCGCGTCGACGCCACTGCCATCGTCGAGTGGCGCGCGCTCACGGTGATCGCGCTCGACCAGCTCGCCGAACGGGTGCGCGCGGAACTCGACATCGACGCGGCCAGCTTCCCGCTCGCGCGCGTGTTGCAGGGCGGAACCTGGTCAGCGGGCCGGCGCATTGCGGCGCAGCGACGCGAAGGCGGAGCACCTCCGATCAACATCGTCAGTGACGGCACCGTGTTCTGAGCATATTCAGTCAATCCTGCGGAGAAACGACCATGCACCCCAATGTCCAGGTGATCGATCACCCGCTGCTGCAGCACAAACTCACCATCGTGCGCCGGTCTGATACCACCACCGATAACTTCCGCCGCCTGGTGCGCGAGATCGCATCGATGATGGCCTACGAAGCAACCCGCGACCTGCCCGTCGAGCAGGTTTCGATCAGCACCCCGGTGGCCGACTGCGAAGCGCCGATGATCAGCGGCAAAAAGCTTTGCCTGGTCTCGATCCTGCGAGCCGGCAACGGCATGCTCGACGGCATGATCGACCTGCTGCCGGGCGCCCGGGTCGGCCATGTCGGCCTTTATCGCGACCCGCACACGCTCGAGGCGATCGAGTACTACTACAAGGTGCCGGACGACATCGAGGAGCGCCTGGTGATCGTCGTCGATCCGATGCTGGCTACCGGCAATTCCGCCAGTGCGGCGCTTTCGCGGCTCAAGGAGGACGGTGTGAGCAGCCTCAAGTTCGTATGTCTGCTGGCCGCTCCGGAGGGGCTCGCAGCGCTGGCCCAGCAGCATCCGGACGTCCCCGTCACCACCGGCGCAATCGACAGCCATCTCAACGATCACGGCTACATCGTGCCCGGCCTGGGCGATGCCGGCGATCGCATCTTCGGCACCCAGTGAAGGCTCTGCGGACCGAATCCCGCCCGCCGGCCGACACCCGTCCCAAGGGACGGGTACGCCGTCGGCAGGAGGGCGCCATCCTCAAGGCCGCCGAAAGGGTCTTTGCGCGTGCCGGCTTCGAAGGCGGCACGATGGCAGAGATCGCAGCTCTCGCTGGCCTGCCCAAGGCCAACCTGCATTACTATTTCGGCTCCAAGGACGAGCTTTACCGCGCAGTACTCGACAACATCCTGTCGCTGTGGCTCGCCGAAACCGAGGTCATCACCCGCGATGCCGATCCCGCCCGGGCCCTCACTGCTTACGTGACCGCCAAGATGCATCTCACCGCCACACGACCCGACGCCTCCCGCGTGTTCGCCAATGAAGTCATCCACGGCGCGACCCGCATCGGCGACTTCCTGCGCAGCGAACTGCATGGCCTGGTGGCGCAGCGCGCGGCGGTGATCGACCACTGGGCCACCGAAGGGCGAATCGCGCCGGTGGATGCAACCCACCTGTTCTTCACGATCTGGGCCGCCACCCAGACCTACGCCGACTTCGAAAGTCAGGTCTGCGCCGTACTCGGCAAGGCACGGCTGGGCCAGGCCGACCTCGCTCGCGCGACCACACACGTCGTCACCATTACGTTGCGCAGTTGCGGACTCGAACCTGCCGGGCCGCCACACACATCACTTCAATAAGCACTCATCCCCCACTGAAAGAGGCCCTCCATGACCAGTACCCTCCGTCGCCGCCTGCTCGCATCCAGCCTCGCCCTCGCCGCCTCGACGCTGCTTCCGCTACCGGCCGCCGCCGCCGATAAGATCAAGGTCGCGGCGATCTACACCGTGCCGGTCGAACAGCAATGGGTATCGCGCATTCACAAGGCGCTCGAGGCCGCCAAGGGGCGCGGCGAGATCGACTACGTGTTCTCCGAGAACGTCACGAATGCCGACTACGAACGGGTCATGCGCCAGTATGCGGAGTCGGGCAACAAGCTCATCGTCGGCGAGGCCTTCGCGGTCGAGGCGGCGGCCCGCAAGGTGGCCCGGGACTATCCCGCGACCGCCTTCCTGCTGGGCTCGTCCGGCAAGCCGCAGGCCCCCAATTTCTCGGTCTTCGACAACTACATCCAGGGGCCCGCCTATCTCACCGGGATGATCGCCGGCGGCATGAGCAAGTCCGGCAAGATCGGCATGGTTGGCGGCTACCCGATCCCCGAGGTGAATCGCCTGATGCATGCCTTCATGGCCGGCGCGCTCGAGGTCAATCCGAAGGTGAGCTTCACGGTCAGCTTCATCGGCTCGTGGTTCGATCCGCCCAAGGCCAAGGAGGCCGCCTTCGCGATGATCGACAAGGGCGCCGACGTGCTCTACGCGGAGCGTTTCGGCGTCTCCGACGCGGCGAAGGAACGCGGCGTGCTGGCGGTCGGCAACGTCATCGACACGCAGCCGCAGTACCCCGACACGGTGGTCGCCTCGGCACTGTGGCACATGGAGCCGACCATCGATGCGGCGATCGCCGCCGTACGCGCGGGCAAGTTCGTCGCCGCCGATTACGGCAAGTATTCAACCCAGAAGTTCGGCGGCGCCTCGCTCGCGCCGCTCGGCACCTTCGAGAAGAAGGTACCGGCCGCACTGATGGCGAAGGTCAAGGCCAGGGAAAAGGCCATCCTCGACGGCAGCTTCACGGTCAAGGTGATCGAGACCGAGCCCAAGTCCAATTGAGCCCCTCAGGCCCCTGCCTCGCTCCACCACCAGAACCCGCATGAGCACCGCCTCGGCCCTCCCCGCACTGCGTCTGCGTGGCATCAGCAAGCGCTTCGGCCCGCTGCTCGCCAACGACGACATCTCGCTCGAACTCGCGCGCGGCGAGGTGCTGGCACTGCTCGGCGAGAACGGTGCCGGCAAGAGCACCCTGGTGAGCATCCTGTTCGGTCACTACGTGGCCGACGCGGGCCGCATCGAGGTGTTCGGCCAGCCGCTGCCGCCCGGCAATCCCGCGGCAGCGCTGGCGGCCGGCATCGGCATGGTGCATCAGCATTTCGCGCTGGCGGACAACCTCTCGGTACTCGACAACGTGATGCTCGGCTCGGAACCGCTGTGGCGGCCCTTCTCGCGCCGCAGCGCGGCACGCCGGAAGCTGCTCGACACGGCCCGCCGCTTCGGCCTCGCCATCGATCCGGAGGCACGCATCGGCAAGCTCTCTGTGGGCGAGCGCCAGCGCGTGGAGATCCTCAAGGCGTTGTGGCGCGGTGCGCGCATCCTGATCCTCGACGAACCCACCGCGGTGCTCACCCCGCAGGAGAGCGAGCAACTCTTCGGCACCCTCGCGGAACTGATCCGCGAGGGACTCTCGCTGATCTTCATCAGCCACAAGCTCGATGAAGTGCTGCGCGTCTCCGACCGGGTGGCGGTGCTGCGCGCCGGCCGGCTGGTGGCAGAGCGCCCCGCGCGCGGCACCAGCCGTGCCGAACTCGCCGAACTGATGGTCGGGCGCAGCGTGGTGGCGCCCACCCGCACGCGCCGCGAGCCCGGCGAGATTATCCTCGCCATCGACCGGGTGAGCACTGCCGCCGACCGCCACGGCATGCTCGATCGCGCCAGCCTCGAGGTCCGCGCCGGCGAAATCGTGGCGATCGCCGGCGTTGCCGGCAACGGCCAGGAGGCACTTGCCGAGCTGGCCTGCGGCCTGACTGCCGCGCGGCACGGCCGGGTCGCCGTCAGTGGCGAAGTACTGGCCGCCAGGCCACGTGCGTGGATTGCCCGCAAGGTCGCACGCATCCCCGAAGACCGTCACGCCGTCGGCATTGTCGGCGATCTGCCTGTGTGGGAGAACGCGGTCTCCGAGCGCCTGCACACACCGGCGTTTTCGCGCTTTGGCTGGATCCGCCGCGGCGCGGCACGCGCCTTCGCAAATGCGCTCGTGGCGCGCTTCGACATCCGCCTGTCGGGCATCGACGTGCCGACCCGCGCGCTCTCCGGCGGCAACATGCAGAAGCTCATCCTCGGCCGTGCGCTGGCTGTCGGCGGCGAATCGGCGCCACTGCTGATCATCGCCAATCAGCCCACCTGGGGTCTGGACATCGGTGCGGTCGCCGAGATCCATCGCAGGCTGCTCGACGCAGCCGCCGGCGGCGCCGCAGTGCTGATGATCTCCGAGGATCTGGACGAAATCATGGCCATCGCTGACCGGGTCGCGGCGATCTTCAAGGGCCGCCTGAGCGCTGCACTGCCGGTCGAGCAGTGGACGCCGGCCTCGCTGGGACTGGCCATGGCCGGCGACCCGGTCGCACCCGCGGAGCACGCCGATGCGGCTTGAAGCCCGAAGCGGTACGGCCCGTACCGCGCAGCTCGTGGCTCCCTTCGTGGCGGTGCTGTTCACCCTGCTGGTCTGTGCGCTGTTGGTGGCGTGGGCAGGCGCTCCGGTCGGCCGGACCTATGCGCTGCTGTTCGAGGGCGCATTCGGCTCGCGCTTCGCCCTCTCCGAGACCCTCACCCGTGCCACACCGCTGATCCTCACCGGGCTTGCCGCCGCGGTGGCGTTTCGCGCCCGCTTCTACAACATCGGCGCCGAAGGCCAGCTCTACGTCGGCGCGCTCGCCGCGGTGGCGGTCGGCGCACAGGGCGGTGCGCTCGAAGCCCTGCCACCGACGCTGCGCTTCGCGCTGATGATGCTCGCCGGCGCCGCGGCCGGTGCCTTGCTGCTGGCCGGGCCGGCGCTGCTCAAGGTGCGCTTCGGGGTGGACGAGGTGGTCACCACGCTGCTGCTCAACTTCATCGCCCTGCTGTTCGTCTCGATGATGCTCGACGGACCGATGAAGGACCCGCTGGCGATGGGCTGGCCACAGTCCGCTGCGCTCGACCCGGAACTCGAACTCTCGAAGCTCATGGCGCGCTCGCGGGTGCATAGCGGCCTCGTCATCGCCTGCGCGCTGGCGCTGGCGATGTGGATCGTCGAGCGCTTCACCACCTTTGGCTTCGCACTGCGTGCGGTCGGCGCCAACGCGCGCGCCGCCGCCTTCGCCGGCTTGCCTGTGGCCCGCACACTGCTCCTCGGCGCGCTGATCTCGGGCGCGCTGGCCGGACTTGCCGGCGTGGGCGAGGTGGCCGGTCGGACCAGCTACCTGACCCTCGACATGTCGCCCGACTACGGCTATTCCGGCATCGTCATCGCCATGCTGGCAGGGCTCAATCCGCTCGGCGTGATCGTCGCCGCGGTATTCGTCGCCAGCGTGCTGGTCGGCGCCGACAGCATGAGCCGCTCGGCAGGCGTACCTAACTACCTCGCCGACGTGATCGTCGCCACCTCGCTGCTGGCCATCCTGGTGGCCGGCATGTTCACCCGCTACCGCATCCGCTGGAACAGCCGATGAGCGAGCTCTACGACATCGTCGCCTCGAGCGCATTCTGGATCGCGGTGCTGCGCATCGCCACCCCGCTGATCTTCGGCACGCTCGGGGTGCTGCTGTGCGAGCGGGCCGGGGTGCTCAACCTAGGTATCGAAGGCATCATGGTGGCAGGTGCATTCTGCGGCTGGCTGGTGGTCTTCCAGGGCGCCGATCTGTGGACCGGCGTTTTCGTGGCGGCACTGGCCGGCGCGCTGCTGGGCCTTGTCCATGCCGGCCTGACGGTGTGGCTCGGGCTCTCGCAACACGTATCCGGGCTGGGCCTCACCCTGCTCGCCACCAGTCTCGCCTCCTACGCCTACCGGGTGAGCTTTCCCAAGGTCAGCACCCCGCCGACGATCGAGCCCTTCGCGCCACTCGATGGCCTCTCCGGCCTGCCGCTGATCGGCCCCGCGCTCGGCGCGCAGACCGCGATGACCGTGCTCGCCCTGGCGCTGGTCCCGGTAATCGCGTGGATACTGCAGCGCACCCCGGTCGGCCTCGCGGTACGCATGGCTGGCGAGAACCCCTCGGCGGTCGAGGCGCAGGGCGTCAGCGTGCTGGCGGTGCGCACCGGCGCCATCATGGCCGGTTCGGCGTTGATGGGCGTGGCCGGCGCCTTCCTCACCCTCTCCGCCTTCAATGCCTTCTTCTTCAACATGGTGAACGGGCGCGGCTGGATCTGCGTCGCACTCGTGGTGTTTGCCTCCTGGCGCCCCGGCAAGGCGCTGCTCGGGGCGTTGCTGTTTGCCGCCTTCGATGCGCTGCAGCTTCGCCTGCAGCAATCCTCCGGCCTCCTGCCGGTACAACTGCCCTACCAGCTCTACCTGATGCTCCCCTACATCCTGTCGATCGTCGCACTGGTTGTCATGGCGCGGCGGGCGGCCTATCCGCAGGCGCTGATGAAGCCCTACCGCAAGGGTGAACGCTAGCACCACCGACCAGACTCTTTCGCATCCGCCCCGGGACCCCGCCATGCTCGACACCATCCTGCGCAACTGCACGCTCGCCGACGGACGCACCGGCATCGACATCGGTATCCGCGACGGGCTGATCGTCGCAGCCGAGCCTGCGCTCGCCGCCACGGCAGCCGAGACCATCGACGCTGCCGGGCAGCTCGTCACCCCGCCCTTCGTCGATGCCCACTTCCACATGGACGCCACGCTCTCCTACGGCCTGCCGCGGGTGAACGCCTCCGGCACCCTGCTGGAAGGCATCGCCCTGTGGGGCGAACTCAAGCCGCAACTCACCCGCGAGGCCCTGGTGGAACGTGCACTGGCCTACTGCGACTGGGCGGTGGCGAAAGGCCTGCTGGCGATCCGTTCGCATGTAGACGTATGCGATGCGCGCCTGCTCGCGGTCGACGCGCTGCTCGAGGTGAAGGAGAAGGTGGCACCGTATCTCGACCTGCAACTGGTGGCCTTTCCCCAGGATGGCGTGCTGCGCAGCGCCGGCGCGCTAGACAATCTCGAGCGCGCGCTGGACATGGGGGTGGACGTGGTCGGCGGCATTCCCCATTTCGAACGGACCATGGCGGACGGCGCCGAATCGGTACGCATCCTCTGCGAGATCGCGGCGGAGCGCGGCCTCATGGTGGACATGCACTGCGACGAGAGCGACGATCCGCTCTCGCGCCACATCGAGATCCTTGCCTTCCAGAGCCAGCGCCTCGGCCTCCATGGGCGCGTCACCGGTTCGCACCTCACCTCGATGCACTCGATGGACAACTACTATGTGTCCAAGCTGCTGCCGCTGATGAAGGAAGCCGGCGTCGCGGCCATCGCCAACCCGCTGATCAACATCACCCTGCAGGGTCGCCACGACGGCTATCCCAAGCGCCGCGGCATGACCCGCGTGCCCGAATTGCTCGCCGCCGGCATTCCGGTGGCCTTCGGCCACGACTGCGTCATGGACCCGTGGTACAGCCTGGGTAGCGGCGACATGCTCGAAGTCGCCCACATGGGCCTGCACGTTGCGCAGATGACGGGACAGGCGGCGATGCACCAGTGTTTCGCCGCAGTCACCGAAACGCCGGCCGCCATCCTCGGCCTCGAAGGCTATGGCATTGCGCCCGGCTGCAGAGCCGACCTGGTGCTGCTGCAGGCGGCCGATCCGGTCGAAGCGATCCGCCTGCGGGCCACCCGCCTGATGGTGATGCGGGCGGGGCGGGTGATCGCCCGCACGCCGCCCGCACTTGCCCGGCTGGACCTGCCGGGTCGACCGTCGGAACTGGACTGGCGGCTCACCGGGCGGTGAGCCGCTGCCGCCCGGCTCAGTTCGACGCCGAGTCGCTGGTCTCGACGTTGTCCGCCGGGGTGTAGACGTAGCCGGAGAGGGCGGCACCGGTCACCGTGAAGGTGAAGGTGCCGCTACCCGAGGACTTGGGCGAGCGGATGTTCGCGGTGCCGTTGCTGCCGGTCACGCCGCTCGCCGATCCGCTCACCACGCCGCTCCAGGTGCCACTCAGACTTGCGCCTGCCACCGGATTGCCGTCGCCGTCGCGCACCGTCACCGCCGCGGTGGCTGTGGCGCCCCGCTTGCCGCCCTTGATCGATATCGTGATGTCGTCGATACGCATGCTCGGCACGGCCACCGGCGGATTCGCATTGATCAAAACCGTGGAGACGTCGCTCAGGCCGGCGCCATCGGTAACCGTGAGTGTCGCGGTATAGGTTCCGGCCGCGTAGGTGTGCTGGGCCGAAGATGCGCTGACCGGTGCCGAGCCGTCGCCGAAGTTCCACACCTGCGACACCAGGTTGCCCTCGGGATCGTAGGAGCCGCTCGACGAGAAGCTCACCGCCAGGGGCGCGGTCCCGCTCGTCGGCGTTGCCGCGGCCACCGCCACCGGAGGCTGGTTTGCTGCCGCCGGCACCGTGCCCGCAAGTTCGTACGCACCCAGGCTGGCATAGTCGGAATAGCCATCGGTGGATGCCGAGCCCTTGCCCACGCCGTCGACCCGCAGATAGTAGGTGCCCGCTGCCGGCAGCACCGCGCTGATCGTGGCACCCAGGGCGTCGGCCGGATTGGCACTGGCAATCACGGTTCCCGCACTGTCGAGCAGGTCCAGTTGCGCATCGAGGTTTGGCGAGGGATTGGCGAACGCCAGCGAGAAGCTGGCATTGCCGGAACCGGCGCTGAACTTGAACACGTCGCGATCGGTCCGCCGCTCGATCAGGCCACTGCCCGACAAGGTCGTGCCACCGCTCAGCGGCGACGCCAGTGCCAGTGTGTCGCCGTGATCATCCGCGCGCAGCGGCAGCTGGTTGGCCTGCATCACCGCGATGTCGTCTTCCTGGTTGTTGGCGCCGGCATATTCACCCTTGCTCCATTGCACCAGCGGCTGGTAGTAGCCGACACCCATGATCGGTGCCCAACCGGTGGCCCCACTGCCTTGGCCGGCATAGTAGGCGGTGGTCGCCGAGCCGTCGTGGTTGAGACCCGCATTGTGGCCGGCTTCATGGGCGATCGCCTCCGCCACGTACTTTTCATTGCCGGCGCCCAGTCGATCGAAGAACACGTAGGCCGGTTTGTAATAATCGCCGACCATGTCGAAGACCCCGACATAGGCGAATCCGCCGCAACCGCATCCGCCCGGCACGAAATCACGGGTGATCACCACGCGGGTACCGAATATGGCATCTCCGCTGCCCGATCGCGTGATCGCGTCCGCCGGCGGCTCTTCGGTGGTGACATCGACATCGAAGGGGGCATAGTCTTCCGCCACCCGCTGCCAGATTGCCTGGATGCGCTCGAGTTCCGTCTGACTGAAGCTGTAGGGCACGCCGTCGAGATCGAAGGGCGGCGACGAGATGTTGCTCATCCCGTAACTATCGTTCCACGCCGTGTTGGTCGCGTTGTAGCCGTCGAAGTCGAGGTAGATCGTGCGCTGCGCGCCAGGCCGGCTGTGCAGCGCAAAAGTCTGCTCGAGCGGGTAGGACGCGCTCGCCAGCGTGGTACTTCCGCTTGCGGTGCCCGCTCCCGCGACGGTCACCGCCTCGACGTAGTGCAGCCGGCCGTGCCGATCGAGACGCGCACTGCGATCGCGGCGCAGAATCGAGGCGAACTCCTGCGGGGTCTTGCCGTGCCACCGCGCCACCTCGGGGAGCTTGTCGCCCAGGAGATCGATGGCGCGCTGGCCCGACGCCTGTCCGGGGAGATCAAGCTGCGGGAAAGCGGGTTTCTCGCCCGCCAGCACCGGTGCGCTACCGATCAGCGCGGCCAGCGTGATCGGGACAATGATGCGCCAGGCGCGGGAAGTTCGACGATTCATTTTCTTTCTCCAGACAGATGTTCAGGCGATCCGGGTCGGGCGAAGATCGGCCCACGAACGCGGCAATGCACATCCGACGCAGCCCCGCGGCTCTCCCGACGAAATCGGCCGCAGCACCAATCAAGCGGTGCGGACAGAAACACGATCAACGGCGCCCCGGGACGCGTGCTGAAGACCATCCGTCGCGCCTCAGCAGCCTTTCGGCAGCACAGGCCGGCCCCGCCAAACGACGGCACGCTCACGCGAATCAGACGGGCCTGGGCCGTCGAAAGGCCTTGACCAGCGCGAGCCCCAGGAGCACGCCCAGGCCGTCCGCCAACCAGTCGAGCACGTCACCACTTCGCCAGCTGGTGAGCGTCTGGGCGAGCTCGATGAGGCCGCCATACGCCACCAACCCGATCGCGACGCGGCTAGCGCGCTGCGGCCATCCGCACACACCGAGCATGGTGAGGCCGAGAAAGCTGGCGACGTGTTCGACCTTGTCCTGCCATGAGAACACGGTGAGCGCATCCGGAATCGGGATCATGCAGGCCACGAAAACGACCACGACGAGGGCCACGAAGGCAAGGCGGAACAGAGTTTGAACAGGCAGCTGATACATCTCGGCGGAAGGCTTTTGAGCGTGAGCGTGCGAATATAGCCGGAATCGTCTCCCCTGGCCGGCAGATGCCCCGGTCCGGCCCACACGACGTCACACTGCAGAAGAGGAGCGGCGCATGAGAAAGCTACCGGGAACCCTTGTCCGCGACTACGCAAGTCTCGCGCTGCTTGCCGCACTGTCCGGGCCTGCATCCGCCGCCTGGCAGCTCGAAGGCAGCAAGACCCTTGCAATGCATACGCGCGAAGGCAGCACGGTACCGATCGGCACTGTCACTTTCGTGCCCGAGGGCGATCACTACCGCTTCAGCCTCAAGCTCGACGCGAGCCGTTTCACCGATTATTTCCTGTCGATGAAGGAGTTCAAATGCCTCGAGAGCCCGGCCGAAATCCAGTGCCACGTCCCCTATCCTTACACCAATCCCGGTACGGTAAAGTCGGACGACTTCGCCTGGCTGGAGCACGCCCTGCTGTTCCTGTTCAAGGCGCCGCGTGATTTCGGCGCGCGGCTCTGGAACGGTGTCTATTACCGCATGGAGATCGCCGACGACGGGATCGTCGGCACACCGCAGGCGATAGATCTGAACCTCATCAGCGCACCACCGAACGATCCGTCGACACCACCCTTCGGCCCCGCCGAACGCAGCGATATCGCGCCCGACTCCCGCTGGTTCAGCGGTCTGAGCATCCGCTGACGAAAGGCTTCATGCCGACCAGCGCATTCAGGCCAGCCTGAGTTCGGCGAGAAACCGCACGCCCTCGCCGCGAGGCAGATTTTCGGCGCGCAGCTCACCGCCGTGAAAGCGGGCGATCATGCGCGCGACGTACAGGCCAAGCCCCAGATGAGGTTGGTCGCCGCCCTCGCCCTTGCGCCCCGACACCATCGACTCGAATAACCGCCCCTCCAGCTCCGGCGGCAGCTTCGGCCCCTGGTTACTCACCGCCAGGCACGCACCGGTCGGCCCGTCAAAGGCAAGATCGATGCGGATCGGCGTGTCTGGCGCGGCGAAATCACCCGCGTTATCGACCAGCTTGTCGAGCATCTGCGCGGCGAGATCGGGTGCTCCGCTGACCCACACCGGATGACGCGGCAGGCTGGCGACGAAATCGCGCCCTGGATGCGCCAGCCGATAGCCGTTCACGCACTCGCTCACCACGCCCCGCAGGTCGAAGCGCTCGGGGTCGGTGGTCGCCAGGCTCTGCTCCATGCGGGTGGCCTCCGACATGCGCGAAAGAATCCGCGTGAGCCGGGCCAGCCCCGCCTCCGCGCGACCGATGTAGGTCTGCGCCGATTCGGGCATGGGCTCCAGGTGCAGGTTCTCGAGCGAGGAACGCACGACCGCGATCGGCGTGCGCAACTCGTGCGAGAGCCGGCTCGCCATGCTCTCGAGATAGCTGTGGTGCTGGCCGAGCCGCGACAGCAGCGCCGAAAAGCTGCGCGACAGGTCACCCACCTCGTCCGAGGCGCTCGAGGCCGCAGACAGGTTTGTGATGCGCCCGCGCGCATCGATGGCGCTCTCCGCTTCGTCGCGCAGGCGGCGGATGCGCCACGACAGCCGCGAGGCAAAACCGAGTACCAGCACCGCGGTGATCACGAACCCGGTCAGGGTCAGCAGCATCAGGCGTTCGAGCGCCTGGTTGCGCAAACTCAGAATCGAATGGGTCGTCTCTTCGACCACCACCACGCCGAGCACCTGGTCGCCGACCCACACCGGATGCGCTGCGGCAACGATGCTCGGACGTCCATCGCCGGTGCCACGAACCCAGACACTGCTCGCCCCGAGAAAGGCGCTCGATATCTCCGGACTGCGCGCCAGCGGCTCCTGGTCGACCCGCTCGATGTAGGCCTGGCGCGGTGGCGGCACCAACCAGGCAAGCAGGCGATGCCAGGCCTGCTGCAGCCAACCGCCGTCGGGCCGCGGCTCGGGTGGCGGCCTCAGACTGCCGGCACGGGCCAGCACCTTCAGTTCCCGGTCGACCACCCAGATGCGCGAGCTGCTTCGGTCCAGCCCCTTGAGGATCGCTTCGACCTCGCGTGCACCGTTGCGCCGGGGGCCCGGCCGAAGGGTGATGCCCGGATCGAGCAGTTCCTCCCCGGGCAACATCGAACCGAGCGGATCGACGCCCGAAAAGCGCTGCGGCGCCACGCCGAAAAGCGCCGGGCGGTCGTGCAAGGCAGTGCCGACCGCTCGAGCAGTGGACATCACCGCCTGGCGCTGGCTCTCGAGCAGAAACCGCTCCATCTCCTGAACATAGCGGTAGCCCACCCAGGGCAGCGCGAGCAGTACCATCGACAACAGCGCGAGCTTGCTGCGCAGGCTGAAACGGATCCGTTCGCGCCCCATCTTCAGGGCTTCCAGCGGTAACCCATGCCGTACACGCTTTCGATGTGATCGAATCCGGCGTCGAGGGCGGCAAACTTCCTGCGGATCCGCTTGACGTGCGAGGTGATCGTGCCGTCATCCACCACCAGCCGCGCGTCCTGCATCAGCTGCTCGCGGCTCTTGACGTGACCCGGCATCTTCGCAAGGGTATGGACCATCCAGAACTCGGTGAGTGTCAGGCCGACCGGCTGCCCCCGCCATTCGGCCGAGAGGCGCATCGCATCGAGCCGCAGATCGCCGCGTTCGAGCACGTCCTCCTTGGGTCCCGCTTCGGCCAAGGCCTCGACGCGCCGGAAAAGCGCGGCGATCCGCGCCATCAGGTGCGGCAGCGACACATCCTTGGTGAGATAGTCGTCGGCACCGAGACGAAGCCCCGACACGATATCGAAATCGCTGTCGCGCGCAGACAGGAAAATGATCGGCACCCGGGCCGATAACGCCCGCAGCTCAGCGCACAGCGTGAAGCCGCCCTCGGGTTCGTCACCGAGGCCGATATCGATCACCGCCAGCTCCGGCAGGCGATTGCGGAATGCCGCCAGCGCTTCGGGCCGGCTCGCATAGGCAGCCACCTCGTAGCCCTGGCGCGCCAGCGCTTCGGCATAGTTGGCACGAATCGCGGCCTCGTCTTCAACAATGGCAATTCTTCTTCCCATGGCGGCGGACTATAGCACTGGCCGGGAGGCGCTTTCAGCGTCGGCATGAAAAGTCATTTTGCTGCCACTTTTCGCCCGCCGAATGCCCCGGTCGGGCAGGCCGGCGCCGTCCCGATCGGGGCATTCCATTCAGCACGCGAGGGCGGAAAGCCGAAGCGACAAGCGCCCAAAAATAGCGAAAATCAGCAGGCCAAAGCGCAAACGGCTCCCTAAACTCCATCCCACCGATGTGGCCAATCTCTATCGGTCGACGCCCAGGCCGCACAGCCCCGCATTGTTCAAACCATAAGCAAGGAAACGCCCATGAAACCTCATCAGATCGTCAGACTCGCCCCCGCGCTGTTCGCCGCCTCGTTGTTCATCGCGCCGCTCGCCCAGGCCGACGAAGGCGAAGCCATCTACGAGAGCTCGGGCTGCGCGGCCTGCCACACGGTGGACCAGAAACGCATGGGGCCGATGTACAAGGACGTTGCCGCCAAATACAAGGGCAACCCTGACGCGCCCGCGATGCTCGCCAAGAAGATCCGTGAAGGCGGCGCCGGCGTGTGGGGTACGGTACCGATGCCCCCACACCCCGCGGATCGTCTCAGCGACGATGAGATAAAGCTCGTCGTCAAGTGGATCCTCTCCCGCTGAGCACCTCCGGGCTCAGCCCCTGGCGGATGCACCGGCCGTGCTCCGCCCCCTGCCGCGGCGCTGCGCTGCGAAGTCGCCGCCGCGGCCGGTGACTGCCTTCAACCTGCCCCTCGCACCTCGCCCCATTGCGCGCCCGGGCCGATTGCCATCATTCGGCCACATTTCATCTGCGGATTGACCTGATTCGATCCGCTTGCCGCCCGTCTGCCCCGTTCAAATTGCATCACCGCAACAACAACACGAACGGAGCAAGGGATGAATACCACCGCAGACCGGACAGTCCGCCTGCCGGACTCGCCTCATAACAAGCGGATCGCACGCGGCCAGCGGCTCGTCGACCTGATCGCCTACCTGTTGTTGATGTTTGCCACCGCGCTGGGTTTCAGTGTGGCGCTCGGTGGTGTGGTGCTGCTGCTGGCCACGCCCGCCAGCGCAGCCCAGAGTGCCGAAACGGGCTTTGCGGAAATGAAGCCCGCGGATGCCCGCCAGGGCACCCTGCTCTTCCGTGGCGACCAGGTTCCGAGCTTCGCCGTACCACTGCTCGCCACCGAGGTGGACATCCAGGTCAGCGGACCGCTCGCTCACACCCGCGTGGTGCAGACCTTCAGCAACCCCTCCGACGCCTGGTACGAAGGCATCTACGTGTTCCCGCTCCCCGAGAACGCAGCGGTCAACAGACTTCGCATGCGTATCGGCCAGCGTGTGATCGAAGCAGAGGTGCAGGAGCGCGCCCAGGCCCAGGCGACCTACCGCAAAGCCCGCGAAACCGGCCAGCGTGCGGCCCTGCTGGAGCAGGAGCGGCCCAACATGTTCACCACCAGCGTCGCCAACATCGGCCCGCGCGAGCAGATCGTGATCGAACTCGAATACCGGCAGACGCTCGACTACCGCCAGGTAGAGGGCACCGGCCGCTACAGCCTGCGCTTCCCGATGGTGGTCGGCCCGCGCTACATCCCCGGCGCGGGCGCGGACGACGAGGAGGTCGGCGCCGTCGCGGCCGGTGCAAGCGTCCTCGACGCACTGCGGATCAGCCCGCCGGTGGTGCGGCCGGACGAGCACTTGCTCAACCCGGTGCGCATCCGCGTCAGCCTCGACGCCGGTGTGCCGATCGCCGAGGTCCGCAGTCCGTTTCACGCGGTGCAGGTGATCCGCGATGGCGAGCAGCGCCGCAAGATCACGCTCTCGGAGGGCAACACGCCGGCAAACCGGGATTTCGAGCTCACCTGGACACTGGCCGCCGGAAGCGCCCCGGCAGCAACCCTGTTTGCCGAGCCCGGCGAGGACGGGCGTCAGTATGCGCTGCTCACGCTGATGCCGCCGGCGCCCTTCACCACCACCGCCCGGCTTCCGCGGGAAGTGATCTTCGTAATCGATACCTCGGGCTCGATGGAAGGCGAATCCATTGTTCAGGCCCGCGAGGCGCTGGCCATGGCACTGCGGCGCCTCGATCCGGCCGACCGCTTCAACGTGATCGAGTTCAACTCCGACAGCCGTGCCCTTTTCGACAGCGCACAAGCCGCCAGCGACGGCAACATCCACCACGCGGTCCGCTGGGTCGAACGGCTGCGTGCCAACGGCGGCACCGAGATGGCCGGCGCGCTCAAGAAGGCCCTCACCGGTGATGCAAGCAGCGACCGGGTCCGCCAGGTGATCTTTCTGACCGACGGCGCGGTGGGCAACGAACAAGAGCTCTTCGCGCTGATCCAACAGCGTCTCGGCGCGAGCCGCCTCTTTACCGTCGGCATCGGCTCGGCCCCCAACAGCCACTTCATGCGCAAGGCGGCCGAGACCGGCCGCGGCAGCTTCACCTACATCGGCAAGGTCGACGAAGTGAAAGCCAGGATGTCCGAACTCTTCAGCCGCCTCGAGGCGCCGATGCTCAAGAACATCGAGGTGCGCTGGCCCGCCGGCAGCACGGTCGAGGCGTGGCCGGCGCACATACCCGATCTATACCTGGGCGAGCCGGTCGTCATCGCCGCGGCCCTCGACATTGCAGTGGGCAAGATCGAAATCAGCGGCGACGCGGGTGACTTTCGCTGGACCAGCACGGTATCCCTGGGCGATGCCAATGCCGGCACCGGCATCGGCAGCCTGTGGGCGCGGCAGAAGATCGACGCACTGATGGACCGCCTCAACAGCGGCACCCCCGAAGACGAGGTACGCGCGGCGGTGATCCCGCTCGCCATCGAGCACCAGCTGATGAGTCGCTACACCAGCTTCGTCGCGGTCGACCGCACGCCGGCACGGCCCGCCGACGCGGCCCTCGACGGCGGCGCGATGCCCACCAAGCTGCCCCACGGCTGGAACTACGAGGCGGTATTCGGCGAACTGCCGCGCGGCGCGACCGACTCGCGCTGGCATCTGCTGCTCGGCGGCATCGCGCTGCTGCTTTCCCTGGCGCTGTGGGTCACCCTGCGCCGCCAGCCCACCAACCCGTCTCTCGCCCGCTGAAAAGGAGAATCAGGATGAACACCAATGACTTCTGCCACGATCGCGGTTACGCGGAATTCCTCGGCGTGGAATGCGCCTGGCCTGCCAATGCCAACCTCGGCACACCCCGCGCCGAACTCGTCCGCCGGCACACACCGGCGCGTCGCCTGGCGGCAATCGCGGCGCTCACGCTCGCCGTCACTGCCTGCTGGCATCTCGGGCAGGCTGGCTACATCCAGGCCAAGGCCTGGTTCGCGCAGGTGCTGATCGCCGACGCATGGTCACGCACCCTCGAAGGCGAGCGCGAAGCTCGACCGTGGCCGTGGGCAGATACCTGGCCGGTGGCCCGCTTACGGGTGCCCGGCCGCCACGCCGAGGCTTACGTGTTGGCCGGCGCGAGTGGCCGCACGATTGCCTTCGGCCCCGGCTACATGTTCGGCACCGCGCTGCCCGGCGAACGCGGCAACAGCGTCATCGGCGCCCACCGCGACACCCACTTCGCATTCCTGCAATGGGTGCGAAACGGCGACCTCATCGAACTCGACACGCAAGGCGGCACCACTGTCCGCTACCGCGTGAGCAACACCGAGGTGGTCGATAAATCCGATACCCGCGTACTCGCCCAGGGCAGCCGGACCCGCGAGCTGACCCTCATCACCTGCTACCCCTTCAACGCGCTGAAGGCCGGTGGGCCGCTGCGCTACGTGGTGACTGCTCGGGAGGCATGACACGGCGGTCTGGCGGAACGATGGTGCGGCTGCCAGACTGAGGCGAAGGGAGGCCGGAAAATGGAGATCAGGACCAAACGCATCTATGAAGCACCCGCAGCGGACGATGGTCTGCGGGTGCTGGTCGATCGTCTGTGGCCGCGGGGAATTCGCAAGGCGGACGCTGCGGTCGACCTCTGGCTGCGTGAGCTTGCCCCATCGGACACCCTGCGCAAGTGGTTCGCGCACGATCGTGCTCGCTGGGACGATTTCCGGCGGGACTATCTCGCGGAGCTACGCAGCTCGCATTCAGAGCTGGCGGAGCTCCGCGAAGCAGTTGCCAGCGGCCCCGTCACCCTGCTGTTTGCCGCCCGCGATGCCGAGTGCAACAACGCGGTCGCGCTCAAGGCCTTCCTCGAAGCAAGCGGTGACGACGATTGCGGCGAGATCTCATGATTTTCTTGAGCCCGCTACACAGACTGCGACGAGCCTGCACCCGACTGCCCTGGCTTAGACTTGCCCCAGGCTCGCCCGCGACCCCGCGCCGGCGCACAAATCACAACAGGTAAGCCATGTCCACACACACATCACGCCGCACGACCAACACAGACGTCCCGCAACGTCGCCCGATCAGCATCGGCCTCGCGCTCGCCCTCTCGATGGGCAGCTTCGCCGCGGGTGCAGCCGAAGCCGATCTTCAGCTCAAACCGGTGGTCGTGACGGGCAGCCGGGTGGAAGCTCAGAGTTTCGAGCTGCCTTTCTCGGTCGACGTGGTGGACCAGCGCAGCATCAGCGAGGGACAGCTCAAGGTCAACGTATCCGAGTCGCTCGCCGCCGTGCCCGGCCTGGTGGTGCAGAACCGCCAGAACTACGCCCAGGACCTGCAGATCTCCTCGCGCGGATTCGGCGCCCGGGCCGCCTTCGGGGTACGCGGCATCAAGCTCGTCACCGACGGCATTCCCGCCAGCACGCCGGACGGCCAGGGTCAGGCGGCCACCTTCAACCTCGACACCGCCGAACGCATCGAGGTACTGCGCGGCCCCTTCTCCACGGTGTATGGCGCCAGCTCGGGCGGCGTGATTCAGCTCTTCTCGCGCGACGGCAGTGGCCCACCCAGCATCAAGGCCGGAATTCTCGGGGGTTCGTGGGGCACCACCAAGTACGAACTCGAGGCCGAGGGTGAAAAAGGCGGCGTGGGCTTCCTGGTGAATGGCTCGCGCTTCGAGACCGATGGCTATCGCGACCACAGCGCCGCCAGTCGTGACCAGAGCTTTGCCAAGATCACCCTCAAGCCGGATGCGGACAGCAAGCTCAACTTCATCGCCGCGACGCTCCATCAGGCCGACACCCAGGACCCGCAGGGCGTGACCTGGGCCACTTTTCAGCGAGATCCGCGTGCGGTCGAAAGTGCCGCCATCGACTACAACGTGCGCAAGAACATCGACAACGTACAGGGCGGCATGAATTACGAGCGCCGCATCGGTGCCGGCACACTGCAATTCTCCGCCTATGCGGGCAAGCGCAGCGTACTGCAGTACCAGTCGATTCCCGCGATCGTGCAGAACATTGCCACGCGCCCCGGCCAGGCCGGGGGCGTGATCGACTTCGACCGTGAATTCCACGGCATGTCGGCAAGGTGGATACAAACCCTGGCCGCGGCCGGCGGCGAACTCACACTCACCGGCGGCATCGACTACGACCGCTCAGAGGACGACCGCCAGGGCTACGAGAACTTCCTCGGCCCGGCAACCGCGCCGACAGCGCTGGGCGTACGCGGCAACCTGCGCCGCGACGAGATCGACACGGTCACCAGTCTCGACCCCTATCTGCAGGCAAGCTGGAAAAGGGGTAGCTGGGGCTTGCAGGCCGGCCTGCGCCACAGCCATGTCGAGACCGAGGTCGACGACAAATACCTGGTCAATGGCGACGACAGCGGCAGCGTGAGTTTCAGCAAGACCACGCCGGCCGTGGGTGTGACCTACGAGCTCAGTCCCGCACTGAACCTCTATGCCAGCGCGGGCAAGGGCTACGAGACGCCGACGCTCGGCGAGATGGCCTATTCGGCGGGCGGCGCCGGCTTCAACCTCGGACTCAAACCCTCGACCAGCACCCAGTACGAGCTTGGCGCAAAGGCTTTCGTCAGCGACTACACCCGCGTCAATGCCGCGGTGTTCCAGATCAGCACCGAAGACGAAATCGTGCCGGCAGGCGCCACCGGTGGACGCACCTATTACACCAATGCCGCCTCGACCCTGCGTCAGGGTGTCGAGGTGGCGGTCGACAGCGAATTTTCACGCCAGTGGCGCGGCAAGCTGGCCTTCACCCACATGCGTGCCATCTACGACGAGAGCAGCGGTGCGATCAGCGCAGGCAAGCGCCTGCCCGGCATCCCCGCGACCAGTATCTATGGCGAACTCGCCTGGCAGCCCATGCAGGGCCTCACCACCGCGCTCGAGACGGTGTATCGCAGCCACGTGTTCGTGAACGACGGCAACGATGCACGGACCGCGCCCAGCTACACCCTCTTCAACCTGCGCGTTGCCGCCACCCAGAAGCAGGGCGCGTGGCAGTTCCAGGAGATGCTGCGGCTCGACAACCTGTTCGATCGCAAGTACATCGGCTCGGTCATCGTCAATGACAGCAACAGCAAGTTCTACGAACCCGGCCCAGCCTTCAGCGCCTACGCCGGGGTGAGCGCGCGCTACACCTTCTGAGCCGGCGTCCCCGCCCCGTGGCCGGACTTCATCCGCCCGCCGAGCCCCGCGCGGTCCATCGGCTGGCGGCGGGTGACGGCCACGAACTCTACGTGGAGGACTGCGGCCCGCGCGACGGCTTCCCGGTGATCTTTCTCCACGGTGGGCCGGGCAGCATGTGCACCGACCGACATCGCCGCCTTTTCGATCCACGGCGTCACCGCGCCATCCTCTTCGACCAGCGCGGCTGCGGCCGCAGCCGCCCGGCCGGCGAGATCCGGGCCAATTCCGCCGAACACCTGGTGGCCGACATCGAACTGATTCGCGTCCACCTCGGCATCGAAGCCTGGCTGGTCTGGGGCGGCTCGTGGGGCAGCCTGCTGGCGCTGGCCTACGCAGCCACGCGTCCGGAACGGGTGCGCGCACTGTTGCTGCGCGGGATCTTTCTCGGCGGCGATCGCGAACTGGATGCCTATCTGGCGAACTTTCAAGGCCGCACCGAGAACGAGGCGGCCCGCGACTGCATCCGCCGCCTGCAGCACGATTTCGAATCCGGTCCCGCCAGTGTCCGCGCAGAGATCACACGCCGGTGGTTGGCCCATGAGGCGGCGCTGATGGGCGAGACGATTGCCGACGCGCCGCCGGAGGCCAGCGCAATCGCGAAGACCCGGCTCCAGCTTCACTATCTGGCGCGGCACGCTTATCCGCGTGCAGCGACACTGCTCGAGGCGGCCGCCCGGCATGTCTTGCCGGGCATCATCGTCCAAGGTGACAACGACCCGATCTGCCCACCAGGCGCCGCACGGGCGCTGGCCGGCGCCTGCCCTTCATTGCGATTGCAGGAGATTCCGGGCGCCGGACATGGGCAGTTCGATCCGGAAATCCTGGCAGCAAGCCTCGCCGCGCTGGATGCGCTGACGTCCTGAAACACCAGGCTCGCGCCGTCGCCTCACGCTTCAGCCGGGTGCGTGCCGGTCGCCCGACCCCGAGTCGTCGGCCACGTGGAAGCGGGCGCGGTACGAGACGGGAAAACTCACCGAACGGGCGATGAAGCACACCTCGTGTATCCGGCCGTGAATCCTTTCGGCCGCGGCGATGTCCGTCCCGGCGCCGACGGTGATTTCCGGCCGGAGTTCCGCCGAAACGAAACGGCCCGCTCCCGACGGCAGGGTCTCACCATAACCCACCGGCTCGTCCCGGTAGGCGAGCACGACGATCCCCGCGTCGCTCGCGTAGTGCAGATACCAGAGCATGTGACAGGCCGAGAGCGCCGAAAGAAGCAAGTCCTCGGGATTCATCTTGGCCGGATCCCCGCCCAGCATCGGGTCGTTCGAACAATGCACCACCGCCTTTCCCGGCACTGCGATGTCCCAGGTCCGGTCATAGCCACGATAGCTGCGCGTGCCCTCGCCGCGATTACCGGTCCATACGATCCCGGTCGTAAAGTTGTGCTCCATTGATTACGCCTCGCATCACACTGTCGATATCCATCCTTTTACATCGACTGGCGACGGACTGCTAACCGGGACTGCAACCAAACACCCGCCATCGCCTGCCTTCCGGTCCTTCCCCGCGCCCTCCTCCGCCCCCGCCCGAGCGATCTCCACGCCCGATCTGCTCCAGCTTGCATCAGGTCGAGCGGTATCACCTGCTTCGTCGCGCAACGCCGCCTGCTCCAATCCGCAACACTTGGACGCCCAGTGCAAACCCCTGACGGGCAAGGCGATTTTGTACGCAAGCCGCGCCAGATCTCGGTTTTCGACCTAACCGAAAGAACGTTGGCATGACATGCCAACCCGAGAGGCACGCGCCTTGCGATCTGCTCCATGCGTCACGACGCGCAGGCTCCGGAGGACCCGGCCTGCCAGGGAGGGCGCGGCACCGCTCGTGCAGCGCAGACAAAGACCAGACATACGGAGACAATCCATGAAGAGATCCACCATTGCCAAGCTTGTGAGCCTGGCCTTCGTTTCGGCAGCCGGCAGCGCCCAGGCGGTAAGCTTCACCCAGGGCGATGCCACCCTGGACATCAACGGCACCATCAACGGCTTCTACTCTTTCCGTTCGGTCAATGACAATGGCGCAAAGACCGACAACTCGGCGCTTACCAACGGCCTGCTGCCAGGCTGGATCAACTTCGTGTTCACCACCAAGACCGAAGGCATGGACATCAAGGCCCACGTCGGCCTTGCTCCGGGCATCAACGATTCGTCGACCGTGGTCGGCCTGCCGACCGCGCCGGGCGCAGGCTCCACCGCCGGTTCCACCAGCCCGTTCTCGCAGATCGACGTGCGCAACCTGTACTTCCAGTTCGGCAACGACAGCATGGGGACGGTCAAGTTCGGCCGTGACATCGGCCTGTTCGCGCAGAAGATCATCCTCTCCGACATGACCCTGCTCGGCCTGGGCGGCGCCACCAACGCGTCGATCCCGTTCAACACCACCTTCGGGATGATCGGCCACGGCTACATGTACACCGGTTTCCAGCCGCAGATCACCTACACCACGCCGGACATGAACGGCTTCTCCGCATCGGCCGGCATCTTCCAGCCGAAGGATTTCATCGGCAGCGGCGAAACCAGCACGCCGGGCTTCCAGGCCATCGCCAGCTATGACTGGAAAGGCGCGACGCCGGGCTCGGTGTGGGGCGGCCTGGTACACCAGAGCACCGACGGCGGCGTGGCCAACACGCCGACCTTCAATGCGCGCGGCTTCGAACTCGGCGCCAAGGTCGGCTTCGGCAACTTCGAGGCAGTCGCCTACGGCTTCGACGGCAAGGGTCTCGGTCTTTCGACGGTCGGCGCACAGTTCTTCTCACCGTTCGGCGAAACCGACAGCCAGGGCTACTTCCTGCAGGGCACCTACAAGTTCGGCAAGACCAAGGTCGGCCTGAACTATGGCGAGAACAAGGACAAGAGCGGCACGCTCACCGAAACCAACAAGAGTCGTGGCGTGACGCTTGGCGTCTATCACACCCTCAACAAGTACATCACCCTGGTTGGCGAATACAACCAGGAAAAGAAAAGCGGCGCGGACCTGTATGGCGACAGCTTCAAGGCCCGCACCATCTCGCTCGGCGGTGTCATCTTCTTCTGACCCTGCCTGTTGCACCGGGGATTTCGATGCTCTCCCTCGCTCATCGTGCTTCCCGGCATGTTTCTTCCTCGTGATTGCGGCGCCTTCGGGCGCCGCTTTTTTTCGACGCCGCATATCAAGAAATTCGCCAGTGACAAGCGGACGCCATCTGCACGCCGGCGCCGCGCCGGCCCGGCACGATGAGCGCACGATCAAGGAGTGACGCGATGTCCGACCTCTCCATTCCCCGCGGCCTGCCGATGTGGCTGACCGCAGAGCTGACCTACCGCTGCCCGCTCAAATGCAGCTGGTGCAGCAACCCGCTCGACTATGCGGCTTACACCGCCAACGAGCTCGACACCGACGAGTGGAAGCGCGTCCTCACCGAAGCCCGCGCGCTCGGCGCCGTGCAGCTCGGTCTTTCGGGTGGCGAACCGCTGCTGCGTGACGATCTCGAAGTGCTTGTCGCGCATGCCGACAAGCTCGGCTTCTACACCAACCTCATCACCTCTGGCGTGGGGCTCACCGAAGCGCGTCTCGACGCACTGATCGCAGCCGGCCTGCGGCAGGTGCAGCTCTCGCTGCAGGCCTCGACCGCAACGCTCACCGACCGCCTCGTCGATGCCCGCGCCCATGCGCTCAAGCTCGAAGCCGCCCGCATGGTCAAGGCACGCGGTCTGCCGATGGTGCTCAACGTACCGCTCTTCCGTCACAACCTCGGCGAGATCGATGCGCTGCTGCGCTGGGCGGCCGAGCTCGGTATCGAGTACGTGGAGCTTGCCAACATCCAGTACTACAACTGGGCCCTGATGAACCGCGCCGAGCTGATGCCCTCGCTCGAAGCGCTGCGCGAAGCCGAACAGGTGGTCGAGCGCTGGCGCGAGGCGGGCAAGCGCGGCGAACACGGCATGACCCTCTATTTCGTGATCCCCGACTATTACGAAGGCCGCCCAAAGGCATGCATGAACGGCTGGGGCAACATCCACCTGACGATCGCACCCGATGGTATTCCGATGCCCTGTGTCGAGGCGCGGGTGCTCCCCGGACTCGAGTTCCCCTCGGTGCGCATGCACAGCCTCGACTGGATCTGGAACGAGTCGCCGCTGTTCAAGCGTTTTCGCGGTTTCGACTGGATGTCGCCGACCTGCCGCGAATGCCCGGACAAGGAGAAGGACTTCGGCGGCTGCCGCTGTCAGGCCTTTCTGCTTACCGGCGATGCCGCCGCCACCGACCCCGCCTGCAGCCGCTCGCCCGACCACCGGGAGGTCGCTGAGATCACCCGGCGGGCGGGCCAGCCGATCCATTTCCACATGCCGCTGGTCAAGCGGGCAGCCACTGCGGTGATCGCCGAAGCGACCGAGGAGGTGCAATGAAGATCCTCGTACTCGGCTCGGCCGCCGGCGGCGGCTTTCCGCAATGGAACTGCAACTGCCACAACTGCGCGGGCGTACGCGCGGGCGACCCGCGCTTCCGCGCCCGCACCCAGTCGTCGATCGCGATCAGCGCGGACGGCGTGCATTGGGCACTCATCAATGCCTCGCCGGATATTCTCGCGCAGCTCAAACAGCACCCGGAACTGCAGCCCGCCCGCATGTTGCGCGACAGCGGCATCAGCGCCGTGATCCTTGTGGACGCGCAGATCGATCACACCACCGGCCTGTTCATGCTGCGCGAGCGCGCCTCGCAGCTACCGGTGTGGTGCACCGAACCGGTGCACCAGGACCTCACTACCGGCAATCCGGTTTTCGGCGTGCTGCAGCACTTCTGCGGCGTCGACTGGCACCCGCTGCGCGCCGACCCGCCAACGCCATTTTCACTGCCCGAATTGCCGGACCTGCGCTTCACGCCGGTGGCGCTGGCGAGCCAGCCACCGCCGTTCTCGCCGCGTCGCGGCCGCGCTCACCGCGAGGACAATATCGGCCTGCTGGTCGAGGATCTGCGCAGCAGCCGAAAGCTGTTCTATGCGCCCGGCCTCGGCGCGATCGAACCGCACCTCGACGAGTTCCTGGCCCAGGCCGACTGCATCATGGTGGACGGCACCTTCTGGACCGACGACGAGATGATCCGCCTCGGCCTCTCGCGCAAGACCGCCAGGGAAATCGGCCACCTGCCGCAATCCGGCGGCGACGGCATGATCGCCCGCCTGTCGCCCTACGCGAGCGCGCGCCGCATCCTCATCCACATCAACAACACCAACCCGATACTCGATTCGGCCAGCCATGAGCGACGGATGCTGCAGAACGCGGACATCGAAGTGGCCTTCGACGGCATGAAGATCGAACTCTAGGAGACATCCGCCATGGACCGTCACGCCCCACCGCTTTCGACCGAACTGTTCGAGGCCGCCCTGCGCAGCATGGGTGACCGCTATCACATCCACCACCCCTTCCAGCAGATGATGCACCAGGGCCGGCTGGACCGCCGCCAGCTGAAGGGCTGGGTTGCGAACCGCTACTACTACCAGCTCAACATCCCGATCAAGGATGCCGCGATCCTCGCCAACTGTCCCGACCGCGAGATCCGCCGCCACTGGGTCCAGCGCATCATCGACCACGACGGGCGCGACGGCGAGCCAGGCGGCATCGAGGCATGGATCCGCCTCGGCGAGGCCGTCGGGCTGAGCCGCGACGAAGTCGTGTCGGAGCGCCATGTGCTGCCAGGCGTGCGCTTTGCGGTCGATGCCTATGTAAACTTTGCCCGGCAGCGACCCTGGCAGGAAGCCGCGGCCGCGTCGCTCACCGAGCTGTTCGCCCCGGCCATTCATCAATCGCGCCTCGACAACTGGCCGACGCACTATCCGTGGGTCGACACGGAAGGCTACGGCTACTTCCGGCGCCGGCTCTCCGAGGCCCGCCGCGATGTCGAACACGGGCTGGAGATCACGCTCACGCACTTTCGCACGCGCGACGAACAGCGCCGGGCGACCGACATCCTGCAGTTCAAGCTCGACGTCCTGTGGAGCATGCTCGACGCCATGCTGCTGAACTATTGTCGGGTGGACATCGACGGCTTCGGCGATTACCTGCCGATGCGCCGCGACCGACCCTCCGCGCTGGAATCATGAATTTCGCGAGCCCGGCTCACGGCTTATTTCGACGGCAGGCCGGGCCGGGATGATCGACACTGTGTTCACCGACGACAGCCGTCGTCGCCCACCACCAAAGGAGCGCATCATGACCTGGGAAACCCCCGCCTATCAGGAAATCCGCCTCGGCTTCGAAGTCACCGCCTACGTCTACGTCCGCTGAACCCGGGTGCGGGGCCAGGCCCCGCATCGCCAGGAGGCTCGTCATGACTCCCTCGATCGCCCCCCGCTTCATCCTGCGCTGGGAACCCGCCCAGCAGGCCCATTTACTGCTGTTTCCCGAAGGCGTGGTCAAGCTCAACGGCAGCGCGGGTGAAATCCTCGCGCTGTGCGACGGCAGGCGCAGTGCGCCCGAGATCATCGACGCCTTGCAGCAAAAGTTCGACGCGCCGGACGGCGTCATTGCCGAAGGTGTATACCGCTTCTTTTCAGAAGCGGAATCCAAGGGATGGGTCCTTACCTGAACACGGGGGCATGGCTCCTTGCCATGACCGCGAGCCTCTTCTGCGTTGCCGCCCCACCATCACACGCGGCTGGCCCGACCTCGCTCGAGATCGCACCAAGCACCTATGCACGCACCCGTGAAGCGCTCATCGAATCGATCGAGGACGAGGGGCTGCTCGTTTCGTCGGTGAGTGGCTTCGGCGCGATGCTCGAGCGCACCGAAGCCGATCTCGGTCATCACGGCAACATCTACCGAAACGCGGAAGTCTTCGCCTTCTGCAGCGTGCGCATCGCCGCGAGACTGGCCCTGGAAAACCCCGACAACATCGCCCTGTGCCCCCTGAGCATCGGGATCTACGAGCTCAAAAGCCAGCCCGGCAGGGTGAAAATGGTCTATCGCACGCCAGCCACCGACACCCCCGGCGACCGGGACGCAAGGGCGCTGCTTGCACGGATCGCCGAACGGGCGCGGACCAGCGCCCGCGTCGTCACGACGGATGGCGACACGACACGCTAAAAGCCGGGGGCATCATTTCACCAGGGTGAGCGGTATCGTCGTCGCAGCCAGCACGCCACGGGCGACCGACCCCATCAAGGCGCCGCCCAGTCCCCTTCGTCCACGCGTTCCCATCACCAGTATGTCGAACGCCTGCTCGGCAGCGTAGCGGCAGATCGTCTCGACCAGATGGCCGACCGCGATGTGCTGGGTGTACCCGATGCCTGCCGCATCGAGCGCAATGCGCGACGGCTCGAGTTCGGCGATACCCTCGTCGCGATACCAGCCGTCGATCTCCTCGGGCGTGACGAACATGCGCACATGCCCGGACTCGACCGGAATCTGGACATTCAGTATGTGGATCTCGAGCCCGGCCCCTGCCCGCACCAGGTCGATCACATGCCCAAGCGCCCTGCCCGAAGGCAGCGAGCCGTCAACCGCAACCAGTACCCGCAGCGTCATCGCCTTTCCCCTATCCGTCACCGTGCCCGTCCAGCGGTATCTCACGCAGCGGCGCGCTGCGGGCTGTCATCCGCCCCGACAGCCAACGCCCGACAAACACCACCAGCGCTGCCCCCGCCAAACCCGCCACCAGCGCAGCGTGCGGCAGCCGAGCCGCAATCCGGTCGTGCCACACCACATCGCCGACCAGCATACCCCCAGCAATCCATCCGAGCAGCGCGCCACCGAGGACGATCACTACCGGGAAGCGGTCCATCAGCCTGAGTACGAATCTGCTGCCCCACACGATCACCGGAATCGACACCACGATGCCGAAGATGACGAGCGCGATATCCCCCTTCGCCGCGGCGGCAACCGCGATGACATTATCCAGGCTCATCACCGCGTCGGCGATCACCACCGTCCTCACCGCGGAGAACAAAGTCGTTCCGCCCTCTATACGGCCATGTTCGTCCTCACCCTCGGGCAGCAGCAACTTGACGCCGATCCACAGGAGCAGCAGGCCGCCGACGATCTTGAGAAAGGGCAGCGCAAGCAGATGGAGCGCAAAGTAGATGAGCACGATACGCAGGCCGATGGCCCCGATCACACCCCAGAAGATGCCGCGGTTGCGCTGATGCTCGGGCAGGCGTCGGCAGGCGAGCGCGATGACCACCGCGTTGTCGCCGCCGAGCAGGATATCGATGGCGATGATCTGCAGCACCGACAGCCAGAAACCACCATCGAACAGGAATTCCATTGCATGTCCACGTTGCGGGCCGCCCGCGGCGGCCGACCGGCGCGACTTTACTCTGCCTGCACGTCCAGTCCAATAGCGTCGCCAGCCGGGGCGGGTGACTTGACCAGGCGCGTCGGGCACAATCCCGGCCTGGAGCGGGCTCGAAGGTAATCTTGAACTTCGGGCTTCACGGTATCGGGTATTACAGGTTCGGGGACCTGAAGCATGGATTTCGACATTCTCATAGTCGGCGCCGGACTGGCCGGTGCCAGCCTCGCTGCGGCGCTACGCGGCACCCATCTACGCATCGGCGTCATCGAAGCTCGCCCGCCGGCCCCCGCTGGCGACTGGGACGCCCGCATTTACGCAATCAGCCCGGTCAATGCGGCCTTTCTCGAGAGGATCGGCGCCTGGGAGCATCTCGACCACAGCCGGATCGCGCCGGTATACGACATGCAGATCCACGGCGACGACGGCGGTCGTCTCGATTTCTCGTGTTACGACAGCGGACTTGACGAACTGGCATGGATCGTCGAATCGGGCCTGATGCAACGCGAGCTCTGGGAGAGCATCAAACGCCAGCACAACGTCAAGCTGCTCTGCCCTGCGGTCCCTGCATCGCTGGCCCGCGAAGAAGACAAGGCCAGCATCTTCCTGGAGGACGGTCGCCGGCTCGATGCAAGGCTGATCGTGGGGGCTGATGGTGTTCAGTCCTGGGTGCGTGACAAGGCGGGCATCGAAGCCCACTTCAGTCCGTACGCGGAAAAGGGCGTGGTCGCAAACTTCAGCTGCTCAAAACCTCATCACGGCGTTGCGCGCCAATGGTTCCGCAAGGACGGGATCCTCGCCTGGCTGCCACTGCCCGGCAATCGCATTTCGATCGTATGGTCGGCACCCGATGCCGTTGCCGACGAACTGATGGCGCTCGAGCCGGATTTACTGGCACGGCGTGTCGCCGAAGCGGGCGGAAATCAGCTCGGCGTGCTCGAAGCACTCGGTCCGGCGCAGGCCTTTCCGCTACGGTTGATGCGAGTGGATGATCCGGTGGGCGCCCGGCTGGCGCTGATCGGAGACGCAGCCCACGCGATTCATCCGCTTTCGGGCCATGGCATCAATCTCGGCTATCAGGACGCCATGACCCTGGCCGACAAGCTCGCAGCCCTGCCGGGCTGGCGCGACCCCGGCGAAATCGAAGTACTGCGCAGCTACGCCCGCGCGCGCGCAGAGGAAACAGCCCTGCTGCAATACACCACCCATGGGCTCAACCATCTCTTCAGGCCGACGAACCCGATCGTCTCGGGCCTGCGCAATCTTGGAATGAACCTCACCAACAGGATACCGGTCGTACGCAATGCGCTGGTTCGCTACGCGATCAGCGGAAAGTTCTGAATGATTTATCCGATCAGCTCCATCGGCCTGCACCGGATGCGGACGGCGTAACGACGCGAAGTCCTGTTTAACGATGACGGCCAACGAGCCTTCCTCGATGGACAAGTCCCTGAGGGACTCCGGGCTCATCGCCGAAAACGATTAACATCCTTCTCGAGATCGACCAACAAGGAAATGATGATGCAATTGCGTTTTACCCGGGCCGTGCTGCCCATCATGCTGGCCGCGGCCGGCTTGGCCCATGCCGACGAAGCCTCCGTCAAGAAAGGGGTCGAGGCCTTTCTCAATGCGCCTGCGGTCGCATCGGTCACGAAAACGCCATACGGAGGCCTTTACGAGGTGGTGCTCAAGTCGGGCGATCTGATCTACACCGACGAAAAGGTCGGATTTCTGGTCGATGGCAGCATCATCGACAGCAAGACCCGGCGCAACGTGACTCAGGCACGACAGAATGAGCTCTTGAAGATCGACTTCGCGAGTCTGCCCCTCGATCAGGCGATCAAGCAGGTCAAGGGGAACGGCAAGCGGGTCATCGCCACCTTCGAGGACCCCAACTGCGGCTTCTGCAAGCGCCTCGCCAAGGAACTCGAATCGGTCGACGACATCACCATCTACACCTTCCTCTACCCGGTCCTGGGTCCTGATTCGCTCGACAAGTCAAAGAACATCTGGTGCGCCAAGGACAAGGGTGGGGCTTGGAACGACTGGATGCTGAGCGCGAAGACGCCTGCGAGCGCCAGCTGCGACACCTCGGCGATCCAGAAGAACACCGCCTTCGGCCAGAAGCACCGGGTTAACGGCACGCCAACCATCTTCCTCGCCGACGGCAACCGCATCGGCGGCTTCGTGCCGGCCAAGGAACTCGAACGGATGATGAGTCAGGTCGGCAGCAAGTAAAAAATGCGCCGCCTGCTGCATGCAGGCGGCGTCTCAAGAAAAAAGGGCGCGTTTCCGCGCCCTTCTCCCCCTCCCATCGGTCGGCTTAAGGGGCCGACTGCCTCCAATTATTCTTTTGCGGAAGTTCGCCCCTCTTGCGGGGGCGATCCTTCCCGAGTGGTTCGATCAGCCCTTGAGCTGGTCGAGGATGGCCGGATTTTCGAGCGTCGAGGTGTCCTGGAGGATTTCCTCACCCTTGGCAAGCTGACGCAGCAACCGGCGCATGATCTTGCCCGAACGGGTCTTCGGCAGGTTCTCACCGAAGCGGATGTCCTTCGGCTTGGCGATCGGGCCAATCTCGTGGCCAACCCAGTTCTGCAGCTCCTTGACCACGGCCTTGGCTTCGTCGCCGGTCGGGCGCGGACCCTTGAGCACCACGAAGGCAACGATCGCTTCGCCGGTCACATCGTCGGGACGACCGACAACGGCCGCTTCCGCCACCTTCTCGTGAGCGACCAGAGCCGATTCGATTTCCATCGTGCCCATGCGGTGGCCGGAAACGTTCAGCACATCGTCGATACGCCCGGTAATGGTGAAGTAGCCGGTTTCCGCGTCGCGGATGGCGCCGTCGCCCGCAAGGTAGAGCTTGCCCTGGAAATCCGGCGGATAGTAGGACTTCACGAAACGGTCCGGATCGTTCCAGATCGTGCGGATCATCGACGGCCATGGACGCTTGACCACGAGGATGCCGCCCTGCCCCCAGGGAACGTCGGTACCGGTCTCATCCACGACCGCGGCCATGATGCCCGGGAAGGGCAGCGTGCACGAACCCGGCACCAGCGGCGTTGCGCCCGGCATCGGGGTCATCATGTGCGCACCGGTTTCCGTCTGCCAGAAGGTATCGACGATCGGGCAGCGACCGCCGCCGACGTTCTCGTAGTACCACTCCCAGGCGGCCGGGTTGATCGGCTCGCCCACCGAGCCGAGAATCCGCAGGCTCGACAGATCGTACTGTTTCGGATGCACCGACTCGTTGTTGTCCGCGGCCTTGATCAGCGAACGGATCGCGGTCGGTGCGGTGTAGAAGATCGTGACCTTGTGGTTCTGGATCATCTTCCAGAAACGACCCGCATCGGGATAGGTCGGTACGCCTTCGAACACGATCTCGGTCGCGCCACAGGCCAGCGGCCCGTAGGTGATGTAAGTATGGCCGGTGACCCAGCCGATATCCGCCGTGCACCAGAAGACGTCGTCGGGTTTGATGTCGAAGGTGTATTTCATCGACATCACCGCCTGCAGCAGATAGCCGCCCGACGAGTGCTGGACGCCCTTCGGCTTGCCGGTCGAACCGGAGGTGTAGAGAATGAAGAGCGGATGCTCCGCATCGACCCACTCGGGCTCACAGACCTCGGACTGGCCTTCCACCGCGTCGTGGAACCAGATGTCGCGGCCGGCAACGATGTTGCAGTCACCGCCGGTACGCTTGACCACGATGACGTTCTTGATGGAGTCGCAACCGCCAAGGGTCAGCGCCTCGTCGGCGATCGGCTTGAGCGGCAGGGCCTTGCCGCCACGGTGCTGGCCGTCGGAAGTGATCAGTGCAACCGCGCCGGCATCCTCGATACGATCGCGCAGCGCCTGGGCGGAAAAGCCGCCGAACACGATGGAGTGCGTTGCACCGATACGGGCGCACGCCTGCATCGCGACCACACCTTCGATCGACATCGGCAGGTAGATGACGACGCGGTCGCCCTTCTTGACGCCCATGCCGCGAAGCGCGTTGGCGAACTTGCTGACACGCGAGAGCATGTCCTTGTAGGTGACCTTGGTGACTTCGCCATTGTCGGCTTCGAAGATCACCGCGACCTTGTCGCCCAGCCCTTTCTCGACGTTGCGATCCAGGCAATTGTAGGAAACGTTGAGCTTGCCGTCCGGGAACCACTTGAAGAAAGGAGCGTTGCTCTCGTCGAGGACGGTAGTGAAAGGCTGTTTCCAGTCCAGCAGCTCACGGGCATGACGCGCCCAGTACCCCTGGTAATCGGCTTCCGCTTCCTTGCACAGTGCGTTGTAGGCATCCATGCCGGAAATCGCAGCGTTCTTCATCGACGCTTCCGAGGGGTAGTACATCTTCTGCTGGGTGGTTTCGTTGTTCGACATCGCTAACCTCTCCTCAACTTCATCGTTGTTTCAAAGATGCCAGGCTTCGCCTGATCGGTTTGCGCCGAAGGGTTGCCCCTCCGGTCGTATTCGTAGTGCTATGTCGGCGTCCCGATTGCTCCGGTGAATGTCACGATTTAACAAAACCATTCTTACACGGCACTTACACATTCCGGAAGCATCGGCGTATGTGCACCGCAGCAGAAGCGGCTCGCGGAGATGTTAAAATGCGCCGCCACGGCAAACTGCCGGATCCCGGAAAAATCCCGCCCATCATGCGTATGCTCCGAATTCTCGAATCCACCATTTTCTGGAGCCGCTGGCTCCAGGCCCCGCTCTACCTCGGACTGATCGTTGCCCAGGGCGTATATGCCTACAAGTTCATCAAGACGCTGGTCGCGCTCATCCAGGACCTGCCCGGTCTCACCAGCGACCAGATCATGATCATCGTGCTCGGGCTCATCGACGTGGTGATGATCGCCAACCTGTTGATCATGGTGATCATCGGCGGCTACGAGACCTTCGTCTCGAAACTCGATCTGGACAGCCACCCGGACCAGCCGGAATGGCTCAACCACATCAGCGCCGGCGTACTCAAGATCAAGCTTGCCACCGCGCTCATCAGCATCTCGTCGATCCACCTGCTGGCCTCCTTCATGAACGCCGACAATGTCAGCGAAAAGACCCTGCTGTGGCAGGTGATCATCCATGCTACGCTCCTCGTTTCCGCGCTGCTGCTGGCATATACCGACAAGGTCATGAACCAGAGCATCCGCCTGGAAGCCGATCATCACTAGGCGCGCGGCCCGCAGCAGCCAGAACGAAAAACCATCAAGACAGATTTATCCGGGGGAAAACACATGACCGCAATTCGCCAGGACGACCTGATCAAGTCGATCGAAGACGCGTTCCAGTACATCAGCTACTACCATCCGCTCGACTACATTTCGGCGCTGGGTGAAGCCTACGAGCGCGAGGAAAGCCCCGCAGCCAAGGACGCCATCGCCCAGATTCTGACCAACTCGCGCATGGCCGCCGAAGGCCATCGCCCGATCTGCCAGGACACGGGTATCGGCATGGTCTTCATCAAGGTCGGCATGCAGGTCACCTGGCCGGACGCCACCATGAGCATCCAGCAGATGATCGACGAGGGCGTGCGTCGCGCCTACTCCAATCCGGACAACCCGCTGCGCGCCTCGGTGCTGGCCGACCCCGCCGGCACCCGCAAGAACACCAAGGACAACACCCCCGCCGTGGTGCATTTCGAGGTCGTCCCGGGCGACGGCGTCGAAGTCATCTGCGCGGCCAAGGGCGGCGGCTCCGAAGCCAAGGCAAAGTTCGCGATGCTCAATCCCTCCGACGACCTGGTCGAGTGGGTACTCAAGACCGTCCCGACCATGGGTGCCGGCTGGTGCCCGCCGGGCATCATCGGCGTCGGCATCGGCGGAACGCCGGAAAAAGCGATGCTGCTGGCCAAGGAATCGATCATGGCGCCGGTCGACATGCACGAGCTCAAGGCACGTGGCGCCAGCAACCGCGCCGAAGAGCTGCGCCTCGAACTCTACGAGAAGATCAACGCGCTGGGCATCGGCGCCCAGGGTCTCGGCGGCCTCACCACGGTGCTCGACGTCAAGGTGCTCGACTACCCCTGTCACGCCGCCAACCTGCCGATCGCGCTGGTCCCCAACTGCGCCGCCACCCGCCACTGCCACTTCCATCTGGACGGTTCCGGCCCGGCGAAGATCGAGCCGCCGAAGCTCGAGGACTGGCCCGCCGTCACCTGGACACCGGATCTCAAGTCCGCTACCCGGGTAGACCTCGACACCCTCACCAAGGACGAGGTCGCCGCCTGGAAGCCGGGCCAGAAGCTGCTCCTCAACGGCAAGATGCTGACCGGCCGCGACGCCGCCCACAAGCGCATCGCCGACATGCTCTCCAAGGGCGAGAAACTGCCGGTGGACTTCACCAACCGGGTCATCTACTACGTCGGACCGGTCGATCCGGTGCGCGACGAAGTGGTCGGCCCGGCCGGCCCCACCACTGGCACCCGCATGGACAAGTTCACCCGCATGATGCTCGAGCAGACCGGCCTGATCTCGATGATCGGCAAGTCCGAACGCGGCCCGGTCGCCATCGAGGCGATCAAGGACAACAAGTCGGCCTACCTGATGGCCGTCGGCGGCGCCGCTTACCTGGTCGCCAAGGCGATCAAGTCGGCCAAGGTCGTTGGCTTCGCCGATCTCGGCATGGAGGCGATCTACGAGTTCGAGGTCAAGGACATGCCGGTCACCGTGGCGGTCGATTCGAGCGGCACCTCGGTGCACACCACCGGCCCGCGCGAGTGGCAAGCCAAGATCGGCAAGATTCCGGTCGCGGTTGCCTGAAGCCGCTGCTTGACGAGAGGAAGCCCGGCCTGTGCCGGGCTTTTTTCTTTCCCAAGCGGATTGAACCGTCTCAATCCGCCGGCTTCGCAGGATCACCGTCCGAACCGACCTGGCCCACGGGCAGTGTCGCACTGTCATCCTTGAGCGCGATGCCCGACACCCCGAGTTCGCGGGCCCCGCGGATCAGGAAGGCCAGCCGCCGGGCCGCGTCGACGTAGGCCAGCCCCTCGGGGCGCACGTTCGAGATGCAGTTGCGCTCGGCATCGGTACGCCCGGGACGCGGCGCGTGGGTCAGGTAGAGTCCGAGGCTGTCCGGTGAGCTCAGGCCGGGCCGTTCGCCGATCAGCACCACCACCTGCCGAGCGGCCAGCAGCGCGCCGACCTCGTCGCCGAGCGCGACCCGCGCCTGACGGGCGACCACCACCGGCCCGAGGCGAAGATCGCCCAGCACCGGCAGCAAGGCATCGATGAGCGGCAGCGCGTGACGCTCGATCGCCAGCGCGGAAAGCCCGTCAGCAAGCACCAGCACCAGATCGGGCGGATCGCCATCGCTGGCGGCCCGCCAGGCTTCGAGCGACGCACTCGAATCCTGATCCAGCCGGCGACCGAGATCCGGCCGACACAGGTAGGTCGGACGATCGCCGGCGGCGGAAGCAACGCTGAGCTGCCCGAGCCCGCGCGCGGCCAGACCCTCAAGCAAGGGCCCGGCATCGAGCGGGTGATGGACCGCGTCGCGTGCGCCGGCATGCGCGGCCCCGAACTCGAGCAGCGCCCTGGTCGGCAGACTGCCCCCAGCCCGGCCGAGCGCGATGCGCGCCGGTGTAAAACGGCGCAACCGTGTCCACGGATCGTCGCGTGCGCCGCGCGCAATGGCGCCGTCCTGGTCTTCATTGCTGGTCATGGTGCGCTCCGTGCATTGGTTCTTAAGCAGGCAAGCTAGAGCGATGCCGCCAGTTGCAGCAGCGCTTGCCGCGCATCGGGTGGCAGCAGACGCCCCGTGCTGTCGGCAATGCCGCTGTCGATCAACCAGCGCTCGAACTCGGGAGCGCAGCGCTTGCCGAGCACCCGTCGCAGATAGGCGGCGTCGTGGAAGGATGTGCGCTGGTAGTTGAGCATCACGTCGTCGGCACCCGGCACGCCCATGATGAAATTCACCCCGGCGACCCCGAGCAGGGTCAGCAGGCTGTCCATGTCGTCCTGGTCCGCTTCGGCGTGGTTGGTGTAGCAGACATCACAGCCCATCGGCAGGCCGAGCAGCTTGCCGCAGAAGTGGTCCTCGAGCCCGGCACGGATGATCTGCTTGCCGTCGTATAGATACTCGGGGCCGATGAAACCAACCACGGTATTGACCAGCAGTGGCGAGAAGGCACGCGCCACCGCGTAGGCGCGCGCCTCGAGGGTCTGCTGGTCCACGCCGCCGTGGGCGTTGGCCGACAGCGCGCTGCCCTGCCCGGTCTCGAAGTACATCAGGTTGTCGCCGAGTGTTCCGCGGCCGAGCGACTGCGCCGCGGCGCGCGCTTCCGCGAGCAGGGCCAGGTCGATGCCGAAGCTGCGATTGGTCTGCTCGCTGCCGCCGATCGACTGGAACACCAGATCGACCGGTGCGCCGCATTCGATCGCCCGCAGGGTGTTGGTCACATGGGTGAGCACGCAGGACTGGGTAGGCACCTCGTAGCGCACGAGAAAATCGTCTATCAGGCGCAGCAGCGAGATGATCGACGGAAGATTGTCGCCGGCCGGGTTGATGCCGATAACCGCATCGCCACAGCCGTACAGCAAGCCATCGAGCATCGACGCGGCGACGCCCTTCGGGTCGTCGGTGGGATGGTTGGGCTGCAGGCGCACCGCGAGGTGACCGGGCAGGCCAAGCGTGTTCCGAAAACGGGTGACGACATTGCACTTGGCGGCCACGAGGATCAGGTCCTGGTTGCGCATCAGCTTGCTCACGGCCGCGGCCATTTCAGGGGTGATGCCCGCCGCCAACCGCTGCAGCGGCGCGGCGTCGGTTTCATCGGCGAGCAGGTATTCGCGGAACTCGCCCACGGTAAGGGAGGAGATCACGGCGAAGGCGGTCGCGTCATGGCTATCGACGATCAGCCGGGTAATCTCGTCGGCCTCGTAAGGAATCACCGCCTCCTCGAGAAAGTGGCGCAACGGCAGATCGGCAAGGGCCATCCTGGCCGCCACCCGCTCAAGCTCGCTTTCCGCAGCCACCCCGGCCAGCGCATCGCCCGAACGTGCCGGAGCGGCCTTCGCCAAGAGGGTTCGCAGATCCTCGAAATGAAAACACCGCATACCGATAGAGGCCGAGAAACCCATCGCGCCACCTCCATAAAACGCATATCGCGGCCACTGCCCCGCGGCCGCGCTCGAAACATCGTACACTGCGGGCCTCTCAAGCCCTTGATCGAAACAATCGGGATCGAGGCTGTCCACCGCCATCACGACGAATGACTGGAAAACCACGGCGTCTGACGCGCTGGATTCTCGAAGCACTGCTGATCGTCGGCATCGTCCTTGTGGTCCAGGCATGGCACAAGCGCGACGCGGTTTCCGGTCGTCTGCCGACGTTCAGCGCAGTGCTTGCCGATGGCGGCGAGATCACCAGCGGGTCGTGGCGCGCAGGACATCCCGGCCGCGCGACGGCACTCTATTTCTGGGCCGAGTGGTGCCCGATCTGTCGCCTCATGGAAGGCAATGTAGACAGCCTCGATAAGGGCTGGCCAGTCCTCACCGTAGCCATGCAGTCGGGCAACGCCCGGCAGGTCGCAAGGCACCTCGCAGAACGCGGCCTGGCGTGGCCGACGGCAATCGACGCCGACGGCGCGATCAGCCGCCGCTTCGGCCTGCATGGCGTGCCGGCGTTCGTCGTCGTCGATCCCCACGGCGAGATCCGTTTCGTCGAGATCGGTTACACCAGCGGGATCGGCCTGAGGCTGCGTCTGTGGTGGGCCGAGCACATCGGTTGGTGAGCGCACACTGGCCAGGGCACCGGCGAGAACGGACAGGGATGCTCGGCCTTCCGTGCCGCGAATGGATTAAAGTGCCGCATCGCATCGGGGTCGGAAACCCAGGGAGAGAATCTAATGTTGTGGCTGGACATTGCACTTGCGCGCCGGCAGGACGCCGAACAAGCCTTTTTTGAATTTGAAGACGAGGACACCGAGGACGATATCCCGCGCATGCAGCTGATCGGATTTTCGGATTTCGAGCTCAGCCATCTCGGCATGTTGCTGGTTGGCGGCTATGAAGCCGCGCTTGTTCTGGATGGAGAGGCCCCCGACGAAATCATCGCGGAGATCGACAGGACGCTCATCGCCGCATTGGCCGCGCTGCCGCGACACGATCTCGACGTCCTTGCCACCCGCTGGGCCAATGTGACCGGAAACCCCGGCTGCGGTGAGGCCCTGAACGAACTGCACGATTTTGCGTGCCGCGCACGGGCCGAAGGTCTCAGTCTGCTCTACGCCCAGGGCAACGACGAAATGGCCGACGATGATCAGGACTGAGTTGCGCTGGCCAGCGGGATGCGTATCTCCACCGCCAACCCGAATCCGCCGGGGCGCGCAAGGCCATCAGCGAAGCCCAGACGCGCGCCGGCAAGCTCCACCAGCCGGCTGACGATGGACAGACCAAGACCGCAGCCTTCGACGTCTCCATCCAGTCCTCGATAGAAGCGCTCGAGCAAACGACCGCGAAGCTCGGGGGCGACGCCGGGCCCGTCGTCACGCACTTCGATGAGCGCCTCGCCGGCATCGATGGCGACCTTCACCTCGACGCGCCCCGCATCGCACCCGTATCGCAGTGCGTTGTCGACGAGGTTGCGCAACAGGATCTCCGCCCAGGCCGGCGCCATGCGCACCGTGACAGGAACGGGCGCATCGAGCTCCAGCACCTGCTCACGCGCCAATGCGCGCGGTGTGAGTTCGGCACAGGCCACGGCGGCCGCCTGCGACAGATCCACGCACTGTGTGGTCGGCATGCTTTCGCTCGGTTCAAGCCGCGCAAGGGTGAGCAGCTGCTGCACCAGGTGCGTCATCCGCTCGACGCCCGCCACCACCTGCGCGAGCGCATGCGTGCGCGCCTCCGGATCCGCGGTCCGGCCCGCCACCTGGGCCTGCACCTTGAGCGCGGCCAGCGGTGTGCGCAGCTCGTGCGCGGCATCGGCGGTGAATCGGCGCTCCTGCTCCATCGCCTGGCCGACCCGCTCGGTAAGGGTATCGATCGCCGTCAGCAACGGGCCGATCTCGAGCGGGCAGCGATCGACCAGCCGCAGCGGCGCCAGATTGCGGGCGTCCATGCCGGCCACGGTTTCGGCCACCCCCTTGAGCGGCCGCAGGGCCCGCGACACCACCCACCAGATGCACAGCGCCAGCAGCGGCAGACTCCACGCCATCGGCACGAGCAGGTGTTCCGCCAGCTCATACGCCAGCTTGCTGCGGAGGTAGTCGCGTTGACCAACAAGCACGCGATAGTGCTTGCCATCGTCACGGACATAGATGCGCCACCGCTGGTCCTGCAGCAACACCGACGAAAAACCCGTTCTGTCCGCAACCGCTTCCGCGGGCGCGTTTGCAGATCGCGCGAGCAAGCGTTCGCGACCGTCCTCGCGCAGCCACAGCTGGTAGAACACCGGTACGCGGTAGCGATGCTCGTGCTCCTGGAGTTCCCGAACGACGTACTCCACATCGGCCCCGGCGACGATCCCCAGCAGGAGCTCGCCGGTCTGCACCAGTTGCGCGTCGAACACCTCATCCGCTTCGTCGATCGTGTGCTTGAAAGCGACGCCTGCGGTGGCGAACCAGATCAGGGTCACCGCACCGGTCATCAACAGCAGCAGGCGCCTGCGCAGCGAATATGTCTTTGCACTACCCAGGGCCTGCGAAGCGGGGCGCACCATTTCAGCCCTTATCCACCATGTAGCCAACGCCACGAACGGTGCGAATCAGGCTGGCACCGAGCTTGCGGCGAAGATGATGCACATGGACCTCGAGCGCATTGCTCTCGACGGCTTCCTCCCAGTTGTACAGCTGCTCCTCCAGCGTACGGCGCGTCAGTACGCGTCCGGCGTTGTCGAGCAGCAACTGCAGGAGTTCGAACTCCCGCCCGGTCAGTACCACCGGCTCGCCGTCCAGGGTGACGCTTCGCGCCGCGGGATCGAGTATCAGGCCGCCATGCTGCACCAGCGGCCGGGTCCTGCCATTGGCACGGCGTACCAATGCGCGAAGACGTGCGGCGATCTCGTCGAGGTCGAACGGTTTGACCACATAATCATCCGCACCCAGATCGAGACCCTTGACCCTGTCGCCTACACCGTCACGGGCGGTAAGAATCAGCACCGGCGTGTCATCCCCCTGCCCGCGCAGCCATTCCAGCACCGAGAGGCCGTCACGCCTGGGCAAGCCAAGATCAAGCACCACGGCCGCAAAGCGCTCGCTGCCGAGGGCGGCAACCGCGGCTTCTCCGTCGCGCACCCAGTCGACCGCGTGACCGGCATCCGCAAGCCCTGCCTGCAAGCCATCACCGAGCAGGCGGTCGTCCTCGACCAGCAGCACCCTCATGCGCACGATCTCCCTTGATGTTCTTCTTCTGACCCGCTGTCGTCACGCCGCGGCGGTGATTTTCCGGTCGCCCGCCCGCAAGTCTGTCATGCCCGCCACAGCCACGCGTCGAATCGCAGCTTGCCGGCCCAGCGGACATGACGCGTCAGCGGACCGGCACGGGGATACGACACAACACCACCTGCCATCCGGACGATTCTGGACGCGTTTCCTTAGCCGATCGTTAACGGCACACGCAACCCCGCCACCCCACGACCGTGGAAGCAAACGTGGGGCCGGCGGTTCAACGCCAGCCGATAATGGCGCTGACCATGAGCGCCATGACCACCATCAGGCCGATCCAGCCAACGACACCCGCAATGGTGATGCCGCTCGCGATATCCCTTGCCTGGTCGCGGTCCGCCACATGGAGCAGCGGCCGCACACCATGGCGGATCAGTGCCACCGACCCGACCCATGCCACGGCGAGGGCGATGACGCTCAGCCAGACGCTCGGCACGAACATCATCAGCGACGCGAGCCACAGTGGTGCGGGCGCCACGGCGGCAAGCGCAAAGGTGTTCTCGAAGCCGGCGATCACGCGATGCGATGCCGCGATCTGGCGGATCATGTCAGCCATCAGGAACACCATCACCAATTCGGCAATGAAGAAGCCGCCGCCGACCAGCATGGCTTCCCCACCGCTCAGTGGCGGCTCCATCGCAGGAAAGATCTGCCCCGGATGGAACATGTTGGCGTAGGCGTACATCAGCGGCGGCAGCAAGGACAGCGGCACCACCACGGCGAGGAGCATCTTCGTCACACCCGGATGAATCCGGTTGATCTCGTTCCAGCCTTCCGATTCGGAAACGAACATTCCCGGCAGATTTGCAGGCGTCATCTCACACCTCCTCTTGCAAGGGGCGTCGAAAACCGCCGACGCCCGGACGGTCATTCATGTCATTGAGACCGTCCGCACGACGACAAGGTTTCCTCCTGCAGCGCTCAGTCGCCGAGTGCTTTCTCGACGATTTCCCGCACGTCGGACGAAAGCGCCTCGCAGGCGGCAACCCGCTGCATCTCGGCCTTGATGAGCGCCTGCAGCGCGGGCGTGTAGCGTTGCCAGTTCTCCAGCGCCCGCGCCATGCGCGATGCCACCTGCGGGTTGCGCGCATCGAGCGCGATCACCTGATCGGCCCAGAAGGCATAGCCGGCCCCGTCGTCACGATGGAATTCGCCCGGATTGCCCCGGAAGAAGCCGCCAAGCAAGGCATACACCTTGTTCGGATTGGAGAGGCTGAAGGCCTCGTCCTGCATCAGGGCGCGCACCAGTTCGAGCCCGCTCGGCTGCGTTTCCGACCAGCGCCAGGCGGTGGCCTGCAGCGCCAGCCACTTGTCGAGCACCAGCGCATCGCCGGCAAACTCGGTACGGAAGGCCGCCAGCGCAGTTTCACGCCCCGGCGCCACGCTCTGGGTCAGCGCCTGCAGCGCACCGTGTCGTTCGGTCATGTTTTCGGCGTGTTCGAACTGGCGCTGCGCCAGCTCGAAGGCGATGCCGACTTCGGCCGCGGTCATGTAACGCAGACACAGGTTGCGCAGCGCGCGCCGTCCCGCATCGGCGGGATGGTAGCGATACGGTCCGGGCACCTCGAGGTCGGCGTAGCGGCTCAGGAAGTCGCCCTGCATGGCATGCCCGAGATCGCGCATCAGGTGGATCAGCGCGGCACGCAAGGCGGCCGGGTCAGCCGGCTTCATGCGGTCCAGCAGGTAGGCTTCGGAGGGTAGCGCCAACACCTCCGCAAGATAGGCGGGGTCGAGGCGCTCATCGACGAGCAGCGCCCTGAAGGCATGGCCGAACGCCTGCGGCGTAACCATCTTGCGCCCGGCTGCATGTTCGCCGGCCTGCGCGAGGATGACCCGTTCCATGTAGCGCTGCGCGGCATCCCAGCGATTGAAGGGATCACTGTCGTGCGCCATGCGGAAGGCCAGCCGCGCTTCGTCCTCCTCGAGTTCCAGGATCACCGGCGCGGAAAAGCCGCGCAGCAGCGAAGGCACCGGCTCGGCGGGCAAACCAACAAACCGGAAGCTCGCTTCGGCGGTCTTGAGCTCGAGCACCCGGGTGCCCAGCTGCGCATGATGCTCGCCCTCGATCTGCAGCGGCAGATCCTTGCCGTCGGGCCCGATCAGGCCGACCGCCACGGGAATGTGCAAGGGCTGCTTGTCCGCCTGCCCCGGAGTGCCCGGGGTGTGCTGCGACAGTGTCAGCGTATAGCTGCCGTCGGCCGCATCGAAGCGGCCCTCCGCACGGAGCCGGGGCGTGCCGGCCTGGCCGTACCAGCGCATGAAGAGGTCGAGATCGACGCCGTTGGCCTCCGCCATGCATTCGACGAAATCGTCGCAGGTGACCGCCTGGCCGTCGTGGTAGCTGAAGTAAAGATCCATGCCGTTGCGGAAACCCTCGCGCCCCAGCAGGGTATGCAGCATGCGGATGACCTCGGCGCCCTTCTCGTACACCGTGGCGGTGTAGAAATTGTTGATCTCCTGGTAGCTGTCCGGGCGGATCGGGTGGGCCATCGGCCCCGCATCCTCGGGGAACTGCGCCGCACGCAGCCCGCGTACGTTGCTGATGCGCTGCACCGCACGGGCCGACTCGGCACCGGCCTCGCCCGCCGCCGCGGCGAGCATGTCGGCCGAGAACTGCTGATCGCGGAAGACCGTCAGCCCTTCCTTGAGGGTGAGCTGAAACCAATCGCGGCAGGTCACCCGGTTGCCGGTCCAGTTGTGGAAATACTCGTGGGCAACCACGCTCTCGACACCTTCGTAATCGAAATCGGTGGCCGTCTCGGGCTTGGCCAGCACGTACTTGGCGTTGAAGATGTTGAGACCCTTGTTCTCCATCGCCCCCATGTTGAAGTCCGAAGCCACGACGATCATGTAGCGGTCAAGGTCGAGCTCGAGCCCGAAGGTCTCTTCGTCCCAGCGCATCGAATGGACCAGCGAATCCATCGCGTGGCCAGCACGGTCAAGATTGCCCTCCTCTACCCACACCTGCAGCAGCACCTCGCGCCCCGACGACGTGCGTTCGCGACGCTCCAGCGCGACCAGCGGCGCGGCGACCAGGGCGAACAGGTAGGAAGGCTTCGGGAAGGGATCTTCCCAGCGCGCGAAATGCCGCCCGTCCGGCAGGCTACCTGCCTCGATCAGGTTGCCGTTGGAGAGCAGCACCGGATAGGCGGCGCGCTCGCCCTCGAGCGTGACGGTAAAGCGGGCCATCACATCGGGGCGGTCCGGAAACCAGGTGATGCGACGGAAGCCCTCGGCCTCGCACTGGGTGAACAGACCGTCGCGGGATCGATAAAGCCCCGAGAGCGCGGTGTTGGCGGTCGGGTTGATGCGGGTCACCACCTCGACCTCGATGCGATCACCGCTGACCTCGATCGCCATCACGCCACTGCTGCGCCGGATCGTCTCGGGCGCGGGCTCGCGTCCGTCGATGGTCAGCGAAACCAGCTCCAGCGCATCCCCGTAGAGCACCAGCGGCCCGGCCGCGGCTTCGGGGTTGCGCAGGCACAGCATGCGGCTGCGAACCTCGGTCGCTTCGGCATCGAGCCTGAAATGCAGGTCGACCGTATCGACGGTGTAGGAAAGCAGCCGGTAATCGGCGCGCTGGATCGTTGGGGCATGCTCGGTTCGCATCGGGACTCCGCGTTCTTGCGTTATGACGGGTAATCTGCAGCGGCATCGGCTGGCAGACGAAGCCGAAGTGTACGACCCTGGCAGACAATCTGCCAGCGAGGCGCCGGCAGGCCGGTACTCACTGCGCGGCGAGGCGGCCGCGCCGGAACAGCGCGCTGACCGTATCGACCAGCACCGACAGGCCCAGCATGGCGATGATCACCGTGCTGGCCCGGGCCTCGTGGAAGAGGGACAGCTCGTAATACAGAATCGTGCCCAGCCCGCCGGCGCCGACGAAGCCGAGGATGGCGGCCATGCGGATGTTCATCTCCCAGCGGTACAGCGCATAGGCCAGCCACTGTGCGCCGACCAGCGGCATGACGCCATAGCAGAACGCGGACACCGGGCCAGCGCCAAGCTCGCGCAGCGCCGCTTCGGGCTCCGCCGGGCTGTTCTCGAGCGCCTCGGCAAACAGCCGGCCAAGCACGCCCGCGGTGTGCAGCGCCAGCGCCAGCACACCGGCAAAGGGCCCCAGCCCGGCCAGCAGCACCATCAGTGTGGCCCACACCAGTTCGGGCACGGAGCGCAGGAAATTGAGCACCAGGCGCGCACCCGCGCGCGCCGGCAGACCGAAGCGTCCGGCGGCCGGCAAGGCCAGGAACACCGCTGCAACCACCGCCAGCACCGTCCCGATCGCCGAGATCGCCAGTGTCTCGAGGGTTCCGCTCGCGACCTTGGCGAGGAAGGCGGGCGACAGGTCGGGCGGGAAAAAGGCGCCAACGAAGCGCCCCATGTCCGTCAGCGCGGAAGCGGCGAACAGTTCACCGAAGGGAAGATCGAGCCACGCGAAGCTCGCCCACACCGCCGCGAAGCAGGCCAGCGCACCGAGCACGCATGTGAGGCAGGGTCGTGGTCGCGGGATACTGTCCATGCCACGCATCTCAGGCGAGCCGCCGGCGCAGCCAGGCGGAAAGCGCGTCCGCACCCAGCACCAGCACCAGGAAAGTGGCCAGGATGGTCGCGGCCTCGCCACCGTTGAGCATCTTCATCGACTGATCCATGAGCTGGCCGAGTCCGCCAGCCCCGACGAAGCCCATCACCACGGAAGCGCGCACCGCGCATTCCCAACGATAGACCGTGTAGGAAACCAGCTCCTGGCTCACCCCGGGCAAGAGCCCATAGAGCAGCGCCCCGGTGCGCCCGCTCCCCGCCTCCATCAGCGCACGCGCCGGACGCAGGTCGCCGGATTCCAGGATTTCGGAGAAGACCTTGGCCAGCATCCCGCCATAGGTGATCCCCAGGGCGAGCACGCCGGCTGCCGGTCCGAGGCCGAAGACACGCACGAAGACCAGCGCCCAGACCAGCTCGGGCACCCCGCGAAGCACCACCAGCAACAGGCGCAACATGGCCCGGACAGCCGAAACCACGAGGCTGTGTCGCCCGCCAGCGAGCGAGGCGGCCGACAGGCTACGGGTCACCGCCAACGACAGCGGAACCGCCAGCAGCAAGGCAAGCGCGATGCCGGCGGTCGCCATCGCCAGGGTCTCGAGCGTTGCGGTCCACAGCAGCTGAAGGAAGAAACCGGACACCTCGGGGGGCCAGAAGCCGGCCAGGAAATGCCCCATCGCATCGAGATTGCCGGCCTCGAACAATGCACCAGGCCGGAATTGCGCGATGACCAGCAGCGGCCACAGACAGACCAGCGCAACAATGCTCCAGCCGAGGCGGCCGAGCGCCGCCGGGTCGCGCAGCGAGCGAACGCTCATCGGCACATCAGCGGCACCGCAGTGCCAACCGGCGTGGCCGATCGATCGGCCTCGGGGTTCTCTCCGGCAGCCCCGGGCACAGGTCCGTACAGCCCGGCAAGCATCGCTTCGCTGACCTGCCCGGCGGCGCAATCGAAGGCGATGCGCCCCGCCCGCACGCCCACCACCCGCGGAAAATATCGCAGGGCCAGGTCGACAGCGTGCAGGCTCGCCACGAGACCCACGCCGCGGCGTGTCGCCTCCTCGTTGAGCAGCCGGGTGATCAGCTCGGCGAGCGTCGGATCGAGCGCCGAAACCGGCTCGTCGGCAAGGATCAGCTCCGGCTGCTGGTAAAGCACCCGCGCCAGCGCAACCCGTTGCAGCTGACCACCGGAGAGGCTGTCGCAGCGATCGAAGAGCCGCTCGCCGAGATCGAGCCGCGCGAGCTCGCGCTGCGCGCCTGCCGGATCGAGCGGATAGAGCCAGGACACCAGCCCCTTCCAGCGCGGCCATCGCCCCAGCCGCCCGGCGAGTACCGCGGTGACGACACGCTGGCGCGGCGGGATCGCCGAACTCTGGTGGACCATGCCGATGCGCGCGCGCAAGCTGCGCAGGGCCCGCGCGTCGATCGACCATGCGGGGGTATCGAGCAACTCGAGCTGCCCGCGGGTCGGCTTGAGGCTGGCCGCCAGCAGGCGCAGGAGGGTCGTCTTGCCGGCACCGGACGGCCCGATCAGGGCAATCCGCTCACCGCGGCCGGCACGGAGGCTGATGTCTTCGAGCGCAACCGCGCCATTGCGGTGCACCACACTGACGCCTGCGAGATTGAAACTCATTGCTCGAATCCAGACCAAACGGCGATCGACACCGGTCGACCGCCTTCCATCACGCCATCCTTAGCGGACCAGACCGGCCGAACGCGCGGCACTTTCGATACCCGCGTAGTTCTCTGCCTTGGTCGGAATGAACTTGCTGGCGCGCTGCAGGGCCATGATTTCCTTGTGCGCGGGGTTTGCCGGGTCGAGCTTGAGGAAGGCATCGCGCAGCTTGCCGATCAGCACCGGGTCGAGATCACCGCGCACCGTCCAGTTGTAGTCGTAGTACGAAGGCGTGGTGTAGAAGACGTGCACCTTGGTGGTATCGACCTTCTTCTGCTCGACCAGCTTGTCCCACACCGAGGCGTTGAGCGCGCCGGCCTCGACCTTGCCGGCCTGCACGAACGCAACAGTCGCGTCATGCGCGCCGGAAAACGCAAGAGACTTGAAATCCTTGTCCGCATCGACCCCGGCTTCGGCCAGGAAATGGCGCGGCATCAGGTGACCGGAGGTCGACGACGGCGAACCGAAGGCAAAAGTCTTGCCCTTGAGATCGGCAAGCGTCTTGATCTTGTCGCTGGCGGTGATGAACTTCGAGGTGAAGCTTGCGTCCTCGCTGCGCTGGACCAACGGAATCGCAGTACCGCCGGTACGGATCTTCGCCTGAACGAAGGTGAAGCCGCCCAGCCAGGCGAGGTCGACCTTGCCGTTGGCGAGCGCTTCGACCACCGCGGCGTAATCGGTGACCGGCACGAACTTCACCGGCATCCCGGTCTCGGCCTGCAGGTAGGTTCCAAGCGGGGCGAACTTGCGCTGAAGCTCGGTCGGCGACTCGTCCGGAATCGCGGAAACCCGCAGCACCGTCTCGGCCGACGCGTGCGAGATCATGCAGGTGCCGGCAATGCCGGCAAGAATGCCGCGCAGCAACGCGCGACGATGAGCTGAAAGAATCATCGGAAGGCTCCCCACGAAAACCGCCCCGGCGTGGAAGCAGAACCCGCCGCGGCTTACGATGGCGTCGCACGAGTGCGAGCGCCGGATAAGACCAAAGCAGTACTCAGACTGCCGGGCGGACTATATCGGGGTGCACCGCAGCAAACAAGCCCGGAGGACGAAAGGTCAGTTCTTCACGGGTGGCATCAGGACGATACGGCTGCCGCTCAGACGATCGTGGAGAAACTGGCGATCGGAATCGACGAGTGCCCACAGAAGACCGATGCCGGTCAGCACCGAGGGCCACGCCAGCACGTAACGCAGCGCGGCCTGGCGAAGCGACATTTCCACGCCGGAGCTCACGTCCACCAGCTTCAGCCGCCAGGTCTGCATTGCCAGCGTCTGACCGCCACGACGCCAGTACCACATGAAATAGGCACCAAGGACCACGAAGATGTGGATCCACTCGATCCAGCCGGGCACCGATATCTGCCACACCACGCCGATGATCAGCATCGGCACCATGAAGGTCAGTCCAAGCACGCCGAGCAGCAGCAGCGATTCGTAAAGCAGCGAGGCAAGACGGCGGCGCAGGCCGGCCAGTTCAACGATCAGCCTGCTTGTAGGGGGAGTTTCGGTCATCGGGCAGAGCAAAGCGGCGGTCAAGGCGCGCTATTTTGCACCACTCGCGCCGCCGGAGCGGATTCTCTGCCGTTCTTCCGGCGTCAGGCTCTGATATTCGTCCCACTTGTCACGCAGCGTTTCCCTGCGCTCGGCCGGGATCGCGCGCAGCGAGCGGTAGCGCGCCCGGGCCTGCTCCCGATCCTGCGCGCTGAGCGCTGCCCAATCGGTCATACGCTGCCGGATCCGGTCTTGCTCGGCCGGGGTCAGGCCGTCGTACGTGTCCGCGACCCTGAGCCAGCGGCGACGGCGCTCGTCATCCATTGCGCCCCACTGCTGCGCGAGCGGTGCGAGGATCTGCCGCTCGCGCGGCGAAAGCCCTTCCCATGCGGATCCGGCCGCATGCACGACCGGCATCTGCAGGGCCAGCAGCAGGCAGCCGCTCAGGAGCGCGCGTCTTCGGCGAGCCACGCTCTGAATCCGGAATCGAGGTAGGCGTCGATCGGCAGATCGTCGCTGAGCAGGGCGGCGTCGACCTCGCTCGACTCCCGCAGCAATTGCTCGCCCTCCCAGTAATCGGCCGCGATCACCACGCCCCCCACGAGCAGCAGCGCCGCCAATCCGCGGGCCAGCGGTGCCAACAGGAAGCGCCATGCTCCTCGCCGGAATCCGGCGCCCCCCGGCGCACCGAGCATGCCGAGCGCCTGCCTGCGCGAGGCCGCGAGCCGCGACGCGGTGCGCACATCGAGGCGATCCACGCCCTGATCGAGCACGAGGGTCATCTTTCGCGCGACACGGCGCTCCGTCATCATGGTTTGATCCCTCTCGCCTTGAGTGCTGCGGCGAGCGTGTGGGTGGCACGCGAACAATGGGTCTTCACACTCCCTTCTGAACAGCCCATCGCCGCCGCAGTCTCGGCGATGTCCATTTCTTCCCAGTAACGCATCAGGAAAGCCTCCCGTTGACGCGCCGGCAGCCGGGCGATCTCCCGCTCGATGATCGCCAGCATCTGGTTCTGCTCGGCTTCTCGGTGAGGCGCCAGGGCCTCGTTGGAACCGTCGCTTGCGATCAGTGCGTCGAGCGGATCGGACAGCTCTTCTTCGTTTCGACCGAAGACCGAAACGAAGGACATCCATAATCGCCGTACCTTCTGGCGACGCATCTGGTCACGGATCGCGTTCTGCACGATGCGCTGGAAAAGCATCGGCAGTTCACCCGCCGGCCGGCTCGCATAACTCGCCACGAGGCGCAGCATGGCATCCTGCACCACGTCGAGCGCGGTCTCCTCGTTACGCAGTGCGAACATCGCCTGCTTGAAGGCACGACGTTCCACCTGCTCAAGAAAGCGTTCCAGTTCGTTACGGGATGCCAGCTGAAAAGTCCTTGCGAAACCTGAGACTAGCGGAAGAGCCTGCCCACAATATGCTGCCTTGACCAAACCTCTGGGGGCCGGTAAGGTTGCGGGTTCTCCTATGAATCAAGCAACTGGGTGCCTGAATGGTCTTGACTGGTGCGGAAATCTTAATCAAGTGCCTGCAGGAAGAAAAGGTCGAATATGTCTTCGGGTATCCCGGTGGCGCGGTCCTCTTCCTGTATGACGAATTGTTCAAGCAGGAACAGATCCGTCACGTACTGGTACGCCACGAACAGGCTGCGGTCCATGCGGCCGACGCCTACTCGCGCAGCACCGAGCAGGTTGGCGTTGCGCTGGTGACCTCGGGCCCCGGCGCCACCAATGCGGTAACCGGCATCGCCACCGCGTTCTGCGACTCGATCCCGATGGTGATCATCTCGGGCCAGGTGCCGACCGGCGCGATCGGCCAGGACGCCTTCCAGGAAGTCGATACGGTTGGCATCACCCGCCCCTGCGTGAAGCACAACTTCCTCGTGAAGGATGTGCGGGACCTCGCCAGCACCATCAAGAAGGCCTTCTACCTCGCCCGCACCGGTCGTCCGGGTCCGGTACTGGTGGACATTCCCAAGGACGTGTCCAACACCAAGTGCGCCTTCGAGTACCCCAAGACCATCGAGATGCGCTCCTACAATCCGGTGGTCAAGGGCCACCAGGGTCAGATCAAGAAGGCGCTTCAGCTGCTGCTCGAAGCGAAGCGTCCGATGATCTACACCGGTGGCGGCGTGGTGCTCGGCAACGCGGCCGAACAGCTCACGAAGCTCACCAGGATGCTCGGCTTCCCGATTACCAACACCCTGATGGGTCTCGGCGGCTACCCCGCCAGCGACCGCCAGTATCTGGGCATGCCGGGCATGCACGGCACCTACGAAGCCAACATGTCGATGCAGTACTCCGACGTGCTGATCGCCATCGGCGCCCGTTTCGATGACCGCGTGATCGGCGACCCGAGCCATTTCGCCTCGGAACCGCGCAAGATCATCCATATCGACATCGACCCGTCCTCGATCTCCAAGCGTGTGAAGGTCGACGTGCCGATCGTCGGCAATATCGCCGACGTGCTCGATGAAATGATCAAGCTTCTTGAGGCCAATCCGGCCCGCCCCGATCCCGAAGCGCTCGGCGTGTGGTGGAAGCAGGTCGAAGAATGGCGTCGACGCGATTGCATGAAATACCGCAATTCCGACGAGATCATCAAGCCCCAGTACGTGATCCAGAAACTCTGGGAGGTCACCGACGGCGACGCCTTCATCACCTCCGACGTCGGCCAGCACCAGATGTGGGCGGCACAGTACTATCGCTTTGACAAGCCGCGCCGCTGGCTGAACTCCGGCGGCCTCGGAACGATGGGGGTCGGCCTGCCTTACGCGATGGGCGCCCAGCTCGCGCACCCCGGCAGTCCGGTGGCCTGTGTCACAGGCGAAGCCTCGATCCAGATGAACATCCAGGAACTGTCCACCTGCCGGCAGTTCAGGTTGCCGATCAAGATCTGCAACCTCAACAACCGCTACCTGGGCATGGTCCGCCAGTGGCAGGAGATGTTCCATGGCGGCCGCTATTCGGAGTCGTACATGGACTCCCTGCCCGATTTCGCCAAGCTGGCCGAATCCTATGGCCACGTCGGCTTGCGGGTGGATAAGCCGGGTGACGTCGAAGGCGCCCTGCGTGAAGCCTTCAAACGCAAGAACGACCTGGTGTTCCTCGACTTCCAGGTCGATCAGACCGAGAACGTATATCCGATGGTCCAGGGCGGCAAGGGCCTCACCGAGATGATCCTCTCCGCCGAAGACCTCTAACCCGCAGAGATTCGCGGGGCACGGCGACACCGTCGCCGTGCCCGGGCAGGCGCCTCACCGACTGCCTGCCCGCGCGGACGCCGGCCTCCGGCAATCCGTTTCCGCGGACCTGCGGTTCAACCAAGACCTTTCTCATCGAGAGCCCACCATGAGACACGTGATCTCCCTGCTCATCGAGAACGAATCCGGCGCACTGTCCCGCGTCTCCGGCCTGTTCTCGGCACGCGGCTACAACATCGAATCGCTTACCGTCGCCCCTACCGAAGACGCCTCCATGTCGCGGATGACCATCGTCACCAGCGGCTCGGACGAAATCGTCGAGCAGATCACCAAGCAGCTGAACAAGCTCGTCGAGGTCGTCAAGGTGGTCGACATCTCCGAATCCGCACACATCGAGCGCGAACTCCTGCTCATCAAGGTCCGCGCCACAGGCAAGGACCGCGAGGAGATGAAGCGCATGTCGGAGATCTTCCGCGGCCGCATCATCGACGTGACCGACAGTACCTACGTCATCGAGATGACCGGCAACCAGCAGAAGCTGGACTCGTTCGTCGGCGCCATCGACCGCGCGCTGATCCTCGAGACGGTACGTTCAGGCGTCACCGGCATCGGCCGCGGCGACCGCATTCTCAAGATCTGAGCAACAATTTTTGTGACCCGGCAGGTCGTCCGCACATGACGGCGGCCGCCAAGCGAACCGAAAGGACCAACATGAAAGTTTATTACGACAAGGACGCAGACCTCTCCCTCATCAAAGGCAAGAAGGTCACCATCGTCGGCTACGGCTCCCAGGGCCACGCCCACGCCCAGAACCTCAACGAGTCCGGTGTCAAGGTGACCGTCGCGCTGCGCAAGGATGGCGCGTCGTGGGAAAAGGCCAAGGCCGCCGGTCTCAAGGTCGAGGAAATCGCCAAGGCGGTCAAGACCGCCGACCTGGTGATGATCCTGTTGCCCGACGAAAACATCCCCGAGGTCTACAGGAACGAAGTCGAGCCCAACATCAAGAAAGGCGCGACCCTGGCCTTCGCCCACGGCTTCAACGTGCATTACAACCAGGTGGTGCCCCGCGCCGATCTGGACGTGATCATGATCGCCCCCAAGGGCCCGGGCCACACCGTGCGCTCCGAGTACCTCAAGGGGGGCGGCGTGCCGACCCTGATCGCCGTGCATCAGGACAAGTCCGGCAAGGCCAAGGACATCGCGCTTTCCTATGCTGCCGCGAACGGCGGCACCAAGGGCGGCGTGATCGAGACCGATTTCAAGGAAGAGACCGAGACCGACCTGTTCGGCGAGCAGGCAGTGCTGTGCGGCGGTGCCGTCGAGCTGGTCAAGATGGGCTTCGAGACCCTCACTGAAGCCGGCTATGCACCGGAGATGGCCTACTTCGAGTGCCTGCACGAGCTCAAGCTGATCGTCGACCTGATGTACGAAGGCGGCATCGCCAACATGAACTACTCGATCTCCAACAACGCGGAGTACGGTGAGTACGTAACCGGCAGCGAAGTCATCAACGAGCAGTCGCGCGAAGCGATGCGCAATGCACTCAAGCGCATCCAGACCGGTGAATACGCCAAGATGTTCATCCAGGAAGGCCGCAGCAACTACGCCTCGATGACCGCGCGCCGTCGCCTCAACGCGGCCCACCCGATCGAAGTGGTCGGCGGGCAGCTGCGTGAGATGATGCCCTGGATCCGCAAGAACAAGCTGGTCGACCAGTCGAAGAACTGAGCGTCGCCTGCTTCGTGAAGGCCGGGGTCCGGACATGCCGGACCCCGGCCTTTTTCCATTGCCGGACGCGCCAGCTCGGAGCCGCCGGTCAAGCCTTCCCCGACAACGCGCGATGAAGAAGATCTCGGGCCAGGCTGGCGGAACGGTCGATACGCGCGCCACTGGCCTGCCGATTGCCGGCGCTGCCCACCCGCCTTGGCCCTTTCGCGCAAGCATGCTCGCACCATGGCTTCAGTCCATCAATTCGCGCGGAACAAGAGGGGCGTTCAGGCTGATTACGCCTTGCTCCAAGAGCAAAGCACCACGCCGGTTACTTCGAAGCTTCAACGACACCATGTGCGCCCACAACATCTCCCACCCATAAGAATATCGACTTGTGCCACATGTCCTGGATATGCGGAACGGGAAGCCAAGTCCTGCAAGCCCCCTGCCTCCGCTTGGGCAGACGGTGAGTTTTCGACGCGGTCCAGCACGCTGGAGGTAGAGTGCGCGGGCCGCATCGCTTCCCTTCAACGACTCGACCCAGACCGGTCAGCGGCGCAACCTGCCCGCCAGGTCGGCGCGTCCTTCACGATCCAGATTGAGCACACGTTGATTCGCCAGCTGCACGGTGCCTGACAGACGGGCCGCGAGCAGGCCGGGGGCCCATTCTTCATGGGCGGGCCACGCCATGTTCGACCGCGAATACGGCAGCTTGCACGCGGCTGTTCAGTTGCAGTTTCTTGAGAATGCTCTGTACGTGAATCTTGACGGTGCTTTCGGCCACCTCCAGGTCGCGCGCGATGTGCTTGTTGCTCAAGCCCTTGGCGACACACACCAGTATGTCCCGCTCGCGCGGGGTGAGTTTGCCCAGAGCGGCGGTGTCGGCGGCTGGCGTGCTTGAACGCTCGTTATGGACGGCAAGCAACTTGCTCATCATGGGTTGAGAAATCACCGGCTCGCCGCGCGCGGCCATGCGAATGGCGTTGGCGAGCGTATCGGCTTCGATGTTCTTCAGCAGATAGCCGGCTGCGCCGGCGCGCAGGGTATCGAGCAGATCGTCCGCATCCTCCGAGACGGTCAGCATCAGCACATGCACATCGCCCGAATCCTGAAGCATCAGCCGTAGCGCATCGCTCCCGCTGACGCCGGGCATGTTCAGGTCGAGAAGGACCACATCCGGCCGCAATTGTTTGGCGCGCTTGACCCCCTCCATGCCGTCAGCGGTCTCGCCGACGATCTCAAAATCGGGATACTCCTGCAGTAGCGCGCGGATGCCGCTTCGAAACAGGGCGTGGTCGTCAACGAGCAAGACGCGAACCGGCTGCGGCGTGGTCACGAAAACCTCGCCTGGGTCGCACGCTCACCGCTCAGCCGCATCCTTTGGAGAATGGCGAATTCAATTGACATTGGGGCTTCCCCGGAATGACGAGCGGCCGACGATGGATTCAAAGATCATGTGACCTCGGCGCTCTGACGTGGCAGATCAAAACGGATCTCGGTGCCTTTGCCACGCGAAGAGCGTACCGAAATGCGGCCGCCGATACGTGCGGCGCGTTCTTGCATGATATCAAGGCCGATGTGCGCGTCATTGCCATGACGTGGCTTGGTCTGCTGTTTGAAGCCCACCCCGTCGTCGCGCACGATCACCGACAGCCCCTCGAAACCACGCCGCAGGCTGATCTTGACGGATTTTGCGCGGGCGTGTTTGCGGATGTTGGCAAGCGCTTCCTGCACGATGTAGAGCACCTGCGTTTCGGTCTCGGGATCGAGCGGGGCACCGCCGCCGTCAACTTCGAACTCGGTGACCACGCCTGCCTGTTCGGCGACATGGCGCAGCGCGGCACTTATCGCGCTGTCGAGATCCCGCGTGTCGATGCGCGCACGGAAATGCACCAGCAGTTCGCGCACGTCATCGTAGCTCTCGTCTACGCCGCGCCTGATCAGTTTGAGCGTGGAACGCATCAGTGCGTCGTCGTGGCGGTCGAGCGATTTTTCAAGCAACTGGAGCTGGATATTGAGAAAAGCGAGGCCCTGAGCGATCGAGTCATGCAGTTCGTGCGCCAACAGGTTGCGCTCGTCCGATACCGCCAGTTCGCGGTCACGCGCCCGCAGACGCAAATTGTCGATTGCGCTTCCCAGTTGCTGGCCGAGCGTCTCGAGCAGTTTGCGCTCTGATTCGCCCAGGGTATTGGCCTGTTTGAAGAACAGGTTGAACACCCCTATGGGCTTCTTGCCGACACTGACCGATGTCGCGGCAACCCCCTGAAAGCCGGCCAGCCGGCAGGTGTCGAGGGTAAGCTTGGGGTTGCTCTCCGCGATATTGGCGACCAGCGCCACCTTGCGGGCGGTCGCCTCGCCGCACAGACACTCTCCGCAGGGCAACAGCGCTTCGCGATCGCGGAAATCGGTGTCGAGCCCGGAATCGACGGTAATGCAGAGATTCTCCGCGCTTGCGTCGAGCAGGCGCACCGAGCCGGCGCTTGCCCCCAGCGCGACTTGCACGCGGTCGAGAAAGCCGCGGCACAAGGAATCAACATCGGTTGGCGCGCGCAGGAAGGCACCAACCGCGTACAAAATTTCCAGTTCCTTGTTTTTTGCTGTGAGCGTGCGCGTCTTGTCGTCAACGCGTTCCTCGAGGGTCGTGTAGAGGCTTTCGAGGTGCCCAGCCATGGTGTTGAAACCTTTGGCCAGCTTGCCCAGTTCGTCCTGGGTACGCACCGGCACGCGGATCGTGAAGTCTTCTTCGCTGATCCGGCGCAGGCCATCGCCAAGGGTTGATATCGGTCGAATCACGAGATTGAAGAAAAAACGGAGCAGGACAATCGTGCCGATAACCGCCAGGACGATAAGCAGAATCTGCAAGTTTCGCAGCACGTCAATGCTCTTCCCGTAGCTCACTTCCATTTTGAGCACGGTGCTATTGATGCGGCTGACGAAGTCCTCGACGACCGGATCGAAGCTGATCCCGTGTTTGCCGGTACTCCGCTCTTGCGTTGCGATGCCATCGAGTATGGGCCGGATGCGCTGATGCCACAGGCTGACCAGCGCGTCCACATCGCCGGGAATGCCGATATCGCGGGGAATGAACAGCGGCCGTTTTGGATCGCCGAGCACGAGGTCGTTGAGAATGGCGTCGATCTCGTGGATTTCCCGCTGCAACTGCGCGGCGAACTGCGCGCCCGCTGCCTCGCCTTCGGGCGGATGGCTCAACTGGTGCGCAATGCGGTAGGTGCGCATGCGCAGACTGCCGGCGTCGTTCAAAGCCGCCGAGGCACCCTCGAGTTGCCATGAGACAAACAGCGTCAGTCCGATCGCGGTGAGTGCGACCAGAAAGAAGATCACCAGCATTGACGTGATCTTGACTGCGAGCGTCCGTTTGGCGTGAAACATCCCCGATCCCGATGGCCGACGAAAAAAATCCTGCGCGGCCGCAAGCAAAAGGCAAAGCGCCCGGCACCGCGAGATGCCGGGCGTTGTTTGCGTGTGACGCCTTACTGCACCAATGGGGTGTCGGCACCGTCGATGAGGACACCCTCAATATGCGCTTCACCGGCGAGCACTTGAATGTACTGTCGTAGAGCGGTGACATAGGCGTTTTGTTGCAAGGACATCATCACCGCGCCTTTCACCGCTTCAAAATCCGGCTCGATGCCGGGCATACGTTCGAGCACCTCGACCACATGCAGGCCGAAGCGGCTATGCACCAGGCGCGGCAGCACGCCGACCTCGTTGCGACCGAATATCTCGCGGGCGAATTCGGGCGCGCAGTCCCTGTCCTGCAGCCAGCCGAGATCGCCGCCGTTGGCAGCGCTCGGGCAGTTGGACAGCTCGCGCGCCTGCTGCGCGAATCTGTCGTCCGCGGTGTCCTTGTAGCAGCGCACATCGAGCATCGCATGTTCCGCGCGATTGCGCAGGGCGACGACATCCACGCCGACAGTGACGGCGAACAGGATGTGGCGCAAGCGGACCTTTTCGCCGATGGCGTACTTGGCCTTGTGTGCTTCGAAGTGTCGCCGGCAGGCATCGTCGCTGGGTAGTGGCAGCACGATTTCGCGTTCGAGCAGCGCCTCGATGGCGTTTGCTGCCGCTTCGCTGATCACGCCATCGGTCGATGGCGCGTCGTCGGCGTCGAGCAAGCCCTCATGTTGTGCCGCCTGACGCAACAATTCCGTGCACGCCCGCTGGCGCAACTCTTCGTCACCCAACGCGAGATCGGGTGTGTTGAGGGTGACGCCATTGACCTTGGCGGCATCGAAATCAGACATCATGGATTCTCCTCAGGAGCGGCCGGGCTGGTTGTGTCCGGCGGGTACATTGAGCCGGCGGCTACGCACCACCTGGAAGGGACGGACAATATAGCCGAGCGAGGCGAAGCCACTCCAGATATGCACCAGCCGGGTGAATGGGAAGATCAGGAAGATGGTCATGCCGAGGAACAGGTGAAGCTTGAACACCCAGCTTACGCTGATAATCAGATCCGCCGCGCCACCGCGGAAAGTAACGATGTGCTGGCCCCAGTCGGCAAGGAGCATCATCACGCTGCCGTCGAGGTGCTGGCCCGAGATGGGCACGGTGGCGACGCCGAGCGCCAACTGGATCAGGAACAGCCAAAGGATGACGATGTCGCTGGTTTTGGAGTTGACGCGAATGCGCGGCTCGGTGAGGCGGCGCTGCAGCAGAAGTCCCACACCCACCAGCGCGGCCAGGCCGGCGATGCCGCCGCTGACCATGGCCAGCAGCTGTTTGGTGCCCGCGCTGATGAAGATGTTGTACACCGCGTGCGGCGTGAGCATGCCGATGAAATGGCCGAAAAACAGGAACAGCACACCGACGTGGAACAGGTTGCTACCCCAGCGCAACTGGCCCATGCGCAGCATTTGCGAGGAATCACTCTTCCAGGTGTATTGATCGCGGTCGAAGCGGATCAGGCTGCCGACGAAGAATACGGTCAGGCAGATGTAAGGATAAATCCCGAAAACGAAGTTGTGAATGGGGTTCATTTGGCAGCTCCGATTTGAGTGGATGCGCGGTCGCGGACGAAATGCACGGTTTGCGGTGTGTCGGGGCGAGCCTGGCCACGAGTCGAACAGCCGTCGAAGGCCTGCGGCTCCTGCCACGCCTCGTCGATGTCCGGTTCCGGTGCAATCTCCACCGAGTGCACTTGCTCACCGGCCAGCTCGAGAAGTGCCGCCAGCACCGTGGCGTAATGGCTGCCGCGCTGCTGCAGCGCAGTGTGAACCGCGTTGAGGATGTGGGCGATTTCACCGAGAAAGGCGCGCGCCTGTCGCGGTGGCTGGGTGGACACGAACTCGAGCACCGCGGGCAGGTAGTCGGGCAACTCTCCGGGGGCCAGAACGAGCCCCGCGTCGGCGTAAGTCTTGCCCAGATCGACCATCGCCGTGCCGCGATCGCGTGAATCGCCATGCACATGCTCGAACAGGTGCAGCGAGGTTGAGCGGCCGCGGTCGAACAGGTCCACGTACACCGCCTCGCAATCGAGCGCATCTTCGGCCAGCAGCGTGGCGACGAGCGCGTCGAGCGCTGCCAGCCGCGCCTTATCGAGCGCGTGTTCGCCATGCAGCACCTGTTGCAGCTCGGCCAGGTGGGCGCGTAGTTCGGCATCCGGATAGGTGAGCAGATGCGAAAGCGCACGCAGGCTCATTGACATATTTTTTGCTGCCATCTCAGACCTCCGCCTTGATCGGGATGGTGCGCCTCTTGGTCGCACCGAACAGACTCGTGTCGCTGATACCGTCGGAGCAGCCGTTGCCAAAGCTGAAGCCGCAGCCGCCGCGCAGGTCGAAGGTGTTTTCAGCGTACTCGCGATGGGTCGAAGGAATCACGAAGCGGTCTTCGTAATTGGCGATCGCCATGATCTGGTACATCTCTTCGACCTGGGCAACGCTCAGCCCAGTGCGCTCGAGCACTTCGAGGTTCTCGACCTGATCGACGTGTTTGTCGCGCTGGTAGGCGCGCATCGCCAGCATGCGCTCGAGCGCCCGCACCACAGGTTTGGTGTCGCCGGCGGTGAGCAGGTTGGCCAGGTAGTTGACCGGGATGCGCAGTTCCTTGACGTCGGGAATCGAGCCGTTGACACCGATCTGGCCGGCATTGGCCGCGGCGGTGATCGGCGACAGGGGCGGCACGTACCACACCATCGGCAGCGTGCGATATTCGGGATGCAGCGGCAGCGCCACCTTCCAGTCCACCGCCATCTTGTACACCGGGCTGTTGCGGGCGCCTTCCAGCCAGGCTTCGGAGATGCCGTCCGCGCGCGCCTGTTCGATGACCTTCGGATCGTTCGGATCGAGGAAGATATCGAGCTGCGCCTGGTAGAGATCGCGGTCATGCTCGACGCTTGCAGCGGCTTCGATACGGTCGGCGTCATACAGCAACACGCCCAGATAGCGGATCCGGCCGACGCAGGTTTCCGAGCACACGGTAGGCTGGCCGACTTCGATGCGCGGGTAGCAGAAGATGCACTTCTCGGCCTTGCCGCTCTTCCAGTTGTAATAGATCTTCTTGTACGGGCAGGCGCTCACGCACATGCGCCAGCCGCGGCACTTGTCCTGATCGATCAGCACGATGCCGTCTTCCTCGCGCTTGTAGATTGAGCCCGACGGACAACTGGCCACGCAGGCGGGATTGAGACAGTGCTCGCACAGCCGCGGCAGATACATCATGAAGGTGTTTTCGAACTGGCCGACCATCTCCTTTTGTGCCTGCTCGAAGCCGTTGAAGTTGGCATCCTTGCTGCGCTTGGAGAATTCGCCGCCGAGAATTTCTTCCCAGTTCGGGCCCCACACGATCTTCTCCATGCGCTTGCCGGTGATCAGGCTGCGCGGGCGGGCCACCGGGCTGGCCTTCATTTCGGGCGCCGAGTGCAGGTGGCCGTAGTCGAAGGTGAAGGGCTCGTAGTAGTCGTCGATCTGCGGCAGATTCGGATTCGCAAAAATGCGCATCAGCAGCTTCCACTTGCCGCCCTGACGCGGCTCGATGCTGCCGTCGGATTTGCGAATCCAGCCGCCGTTCCATTTTTCCTGGTTTTCCCATTCCTTCGGGTAGCCGATACCGGGCTTGGTCTCGACGTTGTTGAACCATGCGTATTCCATGCCGGCACGGCTGGTCCACACGTTCTTGCAGGTGACCGAGCAGGTATGGCAGCCGATGCACTTGTCGAGGTTGAGCACCATGCCGATTTGAGCGCGTATCTTCATTTGCTTAGTCCTTATGCCTGTTCGGCCGTGGCGACCGGTTCGTTGTCGAGCCAGTCGATCTTCGCCATCTTGCGCACCACCACGAATTCGTCGCGGTTGGTGCCGATCGTGCCGTAGTAATTGAAGCCGTAACTGAACTGCGCGTAGCCGCCAATCATGTGGGTCGGCTTGAGCACCACGCGGGTGACCGAGTTGTGGATGCCGCCGCGCACCCCAGTGATTTCCGAGCCCGGTGTATTCACCGTCTTTTCCTGCGCGTGATACATGAGTGTCATGCCCGGTTTGATGCGCTGGCTGACCACCGCACGGGCCGCAATCGCGCCATTGACGTTGAACAGCTCGACCCAGTCGTTATCGACGATGCCAGCTATTTTGGCGTCGTCTTCGCTGATCCAGATTACCGGCCCGCCGCGGTTGAGCGTGAGCATGATCAGGTTGTCGGTATAGGTTGAGTGGATACCCCATTTCTGGTGCGGTGTGATGAAGTTGAGGAGCACTTCCTTGTTGCCGTTGGAGCGGATGTTGTGCAGGTCGGCGGTCGCCTTCAGGTCGACTGGCGGACGGTAGGTGCTGAAGCCTTCACCGAAGGCCACCATCCACGGGTGATCGAGATAGAATTGCTGGCGGCCGGTCAGCGTGCGCCACGGAATCAGCTCGTGCACGTTGGTATAGCCGGCGTTGTAGGACACATGCTCGCTTTCCAGGCCGCTCCAGGTCGGTGAGCTGATGATCTTGCGGGGCTGCGCCTGGATGTCGCGGAAGCGGATCTTCTCGTCTTCACGATGGATCGCGAGGTGGGTATGGTCGCGGCCGGTGATCTTAGACAGCGCAGCCCACGCCTTGACGGCCACATGGCCGTTGGTTTCGGGCGCCAGCGTGAGGATGACCTCGGCCGCGTCGATGTCGGTGTCGATGTTCGGCAAGCCTTGGCTGGCCCCTTCGTCGAGTACCTTGCCATTGAGATCGGCGAGATTTCCGACCTCGGTCTCGGTGTTCCAGGCAATGCCCTTGCCGCCATTGCCGACGCTCTTCATCAGCGGGCCGAGCGAGGTGAAGCGCTTGTAGAGGTTGGGGTAATCGCGCTCGATCACCTTGATCGACGGACCCGTCTTGCCGGGAATCAGCTCGCATTCGCCCCGCGCCCAGTCCTTGACGCCGATCGCCTGCGCCAGCTCGTCCGGGGTGTCGTGCATGAGCGGAGTGAGCACCACCTCCTTCTCGACACCCAAATGGCCGACGCACACCTCACTGAATGCCTTCGCCAATCCCTTGTAGATCTCCCAGTCGCTGCGCGACTCCCAGGCCGGATCGACGGCGGTCGACAGCGGATGGATGAACGGGTGCATGTCGCTGGTGTTCAGGTCGTTCTTTTCGTACCAGGTCGCGGTCGGCAGCACCACGTCCGAATACAGGCAGGTCGTGCTCATGCGGAAATCGAGCGTCACCAGCAGGTCGAGCTTGCCTTCGGGGGCCTTGTCGTGCCAGGCCACTTCGGCCGGCTTGGCGTCGCTCGGGCCAAGATCCTTGCCCTGCACCCCATTGCTGGTGCCCAGCAGATGCTTGAGGAAATATTCATGCCCCTTGCCGCTCGATCCGAGCAGATTGGAGCGCCACACCAGCAGGTTGCGCGGCCAGTTGTCGGGGTGATCCGGATCGGTGCAGCTCATCTTGATGCTGCCTTCGGTAAGCGACTTCACCGTGTACTCGACCGGGTCCATACCGGCTTTCTCGGCGTCCTTGACGATCTGGATCGGGTTGCGCTGCAACTGCGGCGACGACGGTAGCCAGCCCATGCGCTCAGCGCGCACGTTGTAGTCGATCATGCTGCCGCCATAGGCGTCCTTGTCGGCCAAGGGCGAGAGCACCTCATCAAGGCCGAGCTTTTCGTAACGCCACTGGTCACTGTGCGCATAGAAGTAGCTGGTGGCGTTCATCTGACGTGGCGGGCGGATCCAGTCGAGGGCGAAGGCCAGCGCTGTCCAGCCGGTTTGCGGGCGCAGCTTCTCCTGCCCCACGTAGTGCGACCAGCCGCCACCGCTCTTGCCGATGCAACCGCACATCATCAGCATGTTGATGATGCCGCGGTAGTTCATGTCGCAGTGATACCAGTGGTTCATGCCGGCGCCGATGATGACCATCGAGCGGCCTTTCGTCTTGTCGGCGTTGTCGGCGAACTGGCGGGCCACGGCGATGACCTTGTCGCGCGGCACGCCAGTGATCCTTTCCTGCCAGGCAGGCGTGTAGGGCGCGTCGTCGTCGTAATCGGCGGCCGCGTTCTCGCCCTCCAGACCGCGCGCCACACCGTACTGGGCGGCCTGCAGGTCGAACACCGTGGCGACCATCACGTCGCGCTGCTCGCCATCCACGGTCAGCGGCAAAGTGCGTACCGGCACCGTGCGCAGCGACACTTCGTCCTGCGGGTTGTCGGTGAAGTGCGGGTTCTTGACGCCGCCAAAGTAGGGGAAACCGACGCGCGCGGTTTCAGCGCCGTGGGCTTCGTCCTCGAGCAGCGACAGCATCAGCTTCGTATCCTTGCCGTCGCGGGCGTCCTTGGCTTCGAGGTTCCACTGTCCCTGGTCGGCACGGCCGTCCGCGCCCCAGCGAAAACCGATCGCGCCATTGGGCAGCACCACCTTGCCACCTTCCGCGAGCGCCACGGTCTTCCATTCCGGATTGTTGTCGGCACCAAGGTGATCGGCGAAATCGGCCGCGCGCACGTAGCGGTCCGGCACCATCACGGTGTCGCCGCCCGGTGTGGTGTGCTCCCTGAGCATGACCAGCATGGGCAGGTCGGTGTAGCGCCGCGCGTAGTCATCGAAGTAGGGGCTGCGCTTGTCGAAATAGAATTCCTTGAGGATCACGTGCCCCATCGCCATCGATACTGCCGCGTCGGTGCCGGCCTTGGGATGCAGCCACAAATCGGAAAGCTTGGCCACTTCGGAGTAGTCGGGCGTGACGGCGACGATCTTGGTGCCTTTGTAGCGCACCTCGGTAAAGAAATGCGCGTCCGGCGTGCGCGTCTGCGGCACGTTCGAGCCCCAGGCGATGATGAAGTTGGAGTTGTACCAGTCGGCCGATTCGGGCACGTCGGTCTGCTCGCCCCAAACCTGCGGGCTGGACGGCGGCAGGTCGCAATACCAGTCGTAGAAGCTCAAGGGCGTGCCGCCAATCAGGCTCAGATAGCGGCTGCCGGCGGCGTAGGAAACCATCGACATGGCAGGAATCGGCGAAAAGCCGGCAACGCGGTCGGGACCGTATTTCTTGATCGTGTACGCGTTGGCGGCGGCGATCAGCTCGTTGACTTCCTTCCAGCTGGCGCGCACGAAACCGCCCAGTCCGCGTACCTGCTGGTAATCGCGCCGCTTGGATTCGGATTCGACGATCTCGGCCCAGGCGTCGACCGGGTCGTGATGGCGGCGTATGTCGCGCCAACTGCGCAGCAGGCGACCGCGGACGAGCGGATATTTGAGGCGGTTGGCGCTGTACAGGTACCAGCTGTAACTCGCGCCGCGGGCACAGCCGCGCGGCTCATGGTTGGGCAGATCGGCGCGCGTGCGCGGGTAGTCGGTCTGTTGTGTCTCCCAGGTGACGATTCCGCCCTTGACGTAGATCTTCCACGAACAGGAGCCTGTGCAATTGACACCGTGGGTCGAGCGGGCGATCTTGTCGTGTGCCCAGCGGTCGCGGTAGGCGTTTTCCCAAGTACGGTCCTCTCCGGTGGTCACACCGTGCTCACCGGAGAAACGCTCCTTTGGATTCGAGAAATACTTCAGTCTGTCAAGAAAGTGACTCATGGATTGCTCCTGTCAATTCGCAGTTCTGGCATGCGATTCGATCGCAAACGCGATGTGGAAAGTGGCTTAGGGATTGCGGACGTAGGCGTTCTTGCGCAGATAGAACCACCAGTTGATGACCAGGCAAATGGCATAGAACAGCGCGAAGCCGTACATCGCGTTTTCCGGCGTACCGGCATGGATCTGTCCGCCAATCATGGTCGGGGCCACAAAAGACCCGTAGGCCGCAACCGCGGAAGTCCAACCCAGCACCGGGCCAGCCTGCTCGCGGTTGAAGATGTGGCCCACCGAGCGGAAGGTAGAACCGTTACCGACGCCCGACGCGAGGAAAAGCAGCGAAAAGAGCAGCATGAAGATCAGGAAGTACTGCTCCGGGGTCTCGGAGTGATAGGCGAGGAACATCACGTAGCCCGTGGCGACCGAGGCCACCGCCATCACCGCCGACACCACCTGCGTCACGACGGAACCGCCAAGCTTGTCCGAAATCCAGCCGCCGAACGGCCGTGCCGCCGCTCCCAGGAAGGGGCCGATCCACGCGTAGGTCAGCGCCGAGGGCGCGGCCGGGTTCTTGACGTGTGTCCACATCCCCGTCGCCGCATCAAGAATGTGCTTGTCGCCAAAGATCACCGTGATCGCCAGCGGGGCGGCCAGCGAGAAGCCGATGAAAGACCCGAAGGTCACGACGTAGAGCGCGGTCATTGCCCAGGTGTGCTTGTTCGAGAAGATCGCGAACTGCTTCGCAACGTTCTCCTTCATTGGGCCGAACGCAGCAAGCTTCATGATCAACAGCGCCATGGAGATATCCAGTGGCACCAGGAACCACGCATTGATCAAGCCCAGGCCGGTCGGCGCCGGCAGGTAAAGGTAGAGACCGAAGATCGCGGGAATGAAGGCCAGCGTGTATAGCCAAGTGATCTTGGCGAAGCCCGCAACGACACCCGTCTGCGGCGAAACCGAGCGCAGATTGTTCATGCCGAACCAGACGGCGATCGACACCGGCACGAGGATCAGGATGCCCACGAAACCGGCGTTCTGGATGTAGGTGGGCGCGCCCGCCGGGATCTTGCCAAACAACCAGCCCGAGTCCTTGACGAGTGTCATGGGCTCGCCGCCGATGGCGCCAAACAGGCCTACGGTCATGAACAGCGGGATGAAAATCTGTGTCGCGGTCACGCCGAAATTGCCCAGACCCGCATTCAGACCCAGCGCCGTACCCTGCAGCCGCTTGGGAAAGAAGGGGTTGATGTTTGACATGGAGCTGGCGAAGTTGCCGCCGCCCACACCGGACCACAGCGCCAGAAGCTGGAATACCCACAGCGGGAGATCCTGGTGCTGCAGCGCGATGCCGGTGCCGATGACCGGCGTCAACAGCATCGCCGTGGTCAGGAAGATGGTGTTGCGCCCGCCCGCGAGTCGGATGAAGAACGACGAGGGGATACGCATCGTCGCGCCCGACAGGCCGGAGATCGCGGTCAGCGTGAACAACTGCTCCTTGGAGAAAGGGAAGCCGAGGTTCAGCATCTGCACCGAGATGATTCCCCACATCGCCCACACCGCGAATCCGCAGTACAGCGCCGGGATCGAGATCCACAGGTTGCGATTGGCGATACGCTTGCCGGTGCTCTCCCAGAACTTCTCGTCCTCTGGATCCCAGTGGTCGATGTCCGCCCCACCTTTCTTCTGTGTTTCGAGCGGCACGCGCTCGACACTGCTGGAATTCACATTCACCCCCTCGTTGCTTTTATCAAGACTTTGTTGACGCCGAGTGCATCACGTCGGTCGCGCGCACTTCGGTCCAGTACATCCAGATGAGCGACACCCAGGTCACGCCGTAGAGCAACATGAAGCAGCTGGAACGCACGCCGGTCAGATCGACCATCGCACCAAAGAGAATCGGCAGCAGGAAGCCGCCCAGGCCACCGACCAGGCCGACGATGCCGGATACCGCACCGATGTCATGCGGGAACTCGTCGGCGATGTATTTGAAGACCGAGGCCTTGCCGAACGCGAAGGCGACGCCGACGGTAAACATCAACGCGGTGAACATCCACGGGTTGAGGCCGATATCGAAGCTCTTCGGTCCGCTGACAGTCTGGATGGTGAGATGGGTCTGCGGGTAGGAGAGCAGGAACAGGCAGATCCACGACACCCACAACACCCACCAGGTCACCTTGTGGGCGCCGAAGCGGTCGGAAAACCATCCGCCGAAGGCGCGCAGAACGCCACCTGGCAAGGAAAACGCCGCCGCCAGCATGGCCGCCAGTTGCAGCGAGAAGCCGTACTCGGTGACGTAGTACTTTGTCATCCACAGGGCCAGCGCCACATAGCCGCCAAAGACGATCGAGTAGTACTGGCAGTACTTCCACACCCGCGGGTCTTTCAAGGCGCGCAACTGATCGGCAAAACTCACGTTAGAGGCGATTCGGTGCGCGGGGTCGTCGTAGCTGAAGAACCAGAAGGCCAGGGCAGTGAGAAGCATCGCGATGGCATACACGGTCGGCACCATTTCCCAGCCCCAGGCGGCGACGATGGCCGGCGCCACGAACTTGGTCAGCGCCGCGCCCGAGTTGCCGGCCCCGAAGATGCCCATCGCCAGCCCCTGACGATTGCGTTCGAACCAGCGGGCGCAGTAGGCAATACCCACCGAGAAGGAGCCGCCGGCCAGGCCGACGAACAGCCCGATCACCAGAAATTGCCAGTACTTGGTGGCGTGGCCAATGAGATAGATCGGCAGCACCGTACTGAGCATCAGCAAGAAGAACACCAGTCGGCCGCCATATTTGTCGCCCCACAGACCGAGCGGCAGGCGCACCAGCGCACCGGTGAGCACAGGCATCGAGGCGAGCAGGCCGAACTGGGTTTCGTTGAGGTTCAGCTGTGCCTTGATCGGCACACCGATGACCGCGAAGATCATCCACACCGCAAAGCACACCGTGAATGCCACCGTGCTCGACGAGAGCACAGAAATTTGCCGATGACGCAGTGTCGCCATTGCCGATCCTCCACCTGTGGCAGGCAGCTTATTCTGTTGGGATGTAGCGTACCGCCAGGCGGGCACACGCAACATCGGCCGTCCGCAGGGGGGCGAGGATGCAAAGGAACTAGGTCACAATGACTATGCGATAGATCGTCGCAGGTCGGATGTCCCATATCGACAGTCAACCACACGCCCCCGGCACGTCTGCCCCCCCCCCGCGGGGAGCAGACAGCGGACATCGGCCATTGAGCAGTGCGCTCAAGCTGTCGTAGTCGACAATGCGGATGTCTCGCCCACCGCCCTCGATCATGCGGGCGTCGCGCAGCTTGCGCAGGGCCCTGGACATGGCCTCGCTGCTCATGTTGAGCATGGAGGCAATGGTGCATTTAGGGGCGGCCAGGCGGACCCATCCGGGCTCCGCACCGCCGACACCGTCCTGCTCGATCAGATAGGCAGCCACCCGTTTGTATGTATGAAGGGGTGCGGTCTGGCTGATGGATTCGATCAGGGCCTGCACCCGTCCGGAGACCTCGGAGAGCATGCGCAAAGCCAGCTCATGATCTTCCCGCACCGCCTGGCGCAAGGCATCGGAGGGCACATGCAGCAAGCGTGTCGTTCGCACCGCCTGGGTCCGGGCGCGGTAGCGGGAAAGCCGAAAAACACCAATCTCGCCAAAGAAGCGCATTTCGGTAAAGAGTTCGATGACCTTTTCTCGCCCGTCCGGCTCCAGCGCGAGCAATTTGATGCCACCCTGGAGCACGAAGAACAATCCGGTCGGCACCGACCCACGTTGATAGACGGTTTCATCGCGCTTGTAGCGAAGCATCGCGGCATCGCGGGCGAGCAGGCTGAGCGTGCTGGCCTGGATCCCCTCGAGCAAGGGCATCGTCTTGAGCAAGGCGATGATGTCTGCCCGACGTTTGGTCTGGCTGGCGACCATCCCGCACCGCGCCTGAGTGATTCGCATGTCCAAGCGCACCTCGTCGTTCCGACTTCGAGGATCGTGGCTGCCTCCGACCACCGGACACACGGACAGACCCTCCGTGGCACCGACGATACGAAGGAAGGACATTCACGACAATCGGCCAGACGACCACCCCCCGAAGGAGGGGGATGGCCTAGTCCGAAAGCACTAGAGACCTGTCGGCCTTGACCGATTGTCGCAAGCCGCGTGGGAAGACGAGGCAAGATCCGGGCGGATTGGAGGCGCATCGTGGGGCCATGCAACGCGGTCGACCTCGATGGAGCGGTCCATGCCCGCCTCGACCTTGTTGGTCAGGGCGTTGCACTGAGCCATTCGCGCGACAGCCTATCCGACAGCTCGCGCGGCGGGCCCTGGCGAGCGGTCGCGTCGATGGTCCTGCAAGCCGCACTTGGACGCGCCGCAGTGCTCGGGCGGACTGCCCGGCGAGGCACGACGAGGCGCAGCTCAGCCAGGCGGTGCGCCAGATGTGTGATTGGGCGTGTGGTGCCCTCACCCGCTGGGTGACCCTTGTCGACACCGACAAGCGCCGAACATTCAGCCTCTTACCCTATATGCGGAAGCCGTCGTTTGTGGCTTCCGGGCAGTCTGCCCTTAGCGGATGGCGACTGCCCGGCGCCGCCACGCCATCACCCCAGCCAGCGAGAAACGCACGCTCGGCGTGCCGCCTGCGCAGTGCCTGCAAGTTCGGGCAATCGACTCGATGCGCCGCGCAGCTGCGACCAGCACTGACAGAGTCTCTTGCCGAAAGCGCCGCGGCCCGCTTGCAGCAGCCGGCGAGGTCTGTACTCAGCGTGCGGAACCCGACCGCCACAATCGTCGCTGCTGCGCCGACGGCTGCGGCCCTTGGCACCACGGCAACGATGGCCGCGCTCGCAATGCACCGCCCAGGCGAAGTCCTGCGCCGTGGCAGCGCGCCGCAGGCCGACTACCCACCCCTGCCGGGTCAACGCGCAGAGCGTGTGGTCCACAGAGCCCCCGGGTCATTCTGTTCCGGCCATCCCGATCGGCCAGCTGGCGCGATGGCGGGACTTGGCGCATCGGCGGCGGCCGGAAGGAGTACAATTCGGAGCCCTGCACATTCGCGGTGACCACCTCGCATGGCCCACACGCCCCGTACTCCGCTCCTCAGTCCCGACCGCCGCCGCCGGGGCATCTACATCCTCCCCAACCTGTTCACCACCGCCGCGCTGTTTGCCGGCTTCTATGCCATCGTGCAGGCCATGAACCAGCGCTTCGAATATGCCGCGGTCGCGATTTTCGTGGCCATGGTGCTCGATGGCCTGGACGGGAGGGTGGCCCGGCTTACCCGCACTCAGAGCGAGTTCGGCGCCGAATACGATTCGCTCTCCGACATGGTGTCCTTCGGTGCCGCACCCGCTCTGGTGATCTACGAGTGGGCGCTGCGCGGCTTGGGCAAGGTCGGCTGGATCGCCGCATTCATCTACTGCGCCGGCGCGGCGCTGCGCCTGGCCCGCTTCAACACCAACATCGACGTGGTGGACAAGCGCTATTTCCAGGGCCTCCCCAGCCCCGCTGCGGCGGCGCTCATCGCGGGCCTGGTTTGGGTCGGGATCGACAACGGCTTCCATGGCCCCGACCTGAGATGGTTTGCCTGTTTCCTCACCATCTTTGCCGGCCTCACCATGGTGAGCAACGTGCTCTACTACAGCGGCAAGGAAATCAACCTTCGCCGCAGCGTGCCGTTCTTTGCGGTGCTGACGATCATGCTCGCCTTTGCGCTGGTGTCGATCGACCCCGCGCTGGTGCTCTTCATGCTCTTTCTTTGCTACGCCGCATCGGGCTATGTCATGGCCGCGCTGCGCTGGCGGCGCGAGCGTTCGGCGCCCAGCGAGCCCGAACGCGAAGAGCCCGGCGACAAGATTGCCTGAGCACCACGACTCGCTTATATTTCGACGCATGAAGCGCAGCCATGCCGCACCGCCGGACTCACCGATACCCCGCCGCATGCAACCGTCCCTTGCTGCGCTCGGCGCAGCGGCACGCAAGTTCACTACCCTGATCGCGACACACCGGCCCGCCCGGCACTGAGCGCCCCTGAAGAGTCGCTGCGGGAAGCCCCCCGAGGAGCAACAGATGAAAGACCAACTGATCATTTTCGACACCACACTGCGGGACGGCGAGCAGAGCCCTGGCGCCTCGATGACCCGTGAAGAAAAGCTTCGCATCGCCCGCCAACTCGAGCGGATGCGGGTGAATGTGATCGAGGCAGGCTTCTCGGCAGCATCGAACGGTGACTTCGAGGCGGTCAAGAGCATTGCCGAGTCGATCAAGGAATCCACCGTCTGCTCGCTGGCCCGCGCCAACGAGAACGATATCCGGCGTGCCGGCGAGTCGATCCGGCCGGCCGCGATGGGGCGCATCCACACTTTCATCGCCACCAGCCCGATCCACATGGAGAAGAAACTCCGCATGAGCCCCGACCAGGTCGTCGAGCAGGCCGTCAAGGCGATCGGCTGGGCGCGGGAATTCACCGATGACGTGGAGTTCTCGGCGGAAGATGCGGGCCGGTCGGAAATCGATTTCCTGTGTCGCATCTTCGAGGCGGTGATCAAGGCCGGTGCCAAGACCATCAACGTGCCAGATACGGTCGGCTACAACGTGCCCGAGCAATATGCGAACACGATCCGCACCCTGATCGAGCGGGTTCCGGGCTCCGACAAGGTAGTCTGGTCGGTGCATTGCCACAACGATCTCGGCCTTGCCGTTTCCAACTCGCTGGCAGCGGTGATGGCAGGCGCCCGCCAGGTCGAATGCACCATCAACGGCCTGGGCGAACGCGCCGGCAACGCCTCGCTCGAAGAGATCGTGATGGCAGTGCGCACCCGCGCCGACGTCTTCCCGGTCGAGAGCAGGGTCGATGCGACCCAGATCGTCCCCGCCTCCAAACTGGTGTCGCAGATCACCGGCTATCCGGTCCAGCCGAACAAGGCCATCGTCGGCGCCAACGCCTTCGCTCACGAATCGGGCATCCACCAGGACGGCGTGCTCAAGCATCGTGAAACCTACGAGATCATGCGTGCCGAGGATGTGGGCTGGAATGCCAACAAGCTCGTGCTCGGCAAGCACTCCGGCCGCAATGCCTTCCGCAGCCGCCTCGATGCGCTGGGCATCAACATGGCGTCCGAAGAGCATCTCAATCACGCCTTTGCGCGCTTCAAGGAACTCGCCGACAAGAAGCACGAGATCTTCGACGAGGATCTGCAGGCGCTGGTATCGGACGAATCGGTCACGCCGGAGATGGAGCACTATCGCTTGCTGGCCTCGCGCTTCCACTCCGAGACCGGCGAGACGCCGCAGGCCCAGATCACGCTGTCGGTGGGCGGCACCGAGACGCGCGCCTCATCGGACGGCTCTGGGCCGGTCGACGCGGCCTTCAAGGCGATCGAAACGGTGGCGAAGAGTGGAACCGAACTGTTGCTCTACTCGGTCAATGCAATCACCACGGGCACCGACGCCCAGGGCGAAGTCACCGTGCGGCTGGCCCGTGACGGCAAGGTGGTCAACGGCCAAGGCGCCGATACAGACATCATCGTCGCCTCCGCCAAGGCCTACCTCAACGCGCTCAACAAGCTGCACAGCAAGTTCGAGAAGCTCAACCCGCAGGTTTGAGCGCAGCCGACACGACCCGAAGTGACAGGGGGAGCTTCACGCTCCCCTCTTTCATTCATCCTGCTGCCTTCTGACGCGATGGCGCGCTTTGTCTCGCGTAGAGCACGACGGCAACGAACAACAGCACCGAAAGGACGGCTTCGGCAAGCGCAAGCTTGCCGCTCAGACCGGGGTCGGACGCGCGGACGACACCTTCAGTGAAATACAACAGGATGAACATCGACATCCATTGGTAAGTGTAGCGGCGTTCCCGCAGGATTCCGAACAGCGGCACCAGCAGCAACGCCCCCTTGAGCACCATCCACGACCCGCCGGGCCGCAGCGGCGCAAGCCACATTTCCCAACTCACGCATAGCACGATCAGTGCCAGCAGCAGCGCGCTCGACAGCCATGCGAGCACTTTGGTCGAGGGCATCATGCGAGCCTCGCCGCGGTCTCTGCGAGCCGGCGCCCGAGCGCGCGGGCAAGACGCTGCTCATGGGGCGAAAGCGTCGGATCGCCATCGGCACCTGATACGTGGGTTGCGCCATAAGGCGTTCCACCCGAGGAAGTGGTCAACAGGTCGGCCTCCGTGTAGGGCAAGCCGACCATCAGCATTCCGTGGTGAAGCAGAGGAATCATCATCGACAGCAAGGTTGCCTCCTGACCGCCGTGCAGGCTGCCGGTGGAAGAAAAGACACAGGCCGGTTTGCCCGCCAGCTCCCCCGAGTGCCAGACGCTGCCGGTCCCGTCGAGAAAATACTTGAGCGGCGCAGCCATGTTGCCGAAGCGCGTCGGGCTGCCGAGCGCCAGACCAACACATTCGCGGAGATCGCGAAGCTCGGCGTAGGGCGGCCCATTGCCCGGGATGGCGGGCTCGACAGCCTCGCAATTCGTCGATATCCGGGGTACCGTTCGCACCCGTGCGGCCATGCCCGCAACCTGCTCGACACCCGCCGCGACCTCCTCGGCGAGCGCAGCCACCGAGCCTCGATGGCTGTAGTAGAGGACAAGGATTTCGTTCATTGTGCACTGCGTTAGCTAGAATTACGGGATTATAGCGAAGCCTGACCCCTCACCCGATGATTCCCGCCCCCCCTCCGGACGCCCCACTGCAGCAGCTGCTCGGCTTCGCGCGCCTGCTTCGCGACCGCATGGTGGCGGCACGCTGCCCCCAGGTGGCAAGCAGTCTGGCCTTCACCACCCTGCTCTCGCTGGTTCCCCTGCTTACCGTGGGCTTGGTGATCTTCGGGCACATGCCCGGGGTGCAGGGCATCAGCGACGCCCTGCGCAGCTTCATGCTCGACACGCTGCTGCCGGAAAAGGCCGGTCAGATCATCGCCACCTACGCATTCCAGTTCTCGCAGAAGGCGGCCAACCTTACCCTCATCGGCACGCTGCTGGTGGTCGTCACCGCGTTGATGCTGATGCTCACCATCGACAAGGCGTTCAATCAGATCTGGGCCGTCGCCCATCCGCGCCCTCTGCTCTCGAGACTCACGATCTACTGGGTCGGCCTGACCCTCGGCCCGCTCGCGCTGGCCGCGGGCATCTTCGCCAGCTCTCAGCTGTTGAGCTTTTCACTCGGGTTGATCAGCGAGGCGCAGTGGCTGCACGCTGCCTCGCTGCGCGTCATGACGCTGTTGCTGCTCGCTGCCGTCTTCAGCCTCATGTACCACGGCCTTCCGAACCGACCGGTCAGGGTCGCTCATGCAATCATGGGCGGCGTGTTCAGCGCCGTGGCACTGGCCGGCATGCAGCGCCTGTTCGGCGCCTACATCGGACACTTCACCGCCTACACGCTGATATACGGCACCTTCGCGGCACTCCCCATTTTCCTGCTATGGCTTTATCTTTCCTGGCTGATCGTCCTGATCGGTGCCGCGATTGTCGCCGTGCTGCCCGATGCTGCGTTCAACATGTCGAACCGCGACCGCTTTCCGGGCGACGCGCTGCTGGACAGTCTGCAGGTCATGGCGCGACTGCGCGTCGCCCAGCAACGCGGAGAAACGCCGGAAACCGGACAGATCGCGAACGACACCGGCCTCTCGCTCGCGGATACCGAGGCACGCCTGGAGGACCTGAACCTCGCAGGCTGGGTCGCCAACACCGATCGACTCGGCTGGGTCCTGACCATCCGCTGCGAGAACGTTCGACTGGGGCAGGTGTTGCAGGCCCTTAGCGTTTCACCGAAGGGCCTGCGCTCGCGCGGCGGGCAGCTTGGTCCTGCCCTCGCGGAGCGCATCGAGCAACTGGCCGACGACCCGCTCGCCGACTCGCTTGACCGCCTGCTCGACACCGCATCGACGGGCAATCAGATCGGGTAGGGATCAACCTCGAACTGGAACAGCTCGACACTCGTGGTTTGCATGTCGAGGCTCAGCAGTCTTCCCTGCGCCACGTAAAGACGGGCACCTTCGTGCAGCAGTACGAAGCGCCTCGAAGTATAGGTTCCCAAAGGCGCAAGGATCGCCTGATGGCGCCGGACCGCCTCGAGCGGCGGCAGCACCAGCGCACGCACCGGCCCTGCAGCCGACGCCCCGGTCCTGAACGCGATACGCACCGGGATGCCGGCCAGCGAAACCAGCTGCAGCCCAAGCTCCAGCTGATCGGGCGTCTCGCTGCGCACCCAACGGACTACGCAGATCGACCAGGGTTGATCTGTGTTCTTTCGTAGGGCGATCGGCATCCCCGAGGTCAGCGTATCGGCCACGCCCGAAAGGCGCATGATCGCATATCCCCCGGGGCTCTCGTTCTGGACCGTCCATTCGGCAAGGCGGCCGGCCGACGCGGGATCCGACAGCCGTCGCCAGATCGGATTCAGCCCAATGCACACCTGAACCGAGTACTCGCTCCTCCGCCGGGCCTGTTCACGCCTGGGCGGCATCGCCCATCGTTCGCGCAGTCGCCGATAAAGCGAAAGGCGCACGGCATCGACTCCAACATCCCACGCGTTTGCGTTCTCATCCGGCTCTTGTTCGCCGAGCGAATCGAGCAAGGTGGTGAGATGGTGTCCCAGCGGCACCGCCGAGAAAAAACCCAACCCGTCCACCGGCGGCGGCTCGCGACGCACGATCGGAACCGGCGGCGTGTCCTGTGCATAGTCGATCCAGAAATTCGACTGTGCCGCTTCGCCGGCCGCGACGCCAACCGTGGCCATACATGCCATCTCGTCCAGCAGCGCGTATGCCTGTTGGAGTTCCGTGGAAGTAAAGCCCTCGGGCTGCAACGTATTGATGGCCAACAGGCGCTTGTACGAGGCCACCGCACTATTGTGACGCTCCGGCTCACCGGCCGAGACGCCCGACGGACAAGCCGAATGAAACAGACCATGTGCCAGCAGCCAGAAGCCGTAAGGAGGCGAACAACCCGCCAGACAACAGATCTCGTAGGCCTCGACCAACAAGGCAAGCCCGCGGGCAACCACCTCATCGTCACGCCGGAAACCGGAAAGGAAACCGGATCGTCCTTCCCGCGTCGCCCCGCTACAGGCCCTGGCAGTCGCCACCAGGGTCTCGACGGCGATCTGCTGCAGGGCATGCAGATCGTGCGGAAGAGGCAGTGCAACGCCGACGAGTTGCGATACCACCCGGTCCGATTCGCCGGAAAGATCATCGGCGAGCACCTTGAGATCGTCCCCTGCGGCCCGCGAGCCCGGCAAAAGATCGATACGCTGTCGGAGCTGCTGGAGCTCGCTGGCCAGCCCGTCGGAGGCTGCGGCCTCGCCGGCATTCCCCCCGACGGAGCCGAGCGAATCGTTATCAGGCTTTGACGAGAGAGACATCCGCGGACACACGCTTTCCGTTTATTCGGTCCCGCGCATTCTATATTGTCGGAGGTGCCGGCAACAGCCCGCGATCGAATCCCCCTGACCGGTCGGACATCTGTATCCACCGCTATGGGGTGGCTTGTTCTCCGGCATGTTTTCCCGTATCCTTGCTCGTTTTCCGAAAACCCGGATCAGGACTACACGATGGTTGTCATTCGCCTTGCCCGCAGCGGCGCCAAGAAGCGCCCGTTCTTCAACATCGTCGCCGCCGATTCTCGCAATCGTCGTGACGGCCGCTTCATCGAGCGCGTCGGTTTCTACAACCCGATGGCGTCCGGCAAAGAAATTCCGCTCACCATCAACGCCGAGCGTCTTGCCCACTGGCAGCAGAACGGCGCGCAGCTGTCGCCGACCGTAGCCCGTCTCGTCAAAGGCGCCGCCAAGGCCGCCTGAAGCAGACAGATTCCGTCCGGGCCGAGATGATAGTACTGGGGCGCATCGTCGCCCCTTTCGGCATTCAGGGCTGGGTGAAAATCCACCCCTTCGGCGACGATCCGCTGTCGTGGCGCAAGATGTCGCACTGGTGGCTATGCGCCGATGCCGATGCGCCGGAAACCGAATGGAAGGCATATCGCCTCAAGGCATGCAGGGCGCAGGGTCGCTCGCTCGTCGCAGCATTTGACGAGTTGCCCGACAGGAATGCGGCGGAAGCCGTGGAACAGATGTACGTCGGTGCACCGCGCGAAGCACTGCCTGCCACCGGCAAGGATGAGTATTACTGGGCTGATCTGACCGGCCTTGCAGTACGCAATCTGGCTGGCGAAGCGCTCGGCACGGTTGCCGGTCTCATGGAAACCGGCGCGCATGCAGTGCTGCAGGTCCAGGAGGGCGAGGAGGAAAGGTTGATTCCTTTCGTCGAAGCCTTCATCAAGGAAGTGGATGTACCCGCGGGTGTGATTCACGTGGAATGGGAAAAGGACTGGTGACGGCGACCGGCAGACGGCGCTACGACATCATCACCCTCTTTCCGGAGATGTTCGGGGCGTTGACCGGCAGCGGTATCACGCGGCGCGCCCTCGAAAGGGATCTCTACCGGCTCGACTGCTGGAATCCGCGGGACTTTGCCACTGACCGGCACCGCACCGTGGATGACCGGCCCTACGGGGGCGGCCCCGGCATGGTGATGCTGGTCGAACCGCTGGAAATGGCGATTCAGGCGGCGAAGACCGCGCAGTTACAGGCCGGCGTGCCGGCAGGAAGGGTGATCTACCTCTCGCCCCAGGGGCGCAGGCTGGATCACGGCAAGGTGATGGAACTGGTGGCGGAGCCGTCGCTGGTGTTGCTTTGCGGACGTTATGAAGGCATCGACCAGCGGCTTATCGACCGCTGCGTGGATGAAGAAATATCTCTCGGCGATTTCGTGCTGTCGGGAGGCGAATTACCGGCCATGGTGCTGCTCGACGCGATTGTCCGGCAGTTGCCGGGGGCTCTGGGCGATGCCGACTCGGCGGTGGAGGATTCCTTCGTCGACGGGCTCCTCGACTGCCCCCACTACACCCGGCCGGAGGTGTATCGGGACATGCCGGTTCCCCCGGTTCTGCTCTCGGGCAACCACGCCGAAATCCGGCGCTGGCGCCTGCAGCAGTCGCTGGGGCGGACCGAGGCCCGGCGGCCGGACCTGCTGACGGGTCGGGCGCTGGGCAAACAGGAATTGCGCCTGCTTGAGACTTTCAGGCAGACACAATCCGCTGCAGCCCCCGCAAGGGGAGCGGCAACGGAAACACAAACGGAGGCATCAGGTGGCGACCTGCTCTGCCCCAAGGCCAGCGGCCACTGACTTTTTGACAGGAGTTACGCAATGAATCTGATTCAGCAACTCGAGCAGGAAGAGATTTCCCGCCTGACCCAGGACAAGCCGATTCCCGAATTCGCCCCCGGCGACACGGTGATCGTCCAGGTGAAGGTCAAGGAAGGTACGCGCGAGCGTCTCCAGGCCTATGAAGGCGTGGTGATCGCCAAGCGCAACCGCGGTCTCAACTCCAGCTTCATCGTCCGCAAGATCTCTTCGGGCGAAGGCGTGGAGCGCACGTTCCAGACCTACTCGCCGCTGGTCGCCAGCATCGAGGTCAAGCGCCGCGGTGATGTGCGTCGCGCCAAGCTGTACTATCTCCGTCAGCGTTCCGGCAAGTCGGCACGTATCAAGGAAAAGCTGGACTTCAAACGCAAGAAAGCCGTTTCCTGATCCGGGAAATCCGCTTTGCTGCGAACGGGGCGCCTCACGGGGCGCCCCGTTTTTTGTGCCCGCCAAAACGCCGCGGCAGCCTCGATCAGCGTCGTTCCTGAAGCCACAGCATCACGCCCGCAGCACACAGGAACAGCAGGCTCGGCGTCAGCGCCGCAACCGGTGCAGGCCAAGCGTTGATGACCCCGAGGTTCGAGAACAGCCCGTTGAGCAGATGAAACCCGATGCCCAGCATCACGCCGAGGAAGACCTTGAGGCTGACGCCGCCCATGCGGTCGTGACCGTAGGCGAAGGGCAAGGCCAGCGCGAGCATCACCAGGGCCGCCAGCGGGTAGGCCAGCTTCTTCCACAGCGCAATCTCGTAACGGTCCGCTTTCTGGCCGTTTTCCTTGAGATGAGCGACATAGGCATAGAGGGTGCTCACCGACATGCGCTCGGGCACAACCATCAGCACACTGAGGACCTCGGGCGTCAGTTCCGATTTCCAGTACAGCTCGTCGAGTTGCTCGACGCGCGTCGAGGTCTTTTCGAATACCGTCCGCGCAACGCGGCTGAGCTTCCAGCCGGCCGCCCCCTCGTATTGACCGGTCGCCGCGTCTGCGATGGATCGCAGGGCGTGATCATCATCGAATTCGTAGACACGGACATCCTTCAGGGTGCGGTCCGGCAACAAGGTACGAACGTTTACGAAGAGCGCACCATCACGAATCCACAGACCGCTCGACAGCTCCTGCGAAACGTTCGAGCGGGTCGCCGTGAGGCGCCACTGTTGCGCTGCCCGCTCGGCCGGCGGCGCAACATATTCGCCGAACACGAAGGTCGCGATCACGAACAGCGAGCCGATCGCGGCAAGCACACCCAGCGCCCTTGCGGTGGACAGTCCCGACGCCCGCATGACCGTGATCTCGGAGTTGCGCGCCAGCGTGGTCAGCGCGTAGAGCGAGCCGATCAGCACCGCAATCGGAAGCAGCTCATAAACCCGGCCCGGCACCAGCAAGAGCACATACACCAGCGCGTGATGCATCTGGTAGCCGTCCTTGCCGACGCTATCGAGCTCGTTGAGCAGATCGAAAAAGCCGAACAGACCGAGGAACGCCACCAGCACTCCGCCCGTCGCGACATAGATCTGGCTTGCCAGGTAGCGGGTCAGCACCTTCATGATGATGTCCGCCTGCGCCAGATCGAAAGCAGCGACAGCCGCTTGTAGAACAAGGCCCCCAGCAGCAACAGGACCAGGAGGTGAGGAATCCACAGGGCGAGCGCGAAACTGATCTTGCCCTGGGTCACCCAGGCCTGGGCGATGCTGATCGCATTCGTGTACACCAGATACGTAAGAATCGCCGCGATCAGGTTGTTGGTACGGCCTGCCCGAGGGTTGACGAAGGACATCGGGATCGCCAGCAGGGACAGCAGCAGGGCAGCCACCGGCGTCCCGATACGCGCCAGCAGTTCGCCCCTGTTGGCAGGTACCGGCTGTTCGACGAGCTCACGAAGCGTCAACATGCGTGGTTTCTGCGGCGGCTCGACAGCCGCGCGGTCCTGAATACGTACCGCGTATCGCTCGAACTCCATCACGCGGTAATCGGCCGTTCCCGGCGTGCCCTCGTAGCGCCGCCCGTTCTCGAGCACCACGAAACGCTGCCCCTGCTCATCGGTACGCAGGAAGCCCTCCGCCGAAACCATCACGCCGAGCCGGCCCTGCTGCATCGAACTCACGAACACATTACGCACCCGGCCGTCATCTCCCGCCCCGATCTCGACGAAGAACACCCGCTCGCCACGTGCCGACTCGCGAAATACGCCTGGCGCCACGCGCGAGGCATCGTCGCGGCTGGTACTGCGCTCCCGATATTCGACACTCTTGAGCTGGGCCCATGGGGCGATGACCAGCGTGGCGGCGGCGATCACGACGACCAAAGGCAGTGAGAACTTCAACACCGGCCTGATCCAGGCGGTGAGCGGCACGCCGGAGGCAAACCACACCACCATTTCCGAATCACGGTAGCTGCGCGACAAGGTGGTGAGGATGGCGATGAACAGGGTCAGCGAGAGCACGATCGGCAACTGTGCAAGGGCCCCAAAGCCGATCAGCGCAAGCACCGCATCGGACGGCAGACGCCCCCCCGCCGCCTGGCCAAGCAGGCGGATGAGAACGGTGGAAATAAGGATCGCAAACAGCGCGACGAATACCGCAGCCGCAGTGTTGGCGAATTCGCGCTGGGCGGCGCGCTCGAAGATCATCGCGCGAAAAACCGTCGGGTCGGAGCTTAAGGGCAGCTTTTGACGACACCCAATCATGCGGCCATAATCGCCGAAGGCCCGATTGACGCGTCATTCCAAGGAACAGCGATGGAATTTACCATAAAGACCAGTAGCCCGGAAAAACTCAAAACCGGCTGCCTCGTCGTCGGCGTGTTCGCCGACAAGGAACTCAGCCCCGCTGCCGCGGCGCTCGACAAGGCGTGCAAAGGCGCAATCGGCGCGATCATCGGTCAGGGCGATCTCGACGAAAAGGCCGGCAGTACGTTGATGCTGCACGCGGTACCCGGGCTGCTCTGTCAGCGCCTGCTGCTGGTATCGCTCGGCGCGGCCGACGGGCTCACCGACAAGACCTATCGTGACGCGATCAGCGCCAGTGCGAAGATCCTCGCCTCGGGCAGCGCAGAGGATGCTGCCTTTTGCCTGACCGACACCGAGGTCCCCGGGCGCGACATGGCGTGGAAGCTCAGTCAGGCCGCGCGACTGCTCAAGGACGCCACCTATCGCTTCGAGCTGCACAAGGCGAAGAAATCGGACAAGCCGGCCAAGGGCGCCCACAAACTGATTTTCGTTACCCGCCACAAGGTCAACGCCGCGATGGAAACCGCGATCACGCGTGGTCGCGCAACAGCCGAAGGGATGGCCCTGACCAAGGATCTCGGCAACCTTGCCGGCAACATCTGCACCCCCACCTATCTGGCCGACGCCGCCAGAAAGCTTGGCAAGGAATTCAAGCTCAAGGTGGAAGTGCTGGAACAGGCGCAGATGGAAAAGCTTGGCATGCACTCGCTGTTGTCGGTGGCGAAGGGCTCGGTCGAGCCACCCAAACTGATCGTCATGCAGTACAAGGGCGGCAAACCCAAGGAAAAGCCGGTGGTGCTCGTCGGCAAGGGCATCACCTTCGATACCGGCGGCATCTCGCTCAAGCCTGGCGCCGAGATGGACGAGATGAAGTACGACATGTGCGGTGCCGCCAGCGTTTTCGGCACGCTGCGTGCCGTGGCTCGCATGGCCTTGCCGATCAACGTCGTAGGCATCATTCCGGCCAGCGAAAACATGCCCGACGGCAAGGCCAGCAAGCCCGGTGATGTGGTCACGTCGATGTCCGGACAGACCATCGAGATTCTCAATACGGATGCCGAGGGCCGGCTGGTGCTGTGCGATGCGCTGACCTACGCGGAGCGCTTCGAGCCGGCCTGCGTGGTGGACATCGCGACCCTCACCGGGGCCTGCATCGTCGCCCTGGGCAAGATTCCGAGCGGTCTGATGGCGAACGACGACGAGCTTGCCGCGCAACTGCTCGCCTGCGGCCAGACCACCGGCGATCGCGCCTGGCAGCTGCCGTTGTGGGAGGAATACCAGGACCTGCTGAAGAGCAACTTTGCCGACATGGCCAACATCGGCGGACGCTTCGGCGGAGCGATCACCGCGGCCAGCTTCCTTGCCCGCTTTACCAAGGCGTACAAGTGGGCACACCTCGACATCGCGGGGACCGCGTGGCTTTCGGGGGATGCGAAGGGTGCGACCGGCCGCCCGGTACCGCTGCTCACCGAGTTCATCATCGGCCGTGCCGAGGGCAGGACCGGCTGAACGGCCGCATCCGCGTGACCGAGATCCACTTCTATCACAACGCCCCTGACCGGCTTGCCGCCGCGTGCCGCATTGCCCAGCGCGCCTGCGGCGCCGGGCGGCGGCTGGCGGTGCGCATCCCCGACACGACGCTCGCCCGTCGCTTCGACCAGTTGCTGTGGACTTTCGACCAGCTCGCCTTCGTCCCGCACGTGATGGCGGACTCGCCGCTCGCACCCGAAACTCCGATCGTGATCGGCCATGCCGAGGCAAAATGGCCGCATCACGACGTATTGCTCAACCTGGGAAACGACCTGCCCGCCGAGCACGCCGCGTTCTCGATGCTGATGGAAGTGGTCGGCCCCGACGATGCCGATCGCGCGGCGGCGCGCGAGCGCTGGCGCAGCTACAAGTCGGCCGGATTCGAGCCGATCCCACACGATCTCGCCAAGCGAGGTAGCGAATGAGCTTCCGCCCGCAAGACGAGCCTCCACTGCCGGAGGAGCTCGAGACCGCCGACCTGCTGCTCGGCAAGGCCGACGCGCTGATCCGTCGGCATCGAGGCGGCGACGACATTGACGATCTTCCGGTACTGACCGATGTCGTGGAACTCCCCGGCACGCCTGCCGCTGCAGGGCCACCTCCGGTTGCCGGTGCAGAGCCGGACGCCACCAACGCCGCCGGCACTGCGCTCGAGGCACGGATCGCCGAGCGCATAATCGAACTGGATGCCAGCATCCAGCGAAGCGTCGAGGAATGGCTCGCCGACGAGCTACCGCAGATCATCTCGCGCGAGTTCGACACCATGACGGACCGGATCCGCATCCAGGCACTGGCGCACATGCGTGCCACCCTGATCCCCGAGATTTCGGGCTGCATTGCACAAATGCTCGACGAGCTTCCGCAGGACATCCGCGACTAATCCCCTGCGGCGCAGCAATCGCCGCCGGAAGGGCCCTGCGGCTCCGCTATAATCCCGCCTTTGCCTTCACCGCCCCGACGGGGTTTACACGAGCATGGAACTGGCCAAGAGTTTTGAGCCGGCGGAGATCGAGCGCCGCTGGTACCCGGAATGGGAGTCGCGCGGATATTTCGACGCAGGCCTCGACAAGAGCAAGCAGGACGCCTTCTGCATCCTCCTCCCGCCACCCAATGTCACCGGCACGCTGCACATGGGTCATGGTTTCAACCAGACCATCATGGATGCCCTCACCCGCTTCCACCGCATGCGCGGCGACAACACCCTGTGGCAGCCGGGCACCGACCACGCCGGCATCGCCACACAGATCGTCGTCGAACGCCAGCTGGACGCTCAGGGCGTGAGCCGTCACGACCTCGGACGGGAAAAGTTCCTCGAGAAGGTGTGGGAGTGGAAGGAGTATTCCGGCGGCACCATCACCCGCCAGATGCGCCGTCTCGGCGCCAGCCCGGACTGGAAGCGCGAGCGCTTCACGATGGATGCGGGGCTCTCGAAGACGGTCACCGAAACCTTCGTACGGCTCTACAACGAAGGCCTCATCTACCGCGGCAAGCGGCTGGTCAACTGGGACCCGAAACTGGGCACCGCGGTGTCCGACCTCGAAGTGGTGCAGGAAGAGGAAGACGGCAAGCTGTGGCACATCCTCTATCCGTTTACCGAAGGCCCGATCGGTGAGCTCAAAGGCCTCACCGTCGCCACCACCCGCCCCGAGACCATGCTCGGCGACGTCGCGGTGATGGTGCACCCCGAGGACGAGCGCTACGCCCACCTAATCGGCAAGACGGTGCGACTGCCGCTCACCGAGCGCGACATCCCGGTCATTGCCGACGACTATGTCGAGCGCGAGTTCGGCACCGGCTGCGTCAAGGTCACGCCGGCGCACGACTTCAACGACTACGCGGTCGGCCAGCGTCACGGCCTCGACATGATCGTGATCCTCCGGCTCGACGGCAGCGTGCCGGCCGGTGCGGAGGTGTTCGACACCAAGGGCCAGAGCAAGGCCACGGTCGCGATGCCGACGAACATTGCCGGGCTCGACCGCGTCGACGCACGCAAGCAGGTGGTTGCCGATCTCGAATCGGCAGGCGTGCTGGTGGAGACCAAGGCCCACAAGCTGACCGTGCCGCGCGGCGACCGCACCAACGTGATCATCGAGCCGATGCTCACCGACCAGTGGTTCGTGGCCATGAGCAAGCCGGGCAAGGACGGCAAGAGCATCACCGAGCAGGCACTCGAATGCGTGGCCTCGGGCGAGATCAGGTTCTATCCCGAGAACTGGGTCAACACCTACAACCAGTGGCTCAACAACATCCAGGACTGGTGCATCTCGCGCCAGCTGTGGTGGGGTCACCAGATCCCCGCCTGGTATGGCGACGACGGCCGCTGCTGGGTGGCCCACGACGAGGTCGAGGCTGCCGCGCTGGCAGCTGCCGACGGCTACGCCGGCACACTCAACCGTGACGAGGACGTGCTCGACACCTGGTACTCGTCGGCACTGTGGCCCTTCTCGACGCTGGACTGGACCGCCGAGTGGCCGCAGAAGTCGAACGACGCGCTCGATCTCTACCTGCCCTCCACGGTGCTCGTCACCGGCTTCGACATCATCTTCTTCTGGGTTGCCCGGATGGTGATGATGACCAGGCATATCACCGGCAAGATCCCCTTCAAGCACGTCTATGTGCATGGCCTGATCCGCGATGCGGAAGGCCAGAAGATGTCCAAGTCGAAGGGCAACGTGCTCGACCCGATCGACCTGATCGACGGCATCTCGCTCGACGAACTCGTCGCCAAGCGCACCACCGGCCTGATGAACCCGAAGCAGGCCGCAAGCATCGAAAAGAAGACCCGCAAGGAGTTCCCGGACGGCATCCAGGCTTTCGGCACCGATGCGCTGCGCTTCACCTTTGCCTCGCTGGCCAGCCCGGGCCGTGACATCAAGTTCGACCTCGCCCGCTGCGAGGGCTACCGCAACTTCTGCAACAAGCTCTGGAACGCCACCCGCTTCGTGCTCATGAACACCCAGGAGCATGACTGCGGGCTCGACAACCACGACGCGGCGGCCTGCGAGGGCAGCTACCTCGACTTCAGCTTTGCCGACCGCTGGATCGTCTCGAAGCTGCAGCGCACCGAGGCCGAGGTCACCCAGCATTTCGCCGACTACCGCTTCGACCTGCTCTCCAAGGCGATCTACGAGTTCGTCTGGGACGAGTACTGCGACTGGTACCTCGAACTCGCCAAGGTACAGATCCAGAACGGCAACGAAGCGCAGCAGCGCGCCACGCGCCGCACCCTGCTGCGGGTGCTCGAGACGGTGTTGCGCCTGGCGCACCCGCTGATCCCCTTCATCACCGAAGAGCTGTGGCAGACCGTCGCGCCACTGGCCGGCCGCAAGGACACCGAGAGCCTCATGCAGGCGCGCTACCCCGCCGCCGACATGAGCCGCATCGATGAAGCGAGCGAGGCGAAGGTTGCCGAACTCAAGGCGATGACCTACGCCTGCCGTAACCTGCGCGGCGAGATGAACATTTCCCCCGCTCAGCGCCTGCCGCTCGTCGCCGCGGGCGAGGCCGCCGTGCTCAATGCCTACGCGCCCTACTTGGCCGGACTCGCCAAGCTTTCCGAGGTGAGCGTGGTCGACGAGATCAGCGCCGACGAGATGGCCCCGGTCTCGGTGGTCGGCTCGACGAGGCTGATGCTCAAGGTGGAGATCGACATCGCCGCCGAGCGCGAGCGCCTCGGCAAGGAAATCGCACGCCTCGAAGGTGAGATCACCAAGGCGCGGGCCAAGCTCGCCAACGAGAGCTTCGTCGCGCGCGCCCCCGAGGCGGTGGTCAACCAGGAGAAAGAGCGGCTCGCCGGCTTCTCCGCCACACTCGAGAAGCTGCGGCCCCAGCTGGAACGGCTCGCCGGCCGCTGAGCCAGACCCGCACGGCCGGCAGGAACCCCGGCTGGCCGTGCGGGTCGCAGCATCGAGTCGATTACGGAGATCGCGTCATGCCCATCCCTTGGGCCGCAGCCGCCAAGGCCATCCCATGGACCGATGTCATCGCCGCCGCGCCGGGCCTCGCCCGCAGCGCACGGGGATTGTGGAACAAGGTCAGGAACGAAACCCCGGCACCCGCCGATGAAGCCGATCGCGACGCGCCGGTGCCGCTCGAGACGCGGATCGATCTGCTCGAACAAGCTGTTTGTGATCTCGGCCGTGAAGCCCAGGCAAGCTCGGAACTGATCGCCCGGCTTGCCGAGCAGAACGAGCAACTGGTTACGGCGCTCGACGCCACCCGTCGCCAGCTACGGCTGGCCCTCGCGCTCGCCGCGGCCGGCCTGATCGGGTTGCTGGCGCTGCTTGTACGCTAGTCGCGCGAGCGCATCGCGCACCCGCTCCACCACGCCGGCCCAGTCGCCCGGCGCGTGCTGCCGGAAGAGGCGCATCACCCCCGGGTACCAGGGCGAATCCTCGCGCTCGCGCAGCCAGCGCCAGTCAGTGTTCTCGTCCGGCAGCAGCACCCAGCAGGGCTTGCCGAGCGCGCCGGCGAGATGGGCGATGGCGGTATCGACGCAGATCACCAGGTCCAGCCCCGAAATGATGGCGGCGCTGTCGGCAAAGCTGTCGATCTCGGCGCCAAGCCCCGACAGCGGCCGACCCACCGAGAACGGCGCAACCTCCTCTTCGCCCGGCCCCTTCTGCAGGCTCACGAAACGCACGCCCGTCACCTGCCACAGCGGGGCCAGCACCGAGAGCGCCGGCAACGAGCGCTGCCCATCGTTGGCGTGCGCACGCGAGCCCTTCCATGCCAGCCCCACACGCAGCCCTGCTGCGGGAAGCCGCGGCGCCCACTGCCTGATCAGGGAATCGTCGGCCGAGAGGTAAGGCAGGGGGCCCGGAATGTTCGCGATGGTGGTGCCGAACAGCCCCGGCAGGTCGAGCGGCAGCGCCCAGTAGTCGGGTCGTGAAAAGGTCGTCTCGGTGCCGAATGGAATCACCCGGTCGACGCCGTCGAGCCGCGCCAACAGGCTGCACAGCGGCGGCGGACAGACAACCTCCAACTGGCTTGCGCCGGCCGCACGCAACAGCGACACGTAACGGCAGAACTGGATCTGATCGCCAAAACCCTGCTCGCACCACATCAGAAAGCGCTTGCCCGCGAGCGATTCGCCCTGCCAGCGGGCAAAAGGCAGGCGCGGCACGCTCACCGCGGCATGCCCGCGGCGTGGCTCGGTGCGACGACGGTAGTGCAGCCAGCCTTCCTCTAAACGGCCCTGCGCCAGCAGCACGGAGCCGAGATTGAAGGCCGCCTCGTGATGCTCCGGATCGATCGCCAGGGTACGGCGGTAATGATGCTCGGCCTCCGCAAAGCGCTTGCGACGCAGGCACAGCAGGGCAAAGTTGAGGTGCGCGTCCGGCGGGACCGGATCGCGCGCGAACACCTCCAGATAGAGCGCCTCGGCCTCGTCGAGCCGATTGCACTGCAGGCACAGTCCGGCCAGCGCGTTGGCAGCGCGCGCATGCTGCGCATCAAGCGCGAGCACGCGGCGCAGGATCGGCTCGGCCTCGCCATGGCGCCCCGCCCGCGACAAGGCGATGCCGTAGTTGTAGAGGTCGTCGGACGTCTGCCCGTCGGCACGGCTGACCCGGCCGAGATAGCCGATCGCGGCATCCAGCGAATCGAGCGCCAGCGCGCTGAGCCCGGCCACTCGCAGCAGGGGTGTCGATTCGCCGAAGCCCTCGGCCGACTCAGCCGCCTGCAGCGCGGCCCCATAGCACTCGGCCCGGTAGTGCGCGCGCGCGGCCTGCAGGGCATGATCATGCGCGTCGGTCATGAACGGCTTCCCGTAGTGGTGCTTGCCGTGCGCTCACCGGCCATTTATGCTGCATCGCAAAACAAGATCTGGGCAAATCCATGACGCTCCATTGCTTCACTTACGGTTCATTGATGTGCGAAGAGATCATGTCGATGGTGTGCGGTCGCCCGTGCTACGGCGAGCCGGCGCTGCTGCACGGACACCAGCGCCACCCGGTACGCGGCGAGGACTACCCCGGCATGGTCGAGCGTCAGGGGCACGAGGTTCGGGGGCTACTCTATCGCATGCTCGACGAGGCTGCATTCGCCCGTCTCGATGCATTCGAGGGCCTCGAATACGAGCGAGTCAGGCGCGAGGTATGCCTGCCCGACGATACCCGCATCGTCGCCTGGACCTATCTCTTCCGGCCGGCCTTCCATCACCGCCTGCAGCCCGGCGAATGGGATTTCGACGCATTCCTGAGACAGGGCCGACAGCGCTTCATCGCCCGCTACGCCGGCTTCGGGCAGATCGAACCACCGAGCGGCGACTGATCAACCCTGTCGCCGCTCGGGCAGGTCATGGTAGGTTTCGCGGATATGCTCGATCCGCTCGATCGAACGCACGAAGATATCCACCAGCTGCGGATCGAACTGGCGGCCAGCTTCCGATACCAGGTACTCGACCGCGTTCTGCACCGACCATGGATCCTTGTAGTGGCGCCTCGAGGTGAGTACGTCGAAGACGTCGCAGATCGCGGTGATGCGTGCCTCGACCGGGATCTCCTCACCGCGCAGGCCGTTGGGATAGCCGCTGCCGTCCCATCGCTCGTGGTGATGCGCGGCGATCGTCGCAGCCATCCGCAGCATCTGTGATTCCTGGTCGCCAAGCAGCTCGCCACCCGCGCTGGCGTGCTCCTTGACCTGCTCGTACTCGTCGCCCGAGAGCCGGCCCGGCTTGAGCAGGATCTCCTCGCGCACCGCGATCTTGCCGACGTCGTGCAGCGGGGCCGCCCGTTCGATGAGCAGGCAGGTTTCCGGAGCGAGGCCGAGCGCCTCGCCGATCACCCGCACATACTTGCCGATGCGCAGGATGTGCAGACCGGTACCGCTGTCGCGCACCTCGCAGATGGTCGCGAGCTTGCGCACGAAGGTCTCGGACGCGCGCACCAGCTCCAGGGTCTGCGCCTTCACCCGCGCCTCGACCGCCGCGTCGAAGCTGCGCTGCCGGTCGACCGCCCGACGCAGGCGCAGCAGGTTGCGCACCCGCAGCGCAAACTCCATCTGACGCAGCGGGCGACGTGCGAAATCGTCCGCCCCCATTCGCAGCGCTTCGGTCCAGACCTCCACGCAGTCACCTTCGGTGAGTACCAGCACCTGCGGCCTCATTTCTCCCGGGGGCACCGACTGCAGCGCCTTCAGCACGGCAAGGACGGGTTCGCCGCGACTGCCGTCGATTGCGAGGATCAGCAGATCGAAGGGGCCGTGCCCCTTGAGCACCGCGACCACCCGCTCGACGTCCCCCAGCGACTCGACCGCCTGCATCCCCTCATCCGCGAGCATGCTGCCGAGTATCCCGAGCCCCTCCGGGTGCGCATCACACAGCAGGATGCGGCTGTCCCGCAATTCTTCTTCGATTGTCATGCCATTCATCCCGAGCACGGCATTTCTTCTGCATATGACGATGGTGTAAAACCCTCGGTCCGCCATGCAGCCTGCCGGCAGTACTTGTTGTCACGGCTTGTTACGGTCGAAGCCGGATCGACTTGAGGGTCGCTTCGGTCATTCAGGCGGTGTGGGCGCGCAGCAGCGTCGCGCCCTCGGTCTGCAGAAATTCGAGCAAGGCCTCGACCGCGGGGGTCGGCGGCCGGTCGCTGCGCACCACCACGTTCCATTCGCGGATCACCGGCGTGTCCTGCACATCGAGCCGCACCAGTCGCCCGGTCTCGGCCTCCATCGCGAAGGTGTGGTGAGACAGGAAGGCCACGCCGAGACCGGCCATCGCCGCCTGCTTGAGCGTCTCGTTGCTGCCCAGCTCGTCGGCGCGCTCTGGACGTACGCCGTGGTGCTTGAGGTAGCGCTCGAGGTGGTCGCGGGTGCCCGAACCGCGTTCGCGCAGCAGCAGACGCTCCTCTGTGAGACTTGCCGGCGGGAGGGCGCGCTTGCCGGCAAGGTGGTGATCCGGCCGCGCAACGAAGCTCAGCGCGTGCGGTGCGAACGGTGTACGCCGCAGCGGGATGCCCTTCGGCGGCGTTCCCATGATCGCCACGTCCACCCGCTGCTCGCGCAGCAAGGCATGCACCCGCTCACGGTTCTCGACCGACAGGCGGAAGCTGATCTCCGGAAAACGTCGTCCGAATTCGGCCAGCAGGTGCGGCACGAAATACTCTGCGGTGGTGATCGCCACCACCTCCAGCGTGCCCGCCGCGACACCGCGACGCGCCTTGATCTCGACCTCCGCCAGCTCCAGTGAATCGAAGACTTCGCGGGCGCGACGCACCAGCACCTCACCGGCATGGGTCAGACGGATTTCGCGACGCCCGTCGAGCAACACCTCGCCGACGATGCCTTCGAGCTCACGCAACTGCATCGACACCGCCGGTTGGGTGAGATGCAGCAGCCGGGCAGCATCGGTAAAGCTGCCGCTGGTGGCAACCGCATCGAGCGCACGCAGCTGCCGAAGGGTGACGCGACTCGCCAGTTTCATCAGAAAATATTATTTCATTCGCGCATAAAAACAGATTGGATCTTATTTAAGCGCCTCCTTATTGTCTAGCCATCACACCGAGGAGACGACCATGGGTGCCATCGAACAGAAGATCATCGATCCGAAGAAGCGTTACCAGGCAGGGGTGCTCAAGTACGCCCAGATGGGCTACTGGGATGCGTCCTATGAACCCAAGGACACCGACGTGCTGGCGGTTTTCCGCATCACCCCGCAGGACGGCGTCGATCCGGTCGAGGCCGCCGCGGCAGTGGCGGGAGAATCATCCACCGCGACGTGGACGGTGGTGTGGACCGACCGTCTCACCGCATCGGAGACGTATCGTGCCAAGGCCTACCGCATCGACCCGGTGCCGGGCCAGGAGGGCCAGTACTTCTGCTGGGTGGCCTACGAACTAGATCTCTTCGAGGAAGGCTCGATCGCCAACCTCACCGCCTCGATCATCGGCAACGTGTTCAGTTTCAAGCCGCTCAAGGCGGCCCGCCTCGAGGACATGCGCCTGCCGGTGGCCTACGTGAAGACTTTCCGCGGTCCGCCGACCGGTATCGTGGTTGAACGCGAACGGCTCGACAAGTTCGGCCGACCACTGCTTGGCGCGACCATGAAACCGAAGCTCGGGCTCTCCGGCAAGAACTACGGCCGGGTGGTGTACGAGGCGCTGCGCGGCGGGCTGGATTTCACCAAGGACGACGAGAACATCAACTCGCAAGCCTTCATGCACTGGCGCGACCGCTTCCTGTACTGCATGGAGGGGGTAAACCAGGCCGCCGCGCAGACCGGCGAGATCAAGGGCCACTACCTCAACATCACCGCCGGCACCATGGAAGAGATGTACAAGCGCGCCGAATTCGCCCGCGACCTTGGCTCGAGCATCGTCATGATCGACCTCATCGTCGGCTGGACGGCGATCCAGTCGATCAGCAACTGGTGTCGCGACAACGACATGATCCTGCACATGCATCGTGCCGGCCACGGCACCTACACCCGCCAGAAGAACCATGGCGTGAGCTTCCGCGTGATCGCCAAATGGCTGCGCCTGGCCGGCGTCGACCACCTGCACGCCGGCACCGCGGTGGGCAAGCTCGAGGGGGACCCGATGACCGTGCAAGGCTTCTACAACGTGTGCCGCGACACCTACACCCGGCAGGATCTGCCGCGCGGGCTGTTCTTCGACCAGGACTGGGCCAGCACCAGGAAGGTCATGCCGGTCGCCTCGGGCGGCATCCACGCCGGCCAGATGCACCAGCTGCTCGACCTGTTCGGCGACGACGTGGTGCTGCAGTTCGGCGGCGGCACCATCGGCCACCCGATGGGCATCCAGGCCGGCGCAACCGCCAACCGCGTGGCGCTCGAGGCGATGGTGCTGGCCCGCAACGAAGGTCGCGACATCAGGCACGAAGGGCCCGACATCCTCAGGGCCGCGGCCGAGCACTGCAGACCGCTGCGCGCCGCGCTCGATACCTGGGGCGAGGTCACCTTCAACTACGCCAGTACCGACACATCGGACTTCGTGGCCACGCCTTCGATGGCGTGAAGCGCGCCAGCGCGAGGGGCCGGGAGGTCAGCCTTTCCCCCTTCGCATCCACCCGCACCCGACTCCAGGAGACAAACATGCGAATGACCCAGGGCGCCTTTTCTTTCCTGCCGGAACTCACCGACATCCAGATCGCCGCGCAGATCGAGTATTGCCTGCGCAACGAATGGGCGGTATCGATCGAATTCACCGACGACCCGCACCCGCGCAACGTGTATTGGTCGATGTGGGGCCTGCCGATGTTCGACCTCCACGACGCCGCTGGCTTGATGCAGGAACTCGCCGCCTGCCGCGCGGCACAGCCCGAGCACTACATCCGCATCAACGCCTTCGACCCGAGCAAGGGCTGGGAGACGGTGCGGCTCTCGTTCATCGTCAATCGCCCCTCGCAGGAACCGGGTTTCAGGCTGGTGCGGCGCGAAGGCGCCGGCCGCAGCATCCACTACACCCTTGAAAGCTACGCGGTGCAGCGCCGCCCGGAAGGCGAGCGCTACACCACCGGCACCTGAAGCAGGCCGGCGAGACCGGCCGCTGCGCGACAGCACCGTCGCACCCGTCACCATCGCAGGAGCACCGCATGAACGCCATCGACCCTACAGCCGCCACGCAAGAGCGCATCGACCTCGCCGAGGAATATCGCGAGGCCGGCGTTGCCGATGTGCTCGAGCGCCTCGATCGCGAACTGGTCGGCCTTGCGCCGGTCAAGCGCCGGGTGCGCGAAATCGCGGCCCTGCTGCTGGTGGACCGGGTGCGCAGCCGCCTCGGGCTCGCCACCACGCCACCGTCCCTGCACATGAGCTTCACCGGCAACCCGGGCACCGGCAAGACCACGGTGGCGATGCGCATGGCGCAGATCCTCCAGCGCCTGGGCTACGTGCGCAAGGGTCACGTCGTGGCGGTGACCCGCGACGACCTCGTCGGCCAGTACATCGGCCACACCGCACCCAAGACCAAGGAGGTGCTCAAGCGCGCCATGGGCGGTGTGCTGTTCATCGACGAGGCCTACTACCTGTACCGCCCCGAGAACGAGAAGGACTACGGCCAGGAAGCGATCGAGATCCTCCTGCAGGTGATGGAGAACCAGCGCGACGACCTGGTGGTGATCCTCGCTGGCTATGCCGAGCGCATGGAAACCTTCTTCGAATCCAACCCCGGCATGAAGTCGCGCATCGCCCACCACGTCGAATTTCCGGACTACGCCGACGGGGAGCTTGGCGAGATTGCCGAACGCATGCTGGCCGACTGGAACTACCGCTTCGATGCGGCGGGCCGCGCTGCCTTCGACGAATACCTCGCGCTGCGCCGCAGCCGACCGCATTTCGCCAACGCACGCAGCGTGCGTAATGCGCTGGATCGCATGCGCCTGCGCCAGGCCCTGCGGCTGTTCGACGGCGGCGGCGGCGGACAGATCGGCGTCGATGCACTGTGCACCGTCACCGCGGCCGACGTTCGCGCCAGCCGCCACTTCGGCGATGCCGCCCTCACCGGCGGCGTGCCGCAGGCCGACGGCTGACCCGGCCCGCATCCCGAGGAAACGTTCGTCCGGCGCAGGCCGGAGGTCCGCGCCTTGCCGCAAGCCTGCCACCCCACATCCCTGCCAGACCTTTTGAGGCCCACCATGTTCTCGATCGAACGCACCACGCTGACCGAATACCTGATCACCCAGCGCCGCCAGTATCCGGACGCGACCGGCGAGTTCAATGCCCTGATCCTGCAGGTCGCCCAGGCCTGCAAGGCCATCTCGCGGGCAGTCGCCCATGGCGCGCTGGCCGATGTCCTCGGCACCCTCGAGTCCCGCAACGTGCAGGGTGAAACCCAGAAGAAACTCGACGTGCTGGCCGACGAGATCTTCCTGCGCGCCACCCACTGGGGCGGCGAGCTCGCCGGCATGCTGTCCGAAGAAAACGAGGCGCCGATCCCGCTGCCCGAGGGTCACGGCCGCGGCAAGTACCTGCTCGCCTTCGATCCGCTGGACGGTTCGAGCAACATCGACGTGAACGTGACGGTGGGCTCGATCTTCTCGATCCTGCGGGCACCCATGCCGGGTGTCGACGCCTCTGCCGTGGATTTCCTCCAGGCCGGTAGCCGTCAGGTGGCGGCCGGCTACGCAATCTACGGACCCTCGACGATGCTGGTGCTGAGCGTCGGCCACGGCGTGGCGGGCTTCACCTTCGACCCGATCATCGGCGAATTCTTCCTCACGCATCCACGGATCCGCGTGCCCGAGGCCACCCGCGAGTTCGCCATCAACGCTTCCAACTCACGCTTCTGGGAAGCGCCGGTGAAGCGCTATGTCGAGGAATGCATGGCCGGGCGCAGCGGCCCCCGCGGCAAGGACTTCAACATGCGCTGGGTGGCCTCGCTGGTCGCCGAGACGCATCGCATCCTCATGCGCGGCGGCGTATTTCTCTACCCGCGCGACCGCAAGGACCCCGCCATACCCGGGCGCCTGCGCCTGCTCTACGAAGCCAACCCGATCGGCTTCCTGATCGAACAGGCCGGCGGGCGGGCATCCACCGGCGTGCGGCCGATGCTCGACGTGCAGCCCGAGGCGCTGCACCAGCGCATCGGCTTCGTCTTCGGTTCGCGCGAGGAGGTGGAGCGCATCGAGCGCTACCACAACGAGCCGCTGCTCGGCGGGGACCACCACGATCTGCCGCTCTTCAACAGCCGCAGCCTGTTCCTCGCCACCTGACCCGGCGGCACAACGAACACAGTACAAAAAGAGGGGACACCACCATGTCAGAGCGTCATCCGATCGTGGCCATCACCGGCTCATCCGGTGCCGGCACCAGCACCGTGCAGCGCACGTTCGAAGAGATCTTCCGCCGCGAGGGCGTGACCGCCGCGATGATCGAAGGCGACAGCTTCCACGCCTACGATCGCAAGGCCATGCGCGCCAGGCTCGCCGAGTGCGAGCTCGAGGGACACTGCGATTTCAGCCATTTCGGCCCCGATGCCAACCTCTTCGGCGAGCTCGAATCGCTGTTCCGCAGCTACGGCGAGCGCGGCCGCGGGCAGCGCCGCAAGTACCTGCACGATGCCGACGAAGCCGCCCCCTACCAACAGGAACCAGGCACCTTCACGCCGTGGGAAGACCTGCCGGCGAACACCGACCTGCTGTTCTACGAAGGCCTGCATGCGGGCGTGGTGCATGGCGACATCAACATCGCCCGACACACCGACCTGCTGATCGGCGTGGTGCCGGTGATCAACCTCGAATGGATCCAGAAGCTGCATCGCGACAAGAACATGCGCGGCTACTCCACCGAGGCGGTCACCGACACCATCCTGCGTCGCATGCCGGACTATGTGAACCACATCTGCCCGCAGTTCGCCCGCACCCATGTGAACTTCCAGCGGGTGCCGATGGTGGACACCTCCAACCCCTTCATTGCGCGGGCGATCCCCACCGCCGACGAATCGATGGTGGTGATCCGCTTCGCCAACCCCAAGGGCATCGACTTTCCCTACCTGCAGAACATGATCCACGACAGCTTCATGAGCCGCGCCAACACCATCGTGGTGCCGGGCGGAAAGATGGAGCTGGCCATGCAGCTGATCTTCACGCCCTTCATCTGGCGCCTCATGGAACGCCGCCGCGCGCTGCTGTGACGACCGTCGACAACCATCACGGAGACCGCCCATGACCGCCCGCCTGTCCTCCCGCGCACTCGACACCCTGTGCGCCAACGCGCTGCGCTTCCTCGCCATTGACGCGGTCGAGGCCGCCGCCAGCGGCCACCCGGGCATGCCGATGGGCATGGCCGAGATCGCCGTCGCGCTGTGGACCCGCCACCTGCGCCACGACCCCGCCGAGCCGCAGTGGCCCGATCGCGACCGTTTCGTGCTCAGCAACGGCCACGGCTCGATGCTGCTCTACGCCCTGCTCCACCTCACCGGCTACGCCCTGCCGCTGGACGAACTCAAGCGCTTCCGCCAGCACGGCAGCCACACCCCCGGTCATCCCGAGGTCGGCCACACACCGGGCGTCGAAACCACCACCGGGCCGCTCGGGCAGGGTCTGGCCAACGCAGTCGGCATGGCGCTCGCCGAAAAGCTGCTGGCTGCCGAGTTCAACCGGCCCGGCCACACCATCGTCGATCACCGCAGCTGGGTCTTCCTCGGCGACGGCTGTCTCATGGAAGGCATCAGCCACGAGGCCGCCAGTCTGGCCGGCGTGCTGCGCCTGTCGAAGCTGATCTGTCTGTGGGACGACAACCGAATCTCGATCGACGGCGACGTGGCGGGCTGGTTCGGCGACGACACCGCGACGCGCTTCCGCGCCTATGGCTGGAACGTCATCGAAGCAGTCGACGGTCACGACGTCGAGGCCGTGGATGCCGCCATCCGCTGCGCGCGCGCCCATGCCGATGGCGACCGCGGACCGACCCTGATCTGCTGTCGCACCACCATCGGCCGGGGCAGCCCCGGCCGCGCCGGCACGGCAGGCATCCACGGCGCACCGCTGGGCAGCGCCGAGATCGCCGACACGCGCAACGCGCTGGGCTGGCGGCACGCCCCCTTCGAGGTGCCGGACGAAATCCGCGCAGCCTTCGACGCCCGCGAAGCCGGCGCCGCCCGTCACGCCGACTGGCGGCGCCGCCTTGACGCCTATGCCGCGGCCCATCCCGAACTCGCGGCAGAGTTCACGCGCCGCACCGCCGGCATCTTGCCAATGGGTTTCAAGGTGCTGGCCGATGCGCTGCTGCGCAAGGTGCACAACGAATCCGCCACCGTCGCCAGCCGCAAGGCCAGCCAGCAGGCCATCGCGCGGCTCGCCCGGGCACTGCCCGAGCTGCTCGGCGGCTCGGCGGACCTGACCCACTCCAACCTCACCGACTGGCCTGATTGCGGCGCGGTGCGCGCCGAACTCCCGAGCACGCCGCGCGCCCGCCACGTCAATTGGGGGGTACGCGAGTTCGGCATGGCGGCGGCGCTCAACGGCATCGCCCTGCACGGTGGCCACCTGCCCTTCGGCGCCACGTTCCTGGTGTTTTCCGACTACGCCCGCAACGCCATCCGCATGAGCGCGCTGATGCGTCAGCGGGTGATCTACGTGATGACACACGACTCGATCGGCCTCGGCGAGGACGGCCCCACCCACCAGCCCGTCGAACAACTTGCCAGCCTGCGCCTGATCCCCGGTCTCGACCTGTGGCGCCCCTGCGACGCGGTGGAAACCCAGGCCGCGTGGAACGCCGCGGTGCTTCGCGACGGCAAGGATGCCGGCCCCACTCTGCTGGCCCTGTCGCGCCAGAACCTGCCGCATCAGCCTCGCGACGAGGCCCAGCTCGAGGCGATCGCGCGCGGCGGCTATGTGCTGGCCGATGCTGAGCAACCAACGATCGTGCTCACCGCCACCGGCTCGGAGGTCGCCCTTGCCATGGCGGCGAAAGCGCGGCTCGACGATGAGGGCATTGCCGCCCGCGTGGTCTCGATGCCATGCACCAGCATCTTCGACCGGCAGCCGGAAGGCTGGCGCAACGCCGTGCTGCCCCCCGGAGTGCCGCGCCTCGTCATCGAAGCCGCGCATCCCGACGGCTGGTGGCGTTACCTTGCCGGCGTACGGGGCGGGGTCATCGGCATCACCCGATTCGGCGAATCGGCTCCCGCAAACGCGTTGATGGACGCCTTCGGCTTCACCGTCGAGCACGTCGTGACAGCCGCCCACTGCCTACTGGATTGAAGACGCGTCACCGCAACAAGGCGCTCGAGACCCACCGATCCACATGCACCGGAGTCCCCCATGAATTTCCCGAGCCTCTCCGACGTCGACCTTGCCGGCAAGCGGGTCTTCATCCGCGCCGATTTCAACGTACCCCTCAATGCCGACGGCAGCCTCTCGGACGACACCCGCATCCGCGCCGCGCTGCCCGGCATCCTCGCCTGCCGGGAAGCCGGCGCGGCGATAATGATCACCTCGCACCTCGGCCGTCCGCGGGAGGGCGCACTCGCGCCCGGCGATTCGCTCGCGCCGGTGGCAGAATCCCTCGGCAGCCTGCTGGGTCGTCCGGTGCCACTGGTACGCAACTGGGTCGATGGCGACTTTCCGCTCGCCGCGGGCGACGTGGTACTGCTCGAGAACTGCCGCGGCAACCACGGTGAGAAGGCCAACGACCCGTCGCTCGCCGCTCGCATCGCACGCTTCGTCGACGTGTATGTGAACGACGCGTTCGGCGCCGCCCATCGTCGCGAATGCACCCTGCATGCACTTGCCCTGGCCGCGCCGGTGGCCTGCGCCGGCCCGCTCATGACCAGCGAACTCGATGCGCTCGGGCGCGCGCTGGCCCGTCCGGCACGGCCGCTGGCGGCAATCGTGGCCGGCTCCAAGGTGTCCACCAAGCTGGAGATGCTCGAGAGCCTCGCCGAGCAGGTCGATGTATTGGTGCTTGGCGGCGGCATCGCCAACACCTTTCTCGCCGCACGTGGCCACGAGGTGGGCAACTCGCTTCACGAATCCCGCCTGCTCGCCGCCGCCGGAACGGTCGAGCGGCGGCTCGCGGCACGCGGCGGCCTCGTCTGGCTGCCGGAGGACGTGGTGGTGGCGGACAGGCTGGCGGCCGATGCCGCCAGCCGCGTGGTGAGCGTCGACGACGTCGGCAAGCGCGAGATGATCCTCGACATCGGCCCCGACGCCCGCGCCTCGCTCGCCGCCACGCTGGCGCGCGCTGGCAGCATCGTGTGGAATGGACCGGTCGGCGTGTTCGAACTCGACACATTTGCCGCCGGCACGCGCGCGCTCGCCACGGCCGTGGCGGCGAGCCCGGCCTACAGCATTGCCGGCGGAGGCGACACGCTGGCCGCGATCGCGCACTTCGGCGTGGCCGACCGGATCGATTACATCTCCACCGGCGGCGGCGCCTTCCTCGCGTTCCTGGAAGGCCGAAAACTGCCCGCGCTCGAAGCGCTCGAAAGCCGCACACAGCCGGGTGCCCCGTTGGTGACGCACCGCGCGGCGCTCGAAATCGCGCCGGCCTGAGCGCGCCCGTACGCGGAATCGACCCACTACCGACCCCGCCAGGAGAAAGCCATGGCCTTCATCGCCCTCAGGCAATTGCTCGACCACGCCGCCGAACGCACGTACGGCGTTCCGGCATTCAACATCAACAACATGGAACAGATCCAGGCCATCATGGCCGCCGCCGAGGGGCTGGACGCGCCGGTGATCCTGCAGGCCAGCGCCGGCGCGCGCGGCTACGCCGGCGAAGCCTTCCTGCGAAAGATGGTGGAAGCCGCGGTGGAACGCTATCCGGACATCCCGGTATGCCTGCACCAGGATCACGGCGCTTCGCCCTCGGTGTGCCTGCAGTCGATCCGTTCGGGCTTCACCAGCGTGATGATGGACGGCTCGCTGCAGGAGGACATGAAGACCCCCGCGCGCTACGACTACAACGTCGAGACCACGCGCCGCGTGGTGGACATGGCCCACGCCGTGGGCGTCTCCGTGGAAGGCGAACTCGGTTGTCTCGGCTCGCTCGAAACCGGCCTGGCGGGCGAAGAGGATGGCGTCGGCGCCGCCGGCACGCTGGACCACTCTCAGTTGCTCACCGACCCCGCCGAGGCTGCCGACTTTGTCGCCGCCACCGGTGTCGATGCGCTCGCAGTGGCCATCGGCACCAGCCATGGCGCCTACAAGTTCAGCCGTCCGCCGACCGGCGACATTCTCGCCATCGACCGTATCCGCGCCATCCATGCGCGCATTCCGGACACCCACCTGGTCATGCACGGCGCGAGCAGCGTGCCGCAGGAATGCCTCGCCATCATCCGCGAGCATGGCGGCGAGATCGACCAGACCTGGGGCGTACCGGTCGAAGCCATCGTCGAAGGCATCAAGAGCGGTGTGCGCAAGATCAACATCGACACCGACCTGCGCCTCGCCATGAGCGGCGCGATGCGCAAGCTGGCCGTCACCGACAGGCGCGAGTTCGATCCGCGAAAATTCTTCAAGGCCGCCCGGGATGCCGCCGAACGGATCTGCCGCCAGCGTTTCGAAGCCTTCGGCTGCACCGGCCAGGCGGGCCGGATCAAGCCACTGCCGATGGAGGCGATGGCAAGGCGCTATCGCAACTGAAGCCCTGCCGGAAAGGCTCTGGCCAGCACGGTCCCCGGCAAGGCCCCGGCCCACTCTTCTCCCTGCCCCACGACATGGCAGTTTCGCCCGCTCTCCCCCGAGAGCGGGTTTTTTCTGCCTTCAGGCCCAGCTCTCGCGCAGGCCATGTGCGCTCGAGAAGCGCGAAAACGCGGCCCGCGAAACGCACTGCCAGGAGGACGAATTCGTACGCAGCAAGCACGCACACGCCTTGAGCGATACGAGAATTGCTTCCATTAATACGAATCGTTATCATTCTTCGCATCAACCCCGGAGTCTGTCATGAAGCACGTCCTTGCCCTCTGCCTCGCCCTTCCTCTGGCCGCCTTCGCCGCCACCCCCGAGTTCGCGCTCGAGATCAAGGACCATCGCTTCAGCCCCGAGGAAGTGCATGTGCCGGCCGGCACCAAAGTCAAGCTACGGGTCCATAACCAGGACAGCACCCCCGAGGAATTCGAGAGCCATCAGCTCAACCGCGAGAAGGTCATTGCCCCCGGCAGCACCGCCAGCATCTTCATCGGCCCGCTCAAACCGGGCAAATACACCTTTGTCGGGGAGTTCCACGAAGACACCGCGCGTGGCGTGGTCATCGCGGAATAACAATCATGCTCGGCGCTGCGATCATCGTTTTCCGCGAATCCCTTGAGGCCGCGCTGCTCATCGGCATCATCGCGGCCGCCGCGCGCAGCCTGCCCGGGCGCAATCGCTGGCTGGCCGCAGGCGTCGCGGCCGGCGTGGCGGGCGCCTTCGTCGTCGCGGCATTCACCAGCACCATCGGCGAGCTGGCCGACGGTGTCGGCCAGGAGCTGCTCACCGCCGGCATCCTCGGCCTCGCCGTCGTGATGCTCGCCTGGCACAACATCTGGATGAGCCAGCACGCGCGCCAGATGATCACCGACGCCCGCTCTGTGGTGCAGGACGTGGCCGACGGCAAGCGCGAACTCTCCGCCATCGCGCTGGTGATCGCGCTCGCGGTGCTGCGCGAAGGCGCCGAGACCGTGCTCTTTCTGTACGGCATCGCCTCGCAGGGCGAAACAACCGGACAGGTGCTGGCCGGCGGCGCGCTCGGACTCGGTGCCGGTGCGCTGGTGGGCGCCGCGCTCTACATGGGCCTGCTGCGCATCCCGGTACGCTGGTTCTTCTCGGTCACCGCCGTCATGGTGCTGCTGATCGCCGCCGGCATGGCCGGCCAGATGGCTCGCTTTCTCATTCAGGGCGATATCATCCCGGCCATTGCCAGCCCGATCTGGGACACCTCCCGTCTGATCCCCGACGGCTCCGCGCTCGGTACCCTGCTCCACGTACTCGCCGGCTACGACGCACGGCCAAGCGCCATGCAGGCGCTCTTCTACATCAGCGCACTCGCGATCATCGTGATCGGCATGCGACTCGCCCGCCAGCGGCCGGCTCGGCTCGGGGCTGCTTGAGGGTATCCCCGCGCGCCAGAGACGATCCCCGTCGATCTGGCGTGCAGCCGGATCCGCTCGCAACGGGACGCTTGGGCAACGCCGTCTGACGGTCGCACGACGGCCCACCGTCGAAGCAGGCTATGCAGGGGTGGCTTGGCCATCGTCGGCGCCGACTGGCAATCGAGCGGTACCAACAGACCCGGTGCAAACTTTTGGCCGCCCGACGAGTCGATTCGACCATGACGATGACACCCGCCCCCACGACCGCCCCGGCGCGCAGCCGCCGAAGAGCCTGGCTGCGCGACCTGGCCTTTCTGCTGGCCATTCTCGCCGGCATGCACTGGGTTCAGACCCGCCACGTACCTGCCGGTCAGGCACCCGCCTTTCAGGCGCCACTCGCCGATGGCGGCGAGGTGACCTTGAGCAGCTGGCGCTCCCAACATGCAGGCAAGCCGGTGATGATCTATTTCTGGGCCGATTGGTGCGGGGTGTGTCGTGCGCAACGGGGCGCGGTCGAAGCCGTGATGGCCGACTGGCCGGTGCTCACCGTGGCGATGAGCTCGGGCAACGCGGCTCAAGTACGCCACTATCTCCGCAATGCCAACCTCGACTGGCCAACCGCCATCGATCCCGACGGCGCACTGGCCGCCCGGTTCGGCCTTCGCGGGGTACCGGCGATGGTGGTGGTCGGCCCCACCGGTGGAATTCGTGCTGTCTCCGTGGGGTACACGCCCTCATGGAGCTTGCGCGCACGTCTCTGGTGGGCCACGCTTCTGGGCTAAAGCGCTCTGGCGCGCGTTGGGGCAGGAAATGAGCAATCCGGATTCAATCGATCGAGCGGCCATCGTGCTGCGGCCGGGCGAAGGCAGGACGTATTCGATGGGTCGGATCTCGGCCGTGTTCAAGGCCGACCAGACCGAAACGCGCTCGAATTACTCGATATCGGAGTGGTGGCTCGAGCCGCACACGAAGGGGCCAGGGGCACATTCGCATGAAGAGGACGACGTTTTCTACGTCATCGAGGGAACCATGAGCATCCTTGTGAACGACACATGGATCGATGCGGAACGCGGCGCCTTTGTGCTCATCCCCGGCGGCGTCACCCACGATTTCGAGAATCGTGGCGACTGCCGGGCCGGCATACTGAACATTTCCTCGCCGGGGCCGTTCGAGCCGGCGATGCCGGACATCTCCGCCTGGTTCAAGGCGCACCCGCCGGGCTACGCCGGCGCCTGAGTCTTCTCCGGGGGTCGCCGGCCTCCGAGGCTGGACGATGAGTGGGCGTCCGCCCGGAAGCATGCACCCCCGCGCAGCAGCCGGACAACCGGCACCCGTCAGACACGGAAGCGCGCGACGATCGCGTGCATCTCCATGGACAGCTTGTCGAGCGCCTGCGAGGCTGAACGCACCTCGCCCAGGGCGTTTGCATTTTCCTCGCTCAAGGTCGCGATTGCCTCGACCCGCCGGGCGATGCTGTCGCCGGCCAGTTTCTGCTCGTTCAGGGCGGCGGAAATGTCGTGGCTGACGCTGACCACGTCGTGTGCGCCGCGGCGGATGTCATCGATGGCGGAACCTGCCTCGCGGGCCCCTTCGGCATTTGCCGCCACCTGATGGATCGCCCTGTCCATCACCGAAGTGGCGGTTTCCGCTTCCGATTCGATGGCGCTGACCACGGCCGAGATCTGTTTGGTGGCGGCCGCCGTGCGCTCGGCGAGCTTTCTGACTTCGTCGGCGACCACGGCAAAGCCACGTCCCTGCTCACCTGCGCGGGCGGCCTCGATCGCGGCATTGAGCGCCAGCAGATTGGTCTGCTCGGCCAGTTCATTGATCATGTTGGTCACCGAGCCGATCTCGCGGGAACGATCGCTCAGGGAGCGGACGGTCTGTTCCGATCGCTTGACCGTCTCGGTCATGGCAAGCATGTCGTTGATGGTGCGCTCGATCACCTCTGCGCCGCGTCGCGCCAGCTCCGCCGAGCGGGAGGATATTTTCTCCGCGTGCTCGGCGCTTTCGCTGACATGGTTGACGCTCACCGCCAATTCCTCGACGGAAGCAGCCATCGATTCCGTGGACTGGTTCTGTTGATCGACGCTGTCGCTCAAGGACCCAACCGAGCCGGCCAGCCGGGTCGAGGTGCCTGACACACGGCCGGCGTCGTCACTCAGGCGCCGCAGGATGCCCCGGAATTCCTGCAGCAGCGCGTTGACGCTCGCCGAGATCCGGGCAAACTCGTCGCGACCTTCAGTGGGTAGTGCCCTTGTAAGATCGAGCTCGGAGCGGATCGACGCCAGACCCGACTCCATTGCCTTCAGAGCCTTCGAAATTCGTCGCACTACGCTCACGGCGATGAGCAGCACCGCCAGGGCCGCGACGCCGACTACCGCGCCCATCATCACGCGACTGCCCACGTTTGCCTCGTGCAGGGCCGCCCTTTCGCGGTCGATATATGCAAGCTCCTCCTTTTCGACGAGCGCGATCAGCGACTCGATCTCCTCGGTCGCGGCTCGATCAACGCCCTTCACCTGCCGATCCACCTTCTTGCCGGCGTCCGGATCCTGCGGGTCGAAGGACGACAACGCGGAAAGATATGTTTCGCGCATCTTCGCGTGGGCCGCCATGAGCGCGGCTATTCGCTGAACGCGCCCCGGATCGGCCTCGGCGAGATCTTCGCCGCCCTGCAAACGGGCGGAGAGTTCGGTCAGCCTGGACTGTACCTTGTCCGCACTCGCGCCAAACTGCTTCTTGTACTTGGCGAAACTGTCCGGGTCATTGCCCCGCAGCAGGATGTTCTTCCACTCCTGGACCTGTTTCTTGAACTCCATTCCCGCGGACTCGATCAGCACCAGCGAATGCATGCCGTGGCTCACCTGCTGCAGCTACCTTCCCGTCGTCTCGTCGATGCGCCACAAGGCCCAGAGACCGCCAAGCGCAGTGGCAAGACCACCAAGGACGGCCACCAGCATCAGCGACAGCAGGCGGGAACGGATTGACGAGAACATCGAGATCTCCTGAGCCAGGAACAGTCAATGAAGCTGAGACGATATCGAGTCGCATTCGCGGAATCTTTAGCGGACTTCCCCGGAAACCCGCAGGCTTCCGGCGCAACCGCGCACCTTGCAAGCAGGCACCTCACTCGGCGCCCCTCGTCGATCCGCCCACCGGCCGGCATGCGGATCATCGAGCCGGAGCGCACGTTTTCTGCAAGGCCCGGGCGTCTCCGGATTTGGTCATTTCCACTTCCGGTTTGTAGAATCGGGGTCCCTCGCCGCCGGCAGCGCATCGGCAATGCCGGCAAAGAGAACACCTTACCGGAGACTCTTCATGCAAAAACGCCGTTTCAGTGCCCTTCTCGCGGGACTCTTCGCGGCTGCCGCGCTCGGCCTGTCCGCCCCCGCATCGGCCGAGCAGTACAAGGACGAGTACAAGATGTCCACCGTGCTGGGCGACGCCTTCCCGTGGGGCTGGGGCGCCAAGCGCTGGGCCGAGCTGGTCGCGGAGAAGACCGGCGGCCGCATCAACATCAAGGTCTACCCCGGCGCCTCGTTGGTTTCGGGCGACCAGACCAAGGAATTCACCGCGCTTCGCCAGGGCATCATCGACATGGCGGTCGGTTCGACCATCAACTGGTCGCCGCAGGTGAAGGAACTCAACCTCTTCTCGCTGCCCTTCCTGATGCCCGACCACAAAGCCATCGATGCGCTGACTCATGGCCGCGTCGGCAAGAAGCTGTTCGAGGACCTGGCCGCTCGCGACGTGGTGCCGCTCGCCTGGGGTGAGAACGGCTACCGTGAGGTGTCGAACTCGAAGCGCCCGATTCGCACACCGGAAGACCTCAAGGGCATGAAGATGCGGGTAGTGGGTTCGCCGCTGTTCCTTGCCACCTTCAGCGCGCTCGGCGCCAACCCGACCCAGATGAGCTGGGCCGACGCGCAACCGGCGATGGCCACCGGCGCGGTGGATGGCCAGGAAAACCCGCTGGCGGTGTTCAATGCGGCCAAGCTGCACACCGTGGGCCAGAAGTACCTCACCCTGTGGGGTTACGTGGCCGATCCGCTGATCTTCGTGGTGAACAAGAACGTCTGGAACAGCTGGTCGGAGGCTGACCGCAAGGCGGTTGCCGATGCGGCCCAACAGGCGGCCGCCGAGGAGCTGGCGCGTGCCCGCGCCGGCATTTCGGCGAGCGACGATACGCTGCTCAAGCAGATCGAGGCCAACGGCGTGACCGTGGTCCATCTCACCGACGCGGAGCGCAATGCCTTCCGCAAGGCGACCGCCGGCGTCTACAAGGAGTGGGCCGGCAAGATCGGCGAAGGCCTCGTCAAGCAGGCCGAGGAAGACATCGCCAAGCGCTGAGCGCAACAACGACGTCGAGTCCTGCCGGGCAGGCCGCATGCGGTCTGCCCGGCAGTGTTTTTATCAAACAACTTTGCAGCAGGTCAGGCAATGAGCACCGAGTTGTCCCCAGCCGGCGACGGGCAGCCCCCCGAGCCCTACACCATCGAGCAGATCCTCTCCGGGGTGGTGATGGCACTGATCGTTCTGATCACCTTCACCAACGTGCTGGTGCGCCATTTCACCGCCCAGTCTTTCGCCGCCACCGAGGAATTCTCGATCGCGCTGTTGATCGTTCTCTCCTTCCTGGGCTCCTCGGCGGCGTTTGCACTTGATCGGCACATCCGCGTGGTGTTCTTCGCTCAGCTCTTGCCGGGCCGCCTGCGCGCCACACTCGAGTGGCTTTCCTTCGCAGCCACCGCCAGCCTGTTTGCCTTCATCGCCTACTACGCCGGCCGCCTCACCTGGGACCAGTACCGGTTCGAGGAAACCTCGCCCGCGCTGGGCGTGCCGCAATGGTGGTACACCGTGTGGATGCCGCTGCTCGCCGCGTTGCTGGTGGTACGCCTGATCCTGAGCCGCGCCGGGAGAAAGGCATGACCGGCACCGTCCTGATCGGCCTCTTCCTGCTCGCCATGCTGGCAGGCCTGCCGCTAGCGGTGGCTCTCGGCGTCGCGAGCGTGACGGTACTGGCGATGGCCGGCTTCGACCAGCTCGCGGTACCCACCAACATCTATGCCGGCATTGCCAAATACCCGCTGCTGGCGATCCCGATGTTCATCCTCGCCGGCATGATCTTCGAACGCTCGGGCGTGGCGATCCGCCTGGTGCGCTTCGTCACCGCGATCGTCGGCGAATGGACCGGCTCGCTTGCAGTGGTCGCGGTGCTGGTGTCGATGCTGCTCGGCGGCATCTCCGGCTCCGGCCCCGCCGACGCGGCCGCGGTGGCCGCGGTGATGTTGCCGTCGATGATCGCGCGCGGCTACCCGAAGGGCTTCTCCGCCGGCCTCATCGCGGCCTCGGGCTCGACCGCTATCGTCATTCCCCCCTCGGTCGCCTTCATCGTGTATAGCGTGATGGTGCCTTCGGCAACCGTCCCGGCACTGTTCGCAGCGGGCCTTTTCCCGGGCCTGATCGCCGCCTTGTGCCTGCTGGTGCCTGCGCTGGTGATCAGCCGCAAGTACGGTTTCGGCCGCAATTTCAAGGCCGAGCGTCCACCGCTCGGGCAAAGCTTCGTCGACGCGATCTGGGGCCTGCTGGCGCCGGTGGTGATCCTCGGCGGCCTGCGTACCGGGCTGTTCACGCCCACCGAAGCGGCGGTGATCGCGGTGGCCTACGGCATTTTCGTGGGCATGGTGGTGTATCGCAGCATCGACCTGCGCGGCCTGTTCCGCATCCTCGTCGAAGCGGGCGAACTGTCGGCGGTAGTGCTCATGATCATCGGTATCGCCTCGGTATTTGCCTGGGCGGGCAATACCCTTGGCATCTTCGACAGTGCCGCGAAAGCACTGGTGGCGCTGCATTCCGACGAATGGCTGATGTTGCTTTCGGTCAACCTGCTGCTGCTCGTCGCGGGCATGTTCCTCGATGCGATCTCGATCTTCCTGATCCTGCTGCCGCTGCTGGTGCCGATCGCGGTGGCGATGGGCTGGGATCTGGTGTGGTTCGGGGTGATGATGACCATCAACCTCGCAATCGGCCAGTTCACCCCGCCGATGGCGATCTCGCTGATGATCACCTCGCGTATCGCCGGCATCGGCATGGAAGAGACTTTCCGCTGGGTGCTGTGGCTGGTGCTGGCAATGGCCGGCGGACTGGCGATCATGATCCTCTTCCCAGCCACGGCCCTGTGGCTGCCCGGACGACTCGGTTACCTCTGACCGAAACCACCTGTGGACGGACCGGCCGGCGCGCTCCGACCGCCCGGTCGCTCGCCGGTTCATCGAATTCCGGTTTGCCGATCGAGCGAATTGGCGAGCGAAGAGGTTGAGCCCTCGCCCTTCACGGCGCATCATGGGGGCGGCGTGGCACCGCCACCCACCCGTCCCGCAGCGGGCAGGCAGCCGAGATCCGTCGTCGTGCCGGTGAAGATTCGGTCGGTTCGCCGGATTGCTCAATGCCTTTTCCGCCCGCGGGATCCGGGCCGGTCTGCCACCCGCCAAGGGTCGTGCTTCCGCGTCATCCCGGCGCCAGGGGCGGCCATTCGACTGCGCAAGTGCCTGTGACACCCGGGCGCTTTTCCGGGCCCTGAGTCCGTCTTTGTATCTGCAGACCGAGAGTACTGCCGCAATGTCCCTGGTCGACGCTGCGTCGGCGCGGGACAGGCGGCACATTCGACAGGGGGATCACGCAATGGCTGCAACCGATCGGCCGGCCCAGACCGGCAAAAGGATGTCTCTCACCACGAAGATCATGATTGGCATGGTCGCCGGTATCGTTGTGGGGCTGATCTTCAACCAACTGGGCTCAAGCTTCATCAACACCCACATTGTCGGCGGACTGTTTGCCATGATCGGCAAGATGTTCGTCAACGCGCTCAAGATGCTGGTGGTTCCGCTGGTGGTCTTTTCGCTCATCTGCGGCGTGCTGGGGATCGGCGATATCCGCATTCTCGGACGGGTCGGCAGCAAGGCCTTCGTGCTCTACATCGTGACGACGGCAGTGGCCATCGCGGTTGCGATCGGTCTGGCAATACTCATCGCACCGGGTGCCGGATTCAACATGGAAGGCGTCAACACCAGCGGCATCACGGGCAAGGAGGCACCGAGCGTATGGAACGTGTTCGCCAACATCGTGCCGACCAACCCGATCGCCGCGATGGCCAATGGCGAGATGCTGCAGATCATCTTCTACGTGATCGTACTGGGCGTGGCCGCGCTCATGCTCGGCGAGGCATCCACATCCTTCGCCCGCGCCTGCGAGTACATGAACGAGTTGATGATGAAGGTGGTCGGGATCGTCATGGCGGCGGCACCCTACGGGGTTTTCTGCCTGATCGCCAAGACATTCACCGAACAGGGCGTCGAACTCTTCGTTCCGGTCCTGGCCTATGTGGTGACGCTGGTAAGCGCCCTGTTCCTGCACCTGTTCGTTACCCTGATGATCCTGTTCAAGGTCCTTTCCGGGCTCGATCCGCTCACCTTCATCAAGAAGATCCGCCCGGCCCAGATCTTTGCGTTTTCCACCGCGAGTTCGAATGCCACCATTCCGGTGACCTATCGGTGCGTGACCGAGCGCATCGGGGTCGACAATTCGGTCGCATCCTTCAGTGTGCCCCTGGGCGCCACCATCAACATGGACGGTACCGCCATCATGCAGGGCGTCGCCACCGTGTTCCTGGCCAACGTCTATGGGATCGATCTGGGCTTGAGCGGTTATCTGACCGTGATCGGGATGTCGGTCCTGGCCTCGATCGGGACGGCTGGCGTGCCCGGTGTCGGTCTGGTCATGCTGACGATGGTACTGAGTCAGGTGGGGCTTCCGGTGGAAGGCATTGCCCTGATCCTCGGCGTGGATCGTCTCATGGACATGATCCGTACGGCGGTGAATATCACGGGCGACGCGGGCGTGACCACCATCGTCGCCAAAGGCGAGGGCAAGCTTGACCTGGCAATCTATTCCGATCCGAATGCCGGTACCGTGACGGACGAACTGGGGATCGACCCGGCGGCCGAGGAAGCGCTGGCGGCGGCGGCCCACCATGCGGCGAGATAGGCGCACGGCACCGGGATCCAGGCCACCCACGCAAGCCCGCGCGGCGTAGAATCCCGGCGGTCGCCCCTGGGCATCGTGGATGCTCGGGGTGCATTCAGGCACAGGAGATGCGATGTCGAATCAGAACCTTCATGGCAAGCGTGTCCTCATCACCCAGGCCGACATGTTCATGGGTCCGGTGCTGTGCGAAGTGTTTGCCGCACATGGCGCCACGGTCGTCGCCAGCGAGGATCCGCTGCTGGATGTCGAAGCGCCCGCGGCAGTCGTCGCCGCGGCCGGCGAGATCGACGTGCTGCTCGCCAATCTGGCCATTTCCGCGCCGACGACCGCCGCAACGGAAGTTTCCGAGGCGGAGTGGAACGACACGTTCGCCGCTCTCGTGCATCCGCTTGCACGCCTGTTCCGCGCAGCACTGCCGGCGATGATCGAGCGTCGCGCGGGCAAGATCCTGGTCATGGGCAGCGCATCGGCCCTGCGGGGAATCAGGCGTGCATCGACCTACAGCGCGGCACGTGGCGCCCAGTTGGCCTATGTGCAGTCCGTCGGTATCGAGGTAGCGCCCCACAACATCCAGGTCAACGCGATCGCGCAGAACTTTGTCGACAACCCCACCTATTTCCCGCCAGAAGTTCAGGCCAACCCCCGGTTCCAGGAGCGGCTGAAACGCGAAGTGCCGCTCGGGCGGCTCGTGGGCGCCCACGAAGATGCAGCGTTCGCCGCCTATCTTTGCAGCGATGCGGCGGATTGTTTCGTCGGCCAGGTGTTCCCGATGTGCGGCGGCTGGGTTCCGCGCTGAACCGGTCAGTCCCGGCGACGCTACTCGCCCCGACACTACTCATTCACCAGTGAGGCCATGCACCCGGCCTCCTGTCGAACCACTCGCGCGGAATGAACGCTTCGAGCGAGCGCAGCGCGCCTTGGCGTGTCGCGCCCCCGGCCAAGGCGACGACCGCAAGCCGTTCCAGGTCGCCCCCGGGCCGGATTCACCACCAAAGAAGTACCGCCCGTCGAACGCCTGCCACAACACCGACCACGGGCCCCGACGTGCAGGCAGGACCCCGTCCCGCCCAAAAATGGGCACCCTTGCGACAAATCGTCACCCGATCGTGTAAGCCTTCGCTGGTGCGGTGCAACGCTTTCATTTAGTTTACCGGCGGTATTCGTCGTGAAGTCCGCCCGATTGCAGTTTCCGGACGGAACGACTGAAATGCGCTCAAAGAACGCGTCGAGTAGCCGTAGCAACGCTGGTCGGGCATCGACACGGTACGTCGCCCAGGCGCGATACTGAAACACGGATCGACAGACTCACTTGCTGGTAGGCATCGGAAGAATGGATCGCAGACATTTTCTTCAGGCTATGGCGGCCGGGGCGGCCTGCATGCAGGCGCCCGGTCTGCATGCCGCGCAAAAGCCCCTGGACGACGCATCGATCAAGGACTACCTCTTCAAGATTCGCCATCCGGACATGCACCATGCCAGCGATGTCGTGGCCGACGAGCGGACCCGTGCCATCCTGGCGAATGTCAATCGGCGCCTCACGGCCGTGCGCGAAGTCGTCGGTTTCGGCAATTTCAATGTCCTCAGCTTCGACGAGATGCTCGAGTTCGGACGTCGTTATTCGCAGATCGGCGAGTTCACCCGGGCCGAGCTCGATCTGCTCGAATCACTCTTCTACGAAGATGCGTCGCGATACGGTTTCTACGGGGAAAAACCACTCGGCAAGATCACCCAGCGGGTCGATCTGCGCGAAGTCATCAAGATTCCGAATACCGGGCACTACGTGTTTGCCGGCAAATCGCTGACACTCTACGAGAAGGTGCTCAAGCAGGTCGGCGGCAACCTGACACTGACTTCCGGCGTGCGCAGCGTCGTCAAGCAAATGCAGCTGTTCGTTGCCAAGGCCGACGCAGCGGACGGCAATCTGTCGCTGGCATCACGCTCGCTGGCGCCCCCGGGATACTCATTCCACGGGGTCGGCGATTTCGACGTGGGCATCAGGGGCTGGGGCGAGCGCAACTTCACCGACGATTTCGCCGACACCGACGAGTTCCGCAAGCTGCTGGACCTCGGTTACATCGACATACGCTACCCGCAGGACAATCATCAAGGCGTACGCTTCGAGCCCTGGCACATCAAGGTCACCTGACGTGCAGCGCCGCCCTGTCGGTGCCTGCCTGCCCCCGACTCAGTAGATGGCGGGAACGAACATGTCGTCTGGCACCGGATTGCGGATGTAGTTGGCGTTGTATACCCGCGCGGGCAATTCGACCGACGAGCGCTCGATTTCGCCGTAGGGAATCTGGGTCAGCAGATGGTGCATGCAGTTCAGGCGTGCGCGCTTCTTGCCGCCAGGCTGGATCACCCACCACGGGGCTTCGGGGATGTGCGTGCGTTCGAGCATGATCTCCTTGGCGATGGTGTATTGCTCCCAGAGGCGGCGCGACTCCATGTCCATCGGACTGAGCTTCCACTGCTTGAGCGGGTCGTGGATACGCATCTGGAAGCGGCGGTTCTGTTCATCGTCGGTCACCGAAAACCAGTACTTGACCAGGATCGTGCCCGAACGGATGAGCATCTTCTCGAATTCGGGCACCGAGCGAAAAAACTCTTCGTATTCCTCGTCGGAGCAGAAACCCATGACGCGCTCGACGCCGGCACGGTTGTACCAGCTACGGTCGAACAGGACGATTTCGCCGCCAGCCGGCAGATGATTGACGTAGCGCTGGAAATACCATTGCGACTGCTCCCGCTCGCTCGGCGCCGGCAAGGCGGCAACCCTGCACACGCGCGGGTTGAGCCGCTGGGTGATGCGCTTGATGGCGCCCCCCTTTCCGGCCGCATCGCGCCCCTCGAAGAGCACCACCAGCTTGAGCTTGTGGTGAACCACCCAGTCCTGCAGCTTGACCAGCTCGCCCTGTAACCGCAGGAGTTCCCGGAAGTACAGGCGACGATCCATGTCGCGCTCGCCACTGTCGAGACCCGCGGTATCGTGCTCGAGCAGCGCCTCCATGCGGTAATCATCAAGCTCCATCTCCAGCTCTTCGTCGAAGCTGTCCAGCAGCTCGTCGTGGAGGTGGGGATCGCGACCGACATCGCGCGCGAAACTGTCGGAACTCATAGGGGGAAATCTCCGCCGAGGGGATGGTCCGGATGATATACGCAACCGCGTTCGACCGAGATTACGGAAATGTTATACGCTGCGCCGCGGCGACAACCGACACGTGGCACCGGGCGTCTCGCCCGGTGCCATCAGCGGCGCATCCTGCAGCGTTTGCCTTCGTATTCGTGGCGATTCAGCGTGTAGGCCTTGCCATTCCAGCGCAGCACCGGAAAACAGAACCCGGGCCCGCCGACCTCGATATCGGGCCAGCCCCCGACCCCTTTGGCAGCGAGGAAAGTGGGAATCCCCGTTTCCGCGTTGATGAGCTTCCAGCGACCTTCGCCCTGCCGACTGACGATGCTGTAACCGGTGCCCGTCATGCCGTAACAGTAGGTCCCGCCCTCGGTGATCACCGCCTCGGGCTGACCGTCGCCGTTGAGATCGCGTACCTGCTCGATCCGCCCCGGGCTGTAGCTTGCGGTACCCGGATCGTCACAACCGCTGCGCCACTGGCCCGCGCGTTGGGTGAATCCGGCCGCCTTGAACGCAGCCGCCTGATCGGCGCCGGAGAGCACGATCGCATCTGCCGCCAGCGCACAGCCGGCCGACATCACCAGCCCGAGAAAGACTGCCGTTTTCTTCATGTCGCACTCCATCGTCTGTGGCCGGCTCGAACGGGCCGGAGGGCAGTTCCAGAATAGTTGCAGACGCCGCCGCTATCCAATCGGTTCGACAAGTCATTTGTCGGCGGACGACATCCGCCGCGAACGCCCGAACCGTGATTGAAAACGGTAAAGTAGTACGCCACGGGGGGGCCTGGCGCGGTTCGCATGCGTTCGGCCACCGGACGTCTCCTTCACACCGTCAATGATCGCGGGACACGCCCCATGAGCAACGATGAAAACCCGCGCGAACTCTCTCTCGTCCGCCTGATCGATGCGCCAGCGAAGAGCCTCTTCCGCGCCTGGACCGATCCGGCCTTGCTGATGCAATGGTTTGTGCCACGCCCCTGGACCGTGGCATCGGCCCACCTGGACGTACGTCCGGGCGGATCGAGCCTGATCGTGATGCGCAGCCCGGAGGGCGAGGAATTCCCGAATCGCGGCGTCTATCTGGAGGTCGTCGAGAACAAAAAGCTCGTCATCACCGACGCGTTCACCGAAGCCTGGGTTCCGTCCGAGAAAGCCTTCATGACTGCAACGATCACCTTCGAAGAAGATGGCGGAAGGACCCGCTACAGCGCCCGGGTACTGCACTGGAGCGCCGCCGATCGCGCTGCGCACGAGAAAATGGGCTTCCATGAGGGCTGGGGCAAGGCTGCCGACCAACTCGCCGAACTGCTGCAGGGACAATAAGCACCTCGGAGACCCGCTTGATCCACATCCGCGAGATAGACCACATAGTCCTTCGTGTACGCGACCTCGCACGCATGCTGCAGTTCTATTGTGACGCGCTCGGCTGCACGGTCGAGCGGCGACTCGACGATATCGGGCTCGTCCAACTGCGTGCCGGGCACTCCCTCATCGACCTCGTCTCAGTCGATGGCGCGCTCGGTCGAGCAGGCGGCGCCGCGCCCGGCAAAGAGGGTCACAACCTCGACCACTTCTGTCTGCGAGTCGAACCCTTTGACGAGGGCGCGATTCGTGGGGAACTCGAAGACAGGGGCATCGTCGTCGGCCCGCTGGTACGCCGATATGGCGCCGAAGGTGAAGGTCCGTCGGTTTATCTGACGGACCCCGAAGGAAATACCGTCGAACTCAAGGGACCGGCGGGCATCTGAGGCGTCGGCTGCACAGATTGCTGCCGACGCCTCGCTCAAACAAGGAGTAAACATGTCCGACAAGAATGCACGGGGACGCTGCCTCTGCGGCGCGGTCCGGGTCGAGGTTGCGCAGGCAGCAACCAGTATCAGCGCATGTCACTGCAGCACGTGCCGAAAATGGGGTGGAGGTCCGCTGCTGGCAGTTGCCTGCGGCACCGACGTGACGTTCTCGGGCGAGGACGACATCACCGTCCATGCCTCTTCGACGTGGGCCGAAAGAGGGTTCTGCAGGCACTGCGGGACGCACCTCTTCTATCGGCTCAAGCAGGAGCGGCAATACCACCTGCCCGTCGGGCTCCTCGATGAAACATCCGCTTTTGGCTTCGAACAGCAGATCTTCATCGACGAAAAACCGCCCTACTACCGCTTTGCCGACGACACCCGCAATCTGACCGGAGCCGAAGTGTTCGCCCTCCACAAGCCGGCATCGTCCATCTGAACCGTGCCCGGCGGAGCACACGCTGTCATACCTGGGCGATCACCCGATCCGCACCGCCGTGCCGCTCACGGCCACCATCATCATGCCGTTGGTTTCACCGAGCACCTCGTAGTCGAAATCGATACCGACGATGCCGTTGGCCCCCATCTCCTTCGCCGCATCGATCATGTCCTCGAGCGCGGCGTCGCGAGCGCCTGACAGGGCACGCTCGTAGCCGCCGGCACGCCCTCCGACCACGTCACGCACCGACGAGAACAGGTCGCGAAAGATGTTGGCACCGATGATCGCTTCACCATTGACCACGCCGAGATACTTTTCGACCTGCATGCCCTCGCCCGACGGGACCACGGTCGCGAGAAAGAAGCTCTTGTCAGCCTTGGAGAACCAACCCATCACACTCCCTCCGAATCAATAGCGCCGCACGATCCCGGCGGCAGGTATTTCAGCCGGCCAGCAGTTCGAGGTAGGCCTGCCGGGTTTCAGGCGACACCGATGCCACGGCCCGCTCGTAAGTCGTCTGATGCCGCGCCAGCATACGGGCCGAGGCGATGGTTCTGGATTTGCAGAACCAGTGGCAGGTATGCTGCATCAGGATCATTTCCGCCGAAAGGGTGAACGCGCGCTCCCTCGGGCTGCGCATCGCCGCGTTCCGAACCACCGCGGCAATTCCCCGAGCATGGATCTGCAACGCCTTGCGCATATCGAAGGCCAGTCTCGGGAACAGCCGGTCCGCGAAAGGCAGGGACCAGGCGAGCCGGCTCATTCGCGTGGCGTCGGGGTCCAGACGTGCGATATCCGCGGCGAAGCGCGCGAACTGGTCGCTCAGGGCGGCCTCCTTGTCATTCATGAGGCCCCATATCTGCTCACTTCGACCCGAATCTCCGGCGTCGAGCGCACGTATGTAACCCTCGGTGAGGGCTTCCATGAGTTTTTCAATCTGGTAATTCTTGAGATGGCTTCCGAGCAGCGCGATGCGCCGACGCTGGTCCGCGCTCCTGATCGCATAGGCGCCGAAGCCGATCATCATCAACAGGACATAGGTTTCCATGCCGCCATTGTGGTGCCGAACGCCCCAAGCCGGCAATGGCACGCCAGCACCGCCGCGTGATGGTCACATTGCGGCACGACGTTCACGCCGCCCGACGGGCGGACGTGATCCGCTTACTCGAAGCTTGGCATCTCGGGTTTGGCAACGGGATATCCCGCCGCGGACCATGCGTCGAACCCGCCGGTAATCGACTGCACCTCGAGGTACCCCATCTCGGCCAATGCACAGGCCGCCAATGCCGCCCGCCCGCTGGTCTTGCAGTAAAGGACGATCTTGAGGTCGCGAGCCGATAATTCAGGCATATTGCCAAGCTTGAATTCGAGCATGCCACGCGAGATATGGATGGCCCCCGGGATGTGTCCGGCCGCGTATTCGTCCGTCTCGCGAACATCGAGCAAAATGTCGGCGTCCTTGATGGCGGCAACGGCCTGCTCGGGGGTGATTTCGCGAATCCTTTGCTTGGCTGCGGTGACAAGGTCATGTGCGGTTTTCATTGTGATCCTTTGCAGGTATTCAGAGTCGGCAACGTGCCGGCACGGCGCGCGGAATCCGCGCGATCCGAGGGCAAGGCTGACACGTTCGCCGGCACTATATTACAAAACCCTAATACAATCAGCACCACCGGCACCCGGCCAACCCGGATAGCGTATTCCGGGTGTACGCCGTGCCGACCGATCAGGTGACAGACCAATGCCCGTATCTCCCAGTAGCAAGAAACGAATCCGACCTCCTCGTTCTTCGGGCATGGTCGACACCGCACTGATCGACTCGCTCGGACTGAACGAATTCATACCGGCGAGTCTGGTCCGGTGGCAAGCCCTCATGATCGAGGCGATGGCCTATTTCCTGGACCGCCTTCCGCCGCAACGCCTCGGCGCCATTGCAGCGCAGCAACTTGCCCTGCCTGCCGATACCGAGCCGGCGGCGCGGCTGGTGACGCTGCTTGCCCAGTGTCCGACACTTCACAAGCTTGGCCAGGTCATGGCCCGGAATCCGGCACTCGATGCCGGACTGCGCCGTCATCTTCAGACGCTCGAATCGATGCCGGCGTCCGCGGCCGCGGATGCCCTTGACGAAATCCTTCACACACTCGTTCCACCCGACGCCGGCATCACGCTCGGTCGGAAAGCCCTCGCCGAGGGCAGCGTCGCGGTCGTGCTGCCCTTCGCATGGCGCGAAGAGGGACAGCATCGCGAAGGCGTCTTCAAGATACTCAAACCGGGGATCGAGGCGCGGCTTGCCGAAGAACTCGCGATCCTGCCCGGTCTGGCCCGCATGCTCACTCGCCGTGGACGTCAGGCGGGCCTGCCGGCGCTCGATTACGCGGGCACATTCTCGAGCGTACAGCGTCTGTTGACCCGCGAAATCCGGCTCGACGAAGAGCAGCACAACATGCGCTGCGCGGAGACGCTGCTGGGCCGTGACGGATTGGTGTTCGTACCACCGCTGCTACCCTGGTGCTCATCACGCGTCACGGCCATGACCCGGGTGATGGGTGGAAGCCTGATCGATGCGGGGCTTCCCGAGCGGGAGCGCGACACACTGGCCGACGCACTGATCGAAGCGCTGCTGGCGAAGCCATTCTGGACGCGTACCGACGATGCGCTGTTTCACGGCGACCTGCACGGCGGCAATCTGCTGCTCGACGACGACCATCGCGTCGCGGTGATCGACTGGAGTCTCGTCGCCCGAATATCGAAGTCGCAACGCGAAGCGCTGACGGATCTCGCACTCGGCGGACTTGCGCTCGATGCGCGGCGAATCTGCAATGCGTTCACCGTGCTTGGCGTCCCGCACGACAGGGACGCCGCGGTACAGGCCCATGTCGAGCATGCGATCGACCTCCTCGCACACGATCAGCGGGTGATCGGTTTCGACTGGCTGGTAGAGATGCTCGACGCACTGGCGCTGCAGGGAAATACCAGCTTTGGCGAAGAGCTGGCACTGTTCCGGAAGAGTTGGCTGACCCTGTCCGGCGTCCTGCATGATCTGCGCGGCAGTGTTTCGGCAGACCTGCCATTGCTCGGTGCGGGCCTGCGCCACTTCCTCGCCGAAATGCCGCAGCGCATGCTGTCAGGCCCAGTCTCGCGCGACTTCGCCACCCACCTTTCGAACAGCGACCTGCTGCAACTGGCGTCATCGGGCTGGGCGACCGGCATCCGCTACTGGAACATGAAGGTCGCGCAGAGTCTGCGCGAGGGCGACAACGAAACGTCCTGATGCAGCACGGCAAGATCCCGCCCCGGAAGATCCTGGCAGCGTGGCTGGCGATGCTGGGTATCGCGATCGCAAACGGCGTGGTTCGCGATTTCACCTACGGCCGCCACATGAACCGTGTCGGAGCCCATCAACTCTCCACCGCGGCCGCCGCAGTGCTTCTGGGCCTTGTCATTCGCGCCTTCGTGCGCCGTCATCCACCCGCCTCGCTGCGCGAAGCATTGTCGCTCGGCCTTTACTGGGCCGTGCTCACGGTCGCCTTCGAGTTCCTCTTCTTTCATTTCATCGGTGGACGTCCCTGGCCGGAGCTGCTGGCCGCTTACAGGCTCGACCAGGGCAGCCTGTGGCCCCTGCTGCTGCTCTGGCTGGTGGTTGCGCCGGCACTCCTCCGGGCACGAAGCAGCTAAGTGGACTCACTCCAGGCTACTGCAACGCAACATCGAATCTGGTTGATCTCCGTTTCCGAGGCCACTAGTATTTAAGCACTTGCTTATTCACTTATGCGCTCATGAACACTCCGAACAAGGCCTGTGATCCCCGCCCGTTCTGGCCACCGCTGGTGGCCGGCGTCGCACTGGGCGTGGTGCTGCTGCTCACCTTCCTGCTCACCGGACACGGCCTTGGCGCAACCGGCTTCTTCACCCGGCTTGCCGCCTGGACCGGTGGCGAACTCGCATTCGACGCAACCTACAACAACGTTTACCTCGGCCCGCTGCTTGACGACGGCAAGCCGATGTCATCGTGGATCACTTGGCAAATCATCGGCGTCGCGCTGGGCGCACTCGCCGCAAGCTGGAGCACCGGACGTTTTCGCGTGCGCCTCGACGGCACCCACAAGACGGGTCGGATCTCCCGTGGCACCCTCGCCCTGCTGGGCGGTGTGCTGGCGGGCTTCGGAGCACGGGTGGCGGCCGGTTGTACCAGCGGTGTGGGACTCTCGGGCACCGCCACGCTGGGCGTCGCCGGATTCGTCTTCCTCGGCGCCTTCTTCGCTGCCGGACTGCTGGTGAGCCGCATCGCAAAGGGGGGACCTCAGTGATGCCTTTCAACGATATCGGCCTGGCCTCCGGCCTGCTTTGCGGCTTCCTCTTCGGCTATGTGCTTGAAAATGCAGGCTTCGGCAGCCCGTGCAAATTGACTGCGCAGTTCCGCATGTCCGACTGGTCGGTCTTCAAGGTCATGTTCACCGCCATCGTCGTTGCCGCGGTCGGACTCTTCGTGCTGCGCAGCATCGGGCTGGTCGCACCTGGCTCGATGTATGTGCCGCCGGCGTTTCTGGGTGCGGTGGCCATCGGAGGAGCGCTCATCGGCGCCGGCTTCGCGGTCGGGGGCTACTGCCCCGGCACTTCGGTGGTCGGCCTGTTCTCGGGACGGCTGGATGCCCTGCTGTTCAGCATCGGGCTGGTCGGGGGAACGTGGCTCTTCGCGGGCAGTTTCGACGCCGTGGAGAAATGGACGACGGCCGGCGAATCGACGGCCGGCGACACCCTGCCGGTGGCGCTCGGCGTGCCCGAGTGGGTGATCCTGGTGGCCATGATTGCAGCTGCCGTGATGATTTTCGTGATTGGCGGCCGCATCGAGCGCCACTTCAACGGCCCGTTGGATGCCAGCGCGGCCATGCGCGATTGAACCTCTGAACCAGTCCAGGAGTATTGAATGAAGCAACCTAAACCCGGCCGTACAAAGCTCGCCCGCGCGCTCCCCGCAGTCGCGCTCGCGCTCGGCGGCATGGCGGCCGCCCATGCGACAGAACCTCTGCGAACGGCACAGGCGAATCCGTGCGCCCCGCGCAGCCGTCAGGCCAATCCCTGTGCCGCAGGCAACCCCTGCGCACCACGACGCGCGCGCCGCAACCCTTGCGCTGCCAATCCGTGCGCCGCCGGTAACCCGTGCGCACCTGCCCGGCGGCGAGGTAATCCATGCGCTGCGGCGAATCCATGCGCGGCAGCCAACCCCTGCGCCGCCAGGCGGAGGAACAATCCCTGCGCGCCCGCGCGCTGATCGACAAGGGTGTCGGTAGAGCACCCGCGCACTGCGTCCCGGCGCCAAGTGCGACATGTAAACCCGGAGGAGTGAGAGTGAACATGAAAAGAATCGCATTCGTCGCAGCCGGCCTCGTATTCAGCGGGACCGTGCTGGCGGCCAGCCTCCCAGGCCCGGTAGTCAATGCCGCCTGGCTGGCTGACAATCTGAAGGATGTACAGGTGGTGGCGATCCAGTCCGATCCGTCCGCCTTTACCGCCGAGCCGGTATGGCGCACCGACGCCAAGACGGGCGCGAGGAGCCTGGTGGAAGCGAATGGGCATCTGCCCGGCGCACGCCTGGTCAATGCCAAGCAGATCCGCACGGATCGCAAGATAGGCGATCTCACGGTCAAGTACATGGTGCCGGAGCGCGCGGTGTTCGAGCAACTCATGCAGAAGGCGGGCCTGCAGGCAGACCGGCCGATCGTGCTGGTTCCGCTCGGCCAGGACGGCGCGGAACTCGATGATGCCGCGCGGCTGTACTGGCAGCTCAAGTACTTCGGCGAAGACCGCGTTGCGATTCTCGACGGCGGACTGGCCGGCTGGCTGGTGGACGGTCGCGAGATCAATACCACGCCGCCCGACGCGACCCCGGGCAACTGGAAGGCCGGCCCCGAACGCGCCGAGTTGATTGCCGACTCGAATGAAGTGGCTTCGAGCAAAGCCCAGCTGATAGACGCGCGCGCACTGCCCCAATATCACGGACTGTCCAAACGCGACTATGTCTACGCGTATGGTCACATTCCGGGCGCGCACGCCCTGCCTCCGGAAGTACGGCTCAGCACGGATGGTGGCGTGGCGCGCTTCCTCCCGGCCGAAAGCTATCGAACGATCCTCGGCCAATCCGGAATCGATCCCGCCGCGCCGGCGATCACCTACTGCAACAGCGGGCATCTGGCAGCCGGCGCATGGTTCGTGATGTCCGAAGTGGTCGGCAACAGGCAGGTCAAGCTCTACGACGGATCGCTGCACGAGTGGACACTCGAGAAACGCCCGATGGAAGGTATCGCCCGGCGCTGATACGGCCCGGATCAACGCAGGGGCGCCATCGAGAAGCGTCCCGCGACAACGACACGTGGATTGGAGGAGCAAGACCATGGCTCACATCGTCATCATCGGTGCAGGCATCGGCGGGCTGCCGATGGCGTACGAAATGCGCGACGCGGCGCGGGCGGAAGACCGGATCACGGTCATTTCGAAGGACGCAAAATTCCATTTCGTACCGTCAAACCCGTGGGTAGCTGTCAACTGGCGACAACGCGCGGACATCGAAATCGACCCTTCCGAAGTCCTCGCCAGAAAGCAGATCGACTTCATCCCGACGGGTGCCCGGCGCGTGCACCCACAGGAAAACGCGGTCGAACTGGAAGACGGCCGCAAGATCGAATACGACTACCTCGTGATCGCCACGGGCCCGAAACTGGCTTTCGACGAGGTCCCGGGCCTCGGCCCGCATGACGGCTTTACGCAGTCCGTATGCCATGTCGACCACGCGGTGACGTCGGAGCGGGCCTGGCAGGACTTTGTCAAGGATCCCGGCCCGGTCGTCGTCGGAGCAGTACAGGGGGCATCCTGTTTTGGCCCGGCCTACGAATTCGCGATGATCCTCGATGCCGATCTGCGCAAGCGCAAGATCCGGGATCGTGTCCCGATGACCTTTGTCACTTCCGAACCCTATATCGGTCACCTCGGGCTGGCCGGCGTCGGCGACTCGAAGGGCATCATGGAATCGGCCTATCGCGACCGCCACATCAAATGGATCTGCAACGCCAGGGTCGAACGCATCGAAGACGGAATGATGCACGTCATCGAGCATGACGACGAGGGCAAGGAGAAGCGCCGCCACGAACTGCCCTTCAAGTTCTCGATGATGTTGCCCGCATTCAAGGGCGTGGACGCGGTATTCGGTGTCGAAGGCCTGGTGAATCCGCGCGGCTTCGTGCTGATCGACAAGTACCAGCGCAATCCGACGCACCGCAACATCTTCTCGGTCGGGGTGTGCGTGGCGATTCCGCCCGTCGAAGCGACACCGGTGCCGACCGGCACACCGAAGACAGGCTACATGATCGAATCGATGGTGACCGCCACCGCGCACAATATCCGCGCCCTGATCGATGGCCGCGAGCCGGCCGAAACGGCCACATGGAACGCGGTGTGCCTGGCAGACTTTGGCGACACCGGCGCCGCCTTCGTGGCGATTCCACAGATTCCGCCACGTAACATGAACTGGTTTGCTCAGGGTAAATGGGTGCATCTGGCCAAGATCGGCTTCGAGAAATACTTCCTGCGCAAGATGAGGAAGGGTACGACCGAACCGGTCTACGAGAAGGTGGTCATGAACGCAATCGGAATTGCAAAGCTCAAGCAACCTGGCGGCTAGCTTTCTGCCGACGCTCTCCGGGCGGAGCGCTGTCCGTCCGCCCCACTCCTGACCCGCTCCACGGGTTTTTGCCCCGCTCGTCGCGGGGCACTTTTCTTCGCGCGCGGAGGCGGGGACTTGCGCCTGTGATCCGTGCTCGGGCATCCTTTCCGCTCACGAAAGGACATCAGCCCGCGCGACAGGCCCCTCCTTCGCGCGCGCGTCCCCGGACAGAAGAGAAAAAATGATCGATGCCACACGCAGGACCGAAAACCGCTTGGAACAGCACCCGCTTCGTTTTCGTCTGAACAACGAGATCCACGCCCGCCCACCAGTCGCTCTCGAGGCGCCACAGCTGATTTCGTACCTGGCGGTCACGCACGAGGGCGTGACCGCCCCGGATGAACTCGACCACCTGCGGGAACTTGCGCAGGCCTTTGCCAAGGCCTTGCCCGAAGCCGAGGGCGAACACCTGTTCCTCGACCTGAATGCGTTCCGGCTGAGATGGGAACGCCACACCGAATTCTCCAGCTATACCTTCTTCCGCAAACCGCAGGCCGGGGATGACCCGGCCCGGGGCGCGCTTTCCGCGGTCTCGCAGGAATGGATCAGCAATATTCCGGGCCGCATGCTGGTGGCGACCCATATCGAGCTGCGTTCAGCAGCCGAAGTCCCGCCATCCACGGTCATGAAGCGACTCTCGCAACCGTCAGGCCTGCAGTTGATCGCTTCTCAGGTCGCTGATGGCGCCGCCTGGGTATTCACCGACTTTCTGCTCACCGACGGATGGTCCCGCTTCATGGTCATCGATGCCTCACTGACCCCGCGCCAGGCGGGCCGCACAGTGCAGCGTCTGCTCGAGATCGAGACCTACCGGATGACCGCGCTGCTGGCTTTTCCGGTGGCGAAGGAGGTCGGCGTACTGCTCACCCGCGCGGAGCAAGAGCTTGCCGATCTGATGGATCGGATGGGAGGCGGCGGCAGTCCCGGTGACGAGCGCGAGCTGCTGTCATCCCTCACCCGGCTCGCGGCACAGGTGGAACGCTCGGTGGCACGCTCCACCTACCGCTTCGGCGCCGCCGCAGCCTACTACCGGCTGGTCGGTCAACGCATCGATGAATTGCGCGAACAACGTCTGACCGGCATGCCGACCATCCGCGAGTTCATGGACCGCCGCCTTTCGCCGGCGATGAGCACCTGTGCGGCGATCGCGCGGCGCCAGGAAGATCTGTCGAGCCGGGTAGCGCGCAACTCGCAGTTGCTGCGGACCCGCGTCGATATCGACCTGCAGCGGCAGAATCAGCTACTGCTTGCACAGATGAATCGCCGCGCCCGCCTGCAGTTGCGCCTGCAGCAGACGGTGGAGGGCTTGTCTGTGGTGGCCATCACCTACTACGCATCCCAGCTGGTGAACTACATGAGCAAGGGCGCCAAAAGCCTGCTCGGTCCACTCACTCCCGAAGTGATCACGGCGGTGTCGATTCCGATCATTGCCGGCGTCGTCGCGCTTGGCCTCAGACGCATGCACCACCAGTTGGCGGAGGACGCGGGCGAGCATTGAAGCCGCGCCCTCGCCCGGCACCGCCCTTGCGGGCGGGCACAGGAAGAGCCGGGCCGTGCTCAGAAACGGCCGAGCTTGCGATAGAGCGTGTTGCGGCTGATACCGAGGCGCCGGGCCGCAGCCGACACGTTGCCGCCGGCCTCGTTGAGCGCGCGCTGGATCGCATCGAGCTCGATCTGATCGAGCCGCGCAGTCGCGCCCGCCCCCAATGGCGCCGCACGTGGCAGGGTCTCTCCCGTCATGACCTGCTGGGGAGCACTCCGCTTTGGTTCACCAATGCCGGAATCGGACTCCATGCCGAACAGTTCCTCAGGCAGATGGACCGGCCTGATGACCGTTTCACCTTCGTCCAGCAAGGCAATCGCGACTCGGATCACGTTGTGGAGCTGGCGGATGTTGCCCGGCCAGTCGTAGCGGCCGAAGAACTCGAGGACATCCTCGGCCACCGATATCTCGGAATCGCCGCCCGCCTCGATCGCCAGAAGATTCTCGACCAGTTGCGCAATGTCGCTGCGGTCGCGCAGTGCCGGCAGCGAAACGGTGAGGCCGTTGATCCGATAGAAAAGATCCTCGCGGAAGCTGCCGCGCGCCACTTCGTCACGCAGCCGACGGTGCGTCGCACAGACCAGGGATAGATTGACCGGAACCGATTTCACTCCCCCCAGCGGTGTCACGCAACGCTCCTGCAGGACCCGCAGCAATCGCGCCTGCAGATTGAGCGGCATGTCGCCGATCTCATCCAGGAAAAGCGTGCCGCCATCTGCCTGCTGGATCTTGCCGACCATGCCTTCCTTGCGGGCGCCGGTAAACGCACCACCAAGGTAGCCGAAGAGCTCCGACTCGATGAGGTTCTCGGGAATCGCCGCACAATTGAGCGCGACAAAGGGCTGCGCACTGCGATCGCTGGACTGGTGGAAGGCCTTCGCGAACAGCTCCTTGCCCACACCGGACTCACCCTGGATCAGCATCGGGATATCCTTGCCGACGACCCGGGTTGCCCGCTGGATGGCCAGATTGAGTCGCTCGTCGCCGGTCCTGAGGTCATCGAGCGTTATTTCCCCTTCGCGGCGACGCTTTTGCCGGGTCGCCCCGGCGGCAGCGAGCGGCCTGGCGTGCGAAGGCGACGTTTCGATCCGCTTTGGAAGCGCACCGCGGATCATCGCGTAGAGCCGTTCGCCCGATCGGGTGTCCAGCGCGATGAGGGAATGGGGATCGCGCGAGGCGCGGTCGATCAACGCATTCAGAGGTGTGGCGAAGATCATGCCGAAATCGTAGTGATTCAGGTCGCCGCGGCGCAAACCGAGCAACTCGAGGGCGACCGGATTGATCCCGAGCAGATTTCCATCACACGACACTGCCAGCAGGCCCTCCTGCATGCTGCCTACGTGCTCCGGACGCGGATGGAAACTCACCTGCAGTTCCCGCGCATATTCCGATTCAAAGAGGCGCTTTTCGAGGAGTTGTGCCGACAGGCGCACCAGACCAAGCGTATGGCGCTGATAGGTACGGTAATCGCCGGAAATGTCGATGGCGCCAACCATTCGGCCCTGCGGGTCGAAAATCGGCGCGGCGCTGCAGGTCAGAAAGCCGTTGAGACCCAGGAAGTGTTCGCCGCCGACTATCTCGATCGGCGACTGTTCGACGAGTGCGGTACCGATCGCGTTGGTACCGCGCATCGATTCATCCCAGATGGCCCCTGGTTGCAACGCAACCCTCTGCGCGCGACTCACGAATTCGGGATCGCCGACGCGATGGATCAGCATGCCACGCGGGTCGGACAGTACGACCAGACTGTCCGATGCGCGAATCTGCTCGTAAACGTGCTCCATGATGCCCTGGGCATGGGCGATCAGCCTGCTGTTGCGCTCGCACGCCTCGCGCAGCTTCGGCGTCGTCACGACGCCATCGGTCGGCCGGAACCCGCCGTCATCAAGACCACCGCCACGACAACGCTCCCAGGATCGCAACACTGCCCTGGCGACGAGATCATCGGGGCAGCTTCCTCGATCCAGAAACAGCTTTCTCGCTTCGTGCAACCGCTGGTTGTGCACCTCCAGCGGCATTCCGCTCTGTCTCATGTCCACTCCTCCATCAATCTTTTCTAATTGTTTTTATTGCTTTTATACGCTGAAAGGCGTTGTAACGTCCTGCAAAGTAGCACCTGCTCCAACTTGAAGCAAACCCTTTGCACCAAGCGCCGGACAGACGGTAAGCAAGAAGCAGACCATAGGCATGTCCAAGACACTGAAAGACCGGGAATCCGGGCGTTCGCATCGCATTGACGATCTCTGGCACGGCCTTTGCACCATGGAACTCGGGATTTCGCCATGGCTCGCCCAGGCCCCCATCTTTCGCAACCAACGCAGACATGCAGAAAAGGATAGAGGACATGGAGACAATCAACCGCAAACTCCGAATGAACGGTCTGGCGCTTGTGCTGGCCGCCCTGGCGCCGGCCGCAGCGATGGCCCACGGAAACGTGACGCCGCAGGCCGTCGATGTTTCCACGCTCAAACCCGTGGGCGAGGACTGGCTCGCATCCAACCCCTACCGCAAGAACGCCGAAGCGATCCGGATCGGCAGTTCGGCCTACAACCAGAACTGCGCGCGCTGCCACGGCCTGGAAGCGATTTCCGGCGGCATCGCCCCGGACCTGCGTTACCTTCCCACCGGAGACGAAGGCGACGAGATCTTTCTGAACCGCATTCGCCACGGTTCGACACGCGGCGGCCGGGTCTATATGCCTCCGTTCGAGGGCATCCTGCAACAGGAAGCAATGTGGGCCATCCGCGCCTATCTGGAGACGGTACATGAAGAATGAACGCGCGCGCTCGCTGCTGCTGGGGGCGGTCCTGGCCATGGCGGCGTTCGCCACCGCTGCGGCAGACGTGCCCGAGACGCAGACGCCGGGCCGCCTGCGCGTCGCAGTCTATGCCGATTTCCCGCCCTATTCCTCCAAGGGCAAGGGGATCGACATCGAGCTCGGCAAGGAACTCGCCAAACGCATGGGCCTGGAACCCGAAGTGGTCGAGTACGCCGCCGATGAGGACATGAACGACGATCTGCGCAACATGGTCTGGAAGGGGCATTATCTTGGCACCCGCCCGGCGGACGTGATGCTCCACGTACCGGTGGACAAGTATCTTGCTGACAACAACGAGCAAGTGAAAATCTTCGGCCCATACCACCTCGAATCGCTTGCCGTCGCACGCAACCCCAAGCAGATTCCGCCAGTGACCGGTTCAGCCGCGCGTGCGCTTGAGATATTCACGCGGGAAAAGATCGGCGTTGAGACGGCAAGCCTGGCCGATGACTTCCTGCTGTCCGTCCTGAACGGTCGCCTGCGCGAGAACGTGCTCCATTTCACCAATGTCGGTCTCGCGGTACAGGCCCTGAAGGACGGGCAGGTCGGCGCGGTCATGGCCGCCCGCACCGAAGTGGAGTCGGCGCTCGGAGCAGGAACGCCATTCGAAATATCGCAGGTTTCCATGCCCGAACTGCGGATCAAGGGTTGGGCACTGGGGATGGCGGTCAAGGCCGGCAATGACCCGCTCGCGGAGGCGCTCGGCAAGGCCATGCAGGAAATCGATCGCGATGGCACACTGGCGCGGATATTCGCCGATAACGGGGCCACCCTTCAGAAGCCCTGAGTCGCACGCCTTACAACAAGAGGAGACGAAACGTGTACATGAATTTCACGCGGAGAGCGGCACTGCTGGTATTGGCAGTGCTGCCGCTGGGCGCCCTGGCAGCACCGCTCGCCTTTGTGCCCAACGAGAAATCCGGAACGGTCAGCGTCATCGATACGACACAGGACGCAGTAACCAAGACCCTGCAGGTCAGCGAACGGCCACGCGGCATCGCCGTGGCACCAGACGGCTCGCGACTTTTTCTTACCGACGCCCCGACCCGCTCGCTGATCGTAGTGGACCTCGCCAGTGGCAAACCGGTGGCCAGCTGGCCCCTCGGCGAATCGCCCGAAGGGCTTTATATCTCGCGGGATGGTCAATTGCTGGCTGCTGCGGTGGAAGAGGACAACAGCGTCGCCCTGCTGCAGAGCAGTGACGGCAAGACCCTCGCGCACATCAAGGTCGAGGGCGAGAATCCGGAGCATGCGGTGTTCAGCCCGGACCGCAAATGGCTCTACGTCAGTGCGGAGAATGCCGAGCAGGTGGACGTGATCGACGTGGCTGCACGCAAGCAGGTCGGGCGGATACCGGTAGGCAAGCGTCCCCGCGGCATCGGCTTTTTGCCCGACGGCAGCCGTGCCTATGTGGCCTGCGAGCTGGCAAGCACCGTCTATGCGATCGACGTCGCGAACCAGAAGGTGCTGGCGGCGATTCCGGCCGGCAAATTCTCGAACGGGATTGCCATCACGCCGGATGGTAAGCGGGTGTTCGTCTCGAACGGCAAGGACGGCACGGTCATGGCGATCGATACTGCAACCAATACCGTCATCGGCACGGTTCCGGTGGGCAAGCGGCCCTGGAACATGGCCATCACGCCCGACGGCAGCAAGCTCTACGTGGCAAACGGCCGCTCCGATACGGTCAGCGTAATCGATACCGACAAGCTGGTCGCCCTCAAGGATGTGCCGGTGGGCAGTTTCCCCTGGGGGGTGGTGATCAAGTGAGCCCCCCCCGCTACAGCACGCCTGCGATCGCCCTGCACTGGCTTTCGGCGGTTCTGGTCATCGGCATGATCGGCTGGGGAATGTGGATGGCCGATCTGCCCAAGGGCGCCGAGCGCTCCTGGGCATTCGGCATCCACAAGTCCTTCGGGCTGTTGGCGATCGCGCTGATCGCGACGCGTGTGGTGTGGAGGCTGGGCCATCGTCCGCCCGAGAATCCGGCGCTGCACGGTATCGAGCGGACGGTCGCGACCGCGGCCCATCACATACTTTATGTGCTGCTGGTGCTGGTGCCGGCAGCGGGGCTCACATCCGTGAGTTTCACCAAGTACCCGCTCAAGTTCTTCGGCATCCCGGTGCCCAAGCCAGGCTACCCGGACGAGGCGTTGAACGCCTTTTTCAGCGGCGCCCACACTGCGCTTGCATGGACGCTCGCCGCCCTCATCGTGCTGCACGTGGCCGCAGCGATTCGTCACTGGCTGCGGCGCGACGGGACCATGGAACGCATGCTCCCCGGCAGGTCGGGGCCTGAACGCGACAACTAGTCGCTGCCTCGAAACGTGACACCTGCTCCAGACTGGAGCAGCGGGTTCTGCTGCAACGCGCTCCGTGACGGACGGGCGCAACAATCCGAGGCCTTTCCGGCTTGGCCACGAACATGGCACATGGCGAACGGTGTTCCGCTCGCCTCACCATCGCACCTGCGTCTGACGACACCGGCCGTCCGGCGGCACGGCAATTCGTTTCACCACCAATGTAAGGATTCGAACGCGCGGTCCATCTAAGGGGATATCAACACAGGGCGTTGCCATTCCGGTACGCCCATTCACCCCGAGGAGCAAAACCATGAAAAACCCCCGCCCCACCCGCGTACGCTCTGCGATTCTGTCTGCCGGCCTGATCGGCGCCGTGCTCGGCATGCCGGCTGTCGCATTTGCGGGCTGCAGCCCCTGTTCAGCCAAGAACAGGGCCGGCACGAGCGCGAACCCCTGCGCCGCGAAAAATCCATGTGCTGCGAAGAACCCCTGCGCTGCGAAGAACCCCTGCGCGGCGAAGAATCCGTGTGCTGCGAAGAACCCTTGCGCGGCCAAGAAATAGGGTAGCGCCCCGATCGGGCGACGAGAGGTGCCGCCAAAGCAATGACCTGTCGTCATGGGCGCGGTTCGCGGCCGCGCCCAAGCGCCACCAGCCGGCGTGAGGTGAGAAAAGGCAGCGCAAGCTCGATAACGCTTTTGGACAAGCCCGATCAGCGCGATGCTAGGCAGATTCGTTGCGGCGCGCGAACGCTGGCATCCGCCGAAGGCAAACGCCCTTGCGCATGGCGGGACGGTAACGGGAACTCGAGTGCGCTTCGCCCAGGCATCCCGGCATGCATGCCGCTTCATGTTCGGAACCTGCGGAGCGACAATCGAACCTTCATCTCGAGCGCAACACATGAACAGACGCAAACCCGGCCCGAAACAGCTTCCGGAACTCGCCGCCTTTCTGCCGGCCGTTGCAACACTGGATGCAGGGCGGCGCGCCGAAATGCTTGAAGCGGGCCGCGAAATCCTCGAGTGTCGACGGGTTCTTGCCCGTGGCGGTCTCAACGTTGTCGGCGAAGTCCTGCGAGCGCAGGGCCCGTTCGTGGAGATGTCTCATTTTCCCGAAGACGACGTTTTCGACCCGGACAGCCACGCGCAGTACTACTACCATGCCCATCGCGGCCCGGTGGAGCACGGCCATTTCCATACCTTCATGCGCGCGGCTGGCATGCCCTCCGGCAGCCGGCCCTTCGATTGGCCAAATGCCGTAGAGTCATGGCCGGCCGGCGACGAGGCGATCAGCCACCTGATTGCGATCTCGATGGACGCCTGGGGTGACGCGATCGGATTGTTTGCAACCAATCGCTGGGTGACCGACGAAACCTGGTATCCCGCAGAAACCGTGATTGCCATGCTCGACGGTTTCGAGATCGACCACGCCTTCCCATCCTGGCCGACGAATCGCTGGCTGGGTGCCATGCTGCGTCTATACAGCCCCTGGATCGCCGGCCTGCTGCGCCATCGCGATGCGGTCATCAATGCATGGATCGAACACGCCCCGGGACACGACGTCTTCGAGGATCGAGCCCTCGAGATCACCGGCTTCCTGAGCATCGATCCGGATACGCTGCTTGAAGAACTCGGGCTCACAACCGGCCCGACGACGAACAGGTGAGATGACCGGCCGAAACGCGGTGCATTGGTGACCGACAATCCGGACCCGCCTGTCCGAGCGCCTTGAATTGACATGGATACCCACTGTGGAACGCGCCGGGCCGGAGGGCAGTCACATCTTCGTGCCCGGAAGCGTGCGATCGCGGGCTCGCAAGCGACTGGGTGCCGACGGCGGGGATGGACCGGCCGATACGCCAAGAGCTGCATGGACTGCCGGCGACCGGTGCGCGTTCTCATGACGGCGACGGCCCGTCACCACCGGAACGCGATCGATCCGACGAATCAGAATCAGGATGGGCATCGAGGACAGTCCGACACGTGGAGAGTCGAATGGGTGCAGCGCTGGATCGCATTGGCAACCTGCTCGGAAGCTGGCTGACCAGGCCGATTCACAATCACGGCGTTTCACGCGCCACACCGCCGGACAAACTTCGCCGCTGCCTGCAGCCCGGTGATGTGCTCCTGATCGAGGGCAACACCCGGGTCAGTGCCGCCATCAAGTACCTCACCCAAAGCACTTGGTCCCACGCCGCAATGTTCGTCGGCGAACACGCCCTCGCCGGCATGGCGCGGCCCGGACACTGCTTCGTGGAGGCGGATATCGTCGACGGTGTGCGCAGCGCCGGAATCGAACAATTCGAAAAACTTCCCAGTCGGATCTGTCGGCCGGTCGGCCTAAACCCGGACGAAATTTCCCGACTCGTGAACTTCATGATCGAGCGCATCGGCCATCGCTACGACCTGCGCAACATCGTCGATCTTGCGCGCTATCTGGTGCCGACCCCGCCTGTTCCCCAACGCTTCCGTCGCCGGATGCTCTCCCTGGGCAGCGGCGACCCGACCCGCGCAATATGCTCGACGCTGATCGCACAGGCGTTTCAGTCACTGCACTACCCCATACTTCCGGAGTCGGCCAGCTACATCCGACTGGATCCGGACTGCCACGGATGCGAAACGGAAGTTTTCAATGTTCGTCACTACAGCCTTTTCGTGCCGCGCGATTTCGATGTCTCACCTTATTTCGAGATCATCAAGCCGACGCTTGCCGAAGCATTCGATTACCGGAGCATGGTCTGGGACGACACGGCCGGTATCGCGCCGGAAGTTCCGGTGCAACGCAGGCTGCAACACGTCGATCCACAGGACGGGACGCCGTTATCAAGCGAATCCCGTCCACGGGGCCGCACGTCACCGTGAAACCTTGGGTCCGTCATACGGGCCTCGCCCGGCGCGGCTGAGACCTCAACGGAGACGACCTGAAACCGGACCCGCGATCACCGTGCCTCCCGGTTCACCTTGGCGGCCCTGCCGCGGGCACGAGCGCGCCAACGCCTCTTTTATGTTGCATCGCAGCACAAAAGAAAATAGCATCCGCCCTTCTGCCCGCACCCCTGCCCCGATCGCCCCAGGCTGATTCCGGCCCCTTCAAGTGCGGCGCACCCGCCAATACCTGCATGCGTCGCCCGTCGAGAAGCGGCGCAGATATCCGGAGTTTCCCGACATGCTCAGTACGCTACTCGCTCGCGGAGGCCTCACGCCGCTTGGCAATGCCGAGTTGCGCCAGAACGTCTTTTCGGGCCTGACCGTGGCACTCGCGATGGTGCCCGAAGCCATCGCCTTCGCCTTCGTCGCCCATGTTCACCCGCTGACCGGTCTCTACGCAGCCTTCCTGATGTGTCTGATCACCGCAGTGTTCGGAGGACGGCCCGGCATGATCTCCGGCGCAACCGGCGCGCTGGCGGTGGTGATGGTGTCGCTGGTGGTGACGCACGGCGTCGAATACCTCTTTGCGACCGTCATCCTGATGGGTCTGATCCAGTTGCTCGCGGGCGCCCTGCGGCTCGGAAAGTTCATCCGCATGGTTCCGCACCCGGTCATGCTCGGTTTCGTGAATGGTCTGGCGCTGGTGATTTTCATGGCGCAACTGGGCCACTTCAAGGATGCCGACGGCAGCTGGCTCGGCGGCACGGCGCTCTACACGATGATCGGCCTGACCGCGCTGACCATGGCACTGATCTACCTGCTGCCACGGCTCAGCAAGGCGCTCCCCGCATCGCTGGTCGCGATCCTCTCGGTGGCCACGCTGGTGCAGGTTTTCGGGCTCGAGACCCGCACCGTCGGCGACATGGCCGATATCGCCGGCGGCCTGCCGCAGTTCCATGTTCCGGAGGTGCCCTGGAATCTGGAAACGCTGCGGATCGTGCTGCCCTACTCGCTGATTCTCGCCGCGATCGGGCTCATCGAATCACTGCTGACCCTCAATCTCATCGACGACATCACCGACACCCGCGGGCAACCCAACCGCGAATGCCTCGCCCAGGGAACGGCCAACATCGTCACCGGGCTCTTCGGCGGCATGGGCGGCTGCGCGATGATCGGTCAGAGCATGATCAACGTGAACAGCGGCGGCACCCGCAGGCTGGCGGGTATCGTTGCGGCGATCGCGCTGATTGCCTTCATCGCACTGCTGTCCGCCTGGATTTCACTGATTCCGCTGGCCGCACTGGTCGGCCTGATGTTCGTGGTATCGGAAAAGACTTTCGCATGGGGCAGTGTGCGCATACTCGGCCGGGTCCCGAAGCACGATGCGCTGGTGATCGTGGCCGTCACCGTGGTCACCGTGCTTACCGACCTTGCGATCGCGGTCGGCGTCGGTGTCGTCATCTCAGCACTGGTGTTCGCCTGGCAGCACGCCAAGGACATCACGATCACATCGCGCATCACCGGCGAGGCTGACACAGCCGTCAAGACCTACGAAGTGCGCGGCACGCTTTTCTTCGCCTCGACCGCCAATTTTCTCGCGCAATTCGCTGCCAAGAACGACCCCGGCGAAGTCGTGGTTGAGTTCCGCGACGCAAAGGTCATGGACCACTCGGCCATCGAGGCCATCGAGGCGCTGGCCGAACGCTACCGGGCTCAAGGCAAACGCATCCGCCTGCGCCATCTGAGTCCCGACTGCCGGGAACTGCTCGATAAGGCGCGCAGTGCGATGGAGATGGACACGGCACACGACCCCCACTATCACCTTGCGGACGATCGGCTCGGCTGAATCCAGCGCTGACCCGCCGACAATCGGCTCGGCGGCCCTAATTGTCGGCGATTTTTACACTGCGCCGCACAATCCTATTTGCATGAACACATCTCAAAAAAGAAAAGAGATCCGATCCGATCTAAATACCAATGCAGATCATGATGTTGCAACTGCACATCAACTTCGCACACAAACCGGGCACACCATTTGCATAAAAATTGCACCGGTCCAACTCGACCGGCGGCACATGATCCCCGGAGATCCACAAATGCGCGTCAGATTCTTGTCTTCCCTGGTTGTGGGCACACTCGCAACCCTGGCCACGCCGATCGCTTCGGCGATGCCGCAGGCCGAATTCCAAAGTGCGGCATCGGGCAACTATTCCTACTCCTTGGGAAGCAAATCCGGCTCGCTAAGCATCGGTGAAAGCGACAATGGTGCTTTCGTCTCCGTCACCGGCGCAAAGAACGGCTACGGTTTCAACGCAAATGCCGAGGCCGCGGCCGGCCAGCTCAAGGCCTATGCGCAGACCGAGTATCATCCGTACGGGCAGGCTGGCTATGGTTACTCATCGGCAAGTGCAACCGCCTCCTTCACCGATTTCGTGACCTTTCTCGGTGGCACCGGAAGCGGTAGCGCAAGTTTTTCCACGCTCCTGAACGGCAGTCTCACAGGCGGCGCGGATGGGAACGCCGGTTATAGCCTGAGCGTCGCCCTATACGACGTCTTCCCCTCTGACTGGGACAACACCTATTACCTCGGCGACAGCCAGCAACTCGCCTACGATTACCGCAACATCAGCGGTCGTCAGCGCGTCACCGTAAACGATCTCTTCGAGAGCGACTTCGATTTCGAGTACGGCAAGACCTATGCGATCGCCGCTTACCTTACCGTCAATGTAGCGAGCGGCGGCATCGCTGACTTCAGCCACACCGCAAGCTTCGCCATGGCTGCAGCGCCGGGCACCACAGTGGCCTCATCGGCCGGCATCAACTACGGCATCCCCGCAGCCGTGCCGGAACCCGAAAGCTACGCGATGCTGCTGGCCGGTCTCGGCCTGATCGGTCTGGTAGCTCGCCGCAGAAAATAGGCACATCCGGGTTTGCCTGGCAATGGCAAGGGGCGCAAGCCCCCTCTTTCATTTACACGTTCAGACAATCCCGCCAGCCTGTAACTCCGCCCATTCCGCGTCGGTAAACAGGCGGGAGCGTGTGTGAAAACAGACGCCCTCAGGCCCCTCCAGCGAGAAAGTGCCACCTCCTCTTGCTTCGAGGACGTCGATGATCAACTGGGTGTGCTTCCAGTACTCATACTGCGACGGGCTGATGTAGAACGGGCACCCACCGATCTCGCCGAGCAACACGTCGTGGTCGGTATTGATTTCGCCTTTCAGGTAGCAGTTCGCCGCACTGCCGTCGCAGCATCCTCCCGACTGGTGGAAGATCAGTTCACGGCCGTGTTTTTTCTGAAGTCTTTCAATCAGGGCCAGCGTGGCATCGGTTGCGGTGACGCGGTCGACCATGTGCGCTTCACTCCCAAAAAAGAAAAAAACGGGGCGACCGGGGCCGCCCCTGCAACTCCTTACACGAGGAGGGAGAACTCGGTATGAAGGCCCCCGGTTACGGGAGCCAACGAAAGCGAACATCTCGGGCCTGCAGCGGGCCGGTCGGCAAGCCCGGCCGCGAGGCCGGGTCATCGAACCGCCCCACCGCCGCCATCAGAAGAAGCCGAGCTTGTTCGGGCTATAGCTCACCAGCAGGTTCTTGGTCTGCTGGTAATGGTCGAGCATCATCTTGTGGTTCTCGCGGCCGATACCCGACTGCTTGTAGCCACCAAAGGCCGCATGAGCCGGATAGGCGTGGTAGCAGTTGGTCCATACGCGGCCGGCCTTGATTGCGCGACCCATGCGATAGGCGCGGCTGCCGTCGCGCGTCCATACGCCGGCGCCCAGGCCGTAGAGCGTATCGTTGGCGATCGCGATGGCCTCGGCTTCGTCCTTGAAGGTCGTCACGGCCAGCACCGGGCCGAAGATCTCCTCCTGGAAGATGCGCATCTTGTTGTGACCCTTGAACATGGTCGGCTGAATGTAGTGGCCTTCGGCCAGATCGGCACCGCGGTGTGCGCGGCCGCCGCCGACCAGAAGCTCGGCACCTTCCTGCTTGCCGAGATCGATATACGACAGAATCTTGCTCATCTGCTCGTCCGACGCCTGGGCACCCATCATGGTCTCGGTATCCAGCGGATTGCCTTCGGTGATCGCCTTGACGCGGGCAATGCAGCGCTCGATGAACTTGTCGTAGATCGACTCCTGGATCAGCGCACGCGACGGGCAGGTGCACACTTCGCCCTGGTTGAAGGCAAACAGCACCAGACCTTCGATGGCCTTGTCGAAGAACGCATCATCCGCATCCATTATGTCTTCGAAGAAGATGTTGGGCGACTTGCCGCCGAGTTCCAGGGTTGCGGGAATCAGGTTGTTGGCGGCGGCCTGGCCGATCAGACGGCCAGTGGAGGTCGAGCCGGTGAAGGCGAGCTTGTTGATGCGAGTGCTGTTGGCCAGCGGCACGCCGGCTTCACGACCGAAACCGTTCACGATGTTGAGCACCCCCGGCGGCAGCAGGTCGGCGATCAGCTCGGCCAGAATCAGGATCGAAACGGGCGTGGACTCGGCCGGCTTGAGCACGATGCAGTTGCCGGCACCGATGGCGGGTGCGAGCTTCCAGGCGGCCATGAGGATCGGGAAGTTCCAGGGGATGATCTGGCCGACGACGCCCAGCGGCTCATGGAAATGGTAGGCAACCGTGTTCTCGTCGACTTCCGAGATTCCGCCTTCCTGGGCCCGCACGCAACCGGCGAAATAACGGAAATGGTCGACCGCCAGCGGAATGTCGGCGTTCAGGGTCTCGCGGATGGGCTTGCCGTTATCGACGGTCTCGGCGTAGGCAAGGATCTCGAGGTTCTGCTCGAGGCGATCGGCAATCTTGAGGAGCACGTTCGAGCGCTCGGTCGCGGAGGTGCGGCCCCATTTGTCTGCTGCGGCATGGGCGGCATCCAGCGCCAGCTCGATATCCTCGGCGGTCGAGCGCGCCACCTTGGTATAGGGCTTGAACGTGATCGGCGTTGTCACATCGAAGTACTCGCCCTTTACCGGGGCTACGAATTTGCCGCCGATAAAGTTGTCGTATTGCGACTTGAACTGGACTTTCGCATCGGGCTGGCCAGGCATTGCATAAAGCATTATTGAGTCTCCTCTGATATTCGATCGGCAACGCTTCCTTGCGTTGATCAGATCAATGCAGCAGGCATGCCAAGCGGCCGAGCGATCTCGCATCAACATTATTTTTGATTAAATATCATTCACTTGCGGACATTTCTCAGCCAACCGCGCACCGACCGCTGCAACAGTCCGGGGCAACCGCTGCTCCAGAACGGGACACATGCTCCATGCGCCGATGAAACAGTTGCCCTGCCCATCCCCTGCGGCGCGTCGTCGCCGTGGCCATGCCATAATTTGCGGGACACAATCGAGGAAGCCCCAGAGATGCAGGACATCGAACAATTTCGCGCGCGCCGCGAACGCCTGCTGGCCCGAATGGCCGCAAGTGGCGGAGGCGTCGCGGTCATCCCGACCGCCGCCGAAGTGGCGCGCAATCGCGACTCGCATTTCCCCTACCGCTTCGACAGCTACTTCTACTACCTCACCGGCTTTCGCGAACCTGAAGCAGTGCTGGTGCTGATTGCCGGTGACAACCCGAAATCCATCCTTTTCTGCCGCGAAAAGGACGTAGAACGGGAGATCTGGGACGGTTACCGATTCGGCCCCGAGGCTGCATGCGAGCACTTCCGCATGGACGAGGCGGCACCGATCGGCGAGCTCGACGGCCGCCTGCCCGGACTGCTGGCCGACCAGCCAACATTGCACTATTCGATGGGCTACGATCGCGCCTGGGATGAACGGATCGCCACGGCCCTCAATGCGGCGCGCGCGAATACCCGCAGTGGTGTCACCGCACCGCACGCCATCCACGATGTTCGTGCCGAACTCGACGAGATGCGACTGATCAAGGACGCACACGAGATCGAAACCATGCGCCGCGCCGCAGCCATATCGAGCGAAGCGCATAGGGGCGCGATGCGCGCGAGCCGCCCGGGTCGCTTCGAATACGAAATCGACGCGGAAATCGGCTATCTCTGTCGGCGCCGTGGCAGCCAGGCCGCCGCCTATTCATCGATTGTCGCGAGTGGCCCCAATGCCTGCGTGCTGCACTACGTCGAGAATGATCGTCGTATGGAAGATGGCGACCTGCTGCTGATCGATGCGGGTTGCGAGCTCGACGGTTACGCTTCGGACATCACCCGGACCTTCCCGGTCAATGGACGCTTCAGCGGCGCACAGCGGGACGTGTATCAACTGGTCCTCGCGGCACAGACCGCAGCACAGGCCGAGACCCGACCGGGCAATCACTGGAACGCCGGCCACGATGCGGCTGTCAGGGTTCTCGCTCAGGGCATGATCGATCTCGGCCTGCTCGAGGGCACACTCGACGGCGTCATCGAATCCGGCGCGTACCGCCAGTTCTACATGCACCGCACCGGGCACTGGCTCGGCCTGGATGTGCATGATGCCGGCGAATACAAGCTCGCGGGCGACTGGCGCACACTCGAGCCGGGCATGGTGCTGACGATCGAGCCGGGCTGCTACATCCGCCCTGCGGACAATGTTCCGGAAGCTTTCTGGAATATCGGCATTCGCATCGAGGACGACGCGCTGGTGACCAAAGAGGGCTGCGAACTCATCACCGCTGCCGCACCGAAGCAGATCGATGAAATCGAAGCCTTGATGCGTGAGACCGCCGATGCAGCGTTTTGACCTGCTGATTGTCGGCGCCGGTCCGGTCGGGCTGGCGCTTGCGCTCGCGCTCAAGGACAGTGGTTACTCGGTCGCCCTGGCCGACGCCCGCGATCGCCGCGCGGTGCGAAGCGATCCCCGGGTGCTTGCGCTGTCGCACGGCAGCCGCCAGACGCTCGCGCGGCTTGGTGTTTGGGCGAACCTCAGACCGACGGCCATCCACACCATCCACATCTCGCAACAAGGGGGGCTCGGGCGCACGCTGATCGATCACCGCGATTATGATCAAGCCGCACTCGGCTACGTGGTTTCGGCCGGCGAGCTCGCCGCCGCCCTCGGCGATGCCGTCGAGGCCAGCGGCGTACCCCTGCTCGACAACTGCAAGGTCGGCGAACTCGCTGCCGACTCGGAGAATGTGAGTGCAAGCCTGATCGGTGAGCGTTCCGCTCCCCTGTCCGCGCGCCTGGTGGCCTGCGCCGAAGGTGGCATGCAGGACGACGATCCACAGATCGTACGGCACGACTATGACCAGCATGCGCTCATCACCCAGGCGTCCGTCGCGGGCGGACATCGCCACATCGCCTACGAGCGCTTCACGCCGGGCGGGCCCCTCGCCCTGCTGCCCAACGGAGACGGTTTCGCGATCGTCCACACGGTCTCTCCCGAGCAGGCCGACCGTCTCATCGAGATGCCCGATGCACACTATCTCGGTACGCTCCAGGCGACGATCGGGACGCGCGTGCAGCTCACCGGGGTGGCAACACGCTTGCGCTACCCGCTTGGTCTGCGCTATCGCAAGCACGCCGCGGGTGAACGTACCGTGTGGCTCGGAAACGCAGCACAGACCCTGCACCCCGTCGCGGGACAGGGCTTCAATCTCGCGCTGCGCGATGTCTGGGCTCTGGCCCGGCACCTGCGCGAGGCCGACGGCATCGACCCGGGCTCGCCTCATCTGCTTCGCGCCTATGCGACGGGGCGCGGCCTTGACCGTCAGGGAACGATTCGCTTCACGGATGGCCTGGTACGCCTTTTCAGCAACGACTCGGGCGTCCTCCGGCACCTGCGCGGTGCTGGCCTGCTCGGCCTCGACACGCTACCTCCGCTTCGTCATTTTGTCGCCAAACGGATGATGTTCGGAGCACGCGCCTGGCCGTGAGGGCCTCCGTCAACGATATCGGCGACCGCGGCAGACACGAGACCTGCGGTGGGCAGCGGCTGCCGTAAGTCGTCGGGGCACCCGTCCGACTGCATTCGCGGACAGTGATATTCCGACTTATCGCCGGCCGCCCCATCGGTTAGAATCCGAGTTTGCCTCGCGTCACCCTTCCCCCTCAAATGCAATTAGCCGGGTTCAAACTGCGGAACAACCTTTTTGTGGCGCCCATGGCCGGCGTCACGGACCGGCCGTTCCGGCAACTCGCCAAGCGCATGGGGGCCGGCCTTGCCGTATCCGAAATGGTCACCTCCAACGCACTGCTCTATGCCACGGAAAAAACCCGGCGACGTACCGACCACAGCGGTGAGCCGGGCCCGATCTCGGTACAGATCGCCGGCGCGGATCCGCGGATGATGGCGCAGGCGGCATGCTTCAACGTGGACCAGGGCGCACAGATCATCGACATCAACATGGGCTGCCCGGCCAAGAAAGTCTGCAACGTGGCCGCCGGCTCCGCGCTGATGCGCGATGAAAGGCTGGTCAGCCGGATTCTCGAAGCCGTGGTCAGCGCGGTTCCCGATACCCCGGTCACGCTCAAGTTCCGCACCGGCTGGGACCACGAAAACCGTAACGCCGCGACCATCGCCCGAATCGCCGAATCGTCGGGTATCCGCCTGGTGGCGATTCACGGACGCACCCGCGCGGACCTCTACATGGGTGAGGCGGAATACGACACCATCGCCGAGGTCAAGGCAAGGATCACCATACCGGTGATTGCCAACGGCGATATCGATTCGCCACAGAAGGCCCGTGCCGTACTCGCACACACTGGGGCCGACGGCCTCATGATCGGCCGCGCGGCACAAGGTCGGCCCTGGATCTTCCGTGAAATCGAACACTACCTTGCGACCGGCGAACTGCTCGCACCACCGCCGGTTGCCGAAATCCACAGCGTGTGCCGTGCCCACCTCGCCGACCTTTACGATTTTTATGGCGAGGACAAGGGCCTGCGCATCGCCCGAAAACACATTGCCTGGTATACCCGCGGCCTGGTAGGTGCGGCTGCCTTTCGCAGCCACATGAACCTTCAGGAAACGGTTGAAGGACAGGTCGCCGCAGTCGACGATTTCTACCTTCGCATGGCCGAGGGTGATTCACGACTGCGTTATCAGGAAGAATTCCCCGAGGAACTCGCTGCATGACCCGCAACAACGACATTGCCGAATCGGTCAATCGCGTCCTTGACCGCTATTTCCAGGATCTGGATGGCGAGAAGCCGGCCGCCATCTACAGTCTGGTCATGAAGAACGCGGAAAAACCCATGCTCGAGTTCGTCCTCCGCCAGGCAAATGGCAACCAGACGATCGCGGCCGAAATGCTCGGAATCAATCGCAACACACTGCGACGAAAGCTTACCGAATACGACCTCCTGTAAATCCGGCATTCAAACGCCATCACCTTCTTCACCGAAATGAAAGCCACTCAAGCACTGATCAGCGTCTCCGACAAACGCGGCGTCCTCGAATTCGCAAAGGCCCTGCACCAACTCGGCATCAAGCTGCTGTCCACCGGCGGCACCGCCAAGTCCCTGCGCGAAGCCGGCCTGCCGGTTACCGACGTTTCCGAGCACACCGGCTTTCCGGAAATGCTGGACGGCAGGGTCAAGACCCTCCATCCGCGGGTTCACGGCGGCATCCTCGCCCGTCGCGATCTTCCGGAGCACATGCAGACGCTGGCAGAACACGATATTCCACGCATCGATCTGGTGGTGGTCAACCTGTACCCCTTTCAGCAGACCGTTGCGCGGCCCGATTGCAGCCTCGACGACGCAATCGAGAACATCGACATCGGTGGCCCGGCGATGGTCCGCGCCGCAGCAAAGAACCACGGCACCGAGATTGGCGGCGTCGCCGTGGTGACGGATCCGGACGACTATCCGGCCATCATCGAGGAGTTGCGTGCCAACGAAGGGCAGGTGTCATACAAGACCCGCTTTGCGCTGGCAGTCAAGGCATTCACCCATACCGCCCGCTACGACAGCGCAATCTCGAACCACCTCACCGCCCTTACCGCGGATGGCAGCAAGCAGCCCTATCCGACCAGGCTGCAGATGGCCTTCGACAAGGTGCAGGACCTGCGCTACGGCGAGAACCCGCATCAGAGCGCGGCGTTCTACCGCGAACCCGACGCTGCGAACGGCATCGCTGCCTACACCCAGTTGCAGGGCAAGGAGCTCTCCTACAACAATATCGCCGATGCGGATGCGGCGTGGGAATGCGTCAAGGCCTTCGACCAGGCAACGCCGGCCTGCGTGATCGTAAAGCACGCCAACCCCTGCGGCGTGGCACTCGGCGCGAGCCCGCTCGATGCCTATCAGCGTGCCTTCAAGACAGACCCGACGTCCGCTTTCGGCGGCATCATCGCCTTCAACGGCACGGTTGATCGCAGCGCAGCCGAAGCGGTCAGCGCGCAGTTCCTCGAAGTCCTCATCGCACCGGCCTATACCGAAGAAGCGCTTCAGTTGCTCGCGGCCAAGGCTAATGTGCGCGTCCTCACAGTCCCACTCGGCGATGTCCGTCAGACCGACTTCAAGCGCGTCGGTGGCGGCTTGCTGGTGCAGAGCGCGGACTTCGCACCGATTACCGCAGCGGATCTCAAGCTGGTAACGAAGCGCGCACCAACAGAGCAGGAGCTCGGCGACCTGCTGTTCGCCTGGCGCGTCGCCAAGTACGTCAAGTCCAACGCCATCGTCTACTGCAAGGACGCGATGACCGTCGGAGTGGGTGCGGGACAGATGAGCCGCGTCGATTCTGCGCGGATCGCCAAGATCAAGGCCGAGAATGCGGGCCTTTCGATCGGCGGTTGCGTGGTGGCCTCCGATGCGTTCTTCCCCTTCCGAGACGGCCTCGACGTGCTGGCCGAAGCCGGTGCAACCGCGGTGATCCAGCCGGGCGGCTCGATGCGCGACGCGGAGGTGATCGCGGCCGCTGATGAACACGGCCTGGCGATGGTCCTCACCGGCTTCCGCCACTTCCGCCACTGACCCTTCCGCGGCGCACATGTCGCGACCCGAACTGCACTGACAATCGATCCAGCAAGACATCATGAAAATTCTCGTCATCGGCTCCGGCGGTCGCGAACATGCACTGGCCTGGAAACTCGCCCAATCGCCCCGGGTTCACAAGGTGCTGGTTGCACCGGGCAACCCCGGTACTGCACGCGAACTGGGTGTCGAGAACGTTTCAGCGAATGGCATCGATGAACTCGTCGCTCTGGCGAAGCGTGAAGCCATCGGCCTCACCGTGGTGGGTCCGGAAGCCCCTCTTGCCGAAGGCGTGGTCGATGCCTTCAGGGCGGCAGGTCTGGCGATCTTCGGACCATCCCAGGCGGCTGCCCAGCTCGAATCCTCAAAGGATTTCGCCAAGCGGTTCCTGATCCGCCACAAGATTCCGACCGCCCGATATCAGACATTCAGCGATGCAAGGGAAGCGCACGCCTACCTTGAGGCGGAGGGAGCGCCGATCGTGATCAAGGCCGACGGCCTTGCCGCAGGAAAGGGCGTCGTCGTGGCGATGACGCTCGAGCAGGCCCATGAGGCGGTCGACATGATGCTGGTCGGCAACAGCATGGGCGACGCCGGGGCGCGGGTGGTGATCGAAGAATTCATGGAGGGCGAAGAGGCGAGCTTCATCGTCATGGCTGACGGCCGAAGCGCGCTCGCGCTGGCCACGTCACAGGATCACAAACGTCTGAGAGATGGGGACGCAGGTCCGAATACCGGTGGAATGGGTGCCTATTCTCCCGCACCGGTCGTCACCCCGGAAGTACACGCCAGGGTCATGCGGGAGGTCATCATGCCGACCCTCAACGGCATGGCGGCCGACGGCATTCCGTACTCCGGTTTCCTGTATGCGGGCCTCATGATCGACGCCGAAGGGCACCCCCGCGTCGTGGAGTTCAATTGCCGCATGGGCGACCCCGAAACCCAGCCGATCATGATGCGCCTCAAGACCGATCTGGTCGAATTGCTGGAAGCGGCGATCGCAGGCAAGCTCGACGCAGCCGAGGCGGAATGGGACCGGCGCTTTGCCCTTGGAGTCGTGATTGCTGCGGCGGGGTACCCGGAGAGTCCGCGCAAAGGCGATCTGATCACCGGGTTGCCGGAAAACGAGTCTCAGGAGGTGCACGTATTTCACGCAGGCACCAAAGAAGTGGACGGCCAGATCGTGACCAGCGGAGGCCGGGTCCTGTGCGTGACCGCCCTCGGAGACAATGTCAGAACGGCGCAGAAACTGGCTTACGCAACCGCTGACAGGATCGAATTTGCGGGCAAGCAATACAGGCGTGACATCGGCTTTCGTGCCATCAAGCGCTGACGCGCGGCAATTTTTCCGTCATGCGACCCAAATTCACAAGCTGCCACCCAAAGCGGCCGTGCGACCGGGGCGGACAAGTCATATTGCAGTGTATTCTGCGATCGGGAGCCTGCACCCCGCAGGCTGGCAAACCGAGGAGATCGATATGTCCCTGAAGTTCGAACTGACCAAGAACGAAAAAGGCGAGTTTTACTTCAAGCTGCTCAACGCCGACGGTGGAACCCTGGTCCGCAGCGAAGGTTACAACGCCAAGGCAAGTGCGACCAACGGTATTGAGTCGGTACGCAAGAACTCTACGGAGGACGGACGCTACGAACTCAAGGAAGCGAGTGACGGCCGCCCCTTCTTCAATCTCAAGGCCTCGAACGGCCAAGTGGTCGGCACGAGCCCGATGTTCAAGGACGTCGCGGCCCGCGACACCGCGATTTCAGCCATGAAATCTGGTACCGGTGCGGCCAAGGTCGACGACAAGACCTGATTCTCAGACATGAACTCCGCCACCGTAAAGGAATACCTGCTGGATCTTCAGCGCCGTATCGTCAACGCGCTGGAAACCTTCGATGGCAAGCCGTTTGCCCGAGATGAATGGACCCGGCCGCAAGGGGGTGGCGGCATCACACGCGTAATCGAAGAGGGGAATTTCTTCGAACGGGGCGGCTGCAACTTTTCACACGTAATGGGAGCGGCGATGCCGTCCTCGGCAACTGCGAATCGTCCCGAACTTGCCGGCCGGGCATTCGAAGCGATGGGCGTATCGCTGGTGCTCCACCCGCGCAATCCGCACTGCCCCACGGTTCACATGAACGTGCGTTTCTTCATGGCGACGTCCGAGGGCAAGGCTCCAGTGTGGTGGTTTGGCGGCGGGATCGACCTCACTCCCTATTATCCGGTCGAAGAAGACGTGATTCATTTTCACCGGGCGTGCAAGGCGGCGGTGATGCCTTGGGGTGAAGCCGAATATCGGCGTCTCAAGGAGTGGTGCGATCGCTATTTCTACCTCAAGCATCGCAACGAACCGCGAGGCGTCGGAGGACTGTTCTTCGACGATCTTGGCGCAGACGGGCGAATCGAGTTCGATTCAGCCTTTTCAATGACCCGGAGCATCGGCGACGCCTTTCTCGATGCCTACATGCCGATCATAGAACGTCGCCAAAGCCTACCGTACTCCGAAGAAGAACGTGATTTTCAGGCATATCGACGGGGACGCTACGTCGAATTCAATCTTGTTTTCGACCGCGGAACGCTGTTTGGACTGCAGAGCGGAGGTCGGACGGAATCGATCCTGATGTCCATGCCGCCGACCGTGAAGTGGCGCTACGATTGGCAACCGGCGGAAGGCACGCCTGAAGAACGTTTGTACAAGGAATTCCTGATCCCCCGTGATTGGGCGGCGTAAGGAGCCGAATCCCGTAAGCAAAAACGCCCGCACTGTACAGAGCGGGCGTTTTTGCTTACGGGAGCCGACGGGAACTCACTTTCCGCCAGACAACTCCGCCGCCGCCCGGTAATGCTTCTGCGCGTCGGCAGGGCGCTCGAGCCGTTCGGCAAGCCTCGCAAGCGCAAGATGAGCCGCAACGTTCTTGCGGATCGCCAGAGAAGCCTCGAGATAGCTCTGCGCCTTGCCCCACAACTGCACCTGCAGACAGAGCCGGCCCAGCGTCAGAAGGAGGCCGTCATCCTTCGGATACTTGCGCAGCCAACCCTCGGCCCGGGCAATGCCTGCAGTTGCCTGATCGTCTGCGCAACAGTCCGCATAGACGGCGGCAAGCGCCGGCTCCCACTCCTGATCGAGCAGTTCCTCAATCGTGCGGCGGGCGATCGCACCTTCTCCGGAAGCCACCAGTAACGGCACCGCCTTTTCGACAAGCAAGCGGTCCCGTTGCTCGGTCGGCGGGATCTGTTTCCAGTAATCTGCGATCGCCGCACCATCATCTGACCGGCTCTTCATGTTCTCGATATGCGCCCTGCGCAGCGTGACCGCCGCCGCCTCCGGGCTCATCGCCTTGTGCTTGGCCAGCTGCCTGGCAAGACGCACGACCTCTTCCCAATGTCCGAGGGCCTGGGCACTGCGCAGCGCAAGCCGCTGAGCGGCAACGTGGCGCTCACCACCCTGACGCAGATCTTCGAGCCTCGAAGCGGCTTCGTCGAAGCGGCGTGCGTCAAGCGCCAGATCCGCCTCGGTCATCAAACGCGCGGTTCGCACTTCAGGGTCGAGCTCCGCGGCCTTTGCCATCCACTCGCGGTAGCGCAACTCATCACGCATTGCATAGGCCGCCCTGCCCGCCATGATCGCTGCAAGGCCCCGGCTCTCATCCTCCTTGCTCGCCTTGTTTGCTTCCTTGAGCGAGTGGGCATAACGCCCTTCAAGATAAAGCCTCACGGAATCACGCAAGGCACCCTGAGCCTTGTCACGGCGACGCTGCCGACGCATCCGACCCACCTGACCGGGCAATTGCAGCGTCCTTCGAATCAATCGCAACAGCAGATAGGCAGCCACGAAACCGACCAACAGCATCAGCGCAAAAAGATTCAACGAAAGCTGTACCCGGTAAGGCGGGGAGACGACCAGCACGTAGCCGGTATTGACTTCTGCCACCAAAGCCAGGCCGGCAGCGAGCGCAAACAGTCCGATCAGCCAGAAGAGTATCCGCATTCCGCGCCCTCCTAGTGACCAGCCGGCTTGTCAGCCGTCGCAGGCGCAGAACCGCTTGCAGGCTTTTCGCCGTGGACAGGCGCCTGCCCTGGCTCCTGTGCGGCTTTCGACTCGTTCGGAGCGGCGGGTGCGGGATGCTGCGCGACCTCACGCACGGGCGCCTTGTGGGCGGTCGAAGCACTCGGGGTGGCCTGAGCGGCCTCACCCTGGGGCACCACCTCCCTGGACGATTCCGTTCTGGGCAGCTCGGCCGGGGGGGCTCCACGAAGCTGCAGGCCCCGCAGGACTGCCAGGGTATCGCCAAGCGACGGCATGCGCCCGGAGGCCAGCTCGACATTCTCAAGCTGGCCGAGCTCTTCGATCGTCCGCTGAACCGGTTCGCTCCTGAGATCGAAATAACGCTGCAGCCACTTGATCGATTGCCCGATATCAGACTTGTAGCTGACCGAATCGCGGCCGAGCAGCGCGAGTCGCGCCGACAGCAGTCGCAGCCTCAGATTTTCCCTCAGGAAGACACTTTGAGCAGGCGACAGCAACGCCGGGTCCGCTGTATCGAGTCTTTCGACGCGGATCAGCTGACGAAGCTCTACCCACAACTCCTTGCCGAACTGCAGGGCCATCTCGACGAAGCGGTTGCTCGTATTCGGTTCGGGCCGCTCGACCGGCGTCGCCTGCGCCTCGCCGGTGAAGGCAAGACCAAGATCATCGATTCTCGCGATCATCAGATCAAGTTTCACCGACAGCCCCGAGATGTCCACCTGAGAGCTCATCTTGAGCCGCTCGATATCGTTGCCGAGCGCCTTTCGAAGCGCCACCAGCGGGCCGGCGTCCAACTGACCAAGCCGCGCCTCCGCGCCCTGCAGCGCCGTCAGCGCCGCCTCGGTATTGCCGGCGAGCTGAAGCTGCTGCGAAGCCAGCACGACAGCCTGTTCAACTTCGGCAAGAACCTGTTCTTCGCGATTGCGCGACAACGATTGGTAGAGTGCCTCGAGCGCGGCCTGCTGGCCCTGCGACTCGGAAACCTGAGCCTCGATCTTGGCGAGCCTTACCTGCAGCTCGGTAATGCTTTCCGTCGCGAGGCGTGCCTCGGCACGGGCCTGACGGGCAGTCGCGTCCCCATCGCCAAGGCGCTGCGCCAGCTCCTGACGCAGCTCGCCGATCCGCTCACGCGAATATACCCACTGCCATGCGACCGCCGCGAACGCGATCAGCAGACCTATCGCAAGAAGCGGCACGATCCAGTTGTTCCGGCTTCCCTTCCGGACAGGCTCGGCGGGCGTCGACGAGATGCTCGAGGGCCCCGCTTCGGACGGGGAGTTCAGTTCAGGGGTCTGATCGCTCATGGGCCAATATTAACCGAGGCTGTTGAAATGGACATCCAGAGCCTGCATCAAACCGTCATCGCCCGGCGCAGTCAACCGCACAGTTGTGAAACCTGCGCGATTCGCTCGCTCCACGATCCGTGGGTGAGGAGCAAAAACGGGAATGGCGCTCAGGGCCGCCGTACCGCGCTCACCGAGCATCTTCACGAGGTTGTCGACACCCTCGCTGCTGGTCAGCGTGATCGCGTCGAGCCGCCCAGCAGCCGCGAGGGCCAGCAGCTTAGCACCGTCACCGGCCGGACAGGCGCGCCGGTAGCAGGTCACGTAAGTGACGCTGGCACCGCGCTGACGCACCGTCTCGCCCAACAGGTCGCGACCGCCATCCCCCCTGAAAATGACGAGGTGCCGACCAGCGATACGCGTTTCGGAAAAGGCCTCGAGCGCAAGAACCGCTTCGCTGTCGAAACCGGACTCGGGTGCCAACACTTCACCCAGCCCGTATGCTTCGATAGCCTGCTTGCTCCCTTTCCCGACCGTTGCCAATGCGAGTCTTTCCGGCCAGGACCGCCGCGCCAACACATAGTCAAGCGCATATCTGACCGCATTTGGGCTTACAAAAAAAGCAATATCGAACGAATCAAGTGCCTGCACCGCGGCCGCAAGGTCTCCGTCGCTCTCGGCCTTCTCGATCGCCAATACCGGAAACTGCACTGCCACGCCACCGCGATCCCGGATCAGCTCCGAGAGCCGGCCAGCCTGTTCGGGCGGCCTTGTTACGACGACATGGCGCCCCTCGAACCCTCCGCCGGAGGCCATCGGCATCGCTGGCTCAGCCGAGTGTCGCGAGAATCTCTTCCGCGCCTTGCGCCCGAAGCTCTTCGGCCAGACGGATGCCGAGGCCTTCGGCATCGGTCAGCGCTCCGTCGAGTTCGCTGCGAGCAAAACGCGCCCCGTCGGGCGATGCCACGAAACCGCGCAACCACAAACGGCCATCCCGAACCTCGGCGAACGCGCCGAGCGGCACTTCGCAGCTACCTGCGAGTGAGCGGGAAACGGCACGCTCCGCCGTCACGGAAGCAGCGGTAAACGGGTCGTTGAGCGGCCCGAGCCACTGCCTGATCTCCGGCCGGGATGCCAGTGCCTCGATCCCAAGCGCGCCCTGCCCAGCCGCAGGCAAGGAGATCTCAGCAGGCAATACAGTGCGGATGCGCTCCTTCAGCCCGAGGCGGATGAGCCCCGCGGCAGCGAGAATGATCGCATCGTACTGCCCCTCATCGAGCTTGCGCAGACGCGTATCGAGGTTGCCACGCAGGCTGGTCACCGCGAGCATCGGATAGTTGGCGTGCAGTTGGGCCTCCCGTCGCAGGCTCGAGGTGCCGACCACGGCGCCCGGCGGCATGTCGTCGAGCGATTCGTATCGGGACGAAACGAATGCGTCGAAGGGCACCTCGCGCTCGGAGACGCACGCGAGCGCAAACGCTTCGCCCATCTGCATCGGCACATCCTTCATCGAATGCACCGCAATATCTGCGCGACCGTCCAGCAGCGCCGTTTCCAGTTCTTTCACGAACAACCCCTTGCCGCCGACCTTGGCAAGCGGGCGGTCAAGAATCTGATCACCGCGGGTGGTCATGCCCAGCAATTCCACCCTGCAGGCGGGATACAATCCTTCGAGGCGCGCCTTGACATGCTCCGCCTGCCAAAGGGCCAGGCGACTCTCTCGGGTGGCGATCACAATGCGCTCGGGGGCCGGGTGCCCGCTGATCTCAAGGGTCACGATAGGAACTCACAATTGGGATGACTGGGATGCAATGCTCGACAAGCGCATTTCGCACTGCAGCATCAGGGTTCGCACCGATAGCGCGAAAGACGGCCGCGATTTTAGCATGCATGTGCTGGAGCTTCGGCATGGCGACCGATCTGCCGCGTGCCGATGATCTTCAGGCCGATGGGCGAGCGGCGCAGAAGTCGGGATCACCGATACTGGTGCTGTTCAGTCAGGCCGACTGTCAGTGGTGCGAACGGGCTCGCCGGGAATACCTGATCCCGATGTCGAGGGATGCGCATCTGAAGGATGCCGTGAAATACCGTCAGATAGACATCGACTCGGACCGGCCGCTGATCGATTTTCGCGGACAGACAAGCACGCACCGGAATTTCGCGAAGGAGCAGAAGATCAGGTTTGCTCCGACACTGGCTCTCTACGGCCCGTCGGGCGAGCGCCTTGACGAGGCAATCGTCGGCATGCGACTCCCCGACTTTTACGGGCAATACATCGAGCAGTCCATCGACGCTGCCCGGGCGAGAATGAAGGAAAAGGACCATTGAAACGGCCCAACCGAACACAGGACGATACAGTAATGAGTGAAGACAAAGACAGCCCCTTGCGAGAAGACATCCGCGAGCTTGGAAGGATCCTGGGCGATACGGTGCGTGCGCAGGAAGGCGAAGCGGTGTTCGAGCGCATCGAACACATCCGTCAGAGCTCGATCCGCTTTCGTCGCGACGATGACCTGGAAGCACGCCGCGAACTCGAGGCCACCCTCGACTCGCTCTCGCGCGACCAGACCCTGCACGTGGTGCGCGCCTTCAGCTACTTCTCGCACCTGGCCAACATCGCCGAGGACCAGCACCACACCCGGCGCTCGCGCGCCCACCTGATCGCCGGCTCGGCCCCGCGCGAGGGCAGCCTCGCCCACGCCATCGGCCGCGCCTTCGATGCCGGGCTCGAAGCGCGCGCCGTCGCGGAGTTCTTCGCCACCGCCCAGGTCACCCCGGTGCTCACCGCCCACCCCACCGAAGTCTCGCGCAAGAGCATCCTCAACTGCCAGATGGCCATCGCCCGCCTGCTCGATGCACGCGACCGCATGCGCCTCACCCCCGAGGAGGCCACGGACAACCAGGAAGCGCTGCGCCGCGGCGTGCTCACCCTGTGGCAGACCCGCATGCTGCGCCCCTCCAAGCTCTCGGTGATCGACGAAGTCGCCAACGGTCTGAGCTTCTTCGACTACACCTTCCTCTCCGAGCTGCCGCGCCTGTACGGCGCACTCGAGGACCAGCTCGCCGCCCGCCACGCTTCGCTCGGCGGACTCGAGCTGCCGCCCTTCCTGCGCGTGGGCAGCTGGATCGGCGGCGACCGCGACGGCAACCCCTTCGTCACCGCCCGGGTGCTCGACGAGGCGCTGGCGATGCAGTGCGGCCGCGCCCTCGATCATTACCTCGACGAGCTGCACCGCCTCGGCTCGCAGCTCTCGCTCGCCTCCCTGCTGGCTTCGCCTTCGGAAGCCCTGCTGGCGCTGGCCGCCCGCTCGCCGGACCATTCGCCGCACCGTGACGACGAGCCCTACCGGCGCGCCCTCACCGGCATCTATGCGCGACTGTCGGCTACTTACCAGGCGCTGCTCGGCAAGGCACCGCCGCATCATGCGGTGGGCGATGCCGAGCCCTACGCAGACGCCGCTGCACTGGCCGAGGATCTCGATATCGTGCACCGTTCGCTCGAGGCAAACGGCTCGGGCACCCTCGCCCGCGGGCGGCTGCGACGGCTGCGCCGCGCGGTCTCGGTGTTCGGCTTTCACCTGGCGCCGATCGACCTGCGCCAGAACTCGGACGTGCACGAGCAGGTGGTCGCCGAGCTGCTGGCGGTGGCGCGGCCCGGCACCGATTACCTCGCCCTCGACGAGGAGGGGCGCATCGCCCTGCTGCTCGAGGAGATCGCCTCGCCGCGCCCGCTCTACTCACCCTATGTCGAGTATTCCGAGCTCAGCACCGGCGAGCTGGCGATCCTGCGCATGGCCCACGAGGCACACCGGCGCTATGGCGCCGAGGCGGTGCCCAACTGCATCATCTCGAAGACCGACGGGGTATCGGACATGCTCGAGCTCGCCCTGCTGCTCAAGGAGAGCGGCCTGCTCGATCCGCGTGCCGGCACCCTCGCGGTGAACCTGATCCCGCTGTTCGAGACCATCGGCGATCTGCAGGCGAGCGGACCGGTGATGGACCGCCTGCTGGCGCTGCCGCAGTACCGGCGCCTGCTCGATTCGCGGGCGATGACCCAGGAGGTGATGCTGGGCTATTCGGACTCGAACAAGGACGGCGGTTTCCTCACCTCGGGCTGGGAGCTCTACAAGGCGGAGATCGCGCTGGTCGAGGTGTTTGCCCGCCACGGGGTGCGCCTGCGCCTGTTCCACGGCCGCGGCGGCTCGGTGGGCCGCGGCGGCGGCCCCAGCTACCAGGCCATCCTCGCCCAGCCGGGCGGCGCAGTGCAGGGCCAGATCCGGCTCACCGAGCAGGGCGAGGTGATCTCGGCCAAGTACGGCAACCCGGAGGTGGGGCGACGCAACCTCGAGGTGCTCGCCGCGGCCACGCTCGAGGCGACGCTGTTCGCCGACACCGAGCCGGCGCCGCGCCCGGAGTATCTGGCGGCGATGGACGAGCTGTCCGATGCGGCCTTCAAGGCCTACCGCGCGCTGGTCTATGAGACCGAGGGCTTCGAGCAGTATTTCTGGGAATCGACGGTGATCGCCGAGATCGCCCACCTCAACATCGGCAGCCGCCCCGCTTCGCGCAAGAAGACCACCGCGATCGAGGATCTGCGCGCCATCCCCTGGGTGTTCAGCTGGGCGCAGTGCCGGCTCATGCTGCCGGGCTGGTTCGGCTTCGGCAGCGCGGTCAAGGCTTACCTCGTCACCCACGGCGAGGCCGGCGCCGAGCGGCTCAAGGCGATGAACCGCGAGTGGGGCTTCTTCTCCACGCTGCTCTCGAACATGGACATGGTGCTGGCCAAGAGCGATATCGCCATCGCCAGCCGCTATGCGGCGCTGGTGCGCGACACCCGGCTGCGCGAGTCGATCTTCGCGCGCATCCGCACCGAGCATGAGGCCACCATCGCCGCCCTGCTCGAGATCACCGGCCAGGAGGCGCTGCTTGACGGCAATCCGCTGCTCAAGCGCTCGATCCGCAACCGCTTCCCCTATCTCGACCCACTCAACCATGTCCAGGTTGAACTACTCCACCGACACCGCGAGGGCAGCGACGACGAGCGCATCAAGCGCGGCATCCACATGTCCATCAACGGCATCGCCGCAGGACTCAGAAACAGCGGCTGAGGGCGGTTAGAGCTTGAGCGTCGCCTTTACCGTTGGCCACTGGCGACGGCTTATCGGCAGGCGCTCCGCCACACCGGCGAGAAGCACAGCCCAGTGTGGCTCACCGTCCGCCTCGCCTTCGCGCTCGACCCCGACAATGGCCGAGCGCGCGACAAGGCAGTTGCGATGAATACGCAAAAAGCGCTCGCCGAACTCTTCTTCGAGCTGCACGAGCGATTCGTCGAGCACATAGTCGCGCTCGGAAGTAAAGGCCGTGACGTACTTCATTTCCGCCTTCAGGTAGCGCACCTCGTCGACCGGAACCAACAGGATGCGCCCCCTTTCCGTGACGCTGAAATGCGTTCGCCCTTCGCCCCCGGCGCCCTCGCCCCCCGTCTCTGGCGTCCGGCTACGTCGAAAGCGTGCCAGCGCCGCAGCCAGCCGACCCGCGCGCACAGGCTTGACCAGATAATCCACGGCTTCGACGTCGAATGCGGTCACCGCATATTCGTCGTAAGCCGTGGTAAAGATGACGCCCGGCGGACACGGCCTCTCAGCCAGCTTCCGCGCAAACTCGACCCCGTCCATGACCGGCATGCGGATATCGGCGAGCACCAGATCGACAGGTTCCTGCTCGATCATCCGCAGCGCTTCCGCGCCATTTGCAACCATCCCGACCACCCGGGTCGGATACTCGTCGGCGATATCACCGAGCAGGTCCCTGAGTCGAGCGCGCGCCATCGCCTCGTCGTCTACGATGAGCACCTTGAGAACATCGTTCATGGGCTCTTCCTCCGATATGGCAGCCGAATCCGGATCACATAGGTATCCAGCCCTTTTTCGATTCCCAGCGACGCTTCGAGATCATAGAAAAGCATGAGCCTTTCGCGAATGTTATCGAGTGCCATGCGATTCCCTGCCTGGTGCCGCGTACTTCGTGAAAGCGGGTTTGCCACTTCTAGTCGCAACTCGCCCGATTTGAGCTCGCCCGCAATGGTCACCGTACCCGGTTCGGCTGAAGGCTCGATACCATGATATACCGCGTTTTCGACCAGGGGCTGCAACAGCAGGGGCGGGATAAGCGCGTCGCCGGGACAGGCATCGACCGACCACTCCACCAGCAGGCGCTCGCCCAAACGCAGCCGCTCGAGATCAAGATAGCGTTCGCAGAGCTTCAATTCGTCGTCGAGTGTCACGAGCTCGCGGTTATCTCTCATGACCACGCGAAACATGTCCGCCATTTCCTCCAGCGCCGTCTCGGCACGACGCGGATCGGAACGTATCACGCCCAGCACCGCATTCAGGCTGTTGAAAAGAAAATGGGGCCGGATCCGCGCCGTCAGCGCCAACAGGCGTGCTTCGGATTCGGCCGGCGAAAAACGCAGGGCACGATAGTCAAAATAGACCAGTACCAGCGCGCCTGCCGCGATCGCCCAGCTCATCGCACCGATGCGCTCATAGGCACTGCTGCCAAGCAGGCTCTCGGACAGCAGCGCACAGGCGATGACGATGAACCCCGCGGTTCCAAGCGCCCGCTCGAACGATAGCCGTTCAAGCACGGGCTGGAGCAGGTACAGAACGAGCAAGGCCAGCAGCAGCGGCAGCTCCAGCCTGCCGGAGGTCAATACCAGCCCCTCGAAAAGATCACCCGGTCTCGCCGAGCGTACGAGCACGGTCAGCACGCCCAGAAAGTTCACCGCCAGCAACACGCGCAACGCGACGCCGAGATTGCGGAAGTCCGGCAGACGCCGGGTCCTGCGGTTCTTTTGATTTATAATTCTGACATCGTTGGCCGTCATGCCTCGCGCCCCGTTTCAAGGTAATCGTCAGGCAGTCCGCGGATCATTCACGAACCACCCTCAGCTCCGACGTCCTCATGCCCTACCGGCCCGGGTACGCAGCCAAACCGACAGACCACATTCGTATCCTTTTCCGGATTATGGCAGAACACAATCCCACATCTCCCTCCGCCGATACCCCCGACACAACCGCCAATTCCGCTGCGAAAGCCTGGTCGGGACGATTTTCGGAACCGGTTTCCGATCTCGTCAAACGCTATACCGCTTCGGTTTTCTTCGACAACCGGATGGCGGAGCAGGATATTCGCGGTTCGATTGCGCATGCCAGGATGCTGGCACGACAGGGCATCATTGGCGAGCAGGACCTTGCCGATATCGAAAGGGGAATGGCCACGATCCGGGAAGAGATCGCGCGCGGAGAGTTTGTGTGGAATCTCGATGACGAGGACGTCCATCTCAACATCGAAAAGCGTCTGACGGCACTGGTCGGCGACGCAGGCAAGCGCCTGCACACCGGCCGCAGCCGCAACGACCAGGTGGCAACCGATATTCGACTTTGGCTGCGCGACGCGATCGATACCATCCTCAGCCTGATCGGCGAGTTCCAGTCGGCCGTACTCGATCTCGCGGAGCATCACGCGGATACGCCACTGCCGGGCTTCACCCATCTGCAGGTTGCCCAACCCGTCACCTTCGGCCATCACCTGATGGCATATTTCGAAATGACCCGCCGCGACGCCGAACGCTTTGCGGACTGCCGCAAGCGGGTCAACCGCCTTCCTCTCGGGGCGGCGGCGCTGGCGGGTACCACCTTCTCTATCGATCGAGAATTCGTCGCTGAACAGCTTGGCTTTGACGAAGTGTGCTTCAACTCGCTCGACGCGGTATCGGACCGGGACTTCGCGATCGAATTCTGCGCGGCCTCGGCACTACTGCTCACCCATCTGTCCCGACTCTCGGAAGAACTGATCCTGTGGATGAGTCCGCGCGTCGGATTCATCGATCTCGCCGATCGGTTCTGTACCGGCTCGTCGATCATGCCGCAGAAGAAAAACCCGGATGTGCCCGAACTGGTGCGGGGCAAGACCGGCCGGGTGAACGGCAGCCTCATTGCGCTGCTGACGCTCATGAAAGGCCAACCGCTTGCCTACAACAAGGACAATCAGGAAGACAAGGAGCCCCTCTTCGACACGGCCGACACGGTGATCGACACCCTGCGGATTTATGCCGACATGATGGGCAGCCGCATCGACCCTGACAGCGGCAAGCGCGTGTTCAATGTCCGCGTCAAGGCCGACGCGATGCGTTCGGCGCTGCGCCAGGGTTACGCGACTGCAACCGATCTGGCGGATTATCTGGTCAAGAAAGGTCTGCCGTTCCGCGATGCGCACGAAGCGGTTGCGCTCGCAGTTCGTGCCGCGGAAAAGCGCGGAATCGATCTGCCGGAGTTCACGCTCGACGAGTTGAGGGCCGAAATGGCCGGGCTTCCACGTGCCGTACCACTGCTCGAAGCCGACGTTGCATCGGTACTGACGGTCGAAGGATCGCTCGCCGCGCGGGATCATGTTGGCGGCACAGCGCCGTCGCGGGTACGCGACGCGATCGCGAAGGCCCGGGCGCGGTTGAAAAGCCGCTGAGGATACGGCGGAAGGCAATGAGCGAGCGCATCGGCAAGTACGAGATCATCCGACAGGTGGGCGAAGGATCGACCAGCACGGTTTTTCTCGCTCACGATCCCTTTGCGCAGAGGAATGTCGCGATCAAGCGCATCCACCAGAGCGTCCTGCGCGATCCCGAGCGGGGCAAACTCTATCGTCACCTTCTGCTCAACGAAGCATCGCTCGCCGGAAAACTGATTCACCCCCACATCGTCCAGATCTACGATGCCTTCGTGGCATCCGATGAAGGCTATGTGGTGATGGAGTACGTCGGAGGTGGCACGCTCGAACGCCATACCGATGCCGACACCCTGCTACCTCGCCCGCGTCTGCTCGAAATCATCTTCAAGTGCACCCGTGCACTCGACTACGCATATCGCCACGGCATCACGCACCGCGACATCAAGCCTGCCAACATCCTGTTGGTGGCAGCCGATGGCAAGGACATCAAGCTGTCGGATTTCGGATCTGCGCTTTTCACCGCGAGCGATACCACGCAGGTCTCGGGCGTTGGCTCTCCCGCTTACATGTCGCCGCAACAGGTTCGCGAGGTTCCGCTCAATCATCAGACGGACATCTACTCGCTGGGCGTCGTGATGTACCAGTTGCTCACCGGCAGACTTCCGTTCGAAGCGAGCAACAATTACAGCCTGCTGTACAGGATCACCAACGACGAAGCGGCACCACCGTCTCAGCTCAATCCAGATGTACCGCCCAGCCTCGACGCGATCGTGATGAGGGCAATGCAGAAGGATCTCGACAAGCGCTATCAGTCCTGGAGCGATTTCTCCCATGACCTTGCCCAGGCATTCCGGAATCACGAACTCGAAGCGCAACGGGGAAGCATAGCCGAGCCACAGAAATTCCAGAGCCTGCGCGGCATGGCGTTTTTCCGGGAGTTTTCCGATGTCGAGCTTTGGGAAGTAATCCGAATTTCGGAATGGTCGGTTGCCCAACCGGGCACGACGCTGATGCAGGAAGGAGAGCCCGGCAATTTCTTCTGTTTCATCGCCGCCGGCGAGGTCCGCGTCTCCAAGCAGGGCAGTCTGCTCAATGTTCTGACGGCGGGTGACTGCTTTGGTGAAATGGCCCTGTTCTCGGCCGGTGGCGGAATACGCAGCGCCCGCGTCGAGACCAGCACGGAAGTCGAATTGATGACGGTGCGGGCATCGATACTCAACCGCGCATCGGATGCCTGCCGGATGCATTTCTACAAGGCCTTTCTCGAAGTCCTGGCGACCCGGCTGTCACTCGCCAACGCACGCATTGCCAACGTATGAAGGACCACCACGGCCTCGCCCGGAAGCTCGAAGAAGCCATCAGGGCACATGTCGGCAACGATTTTCACCTCGACTCCACCTCGCCGGAAAGAGCGGAAGGTTCGGGGAAGATCGTCCTTGCCGGCGACGGCAAGCGCTTCTTCGTCAAATACGGAAAGTCTGGCGCCTTGGACCGGTTCTCCGCTGAAGCCGACGGCCTCGTCGCACTGCGGGATGCTGACTGCTTCCGGACCCCGGCAACAATCGATTGCAGCGGGGACGACGAGCATGCCTGGATCATCCTGGAGCATCTCGAGCTACATCCGGTCCGAACGCTCGCGGAGGGCCGGCTGGCCGCCGAAGCCCTCGCGAACCTGCATGCTCACCAGTCGGATGCGTTCGGCTGGCACCGGGACAACTACATCGGGAATACGCCACAGCAAAACGATCATTCAGGCAACTGGTCACGGTTCTTTGCTCTCCAGCGGCTCAAACCACAGTTCGAATTTGCCGCCAGGACGGAATTCGGTGGCGAACTGGCGAAGCTCGGACAGAAGATCATCGACCGGACTCCCGCGCTGTTCCTTGATTACCGTGCCCGGCCGTCCCTCGTGCACGGCGATCTCTGGCACGGAAACATCGCGATCACGAATGACGGACACGTCGCCAGCTTTGATCCGGCCATCCACTTCGGCGATCACGAAGTGGACTTGGCCATGACCGAACTGTTCGGAGGCCTTCCCGATACCTTCTACGCGACCTATCGCGCCTTGTGGCCGCTCGCGGAGGGCCACGCCGAGCGCAAGACGCTTTACAACCTCTACCACATACTCAATCATCTGAATCTGTTCGGGCGGGGATATCTGGGACAGGCCACCAGAATGGCGAAGCAGCTCTCGAGCATGCTCAGCCGATAAACCCCGTTTCACCTGATGATTGAGCGCACCGCAGTCATCGACTTGTGGCCCAAATGCCGTACCAGCAAGGCGGGCGGCATTCTCAACCAGTGGTAGCGCGCCTGGGCGGCCAGTTCAACCAACACTCTACTCGGTGTCTTGCCACGCTCGAAGATCCGGGGAGGGCACACGTGGCGGAAAAGCCACCCCGTCATCGCACGTGCGAGCCAAGACGGCTCGATGCCCGGCGGATCGGCTGGCACCGGGGTCCCGAGCCAAGAACGCGAATAATTCAGGGCATACCATAGCGGTGTCGTTGCACCGTGTTGTGCGGCCCGCTTCCAGAGCCTGTCGCAAGCCTGCTGGTCGAGAATGCTGCTCCGGTAAAGTGCATCGACATCCACAAGGTCCCGAAGCTTTCCAACCAACTCGGAATCCTGAAAGAGGTGGATGGCGGCGTGAATGATCTGGTCATGGCGGTTCAGCACGCGGAATCGCGTGCCTTCGACCGGTACCAACGCCGAGAACAAGGCCACGTCGTTTGCCCTGACCCGGCTTGTCACCGGCGCAATCGTATGGTGCAGATCGACCTCCAGTGCATGGCCCGGTATGCGCATCGGAGGAAGCTCATGACTCCACTGCCGATAGTATTGCTGGTCGTACTCGTCGACGTTCTCCATCTCCCAGCCGCCATCCCGCAACGCCGCCTCCGCGATGCCGAGATTCGCCCTTGGAACCAGAAGGTCGACGTCATTCGGCATGCGGCCATGCGCAAGAGGAAGACCCTCGACAACGTAGGCGGCCCCCTTGAGCAGCGTAACCGGCAGCTCCGGCGGCAGGGCTGCCGACAAAGCCGCGAGCTCCATCCTCACCATCTGCAACCGATGCGAGGAATAGTTGATCGAGGCCGTCAGATGTCCCCACACGCGGTCGGGTATCTGCTTCGCAAGATCGGGGCGATCGCGGATTCTGCACGCAATCGTGCCAAGGAGACGCGCCTGACGGGCAAGCACCAGCACAGCATCCCAATCCTCGATGCGCATTTTGGCCACATGCGATACATCCCGAAGAATCAGAAGCAGGTGCCACCCGGCCGCCCCTAGGGCCGGATCAGTATTCACGCGCGCCGCCCCCCTCGCCGTTCGAATTGAGCAGCGCCCGCACGCACCCGATGGCCTTCGGAAGATCACCATACGTCAACTCGTAGACCTGGCACCGGCCGGCAAGCACTGCCAATGCATCGAACGAAACAGGTCCCAACAGCGAATAGTTGAAGCTGTTGAAGGCCAGTCTCGCGAACGCCTCCTCGGGCAATTGTGGTTTGAGTTCGAGGCCGACTCCACGCCGATAGCGCGGAAAAACCACCAGGACCGGGCGGGCGCGAGCGCCCAACTGCTCCACGCTATTCGCGTTCGGCGCAAGATGGGACACGTCGCCCTTGCGCGTTCCCCTGTAGATGGGCCCGAGCGCGGCCTCATCCGACAGGGCTCGAATGACCTCGATCGACTCATTCTTGAGCGCAACCGGTTTCAGCATGGAAAGCAGGTCACCGGAAACTGGATCGAGAACCCCGAATTCGTCGGACAACAATCGGAATCCGGAAAGCATCATGCCGGCCGCAAGCGTGCTCTTTCCGGAACCAGGCGTAGCCGCCATCACAACGGCCCGGTCACCGAGCGCCAGAACGCCCGCGTGCAACAGCACGTACTGATTGAAGCGTTGGGCAAAACACCAGTTCACCCCCCACTCGAAATACGGCAACGCATTTGATCGCGGAAACGGCTCGAAGGGCTCAACGCCATCGATCAGAAAGCGCGCGGTGGGACGCACCCAGCGTCGCGCTCCCCGCCCCCGGTCGATAACCAGATGAAAATCGTCGAACCCATCGTCGGTGAGGAACGGAAAGGCGCCATAGACATTCCTTAGCGCATCGGCGAAACCGTCCACAAAAGCGCGAACGCGAACCGTACAGGCACCGTAGGGAATCCGCAGACCACCAGGCGCCTTCAATGCGTTCGAAATGGTCTTGGCTTCCAGTGCAGCCAACCGCGGTGGCGGATTCATTGACGAGCGAACATTCCGAGTTCCCGCAGTGTCTGCATGATTCCTTCGAGGCCGTCAGACTCCTGCTCGAGGCCGAGAGATGCACGAATCCCTGCCTCCACGCGAGATTCACTTGCGACGCCGGGCCCCCCGCACTCGTCGACAAAATCCAGCACTACACATGCGGCGGGCGGAAGCACATGCGTCTGCCAGGTCGTGGCATCAAAAACGACTGCGGCGTCACCGAGACGCCGCACGAGAAGCCTGTCTTCCACAGAATGTCAGAACGATATCAATTGATCACGTTGCTCGAGAGGTTTGACGAGGTCAACGAATTCCAACATGACGCACCTGCAATCGGACTAACCGCCTTGTTCGGATCAAGCACAATCGTTGCAGGTGCACTTTGCTGATAATCGACCAAGGCATAGACATATTGTCCAGCCACCTGAACGGGCGCCTGTGACGACGGGGTCAATTTCACTGCCACCTGCTGGGCCACCCCGCTCGTCACCTGATAGTACGCGCCATTGAACTTGAAGCCGGTAACCGCCGCCCCCCCGCTTTCAAGCCGGAAGGTCCAGACCTCGCACCTCACGCGCATCCATTTGTCAGGCGCAGAAGGAAATCCTGCAACCGGAGACTCGTCCGCGAAGGTTGCCTGGCTCTTCACATCACACCCAAGGCTTGCAGCCGCCATGGCAGAGCCAACGGCTCCAGGCAAAGTGAAAAGTGCTGGCGCACCAACGGCGCTCTTGATCAATTTGCGTCTTTTCTCGATCTGATTTTGTTTTGATGTGGACATTTGTGATCCTGGGTTGCCGCCAAGTGCCTGTGATCGAAGCTTATCCCAAACATGTGATTCGGGAGATGAACTGCTTCACGCTTTGGACGTACTTGAAGGCAAGAATCGCACCACACATGCAAAACGCTTCAAATTTCCATTCAATTCAAACAGTTAACAATCAACAAGATCAATATGAGCTCGACAACCTGGCAAATCGTAAAGAATTCCGACAACAGGTACGACGAAATCGAGCCGATTGGTCCAACCCGAACGCAGTCCGCCTCAACTCTGAACGACCACGCCGGCCTCCGCCAACAGCTGCTGCAATTCCCCGCTTTCGTACATCTCGCGCACGATATCGCAACCACCGACGAACTCACCTTTCACATACAACTGGGGAATTGTCGGCCAGTTAGCATATTCCTTGATGCCCTGCCGAATATCCGCGTCGGCAAGCACGTTGACCGAGAAGTAATCCTTGACCCCGCAGAGCTTCAGAACCTGAGCAACGGTAGCCGAAAAACCACACTGGGGGAACTGCGGAGAGCCTTTCATGTAGAGCACAACGGAGTTGCCGGTGACCTGTTCCTGAATCAATTTCTGGGTATCCATCGAACCGCCTCGAATAGTTGAGTAATTTAATCGGGAAATTGTATTCTCGGCCATCGCGAGCGTCAACCTGGCCCCGCGTATGGTTGAAATCGTCCGCCGCTCACACGCACGACCCCTGCAAGATCCGGCCATGCGGACAGTTCTTCGAATCCTGCTTGGGCGAGCAGCTCACCCACGCTCCAGGCCTGATCGTATCCATGTTCGACGAAAAGCCAGCCCGTCCGGTTCAGATGGACAGACGCCTCCTCGATGATGTCACGCAGATCATTCAGTCCATCGACACCGGCCGACAAGGCGCCCGGAGGCTCGAAGCGCAAATCCCCTTGCTCGAGATGCCGATCATCCGTGCGGATATAGGGTGGATTGCTAACAATGCAGTCGAAGCGCCGCCCGAGCAACGGCCCGAACCAGCTTCCCTCGCAGAATTCGACATTCGCCCCCAGCAATCGGGCATTTTCGCGTGCCAAGTCCAGCGAAGCCGCCGAGACATCGACCGCACACACGCGGGCGGCGCGATCGGCCAGCTCCAGCACGATCGTAATGGCAATCGCCCCGCTCCCGGTTCCGAGGTCCAGTATTGTCGGACACTCCGTGCCACTTACCGCCTGTAGCGCCCGCTCTACCAAGAGCTCTGTCTCCGGCCGCGGAATCAGCACCGCAGGCGAAACCTTGAAGCTACGTCCGTAAAACTCGCGCCGTCCCAGAATATAGGCAATCGGCTCGCCCGCCTCACGGCGTCGCACCAACGTCTGGTAGTGCGCCCACTGGTCGTGCGAAAGTCGCTCCTCCGGATATGCCGCGATCCGCACAGCACTGCAGTCAAGGACTTCGCGCAGCAACAGGCGAGCATCAACGGCATCGACAGCTCGACGTCCATAGCTCAACGCACCGGCGATACTCGGCAGCCCCACACTGATCCGTTCAGCGTCCATCGTCCGCGAGCGCAGCGAGTTGGTCGGCCTGGTATTCAGTCTTGAGCGCCTCGAGGATTTCGTCGAGGTCGCCTTCCATGACCGTATCGAGCTTGTAGAGCGTCAGGTTGATGCGGTGGTCGGTAACGCGACCCTGCGGAAAATTGTAGGTCCTGATGCGCTCGGAGCGATCGCCGCTGCCAACAAGACTCTTTCGGGTGGCTGCGGTCTGGGCCTGTTGCTCGCGCAGCTGAGCATCCTTGATTCGCGCCGCGAGCACCGACAGCGCCTGCGCCTTGTTGCGATGTTGCGAGCGATCGTCCTGACACTCAACCACGATGCCGGTTGGCAAATGCGTCACACGTACCGCGGAGTCGGTTTTGTTGATGTGCTGGCCGCCGGCGCCACTCGCCCTGAAGGTATCGATGCGCAAATCGGCGGGGTTGATATTCACTTCGGTAAGCTCATCGGCTTCCGGCATCACCGCCACGGTACACGCGGATGTGTGGATCCGACCCTGTGTTTCTGTCACCGGAACGCGTTGCACCCTGTGCCCCCCCGATTCGAACTTGAGTCGTGCAAACGCTCCCGCGCCAATTACGCGCAGGATCACTTCCTTGTAGCCACCCAGCTCGGACTCTGCCGCCGAGGCAATCTCGACACGCCATCCCCGACGCTCGGCATAGCGTGAATACATCCTCAGCAGATCCCCCGCAAAGAGGGCGGCCTCCTCGCCGCCGGTCCCGGCTCGGATTTCGAGGAAGAGATTCCGGTCGTCGTCGGGGTCCTTGGGTAGCAGCGCTTTCTGAAGTTCGAGTTCAAGTCTTTCTACTGCCTCACGGCTCTCTGCGATCTCGGCCTGGGCCAGATCCCGCATCTCGGGATCGGCAAGCATTTCCCCTGCCGTAACACCATCCTCCTCCGCCCGCCTGTACTGCGCATAGAGGCCGACCACTTCGCCAAGTTCTGCGTGCTCCCGGCTGTATCGCCGAAAGGCATCCATGTCGGCACCGACCTCCTGAGAGGCAAGGAGGCGCTCCAACTCTTCATGCCGTTGGCTGAGTTGCTCGAGTCTGTCGCGAATGCTGGATTTCATCGTACACGCTGGAAAAGGCCCCCGACGCCTGATCGGGGCGCGCCGGCAGACTAGCCGCGGCGGTTCAGATCAAAAAGGTGGTGCAACACCCGCATCGCCTCACCAAGACGCTCGCCTTCAGAACGGTTGAGGTACTGCGTAGGGGCGTGCATCAATTTGTTCGCAAGGCCGTGACTGAGCACCTCGAGCACCCGTTCGGGCGATTCGCCACGCGCAAGAAGCTTGAGGGCCCGCTCCATCTCGGTCTGTCGAAGTGACTCGGCATGCTCGCGCAGCGCGCGAATAGTCGGAACGGCATCCCGGGCCTCCACCCAATGTAGAAACCCGTCGACCTGCGAATCGATGATCGATTCCGCTTCAATTACGGCAGCCTGTCTCGACTCAAGACCTGACTCGACCACCTGAGCCAGGTCGTCGACCGTATACAGGAACACGTCATCGAGATCCGCAACCTCTCGCTCTATATCGCGCGGTACCGCAAGATCCACCATTACCATCGGCCGGTGCCGTCTCGCCTTGATCGCCCTCTCCACCATCCCGAGCCCAACAATCGGCAAGGGACTGCCGGTACACGAGACCACCACGTCGTAGCGATGCAGTACGTCTCCAACGGCATCAAGCCGGATCACATCCCCGCCGAAGCGCTCGGCGAGGCCCTGGGCGCGCACTTCGGTGCGATTTGCGATGGTCAGTCGACGAGGCTTCGCGCCCGCGAAATGAGCAGCACACAGCTCCACCATTTCACCCGCCCCGACGAAAAGCACCTGCTGGTCGGAGACACGTTCGAAAATTCGCTCCGACAAATGAACCGCTGCCGCCGCCATGGAAACGGTATTCGCTCCGATTGCGGTCGTGGTACGTACCTCTTTAGCCACCGCGAAGGTCCGCTGGAAGAGCTTGTGAAGCAGGGTACCGAGCGTCCCCGCTTCTTCCGCCTGACGCGCAGCCTCCTTGACCTGGCCCAGAATCTGCGGCTCACCGAGGACCATCGAATCGAGTCCGCTCGCAACCCGGAAGACATGCCTTACCGCCTCGCGCTGCGGATAGCTGTACAGATAGGGCGAAATGTCGTTGAGACTAAGCCGGTGAAAATCGGCAAGCCAGTCGGCAGCGGACTGCGGATCGTCACTTGCGTAGTAAAGTTCGGTGCGATTGCAGGTCGACAGAATCGCTGCCTCTCGCACCGGTTTGGCATTGGTCAGACTCAACAGGGCCTGACCTAGCCGCTCAGGCTGGAACGACACTCGTTCGCGAATCGCGATCGGAGCCGAGTGGTGATTCAAGCCGAGAGCAAAAAGCTGCATGCGATAGAGGAAGGCCAACGAATCAGCGGATTATAGCACTGCCCGATTCCTTCAAAGATCGAGGAAAATCAGCCGTTTCCTGCACACCACAACATGGCGGACAAAGCAAAACGGCCCGCATGCGCGGGCCGTTTCTTGTCTTGGTGGCCAGGGGCGGAATCGAACCACCGACACGCGGATTTTCAATCCGCTGCTCTACCAACTGAGCTACCTGGCCAAAGAGAGCGCGCATTATAGCCGACCCAGCCCCATCGTCAAATAGTTTTTGAGTCGATCCGGTACAGCGGATCATTCGGATGGCGTAACGTCGTCAAGCGTTTCACCTTCCCCTGTACGGGGCTGCAGGCTACGCGGGAAAACAGCCTGCGCGAGCGTGCCCTGACCTGCCGGATTCGGGTTAAGCGTTACCCTGGCTCGGTGCAATTCCGCGATTTCCTGCACGATAGGGAGCCCCAGTCCGGAACCATCCTCTCCACTTCCAAGGACGCGGTAAAACCGTTCGAATACCATCTCGCGATCTCCCTCGGGAATGCCGATACCGCTGTCTTCGACCTCCAGAATCGCGAACTCCGTTCCGAGCGTACGCACGGTAACCTGCCCTCCAACCGGCGTGTACTTGATGGCGTTGTCGACCAGATTCTTTACCAGTTCCCGCAACAATACCGGGTTTCCATCAATGATCAACGCTTCTTCGGCCGCCTCGAGGCCAAAGTCAATATGCTTCACCAGTGCACGAGGGAATAGATCCTGCACGACTTCAAGGGCGAGAACATTCAGGTCAAGCCGCTCAACTGCATAGATTTTCTCGGAGCTCGACTCTGCACGGGCCAGCGATAGAAGCTGATTGATCAGGTGGCTCGCGCGCTCGGCACTACCGGCAATCTGCTCAAGCGAGCGCCGCAACAGGCGCGGCTCGGTTTCCTGTAGCGCGAGTTCGGTCTGTGTTCGGAGGCCTGTCAGCGGTGTCCGCATCTGGTGAGCCGCATCTGCGATGAAACGCTGCTGAGCTTGAAGGTTTTCCTCAAGCCGGCCCATCATCTCGTTGAAGCCGACGATGAGCGGGCGTACCTCCTCGGGCACGCCTACCGTCGAAATCGGCGATAGATCGGACGGCCTGCGACGTCGCAAGATGCGCTGCAGTCTGTTCAACGGCGCAATCCCCCGCGACAACCCGAGCCAGACCAGCACCACGGCGAGGGGGATGATTGCGAATTGAGGTAACAACACACCCGTAACGACACGCGATGCGAGATCACCACGCTTGTTCCGTGTTTCGGCCATCTGCAGCAGAACCAGCGGGCTGGTGGGTTCGGGAAACGCCCTCAGAAAAAGATAGGCGATACGGACCTCTTCGCCCTGAATCACCCCATCGCGAAACAGAACCTCTCCGGGGATGAGGTTGCGCGGGGCGCCGATCCAGGGAATGTCCCTGTCACCCGCGACGACTTCGCCGATCAGATCGGTCACCTGAAAATAAAGAACGTCGTCCTGATCCGAACGGAAGAGCGCTCTGGCCGGAGCCGGAAAACTTACCTTGACCTCCCCCTGCTCGACCGACACCATCTGCGACAAGGCCCGCAAGCTTTCCGCCAATCCTTTGTCATAAGGCGTATTGGCGATGTTGTCCGCAACGTTGTGGGTGATGATGATCGAAATGGGCCAAAGAAAAAGGAGGGGGGCGAGCATCCAATCGAGGATTTCCCCGAACAGGGAATTATGATGCGCGCCATCGCCCCCACCATCCTTCACCTTGCGCCATTTACGCAGTGGCATCCGGCTTTTCCAGGCAATACCCCAGACCGCGCACGGTTACGATTCTTGCCCCGCTACTCTCGAGTTTCTTGCGCAATCGATGCACGTAGACTTCGATCGCGTTATTGGAGACCTCTTCGCCCCAGCCACAAAGATGATCGACAAGTTGATCCTTGCTTACCAGCCGGCCAACCCGCAGCAAGAGAACCTCCAGGAGCCCGACCTCACGCGCCGAGAGCTCGATGATCTGACCGGATATCTTGACGACTCTGTCCGCCTGGTCATAGGTCAGGCTCCCGAGCTCGATACATTTCGGCTGACCGGTCCCACGACGAGTCAGGGCACGGACCCGGGCCTCGAGTTCGGGAAGCGCGAACGGTTTCGTCAGGTAGTCGTCGGCACCCGCGTCGAGGCCGCGTACTCTATCCTCGACACCATCCTGCGCCGTGAGGATCAGCACCGGCACTGCGGACTTGCGCGCACGCAAACGCTTCAGGACTTCAATTCCTGGCAGCTTGGGCAGACCCAGGTCAAGGATCAGCAGGTCGAACGGCTGGGAAGCAAGCGCCGCGTCCGCCTCGGTCCCGGTCGGCACATGGTCTACAGCATAGCCACCCCGTTTGAGCGCCCTCGAAAGTCCATCGGCAATAACGGGATCGTCCTCGGCCAGAAGTATCCGCATGCTAAATCCATTGTAAGTTCTGCGTAAGCGGGGACCGTTAACTTCAATCCCGCTGTTCTCCTTTTACTCGGTCTTAGGGAATTTCCCCCTCTTTTCAGACGGGGAAATTCCAGGGAGCACCCTGATCCTGCAACGGGTGCCTCCCTGCCGTTTTTTCCGCGATTATCACACGGCGACGCGTCCGCGCGGGCGCTCATATCGCCTTGCATGGCCGTAAACGAAAAAAGCCCCGCACCAGGCGGGGCTTTTCGTTGGCGCGAGGCCGGGAGGATTACATCCCCATACCGCCCATACCGCCCATGCCGCCCATGCCGCCCATATCGGGCATGCCCATGGCGGGCTTGTCTTCCGGCAGCTCGCCAACCATGCAGTCGGTGGTGAGCATCAGGCCAGCAACGGAAGCGGCGTTCTGCAGCGCGGTACGGGTCACCTTGGTGGGATCCAGCACGCCCATCTCGACCATGTCGCCGTACTCACCGGTAGCGGCGTTATAGCCGAAGTTGCCCGAACCTTCGTTCACCTTGTTGACCACCACGCTCGGCTCATCGCCCGCATTGGCGACGATCTCGCGGAGCGGTTGCTCCATCGCGCGCAGCACGATCTTGATACCGGCGTCCTGATCGTGGTTGTCACCCTTGAGGCCCAGGAGATTCACGCGGGCGCGCAGCAGAGCCACACCACCACCGGGGACGATGCCTTCTTCAACGGCAGCGCGGGTAGCGTGCAGCGCGTCTTCCACACGAGCCTTCTTCTCTTTCATCTCGACTTCGGTGGCAGCGCCAACCTTGATCACGGCAACGCCACCGGCCAGCTTGGCGACACGCTCCTGGAGCTTCTCGCGGTCGTAGTCGGAGGTCGCTTCTTCGATCTGCACGCGCACTTCCTTGACGCGGGCTTCGATCTGGCCTGCATCGCCGGCGCCGTCGATGATCGTGGTGTTTTCCTTGCCGATTTCGATACGGGCAGCCTGACCGAGCTCAGCCAGGGTTGCCTTTTCGAGGGTCAGACCGACTTCTTCGGCGATCACGGTACCGCCGGTCAGCACGGCGATATCCTGCAGCATGGCCTTGCGACGATCGCCAAAGCCCGGGGCCTTGACTGCGCAGGTCTTGAGGATGCCACGGATGTTGTTGACCACGAGGGTGGCCAGCGCTTCGCCATCGACGTCCTCGGCGATGATCAGCAGCGGACGACCGGCCTTGGCAACCTGCTCGAGAACCGGCAGCAGATCACGGATGTTCGAGATCTTCTTGTCGAACAGCAGGACGAACGGGTTCTCGAGAATGGTGGCCTGCTTGTCCGGGTTGTTGATGAAGTACGGCGACAGGTAGCCACGGTCGAACTGCATACCCTCGACCACGTCGAGTTCGTTTTGCAGGGACTTGCCGTCTTCAACGGTAATCACGCCTTCCTTGCCGACCTTGTCCATGGCGCGGGCGATGATGTCGCCGATGTCGCTATCGGAGTTGGCGGAGATCGAGCCGACCTGGGCAATTTCCTTGTTGGTCGAGCAGGGCTTAGAGAGCTTGCGCAGTTCTTCGATGGTGGCGATCACGGCCTTGTCGATACCGCGCTTCAGGTCCATCGGGTTCATGCCGGCGGCGACGAACTTCATGCCTTCGCGAACGATCGACTGGGCCAGCACGGTGGCGGTGGTGGTGCCGTCACCGGCGACATCGGAGGTCTTGGAAGCGACTTCCTTGACCATCTGCGCACCCATGTTCTCGAACTTGTCCTTGAGTTCGATTTCCTTGGCGACGGAGACACCATCCTTGGTCACCGTGGGGGCGCCATAGGAGCGCTCCAGCACGACATTGCGGCCCTTCGGGCCGAGAGTCACCTTGACGGCGTTTGCCAGCACATTGACGCCAGCGACCATGCGGTCACGGGCAGAATCACCAAACTTGACTTCTTTTGCAGCCATTCTTCAACTCCTTGATTCGTATTGACGTGTCGGTGAGAGAGGCACTCAGCCTTCGATCACACCCATGATGTCTTCTTCGCGCATGACCAGCAGTTCCTGGCCCTCGACCTTCACCGACTGACCGGCATACTTGCCGAACAGCACCTTGTCGCCAGCCTTGACGGCCATCGCACGCACATCACCGTTTTCCAGGATCTTGCCGTTACCGACGGCAACCACCTCGCCTTGATCGGGCTTCTCACCAGCGCTGTCGGGAATAACGATGCCGCTGGCAGTGGTACGCTCGGCTTCGATGCGCTTGACGATTACGCGATCATGCAAAGGACGGATTTTCATGAAGCAGTCTCCTTGGTTCAGGAATCAACGTGTCGGACACTGAGGTCCGGTAAGTAAAATCGAACATCGGGGCAGCTTGTTAGCACTCACCCCTGACGAGTGCTAATAGTATGGACAGGGCCAGCGCATTTCAAGAGCGGTACATGCATTTTTTTGTAGCAGCCGTCACATGATGGCTGCCGAGGTGATCTCCAAGCGCCGACCCTCCAACGTTCTGGATGTGCGAAATCCTTGCTTCAGAAGCGGCCCAAGGATGCGAAGCGACGGTGGTCCCTACCACCGCATGATGAACACTCCCCCGGTTTTGCGCGCCGACGGATGCGTTACGGCCCCGACACCGGCCCAAAATTGCCTTCCGAGCGGCCGGGCGTACCGGGACACCATCGGGGATCGGGACGACGATGTGTCCATCGGAACACCGCATGGAGGACACCCGTGGAACACCTCGTTCTCGCCACAACGGCCCTGCCACTGGCCGCGTTCATGCTGGTGGCGTCGATTACGCCCGGCCCCAACAATCTCCTGGTGGCCTCGGCCGGCGCCCATGCAGGCTACCGCGCCACGCTGCCTCATCTTCTCGGCATCGGCGTGGGACACAGCGTCCAGGTGGCCTTGTGCGCCACGGGTATCGGCGCGGTGCTCGTAGCAAGCCCCGACTTGCGCAACGCGCTAAAGGCCGTCTCCGCTGCCTATCTGATCTGGCTCGCAATCAAGCTCGTCCGCGCGACGCCGCCGGCAGAAGGGCTGCCTGCCAAAGAGGGCGGCCCCATGAGCTTTATCGGCGCAGCAACCTTTCAATGGATCAACCCGAAGGCCTGGATGATGGCACTCACCGCTTCGAGCGCCCTGCTACCCCCACTGAGCGATCGCGCTTCGGCCGTCGCTCTGGCCTGCGCAACGATCATCGTGGTGAACTTTCCCTGCGTCTCCGTTTGGGCGGCATTCGGTTCAGGCATGCGCCGGTTCCTCACCCGACCGCTGCGCTGGCGTCTTTTCAATGGCGCGATGGGCGCATCACTGCTACTGACCGCTTGGTGGGTCGTGCGTGCATGACCGACATCCTTCAGATGCGACAAACTTGCTCAAGCACCTTCATGAAGCCACCCAGCAAAGGACTGGGTGGCGCATCGACAGTGGCAACGCCCAGCGCAACCTCCATTCCGGGATCGCTCACGGCCAGATAGCGAACCCTTGGAATCCGCACCCGTTCCAATGGAGCGGGGAGCAATGCAATGCCCAGACCGGCCGCGACCAGTCCGATCTGTGTCGTTGCCTCCCGCGCAATCTGCACGATACGCGCTTCGAACCCCGCTGCGAGGCAGGCGGTACGCAGGATACCCGGCAGTCCGGTTCCGATGTCAGGCGGAAAGGTAATGAAGCCCTCGTTCGCGACCTCGGCAAGCGAAATCTCGCTACGACTCGCAAGTGGATGCGCCGCATTGATCACCAACCGAAGGGGGTCGCGTCCGATCTCGCGGGTGCGTAACCCGACCGGGGCGCCCGTACCACCAAAGCGGACCAGCCCGACATCGAGGGTTCCCGTCGAAAGTGCCAGAAACTGATCGCCGGTAAACATTTCGCGAAGTTGCAGTTGCACGTCAGGATACTGCCGACGATATGCATAGATGATGTCGGGCAGGACAGAGCTGTAAGGCAACGAAGACGCAAAGCCGATCCTGAGTTCGCCCACCTCGCCACGTGCCGCGCGCCGCGCCTCATCGGCCGCGGACGCCGCCTGCAAGAGGATGCTTCGCGCACGTTCGAGAAAGCGCCGCCCCGCCTCGGTCAACGCCACTTTGCGTTTGGTTCGCTCGAACAGGCGAGCCCCCAGTTCATCCTCGAGATCGCGGATCTGCATCGACAGGGGGGGTTGTCCTATATGCAGGCGCTCCGCCGCTCGGGTGAAATTCAACTCCTCGGCAACCACCACGAAGTAACGCAGGTGTCGGAGCTCCATTAATACAATCCATATATATTTGGAGCTCATAGAATATATTGGACTGCCTTTTTTCGCCGTCCTAAGATCGCTCATCACGGCTGCTTGGCCATGGCAATCAGGAGTGCGGAACATGACGGCGAATACGGAACACCCTGCGCGTGCCTCGGGGCCGGACGATTTCATCGAGGCCGGCACCCCCGAATTCCGTCGCGCCAATCTCGCCATGTTCTTTGGCGGCTTTGCCACTTTCGCGATGCTTTATGGCACCCAGCCAATTCTGCCGCGGCTCACAGAAGTGTTCGCTGTATCGCCTGCCACGGCCAGCCTGTCGGTATCGGGCGGCATGGCTGCGCTCGCGGTCATGCTGATTCCGGCAAGCGTACTCTCGGACCGCTACGGTCGCGGCACAGTAATGAAGTGGTCTCTGCTGTTGGCTGCCGTGACCGCCTTTGCATCCGCATTCGCAGTGAACTTCCATCAGCTGTTGGCACTGAGGATCTTGCTTGGCGCCGTACTGGCCGGTCTGCCAGCCGCGGCAATGGCTTATCTGGGCGAAGAGGTCGTCTCGAGCGCTCAGGGGCGGGCACTCGGACTTTACATTGCCGGCAACACGCTCGGCGGCATGAGCGGGCGCTTCATCGCGGCGGCGGTCACCGACTGGAGTTCCTGGCGGATCGCGCTGGCGGTGCTCGGCCTGATCGGCGGCGTCGCGGCGGCAATCTTCTGGCGCCAATTGCCGCAATCACGTCATTTCCGGCTGCGCCAGGCGCAACTTGGACGCCTCCTCTCCGACGCACGTGCTCTTTTCGCGGACCGCGCCCTGCCTTGGCTGTTTCTCAGTGCCTTCCTCTTGATGGGCGCTTTCGTCGGGGTCTACAACTATCTCGGCTTTCGCCTCAGCGCTGCGCCATTCTCACTGGGGCAGACCGAACTCGGCGCAATCTTCCTGCTTTACCTGGTGGGCACCTGGTCGTCGGCCTGGAGCGGTCAGCTCGCCGACCGCTACGGGCGCCGGCGGGTACTGTGGCTGATGATCACGATATGCTGCGGGGGGCTCGTGACCACCCTGTCGATGCATCTTCCGGTGATCATCGCAGGCGTCGCGATATTTACTTTCGGCTATTTTGGCGCCCACACCACGGCCAGTGGCTGGACCAGCCGTCGCGCCGGGGAGCGGCGCGCGCTCGCTGCCGCAATCTACCTGTTCGGCTACTACCTGGGAGGCAGCATGATCGGCAGCGCTTCCGGCGTTGCATGGGCGATGGGCGGTTGGCCGACGGTCGTCGCCGTCCTCGGCATCAGCGTGCTTTGCGCTCTGATCATCGCGGTTCGCCTGCGCAGCGTCTCCCCACCGCTTCCGGCAGGATTCGCCAACGCAACGCCTTGCTGAACGCGCGGCGACGACACAACGCTGTCACGATCCCGAGTGCCGCAACAGACAAGCCGCGGTGACCGCGCCTGCGTCGATCGTGAATGCCCCACCGCAAAGCGCCTCGGTGACGGCATCCGGCGACATGAGCGAAAAGCCGGCCACTTCACCATCGAGATTGCGAGGCATGAAATCCACCGGTAGCAACAGGTCGTAGATGTGCAAGGTCTCGTGGTGAATGCCGTCCGGCTCACGCCGCAGAGAAACCCGCCGTTCTGTAAAGTGCGCACCGCGTGCCACCGCCAGCGGCACCCCCGCCTCCTCTTGGCATTCGCGCAGCAACGCGCTTGTCGCATCTTCACCCGATGCGATCCCGCCGCCAACCATGTTGTCCAGCCTTCCCGGATCGATAGCCTTGCTGGCCGCACGGCGCGCCACCCAGATGCGCCCGTCGTGCGAGATCCCGTTGACGTGAACCGCCTCACTCTTGAGTCCGAATCGACGAAACGCGCCGCGCTCGAGCTCGCAGATCGGTTCTCCATGCGCGGGATGGCGCACCGCATAGGCCTCGTCGCGCCAGGCCGGTAACCAACCATCCGTTCGACACATCACTGCAAGCTCATGCCATCGTGCCGACAATTCCGGTGGCGGACGCAACGGATCGATCCACAGCAGCCCATCCCGGAGCGCGATGAGGGACCGCCGCGCGAGGACGTAGGCGGAAAACGCGGGGGACAGATGACCAATGCAGGCTTCGCCGAACATCAGGGGCACATGTCCGGCGAATACCTCCGCCTCGGGTTGATCCAGTGAATCGACCATCGCTCGAAGCTGCGCCCCGTGTGCCGATGCATCAAACCCTGCACACCCTGATGAAGCCATTTTCCCCTCCGTTCTCAGGCAGAACCACATCCGGAGCGAGGCGCCATCGCGCCCACCGCCCGTTATAATCGGCGCCCCGCACCTGCACGAGCCTGACATGACCCCGCGCAAACCCGAACTGCTCGCGCCCGCCGGCTCACTGGCGATGCTGGACACCGCCCTCGCCTTCGGCGCCACCGCCATCTACGCAGGGCAGCCGCGCTACTCGCTGCGCGTCCGCAACAATGATTTCGGTGACATCGAAGTCCTGCGAGAAGGCATCAACCGAACCCATGCCGCTGGCCACCGCTTCTATCTGGTTTCCAACATCTACCCGCACGGCGCGAAACTCAAGACATACCTGCACGACATGGCACCGGCCATCGCGCTCGGCCCCGACGCGCTCATCATGTCCGATCCGGGCCTGATCATGATGGTTCGCGAGACCTGGCCTGAAGTAGACATCCACCTCTCGGTCCAGGCGAATACGGTCAACGCGGCCGCAGTCCGATTCTGGTCAAAGGCGGGCATCAGTCGCGTGATCCTGTCACGCGAACTGTCGCTGGAGCAGATTGCGGAAATCCGCGAGGCGTGTCCCGACACGGAACTGGAAGTCTTCGTTCACGGCGCACTGTGCGTGGCCTATTCGGGCCGCTGCCTCCTCTCCGGTTACTTCAACCATCGCGATCCGAATCAGGGGACCTGCACCAACTCGTGCCGCTGGGATTTCAAGGTCCACGAAGCGGCCAGCGATCCGAGTGGCGACGTATACCTGATCGAAGAGCAGGAAAAGCGCGCGGGCAGCTACATGCCGATCGAAGAGGACGAGCACGGTACCTACATTCTCAACTCCAAAGATCTGCGCGCCATCGAGCATGTACAGCGACTCGTCGAAATCGGCGTCGACTCGCTCAAGATCGAGGGCCGTACCAAGAGCCCATACTACGTTGCGCGCACCTGCCAGGCCTACAGGCAGGCCATCGACGATGCGCTTGCGGGACGCGGCCTCGACCCGGCCCTGCTGGGTCAGCTCGAGGGGCTTGCAAATCGTGGCTACACCGACGGCTTCTACCAGCGACACACGCCGGCCGATTACCAGAACTACCTGCGTGGCCATTCCGAATCGAACCGCAGCCTGTATGTCGGCGACGTAGTGGCCTTCGACACAGCGCGCCGACTCGCGAGGGTCGATGTGAAGAACAAGTTCGCCGTGGGAGACCGGCTCGAATTCGTGCATCCCGCCGGCAACTTCGAACTGACCCTCGAGCACATGCAGGACGCCCGGGGCGAGCCGATGGACGTCGCGCCCGGGAGCGGCCACCAGGTGTGGCTGCCCCTGCCGGAGCACAGCACGGGAGCCTTCGTCGCCCGCTTCGTGTGAGCAGCCCGCAGACGCTCAGACCATGTCTTCCGGGCGGACCCAGCGATCGAACTCGTCTTCCGCAAGATAACCTGAAGCCAGCGCAGCCTCACGCAAGCTCGTGCCCTCGCGGTGCGCGCGCTTGGCGATCTCCGCGGCGCGATCGTAGCCAACATGCGGCGCGAGCGCGGTAACCAGCATCAGCGAACGCTCGAGCAACTCGGCAAGTCGCTCCGCTTGCGGCGTGATCCCGGCCGCACAGTGATGGTCGAAACTCGCACAGCCGTCAGCCAGCAAGCGCACACTTTGCAGGAACGCATCCGCGATCACCGGCTTGTACACGTTCAGTTCGAAATTGCCGCTGGCCCCCGCAAAATTGATGGTTGTATCGTTGCCGAACACGCGCGCGCAGATCATCGTCAGCGCCTCGGCCTGTGTGGGATTGACCTTGCCGGGCATGATCGAGCTGCCGGGCTCGTTCTCGGGGATGCTGATTTCACCAAGCCCGCAGCGCGGGCCGCTGGCGAGCCAGCGAATATCGTTGGCGATCTTGTGCAAAGCCGTTGCGAGTGTCTTGAGCACGCCGTGGGCCACAACCATCGGTTCGTGACCGGCCAGCGCGGCAAACTTGTTGGCCGCGCTCTCGAACGGCGGCCCAAGCTCGCCGGCAAGCTGAGCGGCGACCGCTTCGCCAAAGCCTTTCGGCGCATTGAGCCCTGTTCCGACGGCGGTCCCGCCGATGGCAAGTACATACAGCCCTGGCAGGGTCGTTTCGAGCTGCGAGATGCAGAAATCGAGCTGCGCCACGTAGCCAGAAAACTCCTGCCCAAGAGACAGCGGCGTTGCATCCTGCAGGTGAGTCCGACCGATCTTGAGCAGGGAACCGAACGCGCGGGACTTTTCCGCCAACGTATCACGCAAGCGCCCCAACGCCGGCAGCAACGCATTGCGGATCTCGAGTGCCGCTGCCACATGCATTGCCGTCGGAAACACGTCGTTTGAAGACTGACCGCGATTCACATCGTCGTTCGGATGAATCAGCCGCCCCTCGCCACGCGCACCGCCCAGTAGCTCCGACGCACGATTGGCCAGCACCTCGTTCATGTTCATGTTGCTCTGCGTTCCCGAACCGGTCTGCCACACCGACAGAGGAAACTCCTCGTGATGCCGCCCGTCGATGACCTCCTGCGCGGCCCGACGGATGGCTTCGGCCTTGTCGGACTCAAGCAGTCCAAAATCCCGGTTCACCTGCGCGGCCGCCCTCTTGACGCTTGCCAAAGCCATCAGCAACGGCGTCGCCATGGTTTCGGTCGAGATTGCGAAATGCTCGAGCGAGCGTTGTGTCTGCGCACCCCAGAGGCGGATTTCCGGAACCCCGATCCCACCGAAGCTGTCCTTTTCGATTCTGAGCTTGTCCACACCCGTTACCTCCGCCCTGAAAGACCACTTGTCTGCTGAGAGCCCGGCAGCGCGCAGGCGTTCCCCGCGTTCACGCACGCACAAGAGAAAGCCCGCCGAAGCGGGCTTTCCACGACTTGTGACTTGCGGTCAGGCAATCAGAGCGCCGACTCGCGGACGATCTTCCATGCACCTGCCTCGCGCACCCATTCGAGCCGCTTGGTCACCTCATCTCGGTAGTCGGCCGACACATAACCTTGGCGGAACTCGGTGACCACCGAGTCCGGACTGCCCGCCCGGATCGAAACCTCACCGATCTTGATCTCGATCCGACCCGGCTTGCCGACATACTTGCGACGCATCTGCTCCCAGGCGGCTCGGCCTATCCCGCCCTCGGGCGTGAAATTCGACGCGTAAAAGCCGAGATAGCCGTCGGTATCCTTGCTTTGCCAGGCATCTGCCCATTCCTTCACCCTGAGTGACACCGCCGCGTCGGCCGCACTCGCCGCAGGCTTCTCGATCGGCGCCTGCGGTTCAACCACCGGTTTTGCCGCTGCCGCAAGCGCCGCCTTGTCGAAGGTGACCTGCAACGGCGCCGCGGCGGGGCAGGCAGTCGCGGGATCGATCCCATCGCGATCCTGGCCGAGTGCTTCCAGGGTGGGCAGATCCGCACGGGCAAGACCGAGCTTCTTCAACAGCCCACCCATGCCCGCCAGGGTGCGGGCCTCGGCAATCTGTCGGTCATAGCCCGCATTGGCGTAGGCACGACGGGCCTGGAAATACTCATTCTCGGTATCGAGCAGATCGAGCAGCGTGCGCTGGCCGATCTCGAATTGGCGGCGGTAGGCCTCACGTGCCTTCTCGATGGAAAGCTGATGCTGGTTGAGGTAGCGCAGCTGCTCGCTCAAGCGTCCGATATCGTTATAGGCAATCGCCAGCGTCTGACGGATATCGCGGCAGCTCTTGTCACGCAGATCCTTGGCCTCGTTGAGCCGCTCGGCGTACTGACGCTTGAGTGCCCGGTCGGATCCGCCATTGAACAGGTTGTAGTTCAGAACCAGTTCGATGACCCGATCGCCACTTCGGCCGTCGACGCCGTCCAGATTGTGTACCAGGCTCTGGCTCGCACGAAGATCGACCCGCGGCTGGAACCGGGAATCTGTCGCCTGCGCTTCAGCCTGTGCGGCACGCACATTCTCCACCGCGGCATTGAATGCCGGGCTGCCCTGGTAAGCGAGGGTAAGCGCCTCCGAAATCGAAGGCGGGAGACCGTCGGAGCCCAGCGACGCCGGGAGCAGTGCTTCTGCAGGCAGCTCGCCCACGACCCGCTGATAGCGCGCGCTGACATCGTGAAGATTGCTTGCCTCGGTAAGCAGATTCGATTCGGACAGTGCCAGACGTCCGGTCGCCTGCTCGAGATCGACCCGACGCCCCACCCCGGCCCGCACGCGCTCTTCGATCTGGTCGAATACCTGCTTGTGCTGGACGTAGTTTTCTTTTGCGAGCGCCACCAGATCACGATATCGCTGCACGTCCTGGTAGGCCCGTACGGCCTCGAGTGCAGTGTTCTCAGCGGCATCGACGACTTCGTAATAACGTGCCAGCTTGGCATAGCCGAGCCTGGCGACTTCGGACTGCGTCGCGAAGCCGTCATACAGCATCTGGTTGAGCGACAGGGTTCCGCCCCGCCGGGTGTAATCGACATTCGGGACATCGGGACGGTCGCGGTGTTCGAGCCCGATCCCGCCCGTCAGGTCGACTCTCGGCAAATAGCCACCCCGCGCCACATCCTGCTCGTCGATCGAGGCCCGGAAGGCATGCCAGCGGGCCTGGACTTCGGGATTCGATCCAATCGCGCGCGAAACCGCGTCGTTCAACTGCGATGCTGGCGCGAGCGGTGTCTGTTGAGCCTGCGCCGGCAGGCTCGAGGCTGAAAGCAAGGCAACGGCAACAAAGATCCTGCGCAACGTCATATCTCAAGTCCTGAACTTTCCGGCCGATACGGTGTGATCGAAACCGCAATATTTTAGTGACGGAATGTTAAACCAGCCCAGCATGTCGATTGGACAAATACTGTAAATTCAGGCGGGAATATCTCACTGAGGCCCCCAGAAAAACTGCTCAACATCGCTCCAGGCGTCATTTTCCTTCAATGCAGTCGAGACAGTTTCAGAGCGCCGCACAGAATAGCGCAGCCGCGTTCGCGCTGTCACTCGTCATGCTCCTTGGCGGCGCGCTTGCGGCCCCCCAGTTCGACCGTCTGCAGGCGATTGCGGCCAGCCGATACGGCGAAGCCGGGAGCTCTGCAGTACGCGCTTGGCGAGCCATGCTTCGAGATGCGGAGACTGAGCCGGATGATCAGAAGCTGAAACGGGTCAACGACTTCTTCAACCGGCGCCTGCGCTTCATCGATGACGTTGAAGTATGGGGAGAAGCAGACTATTGGGCGACACCACTCGAGACGCTGGGGCGCGGCGCCGGAGACTGTGAGGATTTCAGTATTGCAAAATACGTCACACTCAAGGCTCTCGGCATTCCCGAGGAGCGTATGCGGCTGATCTATGTCAGGGCACAACTCGGGGGGCCATACAGCCGCCTGACCCAGGCCCATATGGTGCTCGGCTACTATTCCACACCGAATGACGAACCCGTCGTCCTCGACAACCTGATTTCCGAGATTCGACCGGCGGCGACCCGGACCGATCTCTTTCCGATCTTCAGCTTCAACGCACAGGGGCTCTGGGTAGGCGGCGGCAACACTCCCGCCGCCAGCCCCACGGAGCGCCTTTCGCGCTGGCGGGATGTCCTGAACAGGATGCGTGAGGAAGGGATCGAATGAACAGAATGAATGACCCGAGGAAGGCATCATGTCCCTCATAAGACAACTCTGGATCGCAATCGCGGTGGTCACACTGCTGGCGTTCAGCGGTAGCCTGGTGCTTGGCACCTTATCGGCACGTCAGTACCTGGAAGAGCAGCTGCGAATCAAGAACGTCGACAACGCGACGTCCCTGGCGCTCTCGATGTCGCAATTGCCGAAAGACCCGGTCACCGTCGACCTTCTTCTCGCCGCGCAGTTCGACGCGGGCCACTACGAGTACATCCGCGTCGTCGGCCCGGACGGAAAGCTGCTTGCAGCTCGGGAAAGCAAGGCGGTCTCACCACTCGCGCCGACCTGGTTCATGGCCTTGGCTCCGATCCAGGTAAGCGAGGGAAGCGCTCAGATCCAGGATGGCTGGCGACAGTTCGGCACCCTGCACCTGAAGAGCCTCAGCAGCTTCGCCTATCGCAACCTCTGGCACGGGACACTTGAATTGCTCGCGTGGTTTGCGGTTGGCGCAACATTGTGCGGCGTCCTCGGCACCGCCCTGCTGAAACGGCTGCTTTCACCACTGGACCGCGTGGTGGATCATGCCAAGGCGATTGGCGAACGCCGCTTCATTACCACACCGGAATCCACCACCACGGAGTTCCGTACGGTCGTCGCGGCCATGAACCAGCTTTCCTCGCGGGTCGGCACCATGCTGTCCGAAGAGAGCGCAAGACTCGAGGCACTGCGACTGCAGACCCAACACGATGCTGTCACCGGCGTCCTCAATCGATCTCATTTCCTGAATATCGTGGACGAAGCGCTTGAAAGCGAACAGGCCCCGGCCGGCGGACTGCTGGCGATGATCCGCATGCCGGATCTCGCCGATCTGAACCGCGAGTTAGGCCGCAGTACCGTGGACGCCATGTTGCAGAAGCTTGCCAGCGGGCTTACCGATTTCGGCAATTCGCAGCACGGCTGGGCGGTCGGACGCCTGAACGGCTCCGATTTCGCGGTACTCGCGCCGGATGCCGGACCGGGCGACGATCTGCCCCTGCGCTTGAGCGAGAGCGTGAATCTGGCAGTCGGCGAATACATGCGAAACGCCGAACTGCAGATCGCGATTGGCCTGGCCAGTTATCGCCGCGGCAACACCTTGCCCCAGCTCCTGTCCCATGCCGACATGGCCTTGTCAAAGGCCATCGAACAAGGCGGCCATCCGGTACTCGAGGCGGTGAATGCGATTCTTCATCCGATCACCGATCTCGCCGGCTGGAGAGAAGGACTCTGTGCGGCTCTGGACGCCCGCCGACTGACCTTGCACGCTTTCCCGGTGCTGAACGCCAAGGGTCAGCTGTTGCACAATGAAGCGCCCGTGCGCCTTCAACTGGAGCGTAACGGAGAGTGGCTGTGCGCCGGTGAGTTCATGAGCTGGGCCGCCCGCGCCGGGCTGATCGAGCGGATAGATCTCGTCGTGCTGGAACTGGCGCTTGCGCACATGCGCAAGGATTCCCGGCCGCTTTGCATCAATCTGTCTTCCGAGTCGATGTGCAGCGCATCGAGCCTGTCGGCATTCTCCAAGCAGCTTGCAGACCTCCCCGACATTGCAGCCCGGCTCTGGATCGATCTACCGGAAACCGCAGCCTATGCGCACATTGACGCTTTCCGCAGATTCTGTGCTGAACTGAAACCGCTGGGCTGCAGGATCGGCCTCGAGCACGTCGGGCAAAGGGTCGGGCAGATCGGAGAGCTGAGCGAGGTCGGTCTCGACTACCTGAAGATAGCCCGAACGATCACGCGAGGCGTAGCGCTCAACACAGGCAGCCAGACCTTCCTGCGGGGGCTGGCGACAATCGCGCATGCGATGGGCATGGAAGTGATCGCGGAAGGCGTGGGGTCTGCGGACGAGGGCAAACTCCTCATCTCGCTCGGCATGGACGGCGTGACCGGACCCGGTATCAGCTGAGCCGTTTGGCGGCCGACAGGCTCGCCGTATCGCACGACGAGTCACGGCTTGCGGCCCACTCGATCAGAAGACTTCGTCGCTGCCGTCCAATAGATTGAGGGCGCCGATAACGTGGCGCATGCTGCGGCGCTCGAGAAGTTTTTCCTGAGCGGCATCGGGAAAGTCCGTGAATCTGACCACATCGCGCGCGATGAGCAGATCGATCAGATCCTCGAGCACCCGGACCAGGCGGATGTCTGACTGCTCGAAGCCCCCCCCGATCCCCTGCAGGCCACGCAGAAAGGCAACCAGCGAAGGATCGTCGACCTCACAAACTTCGTAACCTGGCGCAGCGGCAAGACTGACCGCCGTGATTCGGCCGTTCGAGTCGCGAGCGACAAAGGGCATCTTCGTTCTCCCGGGAAGGGGGCCATGGCGAGCCCCCCGCCGTCATCAGTCGGTTATCAGCTTGCCCTTGGAAAGCAGATCCTGAATCACCTGCTGGTCCGAGCTCAAGCCACCCGCGAACAGATCGACTCCATCGAGCGTGATCGAAACATCCTCGCGCCCCGGTGTGTAGCCGCCATTGAAACCGCCACTGCTGCTCACGTGGACAACGGTGCCGCCCGCGCTCGACTCGAAGTGCAGATAGTTCAGCAGGTTGCCTCCATCCGTACCCTGGAACTCGCCCTGCAGCAGATCACGCAGGTCAAGCTGGTCGCCACCGGCTGCCATGTTGAAGTCGGTAATGTGATCCATAGACGGCGAGCCAGTCGTGCCACGGTCCGCAAGCGACCATTCGAACACGTCCGAGCCCAGACCACCCGTCAGCAGATCCGCACCGGCCCCACCGGCGAGCACGTCATCTCCCGCCCCTCCGTCAAGCACGTCGGCGCCGCTGCCGCCGGCCAGATGATCCATGCCGCTGCCGCCGGAGAGATGATCGTTACCGTCACCGCCCTCGAGGATGTCGTTGCCAGCGCCACCATTCAAGGTATCGTTTCCGGCAAGGCCAACGAGCCGGTCGTTGCCCCCGGTCCCGTTCAGTGTATCCGCGCCGTCGCCACCCACGATGGTGTTGTCGATCGTCTGCAGGGTAAGCGTTGCACTCGAGCTGTCGCCGTCGGTATCGGTCAGGGTGTAGCCGATTTCAATCGGTGCGATCGGCGTCGCCCCCGTATCCAGCAAGACCGGCTCATAAGTCACACTGCTGATTGCCGAATAGGCACCACTGCTCGCCGAGATCTCGATACGCCCGACATTGCTGTACTCGGGCGGCAGCGCCACGGGATTTTCCGAGTAACTATAGAACTGACCCAGCAGGCTTCCGTCGATGTGATAGACCGAGTAAGTCAGCGCATAGACGGTTCCCGAGGTGTTGTACGACAGATTGCTATAGGTGTTGCTGTCGGTCGGGTCGATGACGATGTTGTTCACGCCGTAGGGATACAAGGTCCGACTGAACGTCAATACGAGCGTCTCGAGACTGTCGATACGCTGACTGCTTGCGCCAGAAGACACCCCTGCCCCACCGCTCGAGGTGCGGCGAACTCCTGCATCCTCGGTATTGGTATCGCGTGCCATCCCGGTAAGCGTGATTCCGCCGACCGTCAGGCTGGTAGCCGCCTGATTGGCTCCAGTGAAATTCACGGTCACCGGGGTACCGCTCAGATGCGACGGAAGATCGTCCGTTGCGGGGTGATACTCGTAGTAGCCATCGCGATTGAAGACCAGGCTGCTGCCATCGGAATCGTGCGTCCACACCAACTGCCCGCCACTGATGGTGTAGCTGTATCCGGCCCCGCTGCCGCTCGAATCCACGGTCAGGTCGTAGGACTGCCCCAAGAAGGTGATCGAACTTACACGCGCATCGTCCGGAGCCTGGTCCACACCCCGGCCCTGCGACGAAAACTCCAGCAAGTCGGCATTGAGCGCGAGGCCGCCATCGGTACCGACCCCACTCACGACGTTGCCCTGGAACACGCTGTGGTTGGCAAACAGGGTATCGAAATCGTCGTTCGCGACAGGCTTGCCGTCGACGACATTGAAGCTTACCCGAGTCGGATCGGTAGTATCCCCGTCACCGTCCCGTGCCACGAATACCACATCGAAACTGTCACCCTGCGACGCAGCGCCTCCGGTGAAATAGGTGTAATCGCCGGTAGAGAAATTGAAGGTGAGCGTTCCGAAGTTGAAACCCTTGCTCGCATCCAGCGTCAGCAGATCACCTGCTGGAACAGCGGGCAGGAATCCCGCGGTGTGCGTGATCTGCCCGGTGGTCTCATTGTATGAGAAGGTCACATTCTGGTCAGGCGAACCATCCCCGTTGCTGTCCAGCTGCACGACAATGGTTTGCACGCTGCCGCCGTCCGCGCCGAGCACGCTGCCGACCGACCCGGTGGCAACAAGATTCCCTCCGACGACGACCGGCACGGTGGATAGCAGCGTATCCGCCAGCTGGTTCAGATCGGGAACGATGATCGCCGAATCCTCTGCTCCGCTGAGATCGGCATCCACGTTATGGATGTCATCGAGGAAGGTCGTGTCGGCGATACCGGTTCCGATCCCCACGCCATACGATTTGATGTTGTTGCCGGCGATAAAGGCATCGTATCCCGATGCACCCACCGGATCCGTGATGTTCCCCACCGAAGGCACGCCGTCCGATATGAAATAGACGAGATTTTCCACCGACGGATCGATCGTACCGAAGGCCGCCTGCGTCGAAGTCAGTGCCGCCTCGTAGTTCGTCCCGCCCGAACCGGTCATACCGTTGATCGCAGCGATCGCCGCTTCCTTGTCGGTAAAGGCGACGTTGCCATTGAGGATGGTGGCGGAACTGGAGAATTCGATCAGCTTTATGGAGACGTTCTGCCCTTGGTTGAAATAGGCCTCGACCAGTTCGATCATTGCCTGCTTTGCCAGATCAAGCCGGGTCGTGATCGACACGCTGCCATCCGCATTGATCTCCCGGACCTCGCCGCCCGCACTTGCCGTAGTCATGCTCCCGGAAACGTCGAGCACGAGCACGAGATTGTAGTCGGGCACCGCTCCTTCAACGACGTTGACCACCCGTTCGCTTGCCAGCGGGGCATCGTCAACAACATTGACTCGCAACGCGGCCGAAGTCAGGTTGGAAGTGTAGTTGAAGACTTCAGTAACCCCGAGGTCGTTGGCAGGCGCACTGTTGTCCGCGGCGGCGTTCAGCGTATAGCTGTAATCACCCACGCCAGCCCCCGCAACGTCGACAATCAACTTTCCGAGCGAAGTCGTCACGCCAATGTATCCAGCGCGGCTATCGGTATCACCCGCACTGCCATCGGTGATGCCGTTGATATTGCTGATCGATGTGCCGCCTCCGTCGTTCGCAAGAAGATTTCCGCTTGCATAACGCGTACCACCACCCGTGCCATCCGGCAGCGCACTCTCGTTGACGGTCGCCAGATCATCCCGTGGAGCGAAAACCGTGACACCCACGTTCGCCGTGCTGGTCTGCCCATCGTCGTCGGTCAGCGTGTAAGTGAAATTTGCCAGTCCAGTCGATGCCGGCGTATAGGTCCAGGTGCCGTTTCCGTTATCCACCAGCGTTCCGCTCGAAGGTGGAGTCAGCGCGGTGATTTTTGCATGGTCCGGTAAAGAGTCATTCGATAGAAGCTGGCCAGCCGTAATGATGATGGGCGTCCCAAGCGTTGTCGTGAAAGCATCATTGACAGCGACTGGCTGACCATCGCTGACCGGCGCGACGTTGATCGTCGCGGTGGCGGTACTCACATCGCCATCCGCATCGGTGATCGTGTACGTGAAGCTGTCCGGGCCGTTGTAGTTGGCGTTCGGCGTGTAGCTGAACGTGCCGTCGGCATTGACCGTGACGCTGCCGTTGGCCGGGCCCGAAGCCAGCGCCCAGACGTTGCCGCCGTCACCACTCGGGGTGTCGTTCGCCGCGAGGGTGCCGGTCAGCGGCGTGTCTTCGAACGCTGCCAGGGTGTCGTCGGCCGCGACAGGGACGTCGTTTACCGGCGCGACGTTGATCGTCGCGGTGGCGGTACTCACATCGCCATCCGCATCGGTGATCGTGTAGGTGAAGCTGTCCGGGCCGTTGTAGTTGGCGTTCGGCGTGTAGCTGAACGTGCCGTCCGGATTCACCGTGACGCTGCCGTTGGCAGGGCCGCTCGCCAGCGCCCAGACGTTGCCACCGTCACCACTCGGGGTGTCATTGGTCGCGAGGCTGCCCGAGAGCGGAGTGTCTTCGACCGCGGCGAGCACGTCGTCGGCCGCAAGCGGCACATCGTTCACCGCGGTCACGGTCACATCCACCGTCGCCGTCACCGGCGTCGTGCCGTCGGTGACCGTGTAGTCGAACGAGACCGGGCCATTGAAATTCGGGTTCGGCGTGAAGGTCAGCGTACCGTCCGGGTTCAGCGCTACCGAGCCTTCCGGAATCGTCACCGGGTTACCCACGCCGATCGGCTGACCTCCGATTTCGGTGATCGTCAGCGTGTCGCCGTCCGGATCGCTGTCGTTGCCCAGCACGTCGATGATCACCGGCGTGTCTTCGGCCGTCGTCGCCACGTCGTCCTGGGCGATCGGGGCGTCGCTCGTCGGTGCGACGTTGATCGTCGCGGTGGCGGTGCTCACATCGCCGTCCGCATCGGTGATCGTGTACGTGAAGCTGTCCGGGCCGTTGTAGTTGGCATCGGGCGTGTAGCTGAACGTGCCGTCGGCATTGACCGTGACGCTGCCATTGGCCGGGCCGCTCGCCAGTGCCCAGACGTTGCCGCCGTCACCACTCGGGGTGTCGTTCGCGGCGAGGGTGCCGGTCAGCGGCGTGTCTTCGACTGCCGCCAGCGTGTCGTCGGCCGCGACAGGGACGTCGTTTACCGGCGCGACGTTGATCGTCGCGGTGGCGGTGCTCACATCGCCGTCCGCATCGGTGATCGTGTAGGTGAAGCTGTCCGGACCGTTGTAGTTGGTGTTCGGCGTGTAGCTGAACGTGCCGTCCGGATTCACCGTGACGCTGCCGTTGGCCGGGCCCGAAGCCAGTGCCCAGACGTTGCCACCGTCACCACTTGGGGTGTCATTGGCCGCGAGAGTGCCCGAGAGCGGGGTGTCTTCGACTGCGGCGAGCACGTCGTCGGCCGCGACAGGGACGTCGTTTACCGGCGCGACGTTGATCGTTGCGGTAGCCGTGCTCACATCGCCATCCGCATCGGTGATCGTGTACGTGAAGCTGTCCGGGCCGTTGTAGTTGGCATCGGGCGTGTAGCTGAACGTGCCGTCGGCATTGACCGTGACACTGCCATTGGCCGGACCACTCGCCAGCGCCCAGACGTTGCCGCCGTCACCCGACGGCGTGTCGTTCGCGGCGAGGGTGCCGGTCAGCGGCGTGTCTTCGACCGCCGCCAGCGTGTCGTCGGCCGCGACAGGGACGTCGTTTACCGGCGCGACGTTGATCGTCGCGGTGGCGGTGCTCACATCGCCATCCGCATCGGTGATCGTGTAGGTGAAGCTGTCCGGACCGTTGTAGTTGGCGTCCGGGGTGTAGCTGAACGTGCCGTCCGGATTCACCGTGACGCTGCCGTTGGCAGGACCCGAGGCCAGCGCCCAGACGTTGCCGCCGTCTCCACTCGGCGTGTCGTTCGCCGCGAGGGTACCGGTCAGCGGGGTGTCTTCGACTGCGGCCAGGGTATCGTCCGTGGCTACGGGCACATCGTTCACCGCGGTCACGGTCACATCCACCGTCGCCGTCACCGGCGTCGTGCCGTCGGTGACCGTGTAGTCGAACGAGACCGGGCCATTGAAATTCG